>NZ_FCOE02000050.1 GCF_001544915.2 Caballeronia pedi | reverse complement strand
GTCGGTAGGAATAATGCCGCGCGCCTCCGGGCGCGCGGTTTCAACCTTCTAGGAGATGGCATGGCAAAAGTTATCTGCTCGCTTCCGAATGCATCGGAACTGATCAGCGGCGTGAAATTCGTGACGCACAAGCTCGGCATGATCTCGGAGGAGATCGAGGACGACGTTGCGGCGATGTTCACGAGCATCAAGGGCTACGTCTTGCACGGCAAGAACGCAGCGAAAGAGATCGCGGCGCTCAAAGAGCCCGTGACGCAATCGGCCGAAGCGGACGCGAGCGCGACTGACGCCGCGACGCCGGCGGCTCAATCGACCGGCGAAGCCGAAGCGGCGCCGGTTCAACAGTAAGGGTGAATCATGGCTTTGACTGAAAGCGTGCTGAAGGAACGTCTGAACCGGATGAGTCCGGCAGCGCATGACGCGCGTCTTGGTGATGTGATCGAGGATCTGATCACGAACTACAACAAGATGCAGGCGTCGTTTGCGGATCTGAAAACCAAGTACGCGAATCTGCTTGCGCACCTGGATACGGCGAACGTCGCGGGCATCGGAAACACCAATGCTTCGACCTACGGATCCGCCGTCGTGTCGGGCGTTTCCATCAAGACGCTCAGTCAGCGCTAAAGCAGTAAGGCGGCATCTCCGCCGCGAGGCCGCCGCCGGATCACTCCGCCGGCGGCTTTTCCTTTGGGCATGGAACCCGCATGACGACAATCTTTACCGGCCAGGCGGCAAGCATCGCGCTGGCGGTCCAGGCAAACGGCGCACCTGTGGCGCTCGATCCCGCGTCGACCGTGTCGGCGCAATTCTCTACGCTCGACGGCTCCAGCTCGATCGGTGCGCCAATCCCTGTGCTGTCGACGGACGTCGGCGCGAACTGGGACGTGGGCATCGTCGTTGTGCAGGTGTCGGCAGATCTCGCCGGCCAGCTTCCCGTTGGCGCCGCAATGCTGACGCTGACGAGTAGCGCGCCGAGCCTCATAAAGCGATTCAAGATCGGCGTCGAGTCTGCCGGCACGATTACGAAGTCGGCGTTGTTCGTGCGCGATTTCATCATCGACGAGTTGCGGGCAGATAACCTGATGCAGGCGGCTGCTACATTCTTCACAAACGGCACGCTCTCGGATGACTATCTGTGGGGCAAGCTCCGCGCGGCTGAGGCCAGTGTCGCGCGAGATCTGCGCGTGCCGCTTGTACCAACGCAGTTTTTCCCGTATGACCCAACGTCCGACCAGATCGCCGCGCTGCCCGCTGGCATGCCGTACGCGGTGGACGCACCGTACGATTACGGTCCGCAGTTCTTCGAGGGTGACAGTTGGGGCTATGTCGCAATGCGCCAGAAGCCGGTGCGCGAAATTCAGTCGATGCGCTTCGCGTATCCGGATCCTGCCAGCATGGTATTCACAGTGCCGCAGGAGTGGATCAGGCTGGATCAGAAATATGGCGTCGTGCGCCTGGTGCCGACGACATACTCGGTTCAGGTTCCGCTGTCGTCCTTCATCATGCAGGCGATCGCCGGCGGCCGTACGATTCCGTTCATGCTCGAAGTGACGTATATCGCTGGTCTCGAAAACGTGGCGCGCGACTATCCGGATCTGATCGACGTCGTCAAAAAGCTTGCGGTGCTGAAGGCGATCGAAGACACGTTCCCGGCACAGTCTGGCTCGATCAGCGCGGACGGGCTGTCGGAAAGCGTGAGCGTGAGCATCGAGGACTATCACGCGACGATCGACACGATTCTGTACGGTGCGAAGGGAACGAATGGCGGGCTGATGACGGCGATCCACGGCATTCGATCGGCGGTGCTCGGATGAGGCTCAATCCTGCAAGGTTCAATGCACATCTGAATCACATCGGGCAGCAGTTCAAATGGCGCAAGGCGTTCCGGTGCCCGTGTATCAATCGCCATTCGGGCGCGGCCGCGCCGAATTGCCCGCAATGCTTCGGCAAGGGATGGATTTGGGCGGCAGCGCTCGACGCGGTCGCCGGCATGGCGGGGCAGCAAGTGCGCCAGCAGTGGGCGCAGTTCGGTATGTGGCAAGACGGCGACGCCGTTGTCACGATCGGATCCGACTCGCCGATGTATGAGATGGGCCAATTCGACCGAGTGACGATGCTCAATAGCACCGATTATTTCTCGCTCAGCTTCACGCGTGGCGCGCCGAACGAGCGAATCCTCGATCCGGTCGAGAAAGTCACGCGAGTCTTCTGGCTCGATGCGGACAAGCAGATCGTCGAGGGCGGCATCCCGAAGGTGCCCGCGAACGGCGTTCCGGTCTGGTCGATCGGGGCGCCGCCGGCGGGCACGTCGTACAGCATCACGGGCACGCGCTTCAGCGAGTACTTCTGCTACGGGCCGTTCCCAAGCGATCGAGGCGAGCATTCCGGCGCTCGATTGCCCAAGCGCGTCGTGCTGCGCCGCTTCGATCTGTTTGGGCGCGATCTGGCGCCGACTACTTGAACGAACGTCTGACGGCTTCGACGAGTGCTTTTTCTGCCTTCGGGCGCATCTCGTCGGCCGTCTTCTTAGCCAGGTAGAGTCCCGGCCGCGCCGGGATAATCCATCCGCTACTTCCTTCCATCATCACGCGGAAGGTCATGAAGGAGGAGCTACGCTTCGCGCCGCTACCGGTATCAAACCGGTACATGTTGTTCCATCGGCGGCGCTGCTGCTCGCTCAATCCTTCGAGCTTGCTCGTGTCGAGTTTCGTCCCCCACTTATAGATGTGCTTTTCGGTCATCATCGCCGCGCGCGTCGCGATGACGGATGCGAATGGCGTCTGCTTTTTCAGTGGGCGCGTACCCCACTTCGGGTGAATCGACGTGAGTTCACCCGTCGGACGCATCGTCTTGCCGACAATCTTGCTCGGCTTCAACTGCGATGCTGCGTCATAAACGTTCTGAGGCATCGACGAAGTGAGCGCGTCGTATCCGGTCGTGTTCGTTCTAAATGGAATGATCATGAACCGACGCCCGTCCTTCGTGCGCCGCACCTTCGGCGACGTGTTGAGCATCTGCTTTAGATCATACGGTGCGCGTCCGGTCTCGATGTCAGCCGCGTTCCGATAGTCCGTCCACACGACTGCTCCGAAGTCGCCCATTGGCGTGACCTTGATGGATTCCTCGTAGGCGAGCTTCTCGCCACTCCATAGCTTTGCTCGGCGAACGGACGTCATCCAATTCGCTTGGGTCTGTGTCGCGATCGCGCGCACGGTCTGCGCGATGAGCGGGAACATCTGCGCATTGATGACTGGAACTGCGTTCATCACGTCAGACAGATCAACAGATATCTTAAATTCAGCCATACGAAGTACCTCCTTGATGCAAGTCTAGTGTCACGCCTCGTCGATAGTCGTGACAGCACACTTTCACCATGATCAGCATGGTGATTCCACTTCCAGTCGGCAACGCGCTCAAGGTTTTCCTTGCGCCGCCCGCTGGCGCGCGCACGTGGCGAATCCTTCGCAAAGCAACTGACGACTTCACGGATCAAAGCGATCCGGCTGCCTTCGTCGCGTACGAGGGTAACGACAAGTACCTAGTTGATTTCGCGTATCTGCAAAACGATGTCCCGGTGTTCTATCGCGCCTTCTATTGGGACGGCGTTGAGTGGTCGCCCAGCGCGACCGCGAGCGCGACACCGCGCGCAACGTATCAGGACCGAAGTTCGGATGCCTTGACGATTTTGCGGGATCGCCTCGAGGCCGGTCTCGCCGTTGAGGTGCAGAGAGGAACTATCGGATCTCCGAATTCGGCGATTCCCGTCCTAACGGCTCCCCCTCAGTACGAAAGCACAACCTGGCCGATGGTGAGCATCCATTTGTCGAGCGATGCGCCGATGGAGCGGTCGTTGGGCGAACTGCTCGAGATCGACTCATTCGATGTCGATGCGGACACCTGGACTGAGTCGGAAGGGTGGCTTGCCAACGTGCAAATCACCGTCATCGGCTGGTCGCAAAACCCGGACGAGCGAATCGCAATGCGCCAAGCACTGCGCCGAATCGTCCTCGCCAATTTCCCTGTTTTCGATGCGGCCGGACTCGTACAGATCGAGTTCCAGCAGCAGGACGTTGACGCAGTCAGCGGCGAGTACCCCACGCCGGTGTACCAGACGGCCGGCACCTTTACTTGCGTGGCGCCGGTGATTGTGAGCGATGAAGTCGCTCCAGTTCGTGATGTGCAAGTGACCGTTTTATCCCCCAATTGAGAGGAAAAAGCATGGAACAAGACGTTACGGCAGATGCCGGTGGGACTTCCGCCGTTGACGCCGTGTCCGCCAGTCCGGTGGTAGCAGATGTGACGCTCGATGAGTTCTGCGTCCGGTTGTCGCGCAGCGATCGCCGAGTCGAGCTGATCGCAGCTTTCCATTTCACGGAAACCAGTGCCGGACGTTTTAAGGATGCCGAATCGAACTATCAGTCCCGGTTCACGGCTTTCGTAACCAAACCGGTCTGAGGATAAATCATGCCCGTATTTTTTAACGGACGCCTTTGGACTTCGCCCGCGACGATGTCGGCCGTGGACGACTCCGCGATGGCGAACAAAAACCTGTCGGTCGGCAATGTGGTCGCGCTGATCGGCACGTCGGTCGGCGGTCAACCGAACAAGGCGTTGTCGTTCGGCAGCCCGAGCGAGGCTGAATCCGCACTGATCGACGGCGAGCTTCTGACTGCCGTCAAAAAGGCATTCTCTCCGAGCACGGAAGTCGGCGGTCCGGCGACTGTGATTGCTGTTCGCGTCAATCCGGCTGTTCAGTCGGCACTCGTGCTGAATGATGCATCGAGTGCGGCATCGGTCAACCTCGTGTCGACGGACTACGGTGCCTGGAATAACCAGATCAAGGTCAAAATTCAGGCTGGTTCGACGCAGGGTCTGCAGCCGACGGTCCAGTACGGCAACGACTACTTCACACAGGACAACCTGTACCGCAATGCGTTTTCGGTGCAGTACAGCGGCGTTGCTGCTTCGGCTGTAATGTCGATCACGGGCACGGCGGTCACGCTTCAGGCGCCGTCTGGCACGCAGGTCGCATCGATCGATCTGACGCAGATGAAGACGGTCCAGCAACTCGTGGATTCGATCAACATCGTTTCGGGCTTCACTGCATCGGTGCTCGACGGGAATGGTGCAAAGCCGTCTCTCAACGGACTGGACTATGCGACTGTCGTCGATGTCAAGACGGCCGCTTACACCGCGACCGCAAACCTGCAAGCGCTGATCGACTGGTTCAACGGTTCGGGCGAGGGCTTCGTTACCGCGACGCGAGCGACGAACGCCGGCAAGGTGCCCGCAGCGATTCCGTTCACGTATCTGACGGGCGGATCGGACGGTGTGACCACGAATTCGCAGTGGTCGGATGCTTTCACGACTCTGCAGAACGTGGACATGCAGTGGTTCACGCCGGTGTCGTCGGATCCGTCGATCGCAGCGATGGCAGATGCTCACGCTCAGTTCATGAGCACGACCGGCCGCAAGGAGCGACGCTCGATCTGCGGCACGGCGCTCGGCACGAGTGACGCGAATGCAATCGTGGCGGCGAAGGCGCTCAACTCCGACCGCACGTCGCTCGTCCACATCGGGTTCTATGACTACGACGCGAACGGCAACCTGACGCTGTATCCGCCGTATCTGCTCGCCGCGATGATCGCGGGCGCGTTCTCAGGTGTGAATCCCGGCACGCCGCTTACGAACAAGTCGCTGTCTGTGCGTGGGCTCGAGCGTGATTTGCGCAATCCGACGGATACCGATCCCTTGATCCAGGGTGGTGTCCTGTGCGTTGAGAACACGTCGAAGGGCTACAAGGTGGTCAAGTCGATCTCCACGTGGCTCACGAACGCCAACTACAACCGCGTCGAGCAATCGGTTGGCTTCGCGCTGGATTACACCGTGCGCAACGTGCGCGATGCACTCGACGAGCTGCGCGGTCAGAAGGGCACGCCTCAAAACCTGGCGCGTGCCGTCTCGATCGCTGACTCGACGCTGCGTGCACTCGCTAAACCGGAACCGACCGGCCCGGGCGTCCTCGTGGGCGACTCGACCAATCCGGCATACAAGGGAATCACGGCTGTTCTCGATGGCGATGTCATCGGCGTCAGCTTCCAGTGTTCGCCTGTGCTGCCGATCAACTTTATCCCGGTGACGGTGTACGCAGTGCCGTACAGCGGCTCGGCGTCGGCATAAGGAGGCCTGACGGATGGCAACGACCAACGTAAAAGCGCGTTCCGGTAACCGGATCGTCATCACGTATGACGGAAATCAGATCGGCGCGATGCGCAGTGTCCGGATGAACGACGACTATGCGCCGGAGCCTGTCACGGGCATCGGCGATATCCATGTGATCGAGTACGTGCCGACTGTCGCGCGTCATACGCTCACCTGCCAGCAAGTCGTTTTGAAGAAGGGCTCGATGCGCTCGGTGGGCATCGCAGTCGAGAACGGAGACGCAGTGCTGCAGGGCCTGGTGTTCGACGTCGAAGTGTTCGACAAGGACGACGGCACGCTGCTCAAGAAGTACATGGGCGTGAGCTACGCGTCCGGCGACGTCGAGTTGTCGGCGAATGCGCTGGTGATCTCGAGCGGCACGTTCAACGCGCTCGACACGTCTGGCACGTCGATCTAATCGAATCGTGACGGTGTAATGGAGGGGCCGCCAGGTTGGTGGCCCCTTTCTTATTGAACAATATTTCTGGAGCAAGAGAATGAGTCAGGCACCTGGCTTGCCGCAGTTTGACGAACACGTGGAGGGCGTCGGCACCTTCACATTCGCCCGCCGGAACATGCGCCGTGAGTTGGCGATCGCAACTGAGTTCTCGCGACTGACTGAGGGTGTCGCCACGCCTTCGCCGTTCCTCGAAACGGTGGCGGGCATGATCTCGACGTTGAAGGTGCTGACGTTGCTCGCGCCGGCCGGATGGGATCTTGACGAGCTCGATCCGCTCGACGATGAGAGCTATGCGAAGTTGATGAAGGTGCACGCTGCGCTCCGCGCGAAGGAGGGCTCCTTTCGACGAAAAAATGGAGTCGCGAGCGAAGCGCAACGGTCGGGAGATGGCAACGACGCTGCACTTTTGGTTTCGTCGCAAGTACAACCTGGCACCGACGGACGATAGGTTCCTCGACGCGACGGTCGAGCAGATCGAAACGGAATACTGGGCGCACCACTACGTGGAAAATCCCGCGAAAGAAGAATCCGAAGACGATGATTTTGACCTTGATGCCGAATTGGCTGACGCTGATGCGAAGGCGGATACGGGTGTTGAGGATCCGAATGACTGGGAAACGATTGAATAAATGAGCGGCGTACAGATACCAATTTCAGCGTCTTTCGACGGCGGCCAGCTTGATAAAGCGCTGTCGGACCTGACCCAGCGGATGAATAAGGTCGGGTCGGCGGTGGCTGACGCCAATCGACTCAAGTTCAATCCGATCGACAAGGCGACGCTTGCCGATATCGATCGGGTGAGGGCGCAAGTCGAAAGCCTGAAAAAGATCTCAGGTGACTTGCGCAAGCGCCTGAAGGATACCGGACAGGAGTCGACGGACTTCTTCGAGATTGACTGGTCGAAAATCTATGCCGATCCGAACTCGCGCTCACGGCAAATGCGCAAGGCGTATGAGTACGTGACGCAAGGAACGGGCGCGTCGTTCTCGGCGATGCCGGAACCCGCTCCGACGGGCAGGATCGGCCGCGACGATTCTGAAAGCAAGCGCGAGTGGGATCGGATTCAGCGCGAGCGCGATGCCGCGAATGACGATAGCGGTGGCGGCGCTTCGTCGTGGAAGCGAAAGGTTGTGTCAAGCGGGCTGCGTGCGGCGGGTCCGGTCGGTGGTGTGGCCGACGATGCGATTGGCGCGGGGTTGAGCGGCGGTGCAATGGCTGGGCTTGCCGGGTTGGCGGGCGGACTTGTCGCGCTCGGCGTCGGCAAGCTGATGGGCTCGATCAAGGAAAAGATCGGCGCGGCCGAACAGGACGACGTCGGATACGACACGCTCAAGCGCCAACTGGGCGACGTAGGCGTCGGATTCGAGGTGTTGAAGCAGTCGATTCATGCGGTCGCGAATGGGCTCGGGCTGACTTTTCAGGAAGGGCAGAAGCTCGGCACCGAGTTCGCCCGACTCGCGGGTCTGACGGCCGACAACTATAGGGGGCTCGCCGGTGAGGTCAGCAATTCCGCCGGCTTCGCGCGCAGCTTCGGTCTCGATCCTTCGCAGTCGAATGCGTTTTTCGCGCAGATGCGCCAGTTCCAGGCGACGCAAAATGCGACCGACAGCACGAAATTGGCGCTTGTCATCGGCGACGCGATCGCGAAGTCAGGTGCGTTCTCGAAGTCCGATGAGATGCTTCAGGCGATCTCGTCCTATACATCTCAGCAAACACGACTCGGGCTCGCGACCGCGAACGTCGACGGTTACGCCGGCATGCTGACGAGCCTTGTCGCATCGAAAACGCCGGGACTCGATCCGATCGGATCGGCTGGCATGCTTTCGCGGGTCAATTCGTCGATCGCGAACGGCGGTGCCGCTGGCGAGGCCGGGCAGCACTTCATGTACATGACGGTCGGCAAGTCGCTCGGGCTGGATCCGATCCAGACGCGCATGCTCCTGCAGCAGGGCGCGTTCGGCACTGCGGCCGGCACCTTCGGGCGCGGGACGCTCGCGGGCAATTGGATGCGGAGCAATGGCGCCTCGTTGTCATCTGCGGCGACGGGTTCGCGCGCTACGAATCTCGAGATGATCCTCGGGGCGATCAATCGCATTTACAGTGGCTCGCCAGAGCGACGCGAACTCGGACTGAATGCGGGTGCGAATTTGCTCGGCATCAACGAAAGCGCGTTCGCGGCACTGTCGCAAATGAAGCCGACGGACGTCGGATCTTTGTCGAGACGTCTGCAGCGTATGGGTGTGGATCTCGGCAAGCTCGATGCGAGCAACATCTCGACGATGGCGCAAATCGACGCGGACGGCAGTCTGAGCGACGACGAAAAGAATAAGCGCATCCGCGACGCGGCGCCGAAAAGCCAGATGGAAACGATCGGCTCGGACATCCGCAAGGATACGAACCTGATGAGCAACAAGCTTCAGGAACTCGCCGACAAGGGCGTTCCGCTCCTGAACGACATGCGCGCGGGCATTCTATATCTCGCCGGTGCGAAGGACGGAACCGGCCCGATGGCGATCGCTCAGGCGGTGGCGAAGGCGCAGAACGTCGAGAACGTCGGCGCTATCAATTCGTCGGCGCAGTCACGCATCGATCCTTTGCGCAAGGCGGCGAAGGAATTGAACACGCATAAGTTCGATCTTCAGCGCGCGATCAACGATCCTCGCTCGAGCGCGGAGGAAGTTGAGAACGCGAAAAAGACGCTTGCGACGCTCGAAAAGAACAACGCTGACGCGAGTTCGAAGATTGCCGCCATCGAGCAAGAGCGAAACGAGTTGCTGCAAAAGGAAAAAGACCGGTACGAGAAAGAGTTGAATGACTTGAAAGGGCGGGTGGCGACGGTCGGGAGTGGCGACACGAACACATCTGCGGGTGCGGGCGGCGGCGCTCCGTCGGCCGATAAAACAGCCTTCTCGCAGAAGTACGACGCTTTCGCTGACGAAGTGGCGAAGGGAACCGGCGTATCCAAGCGGCTGATTCTCGCGCAGCTCGCGCTCGAGACTGGGTGGGGAAAGAAGGAAATCGCTGGCGCGAACAACCCGTTCAACGTGCAGGCGTTCGGATGGAACGGTGACACCGTCACGTCGATGGACAAGCATGCCGACGGTTCAGAGTACGTGGCGCGTTTCCGCAAATATGGTTCTATGCACGAGGCGGCCGAAGCGCAGATCGCGATGATGAAGCGCAAGTACAAGGGCGTCCTCAATGCTGGCGACGACGCGTCGAAGTTCACGAGCGGACTTTCGGGTTATGCCGAGAGCCCGACATACGCTCGCGACCTGGCGTCGATCGCAAACGGCCTTGGCAAGCAGATGTCGCCCGACGAGCTTGCGGCAGAAGGAAAGGCGAAAAAGCAGGCTGCGGAGTCGAAGGACAAAAAGATCGCCGTCGAGGTCACGCATCGCCATGAAACGCAGGCGGGCGCGCCAATCAGCACGATTAAATCGGTCAACACTTCGGTCAGTAAGCCGATTCCGCTGGGGATGTCAGCATGACGGTTCTGGAATATACGCCTGTCGTAAAGGTGACGCTTTACAAAACCACTGGACGTCGGACGCTCGACGGATCGACGCCAGTCTCTCAGAACGTCCTGCCCGCGAATTTCGCTGTCGATCTAACGCCGTATCTCGGCGAACTCGGCAACTTCCGTGTGTCGAAGTCGGTGCGCGAGCCGGCTGGCGGATTTTCGATCACGCTGGCCGATGACTATTTCGTGCATAACGGCGCGATGGAGTCGATCTATGGTCTCGTCGAGCCGATGGACGTCATCGAGATCCGCATGCGCCATAACGACATCACGTCTCACACTGAGAATCCGACACTGCCGCCGATCTATATGCGCGGATTCGTGTCAGAGGTGCAGCGTAATGAATCGATCTCTGCCGATGGGAAGCCTCAGCGATCGATCACGCTCAGCGGACAGGACTACGGCAAGTTGTGGCAGATGCTGCAAATCAAATACCTGCCGCAATACACCGTCGGCGAGAACTATCTCTCGGGCTTCAAGTTGTTCGAGCGCTTTGGCGTCGGCTTCGATACAACGCTGAAGGCGGCCGATTTCGTTGCGCAGGTAATGGATCTGATCGTCACGCCGTTTCTTCAGTCCCTGCTGCCGGACAACTCGCCGAATCCGGCGACGATCAAGACGGATGCGATCAGCGTGGCAAATGGCGTCGTGGGCGTGGGCGGTGTGCAGAACCAGGAGGGAACGATTTACAGCTTGCTGGCGTCCTTCGGTGACGTCGGTGCGTGGAACGAGCTCTATCTCGAGGACCGAGAGGACGGCGTCTACTGCGTGTACCGTCCGAATCCGTCGATGGATCTGCAGGGCAACATGATTCAGCCCGATGCGGTGGCGCTCACGCCGGTCCTTGTCAACGAGGCGGACATTATCAGCCTCTCTGTGTCGCGATCGGATGCGGGCGTCGGCAATTACTTCTGGACGCGCGCGCCGCGTTTCGAGTTGGTCTCGGACATCTTTCGAGAGCAATTTGCGATGACCGATGCGGATCGCGACACAGTGATTCTCGACCAGTATCCGAATTCCGCGACTCAGTTCTATGGCATGCGGATCATGGAGACGTCTACGCAGCAGGGTGGGAGCGACGTATCGACGATAAATAGCGGTCTGCCCGCTGACCAGCAAGCGACTCGTGACACGAGCATGGTGAGCTGGATCACGAACCGCAGGGCGATCGTTGTCGCACAGAACAAGGACAACGTGCTCTATGAAAGCGGCACGGCGCGGATCCGCGCGAACGAGAACATCCGCGCGGGCTGCTACGTGAAGATCATTCGCGGCTCGCTCGAGGCGATGTACTACGTATCGAAAGTCGATCTGGATTGCATCCCGTATCAGGGGCTTTTCATGACGCTGACGCTCGAACGCGGCACAGGATTCATCGAACGGGTCAAGGTGAGTTCGGGCGCGTCGACGAGCCCGTACCTGGCAGAGTTGAGCGGAATTTATCAATGACGGGATTGCGTTGGGGCCGCGTCGCTGCGGTCCACCCTGAAGACTATTCAGTCGATCTGGTGATGACTGACAACGGCGAGCAACTGCCGGGCGTGCAGGTGCTGACGCCGAGCGCGAGCACGAATTGTGGTCACGCGGCTCTGCCGCATCCGTCGACGCCTCCGAGCGGAAACAAGTGGGATCTCACGGCCAAAACGGATCGCGACGTGCTCGCGGCGGTCGCGTCGTTCGGACCGTATGCGGTGGTGATCGGCTTTCGCTTTCCGCAGATCTGCGAGATGCTTTTCGCGGATCTCGACCGCGTGGTGACGCGCACGCCGAGCGATTTTTATACGACGACTGACGGGCAGGGGAATTTCGAGGCATACCATCCGAGCGGCACGTATCTCCGAATCGGCACATCGCCGGATCATGAGGATCTGACCGGCAAGGACTTCGACAAGAGCTGGGCGATCAAGAAAAATACGGATGCGGCCGTGCATGTGCATCTGACGGTCGCCAGTGGCGGATCACCAGTCGCGACGATCGATATCGACCCGTCAGGGAATATTGACGTCAAAAACAACGGTAATCTTGCGGTTACCACGACCGGAACGGCAAATGTCAAGGCGGCAAGTGTGACGATCGATACGCCGACGACGCATGTAACCGGTGCGATGACTGTCGACGGCGCGCTGACGTTCAAGGGCGGCATGACGGGCTCGGGCGGATCCGGCACGACGATGACGCTCACGGGCGCGATGACGGTGACCGGCGGTGACGTCACGGTCGACGGCATCGGCGTGAAGTCGCACCATCACACCGCGCAGGGTTCGAACGCTGATACGACGGCGGCGAAAGCCTAGTAGCCGTACGGGTTATTCCACTTCTCGATCTCCGCTTGGCACCGCTCGTGGCCTTTGACCATCACGAGCGGCGGGAAGCGGCCGAATGCATCTCGGAAAGTGGTAACGGTGCTGGAGACATGCTTGATGCGGATCCGATTTTCGACCGGGACGCCTGCAATCATCTTCGCCCATGCTTCTTCCGGCGTTCGCATGCCCGGGAATTCCTCGCCGAGCGAAAGGCAGATCCCATTGCGCTGCGCGACCCACCATTGTGAGTCGGCGGCATAAGCGCTCGAAGCAAGCGCGAGGATGGCGGCTAAAACGGCTCTTTTCATTGTCTGATTCCCCCGATTTGTCCTCGAATCATACCCGACGGGGATTCCGTGTCGTGACACTACGATCGGGGAATGGCCCTTTTTGACGCTACTCCTTCCTCGCAAAAACCGGACGCGTGCCCGATCAGCTTCGCGCTTTTCGACTTCAATGCAAGTTCGAAGCCGAAGGTGATCACGCTTTGGGTGCGGCCGGAGGATTTGACGCGGACAGATCCGTCTCGGGTGACGGTTCAGCAGACGTTCGGCGGCGCATTCGCCGATAACTTCGGCAAGGGCGTCGCGAAAATCAATATCTCGGGCAATACCGGATGGGCCGCTGACACGACGGGCGCCGATGGTGTGCAGCGCTTCATCGATCTGAAGACATTGATTTTCGATGGATGGCACCAGGCGAAGGCCAATGCATATAAGTCGGGCAAAGATCCCAGCAAAGTGCAACTGGCGTTCGTCGACACGTTGAACCAGTTCACGTCGAGTGTGATCCCCGGCGAAGTCACGCTTCGGCGTTCGCGCTCGCGGCCGCTTCTGCTGCAATACCAGATCCCGATGACCGTGACGAGCGATCTGCTCGGCGCGTACGTTACTCCGTCCTCGTCGAGCGGCGCGTCGAGCACGGCGGCGGGGCTTTCGAGCATCTTGCAATCCATCGCCGATATCGGCTCGTTCGCGAACGGCATCTCGAGCTGGATCAACAGCACGATCCTCGCGCCGATCAAGGGCTTCCTGAAGACGACTCAGGCGATCTTTAGCACGGTGACGACTGCGATCAAAAGTGTCACGGGTATCGCGACATCGCTCATGAACGTCGCAAAGACCGTCGCGCAAGCGGGTGCGAACCTGGTGCGAACGGCGATCGCGATCATCAGCATGCCGGCGACGATCAAGGCGATGTTTATGGGCATCGCGAGCGCGTTCACGAACATCTTCTGCGTTCTCAAGAACGCGGTGAATACGACTCCGATGTACCAGGATTATTCGGCGATCTATGGCTCGTCGAACTGTTCGTCGACGAGCGGCGGGCGCCCGCTGAGCGCGTACGCGAGCACGAACACCTTTGCGGCGGTCGCGCCGTTGCCGGTGAGTACTGGCGTGAACGTGAACGCGAGCGCGCAGACGTCGCTGAATGCTCTGGCGAAGACGGATCCGGTTCTATCGCCGATGTCTAGCTCGACGCTCGCATCGCATCTGAACACGATCAATAGCGGATTGACGGTGAGCGCATGAGTACGGAATTCGATAAGCCGCTATCAGGCTTTGCCTTCGTCGAGACGCATCACGGTGACACGCTTCAGCGCATCGCGGCGCGCGCGCTGGGCGACGCGGCGCTGTGGTGGCAACTCATCTCGCCGAATGGTCTCGTTCCGCCGTACATCACCGACGACGTGTCGCAGGCTGGGAGCGGCGTCTTGCTTACCGGTCAGCCGATCCTCGTGCCCGCGCCGTCAGCGGCCGCGCAGACGACGGATTCGAAGGAGGTGTTCGGCACTGACGTCGCGCTTCGCAACGGATTGCTGCAGGCATCTGAGTCGGGTGACTTCGCATTCGTGACGGGCGTCGACAACCTGAAGCAGGCGGTAAAGAACCGTCTGGAGACCGAGCAAGGCGATCTCATCTATCACATGAGTTACGGCTCGATCCTGCGCAGCCTCATCGGAACCGGTGCGACGCCAGCGGCTGAACTGCTCGCGGCGTCGAGCACAAAAGCGACGCTGCTGCAGGATCCGCGCATCGACAGCGTTACAAGCGCGAAGGCGACGATCAGCGGCGACACGGCTTCTGTCGACGTCGAGGTTCAGCCGGTCATGGGGCAATCAGTAACGGTTTCGGTTTAAGGCTAAGGACGGACATGGCGTTTCAGATCAAAGACTTCACCAGTATCGTCGCCTCGATGATCAACTGGATGAAGGGCACGCAAACAACGATCACCGACTTCAACGAGGGTGCCATCGCGCGCACACTCGTCGAAGCGCCGGCCGCCGAGCTGGACGAGTTGTATCAGGAGATGTTCATCGGGCTGAAGGAAGCGATCCCGGTCGCCACGTACAACACGTTCTCTTTCGCGGCGCTGCCGGCGCGGCCGACTACTGGATTGATCCGCACGGCGATCGCGGCCGCGGCCACGAATCAGGTAATTCCGGCAGGGACGGTCTATTCGTATGCCGGTGGGACCGTCACCTATACGTCTGAGAACGACACGACGATCACGGTGGGCAACACGTATGCGGATGTGCTGGTCTCCGCGAATGTGTCGGGAACGGCCGGAAACATTGCCGCCGGCACTCAGTTCACTGCCGCGCCGGACATTTCCGGATTCGTGTCCGCCACGAATCTTTCGCCATTCATCAACGGATCCGATGTGGAGTCGGACGACGAGCGGAAGGTTCGTTTCCAGGCGTTCATCGATGCGCTTTCGCGCGGGCCGGTTGAGGCGATCAAGTACGGGCTCAAGACGACGCAGATCACGGACTCGAGTGGAAACGTGATCGAGCGCGTGGTATCCGCGCAGGTCGTTGAGCCCTACGAGACCGACAACAATCAGCCTGTCGGTCTGGTGGTCTGCTACATCCATAACGGGGTGGGGCAGACATCGAACGCGCTTGTCACGCAGGCGCAGAAGGTGGTCTATGGCTACACCGATTCCAGTGGAAACAAGATTGCCGGGTGGAAGGCGGCGGGCGTCCATGTCGACGTCTACGCGGCGACAGAGCAGGCGGTGCCGGTGGCGGCTGTGCTTACCGCTGACATCGGATACGACAAGGCTACGCTTGTTGCGCAGGCTGTGCAGACCATCTACACCTACATCCAGGGGCTTGATACGGGCGTGCCGTGCTTGTTCGCCGACATCATCACGCTGGTCAAGAACATCGAAGGCGTCGCGAATTTCGTCGTGAGCACTCCGACCGCTGACGTAACGCCGGCATCGAATGTGAAACTGATGCCCGGCACCGTGGCGGTGAGCTAACGATGAAGCTGACTCAGAAACTGCTCGGACTGCTCCATCGGGTATTCGATCGACAGCCCTATCCATTCCTGGCGCTGCGCCTACAGTACGGTGGTGGCTTGGTGTGGCAGATCGCCGACGGCGCGCTGACGACGACTGTTACGGGTGGCATCGGTCAAAGCTTGTCGATCGATCTGTCTCAGTACACCGTTAGGAGCCTCGTCAATTACTTGGCATCCCAGCCAGGGTACTCGGTCGCTTATGCCGACGGCACGTCGTTCTCGGGTCTCTCGGCTCGTGTGCTGATTGATGCGTCGAACGATATCTCGCTTTCGAATGGCGATCACATCTACGGCTATACGAATGTGCTGTGGTCGTATGTCGACGCCAATGCGAACGAGCTCGAGCAAGCTGGGCAGCAGATCGATCAGATGCTCCTGCAGATGAGCACGACGACGGCGAGCGATATGTGGATCGACGAGATCGGCGATTACTACGGGGTGCGCCGCCAGGCTGGAGAGCTGGATGACAGCTACGGGCCGCGCATCGTCGCAGAAGTGCTGAGGCCGAAGTGCAACAACGTCGCGATCGAGATGGCGATCTCTGCATATACGGGGCAGAGCACGACGGTTACCGATGCGACCGAATATGGTGCGGCGTTTCCGCTCTATGACAGCCATATCACTCGGAACAGCGCATACACCTATAACGCCGTCTCGCGTCCGCTCTATGGTCGATTCGATGTCGTATTCGGCTATGACCTGTTGGGCGGCGCCGATCCGACGTCGTTCAAAACGACGGTACAAGGAATCGTCAATCGCATCCGCGCGGCGGGTACACAGATGCGGTCACTCACGCTGCAAAGCGGAGCGATGTCGGATACGTTCTCCGCGCCGACGGATCTGCCTCTCAACTTGTCGCTGACGCCAATCCTTAGTGACACGCTTACCGCGCCGACGGAAGCATCGTTCGGAGTCAATGTCGCGATCGCCTCGATGAGCGACACGCTGACGGCGCCGACGGATTCTGAGTCACTGACGATCGCGTACAACTATCAATACTCGGGGCTTCGATCGTACAACGGAACCATCCAACGGATGGGCATCCAGTCGGTCACCGAGTCTCTTTGACGTTGGTCGTGACACGACACTCTAGTCATCAGACTGGAGTGTCCAATTGCGCCTCATCGACAATTTTGAACGTGCGCCTCACGGTTTGTTTGTGCTCCGAATCTTTCGGGACGACAAGCTGATTGAGACGTTCGAAGAAAAGAACCTGATCGTCACCAATTCCCAGCAAATTCACGCGAAGTTGCTTGGCGGTGCCATTACCGGCATGAGCGTTACTCAGATCGGTTTCGGCACGAGCCTGACTGCGCCGGCGGCCGGAAATACGTCGCTGACAAGCGCGTACATGAAGACGCTCGACAGCGTTTCATACCCGGCCGCGAATCAGGTGTCTTTCAACTTCTCCCTCGGATCCGCCGAAGACAACGGCGTGAATATTGGCGAGTTCGGCCTGTTCACTGCGTCCGGATTGCTCTATGCGCGCAAGACGCGCACCTCCGCCATCCCGAAAGCTTCGGACCTGTCTTTCACGGGTTCGTGGATCATCAACTTCTAATCCACTGAGCGATGGCAAATCAACCGGAAGCAGTACAGTACGACGCAGGGGTCTATCAGCTCGAGGCTGTTGACCCTGTCGACGGTGGCGTAGGTGCAGTCTCGAATAAGCCGCTCCTCAACCTGGCGAATCGAACGGCTTATCTGAAGCAGCACGTCGACGCGTTGGAGTCGAGTGCCGCTGGTTTGGCACCTATCAATTCGCCGACATTCACCGGCACGCCGGCGGCGCCGACGCCTGCGCTCGGCGACAACACGACGAAAATCGCTACGACGGCGTTCGTGCAGGGCACGGTCAACGGCATCACGACGAAAAGCGTTGCGGGTGGCGCAAACGTCACGCTTACGGCCGTCGAGGCGGGGCGCGGCATCCTGAAGCTCACGGGCGCAATCACCGCAAATATCGCCGTGATCGTTCCGGCGAGTTCGGCTCTCTATACCGTCTGGAATTCGACGACGGGAGCTTACACGCTCACAGTCAAAACCGCGTCCGGCACCGGTGTCGCAGTCACGCAGGGGCAGTCGGTCGAACTGTTCTGCGATGGCACCAACGTGTTGACGCAGACGACGGACTTTCCGAGCATTGCGCTCACGGGATCGCCGACCGCGCCGACGCCAACGACGAGCGACAACAGCACGCTGATTGCAACAACCGCATTCGCGCATGCGCTCGCCAAGTCGTATGGGCTCGATGGCGTCTCGGCCGGCACTGGCTCGATTACGTCTCTTGATTCGATCACGCTCAACGGGCTGTACTACAACACCGCGAACATTTCCGCTGACGCGCATAAGCCACCCATTGGAGGCAATACCGGCTATCTGCTAGTCGTTAATCATTCGACGGCAGGATCACCTTACTGCGTTCAGTATTGGGTTTCATCGACTGGTTCCGATCAGAGCTTGTGCGTACGTCGGAATGTGAATGGTACATGGGACTCGTGGCGCGTCGTTGCATTCACGGACAGTCCTACGTTCACTGGCACGCCGACGGCGCCGACGGCGGCTCAGTTCGACTCGAGTACGCTCATTGCGACGACGGCGTTTGTGCAGCGGTCGCTCGGTAATTTCTCGGCGCTCGGCACACTGGCAGCAGCGGCGACGCTGACTGCTTCTGACGTTGGGAAGATGATCGCGTTGTCGGGCGCGACAAATTACACCGTTACGTTGCCGGCTGTGTCGGGCAATCTTCCTGCTGGCGCGGCAATCACGTTCGTCAATATGGGGACGGGCAACGTTACGATTGCCGCGTCTGGAGGCACCATCGCGCGCAATTCGTCGCAATCTGGACTTTCAAGTTTCGTGCTTGGTCCGGGTGACAGCGCCGTTCTTACGACTGGCGTTAGCGGCTGGTATGTATCGGGTGGTTCGTGCCAAGCACAAACGTCTGTCTTGTTCGGGGCGTCCCTCTCGAATTCCGGTTATCAAAAGCTGCCGAGCGGCCTGATTGTCCAGTGGGGTGTCTTTAGCGTCGCGGCGAACGTGCAGAGCGCGACCGTCACTTACCCAATTGCTTTCTCTACCGGCGCGTTTTCCATCGTAGCAACGCGCTCGCTTGCTGGTAATCCGGCGGCCTCAGATCTTTGTTCAACGGCGGGTGTTTCGGCAAGTCAATTCCAGCTATATAAGGCGAGCTCGGTAGCTTCGGTTTGCTCTTATGTCTGGATTGCGATCGGAGTGTAAATAATGGGCCAAAAGCAAGCGGCATTTAACGAATCGGGCGCAATCTTCGCCTTCTATGACACGATGGACAGCCCTGCGCCGGAAGGCGTGGCGGTCATCGATCTCACAGACGCGGAGTGGCAGTTTTGCAGTGACAATCAAGGCTCCAAAATCGTCAGCAATGGCGTGCTTGCTGATGCGCCGCCGGTCGATCCGACTTTGATGCTCGCGACCGCGAAAGCGTCTGTGAAAGCGCAGATCCGCGACCATCGCGATGATCTCCTGCTGCTCACGCCGTTCAACGGGAAGTCGTTTCAGACCGATATCGCGAGCAAGATTCAGATCATGAACGTGGTTGACGCGGGCTCGCTTCCAGCCTACGCGACGTACTGGCGCACGGCGGACAACTCGTACATGACCATGACATTCGATCTGTTCGTGCAATTGAAAACCGCGATCATGGTGCGCGAGGGCGCGGCGTTCGGCGCATCTGCGCAGCATCAGGACGCGGTCGATGCGAAGACGAGCGCAGACGCGGTCAATGCATACGACTGGTCGACCGGGTGGCCGGCA
The DNA here is from genome assembly GCF_001544915.2 of Caballeronia pedi. Lineage (GTDB taxonomy): Bacteria > Pseudomonadota > Gammaproteobacteria > Burkholderiales > Burkholderiaceae > Caballeronia > Caballeronia pedi. The sequence goes on along the minus strand of NZ_FCOE02000050.1, from coordinate 29,617 downwards.
TGAAGGCGGCGTTCTTCAAGGGCACGCATCCCGGCTGGAAGGGGATCATGGGGCGTCTCACAAAGCTGTGGATGGTCGGGCCTTACTCGCATTGCGAGCTTGTCGTAGGCGAGCCTGATGCGGACGGCCTGTCGACGTGCTGGTCCTCGACGTTCCTCGATAAGGGTGTTCGTCAGGCCAAGATTGCGCTCGATTCTGCCGATTGGGACATTCTCGATCTGCCGCTCAGTGCGGCTCAGGAAGCGTCGGCCGTCGCCTGGTTCGAATCGAACAAAGGGGCTCCGTACGATGTGCTGGCTCTGTTCGGCTTCTTCTGGCGTCCGATCAAGGGTTTTTCGCGCTACTACTTCTGCGACGAGGCTTTGCTCACGTCGCTCGGGTTCGGAGAGGCATGGCGGCAGGATCCGAACTCGGCGTATCAGTTGCTTCTCGGTGCCGCTTCGATGCTTCGAGAGCGTGTCGACTCGGATGGGTCTCTACCCGTTGCATGATGTGTTCTATGAGCCGCCTCCGGGCGGCTTTTTCATGACTGTCGTGACATGAAAATCAGTCCAAAGCGTTTCGTGATGTCGAGGGGCTGCGTGGTGTGGCGCCGCATGCGAACGGGGAAGCTGATGGACTGGACACAAGTCATCGTCGCCATTGTGAGTTTGGTGATAACCGGCGCAGCCGTCGTGCTGTGGTTTCTGTACCAGAGCGTTCGTGACGAAGCGCGCGAGGCGAAGAAAGCTGCGGCCGACGTGGCGGCGGAGGCTGACAAGAAGCACGACTCGCTTAAAAGCGAGTTCGGTGACTACAAGCTCTATGCGGAGCAGCGCTTCGTTACGCAGGGTGCTCTTTCTCAAGCCATCGACGGTTTGAATCGCGCGATTGAGTCGCTGACGACGAACATCCGCGACATGAACACGATGTTCTCCGGGAAACTCGACAGTCTGCATCGTCGACTCGACGATAAGGTGGACAAGTCGTGAACCTGACCGCCGACATCATCTGGAGAAGCTGCGGCACATCGGTGCCGGTTGCGGCCGCGTGGCTTACTCCGCTGCAACTCGCCTGCGACAAATTCGAGATCAATTCTCCGCTGCGCATCGCTGCGTTCCTGCCGACTCTTGGTATTGAGAGTGAGGGTCTTACGGCGCTCATCGAGAACCTGAACTACGGCGCGCAAGGTCTCGCGAACACGTGGGAGCGTTACTCGTCGACCGGCAAGCGCGGCGGACCGCCGAACGCACTCGCACAGCGTCTCAATCGCAATCCGCAGGCGATCGCCAATAACGTCTATGCGAATCGCATGGGGAATGGCGACGAGTCGAGCGGAGACGGCTGGAATTATCGCGGGCGCGGGCCGATCCAGCATACCGGCAAGGATAACTATGTGGCGTGCGGGCTCGCGATCGATCTGGATCTGATCAGCCATCCGGAACTGCTCGAGCAGCCGGCGAACGGCGCGATGGCGGCTGGATGGTTCTGGTCGGAGAACAAGCTCAATGCGCTGGCGGACGCGCGCAACTTCCTCGGCGTGAGTCGCGCGGTGAATATCGGCAATGCGAAAAGCGCGGCGATGCCGAACGGCTGGGATCGTCGCCAGGCGCTCTACGCGGCAGCCTGTAAAGCACTGGGGGTGTGAGGTGTTTGATTCGATCAAGAAGCTCGTGCATGACTGCCTGACGGAAAACAACGGCACAAGCTATTGCCCGTTCCGTGTGGGCGGATGTGCGCTGACGCTTGGTGGTATCCCGACGTTTCTCGGGTGCGCCATCTATACGACGGTGGTGAATGGGCATTTCCAGTTCACCGAATTCGGCGTCGGCTTCGGCGCCATGATGACCGGGATGGGCGTTCTCGCCGGCGGTGTCGCGCTGAAGGCCAGGACCGATACCTAAGGAGGCGCGATGAGCGTTATCGAGGACGTTGAAAAGGTGGCCGGCGGCGGATCTATCCTGCCGTGGGCAATTCTCGCAGTGGTGCTCGCTATCGGTGGTGCCGGCGCACTCGGCTACTACAAGGGCGATGCAGCGCGCGGCGCGCGCGACGAGCTCGCTTACGCGCAGGCGCAGAAGAAGGCGGACGACGCCTGGCAGTCGAAGCTTGATGCCGCGACAGACATCGGCAGCAAGCTGTCTGCAACGCTGGCGCACGCGCAGCAACAAGTTCAAACCGTGACCGTTACGCAGATTCAGCGCGTTCCGGTCGTAACCAAGTCTTATGCGGAGCAATTCGGTGAAACTCTCCAGGCTATTCCTCCTGCTGTCTACACTGTCGGCTTTGTCGGCGTGTGGAACAACGCCCTCGACCCTTCCGTCGAACATGCAGTGCCCGTCCCCGCCGGCGTCGCTGCTGGTTCGGCCGGAGACCCCAACGTTGCTCGGGCCGGCATTGACTCCGCCGACGTCCTCTCCAACGCAATCGTCAACGGCGGAAAGTATGCTGCTTGCCGGAACGAACTGAACGCGCTGATCGACTGGCACGAACAGAATCCGACGGAACAGAAAAGCCCGCAGTGAGTGCGGGCTGTGTCGAGACAGAGGGGCGCTTCGGCGCCCTTTATGCATTCAGGGCCGGGCGAAATACCTGTTGGCCGCGCGGCTGCGATCGGGCGATCGCGAGGCGCTGTTCGTTACGCTCGCGCAGCTCGAGGAGTTCATCGGAGGTGCCGATCACATACATGGCGCGGACGGCGTCGAACATGTGTGACATGCGGGGTGTGGCGGAGGGTATCGTTTTCATGTGGTCATCCTCGTGGCTAAGTTATTCGTTCGTGCGAATATTGTTGGTCAAGAAAAGCCCGGCTTCCCGGGCAGTCCTCATGCTGCTGCTTGCGCAGCAACTTCGCGGCGGAAGTTCGCGGAGATCACGTTGCCGACAGTCTCGACCGCGCGCGCGTGATCTGATGCAAAGCCGTGCAAATAGCGCTCCGTCGTGGCGAGTTGGCGGTGTCCGAGCATCGTCGCGACCTGCTTTTGGCTCAAGCCAGCCATATGCGCGAGAGATCCTGCGGTGTGGCGCAGATCGTGCGGCCGCAGATCGGCGGGAAGCTTTGCGCGCGCCTTGATGCGCTTGAACATGGCGTGCGGGTGCTTCAGGTGCTCGCCGGCCGCGCGGCCCGGGATGAGCCAGTCGCTGCCGCTTTCGTCGTCGAGGATCCGCTCAATGATCTCCATCGCGGCGGTCGGAAGCGCGATGCGTCGCTGTCCAACTTTGCTGTCCGGCAGGAGGAGAAGACGACGATCGCGATCGATCCATTCGCGGCGCGCGCTCATGACTTCGTTGAGGCGGCATCCAGTGATCAGCAATAGGCGCACGAGGTCCGCCATCGCTTGCGGGATATCGTCCTCGTCGACCATGTCCGTCAGCGCGGAGTGCAGCGCGCCGATCTGGTCAGGCGCGAGGATCGTTTCGCGCTCGCGAATCTTGAATTTCTTCACGTGGCGGCAAGGGTTGCCGGACGTCCGCCATGCCCACAATTCAGCGAGATTGAAAGCCTTGCTGAGCAGTGCGATGCACGCGTTCGCTGTAGCCGGCTTGTCGACGAGCGAGCCGTGCATCGCGAGGATATCGGCGCGCGTGATCGAGTCGACGCGCTTCTTGTCGCCGAAGAACGGCATGACGTGCAGGCGCCAGATTGTTTCGTCGTTTGTAACGCTGCCCGATTTTTTGAACGGTTTCGCATGCTCGCGCATGTAGCGATCGCGCAGATCGAGCATCGTGGGTGCGACCTTTTGCGCGTGCTTTTCAGCGGCGGGATCCTTGCCTTCGGCAACGGCCGCGAACACCTTGCGCGCGAGATCGCGAGCCTTGTCGGCGGTGACGTCGCTGCAGCGTGCGACGGTGGTTTTGCGCTGGGTGCCGTTCGCGGCGCGGTAGCGCGTAACGTAGGTCTTTCGGCCGCTGGGCTGGATTCGGATTCCAAACCCGGGGAGATCTGTGTCCCAAAGCCAGGCGTCTTTCTCTGCTGGCTTGGCGTCGTCGACGATTTTTTTCGTGAGTTTCGGCATAGCTGGTCTCGCACACGGTTGTTATTTGATGAACCGTATATTAATCAAATTTGATTAAGTTGTGTGTGCGAGACCAGCTTTTTTGTGAGGTGCCTTACGCGTGTTCGTAGGCTTGCTCGAGGATCGCCGCTAGATTGGGCGGCGTCCAGCCTTCTGGCTTCAACACCTTTCCATCATCGCGACGTCGGACGGCGCCCGTTTCCGGATCGACTTTCGCCATGTTCGATCTGAACACTTCCTTCCATCCTTCTGCGAGCGGCAGTGCGGCTGAGATCCCGGCACCGGTGGCCGTCACGATGACGTCGAGCAGGCCATCGAAAAGCTCGACGCGGTTGGTTTGGGAGGAGAGCGTCGCCAAATCAGCGAGCAAATTGATCGCGGTTCGAATTTCTGCTGCGCGGCTCGGATTTGCCGCGACAAGCGTTTCGCCGACTTCCTCTAGCATCAAGCGGAGGTAGAGCTCCGTCTGTTCCTTGTTGGGTCGATCGACGGATTGCCCGCAAGCGAGCATGAAAACCTTTTGGTCTGAAACAAACTTCATTATTTTTGGTCCCCGGCGGACTAGATTACGACAGTGACGCGGTCCGCTGCGCGCGTCAAAGCGGTGTAGAGGTGGTTGCGGCGAGTATCGGGAAACGCGCTGCTCTCGTCGAACAGCATGACGGTCGCCCACTGTGAGCCCTGAGCCTTGTGCACGGTCAGCGCGTAGCCATAGTCGAATTCTTCCATTTCTCGGCGGATGCGCCAATTGAGTGATTCCTCAGTTCCCTTGAAGAATTCAACCGGCACATCGACTTCCACAGGGAGTTTCACGCTCGGATCATCGTTTGATGCGACATGCATATTAACGACAGATTTCGCGTCCATCTTGACGTTTTTAACCGTCCAGATACCGCCGTTGAGGAGCTGCTTGTCCTTTTTATTTCTCAGGCAGACCAGACGATCGTTGATTTGGGGGAAGATCCCTTCGAAGCCCTTCAACTGTCGGATGCGCGCATTATAGTTGCGCCGCGTGCGGTTGCGACCGACAAGCACCTGGTCGGCGTTGAGGACGTCTGCCTGCGCCAATTGATCGCGGCGGATCACCTTGCTATCACCGTATTGGCCGGCTGTGAGCCCGCGCCCTTCGCGCACGTCGAGCGACATCCTGATGATCGGATTGTCGGCTGCCTGACGATGGATCTCCGTGAGCATCACATCGGGCGAGCGGGTGTTGAAAAATCCTTGCCCCTTGATGGGCGGGAGTTGCATAGGATCACCCAGCACGAGGATTTTCGTGCCGAAGCTGATCAGGTCGCGCCCAAGTTCCTCATCAACCATCGAGCATTCGTCGATGATCACGAGCGAGGCCGTGCGTACGTCGCTATCCTCGTTCAGGACGAACGTAGGATTGGCGTCATCGTCCTCGGGCGGTTTGTAAATCATGCTGTGAATCGTGCTCGCGCCGGTACATCCCTTCGATCGCAGCACAAGTGATGCCTTCCCAGTGAATGCACCGAAAAGCACCACGCCGGGGATCGATGCGGCGATCTCCTTGGCGAGTGTCGTTTTGCCGGTTCCGGCATAGCCGAACAGGGTGAAAATCTGCTTTGCCGTCGGATCCTTGACCCATTTCGATACGGCTTTGAGTGCGGCTTGTTGCTGTTCTGACCAAGACATTTTTTGTTCTCGAATAGGCGCCGGTTGCCCGGCGCCTTGGTCTCACTCGCGCGCGTGCTTAGAACACGTCGCCCGGTTGCTCCTGCTTCGCCTCTGCGGGAGGTGCGCTTTCGGTCGCCTGCTGCGCGGGCTGTTCGGTGGCCGCAGGCGTTTCCCCGGCCTTCGTTTCCTGCGCAGGCGGATCGGCCGGCAACTCGGCTTGCTTCGGCTGCGGTGCGGCGCGCGAGCGCGTCGCACGGGTCTGTGTGGCGGCCGGCTGGGAAGTCGCGTCGGCGAGTTTCGGGCGCTGGTTCTGTGCCATCGCGGTGATGGCCGCGCCGTCGGCGTTGCTCTTGTCCTCGGTCTCGCCGAAGAATTCGGAAGGCTTCGTACCTTCGCGCAGCGCGTTGAAGACGCCAGTGAGTTCGACCAGTTGGTCGAGCATCACATCGTCCAGCTTATTCCCGAGATAACGCTCAAGGTGATCCGTCGTCACGCCGAATTGGGCAAATGCCTGCGTCATTTTGCGCACGCGCACCGAAAGCGGCTCGCTGTTGTCGCCCGCGAGGGTCTTCTTGCATTCTTCTTGCGCGGCTTCGACGAGCCACTTCGGCATCAGCGCGAGGATCCGGCCGCGCGCTTGCTTGCTGGCGACGTTCGCAATCTTGTTGTCGACGTCCTTCTGATCGCGCAGGCGTCGCGGGCCGTCTTTCGTGTCGAGCACGTGAAGCACTGTGATTTGGCGGATCGAGCGGTTGTTCTTCTCCTTGTCCCACGCATACACCTCGATCTCCGACTTGCCGAAGGTATCGGGCGTCGCCTCGACGCGCGACAGCTCGCGGTGGCCGAATTCGAAGTTGCCGTAGACGCGCGCGATCTCCTCGGCGAGGCGGATCGACGGGCCGGTGACTTTGCTGCCGCCTTGCGGGACCGAGTAGAACGCGACATTCGCGAGGGCGGCCAACTTGCAGGCGTCCATCAGTTCGGCGTATGCCGCGTTGAGATCGCGGGGGAACATCTTCGCCAGTTGCATCTGGCCGCGCGCTTCAGCAATCGCGCGCTCCGACTCGATTGCAACGGCGCCGACGTTCGCGCCTGCGACGCCTTGCATCATGCGCTGGAAAGGGTTGTTCTGTTCGGCGCTTGCGCGCTGGATTTCAGTGGTGGTCATTTGGTCACCTGGTGGTAGAGTCGTTAATTATATTTGATCAAATTTGATTAATCCAGCAGCCTGTTAGGCTTCCGAATCGATCGCGAATTCGTCATCCGTTACTTTGCTAACGAACATTTGCAGTCCGCTATCAAGCGCGCGCTCGCGGAACGCCTCGAATGCATCGGAGTCCAGCAGTTCGATGCCGTCCACGCAGATCACGCCGATATCGCCCGCGCGCAGTTTGGCGACTTCGACCGCGATATCGACTTGCTGAGCGGTGTTGAGGCGGTCCAGCGGGACGCTGTTACGGTAGATCTCGCCGTCTTTCACTTCGACGCCAGGAATGGGCAGATTGGCGAGCAGATCCGACTTGTACTGCTCGATGTCGGCGAGTGCTTGCGTGTGCGCGGCGGACTCCTCGCGAAGCTCCTCGAGCTCCGTCGTCAGGTTTTCGATGGTGTCGAGCGTCTGCGCGCGGCGCGCGTGGAGATCGCGGTTCTCGCGGATCATCTGGAGTTGCACCGAAACGGGCTGCATTTCGTCGTTAGAGCGCTGCGTCGAGCGTTCACGCTGAGTCGCAGCCGCGCGCTCGGTCGCGGCAAGCTTCTCGCGCACGGCGTCGATGTCGGCTTGAGCCTTTGCTTTGATCTCGTCGATTTCCTTCTGCGCATCGGCGCGGATGCCTTCGAGTTTCGTCGAGATGCGCGCCATTTCGGCGTTGCGCGCGTCGTTGAGTTCGTTCAGCTTCGCCGTCAGTACGGTCTCGTCGCCATCGATCCCGGCGGGCGCGGGCGGAATCGCCTGGCGCAGTTGGCCGATCGTCGCCTCTTTCTCTTTGACGGCGCGGTTCGAGCCGGTGCGCAAGTCATACACCTGTTTTGCCACTTTCTCGATCACGTGCAAAGCGTGCAGGCCCGGCTGAGCGTCGATCTTCACGCCGGCAACTGCCTCCAGCTTGCCGGCGTCGAGCGGGATCGGCATCGCCTCGAGCAGGACACGCACTCGGTCCTTTTTCGGTGCGCGCAGGAAGTCGACAGGGTTGATCGACAGCATGTCGGTCAGTGATTTGAGCGCTTCTTGCGGGCGCGGCACCTTCTTGCCTTCGCGCACGACGTCGGTGGTGCTGGCGTTGGCGTCGACGCGGCGGCGGATGTTCGTGCCGTCATCGAGGACGAAGACGATCTCGCCTTTGTCTGCACCGTTGCGGAGCAGGGTGGCGTCGTGTCCGCCTTTGAACGCCGATTTGATGGCTTCCAAAACAGACGTCTTGCCGGTCCCGTTGCGGCCGCTGATGGTGGTAAACCCCAAAGGCGAGAATTCCAGATTCTCGACGCCTAGAATGTTGGAGATTTTGATGCGTTCGATTTGCATGTTTTGGTCTCTGAGCGGTGGTGTGGTTTAGAAGCTACTTCAGCGTTTCATCCAAGTCGGAAAATCAAGGGGTTCAGCCGTCCACCCGTAATCCGGCCATTCATTGGCTCGCTTGCAGTTGACGATTCGCATAAAATCGCGCCGCGCGGAGTCGTGCGCCCGCAAGATGTCTTCCGTTTTGGCGTAGTAGAGTCCGATCGCGTACGGGGGCTCCTTCTCGATCGCGAGCCATACCCAGTATTTGGGCGTCTCGTTGTAGAGTTGGCGAAGCACGTCGAAGTACCATGCGACGGCGATGTCGTACCGGAAGTTGGCTGCATCCTTACCGAAAGATCTGGGATGCGCATTTCGGGTTGTCTTGACGTCGATGGCAAGCGCTCCGCCGTCTTGTAGATAGTCGAAGCGGCACTTAATGAGTTCGCCGGTCTCGGCGTCGTCGACAAAAAATGACTGCTCTGGTTTTCCGCCACTCAGCAGGCCGGGGGCTGTAGGGTGGCGATAGACGGCGTCGCGAATGTCGAGGCACGTCTGATAATCGTCTGGAGTGAGGATTTGCTTACCAGGATTCTCTTGGACAAAGTCAGCAAACATTTGCTTGCCGTCCTTAGTCCGCATGTTGAAGGCTGGAGACTTGACGAAACTCGACTCAAACAAGTCGGGCTCGAGAATGGCCGAGTGGGCGGCCGAGCCCAAAAGAAAATCCGACTTTTGTTCAGGGGGTAACCGATCTGGATTGAGATAGGTGTTCCAGTAATGGAGCGGAGACTTCTCCGCGATCACGTCGAGGTGGGACTTTGAGACCCCGGGGCCGGCGTGATAGTCATCGTTGCTGAGGTCTACGAGACCCTGCAGCCGTTCGAGAGTGACGGACAAAAAGCTCTCCTTTGATCAAAAATAGTTAACTGCCGCACGGATTGTGTATCATATTTGAGCAAACATCAAGCTAGAAATAGGCTCCGGCCGACGTCGTTCAGACCCTTGTCGCACAAGGGGAAACGGCGAAGAAACTGGCTTGGACGTTGCTCAATTCCGATACAATAGGTGCGATTAAATGACCAAGAAGGGAAGAAGGATGAACCTCAAGCCGTTCGGCGATGTTTTCAGAGAGCGCCTCGATCGGATCGAGACTGAAGCGAGGAAGGTTGGCCTTAACTTCACATCCATATGTGAGCAGGCTGGGATCTCGCGCGCGACGCCTGATCGTTGGCGAAGGAAGCTTCCAAAGACTGTTGAGCTTGTCGAGACAATGGAAAAAATCATTGCCAACAAGCGCGCCGAATTAGACGCGGCGAGAGGGATTAAGAGGCAAGACGATGAGTGACGTCGTGACAGGAGACTTTAGGCATCTCCACTGCAAGGGCGCAGACTTTAATACGCTGCTGCGCCTTCACTTAGATGCCAAGTATCCAGCTTCGCGATTATCAACAGGCTGCTGTCGATGAAGTACGGAGCGAATTCCGTGCGAAGAACTATCCAACGCTGTTTGTGTTGCCTACGGGTGGCGGCAAGACATATACGTTCAGCTACATAGCAGAGAACGCAGCAGCGAAGGGGAACCCTGTAGTTATCATCGTGCACCGGAAGGAACTGCTTTTGCAGGCTTCCGCGTCGCTTCGCAATCTTGGTATCGAGCATGGACTGATCAGTCCGTTCTTCACTCCTGAACCCAACAAGCGGATTCAGGTGGCGAGCATTGATACCCTCCTCATTCGCCTCAAGAAGGGGCCGATGCGCTTCGGCCTAATCATCTTCGATGAGGCGCACCACGTTATCGCTGACAACAAGTGGGGCCGCGTGTTCGAAGCGCTCGGCCGTCCGCCTATGCTCGGCGTTACTGCTACGCCCGTGCGTACCGATGGCAAGGGATTGGGCGAGCATGCTGGCGGCGTCTTCAAGACGATGGTGCTCGGTCCATCGACGCCGGAGTTGATCGAGCGCGGCATGCTGATCAATCCCGTCGTCTATTCGTCGATCGAAACGCCAGATCTGAGTGGCATTGGCAAAAACAAAGACGGCGACTACAACCGCACTGAACTCGCGGCGCGCGTCGACAAACCCAAGATCACCGGAAACGCAGTCGCGCACTACAGCAAGATCTGCCCGGGCGCGCGCGCGATTGTCTTCTGTTCGAGCATTGAGCACGCGCGCCATGTTGCCGCCGAGTTCAATGCGGCCGGATACCGATTCGAGTTGCTGGTCGGTGCGCCGGAGATGAGCGACGCCGAGCGCACGGCAGTGAACAAGAAACTGCGGCGCGGCGAGATCGATGGGGCTTGCACGGTTGATCTGGTATCCGAAGGATACGATTTGCCTGACCTGGTGTGCTGCATCATGCTGCGCCCGACTGCCTCAGAGGCTCTGTTCCTGCAGCAGGTGGGGCGCGTGATGCGTCCGTCTGAGGGTAAGACGACGTGCTATCTGCTCGATCACGTGGGCAACGTCGGCGCGACGCTCGATGGTCAATGGAAGCGCAAGCACGGTATGCCCAACGAGGAGCGCGATTGGACGCTCGACGGGCGCAAGAAGCGCAAGGGTAAGCAGAAAGACGACGACGAGCCGACGATCGCCATCAAGCAGTGTCCGCAGTGCTACCACGTGCACGAACCGGCACCGTCGTGCCCGACGTGCGGTTTCATCTATCCGCAACCTGGCGGCCGCTCGCTCGAGCAAGTCGAGGGCGAGTTGCAGCGGATCACGCCGGAGATGGAGGCGCAGATCAAATCGCGTCAGCGCGCCGATCAGGGCCGCGCTCAGAGCGTCGAGGAAATGGTCGAGAAACTGGGCTACTCGCGCTCGCGCGCGCAGAACATCGTGCGGGCGCGCGAGGAAAAGGCGGCGTTCCGCGAGGCGCTGCGCGCTGATATCGACGAGTGGCGCAAGCGCACTGGGCAAACCGTGCTCGGGGTGTTCGGCAAGCCGTTCGCGGCGATCAATGGCATGAAGCCCAAGGAATTGCGCGAGTGGCGCGCAAAGCTCGACGAGATGAACCCGCCGGCGGCGGAAGTGTCGGCGAGCGAGGACGAAGCATTCAAACAGTTCATGCGGCGCGCGGTTAAGACGAGCGTCGAAGAACAACCGGCGCTCATCTGAGCGTCATTCAACTCTAGGAAAAAACAATGGCATCGGTGAACAAGGTCATTCTCGTGGGCAATCTCGGCGCGGATCCGGAATCGCGCACATTCCAATCGGGCGACATGGTGACGAACGTGCGTCTCGCGACGACGGACAAGTGGAAAGACAAGTCGAGCGGCGAATGGAAGGAACTCACGGAATGGCACCGCGTGGCGTTCCACGGCCGACTGGCGGAGATCGCAGGCGAGTATCTGAAGAAAGGCTCGTCGATCTATGTCGAGGGGCAGATTCGAACGCGCAAGTGGACCGATAAGGATGGCAAGGAGTGCTATGCGACTGAGATCCGCGCGGACCAGATGCAGATGCTCGGCGGCAAGGGTGAGGGCGGCGGTCGTGACACAAATAATTCGGCAAGCCGGCCAGCGAACAGCAATGCCGGCGCGGGGAACCGTCCGGCGGCTGCGAGCAGCGCGCCTGCGGGCGGATCGAAAGCAACGGATGACGTGCCGTTCTGACGCGTGAACAGTCTCTCGTTCCGCGCCGATCGGCAGGACTGAGAGACCATGACCGCCAAGCACAGCAATCCGAAGGACGCCATCGCGACCTTCAAGCTTCCTCTGCACCTGGTATCGCCGATCGTCAAGGCGTACCAGGCCATCTCCCACTATCTCGGCAACGTCAAATACGGCGCATGGAATTGGCGCGCGGCCGGCGCACGCGCGTCGGTGTACAAGTCGGCGCTCGATCGCCATATGGACGCCTGGTGGGAAGGCGAGGAATTGGATCCGACCGACGGCACGCCGCATCTGGCGAACGCGCTTGCGTGCCTGAACATCATCATCGACGCGCGGCATGCCGGCAAGCTGATCGATGACCGTCCGCCCAGTAACGCGGCCGCGCTCGCAGAAGTCAGAGCGCAGTTCGAGGCGCTGATGCCCAAGATCTACGCGCGCTACGAGGACAAAAATCCGCGTCACTACACGATCGCTGATAGCGACGGGCTTCGCGAGCACGCGGCGCTTGAGGACGACGCTCGGCGCATCGCCGAATCTAACGCGCGAGCGTAAGCATGCGCGAAAACAATGTGCTGCGGGCCGTCTGGCTCGCTGTCGCGTCGCTGCGCACGACGCTCTTTCGGATCAACACGGGGCGCGCGTACGTATCGGGCGGCGGTGAGCCGTATCGGCTTGCCGATGGGTCTGTCGTCGTGCCGAACGCGCGGCCGATCGCGCTGGGTTTTGCGGATCCGACGGGCACGCCAGTAGAGGGAACGTCCGACTTGGTGGGCTGGACGGAAATCGTGATTACTCCGCAGATGGTCGGACGCACGGTGGCAGTCTTCACGGCGATCGAGACGAAAGAAAGCGGCGGCGGCAAGAAGCGCAAGGGCCAAATTCGGTTCGTCGATCGCGTGCAAAAGGCCGGCGGCATCGCGGGCTTCGCCCCGTCTGACGCAGCCGCAAAGGCGATAGTCGAAGGCTATAAGTCATTCGATAGGATCATTTAATTAAATGGCTTTTTTGGTCAAAAATGATTCACTTCGGATGAAACATCCTCTTACAATTGCCTCCGAGTTTTTACAACTGTGTGTCATCTAACGGTGGCGACAGGAAATAGTTGCCTGTTTTCAATCAAAATTGATTAGCTGATAGTCAAATTTGATTAAAGATTGTAACAGCACGGGATAGGAATCGCGATCCGACAAGCGTCTCCTGCCAGCGCTTCCCGTGCTCCTCATTTCGCGTTTGGCAGGGTGTCCGAGGCAGGAGCTTCAGGGTGAACAAAAATAGCACGCCGTCCGTTGTGAACGAATCCCAGGTGATCGAGGAGTTCTGCGATGCCATGTTCGATCACGACATCAAGGTCAATCCGAGCGACATCGTCGCTGACGGCAAGTTGCATCGAATCCACGTGGACGGCGACGGCCCGAAAGAGCTGAACGGCTGGTATGTCCTGCACATCGACGATAAGCCGGCGGGTCAGTTCGGCTGCAATCGTCGGCACGGCTACGACGTCAAGTTTCCGTGGACGTCGAAGACGAAGCGCGCGCCGATGACGGCGGACGAGCGTCGGGCATATCGCGAAAAGATGGAAGCCGATCGCCAGCGTCGCGCGGCGGAACTCGCTGCCAAGCATAAGGCGGCGGCGGAACTCGCGAATCGCATTTGGGATGCGGCGCGTCCGCTCGATGGCAACGATCATCCGTACCTCGCGCGCAAGGGCATCGAGTCCTACGGCTTGCGCGTTGGCACGTGGCAGAAATTCGATGGTGCGACGGGCGAGATGCAGATCGTCTCGAAGAATGCGCTTCTGGTGCCGATTCGCGATGCGGCCAAGAACATCCTTTCGCTGCAGGCTATTTTCCCGGATTCGGACAATCTCATCGGGCGCGACAAAGACTATCTGTCGGGCGCCGACAAGCACAGCCGGTTCTACTCGTTCGGCAAGCCCGTCGAAGTCGACGGCAAGATGGTCATCCTGATTTGCGAGGGCTATGCGACTGGCGCGAGCCTGCATCAAGCGACTGGGCACGGCGTGATCGTCGCATTCGACGCACCGAATCTGCTTCCGGTCGCGCAAGTGATCCGCGATCGCTTCCCGGCCGCGACGATCATCATGTGCGCCGACAACGATCAATGGACGCTCACGCCGGTGAACAATCCGGGCGTGACGCGCGCGAACGAAGCGCGGGACGCGATCGGCGCGCTCGTGGCGATCCCGCCGTTCGATGAATCGCTCGGCATCGAGAACGAGCAGGGCAAGAAGCGCGGCCCGACGGACTTTAATGATCTGGCGATGTCGAGCGGTGACGAGGCCGTGAAGGCGGTAATCGATCGCGTGTTGCATGCTGATCCCGTCGTCGAGGAGCCGTCTGCGCCCGTCGAAGTCCCGCCGTGGGAAGACGCTGCGGCAGACGCGTCGCAAGACGACACGCCGGCGTTCGAGCCGAAGTCGACGCCTCCGGACAACGATGACGACGACGGCGACGATCTGCCGGAAAACAACGGCTATTTCACGCTGCTCGGCTACAACCGCGATCGCTATTACGTGTTCCAGCATGAGAAAAAGCAGATCCAGGTTCTGACGAAGTCGGATTTTTCTGAGGCTGGCTTGCTCGAGCTGGCGCCGCTCCAGTGGTGGGAGATGCATTTCTCGGGCGGCGACAGTGGCGGCATCAAGAAACGCGCGGCGGCCAACTTCATCATCCGCACGTGCTCGGCGCGCGGCATTTACGACATCAATCGCGTGCGCGGTCGCGGCGCGTGGATCGATGAGGGTCGCACCGTGTTCCATCATGGTGGCTATCTGTCGGTCGACGGTGTCCCGATGGATCTCACCAAGATCAAGTCGCGCTTCGTGTATGAGCTCGACATCTCGCTGCCCGCGCCCGACGACGAGGCATTGAGCGACGCGGACGGCGCGCGCATTTTCGGTATCGCGAAGCGCTTCCGATGGACGATGCCGGGCTCGGCGGCGCTGCTCGCGGGCTTCGTCATGCTCGCACCGCTGTGTGGCGCACTGCGCTGGCGTCCGCACGTGTGGCTGACCGGCGGCGCAGGCTGCGGTAAGTCGACGGTGCTCAATGAGTTCGTGCATCCGCTGATGAACGGCATGGATCTGTTCGCGCAAGGCAACTCGAGCGAGGCAGGCATCCGCCAGACGCTGAAGGCTGACGCGCGCCCGGTGCTGTTCGACGAATCGGAGTCGAACGAGGAAAACGACGTGCGCCGGATCCAGAACGTGCTGTCTCTGATCCGCCAGGCGTCGACCGAATCTGAGGCGCGCACGTTGAAGGGCACGGCCGGCGGCGAATCGATGTCGTTCCACATCCGCTCGATGTTCTGCCTTGCGTCGATTCAGGTCGCGATCAAGCATCAAGCGGACGTCGAGCGCCTGACCGTGTTGGCGCTGCGCCCGAAGCGCGAGGACAACGACGCGGCCGGAAGTTGGCAGGCTCTGAAAGAAGATCTGTACGCGATCAAGCGCGATCCGATGATGGCTGCTCGTTTGATGCGCCGCGCGTTGAACCTTCTGCCGGTGATTCAGGAAAACATCGACGTCTTCACGCGAGCTGCCGCGCGCAAGTTCGGATCGCAGCGCGACGGCGATCAGTACGGCACGCTGCTGGCCGGCGCGTGGGCACTCCTCACGAGTGAGCCCGCGAGCGAGGCTGACGCGGAGGAAATGATCGATGGCTTCGACTGGTCCGAGCATCGCGAGAACAACGAGTCGGACGAGGCCGAACGCGCGCTGTCGACGCTGATGGAAGCGCCGATTCAGCATCAAGGCACGCGCTATTCCGTGTTCGAACTGATCCACGCTGCGGCCGAGCAGGCCGATGCGATCAACGTGCCGGCGAAAGAAGCCAATGCGCTACTCGGACGTCACGGCATGCGTGTGCGCGAGAACGTGCTCCTGCTTTCCAACACGTCGGAGGAGCTGCGCCGACTGTTCGCAAATTCGCCGTTCGCTGCCGGCTTCCGTGGCGTGCTGCTGCGCCTGCAGGGTGCCGGCCGCAACGAACATAAACCCGCGAAGTTCAGCGGCGTGCAGTCGAAGTGCATCACGCTTCCGCTCGGTCCGCTGCTCGCAGACAACAACACTGAGGACAAGTTCTAAGCATGAACGGAATGATCGGGGACATTCCGCGACTCGCCGGTGAGGATTCCTCACCGCTGGAGTTCGGTTCTGTGTGCAGTGGCATCGAGGCTGCGTCTTCTGCGTGGGAAGAAGATCTCGGCTGGCGTCCTGCATGGTTCGCAGAGATCGAAGCGTTTCCGTCGACGGTGCTCGCGCATCGCTGGCCGAGCGTACCGAATCTCGGCGATATGACGACGATCGCGGCGCAGGTTATTGCCGGATCAGTCAAGGCACCTGACGTCTTGGTCGGCGGCACGCCGTGCCAAGCATTCAGCATTGCTGGTTTGCGCGGCGGTTTGAGCGACGCGCGCGGTCAACTCACTCTCTCATACGTCCAACTCGTCAATGCAATCGATAC
Source organism: Caballeronia pedi (assembly GCF_001544915.2). Taxonomy (GTDB): domain Bacteria; phylum Pseudomonadota; class Gammaproteobacteria; order Burkholderiales; family Burkholderiaceae; genus Caballeronia; species Caballeronia pedi. Next base: position 13,389 of record NZ_FCOE02000050.1, on the reverse strand, counting down.
AGCAAGATCTATTCGAGGAAAGCTCCCTTGCGTCGCCTTGTGGGAAAACGTCCCCGGAGTTCTCTCCAGCAAAGACAACGCGTTCGGTTGCTTTTTGGGAGCGCTGGCCGGAGAAGATTGCCCGCTCGAACCGCCAGGGAAAGGATGGTCGAACGCTGGTTACGTGCTTGGACCCCAGCGAGCAGTCGCGTGGCGGGTCTTGGATGCCCAATATTTCGGAGTGGCCCAACGACGCCGTCGTGTGTTCGTTGTCGCAAGTGCTCGAGATGGATTCGATCCCCGAGAAGTACTTTTTGAGTCCGAAGGCGTGCGCCGGGATTCTGCGCCGAGCAGAAGCGCGGGGGCGCAAGCTGCCGCCGGTTCTCTACGAAGCACTGACGGCGGTAGCGACGTCGACCACGCCTTAGCCGGGCATCTTCAGCCGGTCGTATGCATGGCGCACGGACAGGGCGGCGCTGAGATCGCGGAGGACCGCGCGCCAACGCTGACGTGCAATCACGAGGCACCGATCGCCTGTTACCCGAAACCTGCCGATTTGATCGCGTTCGACTGTCGGCAGGATCCGATTTCGAGTCCGGACGTTTTCGGTGCGTTGGGTGCGAATCATTCGCAGTCTCAGGCGGTTGCGTATGCCTTTGCAGAGAATTCGCGAGGCGAGATTCGTTTCGAGGGCGGCGACGGCCAACGAACCGGTGCCATTTCTACGGGCGGCGGTAAGCCGGGGCAGGGGATTCCGACGGTGTTGTCGGTCGCATTGCGAGGACGAGAAGGCGGTGCAACTGCTGAATTGGGCGATGACATAGCCGGCTGCCTGCGCGCTTCGAGCGGCGGCGGTGACAAGCCGCATGTGCTCGTGAAGATGCGCGTTCGACGCCTCATGCCAGTCGAGTGCGAGCGGCTTCAAGGTTTCGACGACGGGCACACACTTGTGCCCGTTCGCGGCAAAGATGCCGCAGATGGTCCGCGCTATAAGGTGCTGGGAAATTCAATGGCGGTCCCTTGCATGAAATGGCTGGGACGCCGCATTAATCGTGAGGTGAATAAGTGAAGGGTCCATGCGCGAAGTCTCAAGTGAAATGCACTCTCATCGCGCGCGATGGTGAGCGCTTTGTCGGTGAAAATCTGTGCGCAGTGCCACAAGTCGTTTGCCCGCGCGAGCCGGGCGAAGGCTACGACAAGTGCATCACGATCTGTGGACAAAGCGGGCATGCTGAAACGATGGCGCTCGCGGCCGCTGGCGACAAAGCGCGCGGCGCGCGGGCTTATGTCGAGGGGCATGGGTATGCGTGCCGAGACTGTCAGATCCAATTGTTCTCGTCTGGCGTCGAGGCGTTGACGATCGGTGCTCCGCCGGTCGAGATCGCGGAGGCGTTCGCGTGAAGCCGGAACCGATCCGAGTGCCGCCGGGTTTCCTGCAGGACTTCGATCTGTACTGCGCGCGCTCGGGCGTCACTGAGTGGGAAAAGGGCAAGCTGCGCGACCAGGTGCGCGCAGACTTCGCGGCATGGGGGCCGGTGATTCAGCGGACGGCGGCGATCTATCGATTCATCGACGATCGCTGGCGCTCGACGCTGCGCTATCGAGACTTCCCGCCGGTGCGCTACGCGGAGGGGCTGCTTGCCAGCATGGGATGGTTTCCCGCGGATCCGGATCTGTTCATGAAGTGCGGGCCGATGATCATCTTCGGCTTGTGCATGGATGTCGCGGCCGCGCGTGAGGCGGCCGCGCATCAGGAAGCGGCTTAGGGCTGCTTGCCGGCGAGGATCGCTTCGACGACTCGCCGGCGCGTTTCGTACTGTACCTGCATCACCAGATCCAGCACTTCAGAGTAACGGCACCACAACTGACCTTCAGCCGGTACCGGGTCGGCGTGTCCGTTGGTGCGCTGCATGTCGAGGCCTGGCGCCTCCGGATGCCAGGTCGCGATATCGTAGGTCGGCGCGGCCATCTCAATCTCCTACCTTTTCTTGCGCATTGCGCTGATAGAAGCGGCCGCCGATCATCACGTGCTCGTGTGACGTGTCGACGTATTCCATCTGCGTGCGCTTCGACTTCGTGTCGACGTGCGCGAGCAGGAATCCATTGCCCCAACGCTCGCCCGCGCAATAGGACGCGGCACGGATATGCCCGGCGCCGAGCTGGTGCCATTCGAACGGACCGAACATCGGCGAGTAGTCGTGCCAGACGATGTGCGAATGGTGGTGCCCGTTGAATCCCGGGATGCCCATACGGCGGCCTTCGGGGAAGTGGTGCGCCATCAGGCAGTCGTACATGACGTGATAGTTCTTCGCGAGTTCCTTCTTGATGTCGCGCTCCGTGAACGCAGTCAGATCCATGCGCGCGATGTAATTCACTTCGTAGGCGTCGAGGCCGAGCAGCTTCGGCACCGTGAAGCCGTGCAGATCCGACAGCACGACTTTGAGCGCGGGCGTCGCTTCGCCAAGGTGGCGGATCAGTCGCGCCTCGTGGTTGCCTTCGATGTAGATGACTTCGGCGTTCGGCGCGGCCGTGCGCGTTTCTTCCAGGAAGGCATGCAGCCACTTGATGCGGCCGACGACGTTCCATTCGCGCGGGTCGACGCCATACTTGCCAAACTCGGGGAGATCGAGCGCGTCGCCGTTGATGACGATCTTTTCCGGCTGCACGCGGCGCGCGGTGTCGATGAAGCATCGGTGCCAGAACGGATCGCACTCGATATCGTGGATGTCGGACGCGACGAGCACGGTTTGAAAGCGCGCGCCGTGCGGGCGCAAGTACTTGTCCTCGTATCCGCGCTTCTGCTCGTTCATGCCGCGCTGCACATCCTTGCTGGCGTGCTTCGCGATCGCGCGCTCGATGCCGTGCGCGTGGCGCGACAGGATGATGTCGGCCTGGCGCTTGAATTCGAGGAACGTGCCGAAGTGGCGATTCCACGTCGATTCGGAGATGTCGGAGTGCACGCGGAAGTAGTTGCGCGTGAGCGATCGAGTTTCGTCGATCAGCGCGACGCGCACGAGCTCGTTAATGCAGTCCTGCGCAGTCCAGTCGGGCCGGTACTTTCGCTGATCTTCGGAAAGCGGGACGATGCGGCGCGGATTGCGCGGATCCCGAAATGCGCCGGCCGGCACGGGTTCGAGTTCGGGCTCGACTCCTAACGCCTCACGCAGGCGGCGCATGCGCTTGACCGTGCTGGATTGGTCGATCCCTAGCTCTTTTGCTGTTTGATACGCGTTGAAATTGTGCTTGCGAGCGATTCGCTCGAATTGATCTGCCGGGACTTTGGTCGCCATCACATACGCCTGTAGGTTGTACAGACGTATGGTCAAGTCACGACTATTTGGCCTTGCGGCGCGGGGGCTTAGGTTTTTCGATTTCGATGCGCTGCGCGGGGTGCCCGCGATGCTCCGGAAATACCGGGGGCGGCAGGATCGTGAAGTCGTCGGGAAGCATCCAATCGCCATTGAATCGCGTGGCGCCCGGGATGCGCTCCTGCTTCAGAAGCGCCTGAATCCGGCGCTTGCTCACGCCGTGGCGCTTCGCGGCTTCTTCGGTGCTGATCGGCATAGCAGTTGCAAATAGGGGTTGAGATATCCGTGTCGGCGGATCGACTCGCGCACGCGATAAACGGCATTGTGTCGCTGACGCGTGCGGCGGCTGTATTGCGCGCCGGTGAGGCGCGGTTCCGGCACGTCGGGTTTATTGCCGAGCGCGAGCATCTGTGACTTACGGCCGTGTTCGTCAATGGGCGGTCGATACCAGTCCGCAATGTACACCAGTCGGGCCTTCTTGGCGGAGCGAACGGCGTCTTTGACGGCGCCGATCGTCATCTCGAGCTCGTCTGCAATCTGCTCGCGTGTCATCGGGTGCCGTGCGGCGCTGAGCAGTTCGAGGATGCGCGGGCGGGCGAGGGCGGGTCTAGCCATAGCGGATCTCCGTTCGCAGTTGTTCGACGAAGTGAATCCAGATTGCGTCGTAGAAGCCGACGAGCTGCACGTTCTCGCGCTCGACGAGCATGCCTTCGATGGTGTCGAAGTCGATGCATCGAAAATACTCACCCTCCGTCAGCAGATACGTGAATATCTCCTTCGAGGAGTGGTTCGTCGGGACATCGTTCCATGCGGAGCGCGCGTCGTCGTGGTCGAGCACGCCAGCGCGGCGCTGCTTGATGATGTGCCGGCGCACGCTGTCGAGCGACGCATCGAAGTCGAATTCCACGACGTCGCCCGGCGCAAGCTTGTCGAGCAGATAGTTCCGGCCGATCTTCACGAGGAAGTCTTTTATCGGCATGCCCATGTGATTCCAGCGGTGCGCGAAGTTGCCGAAGTCGGAGTTGATCAGGATCTCGCCGCGATGGAGCACGCGCTCATCTTCGGCTGTGTCCGACCATCCGCGAATGGCGATCGTCGCCCATGCGCAGTCGGGGCCGGAGACGTAATAAGTCTCCATCGGCGGGAGTTTGCTGACGGTGGTGGTCACTTCGGTTCCTTCTTGATCGTGATTGCAAAGCCAAGCGCGAGGAGACGTGCTGCGCGGTGGTCCCGCCATTCGGGGCGCTCGTAGCGCTCGATGTGCGGGCATCCATTGATGCAATATTTCACGGTGTACATGAGGTGGTCTCCTCGGTCTACGTTATACGCACGAACGCATAATGTTGTGCGAGCGAAAATGCTTTTACCAGGCGGTGACATTCCTGCTCGGCGGGGCTGCGTCGATCTTGCGCTTCAGGTGAAGCGTGTCCATCGTGAATGCGCCAAGCGTGGCGCCCACGAACATCGAGATCCCAGCAACGACGAGCAGAAGACTCATGGCACCTTTCCTGTTCTTGTTCAAATTTGATCAACTACGGGTGGATTGTACGCGCGAACGCACAAGGCCGCGCGGCATTCCCAGTTGAATGTTTTAATCAAATTTGATTAAGTGATAGGGCTCGCTATCTCGGTACCGTCTCGTCCTTGGACGGGCTGTTGTAGCCGAGTTCGGTCGTCCGATGGCGTGTGTGCGTGGCGCTCAGATACCATTCATTCCAGAAACTGCGGTCTCCACCGAAGGTGTGATACCGGATGCGATTCGGGATCTCCAGACCCAAAACCGCCAAGTCGCCCGTCGCGCGATTAATCACGCGAATTTCACAGTCCGCGTCATAGCGAGATCCGTACGTCTCAGACTTGATGGAGTGGTTCGCCAAGAAATTCAGCCAGCTTTCCGTGTTCGGGAAGCACTGAAACAGCCTCACGTACGCTCGCCCGTTTTCCTTGATTGTCGGTTTCTTGAATGCGGTCACGTGGCGCTCTCCGGATGCAGGACGGCCCACAGCTTTTGCGAGAGATCGCGGCGCACGCGCGTTTCTGCGACGTAGTGAGAATGCTCGGCGATGTTGCCGGCGACATCTGCCACGCCGCGCATCATGCGAATCGCGTTGATCAGTTGCTCGGCGTCGTCGGCGCGCATGTTCTCGTCGAGCACGACGGTTAGGGAATGGATACGGTCGGTCATGCTGCTCCTTTAAGTGCGATGAGTGCGTGGCGCGCGTCGCGCGTGGCTGCTACGCGCTGCAGCGCTTCGATCAGAATCGGGTATGCGTTCCAGCGGCGCGCGAGCTCGGCGGCGTCGAGCGCATCGGATTGAATAGCGGCGCCTGCATCGCACACTATCACGTGGTGCGGGCCGACGAGGGCAAACGGGCGTCCGGCGAGAGACGTCCATTCGGCGCGCGGCATCGATCGGAGGATGCCTTTGGTTTTCATTGTGATGCGATCGATGTCGAATACTGCTTCGAAGCGGATTCCTCGTCGATCAGCATATCGATCTTCGCCAGTTCGGCGAATACGCGTTGCTCGGTAGCATAGCGCAGCGCGCGAAGGGCAAGGAGGCGCGAGCTGTAGAGTGGGATTGCGCGCTGGGTGGCGCTGCCGATCTGCTCGCGTCGCGACGCGTAGCCGCGCCCGTGCGAAACGGTGCTGGTCCACGCCGGCATAACTTCTAGCGTATGGGCGTTGTAGAAATAGCCGGAAAGCTCTTGCACGTCGGGAGAATTTCCGATGTGCAAATCCGGTGCGACAGGTTCTGTCGTTCGGACCGCACGGGCTCGTGCCAACGCGGCGCGTAGTTCGGCCATTTCGGCCTGTTCCTTTTTGCTCATTGCCATTTCTGGCTACTCCTTCTTGCTGGAAAGATGAAACATGCCACGTACGATCCGACTCCGAGCAGGCAGACGGCGACGGCGAGGATGTCGAGGGTCATGGCGTGGCGTGGTTGTTACTCATAAATGATCAAGTGGCGAATTGGATTCTACGTGTACGCGAACAATGTGGGCAACTCATTTTTGATCAAATTGTTCTTGACGTCGTTTGATTAATGCGTACAATTCAATCCCATCGACAACACAACAACGCGGGAGCCCAACATGATCCACTCGAAATACTTCACCGTCGGCAGCCAGCTCGAAATGAACATCTACGGTCGCCCGATGATCGACGGTCGCCAAGGCTTCGCGCGTGTCGTCATCGAGATCACGAGCAACGAGAACAGCATCGCGGAATATGTCGTGCGATCGGTTGTGGCTCGCACCGATTACGGTTTCGAGCGCGAGATCATCGGCAGCGTCGGCGGTTTTCGTGTGGACTTCGCGCACGACGATGCAGCGTTTCGTCCGGTCAAGACGGTGGACAACGAAACCCTGAAGCACGAGTTCAAGCCGTGCAAGCGCAACAAGAAGGCGGCATACAAGATCACGGTATGGCGCATGGACGACAAGAGCGACGCAGTCGAGGCGCTGGGCATCCCGGCCGATGAGCGCCACAAAGATATGGCGATCTACAACAACGGCGGCGAGTTCATCGGCGCGTACCACCTCAGCCACTCGACGCACTTCGAAAACCTCGCGCAGAACATCTACTACGGGGCGAAGCACTAATGACGAACAAAGCCGAAGAGGCTGCGGCAACGAAGCGCGGCGGTGCCCGCGCCGGTGCCGGCCGCAAGACGGTCGACGGCGTGTCTGGCGTCGTGCCGTTCAACATCTCCCTCACTCCCGCTGAACGCGACAAGCTGAAGGCGCTGGGCGGAAGCGCTTGGGTTCGCGAGCAGCTACGCAGACATCCCTAACTCTCACATCACCAAGCGGCCGCGACTCCCCTCGCGGCCGTTTTCAATTGTGCCAACTGAAATCGAGACGTCTTTTGTCCGGTATCGTTGGTATCTTGGTATCTCGTCATACGAATCAACAACTTAGCCGATACCATCCGGATACCATTGGTATCTAATTGCCGCATTCGCGTTGCCCCCTCGGTTACCGGTTACCACCGCATGAAAACGCGGTTACGGGCATCGGTTCCCGCGCAAACCCGCATGCAATAAGGCTTCGTCGATTCGGGTTACCAAGATACCAAGTTTTCCGAAAACATATATATATACACACACATCCCACACACAACACACACACCACAATACAACCCATGATAGATATATTTATATATATTGGTATCTTGGTATCTATATCTATCTATCGTGTTGATTTATAAGGAAAAAGTTAGGTTACCAAAACCGATACCAAACGGGTTAAAACGGTATCTGTTGGTATCAGTTTCAAGATTACCGGATTTATTTTGAATGGGTTCAAAATATTTGTTGACGGGCACTTGTAATACGAAAAACTCGTGATACCATTTAATCAAATTCGATTAATGAGGTGGGTGCGATGCCCGATTACTACGAGTTGCCCGAACTGCCGGGAAAGAAGTTCTTTCGCTGCGACCGGTACAACGCGAATCTGTCGACGGAGACGTGCGCGGATAACTGGCGCGCGGGCAATCACGAGGGGATTGAATCGCGCCTGCGCTGCAAGGTCTGCCCGCTGGGTGCACTGCATGCCGGTGAAACGGCCGCGAGCATGAGCCCGCTGAAAGGCATGCTGATCTGCGGCCGCTGCCATACGGGCGCCGCGCGTCTGATTGCAAAGCACCTGTGTGTGAGCTGCTACAACCGCCAGCGCGAGTACGTGATCGGCCGCAACGCGAAAGGCACGAGGCCGACGAAGTTGGCACCGCTCGATGCGCGCCGGATCCGCTACATGTCGGGTAACTCGCCGAAGATCCTCGCGCTCAATCTGTCGGTCGACACAGAGGAATTGATTATCACGGCATTGCGCGACAGTAAGGACAAAGTCCGCTTCGGCTTTCTTGGCGATATTCGCGGCATTCCCGCGCAACTGAGGCTCTGGTAATGAGCGAGAGCAAAGAACAACCGGCGTGGCATCTGACGGATCACTGCTGCCGCGCATGTTTCGGACGTGTGCTGTATCGCGAGACGTTCGACTATCGACACATCTACCGTTGCGCCCAATGCGGTATCGAGCGCGAAGGTAAGCGAGCAAGCGCGATCTGCTGCTGCGGAATCACGCTGAAGGGCGGCAAGGATGCCGGCGTGCGCTGCACGGTGAACGGCGAACGCTCCCCCGAATTCCCGTCTGAGATCGTCGCCGAGCAGGCATCGCCGATCTAAGTCATTCAACCAAAGGAGAAGTGAAGGTATGGCAACTCAAACCCTCGTCAGCGAAGCTGGCAAACCGTTCATTCAGGCGGAGGAGCTTACGGACCTGATCAGCAAGGCAATCGAAGGCGCTAGCGCTGAATACGCGGTTGGCTTCGCGGCGATCCTGGGCTCGATCGAGCAACTGAAGGCGCAATACGCGGCGCGCGTCGCGCTGATCGTGCAGCGCCAGAATCCGCAGGAAATGATCGCGGTTCAGGAAAGCATCGGCCGATTCCACGCAGCGCGCGCGGCGATCGATGCGGCGGTGAAGGAACAGGTTGAGGCCGCGAGCGCTGCGCCCGCGAAGAAGGCGGCGGCAAAGGTGACGCCGATCGCTCGCAAAACGCCGGCTGCCCGCACCAAAGCCCGCAAGTAACCCGCCAACAGATTAATAGTTTTCCGTTTGAAACCGCTCGCGCCTTTGCTGGCGCGGGTTAGCGAAGAATGAGACCAAGCTCGGGCGCTACCCGGGCGCATACGAGAGCAAAAACAAATGTCCGCATCCATGTACCCCATTGGCCAAGCCCCCCGCACCGACAAGAAAATTTTCGACTGCTCGATCTGCGACGATCTGCCCGCGCTCGAAATCGAGGCTGATACCGAAGACGAAGCGAAGCAGATCTATCTTGCCGCTGTCGTGCGCGCGCTGACGCTCGACAAGATCACGGCGATCGAGGTCGATCTGGTATGAGCGAGCGCCCATACGCGCTGCATCTTGGCGACTGTCTCGACGTGCTCGCGACGCTCGCCGATGCATCGGTCGATTCGATCGTCACGGATCCGCCGTATCACCTGACCAGTAACGCGCGTGGCTCGCACAAGCCGGGCGAGGCGACGACTCCGCACCTGCGCGCACGGATTGGTGATCGCGGGTTCATGGGCAAGGAATGGGACGGCGGCGATATCGCGCAGCGCGTCGAGATGTGGGCGCAGTGTCTGCGCGTGCTGAAGCCTGGCGGGCACCTGGTGGCGTTTTCTGGATCGCGGACCTATCACCGCATGGCATGCGCGATCGAGGACGCTGGTTTCGAGATCCGCGATCAGATCATGTGGCTGTACGGTTCTGGCTTTCCGAAGTCGCGAAACATCGGTGACGGGCGCGGTACCGCGCTGAAGCCGGCGCACGAGCCGATCTGCTTTGCGCGCAAGCCGCTCGTCGGAACCGTCGAGGCGAACGTCCTGCAGCATGGCACGGGCGCGCTGAATATCGATGCGTGCCGTGTTGAGCCGACGGGCGAAAGCCAGGCGCGTGACGGCGAAGCATCGCAGGCGCGACGCTATACAGAGCAGGGCGGGACGAATTTTGCAGCACTGCCGGGCGTGCGCGGCGGTGATCCGTCGGGCCGCTGGCCGGCGAACGTCATTCACGACGGTAGCGACGAGGTGCTGGAGGCTTTTCCGGATGCGCCGGGACAGATAGCACGCAGCAGCAGCAGTGCCCGCAAGACGCAGAACGTCTACGGCGCGATGGTGCGCGGTAGCGGCGGCATCGAGCCGCGCGCCGAACTCGACAAGTCTGCTGCGCGATTCTTCTATTGTGCCAAAGCGTCGCGCGCGGACCGCAATGAGGGTCTGCCGAGCTCCGACGTGCCGGCCGTCACGCAAGGCGCGACGATGCGCGACTGCGAGACGGCGGACTGGAGCGCGCGCAACGGCAACACGCATCCGACGGTCAAGCCTACGGATTTGATGGCGTATCTCTGCCGTCTGGTGACGCCTGCAGGCGGGATTGTGCTGGATCCGTTCATGGGCAGTGGCTCGACGGGAAAGGCGGCGATGCGCGAGGGTTTCCGCTTCGTCGGCATTGATATGACGCCGGAGTATGTCGACATCGCGCGGGCGCGCATCGAGGCATCGTGGCAAGCGGCTGAGGCCGTGCGCAAGGTCTGCGCGCCGGTGCCGCAGTTGGATCTTTTCGAGGAGCAAGCGGCATGACGACGTGGAAGCATGATGACCTGGCGGAAGACTTGGCGACGCACCTGCGCGGTGGTTCGGATCGAATGGTGTGGACCGATATGCAACTCGGTCCGGCCGGATCTCCGCGCCCGGACGTCTATACGGTGCCGTGCTCTTTCAAGCGCTTTCAGCCGATCGCGTACGAATGCAAGATCAGCGTCGCCGACTTCCGGCGCGATGTGACGGCCGGCAAGTGGACGAGCTATCTCAAGTTCGCGGCGGGCGTGATCTTCGCCGTGCCTGCTGGGCTCGTGAAGAAAGAGGACGTTCCCGCCGGCTGCGGACTGATGACGCGCGGCGAGACCGGATGGCGCACGGTGAAAGGCCCGACGTTGGGCGCGGTGGAGAACCTGCCGCGCGACGCGTGGATCAAGTTGCTGCTCGATGGCGTCAGCCGGCTGCACAACGACGCGGCCGATCGTATGCGTCCGCAGATCCGCAACGAGTGGACGGCGTCGTATGAGATCCGCGAGAAGCTGGGCGCGGTCGTGAGTGACGCCATCGCCAGTCGCATGATGGCGACGAACGATTTCGAAGTCGCGACGCGACGCGTGAAAGAGGCGACGAAGCAGGCGAACGAGGAATACCAAAAGGTTATCGACAGCGCACGCGCTCGTGCGCAGCGAGACAGCCAGCAGATCGACGGCGCACGCGCCGAACTCGCGCGGGCGCTCGGTCTGGCCGACGACGCGAAGACGTGGGACATCGTGCATGCAGCACGCGAGGCTGCAGTGCGTCTGAGCGCAGATGATGAGATCGCGCGTCTTCGCAGGCAGTTCGAGAGCATCGAGCGCGCTGTGCGCCAGGCCACAGAACCGCTGCCCGCAGTGTGCGGCGCGGAGGGCTGATCAGCCCGTCGTGACACGAATCTAGCGCCGGGTCGAGCGCTTCGCTCGGCGCGTAGGACTACTTAACGGAGAGGAAGGCCATGAACAAAGCTACGGAAAGCGGCGCGATGGTAGAGATGCCGCGCTACAAGTGCCACAAGCAGGTGTGGGCGCTGAAGATCATGAAGGTCGAATACGATCGGCCGCCACTTGAGGGTGAGCCGCGAGGCAATGCCACTCTCACGCCGGAGGAAAAGGGTTACGGGCCGATCTTTGTAGGCGAGAAGTGGGCAATGAAGAATCGTCCGCAGGTTGGTGGGTACTACGTCGTCTATGGTGACGGCTATAGCTCGTACTCGCCAGCGGACGCGTTCGAGAAAGGCTATTCGCTGATCACTCATCCCAGTTGTGATCCGCTGCCGCCGGTGCCTAGTTCGCGCGCCCGCGAGATGGCGCTCGACAAGGTCGCGTTGGATGGCTTCAACGACTACCCAGAGTTTTTGCACGCCGTCGACGATGTCGCCCGCTACATCGAGACCGGCGCGCTGCCGGCGAAAGGCGGTGCAGCGTGAATGCGTCGATGCTCTGCATCATCGGCGCGATCATTGTCTCTGCGTCTGGCCATGATGGCTGGGGTTGGCTGATTTTCGCGGCGATCCTGCTCTCCTGACTAACAGACAGTAAGTCGGTTCATTTCATCCCGCGTCGCCTTATGTGGCGCGGGTTTCAACGAAGCACGCTGAGCGCCGGGCGCAGATCGGGCGCAAAACACGGGGATTGTAAAAATGGCAAAGGCACTCGAGCAGTTCTGCAACGACATCGAAAACATTCGCCGCTCGCCGATGGCGGGTGATATCCAGACGATCGCATTGAGCGCGGAATTCCTCGACGAGGTAGCGCGCGACGTGCGCAACCTGCAGGCGCAGCACGGTGTGCAGGCGGAGAACGTCCGCACGATGTTTTCGGATATCGAGGCGCTGATCAAAGAGCGCGACGCGCTGGCGGCGCAGATCGGCGAACTGCGCGCGGCGCGCTCGGTCGACAAGGTCGTGCTCGCGGCTGTCGGTGGCACCGTCAAGATATCGGAGACTGGCAACATCACGATCGAAGGTGGTGCCGTCGAGATCATGGGCGACGTGAAGGTGCCGGCATGATGCGCGACGAGGATCTGCGCGCGCTGCGCCAGGAGGCTGCATCGAACGGCGCCGTGCTAGACGGCGCGGCCGTCCTCAACCTGATCGCCTCGTATGAGGCGGTTGTGCGCGCGGAGGGCTTCTGGTCGGTCCGCGCGCCACAGATGAACGAGGAATTGCTCGTGCTGCGCCAGGTCGAGTCGCACTCGCGCGCGCTCGCGACGGCGCTTGCCAGCGGTCTCGTTGAGGACTCGCCGCGCGCGCTTGCGCTCGGCAACCTGCATAGCGAGTTGGATGCGCTGCGCGAGGCGCACGCGAAGGCGGTGGCGGAATGAAGTGGAACCGCGTGCGCATCGTCTGGTGCGGTCTGGCGTGCTGGCGCTTCGGCGTCTGGCGCGCGCCGCGCGGGCAGGCTGTGATCGAGTGCGGGCCGGTTGAGATCGTCTTGCGGAGGGCATCATGATCCGTTGGCTGCGTGAGCGTATCGCCTGGCTCGTCGCCGGGCAAGATCTGGCGGAGCTCGAGCGTTGGCGGACGTCGTGCGCGGAGGCGCAGCGCTGGCTCTCTGAATTCCCGGATGCATTCACGGCGCTCGGTCACGTGCGCGGCGAGGCTGCTGGGCTCGGCGGCAATATCTCGTGGATCCGCGACGTGATGCGCAAGCGTCGCGATGCGAAACCGCTTGTCATCGCGCTGGAGAATGCGACACCTGAAGCGGTCAAGCGCTTCAAGACGGATTGGGACGTCGCCATGCAGTCCGCGCGCGGCGATCGCGTCGCATACAAGTTTCTCTCTCCGGGCTGCGAAAGCCGGTCGTGACAGAAAACTGTCCGCATGGAGGGTGCGGACATGAAAAAGTGTATTGACTTCGTTATCTCGGCGGTCCAAGCGGCCGCCGTCGTCGCGTTCGTGCTCGCCATCATTTATCGCACTGCGCAGGTGCTCCGATGAGCGACGACGCTGTC
>NZ_FCOE02000103.1 GCF_001544915.2 Caballeronia pedi | reverse complement strand
GCCGTAGACGGCATCGGCATCGAAGCCGCAGATGGCCAGCACCATGCTGATGGCGTCGGTCGTATCCACGTAATCGTCGACGACGAGCACCCGCGGCGTTCCGGTCGCGACCTTTGTTCTGCGCGTCCAGATCGCGCACTTCGGCACCAGGTTTTCGCTCGCGGCAGTCATGATCGGTTCGCGCCTCTATAACGACGCAAGCGGCGCTGCCGCGAGTTGCAGCAGCGCCGCCCGGTCTTACACCTCGTTGGCTTTTCCAGTGCCCAGGTCGGCGCCGGTCGTCGGCTGGGCGGACGGATCCGAAGCCGTGCGCGATGCCATCGCCTGCAGCACTTCGACTTCGCGTTCGGTCACGGTTACGGTCGCCGTCCCATCGCCGCCATCGACGGCGGGTTGCGGATCTTCGACGAACTGCCAGTCGCCGCCTTCATTCCATGGTCCGCGCGCGTCATTGCCCTTCGACATGTTGAAGTAGACGCTCGTGAACTCCGGCTCGCCCGGCAGCTTGCCTTGCGGGAAGTTCGGCTGGATCGAGTGAAGCGCTTTTTCGAAGGATTTCTGGTGCGCGATTTCGCGCGTCATCAAAAAGCCCAGTGCTTCCTTGATGCCCGGATCGTCCGTCACGTTGATAAGACGTTCATAGACGATCTTCGCGCGCGCCTCCGCGGCGATGTTCGAGCGCAGGTCTGCTGTCGGCTCGCCGATGGTGTCGATATAAGCGGCGGTCCAAGGCACGCCTGCGGAATTGGTGAGGGCAGGGCCACCGCCATAGAGCAGCGCGGTGGTATGCGAATCGTTGCCGCCGCCCGTGAGCGACCGATACAACTCGGCTTCCGATTCCACCGCTTCCGCGAGCTGGCCCTTCGCACCCTTGTTCAGCATCGCGACGATTGAGCCGATGACTTCGAGATGGCTGAGTTCTTCGGTCGCGATATCGAACAACAGGTCCTTGCGGCCTGGATCGTCTTCGCCGACAGCTTGCGTGAAGTACCGGCACGCGGCAGCCAGTTCGCCCTGCGGCCCGCCGAACTGCTCGAGCAGCAGATTGGCGAGACCCGGATTGGGCGTACTCACGCGGACGGTGTATTGCAGACGCTTGTTATGCACGAACATTTGGACGACTCCTTTTTTTGGAGCGCACGAAACCCTTCACGGTCTCGGCGCGAATCATCAAGGTTGAATGGTTTTGCTCGCAGCGACCAAGAGGACGTCGAAGCGTCGCTTACGGCCGTGCTGCTGCGAGCCTCAGCGCGAAGAGATCGCACCGGCGTATCGCGGAGGAAGCCGCGTCGTGGAAAGGGAGGCCGACTGTCCGGATCGAGTCCGCGACATCGGCCTGAATGGGAATCAGCAACGCGTATGCCAAGCGGCCCGCCCAATGTCCACGGCCGGGCACCGTCGATGCTGGATGTCCAGCGGATGGATCAACGGAGACAACCATGGACGTCAAATCGCTGATGGGCCGAACCTTTGCATGGCCCGCACGCACGTTCAAACGCTTCAGCGCGGATCGCGCCGCGCCGATGGCCGCGAGCATCGCGTTCTATTCCGCATTTTCGCTCGCGCCGACGCTCGTCATGGTGATCGCCGTCGCCGGCCTCGTGTTCGGTGCGGAGGCCGCTCGCGGTCAGCTATTTGATCAGATCAGCGGCATGCTCGGAAAGGATGCCGCGGCGAGCGTGCAGGCGATTGTCGAGCACGCGCACCGGAGCGGCGGAAGTGGCATTGCGGCGGTGATCTCGTTCGTACTGCTGGCCGTGGGCGCATCGGCGACATTCTCGTCGTTGAACAC
>NZ_FCOE02000090.1 GCF_001544915.2 Caballeronia pedi | reverse complement strand
CCAGTCCTGCGGCTCGATCTTGCCGTCGGCTTGCATGATCGCGTCGAAACGGGTCTGGTCCGGCGAAGCGGCTGAGGCGGCTGCGTCGCTTGACTGCGTGGGGCTCGGGAGGTCGAGGGATTGGGTGTACATGGCGGCACTCGCTCTTGGATAGTCGCTGTCCGGCGATTATAAACCGACCGGACGGTCGGTAAATAGCGTTTTTGGGATGTACTCGGGTAAGCCCGCATGAGACGCGCGCGGACGCGTCACGCGAACAATGCGTGCTCTTTAATCTAGTGCAGACGAGGGATGCGTGCCGGACGGCAGCAAAAACGAAGAGCGGCGGCGAGGATCGCCACCGCTCTGCAGGAGGCGGGAGTCAGAGAAACGGTAGGCGCTTAGCGCGTCTGCGATGCGGCGAAATCTTCCGCGTCGACGTCATAACCCGACGGTTCCCACCGCACGGCGAGCAAGGCGACGAGGCCCGCGAGCGGCGCGACGGCGATGATCCAGAACACCTTCGTGCCGAGCGCCGCGGACAGAACCGGGAACAGGAACAGCGAGACCGTCGAGCTGGCGCGCATCAGGGTTTGATTGAAGCCCACGCCGACGCCGCGCAGCGAGGTCGGATAGCTCAGCGACGCGAACGTCATGCTGTGCGAACCCGGCCCGACGCCTTGCCCGAGCAGGAACGCGGCCAAAAAGGCGATCGCGATGACGACTTCGACACCCGTCGACGGTTTGCCGACGATCGCGAGCCCGACGAGCGCCACGAGCTGAAACGCGTAGCCGACGACCGACAGCTTCCACGCACCGTACTTCGGCACCGTGCGCACGGAGAACAGCCCGCCCGCGAACGCGAAGCACAGATTCAGCGCGAGCGACGCGAGAATCGTGGTGAGCATGGACTGCGCGAGGAAGCTCGAAATGATCACCGGCAGCCCGAACGCGACCGCGTTATACGCGAACGACGAGGCGATCGCGATGATCGTCGCCAGCACGGTCCGGCGCAGATACACGCCGCGCAGCAGCGCGCCGTAGTTGCTCCACGTCGCGCGGCGAGTCTTGGTTGGGGCGGCGGCGGTATCGTCGACGCGGGCATCGATGCCGTAGGAGCGCTTGAGGATCGCGGCCGCGCCCTTGAGATCGCCCTGATTCGCCGCCCACACCGGCGATTCGCTCATGTAACGGCTGCGGATCAGGATGATCGCGATCGCCGGAACGGCGCCGAAGCCGAGAATCAGACGCCACAGCCAGCCGGCGTTGTGCTCGGGCAAGACCGCGTACAGGCCGAGCACCAGAAGATACGAGACGCTGATCGCCGCATACCAGACCGGGCACCACATTGCGACGCGCGACGCCTTGTTGCCACGGCCCTGCAATCGCGAGAATTCCGCGAGAAAGGCCATCGCCACGGGAAGATCGATGCCGACGCCCAGGCCCATCACGAAGCGTGCACCGCCGAGCACCCACGCGTTGGGCGCGAGCGCGCACGCGATGGCCGCGACGACGAAAAAGAACATGTCGGCCATGAAAACGCGATAACGGCCGATCCTGTCGGTCAGATAGCCGCCGAGAAACGCGCCGATGATCGCGCCGAACGTGATCGCGGCCGCGACGAAGCCCGAACCGGTCGGCGTCAGCGAGAATTCACGGGCGATGTCCTTCATACCGAAGGCGAGCGCGCCGAGATCGTAGGCGTCGAGGAAAATGCCGCCGAGCGCGATGGCGACGACGACGCGCGCATCGCTGCCGATGGCCGCGCCGCGGTTGACGAGGCTGGAGACATCGGCGGCGCTTTTGATGACGGGGCGCGAATCGTCGGCGGCGGCCCGGGCGGAAGCGCGGTCGGGCGCGAGGGAAACGGACATGATGTGGCGGCTTCGGTAAAAAGTTGTCGATACAACGAATCGCCGGATCGTACTGGCCCGAACGCGGCCGGCCAAATTCTTTTTTGTTATTTAATGACTTACGCACGGTTGGCGGGCATGTCGGCACGCTGGCGCTCCGGTGCGACAATGTTGCTCCGTTCTTTCGTGGTATTCAGGTATGTCGTCAGATGAAAGCATCGATTCGGTGAACGTCGCGGTCGTCGGCGGAGGGCCGGCCGGGCTCATGGCCGCGGAAGCGCTCGCGGCGGGCGGCGCGCGCGTCGATGTGTTCGACGCGATGCCGTCCGTCGGCCGAAAATTCCTGATGGCGGGCAAGGGCGGCATGAATCTCACGCATTCCGAGCGCGCCGATGCCTTTCTGGCGCGCTACGGCGCGCGCAGTCCGAATATCGCGCCGCTGCTCGCGCGTTTCGACGCGAGCGCGTTGCGCGACTGGGTGCACGGGTTGGGCGTGCAGACGTTCGTCGGCAGTTCGGGACGCGTCTTTCCCACCGACATGAAAGCCGCGCCGATGCTGCGCGCGTGGCTGCATCGGCTACGCGCGTCGGGCGTGACGTTCCATATGAGGCACCGCTGGCTCGGCTGGGAAGAAGAAACGTCCATATCGCGTTTCGCGACGCCATCCGGCGAAAAGCGCGTCCGGCACGGCGCGATCGTGCTCGCGCTCGGCGGCGCAAGCTGGCCGCAGCTCGGTTCGGACGGCGGCGCGCTCCCGATTCTCGCGGCGCGCGGTGTGGACGTGCGGCCTTTCGTGCCGTCCAACTGCGGTTTCGATGTCGGCTGGAGCGAGCATTTCAGCAGCCGTTTCGCGGGCGAGCCGCTCAAGTCCGTGGCGATCGGCGTGGCGCGCGCGGACGGCGCGCTCGATTGGCGCGTCGGTGAGTGTCTGATTACCGATCAGGGCATCGAAGGCAGCCTGATCTATGCGTTGTCGGCGCCGATCCGCGATCGGATCGCGGAAAGCGGGGGCGTCGGCGCGACGATCATGCTGGATCTCGCGCCGCAGCTTTCCGCCGAGCGCGTGCGCGACGAGGTGCTGCATCCGCGCGGGGCGCGCTCGATGTCGAGCCATCTGCAGAGCCGCCTGCATCTGACGGGCGTGAAAGCGGGATTGTTGCGCGAATGCGTGAGCAAGGACGAATTCGCCGATCCTGAAACGCTCGCCGCGCGCATCAAGGCGTTGCCTTTGCGCTTGTTGCGCACGCGTCCTATCGAAGAAGTCATTAGCAGCGCGGGCGGCGTCGCATTCGAAGCGCTCGACGCGCGCTCGATGCTCAGTGCGCTGCCGGGCGTGTTCTGCGCGGGCGAAATGCTCGACTGGGAAGCGCCGACCGGCGGCTATCTGCTGACGGCGTGCTTCGCAAGCGGACTCGTGGCGGGGGAAGGCGCGCTCGCGTGGCTCGCCGAGCGCGCGTGATCTGATTTACGCGGCCACCAGCCGCCAAAGCGAGGTCACTTCGGCCGAACGCGCGGCGTGCAGCGGATCGGATTTGTCGGTCGCGCGCGGATGGTGCGGCTTGATATCGATGCGCCCATCCACTTTCAGACCGGCCTTGTCGATCCATTCCTGCAACTGCGCGCGTGTACGCAGACCGAGATGCTCCGCGAAGTCGGACAGGATCAGCCAGCCTTCGCCGCCCGGCGTCAGATGCGCGGCGAGGCCATCGAGAAAGCCTCGCAGCATGCGGCTGTCCGGATCGTAGATGGCGTGCTCGATCGCCGCGCTCGGCCGCGCCGGCAGCCAGGGCGGATTGCAGATGACCAGAGGCGCGCGGCCTTCGGGAAACATGTCGGCTTCGACGATTTCGACCTGCCGATCGAGCCCGAGCCGCCCGATGTTTTCCCGCGCGCAGTCGAGCGCTCGGGCATCGACGTCGGTGGCGACGATCCGCTCGACGCCGCGCCGCGCGAGCACGGCAGCGAGCACGCCGGTTCCGGTGCCGATATCGAACGCGAGCTGCTTCGCCGGAAGCGGCTGATTCGCGACGAGATCGATGTATTCGCCGCGAACCGGCGAGAACACGCCGTAATAGGGATGGATTCTTCCACCGACAGCGCCGATCTCGACGCCCTTCTTGCGCCACTCATGCGCGCCGACCAGGCCGAGCACTTCGCGCAAGGACACGACCGACGCTTCATCCGACGGCGGCCCGTAGGCCTCCTCGCACGCCTGCTGGACGTTCGGCGCGCGGCGCAGCGGGATGGCGTAGTGTTCGTCGAGCGGGAGCACCAGCATGGCGAGCGTACGCGCGCGCTGCGATTGTGCGAGGCGATGCAGATTGAATGCGTCGATCGGCGAAGGTGCCGTGGCCGGCTTCTTCTTGGCCTTGCGCGGCTTGTCGTCGATGCGGCGCGCCATCGCCTGAAGCAGTTGCCGGGCGTTCTGGAAGTCGCCGCGCCAAAGGATCGCCGTGCCCTCGCAGGCGAGGCGATAGGCGATATCCGCCGTCATCTGGTCGTGCCCGATGACCACGCGCTTCGGTGGCGGATTGCCGCTCTCCGATCTCCAGCGGGCGGAACGACTTTCGTCGTCTTCGTCCCAGGTGAGTCGTTGCGGTGCGGTGTTTTTCGATTGCATAGTGATGCCCGGAGCGCCAGCCGTCGTGGCCGGCAAAAAATGAATTGGCAGCATTGTGAGGCCATTTCGGGCGCGTGGTTCGCTCGTGTTCACTTTTGCGGGTGATGCGAGCGCGGTGGATCTGGTGACACTTCGGGCACAATCGAGCCTTTTCCGAACGCCTTCGCCGAATGAAACTCCGAGTTCTCGCCGCGATCTGCGCGGCCGCGCTTGTCGCACAGGTCAATCTCGTGCCGCACGCGTTCGCCGCCGATACCGCCGACGCAACTGCCAACGAACGTTGGGTCAGCGCCTGGGGCACCGCGCTGCAGTCGATTCCGCAACTGGCGAATCTGCCGCCGCTGTATCGCGCGCCGGATGTCGCTGGGCGCACCGTGCGCCAGTTGATCTACCCGCAACTCGACGGCAAACGCATTCGTCTGCGGATAAGCAATCTATATGGAACGGAGCCGCTCGTCGTCGAATCGATGAGCGTGGCTCGCGCGGCCGGTGGCAGCAGCGCGGCGATCCGTGCCGGCAGCGCGCGGCCCGTTCTGTTCGGCGGACGGAAAAGCGTGACGGTCGCGCCGGGCGCGCAAGCCACCAGCGATGCAGTCAGCTTCGACGTCGAAGCGCTTCAACCCGTGGCCGTCAGCATGTTCATGGGGAAGGATCAGAAGCTGGTGGCGTGGCATCGCGTGTCGAGTCAGGTGAACTACATCTCGACGCCAGGCGACCGTACCGAAGAAGCATCGGCTGGAGCGTTCCGCATGCGCTTCACCCAGTATGCGTGGCTGACCAATGTCGCGGTCGAGAGCCAGTCCGCGCAAGCGGTGGTCGCCATCGGCGATTCGATCACCGATGGTATGCGATCCTCGCTCAACGCCAACCGCCGCTGGCCCGACGCGCTCGCGAAGCAGCTCGCGCGCAAGAGTGGCGCGGAAACGGTCATCGTGAACGCGGGCATCAGCGGGAATCGCCTTTTGAGCAATTCGCCGTGCTACGGCGAGGCGGTGGTGAGCCGCTTCGAGCGCGACGCGCTGCGCCAGCCGGGCGTGCGCGCGGTGATCGTGCTGATCGGCATCAACGACATCAATTTCATGGCGATGCCCGCACACGCCGGACTAGATTGCGACGCGCCCCACACCGAGGTGAACGCGGACGCGCTGGTGCGCGGCTATCAGCGTTTAATTGCGCAGGCGCACCAGCGCGGCATCAAGATTTACGGCGCGACGCTGACGCCGGCGTCGCTGCCGCCCGAGCGTGAGGCGATCCGCACGGCGGTCAATGAGTCGATCCGCTCCAGCCGCGCGTTTGACGGCGTGATCGACTTCGATCAGGCGCTGCGCGATCCGGCGCGCCCCAGCGTGCTGCAACGCCGATATGACAGTGGAGATCACATCCACCCGAGCGATGCGGGCTACGCGGCGATGGCCGCGGCAGTGCCTATGGAGTTCGTCTCCGGCACTGCGAAACCGGTGCACTGAAGTCGGGCGAAAAAGTTTGCGTCATCACCTTGTCATTCGCGGTTGCTTGGCCTAATATTCAGCCCCTTCGTTGCAAGACGAGGGCCGCTGAGCGAAACGGGCGGCCTCCGAAGTCGACAAATTTCGAAGCGAAAGCGAGAAAACAGTGTTGACAAGGAGAAAAAGATTCTTCATAATCTCGTTTCTCTGCTGCTGATGCAGCGACGCAAGACGGAAGTTGATGTGGTGCTTGCGATGTGCTCT
>NZ_FCOE02000049.1 GCF_001544915.2 Caballeronia pedi | reverse complement strand
TGAATCCCTCGCTGTACTTCGCCATGAAAAACACCCCAAAGGTTGGATCTGTGTCCAACTTTTGGGGTGCAGTTCACAAGCCGTGGCGTTTTGCATCGTGCGCGACAAAAAAGCCGCGATCAGTCCGCCCAGCTCAGCCCGCCGCTGTAGCCGACGATCAGAATCAGCAAGCCGAAGCCGATCCGATACCACGCGAACGCCGTGAAATCGTGGGACGCCACGTAGCGCAGCAGCCAGCGCACGCAGACGAAGGCGCTCACGAACGCGGCCACCAGCCCGATGGCGAACAGCCCGAAATCGTTCACCGTCAGCGTGCGCCAGTACTTCGCCATTTCGTAGAGCGTCGCGCCGAAGATGATCGGGATGGCGAGAAAGAACGAGAACTCCGTGGCGACGCGCCGCTCCAGCCCGAACAGCATCCCGCCAATGATGGTCGCGCCCGAACGCGAGGTGCCCGGAATCAGCGCGAAGCATTGCGCGAGCCCCACCTTGAAGGCATCCATATAGGTGAGATCGTCGACGGAATACACGCGCGTCATGGCGGCGCGTTCGCGCTGGCGCGCCTCGGCCCACAGAATCACGATGCCGCCGACGATCAGCGCGACCGACACCGGCACCGGCGAAAACAGCACCGACTTGATGGTTTTCTCGAACAGCAGTCCCAGCACGATGGCCGGAATCGTCGCGATGATCACGTTCAGCGTGAAGCGCCGTGCGTCCGCGCGCGCCGGCAGGCCCACGACCACGGAGCCGATCTTCGCGCGATATTCCCAGCAGATCGCGAGAATCGCGCCGAACTGGATGACGACATCGAAGGTTTTTGACTGCGCGTCGGTGAAATTCAGCAAACTGCCCGCCACGATCAGATGCCCCGTGCTCGAAACCGGCAGAAATTCGGTCAAGCCCTCGACGACGCCCAGAATGAGCGCCTTCACCATCAATATCCAGTCCATCCGTCAGCCCTTGTTAGCCGTTATCGCCGTTGCTTGTGGAGCACATTGCGCAGAGATTTCGACTTACTTCTCAACGATCTGCACACGTATGCCGTTTGTAAGGACTGTGATTGTACCGGGTTCATACGACACTCCGGCGAACTGGAGTTCCTCCGGTTTGAAGGTGTGGATCGGATAGCGATCGAGCAACTGGGCCGCCAGTTGCGCGCCGACCGAGGCGATCTGCTGGTTATATTGCGCGGCGTCGCCGGTTAGCTGCGCATCGTCAACACTCGGTGAAATCAGGATGACGGAACGACTCGGCGCGTCGTAGCCGAGTTGCGTCGAAAGCGTGAACACGCCGACCACGGGATTCGGCATGAACGGCGTGGCCAGACGCGCATCGACCTTCACCGTCACGCGATTGCGATCCGGCGCCATGCCGACGACCGGATTGCTCAGGACCACGTCGAAGATTTGCGAGGCCGTGCGTTGCAGCGGAAATTTGCGCGCGACGGCGGCCTGAACCTGCTGCGTCGAGAATGTGTAGTGGTCCGGAATGAACGGGAATATCGAGTTCGAGGCCGCGCGGGCCTTCGATGTGAGTACGAGTGCGGGCAGCGACATCAGTCCTGCGAGCACGAACCGGCGCCGCAGCGGCGCGACGGGTTCCGTCATGCGTGATCCTCCAATGCGTTTCTTCGGGTCTGCGCCTCGTGGCGCGATTCGGGCGTTGGACTGCCGATCGTCACGACAGTTGCGTCGGCTGTGTCTGCGCTTCCAGTCGCTCGATCCACACCAGCGCATATTCGCGCGTCTCGCCGCACATCTCCGCGGAAGGCTGCAGCCCGCCACAGCACGCGGGCCGTCGCGGATCGCCGAAAATCCCGCAGCGCAGATCATCGCCTAATTGAATGCAGCGCTCGCCCGCGCGCTTGCCTTCCGGCATGCCCGGAATCGGACTGGAGATGGACGGCGCGATGCAGCACGCACCGCAGCCTTCCCGGCAGGCATGAGACGAAGAATCGATCGACATGGCGACACTGAACAGCGCAAAAAGAAACGACATTGTCCCACGCCTCACCTTTGCGCTTCGTCAAATCGCTGCCTTCGGGCTGCGACCTTATCACGCAATTCCGGCGCACATCGCCCGACTACACTCGGATGATTCCCAGAGGTCCGCCATGACTCCCGCTGCCCCGCTCTTTCGCCCCGACCTGCTTGCGCGCTACGACGCGCACGGTCCGCGCTACACGTCCTACCCGACCGCCGTCCAGTTCACCGACTCGTTCGACGCCGCGCATTATCGCGAAGCGGCGAAAAACAGCAGCCCGAGCGCCGACCTCTCGCTTTACTTCCACATCCCGTTCTGCGACACGGTCTGCTTCTATTGCGGCTGCAACAAGGTCGCGACGAAAAATCGCGCGCACGCACGCCCTTATCTCGACCGGATGAAGCGCGAACTCGCGTTGCAGGCCGCGCTCTTCGACACCTCGCGCCCCGTCACGCAACTCCACTGGGGCGGCGGCACGCCGACCTTCCTGTCGCACGACGAGATGACCGAGCTGATGTCGGCCACGCGCGAACATTTCAACCTCGTGCCGGATGAACGCGCCGAATATTCGATCGAAGTCGATCCGCGCGAGGCATCGGCGGAAACCATCGCGTTGCTGCGCGAACTCGGTTTCAACCGCCTGAGCCTCGGCGTGCAGGATTTCGACGAGCGCGTGCAGCGCGCCGTCAACCGCATCCAGCCGCGCGCGATGACCGAAACCGTGCTCGACGCCGCGCGCGCGTACGGCTTCAAGTCAGTGAGCGTCGATCTGATCTACGGCTTGCCGCATCAAAGCGTCGAGAGCTTTTCGCGCACGCTCGACGCGATCGTCGATCTGAAGCCCGACCGCGTCTCCGTGTTCGGCTACGCGCACATGCCGGCGCTCTTCAAGATGCAGCGGCAGATCGACGAAAGCGCGCTGCCCTCGGCCACCGAGCGCCTCGCGATTCTCGAGCGCGTGATCGCGCGCATGAGCGACGCGGGCTATGTCTATATCGGCATGGATCATTTCGCGCTGCCTGGCGACGAACTCGCGCGCGCGTTCGAAGCCGGCACGCTCCAGCGCAACTTCCAGGGCTACAGCACGCACGCGGATTGCGATCTGATCGGCATCGGCGCGTCGTCGATCGGCAAGATCGGCGATGTCTACGCGCAAAACGCGCGCGAGCTTGCCGACTACGCCGCCGCGATCGATGCGGGGCGTCTGGCCATCGCGCGCGGCGTGCGTCTTTCCGCCGACGACGAACTCCGCCGCGACGTCATCATGCGCCTCATGTGCGGCGGCGAGCTGCGTTTCGACGATGTCGTGAGCACGCACGGCATCGAATTTCCCGTCGCATTCGCCAGCGAACTCGCGCGCCTCGCGCCGATGGCCGACGACGGACTGATCGACCTGTCGCGCAACGCAATCCGCGTGCTGCCCGCCGGGCGCATGCTGGTGCGCAACGTCGCGTCGGTGTTCGACCGCTATCTGGGACAGGCGAGCCTGCGGCGCTTCTCGCGCACGATCTGAGCGGTGTTCGAACGGCGTCGGTGGCTTAGAATGACAGCCACCTTGAGCGCCCGGCTTCGAGCCGCAGCGCGCCCATCCTTTCACTGCCGATGCGAAGCGCCGGGCGCGCCCGGCCTTCTCGCACGCGGCCAAGCCACTGCCCGACGCCATGCCGACCACTTCGCCGCAGTTCGCCCCTCTCGCCCAACTCGCCGCCGATCTCAAAAGCGGCCGCACGACGAGCCGCGCGCTCGTCGAGGCGGCGCTCGAACGCATCGCCGACCCGTCGGGTCAGGGCTCGACCGTCTTCATGCATGTCGATGCTGAACACGCCCGCGCCGCCGCCGACGCGCACGATGCGTTGCGCCGCGCCGGCACCGTGCTCTCGCCGCTCGCGGGTATTCCGGTGTCGATCAAGGATCTGTTCGACGTCGAAGGCCAGGTGACGCGCGCCGGTTCGAAGGCGCTGCGCGATGCCGCGCCCGCGAAGGCCGATGCCGTCGCCGTCGCGCGTCTGCGCCGCGCGGGCGCGGTGCTGGTCGGGCGCACCAACATGAGCGAGTTCGCGTTCTCCGGCCTCGGCCTGAACCCGCATTACGGGACGCCGCGCTCTCCGTGGCGCGCCGACGTGCCGGGCGACGCGCGCATCGCGGGCGGTTCTTCGTCGGGCGCGGCGGCGTCGGTTGCGGATGGCATGGCCGCGATCGCACTCGGCACCGATACCGGCGGCTCGATCCGCATTCCCGCCGCGCTGTGCGGCATCACCGGCTTCAAGCCGACCGCGAGCCGCATCCCGAAACAAGGCGGCGTGCCGCTCTCGAAGTCGCTCGATTCGTTCGGGCCGATCGGCGTGTCGGTCGCGTGTTGCGCGCTCGTCGACCGCATTCTGGCGGGCCGCGATCCCGGCGTACCCGCGACGCGTCCGCTCGACGGCGTGCGCCTCGGCGTGCTGACGAACTACGTGACCGATGGCGTCGAGGCGCCCGTCGCCAATGCGGTCGCCGCGGCCGTCAATCATCTGGCCGCGGCGGGCGCGCTCGTCGAAGACGTGCGTTTCGCGCCGCTGGACCGGCTGCCGGAGATCAATCGCTACCCGCTCGTCGCGATCGAAGCCCATGCGTGGCATCGGAAGCTGATGGCCGAGCGCGGCGGCGACTACGATCCGCGCGTGCTCGCGCGGCTGAAGCGCGCGGAGGCGGCGAGCGCGGCGGATTACATCGACCTGTGCGAGGCGCGCGCCGCGATGATCGAAGACGCGCGCACGACGCTCTGGCAGCGTTTCGACGCCATCGTCTGCCCGACGGTGCCGGTGCTGCCGCCGCGCATCGCCGATCTGGAAGCCGACGACGACGCCTTCACGCGCGCCAACGCGCTGATCCTGCGCAACCCGACGACCTTCAACTTTCTCGACGCGTGCGCGCTGTCGCTGCCGTGCCATCCGCGCGGCGAAGCGCCTGTCGGCCTGATGCTCGCGGGCGCGCCGAACTCCGACGACGCGTTGCTGTCGATCGGACGCGCGGTCGAAGCGGTGCTCGCGACGACGCGCTGAACGCCTGGAAATGGGCGGATGATTTTGCGCATCGGGCGTTCGCGCTAGAATTCACCGCTCTACCGGCGCAACTTAGGTGCTTCCTTCTCGAATCGTTGCGAAACAATGAACAACTCTTTAAATCACTTCACGATGCATCAGGGCGACCGGGCGATGCGGCGCGAGCGGCGCCTCCTCGTGCTGCTCGGGTTCGTCAGTCTCGGTCTGGTCGGCGGCGCGCTGTATCTGCAGTTCTTCCATAACGAAGATCCCTGCCCGCTGTGCATCATCCAGCGCTATTTCTTCGTGCTGGTCGCGATCTTCGCGTTCATCGGCGCGATTTTCCGGAACTGGCGCGGCATCGCGCTGTTCGAAACGCTCGTCGCCATTTCTGCGCTCGGCGGCATCGCCACCGCGGCGCGCCACGTCTACGTGCAGTCGCATCCCGGCTTCAGTTGCGGCTTCGACGCGCTTCAGCCGATCGTCGACGGTCTGCCGCCCGCTGCCTGGCTGCCGCAGGTGTTCAAGGTCGCGGGCCTGTGCGAGACGCCCTATCCGCCGATCCTCGGGCTGTCCCTGCCGCAGTGGTCGCTGATCGCGTTCGCGCTGATTTTCGTGCTGGTCGCGGCCAGTCTGCGTCTGAAGCGCAATCTACGCACCACGGCACGGTAATTATTTCCGGGCGACCCGTTCGCGGTCGCCCGTTCTTCCCCGCTTCATCCCGCTCCACGCGCTTTCCCTTTCCCGCATCAGCGCATCCGCATAATCTTGATACGTGCCCGGCAATATTTTTGGGATATTGCGGTGATATGTTCGTGTCTGGATGGCGATCTACGTGCGCGCAGTCCGATTCGCTCAAAGGCAGCTTTCTCATGCAACCCATGAGGCGAACGGAAACCGCGTAACGCGCGCCCGGTCCGCAATGTCTTTTCACTCATGACAACGCAAACCATCCGCTTTCTCCAACGCGGCGCCATACGCGAGATCGGCGACGCTCCCACCACGCGCACGGTGCTTCAGCATCTGCGCGAGACCGCGCTTTGCACCGGCACGAAGGAAGGTTGCGCGGAAGGCGATTGCGGCGCGTGCACCGTCGTGATCGGCGAACTCGACGCCGCCGGCGCGCTCGCGCTCAAGGCCGTCAACGCCTGCATCCAGTTTCTGCCGACGCTCGATTCGCGCGCCCTCTTCACCGTCGAGGACCTCCGCGGCGAGGATGGCACGCTGCATCCGGTGCAACAGGCGCTCGTCGACTGTCACGGCTCGCAGTGCGGCTTCTGCACGCCCGGCTTCGCGATGTCCCTGTGGGCGCTCTATCACAGCCATCCGCGCGATGCGGGCCCGCCGTCGCGCGATGACATCGCCGCAGCGCTGTCGGGGAATCTGTGCCGCTGCACGGGTTATCGGCCGATCGTCGATGCCGCGCAGCGCATGTTCGACTACCCGCGCCCGCCCTTCGATGCCGACGCCGTCACGCAGCAGTTGCTTGCACTGAAGCGCACGCAGACGTTCGAATATCGCGCGTCCGATGCATCCGGTCCGCACACGTTCCAGGCCCCCGTCACGCGCGCCGAATTCGCGCGATTGCGCGCCGCGCAGCCGAACGCGCGCCTGCTCGCGGGCAGCACTGACGTCGGCCTGTGGGTGACGAAGCAATTCCGCGATCTCGGCGACCTGCTCTACATCGGCAACGTCGACGAACTGAAGATCATCGAGCGCGACGCGCGGACGCTGACCATCGGCGCGGCGGCCTCGCTGGAGGACGCCTACGCCGCGCTCGCCGGCGACTATCCCGAACTCGCCGAACTGTGGACGCGCTTCGCCTCGCGGCCGATCCGCAATGCAGGCACGCTCGGCGGCAACGTCGCGAACGGCTCGCCGATCGGCGATTCGATGCCCGCGCTGATCGCGCTGAAGACGGAACTCGTGCTGCAAAAAGCCGACAAGACCCGCACGATGCCGCTCGATGCGTTCTATCTCGGTTATCAGAAGACCGCGCTCGACGCAGGCGAATTCGTGGCGTCGATCCGCGTGCCGCGCCCGGTCGCGGCGCTGCGCTTTCGCACCTACAAGGTGGCGAAGCGCTACGACCAGGACATCTCGGCGGTATGCGCCGCGTTCGCGATCACGCTCGACGCGCAGCATCGCGTGAAGGATGCGCGCATCGCGTTCGGCGGCATGGCCGCGACACCGAAACGCGCGACGCAGGCGGAAGCGGCGCTGATCGGCGGCGACTGGACCGAAGACACGGCGCGCGCCGCGATGGCCGCGCTCGACGCCGACTTCCAGCCGCTCACCGACATGCGGGCGTCGAGCGCGTATCGCGCGAAGGTGGCGCGCAACGTCCTGTGGCGCTTCTATCTGGAAACGCGCCGCGATGCGCCGCTCGCGCTCGCCGACGTGAGTGCCTTCGCATACGAAGCGCATGCGGCTTCCGAGGAGCAGCCATGAACAAGGTCACCGAACCGATCGCGCTCGACGCCGCCGGCGCCGCGCTGCCGCACGAATCGGCGGCGCTGCACGTGAGCGGAGAAGCGGTCTATATCGACGACATTCCCGAACTGCGCGGCACGCTGCACGCGGCGCTCGGACTGTCGCGGCATGCTCACGCGCGCATCGTGTCGCTCGATCTGGACGCGGTGCGCGCGGCGCCTGGCGTCGTCGCGGTGCTGACAGCCGCCGACATTCCCGGCGAGAACAATTGCGGCCCGGTGCTGCACGACGACCCGATCCTCGCCAACGATGAAGTGCAGTACCTCGGCCAGCCGGTGTTCGCCGTCATCGCCGAGAGTCACGATCTGGCGCGCCGCGCCGCTGCGCTCGCGAAAAGCGAGGATGTGGTGCGCTACGAGCCGCTCGAAGCCGTGCTCACGCCGCGCGAAGCGAAGGCGCGCAACCAGTTCGTGCTGCCGCCGCTGCATCTGCTGCGCGGCGATCCGGCCGCACGCATCGCGGCGGCGAAGCATCGCTTGAAGGGCGAGTTCGAAGTGGGCGGCCAGGAGCAGTTCTATCTCGAAGGCCAGGTCGCCTACGCGATGCCGAAAGAGCAGGACGGCATGCTCGTCCACAGTTCGACGCAGCATCCGAGCGAGATGCAGCAGGTCGTCGCGCACATGCTCGGCTGGCCGACCCATGCCGTGCTGTGCGAATGCCGGCGCATGGGCGGCGGCTTCGGCGGCAAGGAATCGCAATCGGCGCTGTTCGCGTGCGTGGCCTCGCTCGCGGCGCATCTGCTCAAGCGCCCCGTGAAGCTGCGCGCCGACCGCGACGACGATTTCATGATCACCGGCAAACGCCACGACGCCGTCTACGAATACGAATGCGGCTTCGACGACGACGGCCGCATCGTCGGCGCGCGCGTCGAGATCGCGTTGCGGGCGGGCTATTCGGCGGACTTGTCGGGCGCGGTCGCGACGCGCGCGGTCTGTCACTTCGACAACGCGTACTACCTGAGCGACGTCGAGATTCGCGCGCTGTGCTGCAAGACCAACACGCAGTCGAACACGGCGTTTCGCGGTTTCGGCGGACCGCAAGGCGCGCTCGTGATGGAAGTGATGCTCGATGACATCGCGCATCGGCTGAAACGCGATCCGCTCGACGTGCGGCGCGCGAATTACTACGGCATCGGCGATCGCAACGTGACCCCTTACGGCCAGCCGGTCGCGGACAACGTGATCGCGGCATTGACCGACGCACTCATCGCGTCGAGCGATTATCAGAAACGCCGCGCCGAAGTCGCCGCGTTCAATGCAAAAAGCAGCGTGCTCAGGCGCGGCATCGCGTTCACGCCGGTCAAGTTCGGCATCTCGTTCAACGTGCCGTTCCTGAATCAGGCGGGCGCGCTCGTGCACGTCTACAAGGACGGCTCCGTGCTCGTCAATCACGGCGGCACGGAAATGGGCCAGGGGCTCAACACGAAAGTCGCGCAGGTCGTCGCGAGCGTGCTCGGCATCGGCCTGCCGCGCGTGCGCGTGACGGCGACGGATACATCGAAAGTAGCGAATACCTCGGCGACGGCGGCATCGACCGGCAGCGATCTGAACGGCAAGGCGGCCGAGGACGCGGCGCTCAAGATCCGCGCGCGGCTTTCCGAACTCGTCGTGAAGCAGCTCGGCGGCAATGCGTCGGAGGTGCGGTTTCATGGCGGCGTCGTGGAAGTGAACGGCGGACAGATGCCGTTCGATCAGCTCATCGCGGCCGCGTATCTCGCGCGCGTGCAGTTGTGGTCGGACGGCTTCTATTCGACGCCGAAAGTCCACTGGGACGCGAAGTCGCTGCGAGGCCATCCGTTCTACTACTTCGCGTATGGCGCGGCGGTGTCGGAAGTGATCGTCGATACGCTCACCGGCGAATGGAAGCTCCTGCGCGCCGATCTGCTGCACGACGCCGGACGCTCGATCAATCCCGCCATCGACATCGGTCAGGTGGAAGGCGGCTTCATTCAGGGCATGGGCTGGCTCACGACGGAAGAGCTGTGGTGGAACCGCGACGGGCGTCTGATGACGCACGCGCCGTCGACCTACAAGATTCCCGCCGTCAGCGACGCGCCTGCGGTCTTCAACGTCGCGCTGTTTCGTGACGCGGGCAACGACAACGCCGAACCGACGATATTCCGCTCGAAGGCGGTCGGCGAGCCGCCGCTTTTGCTGGCGTTTTCGGTGCTGCTCGCGATCCGCGCGGCGATCGCATCCGCCGCACCGGATTCCGCCGATGCGCCGAAACTGCGCGCGCCGGCGACGCCCGAGGCAATTCTTGACGCGCTGACGGTCGAAACCTTCGAACCGGCCCCGGTAAACTAGCGCCCGCGACGACGCATACACGAATCATTTCTGGAGCTCACTCGATGCAAGTTTGGCTGAACGACCTGCAACACCTGCTCGCGCACGGCGACGCCGTCGTGCTCGTGACGGTCGCGCGTGTCGAAGGCTCCGCGCCGCGCGAGCCGGGCACGAAGATGATCGTCACGCGCGAGGACGCGCGCTACACGATCGGCGGCGGCCATCTGGAATGGAAGGCCATCGAGACCGCACGGCAAGTGCTGAAGGACGGCATGCGCAGCCCGCGCATGCGCAGGCTGGAGCGTTTCGCGCTCGGGCCCAGCCTCGGCCAGTGCTGCGGCGGCGCGGTCGTGCTGGCGTTCGAGCGGCTCGACGTGGCGGATCTGAACTGGGTGACGACGCTCTCGAAACGCACCGCGCAGGGTCTCTCGACCGTGCGCAGCGTCTCGTTCGCGCCGATGCCCGATGCCGTCATGCTCTCCGATCCCGAACCGGGCGCGACCGACACCGACTGCCTCCTGTGGGACGGCGCCGGTTTCGACGAGAGCGGCGCGCTGCTCACCGAAACCATCGCGCCGCGCGATTTTCAGGTCGTGCTGTTCGGTGCGGGCCACGTCGGGGCCGCGCTCGTGCGCGTGCTCGCGACGCTGCCCTGCCACGTGACCTGGGTCGACGAGCGCGACGCCGCCTTTCCCGCGCCGCAGTTCGTGCCGGACAACGTGACGATCGAGCCGAACGACGCACCCGACGAAGCAGTCGACCGCGCGCCGCCCCACGCGTACTTCATCGTGATGACGCACAACCACACGGTGGATCTCGCGCTGGCGGAGTGCATCCTGAGACGCGGCGATTTTGCGTTCTTCGGCATGATCGGCTCGTTCACGAAGAAGAAGCAGTTCGAGCACCGGCTCGCGGCGCGCGGCATCGACCCGGCCCGCATCGCGCGGATGGTGTGTCCGATCGGCATCGACGGAATCGTCGACAAGGCGCCCGAAGTGATCGCCGTTGCAGCGGCAGCCCAACTGCTGCAGGCGGTCGAAGCCAGCGCTTCGAGCCACGCGTCGTCGCAACAAACCGCCTGACCCACAGGCGCAACCGTAGCCCCAACACCACAAAGCCCACATGAATCCCACACTCGCCGACAAGATTGCGCGCGCGCCGAAAGCCGAGCTGCATATCCATATCGAAGGGTCGCTCGAACCGGAGCTGATTTTCGCGCTCGCGAAGCGCAACAACGTGAAGCTTGCGTACGACTCGATCGATGCGCTGCGCGCCGCGTATGCGTTCACCGATCTGCAATCGTTCCTCGACATCTACTACGCGGGCGCGAGCGTGCTGCTCACCGAGCAGGATTTCTACGACATGACGATGGCCTACGTCGAGCGCGCGCTCGCGGACCACGTCGCGCACACGGAAATCTTCTTCGATCCGCAGACGCACACCGAACGCGGCGTGCCGATCGAAACGGTCGTCGCGGGCATCGATGCCGCGTTGGCGGAAGGCGAAAAGCGCGGTCTTTCCAGCAAGCTGATTCTTTGTTTCCTGCGCCATCTTTCAGAGGAAGACGCACTCGCGACGTATGAAAGCGCGTTGCCATTGTTCGACAAGTACGCGCATCGGCTGATCGGCGTCGGGCTCGATTCGTCGGAGCGCGGCCATCCGCCGTCGAAGTTCGAGCGCGTGTTCACGAAGGCGCGTGAGCGCGGTCTGAAGCTCGTCGCGCATGCGGGCGAGGAAGGCCCGCCGTCGTATGTCTATGAAGCGCTCGATCTGCTGAAGGTGGATCGCGTCGATCACGGTGTGCGCAGCATCGAGGACGCGGCGCTCGTCGCGCGTCTCGCAGATGCGCGCATCGCGCTGACCGTCTGCCCGCTGTCGAACCTCAAGCTCTGCGTGTTCGACGACATGACCAAGCACACGCTGAAGGACCTGCTCGATCAGGGTGTCGCGGTGATGATCAACTCCGACGATCCCGCGTACTTCGGCGGCTACGTCAACGCGAATTACTTCGCGATCGTCGATGCGTTGAAGCTCACGGATCACGAGGTCTACACGCTGCTCAGAAACAGCCTGGAAGCCTCGTTCGTCACCGAAGAAGAACGCGACGCAATGGTGGCGCGCCTGGATCAGCACTGGAAGCAGTAACGAGCATGGAAACGACAGCAACAACTCCACAACAGGACACGACCGCGCTCGAACGCTTCTTCGGCATCCGCGCGGCGGGCTCGCGCACGAAGACCGAAATCGTCGCGGGGATCACGACGTTCCTCACGGCGATGTACATCATCGTCGTCAATCCGGGCATTCTTTCGCAGGCGGGCGTACCCTTCCCGGCCGCGCTGACGGCGACCGTCATCGTCAGCTTTCTCGGCAGTTGCGCGATGGGCCTTTACGCGCGCAATCCGGTGCTCGTCGCGCCGGGCATGGGCATGAACGCGCTGTTCGCGTTCGTCATGGTTCACGGCGGCAAGATGCCGTGGCAGACCGCGCTCGGCTGCGTGTTCTGGTCCGGCGTGATCTTCACGGTGCTCGCGGTGTTCAACGCGCGCAAGCTCGTCGTCGATGCGATTCCCGCGAATCTGCGGCACGCGGTGTCGTGCGGCATCGGCCTGTTCATCAGCCTGATCGGGCTGGTGAACGCGAAGTTCGTCGTCGGCGATCCGGTCACGATCGTGCATTCGGCGTCGCTGAATCCGGTCGTCATCACGTTCCTCGTCGGCCTCGCCGTCACGACGATTCTCGTCGCGCGCAAGGTCACCGGCGCGCTGATGCTCGGCATCGTGTTCACGACGATCATCGCGATTCCCATCGGCCGCTTTTACGGCGACGGCACCGCGTACTGGCCCGCCGCCATCGCCACGAAGACGCTCGTCAACTGGAACGGCTTCATTTCTGCGCCGGATTTCTCGGCGCTTGGTCAGCTCGATCTCGTCGGCTCGCTGAAGGTCATCTACTGGCCGTTCATCTTCGTGATGCTGTTCACCTCGTTCTTCGACGCGCTCTCGACGTTCATGGCGATTTCGGAAGCCGGCAAGCTCTACGACCGCGACGGCAACCCGCGCAACATCCGCCAGTCGATGATGGTCGATTCCTTTTCCGCGCTCATCTCCGCGCCGCTCGGCACGAGCCCGGCGAACGCGTATATCGAGTCGGCGGCGGGCATTTCGGCGGGCGGGCGCACGGGTCTCGTCGCGGTCGTCGCCGGCCTGTGCTTCCTGCCGTTCCTGTTTCTTTCGCCGCTTCTGTCGCTCGTGCCGGCGATCGCGACCGCGCCCGCGCTCGTGCTCGTCGGCGTGTTCATGATGGAAGCGATCACGCAGATCGAATGGCATCGCTTCGATGAAGCCATTCCCGCGTTCCTCGCGATGATCCTGATCCCGCTGACCTACTCGATCACCGATGGCGTCGCGTACGGCTTTCTCGCGTTCGTCGTGCTGAAGTCGGCGACGGGGCGCGCGAAGGAAATCAAGCCGGCGATGTGGATCATCGCGGCCTTTTCGCTCGTACTGCTTTCGCAGTTGTAGACATCCTCACAAAACGGAGACGTTGCATCATGACTCAAACCGCCTACCGCGCCCAGTTGCTGACCTTCCGGGAAGATCCCGCGCATGCCGCTGACGGCGCGGTCTACGAGGCCGATGGCCTCCTGATCGTCGAGGACGGGAAAGTGGTCGCGGCAGGCGCGTATGCGTCGATCCGCGACAAGCTCAGCCCCGACGCGACCGTCCACACCCTGCGCGACAAGCTGATCGTGCCGGGTTTCATCGACTCGCACATTCACTATCCGCAGACGGACATGATCGCGTCGCCTGCGCCGGGCCTGCTGCCGTGGCTGAACACGTATACGTTCCCGACCGAGCGCGGCTTCGAGAACCCGGCGGTCGCGCGTGAAACGGCGAGCTTTTTCGTCGACGAGCTGCTCGCCTGCGGCACGACGACGGCGTTCGTCTACTGCACGGTGCACAAGCAATCCGCCGACGCGTTCTTCACCGAAAGCGAGGCGCGCAATCTGCGCATGGTCGCGGGCAAGGTGCTGATGGATCGCAACTGCCCCGAGTTCCTGCGCGACACGGCGCAATCCGGCTACGACGACAGCGCCGAACTCATCGCGCGCTGGCACGGCCGCGGACGTCAGCAATACGCGCTGACGCCGCGTTTCGCGCCGACATCGACGGAAGCGCAGCTCGAAGCGTGCGGCGCGCTCGCGCAGAAGCATCAGGACGTGTTCATCCAGAGTCATGTCGCGGAGAACACGGACGAGATCAAATGGGTCGAGAGCCTGTTTCCGGGGCATCGCAGCTATCTCGACATTTACGATCACTACGGTCTGTTGCGCCGCCGCGCGGTGTACGGTCACTGCATCTATCTCGACGACCGCGACCGCGAGCGCATGGCGGAGACCGGCGCGGTGGCGTCGCACTGCCCGACGTCGAACCTGTTCCTCGGCAGCGGCCTGTTCGACTTCGAGAAGGCGGGCGCGTCGAACATGCCGGTGGCGATGGCGACGGACGTCGGCGGCGGCACGTCGTTCTCCATGCTTCAGACGATGGGCGCGGCGCACAAGATCGCGCGCCTGACCGGCCACCATCTGACCGCCACGCGCATGTTCTGGCTCACCACCACGGGCGCCGCGCAGGCGCTCGAACTCGACGACAGGATCGGCACGCTCGCCGCTGGCAGCGAAGCGGACTTCGTCGTGCTCGATCCCAACGCCACGCCGCTGCTCGCGCGCCGCACGTCGCGTACGGAATCGCTGGAAGAACTGCTGTTCGCATTCGCGCTGCTCGGCGACGATCGCGCGGTGTTCGAAACGTATGCGGCGGGCAAGCGCGTGCATTCGCGCGACACGCGCAATACGGCGAAGCTGGAGCTGGCGGCCTGACGCGCCATCGGCGATTGATCCGACGAGCGGCCTGCGGGCCGCTTTTTTGTTGGCTCGACCACGCGCCCCATGACAATTCGCTCGACGATTCGTGCAGATTCCTTGCAATCTCGCTAAAGTGCAAGCTGTCCTGAACATCGCGTCAACATGAAGCACGCCGCCCGACTCTACCGGATCGCCCTGACCGTGACGCTCGCGTCATTCGGTCCGCTCGCGCATGCGAAGCCGATCGATGCGCAACTCGACTGCAAATCGACCGCGCATGATTTCGTCGCGCCCTTGCAGCAGGAGGGACTGCTGGAAACCAAGCCGATGCGCGTGGAGCCGAATTCGGTCAACGCGTTCAAGCCCGTGAAAGGCGCGACGCTGACGGCTTATGGCTTCAAGGTCTATGTGGTCGTCGCTTACCAGAAGGATGATCCGATCTTCAGGCTCGGCAAGGGCGAGCCGATCGCCGATTCGGCTTACGGCGTGGTCGTGTGGGGCGGCGACAAAGAGGTGGAACAGCAGGTGCGCGCCGCGAGCAGCGACGCGGATGTGCACCACGTCGCGCCTTTCATCACGTCGATTTTTTGCAAGCAGTAATTCAGCGCAGCAGCGCCACGAACGACGAAATCAACCGGTCCATATCGTTCGCATCGAGCGCGCCCATCGTCGAAATGCGGAACAGTTCTTTCGACAAGCCGCCCTGCCCTGCATAGATCACGAAGCCCTTCGCCTTCAGCGCATCGTGCAGGGTTTCATACGTCACGCCCGCAGGCAGCCGATACGCCCGCAACACCACCGACGACTCCTCGGGCGATAACGCGCTGTCGATGCCCAGCGACGCCAGCCCCGCGCGCACCTGCTCCGCCAGCCGCGCATAGCGCGCGTGACGCGCACGCCAGCCGCCTTCTTCCTCGAACTCGCGCAGCGCTTCGACGAGCGCATAGTACGCATGCACCGACGGCGTGAACGGCGTGTTGCGCTCGTCCTGCAGCTTCGCGAGACGCGCGATGCCGAGGTAGTAGTTGCGGCTCGCGGCCTTCGCCAGCGCATCGCGGCGCGCGATGACGAACGCCGCGCCCGGCACGCCGTGCAGACACTTGTTCGCCGTCGCGGCGATCGCGGCGATGCCGCCGCCGTCGAAATCGATCGCTTCGGCGCCGAAGCTGCTCACCGCATCGAGCAACAGGCCGATGCCGCGCTCGCCGCACGCGCGCGACAGTTGATCGATCGCGTTCAGCCGGCCCGTCGTCGTTTCGTGATGGATGATCGCGACGTTCGTGAACTTATCGCTGTCGAGCCGCGCGATGATCGCGTCGATGTCCGGCGCCTGCATCCACTCGTACTTCACGACTTCGTGGTCGATGTGATACTGCCGCGCGATCTGCGCGATGCGATCGCCATACACGCCGTTTTCCACGACGAGCAGACGCCCGCCTTCCGGCACGAGCCCGGCGATCATGCTTTCGACCGCAGCGGTGCCCGAGCCCGTCATCAGCACGGCGCTCCATACGGCCGGATCGAGTTCGTAAGCGGCGACGAGACGCTGGCGCGCCTCATCCTGCAAATCGAAAAACTCCGGCTCGCGATGGCACAAGTCGGTTTGCAGCAGGCTCTTGCGCACGCGTTCGCTCAGCGTGACAGGACCCGGATTGAGCAGCAGCATCAACGGCCTCCAATGTGTTGTTGCAAGCGCGCGCGCACGTCCTCGGGCGTGACCTTCGGGCGCGGCAGGTCGGCGGGCGTGCCGGTTCGGATCGACAGACGCGCGAAACGGGCGCCGTCGACATCCTTCGCGTCGAACAGACGATCGATCACGCCGATGTCGTCGCCGTCGAGCGCGAGCGCGTAGCCGCACGCCGACGCGATCGACGCGAAATCGACTTCGCGCGAAACGGTCGCCTGGCCACCCGTCGATTCGTGCGCGCCGTTGTCGAGCAGCAAGTGAATCAGATTCGACGGGCCGTACGCGCCGAGCGTCGCGAACACGCCCATGCGCATGAGCGCCGCGCCGTCGCCGTCCAGCGCGAGCACGCGCAGGTCGGGGCGCGAGAGCGCGAGGCCGAGCGCCATCGGCGTCACGCAGCCCATCGAGCCGACCAGATAGAGCTGGTTCGCGCGGTCATCGATCGCGTACAACTCGCGGCCGCAAAAGCCCGTCGATGCGAGCACGACCGTCGAATCCGCCGGCGTGCTGGCGATGACTCTTTGCAGCGCGTCGTGACGCGTGACGCGCTCGCCTTCGAAGCGCTGCACGGCCGCCGGACGCGCATTGGCACGCACGCCCGACAAACCCGTCTTCTTCAACTCGTAAGGCGCGACGCTGCCCTTCTGCATGACGAGCGCATACGGACGGCCGGTGCTGTCCATGTACGCCGTCGCGCGATCGAGCGCCGGGCCGATCTGGTCGGCTTCCGTCGGGAACAGTTCCCACGGAATCTCCATGGTTTCGAGCATCTGCGGAGTGATCGGGCCCATCAGCGCGTGCTGCGGTTCGTCGTGCACGCCGGGCTGGCCGCGCCATGTGACGATCAGCAATTGCGGCAGCCGGAACGTCCACGTCAGCGACGTCAGCGGACTCACCGCGTTGCCGAGACCGGAGTTCTGCATCATAGCGATGCCGCGCCGCTTCTTCCCGCCGCCCAGCGCGACGCCCGCGATCAGCGCGACCGCATCGCCTTCGTTCGCCGCCGATACGTAATGCAGCGATTCATCCTGCAACACGTAATTGATGAAGGGCGTGAGAAACGAGCACGGCACGCCCGCGTACCAGTCGAAACCACGCTCGCGCGCGGCTTCGACGAACTGGGCGGCCTCAATCACGCGCGTTCTCCGAGCCTTCCGAACCGATCGGCGTCTGACCGTGCGCGAAATCGCCCGCGCGACGGAAGTCGTCGAGATCGTTCACGCCGCGCCAGTGACCATGCACGTACTGCACTTCGATCTTCTGCCCCGCCGCGATCAGCGCGTTGAGCAGCGCGGCCGTGTCGAGCGTGTCGAAATCGGCGCGCTGTTGCAAGGCTTGCAGCGTCGCGAGCAGACGTTCACGCGCACCCGCGCGCACCTTGACGAGACCCATCCAGCGGCCTTGCGGCGCGCGGCCGTCGGACAACGCCTGGCCCGCGCCGACCACGCTTTCCAGCCAGACTTTCTGGCCAAACAGCGCGCGGTCGTCGGCGGTCGAGCAATACGCGAAGTCGGTTGCGCTCGCGCCCGTCTGCGGCGTCTGCGACGAATCGACGACCACGCAGAAGTCGCTGTCCGACTCGGTCAGATCGCGCAGGATGTAGCTGCGGAACAGCAGGTCGCCGTAGGAAATCACGGTGTCGCCGTTCATGTGCCCGACCGCGCACGCGAGCGACGCGAGTTCGCCCGTGGATTCGTGCTTCTCGTTGACGACCAGACGGATGCCGCCCTTCTCGATCGCATCGGCGCGATAACCGCCGACGACGGTGATGTCGTTGATGCTTTCCTTCTTGAACGCTTCGACCAGATGGCGCAGAAGCGGCTTGCCTGCGACCGGCAGCATGACCTTCGGACGGTCTTCGGTGAGCGCTTCGAGGCCCGCGCCGCGGCTCGCGGCCAGCACGATCGCGCTGCGCTTCTCGTTGGCCGCGCTCAGATAGATGTTTTCGGCAGCCGAGTATTCGTCCGCGTCCTGCAGACGGAAGATCTCGTTCACCGACGCGATGCGGTCTTCCACGTTCACGAGCGTTTCGCTGTCGTGGATTTCCTTCGCGATCGCCTGCATCGCGGAGACCGCGCCGCGAATCAGATGGTTCGCCCAGATCACGCAGCTGATGCCGGCCTGACGGAACGCGTCGGTGGGCGTGCTGTAGTACTTCGTCGGCACGATGACGAGCGGACCGCGACCGGCCCACTCGCGCGCGAAGGTCAGGATCTCGTCCGGCTTCGAGAGCTTGCTGTGGATCAGGATCGCGTCGGCGCCCGCCTGGCGATACGCCTCGGCGCGCTTGAGCGCTTCTTCCATACCCCAGCCCGCGATCAGCGCTTCCACGCGCGCGACGATCGAAAAGTTCGGATCGCTTTGCGAATCCTTGCCCGCCTTGATCTTGCCGCAGAATTCGTCGATGTCGGCAAGCGGCTGCGCCTCGCCGTTGATGAAGCTGTTGGTCTTCGGAAACTGCTTGTCCTCGATGCACACGCCCGCGATGCCGCGCTGCTCCAGCTTCCTCACGAGCCGGCGCACGTTGTTGAAGTTGCCGTAGCCGGTGTCGCCGTCGAGCAGGATCGGCAGATCGCTCGCGTCGGCCATGAATTCGAGGTTGTCGACGACCTGCGTCCAGCTCGCCTCGTTGTTGTCGCGCACGCCGAACTGCGCGGAGATCGACAGGCCGGAGCCCCAGATCGCCTTGAAGCCCGCTTCCTTCGCGATGCGCGCCGAAATGCCGTTGTGCGCTTCCATCAGGAATTCGAGGCGATTGCTTTGCAGCATCTCGCGCAGACGCAGCGTGCGCGAATAGCCGACGGGAATGTTTCCGGGTGCGTTCATTGTTGTGATGCTCCTGCAAACTGACTCAGCGCGTTCAATTGCGGCAGCACTTCGTCGGCCGCGCGCTTCACGTCGTTCTGAAAATCGATTTCGATCCACGGCGCGCCGGTCACATCGGCGATATCGAACACGTGGGACGGGTTTTGCACATTCTCCAGCAACAGGTCACGCACCGCTTCTTCGTGCGGCATCTTCGCGCGGCCGGTCGCGACATAATCCGCGCAGATTTCGGCGAGACGCGTGGCCGTCGCCTGATCGAAGCGGAAAAAGCCGACCGATTCGCCGATCGTGTCGTACTTCAGGCCCGCCGCGACCTGCTTGCGCAGCTCGACCGGCACGCCGTCGTCGACGCACAGCTTCACCGGTTCATCGCCCGCTTCGAAATCGCGGTCGATCAACAGGCGGTTCACCGGGCCGCCCGCGACGAGCGGCTCGACAATGCGTTCGTCGTAGAGCACGTCGGCGTCCATCAGGAGGACGTCGCCGCCGCGCGTCATCGCGTCGCGCGCGGTGTGCACGGAAAGCACGCTGCCGAGCGTGAATTCGTCGTTGACGACGATTTCGGTCTTCGGCTTCCAGTCGATCGATGCGAGTTCCGCTTCGATCTGCTCGCTCTTGAACCCGGTCACGAAGACGACTTCATCGACATTCGCGGCTTTCAAGAAGTGCAGATGACGTTCGAGCAACGATGCATCACCAAACCGCAGCAGACATTTCGGCTTTTGCTGGCCTTCGGGCTGAACGAGGCGCAAGCCCATCCCGGCCGCAAGAATAATTGCGCGCATGCTTGTGTTCCCTTCGTGGGTGGGTCAGTCGATGTCCGGCACGCGCGCGAGACGGCGACGCTGCCAGCCTTTTTCAACGAAATGCAGATAGACGATGCCCGGCACGCCGAGCAGCAATTCGCGCGCGCGCTTGGCGAGCGACAGCGCGAGCGCCGCCTCGGGCGGCAGGCCGACCATACGCGCGAGCAGCAGATAACCGCCTTCCTGCACGCCGAGCGAGCCGGGAATGGCGAACGCCGCGCCGCGAATCGCCTGGCCGAGGCTTTCGAGCAGCAGCGCTTCCGCCCAGCCGACCGGATGGCCGAGCAGATGCAGCGCGAGCCACACCTCGCCCGTGCCGACGATCCAGCCGATCAGGCTCAAACCGAAGCTCGCCGCGACCTTGCCGCGCTCGCGATACATCTCGTGGACGGCGGCATCGACGGCTTCGGCGCGCGTGACGAGCGACGACCAGTCGCGCTTCGCCGAGAACTTCGCCGCGATGCCGGACGCGAAGCGCATGGCGCGGCCGAACAGACCGCGCCGCTGCGCCAGATAGAAACCGAAAATCATCACGCTGATCACGCCGATCACCGCCAGCACGGCGATCGTCACGGTCGACGACGAACCGCCCGCGACATAACCCGTCAGGAGCACGACGCCGATCAGCGCGAAGATCAGTTGCGCGACGGTCTGCATCGTCGTGCTGACGGTGATGACGGCGGCGGCGTCGCGCGCACGCATGCCGCGCTGCGCGAGGTAGCGGACCATCAGCATCGGCCCACCGATCTGGCCAGCGGGCATCAGGCTGTTCACGGATTCGCCGGCCCAGCGTGCGAGCAAGGCGTCGCGCAGGGAAACGTCGCGTTCATTGTGCGAGAAGAGCACGCTGATCGCGCCGGCGTCGATGAAAAGCGGCACGAAGTGAAAGGCCGCGACCGCGACCAGACCCCAGCCGGCCGCCGCCAGCGTCGATGCCACCGAACCGAAGCCTTGCCAGCCGAGCAGCGCGATGAACAGCACCACGCCGGCGGACAGCAGAAATGTGCCCGCGCGGCTCATGCCTGTCCGGTCTTGCCGCTCTTGCGGCGAAAGACCTGCCTGAAGCCGAAATACGCGATCGAGTCC
This sequence comes from Caballeronia pedi, assembly GCF_001544915.2. Lineage (GTDB taxonomy): Bacteria > Pseudomonadota > Gammaproteobacteria > Burkholderiales > Burkholderiaceae > Caballeronia > Caballeronia pedi. The sequence continues at coordinate 29,480 of NZ_FCOE02000049.1, read as the reverse complement.
TTCATGTTCGAGATGAAGCGCTGGAACGGCCGCATGCTGGGGTTGGTCACGTACTCGAACGTGAGCGACACGCGCATCTCGTTCTCGCCGAGCGGCGTGATGCGATGGCGCAGCTTGTCGCCGTCGAAGAACACGAACGCGCCGGGCGGATATTGCACCGAACCCGGTTGATCCGGAATGCCGGGCGTTTTAGTGTGTAGCTCGTAATCGAGCCGGCAGGAGGAATCGTCGATCACGCCGAGCAGGAGCGTATAGCGGCGGCCTTCGTAGTACGACGTGTCGTAATGCCAGCCGATGTGATCGCCCGGACGCGTGTAGAAATACAGCGCGTAAGCGTGCGGATCGTCTTCGGGCGAGAGTTGCAACTTGTCGCCGGTGATCGTCTCCAGCCACTTGATGAGCGCTTCGGAGCGGTACAAATCCGCGATGAACGGCGCGAGCTTGTCGAGCGTGTGGCGGCTGACGCTGCCGCCCGCCTTGTGACCCGGCAGATAATTGCGGTTCACGGCCGGCATCACGTCGTGGACGGCTGCGATCAGGCGCTCGGTGTAATCGCGCGGCAGGAAGTCTTCTATATAGAGAAACGAACCTTGCTGACCGTACTCGTCGCGCAGCTTCGGCGTGTGCAGCGCGGCGAGGCGCGTGTTCATCGTGGCATCGATGTCGCGCGTCGACGGGCTCGCGCCCGTTGCCGTCTGCGCGGGCCGGGTCAGCGTGTTCTCCGGAGTTGCCGTATCGCTCATCTCACCGCCTGTAGATCATTACCGTCTTTTGCATGCGATGCCTGCGCGTGCTGCTTCAGCCGCCGCACGACGCGCCGATAATCCACCGCCACGTAAATGGCGAAGAGCGGCGCGCCGATCGCCGCCGCAATCAGAAACGGCGTCATGCCGTTCAGGATGGTCACCACCGGCACCAGATACAGCACGTCTTCCGTTTCGAAGCCGGCCATCGACGCCTGCTTCGTGCCCGACTTGCCGACCATCGACTCGATGCGCATGCGCAGGAAGAAAATCAGCGCGACCGCCACGCCCGCGATGGCACCGAGCCACTGCGCGGGGACGATGATCGACGGATGATGCACGGCGACATAGAACCCGAGGCCGAGGAACAGCAGCACGGTCACGAGCGCGTCGCTCGCGAGGTCGTAGAAGTGCCCGATCTTGCTCGACTTGCCGCTGATGCGCGCGAGTTCGCCATCGGTGTGATCGACGAAATTCGACAGCGCGATCAGCAGTGCGCCGAGCGTGCACATCCAGAACTGACCGAGCGAAAGATAATACGCGCCGGCCACGCCGATGGCGAGGCGCAGCGTGGTCAGATGGTTGGGCGTTACCGGGGTGCCGACGAGCGGCGTGACGAGACGGCGGGCGAGCCGCGCATCCCATGTGGTGGGCTCGGGAACGGCTTTAGGATTGGGCGGACACGATTTTGTCATCCCGCGAATATATCGCTATTTGACCGCACCTGCATATATTGCGGCCTCGCGTCGAGGCGATGAATCCCTGTTTGATCAAGGCCGGCGGGCGATTCTGAAACGCCGCGCGGCGCTGTCGACAAAATCGATGTCGACGCGCCGCGGCAAAAATTTCCGAAGCGTTCTCGCGCGCCGCTCAGTCGACGGTCTTTGACGCGGACGGCGGGGCCGCCGCCGTTTCGTTCGATATGCCGCCGTTCTTGTCCACCGGCAAGGTCACGGTGCGCACGGTGCCGTTGCCCAGCGGGAAATCGGCGAGCGCGCTGCGGGTGAGGTACGGCATCGCCTGATAGAGCGAGGCGTCGCCCGTGGAATTCACCGCCGTCACCTTGTAGACCTCGCGGCCGTTCTGGCGGTCGGTCATGCGAATCTGCAACGCGTGGATGTACACCGGATAGCTCTGGTCGACATAGCCCGTCGGGCCCCACGGGCCGTACGGGCCCCAGCCGCCCCACGGCCCCCAGAACGGACGTCCGTACGGACCGTACATCGGCCACGGATCGTAATAGACCGGCTGGCGCACGGTCACCATGTCGCCGCGGACCGAATATGCGAGCGCCACCGAATAGCGGGCGCTGGAGTCGTTCACCTGCCGGAAGTTGTACTTCGACAGTTCATTCGCGACGAGCGTCTCGTAAGTGGTCTGTTCGATGCTGTTCTGCTGCTCGCCCTGTCGCGCGAACGCGTAAGTGCGCGTCGCGTCGCTGCCGCTCCAGTCGGAGAAAGCGGTCACCTGCGTCTGCACATAGGTCGTGCAGCCCGCGAGCCACATCGCCGCCAGTATCAATGCCCATCGGCAGAGCGATTTGATCGGGAAATTCATGGTCGTCCTCACTCGGAAACTGCCCTTCTTAGTTATAGATAGCGCAAGCGCCCGCCGCATGTCCGCGCGCGTCGGCGAGACGCCGCTCACGATCGACGGGCGTTTTGTACAATGGTTCGACATGCCGCGCCTGCGTTCGTGCCCTGAACGACACGTCAGGCAATGCGCCCGCGCCGCTCAATTCACTTTGAAGATCTTGCCATGTCCAACACGACCGCAGCCGCAGTGATTCGCCGCCAGGACTACACGCCGCCCGCTTTCCTGATCGACTCCGTCGCACTCGAATTCGACCTCGTGCCGGCGCGCACGGTCGTGAAGAACACGATGAAGCTGCGCCGCAACCCCGACGCCCAGGGCGACGCATCGCGTCTCGAACTAATGGGCGAACAGCTCGAATTCGTGAGCGCGAAGATCGACGGCGTGGCGCACGAGGATGTCCGCATCAGTGAGAACGGACTGTCCATCGGCAATATTCCTGCGGGTGACTTCGAGCTTAGCATCGAGAACATTTGCAATCCGGCCGAGAATACGACGCTCTCCGGACTTTATGTCTCCAGCGGCAATTTCTTTACGCAGTGCGAAGCCGAGGGCTTTCGGCGCATCACCTATTTCCTCGATCGCCCCGACGTGATGTCGACCTACACCGTCACGCTGCGCGCAGACAAGGCCGCGTATCCGGTGCTGCTGTCCAACGGCAATCTGATCGGCGAAGGCGATCTGCCCGATGGCCGCCACTTCGCCCAGTGGGAAGACCCGTTCAAGAAGCCGAGCTATCTGTTCGCGCTCGTCGCGGGCAAGCTCGTGTGCATCGAGGAGCGCATCCGGTCGGGCTCGGGCAAGGAAAAGCTGCTGCAGGTCTGGGTCGAGCCGCAGGATCTCGACAAGACGCATCACGCAATGGATTCGCTCATCAACTCGATCCGCTGGGACGAAAAGCGCTTCGGGCTGGAACTGGATCTGGACCGCTTCATGATCGTCGCGGTCAGCGACTTCAACATGGGCGCGATGGAGAACAAGGGGCTCAACATCTTCAACACGAAGTATGTGCTTGCGAATCCCGAAACCGCGACGGACACCGACTTCTCCAACATCGAAGCCGTGGTCGGTCATGAGTATTTCCATAACTGGACCGGCAACCGCGTGACCTGCCGCGACTGGTTCCAGTTGAGCCTGAAGGAAGGCCTGACCGTGTTCCGCGATCAGGAATTTTCCGCCGACATGTCCGCCGGCGACGTCGATGGTGCGGCCAGCGCCGCCGCGCGCGCGACCAAGCGCATCGAGGACGTGCGCGTGCTGCGGCAGATGCAGTTCGCCGAGGACGCGGGCCCGATGGCGCATCCGGTGCGCCCGGAGAGCTACGTCGAGATCAACAACTTCTACACGATGACCGTCTACGAAAAAGGCTCGGAAGTCGTGCGGATGTATCAGACGCTGTTCGGCCGCGACGGTTTTCGCCGCGGCATGGATCTCTACTTCCAGCGCTTCGACGGCCAGGCCGTGACCTGCGACGACTTCCGCCACGCGCTCGCCGACGCGAATCAGCGCGATCTCGCGCAGTTCGAGCGCTGGTACAGCCAGGCGGGCACGCCGCGCGTCTCGGTCCGCGCATCCTATGACGCCGCGAAGAAGCGCTATACGCTGTCGCTCGCGCAGGGCTACGGAGAAGCGTCCGAGGCGGCGCGCGACACGCAGGGAGGCCCGCTGCTGATTCCGTTCTCGGTTGGCCTGATCGGCAAGAACGGCGCGGATCTGCCGCTGCGGCTGGAAGGCGAGCAGGAACCGAACGGCACGACGCGCGTGCTCGAATTCACGGAACGCGATCAGTCGTTCACTTTCGTGGACGTGAACGAGGCGCCGCTGCCCTCGCTGCTGCGCAATTTCTCGGCGCCGGTAATCGTCGAGTATGACTACACGAACGATGAACTCGCGTTCCTGCTCGCGCACGACAGCGATCCGTTCAACCGCTGGGAAGCCGGCCAGCGCCTCGCCACGCGCGAACTGCTCGCGCTCGCCGAGCGCGCGGCGAAGGGCGAAACGCTTGCCATCGACGATCAGGTGATCGCCGCCTTCGCGCGCGTGCTCGACGACACCACGCTCACGCCCGCGTTCCGCGAACTCGCGCTGATGCTGCCGTCGGAAAGCTATCTCGCCGAGCAGATGGCCGTCTCCGATCCCGCCGCCGTGCACGCCGCGCGCGTCTTCATGAGCCGCCGCCTTGCGTCGCAATTGCGCGACAAGTGGCTCGCGACCTATGAAGCCAATCGCACGCCGGGCGAGTACCGTCCGGTGTCGGAAGATGCCGGCAAGCGCGGCCTGAAGAACCTCGCCCTCGCCTATCTGAGCCAGCTCGACGATCCGCGCGAAGCGGTCAAGCTCGCGCAGGCGCAGTACGACGCCGCCAATAACATGACCGACCGTTCGGCGGCGCTCTCGGCGCTGCTGCTCGCGAGCGCGACGAAGGGCGCGGATGCGGGCGTCGCCGACGCGGCGCTGGCCGACTTCTACCGCCGCTTCGAAAACGAGGCGCTCGTCATCGACAAGTGGTTCGCGCTCCAGGCGACGCAGCGCGGCGGGCCTGACCGCAAGGTGATCGAGATCGTGCGCAAGCTGATGCAGCATCAGGCGTTCAACATCAGGAACCCGAACCGCGCGCGCTCGCTGATCTTCAGCTTCTGCAGCGGCAACCCGGCCCAGTTTCACGCCGCCGACGGCTCCGGTTACGCGTTCTGGGCCGAACAGGTGATCGCGCTCGATGCGCTCAATCCGCAGGTCGCCGCCCGGCTCGCGCGCGGACTCGAACTGTGGCGCCGCTTCACGCCGCAACTGCGCGAGAAGATGCACGCCGCGTTGAGCGAAGTCGCGTCGAAGGTGAAATCGCGCGACGTGCGCGAAGTGGTCGAAAAGGCGCTCGCCGCTTAGGCGCTGTTTCATCAGGCGTTTTCGCTGTTCGGCGGCCGCCGCGCGAGGACTTCGCGCGGCGGCCGTTCTCGCTTATGGCGGATGTCCGCTGTCGCTGTCACATGGAGCGGCCGGGTCGAGCGGTTAGAATCGTGAATATTCGTATAACGCTCACGGAGCCCCAGCATGTCCTCCATCTCCAGCCGCACCACGCTGTCGAAATACCTGATCGAGCAGCAGCGTGAACACCAGAACCTGCCGGCCGACCTGCGTCTCCTGATCGAAGTGGTCGCGCGCGCGTGCAAGCAGATCAGCTATCACGTCAGCAAGGGCGCGCTGGGCGAGGCGCTCGGCAGCGCTGGCAGCGAGAACGTTCAGGGCGAAGTGCAGAAGAAGCTCGACGTGCTCTCGAACGAAATCCTGCTCGAAGCCAACGAATGGGGCGGCAATCTGGCCGCGATGGCATCGGAAGAAATGGAAAAGATCTTCCCGATCCCCAACCGCTACCCGAAGGGCAATTACCTGTTGACGTTCGATCCGCTCGACGGGTCATCGAACATCGACGTGAACGTGTCGATCGGCACCATTTTTTCGGTGCTGCGCTGCCCGGATGGCGCGGAGCCGAGCGAGCAGGCGTTCATGCAGGCGGGTTCGCAGCAGGTCGCAGCAGGGTACGCGGTGTACGGCCCGCAAACCGTGCTGGTGCTGACGACTGGCAACGGCGTGAACTGCTTCACGCTCGATCGCGAACTCGGCTCGTGGGTGCTCACGCAGCGCGACATGACGATTCCCGTCGAAACGCGCGAGTACGCGATCAACGCATCGAATTCGCGTCACTGGTATGAGCCGGTGCAGCGCTATATCGGCGAACTGAATGCTGGCAAGGACGGCGCGCGCCAGGAAGACTTCAACATGCGCTGGATCGCATCGATGGTCGCGGACGTGCACCGCATCCTGAACCGCGGCGGCATCTTCATGTATCCGGCCGACAAGCGCGATCCGTCGAAGCCCGGCAAGCTGCGTCTGATGTACGAGGCGAATCCGATGGCGTTCATCGTCGAGCAGGCCGGCGGCGCCGCGACGAACGGCGAACAGCGCATTCTCGACATTCAGCCGACGAGCCTGCACCAGCGCGTGCCCGTGTTTCTCGGTTCGAAGGGCGAGGTCGATCGCGTGACCCGCTACCATCTCGAAAAGAAAAATTGATCTTAGGTATTGCCAAGAGGAAAAAGCCTCTGCATAATCTCACTTCTTCGTTGCTGACGAACTAAACGAACGCAACAATGGAGCCGGAATAGCTCAGACGGTAGAGCAGCGCATTCGTAATGCGAAGGTCGGGGGTTCGATTCCTCTTTCCGGCACCAACGAGATTCAGCAGTATCGAAACCCGTGATCACGCAAGTGACACGGGTTTTTGCTTTTGATTTCGCAACTACTCTTGGCGTTTTCGCAACGATCGCTCGACGCGTTCACAACATTGCGATTCGCACAGAAAATCGGCCTCACCGATTTCAAGAACCGCCCCGCCGCGCGGCTGATTCGCCTCATATGTGCGCTTTCGTACAACAACAAGCCATTTTCCGCTTTGCACCATCATGCGTCAACGCAGGTTTCCCGGTATCGTTATATCCATAGAGGAAAAGATACAGTGCAAGTAAGCGACGGACACGTTTCGTGCAGAGCCAAGCGGGGCGCGGCTCGCCGGGCACACGTCGAAACTGTATTTTTTGCAGCAAGAGAATTTAGGGACGGCGAATAGTTACCGACGCTTTCACACGTTGATAACCTGCGCACCAATTCGGCTCAAGCCGAAGCGGTTGCGATCCGATAAAGCATCCATAGAGGAAAAGGTTAACCGGCATTTCAGCCGCATGCGGCAGCGCAAGAGCCGCAACGGCCAGGTTGGCGCAATTGTTGTAGTCATCGAGGAGAGAAATCATGGACGCAAAACCGACGAAAATCCCGACGCCCGACAAGGTGTACTGTCCGGATCCGGAACCGGTTGGCGTCGAATTTCTCGCGACTGAGCTGCCCGAGCATGTGCGCGCGTTCTTCGACGAACAGCGCAACTCGGCGCAGTCGAAATAGGCGGACACGCTGGATTACGCCGTCGTCGTGAGAACGACGCCTGTTGCGCGCGGCGCAACCGGACCGTCCGGTCCGCACATGGCTCACGCCAGGCCGCGTCGCGCCCCTCGTCCATGACCCCATCGGGGTGAGTCGTGCGGTGCGGCTCGCCTCGTCGATTCCTCGTTCGGATCGCAGATCAGTGCGCTATTCTGGCGCTTTTGCCCGCAACCCGATGCGCCGTCGATCGAAGTCTTCCCTCCTCGCCTCCGCCGCTGTTGCCTGCGCGCTCGCGTTCGCCGCGCCCGCAACCGTGCATGCCGACGGCGACGACACCCCGTTCACCAATCTGATCGCGCTCGTCTCGCAACGGCTCGCGCTCGCCGAGCCGGTCGCGCGCTGGAAGTGGGCGCATCAGGAGCCGATCACCGATGCGCCGCGCGAAGAGGCGCTGCTCAAGCAGGTCGAAGCCAAGGCCAGCGCCGCGCAGGTCGATCCCGAGTTCGCGCGGCAGTTCTTTCGCGACCAGATCGACGCGAGCAAGGAGGTGCAGAACGCGCTGTTCGCCAACTGGCGCGCGCTGAAAGCCGCGCCGGAAACATCGCCGCCTGACCTCGCCACGGATACGCGCCCGAAGCTCGATCGGCTCACGCAGTCGCTCATGTCGGCGCTTGCACACGTCGAGCCGATTCGTCACGCGGAAGACTGCCCCGTTCGACTCGCGGAGAGTGTCGCGCGATGGAAACATCTGACGCGCTACAACTCGTCGATGAACGCGCCGCTCATGCGCGCGCTGTCGCACGTCTGCGCGACGGGTGGCGTGGGCGCGGTCGGATGATGCCGCTTCAGACAGCGGTGGCGAGCGTGACGGGAGCGAGCGGCGTCACGACAAGCCCTCGCGCGAGACGCTCGCCCAGAATGCGATAAGTCGACAGCTCGAACGCGGGTGCACCGGCGCGCCCGCGCAGCTCGCCGGCTTGCGCGAGCGTGCTGGCCATGCCGAGATAGCACCAGTTGTCGATGACATGCCACGCGCGCTCGCCCGACGCCTCATCGCGCTCTTCGATCGCAATGCCGCCCGCATACGGCCACGGCGCGCCGCGCGCGTCGCCGGGACGCGACTTCGGCGCGCGATTGAGCGCCGGACGCACGTTCGCGATCCATTGCGCCTCGGCCAGCAGTGCGCCTATTTCGCCACCGGTCGCCTTCCATTCGACGCGGCGCACGAGCGCCGCCAGACGCAGATCCTTCGCCGAACGCCGCGGCCCGACGAGATGCGAACGCACGCGCTGACGCAAGCGCACGCTGCGGCCGATGTAGACGGGCGCGTCGTCGTCGCCATAGAACATATAGACGCCGCAGCCGGCGGGCATCTGCTCGATGGTGTCTTCGTCGATATGCGCGGCGAGCTGAAAGCGCCGCGTCACGCGGTCCAGATGCGCGCGCAGCACATCCGGCGTGTGCGCGCGATGCAGGTGTTGCCAGAACTGCCAGAGCAAGTCGGCATCGGCGAGCGCACGGTGCCGCGCGGCGGGGACGAGTGCGTGTCGTTCGACGAGTGCGTCGAGACCATGGCGGCTTTCTGCCGGATACACCGCGCGCGAAAGCTGCACCGTGCAGAGCACATCCGGCGCGAAGCGAAGACCCATGCGCCTGAATTCGCCCTTCAGAAAGCCGTGGTCGAAGTGCGCGTTATGCGCGACGAAGAGCCGGCCGTCCATTCGTTCGAGCAGACCGGCGGCGAGCTGTTCGAACGTCGGGGCATCGCGGACCATGGCATCGGTGATGCCGGTCAGCTGCTGGATGAACGCGGGAATCGGCTTTTGCGGGTTGACCAGCGACGTCCATTGCGACACGCCCGATGGCCCGACCTCCACGATGCCGACCTCGGTGATACGGTCCACGCCGAAAGTCGCGCCGGTCGTTTCGAGATCGACGAATACGATGGGTGCGGAGGGATAGGCAAAGCTTGCGGATGGATCGAGATGCATCGTGGACGACGGGAAGACGGCGCGATGAGCCTGGATGGAGCGTGTGCTGGATCGACCATTCTAACGCAGCGTGAGGCTCGGGCTTTGGCTGGCGGACGCCGTGCTGATGAACGCTCGGAATTCTTGCACGATACGATGGAGTTTTTTATTTCGTTCGGGACTTGGCGTTCGCCGTGTTTCGAATTGACGGCTTGGTGCACCAGCGTGATTAAAAGGCGCAATAGCGAGTAACCCGTAATCGCATTCCCTTATTTCACGATTGCTGAATGCAGGCGTAATTCATCGCACACACGGTACCCAATCTTCTGTCCGCTGCGCTTCTGCGCTGGGCCGCGCACCTTCGCGGCAGCCGCCTGGGGCTTGAGCATCGTGGCAATGCCCCGAATCATGCCGTGCCGAGCCACGCCAACTTTTTCGATTAGATTCGAATACCTAGAAAATGACTTTTACGTCGGTCTCTCAGGCTCACGCGATTATAAAACGCGCAAAACCAGACAGTTGGAATATAGTCAAACTTGGGCCGATCGTGAAAAAACTCAGTTAATGATTAATCGCGCAATTTGCGGCAACAAGATTATTGGAATTGTAAGCACTGACTCAACTTGCCCAATCCTCCGGCGCTAACAAGATGGAAATTAAGTCGCAACTTAAATGTAATCACGAGCGCCGACGATAATTCGATGATCGTCGCAACCGACGCCGATTCGCAGCTCGAATTCGATCCCGCCTGGCATCGCGATCACTGGCGGAATCTGGCCGCTCCGCCTGTGTAAACAAGGCTCTACGCCATCCAGGAGCAAGAGAATCGAGCAAAAAAAAGCGCGACCGGGAAGTCGCGCTGACAAAGTTTGGAGATCTTTTCCCGTCAACGAAAAAGTCTGCTTCGGAAAGCAGAAATGACAGTATAGCGATGCGGCCCGCATTAATTACCTGCAAAAATCGCAAACTTCTGTTTCAGAACCATCAATAATCGGATGTCAGAAGATTTACGTTGTATTTTCACGCCAACTCATGTCGCGCATGCGCAACGTCGTTAGGTTGACACCTCTTCACTTACGACTTTATTCGCCGATAAATCATTGTATATAAAGAAAAATATACGCCCCGTCGATCATTGCCGCATCAACAATGGTTTATTGCGGAATTCGGAACGCACCGCCTGTAACACCGTCTTTACACTTCGTCTGGTCCGGAAACAAATGTGTCGCGTCGCCGATGCGTTGCTCCTCCACCCGCGCCTCTCGCAGCGCCACGGAGTGAGGTTTCCACAAAGCCTGGGTCCTCGGCCCTATCTGCTCTCGGAGTTACAAAGATGAAAAAGACTCTCATGGTCGCCGCCCTGTCGGGCGTTTTTGCTACCGCCGCCCATGCGCAAAGCAGCGTCACGCTGTACGGCCTGATCGATGCGGGCATCACCTACACGAACAACCAGATCACGCAAGTCGGCGGCCCGGGCCACAGCAACTTCAAGGCGACGAGCGGTTCGGTCAACGGCAGCCGTTGGGGCCTGCGCGGGTCTGAAGACCTCGGTGGCGGCCTGAAGGCGATCTTCACGTTGGAGAACGGCTTCAACATCATGAACGGCACGAACGGCCAGGGCGGTCGTGAATTCGGCCGTCAGGCATTCGTCGGTCTGTCGAGCAACCAGTTCGGCTCGATCACCCTCGGCCGTCAATATGACTCCGTGGTCGACTTCATGGGCCCGCTGGCTCTGACGGGCACACAGTACGGCGGCACGCAGTTCGCCCACCCGTTCGACAACGACAACCTCGACAACACGTTCCGCGTGAACAACTCGGTCAAGTACACGAGCGCGAACTACGCTGGCTTCAAGCTGGGCGCGATGTACGGCTTCTCGAACGAAGCAGGCGGCTTCGCGGATAACCGCGCATACAGCGTCGGCGCGTCGTACAACTACGGCCCGTTGAATGTCGCCGCTGCGTACATGCAACTGAACAACGTCGGCTCGCCGACGAACAACGTCAACGGCGCGATCACGACCGACAACACGCCGTTCGTGGCTGGCCGTCAGCGCATCTTCGGCGGTGGCCTGAACTACGCGTTCGGCCCGGCAACCGTCGGCTTCGTGTTCACGCAAACGATGCTGGACAACGCTTCGTCGATCACGAGCGTCGGTACGCAAGGCGCCGGTTCGATCAACCTGACCGACGGTCACGTCCGCTTCACGAACTATGAAGTCAACGGCCGCTACAACCTGACGCCGGCTCTGTCGCTCGCGGGTGCGTACACGTACACCGACAGCCGCATCGACGGCGAAAAGCCGAAGTTCCATCAGTTCAGCCTGCAAACGGCGTACGCGCTGTCGAAGCGTACCGACGTCTACCTGCAAGGCGAGTACCAGCACATGACCGACCAGGAAAACCTGCCCATCGGCGCAGTGATCAACGGCGTTGGCATGTCGTCGGGCTCGAATCAGGTGTCGGCAACGGTTGGCATGCGTCACCGCTTCTAAGCTTCACCCGCAGTCTCGCAGTAGAAAAGCCGCTCTCCGAGCGGCTTTTTTTCGTTCAAGCGACGGCGAGTCGAGGCCGCTTCAATGCGGATATCGCACTTCCAGAATGTCGATCTGCTGCACGCCGGCCGGCGTGTGCAGCGCGACCGTATCGCCGATCTTCGCCTTCAGGAGCGCCCGCGCGACCGGCGAGATCCAGCTCACGTAGCCGCGGTCGAGATCCACCTCGTCCACGCCGACGATCGTCACCGTTTTCACGTCGCCGTCTTCGCCCGCGTACTCCACCGTCGCGCCGAAGAACACCTGATCGACGTTCTCCTGCCTGCTGCTGTCCACCACTTCCGCGAGATCGAGCCGCTTGGTCAGAAACCGGATGCGCCGGTCGATTTCGCGCAGCCGCCGCTTGCCGTAAATATAGTCGCCATTCTCCGAGCGATCGCCATTGGAGGCCGCCCACGAGACCAGCTTGACCACCTCCGGCCGGTCGTTGTCGAGAAGCTGCAGGAGCTCGTCACGCAGCCGCTGATGGCCCGCAGGCGTGATGTAGTTCTTCGTGCCCGCCGGAACATCGGGATGGCCGAGTTCGAGGTCGTCGTCGGTGTCGTCCGACTCTTTGACAAATGCCTTGTTCATGATGCGAATCGCTGTCGATTTCCGAGGGTTGCCTGCTTTCGAAACATCAACTTACCACGCCTTGCACCCTTCCCGCCGAGCGAATCGTCGAAGGAAATCCGATAATTTGGCCGAAACCCCTTCCTTTTCGGAACAGGCTTGGCTATAATTCCGCTTCTGCGTGCGGCTGTAGCTCAGTTGGATAGAGTACTTGGCTACGAACCAAGGGGTCGTGGGTTCGAATCCTGCCAGCCGCGCCACTTATTCTGATGTTTTCGCCTCATGAAAGCATCAAGCGCTAACCACAGCGCAGTGAAGTACAAGCAGTACCGTTTTGCGTGCGGCTGTAGCTCAGTTGGATAGAGTACTTGGCTACGAACCAAGGGGTCGTGGGTTCGAATCCTGCCAGCCGCGCCATCTTTTGAAGGGCCTTCCATACGGAAGGCCCTTTTTGTTTTCCGCGCCGCTCACGCGCGCATCGATCAACGCGGCGCCGAACCGATATCGCCGATATGCTTCTCCGGCGATGGCACATCCTCCACCGACGCCACCGCGCTCGACTCGCCGATCGCCTCCGCGCGCGCGCCGAGCAGCGATTGCGGACGGCGCAAAACTTCATCCTCGACCGCATCGCCGAACGCATGCCGCACGAACGCGCGCAGCAAGGCAATGCGCAGCGACGGCCCGCGCCCTTCCACCGGCTGACCGTCCTTGCCGAAGGTCACGGTGCATACCACCTCGCCGCGCCCGTGATCGTGCATCTCGAGCCGGCAGGCGCGCTCCAGGACGACCGACGCCGCGTCCCACGACGTCGACGGCAGGAAGCGCCCGTCCCACGGCTTGCCGCGGTCGTTGCCGCGTATTGATAGCGTCTCGCCGCTGTCGGTGAAGTGAATCTCGCGGATGAATTCGTGCAGCCCGCGCGCGACCCAATAGTCGAGCGTGGAGTCTTCGAGATCGGAAGTGTTCATTGCGGCGCTCTCTCCTGTTCGTCGGACGACGACAGGCATGCACGCCGCATACCCGCGCCGCGTCAGTAGTCGGCGCGCTCGCGGTCGATGCGCATGCCGCCGTCCTGATTGCGGTGATGCGGTTCGTCGCTGGGACGCTCGCGCGCGATGCGCATCACGTCCGGATTGGTGCGCACGCGGCGCATGACGTTCGCCAGATGCACGCGGTCGCTGACCTGGATCACGAAGCGCAGCATCTTCGCTTCCTGCGACACGTCCTCGTCCATCGCGATATGTACGATGTTCGCGTCCGCCGACGTGATATCCGCCGCGACGCGCGCGAACACGCCCTTCGTGTTCCTGACCAGCACCTTCACGGCGACGTCGAACAGACGCCCCGGCTGCGGCGCCCACGCGACGTCGATCCAGCGGCCCGGATCGCGCCGGTGAATCCGTTGCGCGACGCGGCATTCGGTCGTGTGGATCGCCATGCCGAGCCCGATGCCGATGTAGCCCATGATGTCGTCGCCGGGAATCGGACGGCAGCACGGCGACAATTGCACCGACATGCCTTCCGTGCCCGTGATGACCACTGGCGGCGCGGTATTCGTGTTGTGATGCTCGCGATGCGGATGATCCTCGTCGTCGGCGATGCCGTTCATCAGCACTTCGATGCGCTTGGCCATCACCGCCGCCACGCGCCGGCCGAGACCGATGTCCGCGAAGATTTCCTGACGCGTCTTGTTGCCGGTCCACTGCACGAGCCTTTCCCACACTTCCGGCGTGACATCCGACAGCGCGAGGCCGTAGCCCTTGAGACTCTGATCGACCAGCCGCTCGCCCAACTGGACCGACTCGTTCAGGCGCATCGTTTTAAGATAGTGACGGATCGCCGAGCGCGCCTTGCCGGTGCGCACGAAGCCGAGCCACGCGGGATTCGGCTTCGAATACGGCGCAGTGATCACTTCGACGATATCGCCGCTCTTCAGCTCCGTGCGCAGCGGCAGAAGCTCGTTGTTGATCTTCACCGCGACACATTGGTTGCCGAGGTCGCTGTGGATCGAGTACGCGAAGTCGAGCGCGGTCGCGCCGCGCGGCAGCGGCATGATTTTCGACTTCGGCGTAAAGACGTAGACCGCGTCCGGGAACAGGTCGATCTTGACGTGTTCGAGGAATTCGCTCGAATCGCCCGCTTCGCTTTGAATGTCGAGCAGCGACTTGAGCCACTGATGCGCGCGCTTCTGCACGTCGTTCAGGTCCGCGCCGCCGTTCTTGTAGAGCCAGTGCGCCGCGACGCCCGCCTCGGCGATCTCATGCATCTTGCGGGTGCGGATCTGGAACTCGATCGGCGCACCGAACGGGCCGACCAGCGTGGTGTGCAACGACTGATAGCCGTTCACCTTGGGAATCGCGATGTAGTCCTTGAACTTGCCCGGCACCGGCTTGTAGAGCGCATGCAGCGCACCGATGCACGTATAGCATTCGAGCGCGCTCTCGACGACCACGCGAAAACCGTAGACATCGAGCACCTGCGAGAACGACAACTGCTTGTCGCGCATCTTCTTGTAGATGCTGAAGATCGTCTTCTCGCGGCCGGTGACTTCCGCGTTGATCTTCGCGTCCGCGATGGTGCGCTGCACCGCTTCGAGAATCTTGCCGACCACTTCACGCCGGTTCCCGCGCGCGGCCTTCACGGCCTTTTCGAGCGTGGCGTAGCGGTTCGGATTGAAGTTCGCGAACGAAAGGTCCTGCAGTTCGCGATACGTATTGTTCAGACCAAGCCGATGCGCGATCGGCGCGTAGATGTCCAGCGTCTCGCGCGCCACGCGCCGGCGCTTCTCCGGCGGCACCGCGCCGAGCGTGCGCATGTTGTGCAGCCGGTCGGCGAGCTTGACGAGAATCACGCGCACGTCGCGCGCCATCGCGAGCAGCATCTTGCGGAAGTTTTCCGCCTGCGCTTCCTCGCGATTGCGGAATTCCATCTTGTCCAGCTTGGACAAGCCGTCGACCAGTTCCGCGACCTTCGCGCCGAAGCGCTCCGCGATCTCGGTCTTGGTGACGCCCTGATCCTCGATCACGTCGTGCAGCAGGGCCGCCATGATCGACTGCGCGTCGAGCTTCCAGCCCGCGCAGATTTCCGCGACCGCGACCGGATGCGTGATGTACGGCTCGCCGCTCTGGCGATATTGCCCGAGATGCGCTTCGTCGCTGAAGTGGAAAGCCGCCTTGACTTCCTTGATCTCTTCCGGAGTGATGTAGCTCGCGAGGCCGTTAGTCAGTTTCGCGATGGAAACGACGTCGTGCTTGCGTGGCTGCTCCGGCGTGGCGGTTGGCCCGAACAGGTGGCGGAAGGACTGTTCGAGGACCGCGTCGATGTACTTGCGCGCCGCATGCGGCTTGTCCGCATCGAGCATCGAATCCTGATCGATTTCGAGATCCGGGTCCACGGCGGCGGAGATGGGCAATGGTGTCTGACTCATCTTCGCCTCCGTGGTGGTGTGACGCGCGTGGTCGTCGGTTGCAGAAATTGAAACCAGTAATGCCGATGCCCTTAGACGGGCACCTTCTTCAACATTTCGATGCCAACCTGGCCTGAGGCAATCTCGCGCAGCGCGACGACGGTCGGCTTGTCGCGGCTCTCGATCTTCGGCGTATGGCCTTGCGCGAGCTGACGCGCGCGATAGGTTGCCGCGAGCGCGAGCTCGAAGCGATTCGGGATTTGTTTCAGGCAGTCTTCGACAGTGATGCGGGCCATGTTTGCTTCCTTCTCAATATGGGTTTTATTCTACCTTATGTGACCGTACGACCCGGTCACCGTGGTCCGTCATGCCTGCGGCGTCGAGTGAATGCCGAGGTCCACGAAAAGCTGCGTATTGCGGGCGTATTGCGACGTGAAGCGCAGGCGCGTCGCGGCGACGAGACAGCGCAGTTCGTTGAGCGCGCGATCGAAGTTCTCGTTGATCACGACATACTCCGCCTCCGACGCATGCGCCATCTCGCTACCCGCCGCGAGCAGACGTCGCACGATCACTTTTTCGGAATCCTGGCCGCGTTTCTTGAGGCGGTCTTCGAGCGCATCGAGCGATGGCGGCAGAATGAAAATTTCCACCGCGTTGCGGAACTGCTTCTTCACCTGCTGCGCGCCCTGCCAGTCGATTTCGAGCAGCACGTCGTGGCCCTGCTTCATCTGGTCCGCGATCCACAGTTTCGAGGTGGCGTAGTAGTTGCCGTGCACTTCGGCGCTTTCGAGAAACTCGCCCTTTTCGCGCCGCTCCATGAATTCGTCGACGGACACGAAGTGATACTGCAGGCCGTTGGTTTCCTTCGAACGCGCTTCGCGCGTCGTGTACGAAACCGACAGGAGAATGTCCTTGTCCTCGGCGAGCAGCGCGTTTACGAGCGTGGACTTGCCCGCCCCCGAAGGCGCGACCACCATGAACAGGTTGCCCGGATAGATGCCCGTATAGTGGCTATGCGAGCGGTGCGTAGTGTTCGGCATGATGTTGCGTTACTCCAGATTCTGTACTTGCTCGCGCATCTGTTCGATGAGCAGCTTGAGCGTCATCGATGCATCGGCGAGTTCCTTCGCGGCCGCCTTCGAGCCGAGCGTGTTCGCTTCGCGGTTGAGCTCCTGCATCATGAAGTCGAGCCGCTTGCCGACCTTGCCGCCCTTCTGCAACACGTGACGCGTTTCGGAAAGATGCGCCGTGAGACGCTGCAATTCTTCCGCGATGTCGATGCGGATGCCGTACATCGTCACTTCCTGACGGATGCGCTCGGCGATTTCCTCGCGCGGCACGCTGGTGGCCGTGGCGCCATCGGAGGTCGCGATGCCGAGCGCGTCGTGCAGACGCTCGACGATCTTCTGCTGATGCTTCGCGATGAGTTCCGGCACGAGCGGCGTGATGCGCGCGACGATCGCTTCCATCTCCGTCACGTTGTCGATCAGCACGCGGCCGAGCGCCGCGCCTTCACGCGCGCGCACTTCGATGAGATCGGCAATGGCCTGCTTGCCGCACGCGAGCACGGCCTCACGCAGCGTTTCCTGCGACACCGCGCTTTCCGCGAGCACGCCGGGCCAGCGCAGGATTTCGCCGGTGCGCATGCGTTCGGAATCAGGGAAGACGTCGAGCACGGCGCGTTCGAGCGTGGCGAGTTGCGTGAGCGCCTCGCGATTGAGCGCGCCCGCGTTCGCCGTCTGCTCGACGCGATTCAGATTGATGCGGATATCGACCTTGCCGCGCGAGAGCTTGTTCATCAGCATTTCGCGCATTTGCGGCTCGGTTGCGCGCACGTCTTCGGGCATGCGGAAATTCAGGTCGAGAAAGCGCGAATTCACCGTGCGCAATTCCACCGATACTCCGACGCCCGAACCGCCCGCGCCATTGGGTCCGGCGCCATCCGCGACGACTTCGCGCGTCGCGCTGGCATAGCCTGTCATGCTGTAGATCATGGTACGTCTCGCGATTGAAGCCTTCATTGCGAAGGCCATTTCGATACGAAGCGCCCGGCGCTCTCGAAGTGCGTTGGGATTGGCACGCGTCTGGCCGCCGGGCGAGGAATCCGCATTATCCCATTTTTGACGCGAAGCCCGCCGATACGGCCGGCCCGACGCGTGCCTTGCGCGCAACGCCCGCGGGTGATTGACGATAAAATCGCTCCATTCCGCGGGGTTTGCCCGTTCACTTCCTGTTCTCATCCTCCATGACCGACTCTCCCCTGCTCAAGTCTTCTCCCCCGCGCCCGAGCGGCCGCCGCGCGAATCAACTGCGCGACGTGCGCATCACGCGGAACTACACGAAGCACGCGGAAGGCTCGGTGCTCGTCGAATTCGGCGATACCAAGGTGATCTGCACGGCGAGCGTCGCCGAGCGCGTGCCGGAATTCCTGCGCGGACGCGAGCAAGGCTGGCTCACCGCCGAATACGGCATGCTGCCGCGCGCGACGCACACGCGCAGCGACCGCGAAGCCGCGCGCGGCAAGCAGACCGGCCGCACGCAGGAGATCCAGCGCCTGATCGGCCGCGCGCTGCGTTCGGTGTTCGATCTCAACGCGCTCGGCGCGCGCACCCTGCATATCGACTGCGACGTGATCCAGGCCGACGGCGGCACGCGCACGGCGAGCATCACGGGCGCGTTCGTCGCCGCGCACGATGCGGTCGGCAAACTGCTCGCGGCGGGCAAGATCGCGAAGACGCCGGTGAAAGACTTCGTCGCGGCGATCTCGGTCGGCGTCTTCGAGGGCTCGCCCGTACTCGATCTCGACTACGACGAAGACTCGCAATGCGACACCGACATGAACGTCGTGATGACGGGCGCGGGCGGCTTCGTCGAAGTGCAGGGCACGGCGGAAGGCGCGCCGTTTTCGCGCGAGGAAATGAACGAGCTGATCGCGCTCGCCGACAGCGGCATCAAGGCGCTGATTCTGAAGCAGAAGGAAGCGCTGGAGATCAAAGGTGTCTGAAGCAACGGAGTTGGGCCGCGTCGTGCTCGCATCGAACAATGCGGGCAAGCTGCGCGAATTCGCGTCGCTGCTGGATGCGGCGGGCATCGAACTGATCGCGCAGGGCGAGCTCGGCGTGCCCGAAGCGCCCGAGCCGCACGCGACTTTCGTCGAGAACGCGCTGGCGAAGGCGCGGCACGCCTCGACGCTCACCGGCCTGCCCGCGCTCGCCGACGATTCCGGCCTGTGCGTGCGCGCGTTGAATGGCGCGCCGGGCGTGTATTCGGCGCGCTATGCGTCGATGAACGGCGGCGAAAAGAGCGACGCGGCCAACAATGCGCGCCTCGTCGCCGATCTCGCCGGCGAGACCGATCGCCGTGCATATTACTTCTGCGTGCTCGTGCTGGTGCGTCACGCGGACGATCCCGAGCCGCTCATCGCGGAAGGCCGCTGGCACGGCGAAGTGATCGATGCGCCGCGCGGCGCGAACGGCTTCGGCTACGACCCGCACTTCTTCCTGCCGACACTCAACGCGAGCGCCGCCGAGCTCGATCCCGCGCGCAAGAATGCGCTGAGCCATCGCGCGCTCGCGCTGCGTGATCTGCTGCAACGACTGAAGGAACTTGCGTGAGCGCCGGACCGAAGACCATCAACGTCGTGCAGGCTTTCACGTCGCCGGGCAGCATCCGGCTGACGTCGCTGCCGCCGCTCGCGCTGTACGTGCATTTCCCGTGGTGCGTGCGCAAGTGTCCGTACTGCGACTTCAACTCGCACGAATGGAAGGACGATACGTTCCCCGAGGAACGCTATCTCGACGCCTTGCGCGCCGATCTCGAAAGCGCGTTGCCGCTCGTGTGGGGGCGGCAGGTGCATACCATCTTCATCGGCGGCGGCACGCCATCGCTGTTGTCGGCGAAAGGTCTGGACCGGCTTCTTTCCGATGCACGCGCGCTGCTGCCCATCGATGCCGATGCCGAAATCACGCTCGAAGCCAACCCCGGCACGTTCGAGGCCGCGAAGTTCGCGTCGTTCCGCGCGAGCGGCGTGAACCGCTTGTCGATCGGGATTCAGAGCTTCAACGAAGCGCATCTGAAGGCGCTCGGCCGCATTCACGATGCGACGCAGGCGCGCAAGGCCGTCGAGATCGCCGCGCAACACTTCGACAACTTCAATCTCGATCTGATGTTCGCGCTGCCGCAGCAGTCGCTCGACGAGTGCAGACACGACATCGAGACGGCGATCTCGTTCGCGCCGCCGCATCTGTCGCTGTATCACCTGACGATGGAGCCGAACACGGTCTTCGCCAAGTACCCGCCCGCCCTCCCCGACGACGACGCCTCCGCCGACATGCAGGACTGGATTCACGAGCGCACGCGCGATGCGGGCTACGCGCGCTATGAAGTGTCGGCGTATGCGAAGCCGCATCGGCAAAGCCGGCACAACCTCAATTACTGGCGTTTCGGCGATTACCTCGGCATCGGCGCGGGCGCGCATACGAAGCTGTCGTTTCCGTCCAAGATTTTGCGGCAGGCGCGCTTCAAGCATCCGGCGAGCTACATGGACCACGCGCTCTCGCCCACCGAAACCGCGATTCAGGAAGAACGCGAAGTCGGCCCGCGCGATCTGCCGTTCGAATTCATGCTCAATACGCTGCGGCTCGTCGAAGGCTTTCCGGTGCATTCGTTCATCGAGCGCACGGGTCTCGCGCTGTCCGCGATCGAGCCCGCGCTCGTCGAAGCGGAGAAGCGCGGCCTCATCACGCGCGACATCGAACGCATCGCGCCGACCGAGCTGGGGCAGCGCTTTCTCAACGATCTGCAGGAGCTGTTCTTGAAGGACCCGCAAAATTGAGCGCGCCGACGATGGCGCCGGACTCGGTGATGCGGCATCGCCCGTTTGCGCTGTTCTGGACCGCGCGGGTGATGTCGTCGGTGGCGTTTCAGATGATGTCGGTCGCGATCGGATGGCAGGTCTATTCGATCACGCATAGCGCGTACGCGCTCGGTCTCGTCGGGCTCGCGCAGTTCGTGCCGATGTTCGTGCTGACGCTCGTCGTCGGGCACGTCGCGGATCGTTACGACAGGCGCACGATCGCGTATGTGTGCCAGTCGATCGAGGGCATCGCCGCGCTGGTGCTCTGCCTCGGCGCATGGCACGGCTGGCACGATGTCGCGCCCATCTACGCGATCGCCGCCGTCACGGGCGCGGCGCGCGCGTTCGAATCGCCGTCGATGGCGGCGCTCTTGCCCAATCTCGTCGCGCGCAATCAGTTGCAGCATGCGAGCGCGTGGTCGACGTCCGCGAACCAGACCGCGCAGATTCTCGGCCCCGCGATGGGCGGCGTGCTCTACGGGTTCGGCGCGCTGACGGTGTACGGCGCGGTGACTGGCGCGTTTTTCGTGGCAGCGTGCGCGGTGGTCGGCATCAAGATCGATGAAGCCGTGCGCATGCGCGCGCCGTTGTCGTTCCAGGCGCTGTTTTCGGGCATCGGCTTCATTCGCAGCAAGCCGGTGATCCTCGGCGCGCTGTCGCTCGATCTCTTCGCGGTGCTGCTCGGCGGCGCGACCGCGCTCTTGCCTGTCTATGCGCGCGACATCCTGCACACGGGACCGTGGGGACTCGGGATTCTGCGCGCGGCGCCTGCGGCTGGCGCGCTCGCCGGATCGATCTGGCTTGCGCATTTTCCGTTGCGGCAGCGTGCTGGCACGGCGCTGTTTGGCGGCGTGGTTGCGTTCGGCGTCGCGACTATCGTGTTCGGGTTGTCGCGCAATATCTATGTGTCGCTGGTCGCGCTCGCGGCGCTCGGGGCGTCGGATGTGATCAGCGTGGTCGTGCGGATGTCGCTCGTGCAGTTGCAGACGCCCGATGAGATGCGCGGGCGCGTCGGCGCGATCAATTCGCTGTTCATCGGGACGTCGAATCAGCTCGGCGAGTTCGAATCGGGGATGACGGCGGGATTGTTCGGCGCGGTGCCGGCGGTGCTGATCGGCGGGATTGGCACCATTGTCGTCGCGCTTCTGTGGATGCGCCTTTTTCCTGCGCTGAGGGCGACGAAATCGCTGGAAGGCTGAACTTCTGCCCGCGGAGGAGTTGCGCTACAATACGCGCCTTGCTGGAGGTGTGGCCGAGCGGTTTAAGGCACCGGTCTTGAAAACCGGCGAAGGAGCGATCCTTCCGTGAGTTCGAATCTCACCGCCTCCGCCACCCCGCCTATTTTGTCTCGTCTCGTTTCGTCGCATTTAATCGCTGAAACGCCCGCCAGATAAGCCTCTCCGCCCGATACCCCCTCATCAACGAATCTCGACTCGTTGCGTTTCGTCGCGTTTAATCGTAAATTTTATGGTGGATGGGATGGTGGATGGATCGAATATCCGCCCTGCACCGCAGGATGAACGCGAGCAACGATGCCGAAGAAAGCGAAAGAACTTGGACCACTTGCCGTCAGCCGACTGACCGCGCCCGGAAAGTACGCCGTCGGCGGCGTCGATGGTCTGTATCTGAACATCTCCGACACTGGCGCCGGTTACTGGGTGCTGCGCGCTACGATCGCGGGCAAGCGTCGCGAGATCGGCCTAGGCGCTTACTCGTCGAAGGGCATGGGCGTCGCCGAGGCGCGCACGGCGGCGCTGGCCAAGCGCGAAGACATCAAGCGCGGCATCGATCCCGTGATGGCCCGCAAGGAAGCGGCGAGTCAGCTGCGCGCCGGCCAGGCTCTGGAGATGACCTTCGAGAAGACTGCGGAGCGCTACATCGCGGCGAAGGAAATCGAGTGGCGCAACTCGAAGCACGGCGCGCAGTGGACATACACCCTTGCCGAATACGCGCATCCGATCATCGGAAAGATGCAAGTGCGCCACGTGACGCGCTCTCACGTCCTCGAAATCCTCGAGCCTATCTGGCAGGCAAAGACCGAGACGGCGAGCCGCTTGCGCGGACGAATCGAGGCAATTCTCGACTATGCCCGCGTGAAGGGGTTCCGCGATGAAGGCGTGAACCCGGCCGCGTGGCGCGGCAATCTCGACAAGCTGCTGAGCGCCCCGAAGAAGACCAAGCGCGTGCGCAATCACCCCGCTCTGCCGATCGTGCAGATGGGCGCATTCATGAAGACGCTGCGCACGATCGAAGGCGTCAGCGCTCGATGTCTGGAGTTCTCGATACTGACCGCTGCGCGATCTGGCGAAGCGCGGGCCGCAGACTGGCGCGAGATCGATCTCGAAAAGGGTATCTGGGCGGTGCCGGCCGAAAAGATGAAGGCGCGCAAGGAGCACCGCGTGCCGCTGCCCGCGGCGGCCGTGCGGCTGCTGAAGACCATCGAGCGCCAGGACGATGTCTATCTCGTGTTTCCGAGTCCGCGGGCGAACCGCGCGCTGTCCGATATGTCTTTGCTCGCGATCATGCGCAGGCAGGGGCTGGAGGCCACGCCGCACGGCTTCCGATCGACGTTCCGAGACTGGGCGAGCGAGTACACGAACTATCCGCGCGAGCTGGCCGAGGTGGCGCTCGCACACATCAAGGGTGATGCGACCGAGGCGGCTTACTGGCGCTCCGACGTGCTGCAGAAACGTCGACGGCTGATGGAGGACTGGGCCGCGTTCTGTGACAAGGTCATCGAGGCCGGCGCTGTCATCCCTATGAACAAAAAAGCGTGAGGCGCACTACGAAAGTTTCGTGGTGACCAGTTTGCCGTGCCTAGCCCGACGGGGCGAAAACCGGGTGCCCTACCCGGCTGGCACGGCTCCTGAATAGGGCTTTGCTACGGGGCTAGCAATGACAGAAGAAGCAAATCCGGACGTCTTGTTGCAGGCGATGAGAGACGCGAACGAGACCTTGTACGAGCTCGTGCAATTGGAGCTTCCAAATTTCACAGAGAAAGACTTCTATGCCGCGTTTATTTTGCCGACGCGCGACTCGGGAACTCCTTCTTCACTGCAACTGAGAGACGATTTCCTTGCAAATCAAGACACCATGTCGATGACCGAGGGGCGACTCTCTGTAATACGGATTGGATGTGCCTACATCGGTGAGGCGATCACATACCGATTGCGGGATCGGCGGGATCAAGCATGGAAATGCGTCGCGGAGAGTAACTATTGGCTCGGCATTGTCTTGTCGACCTACTACATGACCGTGCCGCAACAGCGGTTGCACGCGGACGTGTCGCGCAAAGGCGCTCTGGGCAAGTTGGCGAAAGATCCGAAGCAGGCAGAAAAGTCCTTCATCAAGCAGTGTTGGGATGATTGGCAGGATGGCAAAACGCACTACAAAAAGGGGAAAGCTGGATTTGCTCGAGACATGCTAGCGAAAGTAGAACACCTCGAAAGTCAGAAAACGATCGAAGACTGGTGCCGTGACTGGGAAAGAGAAAAGCAGATACTTGCCGGCACATCGAGCATTTTGCCGGCTGACTGATCTGTTTGCTGGCGCAGCCCGCAGTCCGCCGGCACGCAAGTCGTCAGGCGGTTAGCTGAGGCATAACGTTCGTCTCGACCCGTGCAATCCCGCACGTTTTCGAGTCGATACGATGACCATCAACACCGAAGTTCGCAATTTCGACAGCCTGCCCGACGCGGCAGGCGTACGCGTTCAAACAGTCGCTGCTCTCTGCTCCTGCAGCATCTCGACGGTCTGGAGCCGCTCCAAGCGCGGCGAACTCCCGAAACCCCGTACGATCGGCGGCCACGCTCTCTGGAACGTCGGCGAGCTGCGCACGGTGCTGCTGGGAGAGCCCGCATGACAGACAAAAAAATGGCCGACCCAAAGGCCAGCCAGAACGGTTCTCATGCTGCCCGCAATGATAGCGCCACCGATGCGCAAGGCGTGCAGTTCCTCGACATTCAAAAGAGCGACAGCGAACGCTTGCGCGTGTACGTGAAGGAGTACCGCGGTCGCACGTACATCGACATCCGCGTGTGGTATCTGGCGGACGGCGGCGAGTATCGACCCAGCGGCAAGGGCATCACGGTCCGCCCGGCATTGGCGGCCGGACTGATTCAGGGCATCGACCTGGCGGCGCGCTCGTTCGATCCGAAGGAGATGTCGTGATCGCAAAAAAACACTTGCAACGGGTTTACGCGAAACGATATGATTCAAGCGTGCCTGAGACAACAGGCCGCCGGTTTAGCAGCCGGAAACTCGATGGGCGGACAACCGCCGCTGTGCGGTTTTTTTACGTCCGTTCGCCTCTGCGCGCCTCTTTCTATGGGCGGGCCTTGGCTGGGGCATCTTCGGATGCGCAGGTTTCCTATCGAGCCTGTCTGCTAACCCGGCCAACGGCCTGCCCACCCCATTTAGCAGTGGACGGCAGGTCTCCTCACACATCGATAGGAGCCGCCATGCGTGCTAATGCCCCTGCTCGTTCTGAGCTACCCGAATCCCAAGTAGCAGCCCAAGCTGCTGCCTTCCTGAACCTCGAAATCATCAATCGCGCGCTGCGCGACGCCGCGCTTGCGCCGACCGTGTTCGATGCGCTCGACTGCTGCGCCGATGCCCTGCTCGACCTCGCTCAAATGATCCGTGCGGAGGTGCGTCATGGCTAAGAACATCGATTCGAAGGAACTTGTTTCGCTGATCGATCGTGCTTCCGGGGAAATGGCCTCCGCGGCGGAAGAGTTCGCCAGCCTCTGCACGATCTTCGACGCGATCATCGCTGCGACGGGGGGACATTCCCTTGCGCATCGCCTTGCGCAACTCGGTCGCAACAACGCCGATCGCCTCGCCGCTGATTTCGAAGAATCTTGTTCCAACTACAACGCGCATACCGAGCGTTTCGCCGGCGTGTTGCGCCTCGTCGCGCGGGAGGCATCGTGAGCGAAGTCCAAGCCATCAAAGACCGCGTCAATCACCAGATCGAGCGCGAAATCAAAATCTGCAGAAAGCGAATGGGCGAGCGGGCATGGAAACTCCACGGCGAGTGGGTAACGGAAAACATCGTGACGGCCGCGAAGATCTGGGTTCGGCGCGAGCTGCAGGAGGGCCGTCTGTGAGCGATTATCTCGAAGACATCGGCCTAACCGAGGATGAACTGCGTGCGGCGCGCGAGCGAAAGCAGACCGCGGCGGCGCGCGCGGCGTTCTTTAACAAGGGCGGAGCATCGCAGCCGTCCGCACCGACCGCCCTGCTCACTCGTGCGACCGGCATCAAGCCTGAGGCCATCCGCTGGCTGTGGCCGGACTGGATCCCGGAAGGCAAGCTGACGCTGCTGGCGGGCTCGCCGGGAACCGGCAAGACGACGCTCGCGCTCGCGTTGACGGCAACCATCACGACGGGCGGCGAGTGGCCCGACGGCACGAAATGCGGCGAGGCGGGCAATGTGCTGATCTGGAGCGGCGAAGACAACCCCGCCGATACGATCATCCCTCGGCTGATGGCGGCCGGAGCGGATCTGAGCCGCGTCTACCTCATCACCGGCCGCACGGACGAGCACGGCGCGATTCTTCCCTTCGACCCGGCCGCGGACATTCCGCTACTCGGCGAGCGCTTGGCCGGGCTCGGCGGCGCGGCAATGCTCGTTATCGACCCGATCGTCTCTGCGATCGCGAAGGATGCGCACCGGGCGAACGACGTGCGGCGCGACCTGCAAGCGCTCGTCGACATGGCATCGGCCTATCGCTGCACGGTGCTCGGCATCAGCCATTTTGCGAAGGGCACGAAGGGAACGTCGCCGGCGGAGCGCGTCATCGGCTCTGGCGCGTTCGTCGCCCTCGCCCGCATGGTTCTCGTCGCCGGCAAGGATGAAGCGGCAGAGCGGCGCATTCTCGCCCGGGCGAAGTCGAACATCGCTCCTGACGAAGGCGGCGTCAGCTATTCGATCGAGCAGGCAGACGCGCAAGGCATCCAGGCCAGCCGGGTTGTGTGGGGTGAGCTCATCGAGGGCACGGCGCGCGAGATCCTGGGCGATGTCGAGCAGTCGGACGAAGAGCGAGGTCCGCGTGAAGAAGCGCGCGATTTCCTCTCCGGCCTGCTCGACGATGGCCCGGTCAGCGCGAAGGAGTTGAAACGCGACGCGGACCAAGCCGGCTTCAGTTGGCCGACGATCTTCCGCGCGGCGGCAGAACTAGGCGTCGAAAAACGGAAGCTTGGGATGAAGGAGGGATGGGTCTGGGCGCTCCCGAAGATTTCACTACCCTGAAGATTTCACGAAGATTCCACTCTCTTTTACGTGAAATCTTCGGGATGCCGTGAAATCTTCCGTACCTACGCGGGTTTGCGGTCCGTCCCTTTGAAGCGGTTTGCCGAAGATTTCACGGTAGAGAGAGTGCAATCTTCGGTAGGAACTCTGCAAATTCGCAGAGATCGAGGCTCATAACGTACTGCTGCGGAGCGATACATTAAGGAGGGAGATTACTGGAATTCCAGCAATCCAACTTTTCATGAGAGACACGAAACGAAAGCGGGCCATCCTCGCAATGCTGGAGTCGCATGACGAATGGCAGTTCTCCGAATACGGTCCTGCTCCCTACTCGGCGACGACCATCGCGCAGGAGATAGGCGGAAGCGCTCAAAGCGTCGCGCGCACGCTGCGCGGCATGCTGAGAGAGGGGCTAGTGTTTGCCGTGCGCGACCGGGAACATGTGTGGAACGCTATCGCGCGAGACCACATACCGATGACGGTGACCGCATATTTCAGCGTTCGGACGATGCATGCAGACATCGCCGCAGCAGAACGGTGGATGGACGGCAAGGCGGCGCGCGCGGCGGAGGCAGGAGAAGCGATTATGCGTGTGTTCTCGGGGCAACTACGCCCGCCCACGCTGCCATCAAATACGGAGAAATCCCGTAGTTAGACCAAAGCAGGAATTCCGGCTTAGCTCCTGCCGCCTCGCAATTTTCTTACACGACACGCGCGCGGATAGGCAACGCCCGCCTGTCTAAATTCGTCGCATCTAGTAGCAGTCCTCATTTCCTGCTTTTCGGCGGCGCGCTCCACGCTTATAAAGGTTGCAAGTTGTGAAGTTTGCAACTTTGCCAATCACCAAAATAGGAGCGCGCGCCGTGCGACGCAAAGACCTTCAAACCTTCACGCCCGAACAGGCCGCCACGACGGTTGTAGTCGTTCAGCGCGTCGAGCAATACCGCCGCTGGCGAGTCGTCATCAATGGGGAAGTCGTCGTCACTGCGGACGAGATCGACGCCCTGTTTGCCGATCTGGAGCGCATCGCCGCATGGCTTGAAGAAGCCGGCATCAAACAATTCACCGTGCGCACGCACGAATCGAGCTAAGGAGAATCAGTAATGAAGACGGTTACGCAATCGCGTGAGATGGGCCGTAAGAACGGCAATGGTGGCGGCAATGGCGACGGCGGCACGAACACGCCGGACGTCGCAGCACAAGTCACGGCGGAACTGAAGCGCATCGGCGAAGAGGTAGGCGCGAAACAGCAAGAGTTCCAATCGCGTCTGACTGAGTTGGAGCAGAAGGCAGCACGACGCGGCGCGGGCGGCGCGCCGGGCATCGTCGACACGAAGTCGATTGCATCGCAGATCAAAGGCACGAACGAACTGGCGATGTTCCTGAAGGGCACGACGCCCACGACCGGGAAGATGCCGCTCGAACTGAAGTCTGTCGTATCGGATGGCACGACCCCGAACATCACGCCATTCGCGCAGACGGTTCCGGGTATCCAAGCGCCTTTGGTGCGCCGTCTGACGATCGAGTCTCTGATTCCGTCGACGCCCGTTACGACCGGCGCTGTCCAGTGGCTCCGTGAAACGACGTTCACGAACAACGCGGCCGCGCAGAAAAAGCAGCTCGACACGAAGGCCGAATCGGACATCAAGTTCGAAAGCAAGTCGGCAACGATCGCGACGATTGCCCACTTCGTGACGGCATCGAAGCAGGTGCTCGACGATCAGAACGGCCTGCAGGCCTACATCGAGCAGCGTCTGCGCTACGGCCTCGACCTCGCCACGGAAAACCAACTGCTGAACGGTGACGGCGCGGAAGGCGACATCGGCGGCTTGCTGCTGCCCGGCAATCACACGGCGTTCGTCGGCACCGGTCTGGGCAAGACGACGCCGCTCGATTACCTGCGCCGTGCGAAGACGCAGTTGCAGAAAGCGTTTTTCATCCCAACCGCGCTGATCATCAACCCGACCGACGCAGAAACCATCGACCTGCTGCGCGACGACGAGGGCCGCTTCCTCGTGGCTCCGAACAGCCCGATCTGGGGTATGGCGCCGGTCGTCACTGAAGCGATCGCGGAAGGCGATTTCATCGTCGCCGACTTCCCGAACAGCGCGGTGATCTGGGATCGCGAAGACGCCAGCCTGCAGCTCGGCTACGTGAATGATCAGTTCATCAAGAACGCCATCACGCTGCTCGTCGAACGACGCCTGCAAATGTCGGTGACGCGTCCGGCCGGCATCATCTACGGCGAGTTCGCGACGGCTGGTTAAAGGTTGCTCAGGGGATGGCGCACCTGGGACTCGCCCGAGCAATCGGCCCGAACGCGCTGGGATTACTGTGAGAGTGCCCGCCATCCTTAGCAAAACCTCACAGAGCACACGGACGCAGGGAAGAGCGGCGCGGTGAGCACTAGGCCGCTCCTGAGAGATCAGGGGCGGCTTTTTCAAACTCCTACAGGAATGATCTGAGCGATGAGCGGACTTCAGAAAGTCAACCTCGGCACCCCGCCGACGGCAGTTGATGGCGATAGCACGCGCACAGCGTTCACGAAGGTGAATTCGAACGTCGATGTGCTGAATACACAGGCGGCGCTCACTTCGCTGGCTGCTTTGACTTCGACAA
>NZ_FCOE02000047.1 GCF_001544915.2 Caballeronia pedi | reverse complement strand
CAATTCGTGCTCGGGCTCGCCATCCTTTCTTGCGCATTTGCGGCGCTGTTGAAGTATCTGCCGGATGGTCACGTACCTTGGCGCGACGCGCTCGTCGGCGGCGTGATTTCCGCAGTGCTGTTTTCGGTCGGCAAGAAGCTCTTCGCGTTGTATCTCACACACGCCGGGACAGCTAACGCGTTCGGCGCGGCCGGCTCGCTCGCCGTGCTGCTGATGTGGCTGTATTTTGCGGCGGCCGTCATGCTGCTCGGCGCTGAAGCCGCTGCGACGAGAGTCGAGGCGCGCGAAGGTAAGCCAGACGAATCGCGCGAGGCGCACGAGCCTCATGCAGCGCCGATGAGCGTCGCCCCGAGCACGCATGTGCAAACCGCGCCTGTCGCCGCGCAAGTGATCGTGGGCGCGAGCGCGATGCGAAGCAGCCAACGGGTTACGCCGGATGGGTTGCCAGTAATGGCGAAGATATTCGATGCAGTGAGAGCGAATCCGAGCCGATTCGCTATCGCGGCGGCAGGCGCGACGCTCTTCGTGTTCACGAAGGGCGCGCGTCGACATCACGCGGGAAGACGTTACTGAGCGACTTCGGCGCGACGGATGCTGCGTCGAGAGGACGCGTTTGGCGAACAGCCATACATGCAACTGCATTTCGACCGTCGCACAACCCGGTACCCGGATCCGTCGAAGATGATGAAAAGGTCGCAACGGCATTTGCCGAACTGTCCGCGTCGCTCGGCCATCACGCGGACGTCGCGTGTCCCGGCGGCGAGGCGCTGCGCATGACGGGCCAGACGCGCTACGACTCCGTTTTAATGGATATCGGCCTGCCCGATATCGACGGACGCAAGCTTTCCGAATTCGTTCGCTGCGCGGGCGCATCCACGGAAGCCTGCATCGTCGCCGTGACTGGTACGCGTGGATTCGACATGGAATCATCACGTCAATTCGACGGTTAACTTCGCAAGCCCGTTACCGCAACGGAACTCGCGCGAGTCATCCGGATCTGTTGAAGCGCATGGGTTGCTGGCTCTAACGCGGCTGATTAGAGAGAACTTTGGATGGGTTTTGCTGATCTGCACATTGCAAGAACGACATGTCGCGCTTATATGTAAGGCTGCGTGCAGAAGCGATGCACCGACAATCGAGGCGGGAACGCCTACGGCGGCAACATGACAGAAACGGACCAGGGAGCCGCGTGCATTTCTTCCTGCCTGCTAGATTGGGAGTTCTACTGCACCATGGAGAAAAATATGACGACCGTCTACGTTGTGAAGTCCGGCGCGCAGTTCCTCTGCACCGCCGAGGACGGCGACATGGGGTTGGCACCTGCTGTCGAAGAAGCCACATCCTTTCCCTCGTATGAGGAAGCGGAAAAAGCAGCGAGTACACACACCGATCCCGGATACGAAATCGTCGCTGTCAACGTTACCGGAAGCTGAGTCGTCGGCTCCTGGAGGGTTAGTGAAGGAGGGCGCTTGCAATTGGTCAGAGTCATGCAATTCGCCAACTTTGGTGATGCATAGATAACGCCGCCGCGCGGCGCCCACGGCCCCGCGCGCTCGTGTCAAAGTTGCTCGGGCAGGCGTGCCGGTGACGGTCGCATCCAGGCTACGGGCAAGCAGGGCCAATGCAGACACGATGGCGGCCCAGTGGCTGCCGAAGAGAGGGGCGATCAGACGATGCGCATCGGCGAGATCTGCTCACGTGAAATAGCGCCGCGGCGTCCACGAGCAGGGACGCGTTGACGATAAACGCAAGGCCCATCGACGCGAAGGTATCGATATACTCGCCCTTAAGCGCGCGGCCTATCACGCTGTGATCATAATCGGCGCGTGCTCCTTGACCCGCTGAGTGTAGATAAAAGTTGTGCGCATTACCTTCGCGTCGAGGGGGCCGGTGGCAAGCCACAGCATGCCTGCATCTCGCAGCAAGACAGGCTGCGAGCGAGGCCGCGCAACGCACCTACCCAGACGGGATGCGCAGGCGCCAGCCTCACGACGAAGCAGAAACCCACGAATGCGATGTGCGCCGCGCTCGTGCCCTGCAGAGGTCGTCTGCCAGGGCTCCGAAGCGCGTGCATGGCAAGAGTGCCAACCGTCGAACAGAGCACGCCTGTCATAGGCGAGACGCCGAACAGCATTTGCAGGGCGACGGCGCTGCCGAATACTCCGCCACATCGCACGCAATGATTGCTGGTTCTGCACGCCACGCACAAAAGGGACGGCAAGTACCGGCTATAGCGCTCGCGGCAGATCTGCGTCAAATCACGCCCCGTGACGACGCCTACCCGCGACGTACCCTTTGCAGCGGCATGCACATGAGACTGGCGAGGAGAACCACGAGCCGCAACTGATCGCCATAACGTGCGCCGCCGGTAGAGCGGCTGCCTAGTTGCTCGGGGTCGATGTAGGCCACCGCAGAGGGGAGCGGCGCCCGTAACCGACCACCAAGGGGGCGCCCGCGCAACAGATCGCTTCGGCACGCAAAGTGTGGGGGCACGCCGGGTTGGGTAGCAGCGAGCCGGGCAAGCGCGGACGGCGCGATGTTCATACATTCAGTCGCCCCGGTCAGTGTTGTTGAAGCAGTTCAAAGGGGCGTGTAACGGACATTAGGGCTCGATGTGGGCTTCCCGTTCGACGTCCCGAACCACAGCGATCTGCGTGACGAGCTTGCTGAGTTGCACTTTGGAAGCGTGGCTGTGCAGCCGCAGTCGTAGAGAGACGTAGACCGGGGCGCCATATCGCGCCCGAACGATGCTTTACTGGACGGATTTCGTTACTCTAAGCTTCGACCAACTGGCCCGCTGATAGCTCATGAGGACCGGCATTTGCTGCACAGGAGCAATCTGAAGCGCGAGGTGTCATGATGAGTGCAATCGGTAGACGTCCTAGGCTCGTTTTGTTCTCGTCGAAATCTGTGCCTGCGAAGCCTGGTCACTCTCAAGGGGACTTCCAAATATATGCCTCTTATCGGGGATCGGCGTCGGCTGGCTTCTACGGAACCTTAAAGGTGGTGCGCAAAACTGACGGCCGGCTGTTATATCCGTTTGATGGCGCCTCAGCCATCGGCCCGTTCAATACGAGTACGGGCGCCGTAGCCGCGGCGCAGCAGCGCGGCCTTGCGATTGTCGACGGCGATCTCGCGCGACCTGAGCTTTAGAATGAACGCAACTAAACACAGCCCGCTGAGCCGACGAGTTCATTGTGCGACGATCATCGACAGTGACGTTAGCGGGAGAATAAGCACGGACTAAATTTGAAGATAGGTGAGCTCGGTTACGTCAAAATTAACTCAAGTTTGCCGATTGACGATCCGCGCACTGTTCACGACCTCATTCGTCTCGATAGCTGTGATCGTGACTGCGGCCCGCCCGCCGTATCTCGTGCTGTCGGCCCAGTGCGTGGCGGGCGCATGGTTCGCCGTCGCGATCATCACGGTTCTCGTGATGACGTCGCGTAAGCCGGCGCAACCGTTTCAAATGCTGCGCCAGGAACTGCAACGCGATATGGATGCCATCAAGGATGGCCGCGCAATGAAGCATGCCGATGCTCAGGGCGCGATGCTCGCACCCATGACGGAATCACGCGCGGAGCTGATTGGCGCGCATCTCGCCGATGAACCGTTGGCGTGACGCGCGCTCCGGGGACGCATCGCGAGCCCTGGGTTCCACGCCGAGCGCCGAGTTGACTAGGCTCGCTCGTCAGCGTCGCTATTTTTTTATTTCGGCGCACGGGTCAGAGAGTGGCTGGCGCAAATGGAGCGCGTCAACACACCGGGCGTTCGCCAAAGTGTTCGACGCGCTCCGAGGGTGACGCAAGGCGAAATATGGATCAACGCAGGCGCATCGTGTTATCGCCTGCATCCTTCGGGATCTTCGCTTCTAGTTCTTCCTTGCGCTGCATCAGTTCCTTGCCGAGCGCGTTCAGATCCGCGCCGGACTTTCGAAGCTTAGGGAAGAGATCCGACTCTTCCTCTTCGATGTGGTGTTGAACCATCTCGCTCATTACCTTGAAGGTCGCGTCGAAACCGGGCTCGCCCGCTCTTAGTGTCGTGAACTTGTCGATCAGCACCTTCACAAGATAGTGTTCGACATACGCTTCTTCGACATCGGGCCGATCGTCTTCGTCCAGCGCTACCTGCGCGGCCGGATATAGTAGCTCCTCCTCGATCATCGCATGGACGGTGAGTTCTTCGCACGCACGTCGCACGAGTGTGGACTTCGCATCGAAGTCGTCGTCCTTCGCTTTCTCGAACGCACTGAACAGCTTCTGAACGGCGCGATGATCGTTCCTCAGCAATTCGATGGCGTCTTCAGTTTGCGCCGGCCGGGAAGTGCCGGTCGCAGCTTGTGTTGGCGTCATAGGCATCGCGGTCTCTGTTTGAATAATGGCTACGAGACCTTTAGCAAGTTGCGGGCCTGCCCTTTTTCTGTTTCTGCGTAGCCAAGCGTCTTGGCGCGCAGAGCTTGAAAAAAACGCGTTCCCTGTTCGCGCTATCCGCACGCGAGTCGGGTTGGCACGCTCCGGCGTATATAGCAAGGTCGTCGTCGGGACGTCGCACGCGGGGCAATGATCCGCACGGAGGATGGGCGCTGCCGCCCACGAGGGCGGTGACGCCCATCGCCCACGCTATGCAGCGACCGGGGAATCAGATCGGACGACGCTCAAGTTCGTCGCCTTGGGGGATCGGTGTTCCCGTACGTCCCTTGGAAAGGTGCAGTCGACAAATTCGCGGCTCGACCTACTTTCAAGATTGCGAATATGATTCAACGAAACGCACTGCCCGTTGCAGAGCCGATGGACACCGTGCCCGCGTCGTCGAGTCCGGAATACCCCGAAGCGCATCCCTTCGCACGGGCGTTCGACGCGTCTGCGAGCGCCGTCACTCGATGGGCAGGCTCGCCTGTCGCATTCGGCCTTGCAGTGATCTCAGTCGAGATATCTGCGCGCCGATATTCCGCTTTTCAGAGGCCTGGCAATTGGTCATCAACACGGGCACGACGATCGTCACGTTCCTGATGGTATTCCTCATTCAGCAGAGCGCGAACAAGGACAGCATCGCGCTTCATTTAAAGCTCAACGAGTTGCTGGCATCGTATCGTCGGGCGAGCAATCAGTTGATCGGCATCGAAGACGCGACCGAGGAGGAGTTGCGCAAGCTTGCCGCTGCCTATTGGAAGCTTGCTTCGGAAAGCGGGCCCGTAGACCCGACGGACGATGTCGACGCGGCTGCTGAAATCGCAAGGCGGCTCGCAACAGCACAAGACAAGAGCGCGGCTAAGCGCACCGCTTAGGTCCCGAAATCTTCTTCCGGAAAGACAAGCACACTTTATGCACGCGGCACGCTGGTTGCGTCATCGGGTGCAAGCGCCGATTCGGCGGCAACGTTGCCGCATTACAGGGAGAGAGTGATGGATGAACAGAAAGAGCAAGACCGCATTCGTCGTCGTGCCTATGAGATCTGGGAGCGAGAAGGCTCTCCGGGGGGGCGCGCGGAAGAGTTCTGGGAGCAGGCGATAGCGTCGATCAGCGCAGAGGGCGCGCAAGCCGTAACTCCCGGTAATGCCGCCGCGGAGGGGCCCGAAACACTAGGCGCCAGCGTGTAAACTTGATCATCCTAAGAATAGGACTTCCGCTAGCTATCTGCGCGCGGAATGCGTCGTCTGATGCTCGAGCCCAATTCAACCTAAAACGATCGACTCATATGCATTCGACTATGATGCCCACGCGCAAGCCGCTCGACCGAGAACTGGAAACTGCGCTGCGCCGCGTCTTCGGTTTTCCGAATCTGCGAGGAGGGCAGGAAGACGTGATCCGCAGCGTGATGGACGGGCACGATACCTTGGCGGTGATGCCAACCGGTGCGGGCAAGTCGCTGTGTTACCAACTGCCCGCGCTGCAATTCGAAGGCTTGACGATCATCGTATCGCCGCTCATTTCGCTCATGCGCGATCAAGCGACGAAGTTAACCGAAGCCGGCATTGCAAATGCCGTGCTCAACAGCGCACTCTCCGCAAGCGAATTGCACGACGCAATGGACGCGCTCTCCAGACACACATTGCGCATGCTGTTCGTTACACCGGAACGTCTAGTCGATGCGGAGTTCGTCGCGAAACTTAAGGCGCTGGACGTAACCGAGATCGCGCTCGTAGTCATC
Organism: Caballeronia pedi; assembly: GCF_001544915.2. GTDB lineage: Bacteria > Pseudomonadota > Gammaproteobacteria > Burkholderiales > Burkholderiaceae > Caballeronia > Caballeronia pedi. The sequence goes on along the minus strand of NZ_FCOE02000047.1, from coordinate 49,326 downwards.
GATGAGGCGCACTGCATCTCGCAGTGGGGACACGATTTTCGTCCCGCGTATGTCGAACTGATTCAGGCGATAGAGTTATTCGGTCGCCCGCCGATACTCGCACTGACCGCAACGGCGACGCCTGCGGTCATGACAGATATCATGCGCGAGCTTCAGATGCGGCAGGCCAATGTCATTCATACGGGCGTCTATCGCAACAATCTGCGTTTTGCCGTCGAACAAATGACGAACCCGGGGGACAAGCGCGAGCGTGTCGTGGAGCTCGCAAGCAACGAGAAGGGCAGCGGCATCATATATTGTGCGACCGTCGCGGAATGCGAGGCGCTTCATGCGGCCCTGGTCGAAGCGGGCGTTGCAGCCGAGCGCTATCACGGCAAGCTCGCGGCGAGCGTGCGGTCCGCGTCCCAGGACGCCTTCATGGAAGACCGTGCGCGTGTGATGGTCGCGACCAATGCGTTCGGCATGGGCATCGACAAATCCGATATCCGCTTCGTGATCCATGCGCAGATGCCGGGCAGTCTCGATGCGTACTATCAGGAAGCAGGCCGTGGGGGACGCGACGGCGAGCCGGCCCGCTGCGCGCTGCTGTTCGAACTGAAGGACAAGCAGGTGCAGCAGTTCTTCTTGAGCGGCCGCTATCCGAGTGCGCAGACCATCGCACGCGTTGCGCGGACGGTGCGCGAACTGGCGAACGAAACAAGCAACAAGACGCTTGAGAAACCGCTCGAGCGCCTGCGTCAAGCATTGCCCGACGTGGGCGCGAACAAGCTGCGCGTCGCGGCAACCTTGCTTCACGACATCGGAATGACGCGACGCACGCGTCACGGCGGCACGAAATTGATCGATGAGGACGGCAGCAAGGCCGACGCAAAATTAGGCGATGCATCCCACGCCTATGTTGCGCGCGCGGAGCGAGACCGCGCCGTGCTGGAATGCATGATCAGTTTTGCGCAAAGCGCACAGTGTCGCTGGCGCATTCTGCTCGATTACTTCGCGCACAATACGGACTCGACGTCGGATGAGCGTTACGCCCCGCCCGATGATAAACTCGGCGGAAAGACATGTGGCGTATGCGACAACTGCCTACATCCACCGGAAGTGATCGAGAGTCCGCGCGAGCTCGTCGAACAGGCGCGAAAGAAAGAAGAGACGAAGCCTAAGCGGACGAAGCCCGCATTCGAGCGGGGCGAGCGCGTCCTCGTGCGTCGCTATGGTGAAGGTATTGTAGAAATGGTCAGCGGCGAAAGCGTGGCTGTGCGTTTCGCTGACGATGACACGCGCACGTTCATCGCGCGGTATCTGAAACGAAGCCGCGCCGCGTCATCGTGAGGCCTGCCGAAGGGATAATGCGTTCTGGCGCGCGTACTGCTATGAACGGCTAGACGATCAAAGCACTCGCGCAAACGGAAGGGCCAGATGAATCGCAATCTTCGACTTGGGAACGATCGATCAGTCATCCCGCAACGACCGTCGTCTTCCCGTCTTCCTAGTTCTCGCCTACGTCCTGCTGCGGTATCTCGCCAGTGATCGTAAAGATATTTGATGCAGTGAAGGCAAATCCGAGCCGCTTCGCGTTCGCAGCGGCGGCCGCGAGCCTCTATATGTTCAAGAAGGGCCCGCATCACGATCTCACGAAGAGACGGAGTTGACCGCCTTTCCGGCGCCACAATGCACGAAGCTGGAGAGGCGAACGACGCAGTGTCTCACCCCCGATCATCGCCGACGATCGCTTCGAGCGACGTGTCGGAAGTCTGCGCCTCCGGCCCTGCGACCCCTAACGGATGCATTGCCGGTAATTGCCCAGCGTGCGATCCGCTGCTGACGTTATGACATTACGACAAGGAGAGTAAGGTGCGAGGCGCGAAGTCGATCCCTGTTCATATCGTAATGAATTGCGCGCCACGTGAACCTCAAGCGTCGTCACGTGCGCGGTGCGCGGAACCGGCCCGCAAACAGCGTGCGAGCGCGAACGCGCCGATCGACACTAATGTCAACGATGCGAGTGGAAAGGTGCCAACAGTGTTCGCGGCGATTGCGGTGGGCCGGTTTTGCGCGACGAGCTGGATGCGGCGCTTCGTCATCCGCATGCCGAGGTCGGACAACTGCGATGCGAGCGCACGTTCAGCCGTTGGAAGCAGCACCGTCTCCTCGTCTGCGACGTGATGCATGACTTCACGCATGAGCTGCATGAAAAGGGCGTCATATGCGGCATGCTCCGGACCCATCGAACGCAGTTTCGCGATGTCCTCGCGCATCTTTTCGTGCTCAGGCCTGCTCTTCGTGAGGCGTTCGTCTCCGGCCATTGCCTCGCTGAGCGCGGGATAGAAAAGTTCTTCTTCGAGTTGCGCGTGTATTTGCAACGCGGTGCAAACGAGCTCGACGATGGCGCGCTTTCTTGGCCACGATGTGTCTGCATGGTAACGATGAAAGGCCGCCATCACGTGCGTGTGATCCATCCGGATCATCGACGTGATGGTTGGGAATGGTGATATGTCCATGGCCACTCCTTCGCGCAGGGCTGGGGTCAAGTGCGTGTGGGAACTGATACAAAGGCCTTAGCAAGCACTATTCCGACTCCCTCGCCGCGTTAAATAAAGCTAAGACATGGGCGCGCAGAAGGTTAGTCTATCGATGGAGTGCAGGAATACAAAGCCCGCCGCAGGCTCGCTGATTCTTGGATAACTAAATTAAATGTGCGTCTGGACGCGATGATTTCCGGATTGATACATGTGACGTTCCTTTCAAGCTTGATATCGCGGCATCTTTGGTTGGCTTCAGCGAGAGCGCGGTACCGCGCCCGCTCTGATACCGATGTCGGTCGACAATCTGCACGAACACGCACGCGACCCGGCGCCAAGGTATGGCAGTTGCTGTCTAGCCCTCACGATCTACTCGAGGAGCTATCTATGGCTGGCGACACTGCATACAAACCAGGCGAGCGCGTGAAAGTATCTGGTATCTATTCTGTCGTCCATGACGATGGCAAAGATACGTTCGAAGTGACCTGCGTAGAAGGCGAACACTTTCCACCGGCACGCAGCGGCAAAGGAGCGCACTTTGAACTGAAATACGCTGCGACGCATGCTCACAGACACGATGAATTGAAGGGAACGGAAGCGCGAAGCTAGCTCCGCGGAAGCTCTCGGCCCCATCGCCGGAGACGCGCGTCGGAGCTCGAGAGCCCAGGTTCACATCGAATTCACCACCACCCATCTACAACTGAAGACACATATTGTCTTGGGAGCTCGTATGTCTGACCATGTTTACAAACTTCTCGAAATCACGGGTTCTTCACCTGAATCTTCCGATAAAGCTGTCGAGGTTGCGCTCCAAAAGGCGTCCAGCTCAGTGAGCAACATTGAATGGTTTCAGGTGACAGAAACCAGGGGCCATACGGAAGGCGGCAAGATTGCGCACCGGCAAGTGACCTTGAAAGTTGGGTTCCGCGTCGACGACTGAAGCTCATCGAGCACGAATGACCGGGCGGACCGGCAGTCTACGGCAATCGCTTCGTTGCGGAGGTCAGGGATTGCGTCGTCGTCCAGTAATCGCCCCAAGGGTCGCTTGCCTGGAAGCTCAAATACTCACGAGCGGTCTGTACGGTCCACTGCGAACCGCTCTTGAGGTCAGCAAGTTGTTCCCAAGCAATTGGCATTGAGACGCCCATCCCCGGCCGGGCTCGAGCTGAAAATGCGGCGGCGGTCGTTTGCCCCTTCCCATTGCGAAGGTAGTCAACATAGATTTTTCCCACCCGATTCGATGGACCAGAGACCGCCGAGAAGCGCTCGGGAATCGTCTTTGCGAGATGCGCACCGAACGATTTCGAGAACGCCTTTACTTTGACATAGTCCAATCGAGGATTTAGCGGCACGACTATGTGCAAGCCCTTGCCACCGCTCGTTTTCAACCACGCTTGCAAGCCCAACTCCGACAGTAGCAAGCGGACGAGTAAAGCCGCTTCCTGAACGTGAGCCCATTTGACGCCCTCGCCGGGGTCGAGGTCGAAGATGACCCTGTCTGGCGCTTCGAGCCGGCGCACGACCGAGTTCCATGTATGGAATTCGATAGTGTTCATCTGCGCCGCGGATAACAGAGCGTCCGCTGTGTCGACCGTTAGCAACGGCGGATGGTTTGGCCACAAATCGCGGTCGTGCGCTTTCAGCCCGGGCATTGCTGTGCGCTCGGCGTGCTTCTGGAAAAAGAGATTACCGGCTACGCCTTCAGGCGCGCGCACGAGGGCAACGGGCCGGTCTTTGAGGTGAGGCAGCATCCTCTCAGCGACGCTGGCGTAGAAGCGAACAAGGTCGGCTTTCGTCACCAACGCTGACGCGTCAATCACGCGCTCGGGATGCGTTATCTTCATTTGGGGAAGAGACTCAGGGGCCCGGGTCGTCACGCCTTCGCGAACTACGCCACGAGCGTCCTTGTCGAGGCGCAAACCTATGAAGGACGCTTGCCGAATTACTTCATCGGCGGTCCACTCAGTGAATTCCACCTCTGCCACTAGCACAGGCTTTACCCATCTCTCGCTCCCGACCGCTCGCTTTGACCATCTGCCTGGCTTCTTGAGTGGCGTGTCAAACGGCGTTGCGTCGACCTCAAGAGGTGTGAGTTGCTTCCAGAGGCCGCGTGCAGTCTTCGAATCCCAACCAGTGCCGACACTCCCGGCATCATGAAGCTTGCTGCCAACGTAATAGCCGACTAATAAGCTGCCCACTTCTCCCTCATTGCCGCCGCGCGCGGTCATGCCACAAATAACCAACTCCTGTCGCAGCCGTGCTTTCGCCTTCAACCAAGTTTGCGTACGCCCCGACTCATACGGTGCATCGCGCCGCTTAAGCATGAGCCCTTCCAAACCCAATCCTGTCGCCGCTTCGAATATCTGCGCCGCCGGAGCGTCAAAGTCCTGGCTGTACAGCAGCCGTTCTCCTGAATTTCCAACAATCGGCGCTAGTAACGCACGTCTTGACCACAGCGGCACCTTTCGGAGGTCTTTGCCGTCGAGGAATATCACGTCGAAAAGGAAGTAGACGATGTCCTTGTTCGATTGCCCATCAACCGCGTTTTGAAGAGCTGAGAAACTGGGGAGACCGTCTTTCAGCACGACAATCTCACCATCCAACCATGCACTCAAGAGCGGCAGATCCTTGAGCTCAGCGACCAGCAATGGGAATCGGGATGTCCAGTCGTGCCCGTTGCGTGTGAACAGTCTCACTCGCTTCTTGTCGATGCGAGCTAGCAGTCGGTAACCGTCTAGCTTGGATTCAACTATCCAGTCACCGCCTGCTGGCAGCGAAGGCGCTAGCGTCGCAAGTTGGGGTTCAAGCTTAGCAGGCAGCGACGCCGCCACTGCAGCTGACAAGTCAACCTTGGGGGCCGCGACGTGCCGATTCCGAGGGGAGCGAGGCTCGCGTTCTTCGACAAGTCCAAGGGGATTGGCAATGACGCTGTCGGGGAGTGCCTTGATGACGTCGTATTCGGCGAGCGGACGCGCCCACTCATCGCGCTTCTTGAACATCATCCACTGGTCGGCCTTGTCTCCCGGCTTTGATATCCGCACCAGCTCCCACAAGCCGGCGAGCTTTTCCCCGTGCAGTCGAAAAATCAGTTTTCCTGCATCCATACTCTTGTCTGCATCTCCGACCGGCTCCCACGTTCCACGGTCCCACACAATGACCGTGCCTGCGCCATATTGTTTGGGAGGGATGGTGCCCTCGAAGCTAGCGTAATCGATAGGGTGGTCTTCAACGTGCACCGCCATCTGCTTCTTGGCCGGGTCGTAGCACGGCCCTTTGGGAACGGCCCACGAGAGCAGCGCGCCCTTGTGTTCGAGCCGGAAGTCATAGTGGAGGCGACTGGCCCAATGCTTCTGCACAACAAAGCTGCTGCCCTGAGTCGGCGTTCCGTTTGCCATACTCGCCTTAGATCCAGGCGGCTCAGGCGTGGCGCCGAAGTCGCGCTTTTTGCGATAGCGCTCAAGTGGCGTAGTAGCTGCAGTTTTGCGGGATGAAGCCATCGCGGTTTCCCTCGGTTCGATGGGCTGATTTCCGTACGCCCGGAAAAGTGGCCGATCGTACGCAGCGGACGTTCGGGTGAACTGCAGAACTTCTCAGAACTCTTCCATCTGCGGATCAGGGCCGCGTGTCGGGGCGGCGGGTGCAGCGAGCTTGATTGCGCGGCCGGTGCGAGCAGATTCGTAGATCGCCTCGATGATGCGCTGATCCTGCAAGCCTTCTTCGCCCGGTGTGTGCGGCACGATGTCATCTTTCACGCACACGGACATGTGATCGATCTCGCGCGCGAACTGATTCTGCGGATCGATCTGCACTTCGGTGGTCGCGCTCTTGCCGTCCAGCAATGTACCGTGCCGCATGCGCAATCCGTTGTAGCCGAACGCCGGGTCCATCTCCACCCAGCCCTGCGCGCCCTGAAGCCTGAAGAAACGCGACTCGTGACTCGCATAGCTTGACATACACGTCGCCGTCAGTCCGCTTGGAAATCTCACGATGAAGTGCACGGATGCCTCCACTTCGACGAAGCGCTGATCGGACTCCGGTCGATACACCGTCGCGATGACTTCCTGCGGCTCCTCCCCGGATAGAAAGCGCGCGGCATTCAGGCAGTAAAGCCCGATATCGGGCAATGCGCCGCCGCCCGCCAGCGCTTTCTTCAAACGCCACTGAGACGGATCGCTCACGTTCTGTGAATTGCCTGCAATGAACTCGCGCAGCGGCCCAAGTTGCCTGTCCTTCACCATCTTGGCGACCATGCGATCCATCGGCTCGTATTGGCTGCGATATGCGATCATGAGTTTGCGGTTCGCGCGCTTCATCACGTCGATCATGGTCTGGCAGTCGGCGACGCTGTTCGCCATGGGTTTTTCGCAGAGCACGTGCTTGCCGATCTTCGCGGCGCGCAACGTAAATTCCTTGTGCATGCCGTTGGGTAAGACGATGTAAACAACCTGCACGCGCGGGTTGTCAGCGAGACGCTCGAAGCTCTGATAGTCGTGGATGTCAGCCTCCGGCACGCCGTACTGGCGCGCGACGCGCAGCGCCTTCGTGCGATCGGCCGAAACCAGCGCGGAGACCTTCGAGTACTTGCACTGCGCGAGCGCTGGCAGAATCTGGTTGAGCGACAGTCGACCGAGTCCGACGATCGCATAACCGATGCGATCGTCGGGCGGCAAGTTGGCGTCCGGCGTCTCTTCCTTCTGCTCAGTGTTCGGATCCTGAATCAGAGGGAGCCTGACTTGATTGGCGTCGGAGCCCGTCGGACCGGCAGCCCACGCGCTGCCGGCCGAAGCGGCGGTGAGCGCGACCGCGATGCCCGCGCTTCCGCGTAACAAGAACGAGCGCCGCCCGGTTTCTGGCGGCGTGGAAGTCGATTCGGATTCAAGCGTAGGATCGTTGTGGACAGGCATCAGAAGCTCCAGGGATAGGCGTGATGCGGCAGCGCCGTCCGGTGAAAATCGGCCGTCGCGGTGTTGCGACAGCCTCAGCATTGACTGTGCCGTCGGCTTGTCGACTGCTGGCGAGGCGAGTTGGAAGCGAGCTCTTCCGCGTCGTCGAGGCCCGGCGAAAGTTACCGATTGGTCGGCTCTCCGGGGTCCTCGACGCTTTTTCCGATGGTCTGCTTGATCGCCGTGATCCTTGCGATTCGCGCCATTAGTCATCTCGACATCACCCTTCACCTTGCGGTCTTCGTTTCCGGTGACGGTTTTGATAGCCGAGTCTGTCCAACCTTAAACCTGTTCCTTGATACCTTCCTTCTGATCGGGGTTCATCTTGTGCTCCGTTGCCCGTAAGTGTTTCCCGCGATGCGTGACGTTCCCGGCGTAAGGCTAGGCATCGTTGTCGGACTGGCCTGGTCTGCCGCTGCGGCTCGCGGGTGCGTGATCCGGATCGACGTGACCGTGTTAAGGTGCGTACGGGCCGTCGTCGGGATGTTCCTTGCCCTTCGGCACAAGGCTCACGTCGATGTTGCCGTGCTCACGCTGCTCGATGGTGCCGCCGCGTTCTCTTCTACATCGCCTCACCGAGCGTTTTCCGACGGTCGTCCGCGCGCTCGACGGGATCGGAGGGTTCATTTTGGATGTCTGCTCTTCTGCATCGGACGGGGATTGCGTCGTATTTCTGAACAACGGTTATGCCACGTCGCCGATGTGTTGCGGTGCGGAAGCGGCGTTGTCGGGCGCAGGCATTCCGGGGGCACACGTCATGGTGAAACGAGGCATCCGAAAAAGACGTGCGGCGGCCTTCGCTGAACTGGCCGCATCGCTCGGCTGTCATGCGGACGTTGCACGTACCGGCGGCGAGGCGCCACGCACGGGAGGCCAGACGCGCTAAGACGCCGTTTTCATGGATATCGGCCTGCCCGATATCGATGGACGCAAGCTTTGTGAATACATTCGCTGCGCGGGTGCATCGACCGAAGCATGCATCGTCGCCGTGAACGGTACACGTGGATTCGACATGGAATCATCGCGTCAATTCGATGGTTATCTGCGCAAGCCCGTTACCGCAGCCGAACTCGCGGGAGTCATGCGGAGCTGTTGAGGCGTCGGCTCGTGCAGCGTTGCGTGGATCGCGCGTCAACGTATCCTGCATAACATTCGCTTAAGGCACGCCGCGCTACGATCGCCGCACGACAACGCACGCGCGCCTTCATGAACCAATACTTCACCAATAAGCAGGGCGCCATCCGCCGCATCATCGACCTGAAGCGCAATGGACCTGAGGCGAGCCGCACGACAGTCGTCGGTGAGCAGAAGGACGGCAGGAAAGTCCACGGACTCGAGCAAGTGCTTCTTCACTTGCGGATCGGGCGGATCGCTCATTTCACTTGCATCAGTTCATTTGTCCAGGAGATCGTCTTCGTCAGCTAACCGACAAAGACGACGACCGCTAACGTGCCCTGATCGCATAGAGCCGCGTCGGTAACGCGATGGGGCTTTGCGGGTCGAACCAGCTCATGTCGGGAATCCGGGAGTCGGTGACGTAGATCGTGCCATCCGCGCCTTCCGAGAACGTGTCGGGCCAGACCAGGCGCTTATCGCGCAAGAGGGTGGTGAAGCGCTCGCCGTCGCGCACGCGGATCGCGTGATGTTCGACCGAGGACACATAAAGCCGCCCGCGTTCGTCGAACCAGAGACCGTCTGCGGGACCATCGATGCCGACAGGTTCGACGCGCGTCGAGACCTGCCGCGCGGTCAACTGCGTGTTTTGAAGCGCGTCTGTCGCGATGCGGTAGAGTGTCTTGCCCTTCACCGCCTGCCAGTACAGATAGCGCCCATCGGGCGTCAGCGCGAGCCCGTCTGCCGAGAAACTTACGCGCCGTCCATCGGTCTGCTGCAGCGGCTTGCCGTCGACTTTGACGGTCACGCTCTTGTCGGCCTGCGTGCTCGAATCGCCGTCAAGCACGCGGCGCGCTGAGCCGGACGTCGTATCGACCACGACGATCGCGCCGCGCACGCCAGAGTCGGTGACATAGACGAAGCGGCCGTCGGGACTGATGCGCACATCGTTGAGATAACTGCCTTGCGGTGCGATCGTTTCGTCAAAGGAATAGACATGCGCGACGCGGTTCGACGCAAGGTCGATCTGCACGAGCTTCGGCGCGCCCGGCACGACCAGCGACTGAGCCGGCGCACCCGGATCGATGACCCAGAGATTGCCGCGTTTATCTGCGACGACGGATTGCACACAGACCCAATGATCCTGCGGTGTGACTTCATCGCGGCGCGAATTGCGCCAGCTATTCCACTCGACATCGGGATAGGGACGCAGGTCGCCAGTGCTGCCGAGCTCGGCGACGGATATCGGCGCGTCTTCCGTCCAGCGCGGGAAGTTGACGAAGGTGCGGCCATCGGGCGTCACAGTGACGCCGGTCACTTGATGCTCGAACGTCGCAATGAGCTGCAGCCGGGCATCGCCGCTTTGCCGATCGTGTCTGTTGGCGGATTCCTGTGCGCCGCCCATCGGCGGGAGGGCGGCGAGGCAAAGGGCGAGAAGGGTTCTGACGAGCGGTCGCATGATCGGCTCCGAGGCGAGGATGCGGCATTTCAGCAATCGCGATGCCGTGGCAGGGGCGCAGGTGATGCTCGCGTCAATATCCGTCGGCCCTTTTCGAAACGGACCGTTTCAGCGACTCAAGCCAGATTGACGATCACAGGAAGACGCCCTCGACGCATCGGGCGGTTCGATGCGGTGCGCATGTGCGTGCAGTCGCTCATTGCGACGCGTTGACGGACGCGTGCATGAATTTCCTCGGGTCATCGAGCCTTTGCCGGTCGCGTAAGCCGTTTGGAAGACAACGGCACAGCTCCTGCTCTGCTTGGCGACCACCCACGGCAAACGATATGAGCACGAACAGCAAAGCGAATAAGCGGATGCCCGCGCCCGATGACCGACAGGCGCTTCTGACCGAACTACGCCGTTGCAAGATGGCGCGCTCGCCGCACGCGTATGTCCGGGGCAATACAGAACGATTCTATGAGTGGGTCATCGAGGCGAACGGAGATTCGCTGCCTCACGGCCCGGCGATCTGGATTTGCGGCGACTGCCACACCGGCAATCTCGGTCCGATAGCCAATGCGAAAGGCAAAGTGGAGATCCAGATTCGCGATCTTGATCAGACGGTGATCGGCAATCCCGTGCACGACGTCGTCCGCCTGGGCTTATCGCTCGCGACGGCTGCGCGCGGGTCGTCATTGTCCGGCCTGAACGTCGTGCGAATGATCGAGGCGTTGGCTGCCGGATATGAATCCGCGTTTGTAGATGAGGTCATCGACATCAGACGTCCCGAGCCAGTTCACGTAACGATGAAGGAAGCCGTGCGCCGATCGTGGCAGCACCTCGCGCGTGAGCGCATCGACGATCTGCACCCGGCGATTCCCTTGGGAAAGCGGTTCTGGCCCCTTGGCAGAGAAGAGCGAAAGGCGATCGAAGCGCTTTTCGCCGACAATGCCATTGCGAGTCTGCCGACCAGCCTGAAGGGCCGCAGAAACTCGGGCGACGTCGTTGTGCTGGACGCGGCGTATTGGGTGAAGGGTTGCAGTTCGCTTGGCCGTCTGCGCTATGCGGTCCTGCTCGATGTCGATGGCGGCGTCGTGAAAGGCGACGACCTGTGTCTGATGGACATCAAAGAAGGGGTGAAGGCCGCAGCGCCCCGTTATGACGACGTGGCGATGCCGCGCGACAACGCGTTGCGTGTCCTCGAAGGTGCCCGAAACTTGTCGCCGTATCTCGGTGAGCGGATGCGCGCAGCACGCCTGCTCGATCGTGGCGTGGTGATCCGCGAGTTGTTGCCGCAGGACATGAAGCTCGAGATTGAGCAACTCGGCAAGGATGACGCGATGCACGTCGCGCACTATCTCGCGGCTGTCGTGGGTAAGGCTCATGCGCGGCAGATGGACGACGCGACGAAGCGAGTGTGGCAAACGGAACTCGGTCGCAATCGATCGAAGACCATCGACGCGCCGCTATGGCTTTGGAACAGCATCGTCCAATTGGTGAGCAGCCATGAGGCGGGGTACCTCGAGCATTGTCGGCGTTACGCGACCGGAACTTGACTGGACGATACAATCCGGCGACTCGTTGCGGTCGCGCTCGCTCGGCGGGCCCGGCGACGTGCCTGGCTTGGTGTCCGATTGCGCATCGGGCGCGCGATTCGTTCCGTCGGCGCGGGGATCCAGCAATCGCGGCAGCAACCGTCGGGGCTGCCTGCTTCTTTCTTAAGCCGGTAAGCGGGCGCGCTGAACTGTTCCTCCGCAAGGGACGTTGATGCGCCTCTCCGGTGGAATCGAGGTTGATCGGTGGTGAATGCCATGCGCCGGACTCAGTTCGCTTTGTTGCATAGTCGATCTCGGGGTTCTGAGCACCGCGCTTCTCCTAACGCTGGATAGGCGCCGGATGTGTACGCTGCTCAAGCGATCTTTGGCGACGCCCGGCCGCGCCCGCGAAAACCGACTGAAAGGGTACGCAGATTGCTCGTACGTGTAGCGAACATATCGACGACATCCATAACATGCCAGGCAACGACGTGGCCAAATCAGACAACCCTGCATATCCCTATTCGTCAGGCGGATGGGGTTCCCTCACGGCCGTCGCGGGCGCGCTCATTCACGAGAAAGTGCCGCTGAAGGTCAGCACCCTCCTTCTCAAGCAGAACAAGCCCGAAGGCTTCGCGTGCGTGAGCTGCTCGTGGGCGAAGCCCGCCGATCCGCACACCTTCGAGTTCTGCGAGAGCGGCGCGAAGGCGACAGCGTGGGATCTGACCGCGAAGCGCATGACGCCGCAATTCTTCGAGCTTCATACGGTGACGGAGTTATGCGCGTGGCATGATCACGACCTCGAAGAAGCGGGACGTCTCACAGCGCCACTGCGCTACGACGTAGCCACGGACAAGTACGTGAGCGTCACGTGGCAAGAGGCCTTCGAAGACATTGCCCGAGAATTGCGCGCGCTCGATCCGAAGCGCGTCGCGCTCTACGCATCGGGCAGAGCATCGCTGGAAACCTCTTACATGTACCAGCTTTTCGCGCGCATGTACGGCACCAACAATCTGCCCGACAGTTCGAACATGTGCCATGAGAGCACGAGCGTCGGACTGAAGGAAGCGATCGGCGCGGGCGTCGGCACCGTCAGGCTCGACGACTTCGAGAAGACCGACCTCATGTTCTTCTTCGGACAGAACGTCGGGACCAATAGCCCGCGCATGCTGCATCAGTTGCAGGACGCGAGAAAGCGCGGCGTGCCGATCATCACCTTCAATCCGTTGCGCGAGCCGGGCTTGCTGAAGTTCTCCAATCCGCAATCGCCGCTCGAGATGATGACGCCCGCGCATACGCTCATCAGCACGCAATATCATCAAGTGAAGACGGGCGGCGATACGGCCGCGTTGCTCGGCATCTGCAAGCTCGTCATTCAAGCCGATGATCGCGCGAAGGAACAGGGCGAGCCGCGCGTGCTCGATGTCGACTTCATCGAAACGCATACCGTGGGGTTCGATGCTTTTGCGGATTACGCACGCGCGGCATCGTGGGACGATATCGAGCGCGTATCGGGATTGCCGCGCGCCGATCTCGAAGCCGCCGCTCGCGAATACATGCGCGCGAACGCGGTGATGGCGCACTACGGCATGGGCATCACGCAGCACAGGCAGGGCGTGCAGAACGTGCGCATGCTGTGCAATCTGCTATTTCTACGCGGCAATATTGGCAAGCCGGGCGCGGGACCGTCGCCGGTGCGCGGGCATTCGAACGTGCAGGGGCAGCGCACGGTCGGCATCACGGAGAAGCCGGAGCTCGCGCCGCTCGACAAGCTCGCGAGCCAGTTCAGCTTCGAGCCGCCGCGTGACAAAGGCATGAACATCGTCGAGACGTTCGAGGCGATGCTCGATGGCAAGGTCAGCGCGGTCATCAATCTCGGCGGCAATCTCGTGCGCTCTGTGCCGGACCGCATGCGCATCGAGCCGGCGTGGCGCGGCCTCAAGCTCACAGTCAATGTCGCGACGAAGCTCAATCGCAGTCATCTCGTGCACGGCGAGAAGTCGTACATTCTGCCGTGCCTGAGCCGCATCGAGATCGATACGCAAGCGAGCGGCGCGCAGGCGGTGTCGATGGAAGACAGCACCGGCTGCATTCACGGCTCGCGCGGCATGGCCGAACCGGCTTCGCCCGATGCGCGTTCGGAGCCGTATATCGTCGCGGAACTGGCGAAGCACACGCTTGGCGATCGATCGACCGTCGACTGGGATCGCTGGCGCAATGACTATGCGCTCGTACGCGAGGAAATCGCGAAGACCTATCCCGAGACCTTCCACAACTTCAACGAAAGGATGTGGACGCCCGGCGGCTTCCCCCGCGATCTCCCCGCGCGCGAGCGCAAGTGGCAGACGAAGAGCGGCAAGGCGGAATTCGCCGTACCGGAAACGCTGGGCGAAGATCCGGACATGCCCGTGCGGGAGCCGGATGCGCTGCGCCTCATGACACTGCGCAGCGACAGTCAGTTCAACACGACGATCTATAGCCACGACGACCGTTTTCGCGGGGTTAAGGGCGGTCGCATGGTGATCTTCATGTCCGACGCCGACATGGCACGCCACGGTCTCGCGAAGGGCGACCGCATCACGCTGCGCACCATTGCCGATGATGGTTTCGAGCGGCGCGTCGGCGGCCTGCAGATTCATCCGTATGACATACCGGAAGGATGCATCGCCGGCTATTATCCCGAGTGCAATCCGTTGCTGCCGCTTTGGCACTGCGCGAAGGAAAGCAAGGTGCCCGGCGCGAAGTCCATTCCGGTTCATATCGTCGAGGTGAATGGCACGCCGCGCGAACCCTGAGCGATGTTACGCGCACGAGGGAGCGAACGAAGCGGAAATCGCTTCTGCCTGGTGTCCCGTATTGCGACGGATCAGGCAATTGCGATGGCCGCTGCGTGAACGAAGAAATTTGGGCGATACGCGCTGACAGTAGACCAAAGCGACGATCACTACGCGTCGACTGTCTCCGCGTTCGGGTAGCTTCGTGTCAGTATTGATCATCCCCTCGATACCGCTTTGGGTAAGACCGTGGGCGCGTTGAATTCGCGGTTGCCCATATCGCGCCCAGCAAGAATCCCAATCCTGCGGAAACTGCAAGCGCGGTGAATGGACTGTCCAACGTCTTGTTGCGCAGAATCTCGGTGGTATCCGCGTACAGCTGTTGTGCCTTGTCGCCCAGTTCGCGCGCCTTGCCAGCCGTCTGTGCGCCGGTCTCGTCCAACAAATCACCCGCAGCGTTCTGCAGTTTGCCGGCAGTTTCCGTGACCTTGCCTTGTACTGTATCTGAGTCCATTGTCGCTCCCTGGTTACAGTTGAGAGATGCGGGACGTTTCGCTGCGTAGATTTGCTGGCCCAACATCCCGTCAATGTCTTGCAAGTTGTGTTCCCGTCGGGAAGCAGGCGACCGGTTCGTGAGTCTTCCAAAGCGAACGCATCTCGATGGGCCGCGCTGAGTATTCCGTCAAGTTGCGCCCTAATGCAGCTTCCCCGAACGTGAGTTGAGCCACATGGCGATTCGACGCTGGCCGCGCCACTGCGGAAGTGAAACAACAGGCGTCGACACTGCTCTCAGCCGCGCTCACGCTGCCGCGCAAGCCGAAGAAGCGGCGCCTGCGGTGCTGGGCGCGGGTTCATCGACAGAATCGTTATTCGCGCAGCGCGTTGAGCAGATCGCCCACCGCCCTGTGGGTCGACGCGCTCAATCCCGCGCCGATCGCCGTCTGAATCGTGCGGCGCAGTCCGAGTATGGCAATACCAACCAGCGCGATTGCGATCAGTTCCGCGTTAGGCGTACGCAAAAGCCACGGCGTGGCACGCGTGGCGGCCGGTGATCCGCGCGGTACGCGCGTGAGCCGCACGGGTGCGTTCGCGACGTGTGCGGCGATCAACTCCGCGCGTGATTCTGCCATGCGCGCCAGCACGGCCTCCTGAGCTTCAGCGTGCTTCATTGTGTCGCCTCCCTGATGGCGTCGGCGTCGCGTCGCAACGTTTCGCGCAGCAATTGAAACGGCTCAGCCGGCTTGCGCGACATCATGACGATGAAAGCGATCACCGCTACAGCGAGCCATGCGCCCGCGACGCACCATGCGGTCAACACGAGATGTGGCGTACCGACCGTCGACACGATCACCGCGATCGACACGAACGAGAGCGTGAACAGCGCGCCGATCGCGAGCGCGACGAGCGCGACCACTTCATGGAGCACGCGCTTCTTGGTTTCGGCGAGTTCGATGGGAATCAGCTCACCGTAATCGACGAGACGTCCCGCGCAGAAATGGCCGATCCTGCGCCAGTTGGCGATTTTTTTCTGGATTGTCATTCTTGCCCCTCCACCGCGGTTTCAGTCAAGACAGGTACTCAGCCATCACCTCATAGCAGCGAGCGTGCCGGGCGGCAGACCGCGCCGATGATGAAGGGCGGCGGGGACCTCCCGGTTGAATCTACGACGACTTGAGTACGGGGGGTTGCAAGGCGTGGCGTCTTGCGCTACGCCGCGCCGTGCGAAATCGACCTAACGGAGCACCCTTGTGGACATCTCGCCTATCAGAGGAGCCCACCCAGCCGGTGCCATGCGGATGTCGCCGGCGACTCCGGTTCTTACGCGCCCTTGACCCGCAAAGCGGCAACGCGCAAGAGCCTGTCCCATCTCGCTCACCAAGGCGATGGCCGCCGAATCCGGATGGCCGCGCGAACTGTTCTGCAAGGGCCGCGCACTTCGCATGAAGCGCTGAAGCCTCTGCGTCGCGGCTGTCAGGTCGCGCAACCCGAGGGTGGCCAGCTGTTGATTGTGCAGTTGAAGAACCCGCTCGATTCATTTCGACGCGCCGGGTGCGCAACGTCGGCCGCTTCCAGCACGATCGTCGCGCCGAGCACCCATATCCACGCGCAGCGCACGGTCGGCGTAGGCGAAGTATTCGATCGGCAGTCCATCATGCAGAGAAACGCGCCGTCAGATTGGCCGCCGTACTGGTCTCGTTACAATCGTCGGTCGAACGCCGGTCGGCGTCCTTCTTTTTGGAATGGCGATGACACCGACTGATCCTCCTAAGACCAAGATAAGTGGCGCGCTCGGCGCGATGCACCTGCCGGCCGAATACGGCGAACAGGATCAGCCGCAACCCCCTGTGCGCCTCGAAGCGAGCGGCGACAGCCGCAGTGTAGGCCTCGTCGATATCGATCTGCGCAAGCCGAGCATCACGCGTGAAACCGCCACAAAATCACGCCGGCCGAACTGGATCGCGCTGATCCGCGCGCATGCGGCGGAGCTGCCGGGGGAGAACCATATCCGGCCTGCCAACGGTAGCTGATCCGGCATGGCGGCTCGATCCAGACGCTACCACCGAACATATCTTCTGCGAGGAAAGGGATGCGGGCGGCTTGCGCGTCTTGTTCGAAGTTCAAAAGTCCATCTCCGCTTGACGATCTCATAAAAACACCGATACTGGATGCGGGCGCGTAGACGGCGCGCTCGATCCACGCCAAAGCAGGATTGCCCGTTCTTGCAGCGGGCTTTTTTTGCCTTGAAGGCTCATTTGTCCATCGGATTCGTCGTCAATTTTTGGTTCGCCTCGCACCGCCATTCGCCGTACAGACAGCTTTTGCCACGGCGTCGATCTTAGTTGACGGCGGAATTGGCTGCAGATCGTCATAGGGCGCATCGAACTGCTGAAGGACTTTTCCCTCGGCGTCGAAAATCTTGCCTCCAGAAAGTCGGTATCGCACGTTGCTGCAGTCGAGAACGAATTGCGTCATGTCCACGACGTAGGGGATTCCAAGCGCCCTCTGCGGAGCGGCGTAGACCGTTCTAGTCCAAACGCTGATTCGCCCTTTGGCGTCCCGCTCTATCGATCCTGCATCGACAAATGTCTGCGATTCGGGACTAGCGGCGACACGAACCCAAACGGCTTCCGCTGCCGCTAGAAGGAATGCTGGTGCTGCAAGCACGGCTGCCAAGGCATGGAGAGGTTTTCGCACACTAATCTCGGTGGACTTCAAAGTCGATCAAGCACTCATAACACAGCTTCATCCTGAACGAGTCCGGTCATTCCCGTAAGGCTTTGCAGCGCCCAACGCGTGCTGAAAAGACTACATCCGTAGGGACGCTTGCGGCGTTCATAGCCCGGGAGGTTTTGACTTGGCCGTTTCTCTTATTGAGGGCGAGCGCAGCAAGTCGCGCCGTAGCCCGCGAGAGGATTTGTGGTCAGGGAGGTTGGCAAGGGTAGGGACTTGTGCCCGGCTATCCACGGGACACGGAATTTCCGCTGTCGTAGGTATTGCTGTCCTGAACCGGTTGCTCCCGAGCGGACGCCGACCGCTTTTCAGCTTGTTGAGGCTATGGAGATGGGTCGCGGCGCGGTGTGACTGCGCAAGAGCTTCAACTCGATGCAGGATTCCGCCACGCTCGTGGAGTTCGACCTGCGCGCCGCGGTGGGCAATGAGCCATCGAGACGCACTGCGGCCTTCCAGCAATCGGGCAGGCCGAAAGCTCCGGATGGATCCAGCGAAGGGTCGCTGGCCATCCGCCGGCGCTTCACAACGGTCCGCAACGGAAATGGTCCAAAGCCGAGTCGTGACGGGTCGAGCGGCATACAAGGCGTTCTGGAAGGGTTCACCCAAGAACCCGCGCTGCCCTGCAAAACTTGAGTCTTCGCTCAGTGCGCCGCGGATGCAGCCGAATCAGACGCTCCCTTTTCTTGTCCCTTGCTCTTCGCCATTCCCGAAGAAGACTTGTTCAACGTGTTCTCGCCTTTCGCGCTAGATGTCGAACCGGTACCGCCAGTAGTGTTGGGAGTGCCCATACCGGTGCCGCCTTGACCAGCACTTCCGCCACCGGCACTGCCATTTCCCGCTCCCCCTCCGCCTTGTGCGAACACTCCGCCAGACATGCCGAATACCAAAATAGAAACGAGCATCGCTTTACTGGTTAGTTTCATGGCTTCCCTCTGTCGTTTGGCGAACCGCCGGCCCAGGTGCAGTGGACGCCGCTGGAGATTCAGCAATAACTATGCCGCGAAAGATTAGTCAACACAGTCGAGTCAACTATGTGTGTCTCTTGGAACTAGCGGGTTTGAGCGCACTTCCGCGAAGCCCTCAAACTGGCCAACGGCGATGGGCCCTTAATTCGGCCAGACTCTGTGGACAGAAGTGCGCTACAGATCGGGCTAACATGATCGCTGCGCGCCGAGGCGCCGAGGAATGCCACAAATTCAGCAACCGCCGTGCCTTCGGGGCGTACGTGCGGCGCGACTTTCATCGTGTGCGCGGAGGGATCATTAAACGAACCAGAGCCGACGTACCTCAGATAAACGGCTTGCCGCCCGTGACGGCGATGGTCGCGCCCGAGATGTAGCTCGCCTCGTCAGTTGCCAGCATCACGTACGCGGCAGCCAGTTCGGCCGGTTGACCGGGACGTTTCATCGGCGTTTGCTTGCCAAAGTTCTCGACGCTCGAAGGCGGCATCGTCGATGGAATGAGCGGCGTCCATATCGGCCCCGGCGCCACGCAGTTCGCACGGATACCGCGCTCGGCCAGCAGTTGCGCCAGTCCGCCAGTGAAATTCTGAATCGCGCCCTTGGTACTCGCATAGGCGATCAGACCAGGATTCGGCGCGTCGGCGTTGATAGAGGTGGTGTTGATGATCGCGCTGCCCGACTTCATGTGCGCAAGCGCCGCCCTAGTGATGCGGAACATCGCACCGATGTTGGTCGAATAGGTTTTGTCCCATTCGTCGTCGCTGATATCTTCGAGCTTGTCGTAGGTGGCCTGATAGGCGGCGTTGTTCACCAGCACGTCGATGCGCCCGAAAGCCTCGGCGGTCTTGGCGACGAGCGCTTTGCAATGCTCGCGATCGGTAATGTCGCCGGGCAGCAGCAGCGCACGCTGCCCGGCCTGCTCGACCCAGCGCGCTGTGTCACGGGCGTCCTCGTGCTCATCGAGGAACGCGATGGCGACGTCCGCCCCCTCGCGCGCGAATGCGATCGCGACCGCCCGGCCGATGCCGCTGTCCGCACCGGTGATCAGCGCAACCTTGCCCGCGAGCCGGCTGCTGCCCTGATAGCTTGATTCGCCGTGATCGGGCAGTGGGTCCATCGGCGCGGTGAGCCCGGGGCGACGCTCCTGCTGTTGGGGCGGCATGGGCGGACGGGGATATTCAGATGCGGTCATGGTTTTGCTCCTTGTTGCGGGTTTGCGCTCCATGCGGCGGTCGTCAGCACGACCCTGACCCAGCCGTCCGATGTTTGTCGAAAGCAAGTCGTGCGAGATACTCGGTACGCGCGTCAGGCCCTTTCTCAACAATGGCTGTGCGCGGTCTTATTGGACGAGCGCGTTGATGGGAGTTCGGGCATTGACTCGACGGGCGGCCGTTCGTGCAGGCGTTTGATCGCCACCGAGCATTCAGCGTTCCCGGCAACGCAGGTCGATCACCTGTTCCCGCCTCAGAAGCTTCCATGTGTTGCACGCCGGGCTCAAATCGCTTTGCATGGGCATGTGTCTGGCTTCGTTTAAAAAACGCGGTGGCGAGTGTTGTCCCAATCATTCCGACGGCCGTCTTCGTTCCGGATAAATCCGGCTTTGTCACAAGAGGAAACGGCTGATAAGACGCCTCCATGCCATCATCGTTTTGGCGGTGCGGCGCGAACAACAACGAAGGGCGACGCCAGTTGCGAAGTCACCTGCATGGTACGTGACTAGTCCTAGTGTCCGGGAAGCACAGCCTAGCATCTGGCTGGCGGTATCGACGATCACGCTGCTTTGTTGCGGATCACCTTTTGATGAGCGAGGTCGCGAACGCTTTGGCCTGTTGCCGCGTGATGTGCGAGGGCAGCGGCGGCACGTTCGGGTCGGCTCACCTCGATTACGACCGGCTGGTCTGACGCGAACGCGTGATCCCAGCCGCTGTCATGCGTTCAGCGTCGTCAACCTAGAACGCTTTCAGACTGATCATGTCCGCGAACTTGCGATACGGCCACGCAAGTAATATCCTACGACGCCTCGAACTTCGGATCGGCTTCGATCACGCGCTGCTCCCAGGTGACCTCGCTCAGATCTGCTGGCTCGCGATGACGAGCGGGAGCATGTGATCGAGTCGTGCCTCGTAGAGACCAGTGATGAGGTGAGTCGCCCTCGCCCCCGATGTTGCGATGCACACACCCAACTCGCCCGTGAACTTGTCATGCGCCGACGCCATGAAGGCCGCCATTTCCTTGTGCCGTGCCTGTATGAATCGATCCTACCCTTCTCACGGTTGAGCGCCCCGACCATGCCGTTGATGCCGTCGCCGGGGTAGCCGAAAATGCGTTCTGACGCCCCACGCATGCAGGCGGTCAATGAGCAAATCGCCGACAGTCGGCGCCATGATAGAAGCTCCCCAGGACTGATGGGGGAAAACCAACGCGCAAGATTGGATTCAAACGCGGGATCGCAATGCTCATCGCCGGACGGGCAGATTAATTAGCGGCTACCCATCCGCGGCGACAGCTTGCAATCGTGCGGCAGCCTCGGATTCTGCATCGGGTTCATGGATAATCATTGCATCGAGCACACAGTCATCGAACTTCTTCAACCTCGCGACGCGTCGCAATGGACGCTCGAGTCGTACGCGTTGTCAACGGGTATAGCATGTGCTTTCCATTGTCACGAACTTGAATCGGGTGGGGCTTTATGTCGAAGCGGGAAGGGCGGCTTGCCGACAGTGTCGGAGATTTGGGGATTGCGATGAAGACGTTGAGAATAGATCAGTTGCGCCCGACCCAGCTCACTCACGGCATGCGGGAAATCCGCGACAAGACAAAAGCCTATCGGTCTTTGACTGGGCACGATCTTCAAATGGCGATTGCGGAAAAGCCCGTTCCGGTCGTGCTCGGTCCACACGGCGCTCCATTCGCCATTGACCATCATCATGTCGCGACCGCATTGTGGCGCGCGAAGATAAAGACCGTTCCTTTTGTCCTAGTAAGCGACCTGTCGTCGTTGTCCAGGACTGAATTCTGGTTGGCGATGGAAAACAACCGCTGGACATATCCGTACGATTCTCATGGCCGACGCATCGCATTCGTTGAAATGCGAGAACACGTGTGGGACCTGGAAGACGACGAATTCCGGAGCCTTGCAGCATTCGTGCGCGATGCAGGCGGCTATCTGAAAACCTCTGTCCCGCTCGAGGAGTTTCGCTGGGCTGATTTATTTAGACGTCATTTGCCGCTGCCCAAAACCGATGACGAGTTCGATGCCCTCGTCAAGAAGGCGTTGAAGCTTGCTAAAAGCGAAACCGCGCTTGGACTTCCGGGGTACCTGGGACCGGACTGATTGTCCAGAGACGGGCGTGTCCTTCGGTCGGATGCATGGGTGCCTAGCGACAACGTGGGGTAGCATCTGCGGCGATCGCCACGTGTGAGCTGACCGGCATCTCGTCGACGGGAGGAACAGATGAACATCCTGATAGCGATTTTTGGCGAAGGAAAAGACCTCGACGCCTTGCAGATGTCTGCGCGAACAGTGATCGTCTGTCTAGCGGCTCTGGTCTTCATTCGGATCTCGGGCCGACGATCCTTCGGACAGCGTTCGCCTTTTGACTACGTAGTCACCATTCTTCTAGGCGCAACAATGAGCCGCGTGATTGTCGGCGCTTCCCCGGCGGTTCCCACGCTGGTCGCATCGCTCGTGATGGTGCTCCTGCATCGAACGCTCGCGTGGGCTTGCGTTCGCTCGTCGCGGCTGGAATCACTGGTTGTCGGCGTTGAAAGAGAAGTTTTCACAAGCGGTCGGTTTAACGAAGAGCAGATGTCCGCCGCCCTTATCACCAGGACTGATGTGTTCGAGACCGCGCGGCAGGAGCTTCATTCGTTCGACCTCGACGAGGTGCAATCGGCCATACTTGAACGTAATGGACAGGTGAGTCTAATTCGTAAGAGGAACGGCGCGCGCAAACGGTGAGCTAAAAATTTCAGCTCGTCCAGATGCCGTGAAGTCGCTTTCGTATGCTATCCTAATCGTCCGCTCTCTGCGTTTGATGGCGCGAGAGACACACGGCTCGGGTGCGCGCTAAAAGATCGAGAATTTGGCTGTAGGCGGAAGCATCTCAAGGAAATGCGCAGGGCGGCCCCCACGATTATCGAACCTCCATGCATACCAGCAGCGCCCGCGCGCACGCGATACTATGAGGAACATTACTTGCTAAGGCGACAGATATTGCAACGACAAGGAGACATCGATGGCTCAGGAACCCCCTCTCAATCCGGGCGATGACGCCGTCCCCGGCGCGCCCGGCACGGGCGAAGATGTGTGCCCAGAATGCAACGGCTCGGGCACGCTCGAAGGCACTGATTGCAAGGCCTGCGGCGGCACGGGCAAAGTAACTCAAGGCATAGGCGGCGGCTGAACTTCTTACTGTCAAAGCTTGGCGCATCAGGATACGCGGTCTCACTACCCCCTCCGCAAGCGCCATGCAGCAAGCGATGGCGCTACCCTTACATGCTGGCGAGCGACGCAGTCGTCGCTTAACGCGGGCGCGGGCCCGTCGAGCGCTGTCGCTGTGTGCCGTGATCGGACCCAATCCCACCCCAGCCCTGAAATTCTCTCGCGCGGTAGGATCATCGGCCATTGGTGGCGATCATGGAGCATACAACGAGTTCGGCCTTTGGCATTCCTATGGTTGCCATGGCCTGTTCAGCATCCCGTTTTCGGCCCGGTCGGTTTTGGCGTCGGTAAAAATCTCGACACTCGCGAAAGGCGGGTGTGAGATGTGAGCCATGCCGGTCCCCATTGCGACTCCGGACGGTCTGCACCGCGATTGGGTTTGTCCCGTCGCGCGAAGCGGCAAGCACGTGCTCTGCGAGAAGCCTCTCGGCATCTCGCCAGCCGAGGCGGAGGAGATGATCCGCGCCTGCGCCGATGCCAACGTTTCGCCAATGGTCGCGCATCGCGTCGGATGTGCGCCGCACAATCCGACGCCGCGCGGATTGTCCGGCCGGGCGAGTCCGGCGCGCTCAAGATCATCACGGCGAACAACGGTCAGGTGCAGGACGCAACACCTCAATGGCGGCACGACAACAGTCTCGCACGCGGCGGATCTCTGCCGGACCATCGGCACACTGTCTGCACTTCGCGCGCTTCGTGACGGGAGAAGACCCGTCGAAAATGTCCGCGTGGGCGTGGAGCACGTCGGAAGACGAACGCTTCGCCGTGGCCCCGTCGATACATGCCTGCAGTGATGCCGATGTACTTGCGCGCATCCGGGCGATTCACGCTGGCTCCCGCGAGACGTATGGGATGCCTCGCAGTTATGTCGAATTCATCGAGCAAGACATGCACGTT
The DNA here is from genome assembly GCF_001544915.2 of Caballeronia pedi. Classification (GTDB taxonomy): domain Bacteria; phylum Pseudomonadota; class Gammaproteobacteria; order Burkholderiales; family Burkholderiaceae; genus Caballeronia; species Caballeronia pedi. Next base: position 25,467 of record NZ_FCOE02000047.1, on the reverse strand, counting down.
GGACGCAAACGCGTCGCCCGCCGATGCGTCTGGCCGGCCTGCGTGGCATCCGCCGACGGCGCTGGAGCTCGCCCACGCGGCGGCAGCTTGACGCTCGGCCCGTGCGGGACCTTGTGCAACGACAGTTCAACTGCCGACGTGCCGACCGCCGAAAGGTTCCTCTGTCTCGCGGTGGTGCTCGACGTGTTTAGCCGTCGGATCGAGTCCGGGCGAGACGACATTGTCGGTGCGTTCGCGTCAGGGAGCGCATTGCTGTCAGGAGGTAAATGCAATGACGCGAAACCATCGTTGGCGGAGGCGACTGCAACTCAAACCTGACGAATGACAGTCGGTGTCGGGTTCGGGACAAGATGTGAGGAAGGGTTGCGCAGGACGCGCCGAGGCTCTTAGCCGCGGCCGTTCAAGAGGGATTCCAGTTCATCAATATCCAACGGCTTAATGAAACAGTCATCGAACTTCTGCATTTCTTGGGTGCCTCTAATCTCAGCGTAACCCGTTAGTGCGATGACCGTGGCATTTTGCGATGCACCGACACGAATGCGCTCGCAAGTGTCTCTGCCATCTTCATCTGGAAGCGAGACGTCGAGAAAGATGAGATCAAAGGCGGTTTCTGCGGCGAGCCTGACGGCGCTTGCGCCGTCATAGGCGACCGCGGAGTGATGCCCGAGCGCTGTAGCGATTGCGGAAAGTGAGTCGGCCGCATCTTGATGATCATCGACAAAAAGAACAGTGGTCATCGTGTGCCAATAAAAAAAGCATCAAAAGCGGAGTTGTTGAAGTCGAGTTTAGGAAGACTGTACGGCAAACTTGATCGGCCGGCAGAAAATGGGCGCCAAGCTCGTAGCGGTCCGCTGGCTTTATGCTGCCGATTGAAAGCTGGGCTCGCCCATTCCCGTATCGCGAGACATAGACGTCGGTACCAAACACCCGGGGGGCATGTCGCGCAGCCGCGCTGTTTATGCGGAAAAAGGCTACCGGCGTCTTGACCGATGCGCCGCGTATTTTGCTTTAATTTATCAAAACCGCCATTTAATAGCGAATATTTTTGGGTGGCGTTTCATTGGAGATCGCCCGGTTGCAATTTGACTGAGCGCGCGGCGGCCCGGGCTTTATGTTCATGCCGCATAGAACGCCGTCCGGCTAGGGCCCGGTGTGCGAGGCGCGCGCGGCCTCAAGTTTCCCTGTACGAGTCGTCTCGAGGTGTTTCTCGCGCAGAAGCGCGCGCTCCAACGCCGTTTGCGCGTCCGAGCGACACACGGAAGATTTTGGCCTTACATTTGCTTCAAGGCCCGGGAGCCGCCATGATCGAAACGAAGGAGCTTGTTTTCATCCGGAAAGAGGATCCTGAATCCGCACACGCACAGGCCTTTCTTGACGAGATGGACGCCTGCTCGGCACTCTTCTATGGCGACGCCGGACGAAGCGGCGTCTTTCACGAAGAGGTTCGTTCGCCGAGAAGCACTTTTCTCGTCGTCCGAACCTTGGGGGGCTTCGCCGTCGGCTGCGTTGCACTTCTTCGACTGGATTACGGTGCTGCCGAGTTGAAGTATCTTTACAGCCGGGCCTTGGGTGCTGGCATCGGCGACGCATTATTGGCACGTGTCGAAGCAGATGGTGCGGCGCTAGGCTACCGCCAACTAGCCCAGCAGCCCGAGGTAAGGCGCTGTGACTGATCATGTCGTCTTCTCGTAACGACATCCAAGTGAAAGCCTTTCACGCCTCTAGTACATGCGCGGAAGTTTGTATGGGTCTTCTTGGCAAACGGTCAAGCTGCGCGGTCAACTTTCGCAGCCAGGAGCGAAGCTGCTGGCAAAGCCAGTGGATTCACTACTCGACTCCAAGTGGTGATGGGACATTTCTCCACCCGCGGAGATAATGACCATCAGAAACGTTCGCGTGAGGCTGTCCAAAGCCAATCAATGGAAACTACTGCTGCAAGGAACGCCTCTACGATCATCGGTTTGCGAGCCCCCCGTCGCTTAGCACTTTGCCGACGAAGCGACCTAAAAACATAAACGAGAGGTCACGCCACAGACGCGAGCGTCCCGAAGGACGCTCGACACACGTGGCGCATTATTAGAAGTTCTCTTCCTGCGGGTCTGGGCCACGCGTTGGCGCGCCCGGCTGCGCAAGTTTGACGGGCCGTCCGGTGCGCGCCGATTCGAAGATTGCGTCGATGATGCGCTGATCCTGCACGCCTTCCTCCCCGGACGTATGTGGCACAATGTCGTCTTTCACGCAGACCGACATGTGATCGATCTCGCGCGCGAACTGATGCTGCGGATCGATCTGCACCTCGGTCGTCGCGCTCTTGCCGTCTATCAGCATGCCGTGCCGCAATCGCAGTCCATTGTAGCCGAACGCCGGATCCATCTCCGCCCAGCCCCGAGCGCCGTGGAGTGTGAAGAAGCGCGACTCGTGACTCGCGTAGCTCGCCATGCATGTCGGGGTGAGGCCGCTCGGAAAGCGCAGAATGAACTGCACTGAGGCCGTCACTTCGCCGAAGCGCGGATCGTCTTCCGGCCGATGAACCGTCGCGATGACGTCCTGCGGCTCTTCCCCCGACAGAAAGCGCACCGCATTGAGACAGTAGAGTCCGATGTCGGGCATCGCGCCGCCGCCCGCGAGCGCGCGCTTCAGGCGCCACTGCGACGGGTCGCCGACATTTTGCGAATTCCCGGCGATGAACTACGTGGTGCTGCCCAACGGTCGTTCGAACTGGAACGGATTGGGGCGAACCTGGCGAGTATCGCCGACCGTGCTCGAGACACGCTCCGGCAGCCTGAATTGTTGCGCAACTCGCCGGCCGCGTAAGGCGTTTGGAAGACGACGGCACGGGTCCTGCTGTGGTCGTCCGACCACCCACGGCAATCGGATATGAGCAAGAACAGCAAAACAAATAAGGGGATGCCCGCGCCTGATGACCGCCAGGCGCTTCTGACCGAACTGCGCCGTTGCAAGATGGCGCGCTCGCCGCACGCGTACGTCAGAGGCAATACGGAACGGTTCTATGAGTGGGTGATCGAGGCGAACGGAGATTCGTTGCCTCACGGCCCGGCGATCTGGATTTGCGGCGACTGCCACACGGGCAATCTCGGTCCGATCGCCAATGCGAAAGGCAAAGTGGAGATCCAGATTCGCGACCTCGATCAGACGGTGATCGGCAACCCGGTGCATGACGTCGTTCGTCTGGGTTTGTCGCTTGCAACGGCTGCGCGCGGCTCGTCATTGTCTGGCCTGAACGTCGTGCGGATGATCGAGGCGTTGGCCGCCGGATATGAAACCGCCTTCGCAGATGTGGTCATCGACAGCAAGCGTCCCGAACCTGTTCATGTGACGATGAAGGAGGCCGTGCGTCGATCGTGGCAGCATCTCGCGCGTGAACGCATCGAGGATCTGCATCCGACCATTCCCTTGGGAAAACGCTTCTGGCCTCTTGCCAGAGACGAGCGAAAGGCGATCGAAGCGCTCTTCGCTGATGAGGGCATTGCGAGTCTGTCGAACAGCCTGAAGGGCCGCAAAGATTCGGGCGAGACCGTCGTGCTGGACGCGGCGTACTGGGTGAAGGGTTGCAGCTCGCTTGGCCGTCTGCGTTATGCGGTCCTGCTCGATGTCGACGGTGGCGTCGTTGACGGCGATGATCTGTGTCTGATGGACATCAAGGAAGGCGTGAAGGCCGCGGCGCCCCGTTATGAGGACGGGGCGATGCCGCGCGACAACGCACTGCGCGTCCTCGAAGGTGCTCGAAACTTGTCGCCGTATCTCGGTGAACGTATGCGTGCAGCACGCCTACTCGATCGCGGAGTGGTTATCCGCGAGCTGTTGCCGCAGGACATGAAGCTTGAGATCGAGCAACTCGGCAACGATGATGCGATGCACGTCGCGCATTATCTCGCCGCGGTCGTGGGCAAGGCGCACGCACGGCAAATGGATGACGCAACGAAGCGAGAGTGGCGAACGGAACTCGGTCGCAAGCGATCGAAGACCATCGACGCGCCGCTATGGCTTTGGAACAGCATCGTCCAATTGGTGAGCAACCATGAAGCGGGGTACCTTGAGCATTGTCGGCGTTACGCGACCGGAACTTGACCGTACGATTTAATCCGGCGACTCGTTGCGCTCGCGCTCGCTTTGCGTGCCCGGCGACGTGTCTGACTTGATGACCGGTTTTACATCGGGCGCGCGATCTTCGTTCGGTCCGCACGGGTCCAGAAATCGCCGGAGCGACCATCGGGGCTGTCCGCTTCTTCTCGAAGCCAATAGGGGAGGGGGATCAGTTCCCCCGTAGCAGGGACGTTGATGCTCTTCTCGCGTGGAATCGAAGCTGATCGGCGGCGCATGCCACGCGCGATCTGACGGATCGGCAGTTCAACGCGAGGCGAGCATGCCTACGACCACGCGCGCCAGCGCGGCTATCGTGATGGCCTTCCACGGATTCTCGTGCACGAAATCGTCGGTGGTGTCGGCCGCAACCCGATACTGTTGGACCATGGCATCCTGCACGTCAGCGAACCTGGCCTTCGCGCTCGCACGCCAATCGATCGACGACGAATCGCTATTGCTAGCATCGCACGACTGAGACGCTTCACGAAAACGACGGTCGTTGCTCTTCGCGGATGGCTTGCCGTCTTGGCCCGAAGTCATCCTTGCGCTCGTCGGAAAGTCGTAGGTACTGCCGGCCCGTTTGGTTTTGAGCGCGTCGACGGGGTCGAGCGTATGATTGTTGTCAGCCATTCTTGTCGTTCGCGATCGCGCGAGACGCCATTGCAGAACCCGCCGTCTCGGCGATCATGCGCCGTCGACAGCATGACCAACTACGCGACGCGATGGTTCGCAACGCTATGAAGTGCTTCGAGGCTGATAGGCTAGTACAACATCCCGTAACTATCTTGATAAATAATTGTCCTTGCTATCATTTCGGGATGAGCCAAGGTCGTCATGCAACGCCAGTGAAGTTGGCGAAGAAAGAACGAGAGGAACTCCTGTCGCTGATCGAGCGGAAGACCGCGACTCAGAGAGATGTGATGCGGGCACGCATCGCGCTGTGGGCGCACGAAGGACACCCGAATACGGTGATTGCTCGAGAACTGCGCGTATCGGTGCAGACGGTCTGCGCGTGGCGCAAGCGCATCGCACAGCACGGTGCGCAGGGCCTGCGCGAGGGTGAACGTAGCGGCCGTCCGCCACGCATCACGCAAGAAACGCGACTGCAGTTGATTGCGTTGGCATGCGAAGCGCAGGAACCGGAGGGGCGGGTCACGCCGACGCTTGACGAAATTGTGGCGCGGGCAATCGAGCGCGGCATCGTCGAACAGATCAGCCGCAGTCATGTGCAGCGCATTCTGCAAGCTGGCGACGTTCGACCGCACCGGGTCCAGCAATGGCTACACAGTCCCGACCTGGCCTTTCGCGAGAAGGTCAATGAGATTTGCAAACTGTACCGCAAGGCGCCCAAAAACGCGGTAGTGCTCAGCATCGACGAGAAGACAGGCATTCAAGCCATCGACCGCAAGCACCCGGGTCGCCCGCCGGCACCGGGACGGCTGCGTCGTCGGGAGTTTGAATATATCCGCCACGGCACCCAGGCGCTGATCGCTGCACTGGACGTGCATACCGGAGAGGTGCTGGCAGACTGCCGCGAGCGGCGCACCCAGGACGACCTGGTCGCCTTCATGGAGCGCGTGGCGACTGCGCACCCGGGCAAACAGGTGCACGTGATTTGGGACAATCTCAATACGCATCGCGCTCAGGCCGTTTGGCAGGCGTTCAACGAGCGGCATGATCAGCGGTTTCACTTCCACTTCACCCCGCTGCACGCGAGCTGGGTCAATCAGATCGAACTCTGGTTTGCCCGCTATACGCGTCGGGTGCTACGCCATGCCAGCCATACCAGCACGGCACATCTGCGCGAGCGCACCGAGCAGTTTTTGCACGAGCATAATCAGGCAGCACGCCCCTTCAAATGGACTTTCCGGGGCTATCCGTTGCAAATGGGCGCATCGTAATCGAGAGACAGACATGCCAGCCATACCCCCCAAACCTTACGCGACTGAACTTCAGCGTAAACTGCGCGGCTTGCTCGGCCATGAGCAGATCGTCACACAAGCCTACGGGCGGCACCTGCTGATCAAACGCCTTGATGATGAGGAACCGACCGTTGTAGCGCGCCTTACCGAGCTCGCCCGTAATCGTTATAGTGCCGCCTTTCGCAGCCACACCGGCCGATGGGAACCGCTGCCGGGCACAGGCTCACTCGACGAGATGGCCGAGGTCGTCGTCACGCTCCTACAGCCTTATTTGCAGCCCGATAATTATTAAAGGCATTTACGGGATGTTGCACTAGTATTTGTAGGACGCGACTCGGTGGCCACCAGATTTTGCCCCAATTGGCGACGCGATGATGCTCGCGGCGATGAGCCTGAGTACTTTGATCTCTTGCTCGATTGGACTACGAACAACACGCGCTCGACGATCCGGACAGCGCTCGACAGTTCGTACGAGCAAAAGGCTGCACACACTCGCGAGTTGTCAGGCTGAGCGATGGCTGAGTAAAAGATTTCGCAACATCACCCGTTTCGCTGACGCATTGACTCCGCCGACATTAGTCGAGTGTCAAGTGCCGCCTGCCATGCGCAGGATCGCATTGAGACAGGGGCAGTCCATCAACGATGATTCAAGCTGCGTGGGCGAGCATTGCCAATGAAGCAATGACTTACCTCCGAGCCTGTTGACCACATCGCGAAGTCAAGCAAAGTCCGCCCGCTGGCAATCAAAACCGCGATGTCCGGGGACGTCGGCGGATCGACCGTGTTCTCAGCGCCCATAAAGCCTTCCATTTTCCTGTCGTTAAACGATCAGGTAGGGCGCAACCGTGCCCTTCCCGCGAAGGCGGAACCGCATCGTCGCCGACTTCGCATCACCGGGATGCTGATGCGGGCAGTGGAAAGACATTATGCTTGGGACGATAAAGGGCAGGATCGGTGCGGTCATGGCGTTGCTGGGCGTTTTGCTGATCGCGATTGGCACGGTAGGCTCGATTGGTATGAGCCGATCTGGCGAAATCACGCGAGGACTGTACAGCGACCAGTTGCCGGCCGCCGTTTCAGTCGCGAAAGCCGAGATGTTCGTTGCGCGGGAGCGGCTGAGTTTTGATCGCGCCGCACTGAACGTCGGCACACCTGCGGCCGAGGAGCCGATCACCCGTGGCGCCTTGATGCGCAGAATGTCGGACGAAGCGTGGGCGAGGTACTCGGCCTTGCCGCAGGATGCGAACGAAAAACAGACTGCCGAGGCCTTCAACGAGAAGCGACTTGCGATGCAGAAGCTGCTGGATGAAGGCTATGCACATGTGCGGGCGAACGAACGCGACAAGCTGATCAGCGATGCGAACGCGATGCAAGTCAAATACAACGAGCTTGCTAAGTTGGGTACCGATCTGGACAAAATGCAGTTCGAGACGTCAAAAGCTGCGTATGAGGATGGGCAGGCAGTGCTCTCGCGCTTTCGCATCCTGAGCTTTGGCTCGATCGGCGTTGGACTCGTGGTCGCCGTGCTGTCTTGGCTGTCTCTTCGTCGAAAGATTGGCGGGCCGATCGACGCGGCGCTTGCGCAATTCGATGCGATCGCCGCAGGCGATCTGCGCCGTAACGTGGAGATCAAGTCGAAGGATGAAATGGGTCAGTTGCTGAGCGGGCTGGCCCAGATGCAGTCTAAGCTCGCGGAGACGGTGCGCAACGTGCGCTCGGGCAGCGAGTCGATCGCCTCCGCGAGCAAGCAGATCGCCGCCGGCAACGTTGATCTGTCCTCGCGCACCGAAGAGCAGGCTGCCGCGTTGCAGGAAACCGCGTCAAGCATGGAGGAACTGACCAGCACGGTGAAGCAGAATGCGGAAAATGCTCGTCAAGCCAGCTCCCTGGCGGCCAATGCTTCGGAGATCGCGAACAAAGGCAGCCATGTTGTATCTGACGTCGTGACCACGATGGGACAGATTAATCAGAGTTCGACGAAGATCGCGGACATCATCTCGATCATCGAAGGTATTGCTTTCCAGACCAACATCCTCGCGCTCAATGCTGCGGTCGAAGCCGCCCGCGCAGGAGAAGAGGGGCGGGGATTTGCCGTCGTGGCAGGTGAAGTTCGCACGCTCGCGCAGCGCTCGTCGGCGGCGGCCAAGGAAATCAAGGAGTTGATCGAAGCATCAGTCGAGCGCGTGAAAGCGGGCTCGGCGCTGGTCGATCATGCGGGCCAGACGATGACGGACATTATCGGGGCGGTTCAGCGCGTCACCGACATCATGGGCGAAATCGCGGCGGCGTCCGAAGAGCAAAGTACCGGCATCGAGCAGGTAGGACGTGCTGTCACGCAGATGGACGAAGTGACTCAACAGAACGCCGCACTCGTTGAAGAAGCTGCTGCGGCCGCGCAGTCGCTGGAGGATCAGGCTAACGCGTTGCGTACCTCGGTCGCGACGTTCCGTCTGAGCAACGATGCAGACTCAGCCATCCGCCCCGCGCCGGGTATCACTGGTTCCAAGGTGACGGTATCGCCACGTCCAGCGCCCAGACGCCTCGAGCCATCGATCACTAAACGATCCGCCAAGGCAGCGCCTGTTGCGGTCGCGAAGACCGCCACAACCGTTACCGCCGACGTGAGCGGCGACTGGGAGCGGTTCTGACTCGGCGCGACCGTGCCCTCTACGGGAGCCCGTCGGAGGGCGCGAGCTCGAGCAAGCCGTCCGGCGTGGGATGTTCATCGCTTGCCTCCGCGGCAGGCCGAGACCACTTCCATGCCTCAAGCACTCACGATGGGATCTTGTCGCTGCGGGTGAGCGCATGGTCCGTTGGGGAGTCACGGAGGTCTTGCGAAGGTTTCGTCGATAATTTGCTGCGGATACTCGACGTGCTCGACGCACATGTGGTTCCAGCGCTTCCGTTGGCGGCGCTGGCCGACGATGACCCTTCTGCTCGTCAAATCGACGTCACGGTGGATGATGTCATGGAGGGCTCGCATGCCCACAGCGATTCCCAAAAAATGCTGCGCAAGGCCTATGAGTGCATGAAGGCATGCGATCTGACCACCCGCGTCTCATTCAACCTTTCCGCTCGTGACATCAGATCGGCGGAAGCGGTCGCGGTTATTGTGGCCTTGATCATGCAAAGTGCCGTAGCGCCCGGGCGGCTGGCGTTCAAGGTCACCGAAACTGTGCTGATACAGAATTTTGAGCGAGCGGCATCGCCTCTGCGGGCCTTGGAAAAAACCGGGCGCCCACATCTCGCTGGACGATTTCGGCACGGGCTATTCGAACCTCAAGTGCGTCCATCCCTTGCCGCTGGATAAGGTAACGATTGATTGTGGCTTCCGGGAGAATATTATTTCTGACGCGGCGGCGCAGGACATCGTCGAAGCATTGTTGAGCTGTGCCGTTCACTCAAGCTCATCTGTGTGGTCGAAGGGCATGAAATCGAGCGCTCACGAAACGACTCTGCGTGGTCTCAGTTGCACGGTCATGCACGGTTACTAATTTGGCTCGCTCATTCCGATGGCCGAACAGAGACCGGTAAGGCATGACGTCTTGTAATGCCAATCCACTTTTGAGGGCACGGGCAAGGCAATCGAACGGCTTCTCATCCGCGTAGACATGCTCGCTCGCGTGGGCGGTGTTGAGTTCGCTTTCGTCGGATCGGGGCCAGTCCATGAGGACGAAGCGAACGACATTGCAGTTGCGCTCGCAGCTCGCGCCGCGGAGGCAACGGTTGGCGTCTATTCACCTTCGCGCCCAGGAAGAAGTCGTACGCCTGCTGATTACTTGTCACGACCGCTCCTGTTCAGAAGTGTCTTGGTCCCCATGCCGAATGGCATAGTCAGCAGGGGCAGGGTTATGGAACATCGGGAAAACCGATAAGCGGCAAGAGCGCAGGCTAACGCTCACGCAAGCACCAACGCTTGTTTCGCGAGCCATCGACCGACTGTTCGAAGCCGGTTTCGAAGACCCCTTGCCAAGCTGGTTGCGTCGGATCTTCCCCTGGCGCGGCGTTGAGTCGCGCGACGAATGCCGTCACCTGATCGGAATTCGCAAAGGATCGCAGACTTCCGAGGACCGCGTTGTACAAAGGCACCGACGAGTCGACCACGAACAGCGTGAGATTTCGTCCGTCGCTGAGTTGCCACGCCGTGCTGGCACCCAATTCGCTTGGGAAGCGCGGGGGCACTGGCGTGTCCGACAACTGGCTCATGCGGCAGCCCCCGACATGGCCTGCCGCATCACCGCGGCGAGTTCTGCCGCGACGAACTTCGACACGTAGGCGTTCGCGCCGACCTTGCGCACGTGCTGTTCGTTGGCCGCACCGGACAGCGAAGAATGGATTACGACCGGAATCGCCTGCAGTTCGGCGGCCGACTTTATCTTGCGCGTGAGCGTGAAGCCGTCCATCTCGGGCATTTCCAGATCCGTTAGCACCAGTGCGATGTGGTCTGTGACTTTTTTGCCGCCCTTGGCGGCCTTCTCGTTCGCGCGCTCGAGCACCTCCCACGCCTCCTGTCCGGTTTTGGCCATGATGTAGGGCACGCCCATTGCATTCAGGCTTTCCCCGATCAGCGCGCGTGCGACGCCCGAGTCGTCCGCGGCAAGCACTTTCGCCCCCGGCGGCAGCGCGAGGCGCCCGGTGTTTTCCTCGTTGATTTCCGGTTCGCTCGCGGGGAGCACGTCGCGCAGAATCTGCTCGACATCGAGCACCTGAGCGAGCCGGCCACCGGGCTGCGCATCCAGTCGCGCGATGCTCGTCACGGTCTTGCCGCTGCAATGCCCTTCGGCCGACAGTACACGGTTCCATTCGAGGCGCACGATGTCGTCGACCTCTTCAACGGCAAATCCCTGGGTTGTACGCGCGAACTCAGTGACGAGCAGAATCCGGTTGCCCTCGCGCGGCACGCAGCCCGTAACCTTAGCCAGATCGATCACGGGGATGATCTCGCCGCGCACGTCGGCTACACCCAGAATCTTGTCCGAAGAGCCCGCCAGTTCTGTCAGCACAGGCATGGCGACGATCTCGCGCACCTTGAACACATTGATGCCGTACAGCTCGCGCGCGCCGGTGCCGGGCGTGCTGCCGAGACGAAACAGCAGCAGTTCAAACATATTGCTGCCCGCCAGCCGCACGCGCTGTTCGATATCGTGTTGGTCGCTGTTCATTCAGTTATTTTCCTCATCGAGAGCCAGGTCATCCTTCGCACCTCACGGAGACGCTTGAGCGCCGACGTAAGGTCAGCAGCCGCCGTGTTGATCAGAGCGGTCGCGTATTGCGGCCGGCTTCCTCAACCACTGCGACTTTCAATGATGCTTACGGCAAAACGAGGTCGGTCTGAAGGCCTGGCTTACACGGCCTGCTCCGTCGCGGGTGTCACGGGACCGGCGAGAAGCGATGGAGAGCTCCCGGGCCGATATGCAGTTCGGCTGCTATTCGCTTCTTGTCCGTGAGCCGCCCAGCGATCGCGCGCCGTTGATCGAGCCGTCAGGTCGCAGCTGCGATCTCCGACCGCCGTACCTCACGCAGTTGTCGGTCGTGTTCATTGACAATGACGGTCAGCGGTTCGAACAGGGATTAGGGAAAGCGGCACTCGCACGACGCTTCGCAGTTCGCTAGGACCCTCGATAGATCGCTCTCGATCCCACGAAGGTAGGCGAAATCCAGGAGGCCACCCACGGCATCGGTCAGGAGAAGCGTGAAATCAGCACGTGAGCCAAGTGATCACATCGGAACACTCGGGACTTTCGCGTCGGATCGCTTGCAAAGCTAGCCGCCTCTCAGATTGATAGACACCGACAACTTGCACGACACGCTCCACTTCTCGTGGAAATTGTGTGTTGTGCGAGCCTCTAAGGCGCGGCAGACACTGCGTCGACGCCAAAACCCTAACGCAAACGATAAAGCGCGTGGTCCCACCTTAGGCTACGCGAAGGCCTTGCCGTTAGAGGTAGTGGGCGCTCGTCGTTCGAGCGTGCGAACAAATAAATCGCGATGGAGGATTTAGTATGGACTTCAAACAGATGACGGTGCGCGCCAAGTTGACCGTGACCTTTGGATTATTGGTCGGGCTTGTGCTGGTGGTGTCCGGTATGGCGCTCAGCGCACTCGGAGAGTCCAACGAGCGCTTTACGCAATACGTGCGCGGCATTAGCGCACGCGCCCAGCAGGCCGATCTGGTTCGTATGGCTGTCGATAGTCGCGCGATCGCAGCGCGCAACCTTGTACTCGTCACCAAGCCAGAGGACCGCGAGCTCGAGAAGGCGGCGGTCACACAGGCGCACGAAGACGTCCAGTCCCGACTGCGAAAATTGAAGGAAATGATCGCGAGTGCCTCCGATACGACGGAGAAGGCGCGCAGTCTCGTTGCGGATATGGACCGCGTCGAAGCGCAGTACGGTCCCCCGGCACTGGCCATCGTGAATGCCGCATTGCACAACCGGCACGATGAGGCCATTGGAATGATGAACGATCAGTGCCGCCCTTTGCTGGTTGCACTCATCACAGCGACCAACGCCTATAGCACCTACACGCGGCAGCGTGAAGAGCAATTGGTGCACGAATCAGAGGCACAGTACGCAAATCAGCGCACCCTGCTGATTGCAATGTGTATGACCGCAGTCATCCTGGCGGCGATCGCGGGAGTGTTGATCACACGCAGCCTCACGCGTGCACTGGGCGGCGAGCCCGACACGTTGAGCCGTGTGTCGCGACGCGTCGCTGAGGGAGACTTGAGCGCTGTCGAAGGTGCGCGGAAGGCGCCGGCCGGTAGCGTGATGGCTTCGATGGGCGTCATGCAGGCAAGCCTCGTCAAACTCATCGGCGAGGTTCGGATCGCCTCGGACAATATCGCCACGGGCTCGAGCCAGATCGCGTCGGGCAATCAGGATCTGTCCTCGCGCACCGAGCAGCAGGCGGCCTCGCTGCAGGAGACGGCATCCAGCATGGAAGAGTTGACGGCGACGGTGAAGCAAAATGCGGAAAACGCGCAGCAGGCGAGTGCGCTGGCTGCCAACGCCTCGGAAGTGGCCCACAAGGGAAGCAAAGTGGTAAGCAACGTGGTGCAGACCATGGGTGACATCAACGAGCGATCGACGAAGGTCGCCGAGATTACGGGAATCATCGAAGGCATTGCCTTTCAGACCAATATCCTCGCGTTGAATGCAGCCGTGGAAGCGGCTCGTGCGGGTGAGCAGGGGCGCGGTTTCGCGGTGGTGGCGAGCGAGGTCCGGAGCCTCGCACAGCGTTCATCGAGCGCGGCTAAGGAAATCAAGCAGCTGATCAACGCCTCGGTGCAGAAAATTCGGGATGGCTCGGTGCTCGCCGAGCAAGCAGGCACGACGATGAACGAAGTGACGCAGGCGGTGGCTCGCGTGACGGACATCATGGGCGAGATCGCTGCGGCATCGGGTGAGCAGAGCCGTGGCATCGAACAAGTGAATCTGGCGGTCACACAGATGGATGAAGTGACGCAGCAAAATGCCGCGCTGGTGGAGGAAGCGGCGGCCGCCTCCCAATCGCTCGAAAACCAAGAGCGTCAGCTGACACAGGCGGTGGCGTTCTTCCGCCTCGATGAGCGTGATCGGGTCGAGTCGGCGACTCACGCGCAACCTGCTAGCGCCCGACTGCGCCCACGCGCGTCGGCTTCGACGACCCGTGCAGCTCGGCCGGCGGTCGCGATGGCGGCCAGCGCCACACATGGCGACGACTAACAATCGTTCTGAACGCGATGCACTGATCGGAGGTGCAGGCCCTCGCGCGGCCGCGCCGGACTGATCTCGAGCGACGGATACCGACGCAGATTTGCCCAAGCGGGCGCCTCTCGTTAGCTAATGAAAACGATCTATTCTTCCATTGTACTCGCTTGCACAAAGCAGGCGAGTTGGCCGTTGCGTGCATTGAGGAGGACAGCCTGCAGACCCGACACCTCGCGTCCGTCCTTTCGGCGACCCACAATGGTTGTGGACATAAGCGCTCCGCCGAGTTCGCGCTTGAGCTTCATCAGCCGCGTGATGGCGCCCTGCGTGGTCGTGAAATATTGGTTCATGAGAGGCGCTGGCCGCAAATAGATAGATATCGACGATACATCCAAACCGAGGATGTACTGTGCTATGTAGCGAACATTGAATTGGAGCGAATTGCTTTTGACAGCCCTGGACTTGCCGTAGTCTTCTGCTACCCGCACCTTGGATCCGCTTTCGATTGGGGGAGTCCGTGTCGTACCCGGCCGCGTTTGGCCTCGTGTTGCACTGTCTCGACCGGTCTTGCCAACTCGGACGCAAAAGCGAGAAGGGGGAAGACGTTTCACCGCGGGCTTCCATCCTGGTTGAGAACGTTATCAAGCATCTCGATGTATGACGCCCCTGTAGGTTGACTGACAGTACGTCGAAGCTTGACGTGAAGGACCTCTTCCCGACCTTACCGGTACTGTGTGCTCTGGCTGATGGCTTCTCATTAAAGGCGGCCGTCAGCAATCAGCAGGACGCAGTCTGACTCACCCAAATGCTAATCGAAGCGCTGCGAGACTTAAGGATGACGGCAAGCTTGCCGTTAGACAGATAAGATCATTAACGGACTTCAGGTCAGAACCCAACATGGACGACGCAATACAGTCGCCTGCAAATGGCAGGACGCGACTTACCACGAGCGGATGCGCCGGATGCAAACTTGCACAGAGCCCGATTGCGCTCGGTTTTGCCTTTCAGCCCATCGTTGATGTGCGTTCAGGCAGCGTTTTTGCGCACGAGGCGCTGGTACGAGGCCCGCGCGGCGAGCCGGCGAGTAGTGTGCTTGCGCAAGTGCATGAGGACAATCGCTACCATTTTGATCAGCGCTGCCGGACAACCGCTATCGCGCAAGCCGCAGCGCTTGAGATGGGCGGGCTGCTATCTATCAACTTTATGCCGAACGCCGTGTATCGCGCAGAAGCTTGCATACGCAGCACCCTCGAAGCCGCAGAGCAACACGGCTTTCCCATCGAGCGAATTATCTTCGAGACGATTGAGGGAGAAAGCATTCACGATCGGTCGCACTTGGTCGATATCTTCCGTGCATACAAGCGCTTCGGCTTCCAGACTGCGATCGACGATTTCGGTGCCGGTTACTCGGGACTTTCCTTGCTCGCGGACTTCCAGCCGGATCTCATCAAGCTGGACATGAACCTAGTGCGCGATGTCGATACGGATTATGTGAGGCAGCGCATCGTCTGCGGCGTGCTTGCGATTTGTAACGACCTTGGCGTGCGGGTAGTCGCTGAGGGCATAGAAACGCGCGGAGAACGGGACTTCTTCCTAGCGAATGGAGTTACGCTGATGCAAGGCTACTTCTTCGCCAAGCCGGCCTTTCGATCAATTCCACGGATCGATTCCGCCGCTTTGGAGACATAGAATATAAAAACGGCAGTCAAGCGCCATCCCGTCCGGGCGCGAACACCGGTCGCGAGAGTTGACGGGGCCAAATATCGAGGCATCGGGCACACGTCAGCACGCTGTGCGCGAACTGAGTCCGCGCCTCTTGACTGTCCATCGATCTTTGACGCCCTTTTCGATATGCGTCGGGTGCGACTTCATGTTGCCCGGCGAGGCGACGCACGGAACCGTTGAGTTCTAGCGCGTGCGCGCGGCCATAACTCGTTCGCACGTGAGTCGCCAGCATTGACTACCCCGTTTGACAGCGAGTGCCGCGGTACGCACTCTGCGTGCTCCGGCGAACGTGACGGTGCAGTTGAAGCATGGTTACGAAACGAAGTGATGCCCGCAGCGCAAGCGTTTCAAGCCGTGCACTCTCAGCCGCCCAAGCACGTGCCGAGTTGCAAATGCTCGCGCACACCGCAGATGATTTGGCGCATTCACTTTGCACCCTGGCGCGAAAAATCAACAATCCGGGGTCCACGTACGGAAACACACTATTAAGCGTGCTTTTCCTGCTTTTCAGTCCGTCTCATTCGCCGAGCTTCCCATTGGCAGCAGCAATAGACAGCCGTAACGCACCAAGTCGGCAGCGAAATCCTCTACCACCGCATGCCACTCGGCTGTCCCCGGCTCCATTTCGCTTGGATTGCGCTTGCCCTGCGCTTTGCGACTGGTCGCGAGTGTGAGATTGAGCGCCCGCGCCAGGTCGTGAAACTCGACGTAGGACAGGCTTGCTGCCGCGTCTCGGGCATCGCTCATAATAGCTCTCGCTGAGCCAAAACCCAGGCCACCATGACCAGCCAGCCTGGAGTCAGGGCAATCAGGATCGAGCCCAAGATGATCATGCGATCGTAGCGGCGGGAGGTCCGATCAAGCATCGCAAGCCTGGCCCGCACGCATCGAGATATACGCAACGAAGACTGTTCGTGGCGCCATTCAGCGGCGTTAATTTCCACCAAAGGGTGACTCATGCCAACCTCTTGCGAGCATTGGGATGTTTCCTATTAGCATTCTTCATGCCGCCGCAATAACTCGTTCCCATCGATCAGATTCTGGCATTTCGGCGATTGAGATAGAAGCGACTCAGCGTATGAGGGGCGAGTAGGATTAAGTCCCCCTGGCTGGACGTTGCTATGAGGACGACGCATCTGATGATGCATCACTTTACCTGACGAGGTGGCCGAGTTCGTACGCACAAAAGTCGCAAAGTGCTGAGAGACGCTTCGCGTGCTCCGCGAGCGTGACCGCGCGGGTGAAGCGTGGTTGCGAAACGAAGTGATTCCTGAAGCGCAGGCACTTCGCGACGATCCAAGCCGTGCACTCTCAACCGACGAGGTACGTGCCGAACTGAAAAATCTCGAACTCGCCACAAATGACTTGGCGCGTTCAGTTCGCGCCCGAAGCGCTCGATCAGCTTCGGAGGCTTGGAAAGTGCGTCGCGAACACGGGCGTTCTGATGACGCCGAACGCTACGTTGATTCGATCGCCGATTTCTGCGTGGAACTCCAAACATTCCTGGCGCGTGGTGTCGAACGCGCACGGGAGACGCGGCGAGCCTCGATTACCTGAAGCAGATTCGCGCGGCGACGCAACTGCCGCTTCTCGTAGGCAGCGGCT
Organism: Caballeronia pedi; assembly: GCF_001544915.2. Classification (GTDB taxonomy): domain Bacteria; phylum Pseudomonadota; class Gammaproteobacteria; order Burkholderiales; family Burkholderiaceae; genus Caballeronia; species Caballeronia pedi. The sequence goes on along the minus strand of NZ_FCOE02000047.1, from coordinate 8,420 downwards.
GCACCCAGGATAACGTCATTCCGTTTCTGTCCGTGGTCGATGCGGTGATCGTCGCAACTTCGCTGAAGGTGGGCGGCGTGTGGTGGAATCCCGTCGAAGAAAAGAAGGTGACGACATTCATGCGGGCCGCGCGAGAAGGGTAGGAGGCGCATAATTTTGAGAACATCGTCCACGAATGGTTTGTGCGTGTTCTCAGACCGTGCGCACCACACAGAACAGCGTATGCCGCGGTGACAACGCCGTGAAGTCTTTCGGAAATAGGCGGGGGCGCCCTAAAACGCTCAGCGAAGCGCAGATTGCCGCATTCGGCGGCAAGAGCCGCCGTTCGCGACTCACCGGCACCGCGCGATCCGTGCGATCGCTGGACTCACAAGAGCGGTCGTGCACTTGATCACCGAACCATTCGCTCTCTTTGCAACGCGGCCAAACGCCAGCAGAGTGCTAAATCGGATTACCATCCTGCGACCCGCGCGAGCGCCGTTTTCACGGGCGATCGAAGAGCGACGATCTCCGTCGGTGAAGCGCCATGGCTAACGCTATCTTCGAAACAGATGCAGATGGCTGTCGATGATCCCGCGAATGAAGTCCCAAACGAAACGAACCCGCCTGGTCTTAAAGAGATCTTCCGGCGCGGCGAGCCATAACGTGCGCGTGATTTGCGCGTGGTCGGGGAACAGGTTGATCAGGTCCTGGCGGCCGGTCGCGACGTAAGGTGTCAGAAGCGCGATGCCCATCCCCGCCGCGACCGCCTCGCGCTGCGCAAGCACGCTTGTCGATGTGAAGCGTCTCTTCGGCTTCGACACGAGTTCATCGAGAATGCGATAGCGTTCACTCACCGAGCCGTCGTGTACATAATCGACGAAATCGTGTTCGGCGATATCGGCGAGTTGGCGAATCGGCGCGTGCGTATCCAGATATGCGCGCGAGCTATAGAAGAAATAGTCGACATCGGCCAGACGCGTGACCGTATATCGGCCGATCTGCGGCGGCTCAAGCGTGACGAGAATCTCGACCTCGCGCGTGACGAGACTCGGGAACTGCGGCTGCGCCATCAGTTCGACGTGCAATTCAGGCTGCTGCCGCTTCAGTTCGACGATGCCCGATGCCAGCACATGGATCCCGAACGCCTCGGGCGTCCCCACTCGCACCGTACCGCGGATCGCCGACGACTGGCTCATGTGTTCCTCGAGCGCGCCGAGCATCGCGTTCTCCATGCGCTCCGCGTGCGGCACGAGCGCCTTGCCTGCGTCGGTGAGAGAATAGCCGTTGCGCCGACGGTCGAATAGCACCGTGCCGAGCGATTCCTCCAGCCGGTTGATGCGGCGCGATACCGTCGAATGCTCGACGTTCAATCGCTCGCCGGCGGTGGAGATTTTCCCCGTGCGCGCAACTTCGAGGAAGTATCGAAAGTCGGTCCATTCCAGGTCGTTTTTCATGATCTCGTTCGCCATTCCGTGATGTCACGACGATAACCGAGTTCGACCTCAAAGCGCGAACGAAAGGGCAGGCTCCGTGCGCGCCTGCAATGCCTCACGCGTCACGCCCGGAGCGAGTTCCTTCACGACGAGACCTTGCTTCATCACATCGATGACCGCGAGATCGGTGATGATCCGGTTCACGACACTCGCGCCGGTCAGCGGCAACGAGCAGCGCCGCAGTATCTTCATCTCACCATTGCGCGCCACGTGCTCCATCAGCACGACGACGCGGCGCGCGCCGGCGACCAGATCCATCGCGCCACCCATGCCCTTGACCAACTTGCCGGGGATCATCCAGTTCGCGAGATCGCCGCCTTCGCTGACCTGCATCGCACCGAGTATCGACTGATCCATGTGACCGCCGCGGATCATCGCGAAGGACATCGACGATGCACATATCGATGCGCCCGGCACCATCGTGATGGTTTGTTTCGCGGCGTCGATGAGATCGGGGTCGATCTCGTCCTCATAGGGCGCCTCGCCGATACCGATCAGGCCGTTCTCGGATTGCAGCCAGACCTGCATGCCTTCCGGCACATGCTGTACGACCTTCGTCGGCAAGCCGATGCCGAGATTCACATAGTCTCCGTCACGGAGTTCTGCCGCGGCGCGGGCCGCCATTTGCTCGTGGGTCCAGGCCATGATTCGCCTCTCAGTTGCCGCGCGCACGAAAGCTTCTGCGTTCGATGCGCTTCTCGGGATGTTGGTTCAGAACGATGCGATCGACGAAGATGCCGGGCAAGTGCACGTCATCGGGATCGATCTCGCCTGTCTCGACGATCTTCTCGACTTCCGCGATGGTGATTCGGCCCGCCATCGCGACATCGGGATTGAAGTTTCGCGCGGTCCGCGCGAACACGAGGTTGCCAGCGCGATCCGCGATCGATGCCTTGATCAGCGCAACATCCGCATTCAACGCGGTTTCCATGATGTAGCGCTTGCCGCCGAAGACGCGCTCTTCCTTGCCTTCGGCGATCACCGTGCCCACGCCCGTGCGCGTGAAGAATGCGGGGATGCCCGCGCCGGCCGCGCGCAGACGCTCAGCGAGCGTGCCTTGTGGCGTGAATTCCAGTTCGAGTTCGCCCGTCAGATACTGGCGCTCGAATTCCTTGTTCTCGCCGACATACGACGAAATCATCTTTCTGATCTGCCGTGTCCTGAGCAGAATGCCCAGCCCGAAGTCGTCGACGCCGGCATTGTTGCTGATGCACGTGAGATCGTTCACGCGGCTGTCGCCCAGCGCGAAGATGAGTTTTTCCGGAATGCCGCACAGGCCGAATCCGCCGATGGCGATGGTCTGCCCATTTCCGACGACGCCGGCGAGCGCGTCCTCGGGTGTCTCGAATACCTTCTCCATTTAAGTCTCTCTTTTCTATGGAATCGTCTCTGGACGCGATGAATCGGTCCGGGGTTGGCCGCGTAAATTTTTTTGAATTCTCGCGTCGGTTGTGCGTGTGTGGCAATGGCGATCGGCGCAAACTCGGCGTGCGCAAATGCACATCGCGTCATCGCGCGGTGCGTGGCTGAGTCGCGATGCGCTTCTGCGACTGAATGCGACTGTGCATTCATGCACATCCACCTTGCGCGCGTTGCCTTTCTCCGCTCATGCCCGATGCGGATAATTCGCTTTGAACTTGGCACGATCGAGGAAAGGAAATCATGGAAATCAAGACCGTTGCATTCATCGGCGTTGGCAGCATGGGCGCGCCGATGGCGCGCCGCGTTCGCGAGGCGGGCTTCGGACTCATCGTGTGCGACCGCAATCCCGACGTGCTCGCTTCGTTCGAGGCGCAAGGCGCGCACGTTACGATGTCCGCGCGAGATTGCGGCGCGGCCGACGTCATCATCGTGCTGGTCGGGAACGACGCGCAGATCAACGATGTCACGATCGGCGCCGAAGGTCTCGTGCATGGCATCGCAGAAGGACATACGCCGGTCGTCTGCGTGATGAGCACGACCTTGCCCGGCACGCTGCAGGGCGTCGCGCCACGGCTGAACGCGGCCGGCGCGCGTCTGGTCGATGCGCCGATCAGCGGCGGCATCGTCAAGGCGGAAGACGGCACGCTGACGATCATGCTCGGCGGCGACGCCAGCGACATCGACGCCGTCACGCCGGTGATGAATGCGATGGGGCAGAACCTCTTCCGTTGCGGCGAACTGGGTTCAGCGGAGGTAGTGAAAGTCGTCAACAACATGCTTTGCATCGCGATCATGTTCCTGACCGCCGAGGCGATCGATCTCGCCGAGAGTCATGGCGTCAAGTTCGAGCAGATCGCACCGATCGTGAACGTCAGCACGGGACGCAACTTCCTCACTGCCGATGCCGCCGAAGGGCGCCGTCAATATGGCGCATGGGCACGCTCCGATGAGGCGTTCGGTGCGTTGCTGAAGGTCGTGGGCAAGGATCTGCATCTGGCGAAGGACATGGCCGCATCGGGCAAGCTCGATCTCGGCCTGCTCGACGAAGTCTCGCGCTATATCGACGCCCACGGCGGCTCGGCGATGGATCGATGGATGCGTCACGGAGGCATTCGCTGATGCATATGCGGTAGCCCGGCCAGGCGGAGGTGCCACGGGTAGCGGGTCAATAATAAATATTTAGGATTGGAGAAGATTGCATGACCCTGATCATTGTCGTGGCGGCGCTGGCATTTCTGATGCTGGCCGCGTATCGCGGCTACAGCGTGATTTTCTTCGCGCCCATTGCCGCACTCGCGGCCGTGCTGCTCACGGAACCCGCCGCGGTCGCACCGGTATTCTCGGGCATCTTCATGGAGAAGATGGTCGGTTTCGTGAAGCTTTACTTCCCGGTTTTCCTGCTCGGCGCGCTGTTCGGCAAGCTGATTGCGATGTCGGGCTTCGCCGCGTCCATCGTGGCGGCGGCGATTCGCTACATAGGACGGTCGCGCGCAAATGTCGTGATCGTCGCCGTGTGCGCGTTGCTGACGTATGGCGGCGTATCGGTATTCGTCGTCGTGTTCGCGGTGTATCCGTTCGCTGCGGAACTTTACCGGCAGAGCAACATCCCCAAGCGGCTGATGCCCGGCGCGATCGCGCTCGGCTCATTCTCGTTCACGATGGACTCGCTGCCCGGCACACCGCAGATCCAGAACATCATCCCGACCACATTCTTCAAGACGACTGGCTGGGCCGCTCCGTGGCTCGGCGTGGTTGGCTCCGTGTTCATGGTCGTGACCGGTCTCGCGTATCTCGAATGGCGCCGTCGCCATGCGATGGCCAAAGGAGAGGGCTACGGCAGCGCGCTCATCAATGAACCGGAACGCGTCGCCACCGATGCATTGCCTAATCCGATGCTTGCGGTTCTGCCGCTCCTGCTCGTCGGCGTCGCGAACTTTCTGTTCACGAAGTGGATTCCGCTGTGGTACGGCACGTCGTACACCGTGCCGCCGGAGCTTCTGCCAGGCGTGCATGTGCCGCTCACGACGTCCATCAAGACCGTCACCGCCATCTGGGCCGTCGAGGCCGCGCTGCTGCTCGGTATCGCGCTCGTGATCGTCACGGCGTGGCGCGCTGTGGCCACCGGTTTCGCCGATGGCTCGAAGACCGCGGCGGCGGGCGCGTTGCTGGCCGCGATGAATACTGCCTCCGAATATGGATTCGGCGGCGTGATCGCGGCGCTGCCCGGCTTCGTCGTGGTCAGCGATGCGCTCAGGGTCATCCCGAATCCGCTGGTGAACGCGGCGGTGTCGGTCAGCACCCTGGCGGGCATCACGGGCTCGGCGTCGGGAGGCATGAGCATCGCGCTCGCGGCAATCTCCGATCAACTGATTAGGCACGCGCAGGCGGCGCGTATCCCGATGGAAGTGCTGCATCGCGTGGTCGCGATGGCGAGCGGCGGCATGGATACGCTGCCGCACAACGGCGCGGTCATCACGCTGCTCGCCGTGACGGGGCTCACGCATCGGCAGTCGTATCGCGACATCTTTGCGGTCACGCTGATCAAGACGCTAGCCGTGTTCTTCGTGATCGCGGTGTACTACACGACGGGCATCGTCTGACCGTCTTCAATTAACACAACCAAGAGGCTCGACATGCCCCGACTCGACGGAAAAGTGGCGCTGATCACGGGCGGCGCAGCCGGCATTGGCCGCGCCACGGCGCTGACATTCGCACGGGAAGGTGCGCGAGTGGCGATCATCGATCGCGATGATCAACGAGGACGCGAGACCGCACAGCGCATCGAGGCTGCGGCGCGCATGCGCTCTTCATCGAAGCCGATGTCACCGTTGCGGAGCAGGTCGCCTCGGCGGTGCGCGAGGTCGTGCGCACGTTCGGCGGACTTCACATCCTGCACAACAACGCGGGCGGCTCTTCCGCGCGCGATGCAGCCGTGACCGAAGCGCCCGAGGACGAGTTCTGGGCGCGGATCAGGATCGATCTCTACGGCACCTGGCTGTGCTGCCGTCACGGCCTTCCGGAAATCGTCCGCAGCGGCGGCGGGTCGGTTATCAACATGAGTTCGATCTTCGCGTTCGTCGGCACGCATGGGAAGGACGCATACACCGCCGCCAAGGGCGCGGTGAGCGCGCTCACACGATCGATGGCGGTCGAGTTTGCGAAAGACCGTGTTCGCGTCAACGCGATCGCGCCCGGTGCCACGGCGACCGATCGAGTGCTCGCGATGATGAAAGTGGATGGCGTCACGGGCATCTCGGCGCGCAACTAGCTCTTCGGGATGATCGCGCCGGAAGACGTCGCATCGACGGCACTGTTTCTCGCATCCGACGAATCCCGCTCGACCACGGGCCACATTCTTCCCGTCGATGGCGGGCTGATCATTTCCTGATCTCACACGAACCCACGGACACTATGATGAACGATTACACCGACATCCTCTACGACGTGCGCGGCGGCGTCGCACGCATCACCATCAACCGGCCCGAAAAGTACAACGCGTTTCGCGGCCGGACCTGCGACGAACTCATCCATGCGCTCAACGCGGCGTCGTGGGACAAGGCGGTCGGCGTGGTCGTGCTGACCGGGGCGGGGGAGAAGGCGTTCTGTACCGGCGGTGACCAGTCCGCGCACGACGGCGGTTACGACGGCCGCGGCATCATCGGCCTGCCTGTCGAGGAGTTGCAGGGAGCGCTCCGTGACTGCCCGAAGCCTGTGATTGCGCGCGTGAACGGCTATGCGATCGGCGGCGGCAACGTGCTCGTCACGTGCTGCGATCTGGCGATTGCATCCGATACGGCGCAACTCGGTCAGGTCGGTCCGAAGGTTGGTTCGGTCGATCCGGGATTCGGAACCGCGCTGCTGGCGCGCGTCGTCGGCGAGAAGCGGGCGCGCGAAATCTGGTTTCTCTGCCGCCGATACAGCGCGGCCGATGCGTTGAACATGGGGCTCGTCAATGCGGTCGTGCCGCACGGCGAACTGGACGCGGCAGTCGAGAAGTGGTGTCAGGAGATTCTCGCGATGAGCCCAACCGCGCTCGCCATCGCCAAGCGCTCGTTCAATGCCGACAGCGATTCGATTCGCGGCATCGCAGGGCAAGGCATGCAGGCGCTCGCAATGTACTATGAAACTGAAGAATCGAAAGAGGGCGTGCGGGCATTTCTCGAGAAGCGTAAGCCGACGTTTCGCGATGTTTTGATGAGCCCGTCAAACGAGGGCTGATCGCTTTTCCTCGGTGTCTGCAAACTCGACTCGCGGATGCGCGAGCCGACGCTCCCATGCTTGGCGCCGTCCGAGTTGGCTGCAATGGAATCCGAAGTAGATGAGCGGCGCGACGTCCTTTGGAAAATGTTCGATCCGGAAGAATTCAGATTTCTTGCAAACTCGAGATCTCAGCGCCTCACACCGATATCCAAACTTTCGACCACAGACAAAGTTGAACTGTTCCAGCCCGACGCCTGTGGCGAGGCGAAAAGGCGGCAAGCGCTTCGATCGTCTCGTCGATGGCCGATGGAGACCTGATAGCGGACAAAGGCGTGCGCTGACTTTGAATGTCTGAGAAGGGTGTGCGCCGTGAAAAGGTGGCGCTTTGCAGCGGGTGCAAGCCCCGCCCGGCAACCGCTCCAGCCGGAAGCAACGGGAGCAGCTATGGAGGCAACGAAGTGGCTGAAGCCTTCGGGATGCGTGTCACGAATTGGTGACGGCGCGAGTGTGCAGGGCGTAACGCGAGTGAACGCCGGGCAAACCTCGAAAATGTCGATGCGCAGGCCGACCCGGCAACCCTATCGGGGAAGGCTGATACGACTGGATGGATGAGCAGGCTGGACGCCCAGTCGCTGCGCCGGGGTAGTGGCGACAGCATGTACACAAGGAAAGCGTACGCAACACGGGAAGTCCCTTGGCGTAGTCAGGGATGACCAACCGGACGCCCGCGAGGGACAGGCCGGGCGCCTTGGGATGACGGAGAGGCCCGTAGTACCGGTGAAGCCGGGTAATGCCGGTGGAGGGAAGGGGCCTCAGTTCAAGACAGACGCAATACGTAGTGAGGACGTGGAGATTGGGCAACCTATCAACTCCGATTCGTGTTCAGAAGCTGCAGATGGCGTTACACGCGAAAGCGAAGGCAGAAGCCGGGTACCGCTCTACGCCCTGTACGACAAGATCTACGGTGAGGATGTGCTGGAGCATGCGTACGCCCAGTGTCGCTCGAACAGGGGCGCGCCGGGTGTCGATCGGCAAGACTTCGCGGAGGTCGAAGCGTACGGGGTGCAGAAGTGGCTCGGCGAACTGGCGCTTGCATTCAGGCAGGAGACTTACCGGCCGGACCCTATCAGAAGAGTGTTTATCCCGAAGGCCAATGGCAAGTTGAGGCCATTGGGTATCTCGAACCTGCGGGATCGGGTGTGCATGACAGCAGCGATGCTGGTGCTCGACCGATCTTCGAAGCGGACCTTCCACCGGAGCCGTACGCTTATCGTGCGGGCCGCAATGCCCAGCAGGCGGTGATCGAGGTGGAGGAGCGTCTAC
>NZ_FCOE02000076.1 GCF_001544915.2 Caballeronia pedi | reverse complement strand
CTCGATCGTCGCCGCGGCGCAGACTGGATTCCTCCAGTTTGCGCCAGAATTCCTTCTACCGACGAATGATTGCGATTAAAAAGCTCGGCGATGTGCTGCAGCGACTCACCAGCACGCCAGCGCTCCCACATCAACGCCTTCTGACTCTCGCTGTAATAGATCCGCATTCTGTACTTCATCTGCAACACTCCCGCTGCTCATGCAGCCATCATTGTGTTGCATCGATCGGTTGAATCCGCCTTTTGCAAGCAGTCGATCGGTCGGATGTTGCGATGTTATATTCGACCACGGCAGAAGGGCTCTTTCGTTCTTTGGATCACCCTATCTCCGCCAGAACAGAATGGCCGTCGATTCGTAAAAGGATCAGCGGCTTTTTGCTTTATGACCTCTAGCAGTTTTCTACAGCAGTCAGGCGCGACGATGAAAAGCTTGTGGAAGCACCCCTGATGGTAGGGCTCGTTTATCCGTCACTCGTTCTCGGAGTACCGGTCGTCGCGTCGTTTTTCGTGTCGTCCCTTGCGCAGCTCGCCAGTTTTTCACTGCTTCCTATCACTTCTCGTTCCGGCAAAAATTTCCTGTCAGTTCGCCAGCGCGCATAACGTATTTCATTAAGAGTTGGCGCCCGTAGGTGCCGAGGGCTATAAATCAGCATCCGATATTACTGCTGAACCAGCTCGAAATATCCAGACGATTGAGGCTCTGCCCAAAGCCGCGCGAGCGTCCGATTCCGGTGAGAAGGAGGTCGTTATGTCTTCAGAAGAGCACCACAATCCGTGGATCATAGCCGTAGTGGGCCTCGTATTGGCGGTTGTAACTCTGCTGCTCGAGGTTGCTCCGCCATGGCTCGGCTATTTTCCTCGTGACGAACGCGAGCCGCCGACCTATTTATGGCATTTTCTGCTCGGCTTTATCGCGTTGGCGATATTCTTCTTTTCTCTGATGTGGGAACAAAGTGGGAGAATGAAAAGTCATTTCAAATATTTCAACGCTGCCTTCTTGGATCTCAAAGATAACGAGAACGCGATTGCATGGGTTGGTCCGGCTTCTGAACTATTGAAGAACCATTTTGACGACCTGATGCGTTTGGCAGAAGACGCGAAGGTGGTAAAAAACACGCTAGTCTTTTACACGAATCGCGAGGCACCTGCGACCGAGTCGAGGGGATGGCTGACCGACGGAGACGGAACGCGAAGATTCGACTTGATTGAAAAAGTCGTGTCAAGGAAGCGTAAATGGTTGGACATTCAGTCCGAGCGGGGCATTGGCGTTATGAACGATATGATTGAGAAATGCTGGGAAAAACATAGTGCCTTCTATGTGCCAAATGTCACTGCGGCAACCTATCCGATTGTCAACATGATTCTTTTCAGAGGGGGAGTTGAGGATGAAGTCTGGTTTGGATTCGGCCTGTTCGATAATTACGATGGGCCCGTGTTCAGGACCGTGAATCCTAAGGTATGTGAATACTTTGAGAAATATTTCGATACGATCGAGAAGGATAGTCGGCGCTGGGAGGCAGTCCGACGCCAACACGTTGAGGGCGCTTGGATTAGCGTAGCCTATAAGGGCGACGGCCAGATCCAAGACTTAGCAACCTTGAACATAACTCTGCAGGGCCGCGCTTTATTCGTCAAGGCCCAGATTTTCGAGCCTTATGAAAATTCATTTGCGTTCGTTCGGGCGTTTCGCTCTACTTCGTCCAATTTTCAGGTGCTGAATGACAGAGCAGTTCTCGATTTTACCTTGGTTGGGGACGCAGAAGGAGTTGAGGGGAAGAAAGGAGGCGGTGTCTACAATTTTCCGAACCTTGACAATCTGAATTTCTTTGAAGGGCACGTTTTTTCCCAAGACGCGCAGACGAGGAAGGTATCGGGTCACAAATTGGCGGCCGAGCGAGAGAAGGTAGTGCAGGATCGCTCGATCACTCCGATAAGGGAGTTGCTCGAACAACTGGTTTTAAACGGAGTACTCCGTATATCAGCGTCTCCGTTCGGTGAGAGTCCTTTCAGCGAGGGCGCTGATTTCCCGCGCGGCAAGGCAAGGCCCATTCCGCTCGGGCCAAGCGGAGGTGCGCCTTAACGTTTGACCAGCCTTACTTAACTTGGCTGGCGGGCTAGGCTTGAGAGGGCGCGCCACCCAAGCGCATACGTAGACTATGCGCTGCGTAAGGACGGCTCAAGCCGGTCGGTGATATATTGCATTTCGCAGCGAAGGTTAGAGAGTCACTCGCCCGTTGCCGATACGGGTCGACGCGCTGACGCGCGTAGGCTGCAAGAACGTGTCGTAGGCGGGCATCGAGACCGCGCTCGACGTACTGGCGGACGAGCAAGCGTTCGACTCGTGGAAAGACACCATGCTGGCGCTGCCCCACATTGGGACGACATGCCACGTCTGGACACCGTGTTCGAAACTGTTTGCGGAGCGCCTACATCGGTTGCGCTCAAGCTCACGGGTCAGCTGTTCTTTGCCGGCCTCGTATATTCAAGTCGGGGCGTGGCTCTCAGCGTTACACCAATTTGGTATTACACCACCGGTGTAACACGGCCACGCGTCAGCATCAGTTTCGGCGTAACGCTGTTACTCCACTGCTTGGTCTAAGTAACGCTGAAAGTAGTACGGGTTCATGCATTCGCCGCATGCGTTTAATCTGCTACGCCAGAAGCACCTTCACCTCCATGATGAGCGCCGGCGTTACAAACTAGCCCGCATCCGAGATATTTAGATCGTCGTTCCGGTGCTCGCCACTGTTCTCCAAATACTGTTAGAAGTTGCTCTATAAAAGGGTTACACGGGTTACATGGGTTACGTACGTCTAGGTGGTTGATTTAAATAAGATATTTTCGTTACCCATTTTGTAGCCCGGACGTCGTGTAACCCCAGTTTTGGGTTACACCGCTCAGACTGTAACCCGTCCAAATCGCGATGGGTTACGTTTTTCTCGGAGAGGGTTACGCCGAAACCCTTGTGCAGCAAGGCTTCTCGTCTGTGTAACCCGTGTAACCCACGTAACCCGTGATTTTTCAGGTGGGCAACGGATATTTCCACATTTCGGACGTGAAAACGTAGACCTTCGTGGGACCTTTATCAGGAATGCGCTCGGCTCGGACAGAGCGACCGTCGGCAGACGGGCGGATCCAGCCGGCGCAAACGAGTGTTTTGGCCACGGAACGCGCATCGAATCCGTTACAGACTTCGCGTTTGAAGATCTCTGGAAAGACCAAATATTCCACGCCCGCATCGCCTTTGCGACGGAAACCCGCGCGATTGATAGTCGGCCGTTCCGACACATCGTTGAAGTCGGTGAACCGCGACTCTTCGTGGGCCTCGAAGAACGCCTTCACGTGTGAGAGTATGGCGCCTTGTTCGTGATTGCCTGCGCAGCCTCGGTTCTCCAACCATGCTCGGAAACACGTCGCCGACGCCTCGAGTGCCTCACCGGGTTGCCAACCGGTAATTCCCTGATCGGTCGCATATTCGCCAGCCAGGCCAATGAGTGCAAGCCGCTGACAGACGCGATGCGCTTGGCCATTGGCGTCAGCCGGCAGCTGTTGGGCGAGCAACTTTGCCGTCTCCTGACGCAGGTATTGTTCGATCACATCCGGCTCCCTCGCGATCGCATTGAGCGTTTCGATTGCCGCCACTCCGTAGCTGCGCGCGCAGCCTTCATTGATCAACGCCGAGAGCTGCGCGCCGCCGGATTGCCCATGCAGCGATTCGAAGAGACCGAAGCCCTGAGTTGCATCGGCCGGAATCTCGACCAACCGCACCTCCTGACCCGCCTTGGCCTTCTTTCCGCCGGCCTGCATGTGCTGCGCAAGCCCGATTTCACCGGCCGACAGGAACAGCAGCCGCCATGATTGCCGTGCGCGCGCCGAGCCGGTTCGCCCCGCGCGTGCCTTTCCCGTACCGTTTGCCAGCATGTAGGCGATCTCGCCGGCCTCGCGTGGATCCACCTGCGCCAACTCGTCGAGCACAAGGAGAGTGTCGTTGTGAAGCGCTGCCAGGCCCTCGAGCCCATTCGACGTCGCGCGCCACCGCTGCATATAGTCAGGTCCACCGTACACACTGCAAGCGGCACGGAGCGCGGTCGTCTTACCCGTCGACGAGTCGCCAACGAGGTTCAGACCGCCCGACTCCTGACCCGAGTACGCCAGCATCATCCCGGCGAACGCGGTCGACACGGCAACGAGCATCCGAGAATTACCCGAGCAGTATGCTGCGACGTCGCGCTTCCATTCCTCCAGAGTGCCGGCTTGCGAATATGTGCGCATCACGACTTCCGACTGGAATATCACGCGCTCGTCTGATTTGCCGATGGTCCGGTCTGGGAACACGAAAGCGCCGTTGTGCCAGCCGGTGCGGGTCACGCATTGCCCGCGCGCTTTCGGCTTGGCCGTCGTCACGTATTCCGTCAGCTTGTTACGCGCGCGGAAACTAGGGGAGATGTCCAACCCCAGCCGAGCGAGCTCGCCGCGCATGTCCGCACCGTCCGAACGCAACATCTCCATCGGCATGGCCCAAGAGTGCGGCTGATGGTCTGCGTCCTTCCATTCGAGCAGACGGCCCCAATTCTCTGACGCGCGATCACGCACGAGCGCACTCACGCGGAGCGGCGAGCAGATCCAGTGCGGCGTGTCGTCGTCGTCTGTGTAGAACACGCCTTCCTTGCTTATGGAGAAGCCGCGCGGCACGCAGCCCTTATCCGGCTGATCTCCGCCATCGGGCTTTGCGGCCTTTGCAATCTGCACGGCGACAGCGGTCGCGCCGAAACGAGTGTGCATGTCGTTGAAGTCGGTCTCGTCCTCACTGCTTTTGTCGCCGAATTCGGGCAAAGCGACCGTGCCATTGACGGCTCGCGCCGCTTGGACCGCCTTTTGTTGCCCGTTTCCGAGGTCAGCGAGGACCGTGATTTCGGCATTTGCATAGCTGGCCCGCATCGCCTGAGCAATCTTCAAGAGGTTGCCCGCCGAGAGCGCGGCCACCGTAGCGTGGCCCGTGCACAGATGAGCTGACAGCGCCGTAGCAACGCCTTCGGCGATGAGAATGCGATCGCAGTCTTGCGGGATGGCAGACACAAACCAGCCGCCGCCAGCCTTTGCCCCGCCTACCAGCGCCGATTTCCGCCCCTGCGCATCGATCATCTCCACGGTTGTGACTGCACCGTCAATCATCACCGGCGCGATGAGAATCCGTCCCTCGAGTTGCGCGCCGCCGGATTGCGGGTGGTAGCCGATCAGCGTCCGGAGCTTTTGAACGTCGAGCTCACGAAGGGTGCCCACCGCTGTGACACCCTTGCGCAACAGATAAGGATGGTCGTCACGCGCCAGGCAAGACTTTTCGATGATGGCGAGCGCGAGGCTCGCCGCATGTTTGCGGTCCTTCGCTCGTTGCTGCTCCTCCCCCTGCGCCCGGGCGTCGCGCTCTGCCCGGCGGCGTTCGACTTCCACCGGATCAACGACGATTGCAGCCTTCGCGCGCGGGTTGTAGCCGTACCTCTTGGCGATCGCAAACAAGGTGGCGATGGTGATGCCGCCATCGGGGCGGATCGAGCGCCACGTGTCGCGAGCATCGGCGGCAACGTAGTTCGGGCTTCCCTGACTCCATCGATCGAACGTTTCGAAGCCAGCGTCGCCTTCCTCATGCTTCAAAGAGGCAGCGACGCGAAACCACACGTCGCGATCGACGTCCGGCGGGATGAACGAAAGTGCTTCGAGGATTCGCTGGTGATTGTCGAAGACGGTGCTCATTGCTTACCTCCCGCGATCACACCTGCGTGCGCAACCACGCGGGCGAAGGCGAAGTTGTCGCCGATCGACGCCGTCGCTTGCCCCGCCAGCTTGCCCACGCGCGGCGAGGGATCGGCCTTAGCCATGAGCGTTTCAAGCAGATCTGCGCGGCGAAAGCCGTTCTGCGCAGCTGCGGTGAAGACGATATCGAGTACGCGGCGTGCGAACTGGCGCACGTCGTCGTCGACATTCTTTGCGTGAAACACAAGGAAGCCGCACATGAGAACGCATTCCGTAGGGCTCGCGTATTTGCCCTCGGCGATGGGAATGCCTAGTTTGTAGTTTTCTTTCATCGCGCCTCCTTCGACGCCAGCGTCAGGCCTTGAATAACCTGTGGCAGCAACTCCGGGCGCACCATCAGCCCTTTCTGCGTTGGCACGAACTCACTCGCGGCATTAACCACCAAAAGGCGGACGTCAACGTACTCGCGGCCCTTATACCAGCGATGCGAGATGCGGATTCTCTGCGTGGCACTCTTCTGGATGTCGAGCACGACTCGCTCATTATTGATCACGTTCATACGTCCTCCTGTGAGGAGTACTCACCGCTACGGATACACCGAGAGCGCTCGACTTTGAGACGATCAATCAACCGTTGCCGGAGGACCGACTCGGCTTCGGACGAGGTCTCAACGATCTGTCCGATCAGTTCTATCTCGCTCGCGAGCAGGTGCAGATGCAGTGGCTGATCGTCTCCTTGTAATGCGCCGGATCGAGCACCCTTGAGGTCGAGATTTCGATCGTTTGCGATAAGGCATCCGATCGCGGACGTGGTTACAGCCAAGGATGACGCGGCATCAACTGCGACGCATGAGCAGTCGGCAATAAATTGCAGCTCGCTGTCTGAGGCGTGCGCCATGTCAAAGCGCTCTGCGAAAAACGCGAGCAAGCCAGCTGCCGACGGTGTTTGATGGATAACGTCGCGTGTTGTGTTAGTCATGGCGCACCTCCGCACGGGCAAGTTCAGCGAGGTGGAGAAGCGCGTCGGCGCAGCAGTCGAGTGCATCGTTCGCGTTGGGCGCGAGAGTGGCGTCGCGCAAGGCGCGGTTGATGATTCGGATTTGAAGCGGGGGATAGGTCTGCTCGGGACGAGCGGGGATAGCGGGACGCATGCGAACGGCTCCATATGTCAGGTTCAACGAACCCGGCCCCGCTTCTAAACGGGGTGGCCGGGCACAAGGCAGGGTTAGAAGGCCGGTGACATAGGAAACCGGTGAGCGCGAACGCTCCCCCGCCAAGGCCCGACCATTGAAGGCGAACGCAAGGCAGCGGACGAAAAAAAACCGCCGGTCGGCGGTTGTCCGCCTATGTCTGATCGGGCTTCTAACCCCGAGCGAGAGGTGTCTCCTCCCACGATTCAAAGGATAGACGACTGATTCCGACTTCGTCAAGCGAGGCTCAATTTCGTACTTGTCAGATAGTGCTCTCGTGAGTTCCGATCTACGATGAGCACTCTCATGGATGTATTTCGGGCTGGCCATTGCGCCGGCCCTTTTTTTGCCCTTCATGACCGATCTCCTTCGACGAGCAGCGCTTGGAGATCCTTCACGCGCCATGCGAGGCGGCCGTTGATACGAATGGGGCGGATCGGGCCGTTCTCGAGGCACGCCCACTTACGCAGGGTCTGCGGCTTCCGATTGAGTAATGCGGCAGCCTCATCCGTCGGCAAGATCTCGGGCAACCCGGGGCTCCGCAACGGCGAGTGAACCATATGCATCTGAAACCTCATCTGTCGTAGGAACAGACTCCATTTCAGAATAGGGCTATACGCCGGTCTAGCTATCAATGCACAACGCGCAATGCCTTATCTGACGGGATTCGGCGTAGGATTTTGAATCCGCGTAGTGAATCGGCGTAGGGTTGAATCGGCGCGCCGATTCAAGTTAGGGACGTCGCCGGCCATTTTTGCTTCGGCCGCCAGTCAGTCCAGCTGGGATTGCCTTTGCGACCGTCGAAGCGCTCAACTGTCGGCGCTCCCCATGCCAGCCGTTTGTTTGCATCTCTGTTGCAATGATGGTCGCAAGAGTTGTGCAGTCGGAAGCACGGCCAGCGTCGTACAGCTCGCGGGCACGGAGTTTAATGTAGGCGTCGACCGATGCCTTCGAGTTGCGGCCGATTCTCAGGCCAGCGTTATCGCGTGAGCTGTTCGTCACGAGACCAATCGCGTCGCCTTGTCGCGACTGGCGGGCAATGGAGAGGGTAGCCGGGCGCATTGGCGGTGGTTCTGCCATTGCGTAGCCGCCTTCTGCTTTATCAGCATTACCATCTGTCACGTTCGGAAGGAGACGACCGTGTGCTCTCGCTAGCGACCGTAAGCGGTTCAGGTCGGAAGCCGCCGCGGCGCGCTCCTCCTCCGTCTCTGCACTGTTCGCGTCGTTCTGAAGTACTGCATGGTACTTGAGCTCACGCTGCCACATCTCGTCGTCTGCCATTTGCAATAGGCGCGTCACTTCACTCGGCTCCGCTATTCCAGCAAGAGCGGACCATTCATCGAACTCGACCAGGCGGATTGCAACGCCCGAGTGCGGTAGGTGGTCGAGCAAAGGGCATCCCCGAAGTACCTTGGCGGCGTCGTGGAACTCACCTGAACGCATGGCTTCGCTGCACCGTATGGCGGATATGAAACCCCGAGCTGGCTCGACGGCGCGCGCAGGTAACGCTTGCAGGGGAATCCCGGTAGATGCACTACGCACAATAAGCGCCCTGGCACCGACAGCTTCCGCAACGATGGCGTTTAGACCTTCTACTGCTTCGAGATAGCGCGCAAGCCGCTCGCGATGCGGAAGGAACGATGAGCCGCTCTGGGGGTGCATCGAAGGGTGGCCTTTTGGGCTGATGGCCTGCATGGCAAGGAAGTGAATAGGTCGGCGCAACGTAGTGAGGTGCGCGCGTGGATAAGGTTCACTCTCGCAGCAAAGAAATTCGCTCAAAGATTTGAGGCGAGCTTCACATAAACGCTCCATATTTCGTGCAAGGCGTTCGATCTCTTTCGCAACATATGTCGCGTAGTCTTCCTCAGCGTGCGGGTCGGACATCATGCGCTCCTTCAAGCGCCCTTCAATTAGATGCCCCCGCCGGCCGGTGAAGGAGTCCGGCTTTTCGCCCGCTAAGACTAGGCGGGAGCAAACTATTGCAGCACGCGCGAGGCGCGCCGCCTTGTGCCGTTATCCCACTGCACTCATGGCCGGAGGGGCGGAAGCAGCGACAAACTCGATGCCAGCCTGCTCCAACATCCAAGCTTCGATCTTGTCGTGCCAAAGCCGCAGGAGATCGATCGGCCGGCGCCGGTAGTGCTTCTCCGCGAGTGCGCTGGGCTTGTGACCCTGGATCTGAGCCACGACGCCCACAGGGCATTCGACCCATTCCGCTAATGTGCCGAACGAGCGACGCAGGCCATGCAGACTCGTGTGTGGCAATCCGGCGGCCAGTTGCGCCTTATCGTGTGCAATTCGCGGCTCGGCGAGCTTGCCATCGGCGGCGCGTGTGCTGGAGAAGACCCAAGCCGAAGGCTTCCAAGGTTTGCCGGCGGTCTCTAGCCGCGCCAGCATCCGCGTATTGGGGGGCGTTTCGTTGAGGCGCTTCAACTCGAGCAGCAAACTTGCGAGATAGGGAGTAAGAGGAATGAACCGCCCCGTCTCTGTTTCGACCTTATCGCGAACGTGGAGGCTGCGCCATCGAAAATCTACGTCATTCCAAGTGAGCCCTGCTAGTTCTTCGCGCCGAGCCCCTGTGATTAACAGACCTTGAAGATACGCGCTGATTATCGGATTGCCGATCTGCCGCACGGATTCGAACCATATTTCGAGTTGCTCGCGCTGGAGGCAGTCGCTTTTTGCCTTCGGGCGCGGTACTGAGTCTCGAACGGTGCGTGCGGTGTATGCGTCGGTTGGTACAAGCCCGCGATATTCGGGGCGCTCGCTGCACCAGCGAATGAATGCGCGCAGCTTCCGATAAGACTGCTCGGCATTGGTCGGACGGCTCTGAGCCTCTACCTGGAGCCATGCAGCAACCCGATCAGCCGTAAGTTCCGAAAGTTTCATTTGCATAAGCGAAGCGAGGGGGCCTGCGGTGGTCAATCCGGAACCACGCTTCTTTTCTTTGCCTCCCTCGCGAGATAGTCGTACGTGATCGTCGTAATGACGCTCACTCCACTTATGGGAGTGGGCAACTAAGTAGTCTTTCCATGCGTCGTCAACGGTGACATCTTTTCGACGCGCTTCCAGCCGTCGGGCCGAAACGGCTGCCAGCTGTTCGGCGCGTTCTTCCCGTGGATCTTTGCCGCTGTCAGCCAGTCGCGTCAGCCGTCGTGCTTCATCCCGAGCCTCATCAATGCTCCAATCTTTTGCCGCACCGATGGAGACTCGAATTGTCGCGCCGTCGAGCTTGCCTTGCCAGATATACGTGCGTGCCCCAGCTGGGGTAGCACGCAGGCCTAAGCCGGTGGCCCCCGTGTCCCAAATGAATGCTTGCGACTTAGTCCCAGTACAGCTATGCCCGTTGACACGTCCCGCCGTAAAATTGATCTTCGCCAACGCGCCGTTTCCTTGAAAACCGGGTTACACGGATTTCATGTAACCACCATGTAACCCGATTTTAGGAAAAACATGGAATTCTGGTCAACGCGGCTGGTTCGTCTAAAATGCCGGAAAGCCAATACGGGCGGGTGTTTACGGCGAATTTAGGAATCTCCGTCAACACCGAGAAATGGGGTCTCTGCAGGCCTTCTAAGCCGTAGGTCACACGTTCGAGTCGTGTAGGGCGGGCCAGTGAAATCAGATACTTAGCCCAGTTCTTGCGACTGGGCTTTTTGCTTTTTGAGCTTGGTGTAGACAAATTCGAGGAATGTCAGGTGGCCTCAGCGGTTTTGGTTAAGCCGTGCTTTGCGCGACAGAGACAAACTTTGACATTGCCGTAGATTCGGCGGCGCGGAGTCATGCCGTATTCTGTGAAGTCCGGCGCGTGGTTGCGCTGGGACAGGCTTGGCAGCCTGGTGACCAGATGTAACGACCCGTGAGCCCACGCAACGTGGGCTTACGTTAGCTGCGCTCTGAGAAGAAGTGCAGCTAGAGATCGCGTGCGCCCTCGGACCAAGGAAGCACGTTGCTTTGTCGCGCCTATGGGCGGGACGTGGCAGGGAACCCGAAAGGGTTGCCGGTATGGTCGTATTGGTCCCGGTCTGCCAACCTTGTCACTGTTCCCGCCCGCCCCTTCGTCCGAAGGGCGCGGCTCCGGGCTTCGTACAGGAGCGAGCATGGGTAAAAGAAAAATTCTTACCGCAACCGGCGCTGTTAGCATCGACCACCGAATCGGCCAGATAGCTGCCAGCATCAAGCGAGCGCAAGAGACGGTCACGCATCAAAGGCAATCACTCTGCGACGAACAAGCGATGCGGCTAGAACGCGTTGACGCTGCCTTGTGCCTTGTGCCTTGCACTTGCGAGTGCGAAGTTGTCGATGGAGTTTTTCAAGGAGGCGCGTCCCTCGTTGCGCCCGATGGACGCCACCGAACAGCACGTGATCGAAGAACTTATCGATAGCGGCGTAGCGCCAAAGACTCACCAGCAGTTGCAAGGAAGCTAAGCCTGCGTCCGCGCCGTCGCGTCAGCCGCTTAGGGCGGGCAAGATGCCCGCGTCGAGCCCAGTCTTTGCGACTGGGCTTTTTGCTTTACTGGCCCACTTGGCCCACTTCCTGCCCCTCTCCCACCCGCGTGCGCGCCCGATCTCCCGCAGTCCGGCGCCCCGCAACGCATCGGCAAAATTAACCATCTCGTACAAGCAAGCGCGCCGCCCACCCGCAGTGCGCCGATGCATCACCGTGGCGCGTGGTGCGCCACAACGGTGACGGCAATAGGCCGAATCGACTCAAGAGGGATGATTTGAACAATCGAGCATACGAAACCAGCCCGGCGCAATGCTCGCTATGGAACCGCAAGCAATCGCGCCTGCCTCCGGAATCGCGGCGCGTGCTGCTCGCGCTGTCGGAGCGAGTGCTCGGCGCATCGCTCGCGTCGCTGTTCGAGCTGAAGGGCTTTCCGGCGCAACTCGCGCTCGACGCGTCATCGGTCAGAGTCATCGTCGAGGAATGGCGTCCGCATGTGCTCTTTCTCGACACGCGCATCGGCGGTTGCGGGAACTACGCGCTGGTTCGCGCGTTACGCGACGCCGACGACGACGCGCGCCGGCTCATCATCGCGATGAGCGGCTTTCTGCCGGAAGAACCGATCGCGCGCCTCAAGGAAGCGGGCTACGACGGACATTGTCGCCGCCCGTGTCCCGTGTGGCTGATGACCGATCTGCTCGATGAGTTCTTCGCATGTCATGCGGTGCGCTGAGCGCGTCGTCGCGCGGGCGCATCGCGCGCGCATAGCGGCGCGGCCCGAACACGACATTGAGCGCGATCATCGCGACGAGACTCGCGGCGAGCATCATCCACGACATCGAGAAACCGCCGTTCACATCGCGCACGACGCCTGCCGCGACCGGCGCAAGAGCCGCGATGACGAAGCCCACGCCTTGCACGAACGCGACGAGCCGCGCCGCGAGTTCGGGGTCATCGGCGTGATCGAGCGTCAGCACGAGCGTGAGCGCGAACACGCCGCCGAGCCCGCCGCCCAGCAGCGCGACCGCCGCGATGGGCGCGGAAAGCGGCGCGAACAGCAGCAGACCGAAGCCGAATAGTTGCGCGACGAGGCCGAGCGCCAGCCACGGACGCCGATCGCGGCCACGCCCGAAATGCGACGCCGCCATCGGCAAAAGCAATGCCGACGACGCCTGAAACACCGTCAGCAGCGCGAGCAGCGTGCCGCTTTCGGTCACGCCGCGGCCGAGTTGCTGGTAGTACGCGGGCATCCACGCGACGAGGCTCGTATAGCCGCCGTTGACGAGCCCGAAAAAGATCCCGAGCGTCCACGCGCGGCGATTGAGAAAGAGCGACGGCATGGGCTTCGCGTTTCGCGTCGATGAGACGCGAGGCAGCGCATCGGCACGCATCAGGAGCATCCACACCGCGAGCGCGAGCAGTGCGGGCATCGCCCAGAACGCCAGGCCCGCCTGCCACGATACGCGCGACGCGAGCGCCGGCGTGATGCTCGCGCCGAGGCCGCCGCCCGCCATGATCGATGCGGAATAGAGGCCCATCGCGAAGGGCAGGCGCGCGGCGAAGCGCGTCTTCATCACGCCGGGCAACAGCGCCTGAATGACCGCGACGCCCGTGCCCGCAATCGCCGCGCTCACGATCAGCGCAGCCGCGTTCCCGGCGAACCAGCGCCCCGCGCACGCGACGACGATCGCGACGAGCCCGATCGCGACGCCGCGCCCGTTGCCGATCGCCTTCGACAGCGCGCTCGCGCCGAACGCGCATACGCTCATCGCGACGACGGGGAGGCCGGTCAGCATCGACGCGCCGCGAAATGACAGCCCCGTCGCCGACAGGATCACGCCCATCAGCGGACTCACCGACGTCAGCAGCGGCCGCAGGTTCAGCCCGATCGCAACGATCACCGCGAGCCACGCCAGATTCGATGCGCGTGGGTTCATCGCGTGAACTCCGGCGAGACCGGTGTGCCGTTCGCCATTACGAAGCGGCGCGGCGGGCGCATCGCGACGGCCTGCGCGACCGTGTCCGCATCGACGAGCACGAGGTCCGCGCGCATGCCCGGCGCGAGGCCGTAGTCCGCGAAGCCGCAGGCGCGGGCCGCGTCGATCGACACGCAATCGAACGCGGCGGCGAGATCGTCGTCGCGGCGCAGGTCGTAGCGCATCGCGATCAGCATCGCGCGTTCGAGCATGTCGGGCGAGCCGAAGGGCGTCCACGCGTCGCGGATGCCGTCGTTGCCGCCGAACAGCGTCACGCCCGCCGCGCGCGCTTCGCGCAACGGCGGCACCGGAACCGATGCGGGCGCGGTCGTCAGAAGCGCGACGTTTGCGCGCGCGATGCGCTCGAGCAGCGCGCCGCGCCGCGCGTCGGGCAGCGCGCCGAGACAGAACGCGTGGCTCACCACGACGCGCCCCTGATAACCATGCGCCTCGACGCGATCGAGCAGCAGGTCGAACGTGAACGCGCCGAGATCGCCCGGCTCGTGCAGATGCATGTCGATGGGCTTGCCGTGCTTCGTCGCGAGCGTGAACGTGACATCGAGCGAGGCGGCCGGATCGCCGTCGATCGAGGACGGATCGAGCGCGCCGAGCACATCGGCGCCATTTGCCAGCGCGGCGTCGAGCAGCTCACGCGTGCCGGGGCGCTTCAGCACGCCCGATTGCGGAAACGCGACGATCTGCATGTCGAGCACGTCGGCGAGCGCGGCGCGCGTCTCGCAGACGCCTTCGAGATGACGCAGGCCCGCATCCGTATCGATGTCGACGTGCGTGCGCAGGCGCGTCGTGCCTTCGCGCAGGAACGCGAGCGCCAGCGCGCGCGACGCCTGCGCGGCATCGTGGCCGCTTTCTGCGCGCCAGCGCCGCTCGTTCTCGATCCGGTCGATGAGACGCGGCCCGACCGCGTTGCGATACCACGGCATGCCCCACGTGGTCTTGTCCAGGTGCGTGTGTCCTTCGACCAAACCCGGCAACAGCAGCGCGAGCGCGGCATCGACGACGGTATCGCCGGGCGCGGGCGTGCGCTCGCCATGGGGAACGATCGCGTCGATGGTCGTGCCGGTTACGCGCACATCCGCCGGCGCACCGCCGAACGGTCGTGCGTTGACGATCCAGGTCGATGGATTCATACGATGGATTCCTCCCATGGTTCATGCATTTTGGTTGACCATTCTAGCAGTGTTTGGTCAACCAAAAATACGCGTGACCTGATAGACCGAATTCGCGCCCGTGCGTGCGCTCTCGCTACAATGCGAATCTACGCAAGCACGACAGGCATCATGGCATCACGCAAGGAACCATCATCGAACGAAGCCGCGAGCGAAAGTTCGCCCGACGAGCGCGTCTACGCGGCGATCAGCTCCGCGCTATTGCACGGCAAGCTCGCGCCCGGCGCGCAGCTCGTCGAGCGCGAACTCGCCGCCGCCTTCGACTGCACGCGCGGCACGATCCGCAAGGTGCTCGCGCGGCTCGGCGCCGAAGGCAAGCTCACGCTCGAAGCCAATCGCGGCGCGTTCGTGCCGTCGCCCACGCCCGCCGACATCCGCGAGGTCTATCGCGCGCGGCAAGTGGTGGAGGCAGGCATCGTCGCGGCGCTGTGCGGCACGCTGTCGACGCAGGCGAAGCGCGCGTTGCGCGCGCACGTCAAGGCCGAGCAGCGCGCGGTGAAGGCGGGCAGCGTGGCGGATTGCGTGCGCCTCGCGGGGCATTTTCATCTGCTGCTCGCGGAACTGGCGGGCGCACGGGAAGTGCAGGCGTTTCTCGCCCAGCTCGTCGCCAAGACCGAGCTCTACAAGGCGCTGTTCGATCCGACCAAGCTGTCGAATTGCGCATCGGACGAACACGGGCGTCTCGTCGATGCATTGGAGGAGGGCGCGCTCGATATCGCGCTCACCGCGATGCGCACGCATCTCGACGAGCTGGAAGAGCGCGTGCTCGCGCAGGCGAGCGCGACGCGCACGAACGATCTGGCGACGCTCTTTGCGGGCGCCTGAGCATCGATAAAAAACGGGCCGCGGCGTGACAGCCGCGGCCC
>NZ_FCOE02000048.1 GCF_001544915.2 Caballeronia pedi | reverse complement strand
GAAAATACCAATGGTCTTCTGAGGCAGTACTTCCCGAAAGGGATCGATCTGTCGGTCTACTCTCAGGCCAAACTCAACGCCGTGGCAAGAAGGCTGAACGAGCGTCCACGCATGACACTGAATTACGAAACGCCGGCTGAACGGTTTCAGAAAACTATTGCATCGATCGGTTGAATCCGCCGGTCGGTGCGGACGTTTCAGTGCCCGCTGTCAAGCGGTACGTCAACGACCGAAATTGGCCGAGAGCGCCAGATCGATAAACGTTCTACAGAGCTAACGGCCAAGCCGTCCACATCACGTTTTCTCCGACGTACGGCACGAACTTCATTACCAATCTTCTCCAGACGTTCCGGCATACTCGGGCTATCGACGTTTCAGCGGATTGGTATTGAGAGCCGCAACGCGGAACTTAAAAGCTCACCGCGCTGTGCACCACGTACCAGCCGTATCACTCGAACAACGCGATTTTCAACGGCCTGTTTGAACTCGCCAGCCATGTTGACCGCGACAGGATTCGCGTGCTTTGGCAGAACAACTCGACCGGACCGACCCGCATACGCTGCTTGAGCACCCGCAGGCGCGCACCATCGCGCAGCACCCCGCCACATTCCCACTACAAGGTCATGCGCCGCGACGGAACGTCCAACGCGCCGCCGAGCCCGCCTCCACGGGGCCGACCGCCCGGCCAAGAACCCGAGCAGCCGGCCTCTATTCACTGCGCCTATTTCCCGACCGACAACCCCGTATTCAGCGACAGGTTATCCGACGCATCGCCCACCAGCACCTGATACTGTCCGCCCGCCGTCTTCCACTGCTGCGAGGCCGTGTCCCACGTACCGAGCGGATGACTCGCCGCGTTCGGATCGATGACGATCTGCACCGTCTTCTTCTCGCCCGGCGCGAGCATGACCTTCTGGAAGCCGACGAGGCGCTTCGGCGGTTGCCCAAGACCCGCCGGCAAAGACAGATACACCTGCGGCACTTCCGCGCCCGCGATCTTGCCGCTGTTCTCGACATCCACCGACACGGTGACCGGCTTCGTGCCGTCCGACGACTGCGGACTTACCTGCAGGTTCGACATCCTGAAGCTCGTGTACGAAAGACCATGCCCGAACGCGAACAACGGCTTCACGTTCTGCGCGTCATACCAGCGATAGCCGATCTGCAAACCTTCCGAATACGTGACGGTGGGCTGGCCGTTGACGGTCACGCCCGGATATTGCGCTGGCGTGTTCGCGGGCCAGTCGCCCGCCTTCTTCGGGAACGTGACGGGCAGCTTGCCCGATGGATTCGTCATGCCGAACACGAGATTCGCCATGATGTTGCCGTCCTCCTGCCCCGGGAACCAGGTCTCCAGCACGGCGGGCACCTGATCGATCCACGGCATCAGCGCGGACGCGTTGTCCTTCATGACGACCGCCGTGCGCGGATTCGCCGCCGCGACCGCCGCGATGATCGCGTCCTGATTGTTCGACAACTCGATGCTCGGACGGTCGGCGCCCTCCTCCGCGATAGTGCCGGCCAGCACGATCACGACATCGGCTTGCTTTGCGGCATTGACGGCCGCCGCGAGGTTGCTGTTGTCGTCGGCGACGACCGTGAGGCTCGCGCTCGCGGCCGATCCCGCTTGCTTCAGCGCGCTCTGCACGCCTTCGAGCGGCGTGACCGTGTAAAGCGGAATCACGTCCGAGCTGCCGCCGCAGCAGCCCGACACCGCCTTGTTCGCATACGCGGCCTGGCCGATCAGGGCCACGGAGCGAATCGCTTTCGGATCGAAGGGCAGCAAGTTGTTGGTGTTCTTGAGCAGCACCGCGGACTGCTCGCCGATCGCGCGTGCGATCGCGCCGTCGCCTGCCTGATCGATGGCGGTCTGCGTGACGGGTCGATCGAAGATGCCGAGCCGGAACATCTGCGTGTAGCGGCGGCCGAGCGCGGTGTCGATATTCGACTGCGCGATCTGTCCCGCCGAAAGCGCGGCATTGATTTTGGCCGGCGTCCACCAGGTCGTGAGCGGCGCGACGTCGATGCCCGGCATTTCGTTGTCCAGGCCGGCGAGCATAGTGTTCGCCGTGCTGTGCGCCGCGAAGAAGTCGGACTGCACGTAGCCCGTGAAACCCCACTGCCCGCGCAGCACATCGGTGAGGATGTGCTTGTTCTCGCACATCGACGCGCCGTTCACCGAGTTGTACGAGCACATGACGGAAGCCACCCCGCCATCCTTCACTGCCATTTCGAACGGCACCATGTAAAGCTCGTGCAGCGTCTTGTCGTCGATGTTCTCGTTGATCGTCATGCGATTCGTTTCCTGCTCGTTCGCGACCAGATGCTTGGCCATCGCGATCACGCCGTGCGACTGAATCGCCTTGATCTCGGCGACGCCCATCGTGCCGCTCAGGATCGGGTCCTCGCCGAAGTATTCGAAGTTGCGCCCGAGCGTGGGATTGCGCGCGAGGTTCATGCCCGGGCCTTCGAGCACGTGCAGCGCGAGATTGCGCGATTCGCGGCCGATCACGTCGCCGAACTGGCTCGCGACGGCCGTATCGAACGATGCGGCTACCGCCATGCCCGAAGGCAGCGCGGTCGCCTTGGCCGATGCCGGGCTCGACAGCGACGAAAGCGGCAATCCCGGCAGATCGGGCGACACGCAATCGTTCTGCCCGACGCCCACGGGGCCGTTGGTCACGCGCAGCGTGGGAATCTGCAATTCCGGTATGCCGGCGATGTGCCGCGCGCCATAGCACGACGGAATCTCCGGCACCACGCCGGGCGTGCCCGTGAGCTGCGCGATCTTCTGCTGCGGCGTCATCGCGGCGAGCAGGAGCGCGGTGCGCTGCTGCGGCGGCAGCGAGGTATTCATCCACGCACGCGCATTCGACACGGGCGGCGTGCCGCCATTGTCGTCGTGCCCGCCTCCGCAACCCGCGGCGACGAACATCGCCATGACGGCGCTCAGGATCGTACGGTTTCTCATCACTTCGCTCCTCCTGTTGGAATCGATCATTTATCAACCTATTTAATTCGGCATCCTTATCGATTAGACCTCTTTGATCCGCGCATGCGGACCGCTTGATTTACGCCCGCCGAATCTCTATATCTGTATCAGCGCCGTCCGGCGTCGTACACTCGATGCATTCGCGCGGCGCATCCGCGCACGTCTACCCGATTAAACGTTTTCACATGAAAAAACCCTCGGCGACCATCCGCGACGTCGCAGCGCTGTCCGGCGTTTCCGTCGCGACCGTGTCCAAGTACATCAACGGGACGAAACGTTTCACCGAGCCGGTCGAGGCCAAGCTCAAGGCCGCGATCGAACAGCTCGGCTATCAGTCGAATCCGCTCGCCCGTTCGATGGTGACGAAGCAGACTCGCACCATCGGTCTCACCATTCTCGACATCAGCAATCCGCATTTCACCAACGTCGTGAAAGGCGCGAATCGCGTGGCGCTCAGACACGATTACACGCTGCTGCTCGTCGATGTCGAGGAGACCCAGGCGCGCGAACGGCCGCTCGTTGAAGCGCTCGCGCGCCGCGTCGACGGTTTAATCCTCAGCTCGCGCCTGCCCGAGGAGGAGTCGCAATGGCTGCTCGACCTCGACAAACCCGTGGTCCTGCTCAGGCGCAGCGACAAGCTGCCCATTCCGAGCGTCGGCATCGACAACCGACTCGCCACCTTCATGCTCACTCGTCATCTCCTCGATCTCGGTCATCGCAACTTTGCGTATCTGGGCTTCGGGCAGGCGCGCATCAATGACGAGCGCATTGCCGGCGTACGCGATTGCCTCGCCGAAGCCGGGCTCGAACTCGACGTGCACGACGCGCACGCGCCGACCACGCGCGCCGGCGAACACGCGTGTTCTCGCGTGATGCTCGGGCCGCGCCGTCCGCAGGCGGTCATCTGCTACAACGATCTCATCGCGCTCGGCTTCATCAAGGCGGCGACCGCGCTCGGCATCAACGTGCCGCGCGACGTCGCGGTGACCGGCATCGACAACGTGCCCTACGGCGAAATCTCCGCGCCTTCGCTCACGAGCGTCGATACGCAGAGCGAGACCATGGGCGAGATCGCGATGCAAAAGCTCATCGACGCGCTCTCCGGCAAGGAAGAGATCGAGCATGTGACCATTGAGCCGTGCCTGATCGTGCGCGAATCGACGCACGCCGCGTGAGTAATGCGTGAGCGCTTTTTTAAGGCATGAGTCTCTCCGCACGCCTCGCGCGAAGCGCCAGGCGTGTGCATTAGATGAAAAAGGGAAGGTCCCAATATGTGTTTGGGAAAACGGTTACCCAGAGTAACGAGTTTTGAGATAGCTGACTATTTTTTTCTTCTAAGGGGTTTCCCGTAAAGGCGCACTTGCCTCTCGCGTCCTCCGCAGATGACGCAGAACCGGCACCCGCCCTTCCCTGCGCGACGAAAGAACTATCGCGGCCTACCCGACTCGATCGTGTATTTCGCCATCGCCGACCAGTCTCTTTCGCCCATCCCCGCCGCGACCGTTTCGCTCATGCGCCCATGCACCGCATTGAGCATCGGCAACGTGCGGCCTGCGTCCGCGGCCGCTTCGGACGCAAGCCGCAAATCCTTCAACCCGAGGGTCGCCTTGAAGCCCGGTTCGTAGTTCGCATTGGCGATATTCGCCGAGTACACCTGATACGACCGGCTGCCGAACAGCGTATTCAGAATCACATCGAAGAAGCGCTCGCGCGGCAAACCGTTCGCTTCGGTGAGCACGACGGCTTCGGCCATCGCTTCGATCGCCATCGTGATCATCATGTTGCAGGCAAGCTTCGCGGCGTTCGCGGTCGGCGCTTCGTCGCCCATGTCCCAGATGCGTCCGCCGATCACGTCGAGCAGCGGCCGCACCTTTGCGATTGCTTCCGGCGGTCCGGCCGCCAGCACATTGAGTTCGCCTTTCGCCGCGACATCGGGTCGTCCGAGCACGGGAGCGCCCACGTAACCGATGCCCGCCTCCGCATGGGCCGCGACCAACTCGCGTGCGAACGCGACCGAGATCGTCGATGTGACCACATGCACGAGCCCCGCCTTCGCTTGCGCGAGTACGCCGGATGCGATCAGCGTCGAGCGGATCGCGGCGTCGTCGGAAAGCATCGTGAAGACCGCGTCGCCCTGAAATGCTTCCACGGGCGATGCAACCATCGTCACGCCATCCACCAATCCACCCGAGCGGTTCCACGCTTTTACGTCATGTCCCGCGTGCGCGAGGTTGCGTGCCATCTCGCGTCCCATCGCACCCAGTCCGATGATGCCGATTTTCATGGTTCTTCTCCTTGCAACGAATCAGACGATGCGTGATGCATCACAGTCTGACTTGATAAGTCATCCAAATCGTTACTTATAACGGCATCGCGCGTGAGCGATGCGCTGCGAGATCGGTGAAATGCGGAAGGTCGGCCATTACTTCGGCTGCTTCGGGCGAAGCGAACGCCGCATCGACCGATGCCATGTCGCAAAAGCGGCATTCGCAGATGGCGAGCGTTCCCGCCTGCGCCACCGTCGGAAAAAACGCCGCGACACTTCGCAAACCGTATTGCGACCAATGACGCATCACGAGCGGCAGATGATGATCGACGTAATACGCGCGATCGAAACGGGCACCAGGTTCGCCTAGGTAAGTCACGTAGATCGTGACGCCGGATTGCTGAGACATCGTTTCCTCCTCTGTCTGATTGAGCGCGACATCAGCCGATTGTGCCGTGCGCCGCGCGATGAATCGACTCGACGATGCTCTCGTAACCCGTGCATCGACAAAGATTGCCGCTGATGGCGCGCCGAATCTCATCGCGACTCGGCGAAGGATTGTTCTTCAGCAAGTCCGCCGCCGCGACGATCATCCCGCTCGTACAAAAGCCGCACTGAAACCCGTTCTCGGCGATGAACGCCTCCTGCAACGCTTCGATGCCCTCGATGCCTTCGATCGTCCGCACATCGTTACCGCTTATCGACGCGGCCAGCACGAGGCAGGATTTGCGCACCTCGCCATCGATCAGCACCGTGCACGCGCCGCAATCTCCGGTCAGGCAGCCGATGCGCGTGCCCTTCGCGTCCAGCACATCGCGAATCAGTTCGACGAGCAACTGGCGCGAATCCGCCTCTGCGACACGCGGCTCGCCGTTGAGCGTAAGTCGCACCTCGATGGTTCGTTTCATGACTTCGTTCCTGTAAGCACGCTTCGCAGGTGCCGCTTCACCACACCCGGCAGGATCGCGCAGCGGTAACGTCCATCCGCGAGTTCATCGCTCCAGCCAACGCCCACGAGATCCAGCGCGCTCATCGCCGCCTGTTCGATGAAGGCATCGGGCGCACGCAGCGTGGCTTCTTCGATCACGAATCGCCGGTATGCAGGCCGCCGCCCCGCCGCGCCGACCGCGAGCCGCACGCTCACCTGTTCGCCCCGATGCAGCGAACACGCGACCGTCACGATCGGCCACGAACTCGCGCTCGCCTTGTACTTCTGATATTCGCAGGCGACGAGCGTCGCATCGCGCGGCACGCGAATGCCGGTGAGGATTTCGTCGGCCCGCAGTGCGGTGCAAAAGGCGTCCACGAAAAAATCGCATGCCGCGACGTGGCGCACGCCACGCGACGAGCTCAGTTCGAAGATCGTCTCCATCGCCGCGAGACAGCCCGGTGCATCCGACGACGGATTCGCGAAGCTCGCGGCCCCGCCGAGCGTGCCCTGATTCAGAATGGACGCACCACCCGTGACCTGCGCGGTCATCGCGGCGAGCAGCGGCGCATGGGTTGCGACGAGCGGCGAGGCAAGCAAGCGCGCATACGTCGTCATGGCGCCGATATGCAGATGCGTGTCGTCCAGCGCTACCTCGTTCAGGCCGAGCGCCGCGAGACCGATCAGATGCACCGGCTGCGCGAGATTCGCCGACATCGAGGGAACCAGCATCGTGCCGCCGCCGAGCACGGATGCATCGTCACCAAAGCGGGCCAGCAGGGCGCAGGCATCGTCGAGTGTCGCTGGCTGATGAAACTCGAAGCAGTGTCCGATCACGTGCATCGCTCCTTCAGAGCAGCGATGACGCGCGCCGGTGTCGCCGGTACGTGTTCGAGGCGCGCGTCGTCGCCGAGCGCATTCGCCACGGCGTTGCTGACGGCCGCGAGCGCCCCGCCAAGCCCCGATTCCCCCGCGCCCTTCATGCCGAGCGGATGGAACGGATTGAGCGTGACGCGATGCCCGACGCGAATCGGCGGCAGATCGTTCGCACGCGGCAGCAGATAGCTCTTGAAGCGGTCGGTGATCATGCGATGCCGGTCGTCGAATCTGATGAGTTCCCACAACGCGACGCCGATCCCCATGACGATAGCGCCGCGCAGTTGCGCTTCGACGAGCGCGGGGTTGATCATCGCGCCGCAGTCGTGGACGACGGCATAGTCGAGCAGCTTGCTGTTGCCGGTGAGCATGTCGAGTTCGAGCGCCACGGCATGCACGGAATAGGAAAACGTCGGATACGTGGCGATGCGGCCCTGCGCGTCCGGCTCCACGCGCACGTTTTTCGGCGCGAAGCTGCGTGTCACTTCGAGCGGCAGTGTCACGCCCGCCGCCACTGTGAATGGCCGCAGATGCGCACCGAGCGCGAGTTCGGCCACTGCGATATTCGCGCCGTCCGGCACGCGCCACGCGTGGCCGTCACGGAGCACGATATCGCCGGGCGCGCCGCCGAGCATGTTGGCGGCGCATTGCCGGAGCCTG
Organism: Caballeronia pedi; assembly: GCF_001544915.2. GTDB lineage: Bacteria > Pseudomonadota > Gammaproteobacteria > Burkholderiales > Burkholderiaceae > Caballeronia > Caballeronia pedi. The sequence continues at coordinate 44,560 of NZ_FCOE02000048.1, read as the reverse complement.
TCGCGCAACTCCTGCGCGGCCAGATACGCGGCGGTCCCGCCGTACATCAGCGCGCGGCTGCTGGCATTGCCGGTGCCGAGCGGCGTCACGTCGGTGTCGCCTTCGATCACGCGTACCTGATCCGCGCGCAATCCCAGTTCGCCCGCGACCATCTGCGCGATGCCGGTGTCGCTGCCGCTGCCGGGCGATGTCACGCCCGTGAGCACCTGCACATCGCCCGAGGGCATCACGCGCACGGTCGATGTCTCGTAGCCGTTGGGAAAGTTGCCGGGCCGCGCGCCGCCTTCCGGCGTCAGTTCGAACGCAACCCCGATGCCGATGCGCCGCTCCGTGTCACGCGCGGCCCGCGAGCGCGCCTGCCATTGCGGATAATCGAACAGGGCCAGCAATTGATCGAGGCCGCCCGGATAGTCGCCGCTATCCACATTGAGCCCCGAGGGCAGCAGACGCGGCAAGGCTTCGCGCGCAACCAGATTGCGCCGCCGCAACTCGACCGGATCGATGCCTGTCTGACGAGCGAGCAGATCGACGGCGCGCTCCAGCACGAGGTTGCCGATCTCCTTGCCGTAACCGCGAATGGCCTGCCACGGCGGCTGGTTGGTGATGGCGAGCGAGCATTCGACATCGCAATGCTCGATGGTATAGACGGTCGGAAACACGGCCGGCGTGACGAGCGCCATCGCCCAGCTGTGACCCGCGCCGATGATGCCTACATCGACCAGCATCCGGTCACGCCAGCCGATCAGCCTGCCATGCTCGTCCGCCGCGATCTCGAAGCTGTGATGTTGCGAGCGCGCGCCCGCGAGCAACGTTTCGCGCCGCTCCTCGACCCACGCAACCGGGCGCTTCGTAATGCGGCTGAACAGCGCCACCAGCACTTCCTCGGGATGCCCCGCCATCTTGAGCCCGAACGTTCCGCCGATGCGCGGCGCGATCACCCGCACCTGCGACTCCTTCACGCGCAGCGCCGCCGCGATCAGCCAGCGGCTCGTATGAGGATTCTGGAAAGTGCCGGTCAGCACGTAACGCTCGCCGCGTGCGTCCCATTCGGCGATATAGCACAGTGTTTCCATCGGCGCGCTCGTCGATGCGCCGATCGTCAGTTCGCCCCGCGCGACGTGCGCCGCGCGCGCGAAGGCGGCATCGGCATCGCCCGCACGGATGCGGTCGCGCACGAGCAGGTTGGTGTCCCAGCCGGGCTGGACGATCGGCGCACCTTCGCGCAAGGCGTCGCGCGCGTTCGCGGTCGGCGCGTGCACTTCGTATTCGACGCGGATCTTCTCGAGCGCCGCCTGCGCATCATGGACCGATGTCGCCACGAGCGCCGCGACCGGCTGCCCGAAGTACGTCGCGTGGCCCAATGCGAGACAGCGGCTCTGCAGCGGACCGCGCGCGCTTTTGGCGGGCAGATCCATCGCGGGCGGCATGGCATCGGAGAGACGCGCGGCGTCTTCGCCCGTTAGCCCCGCCACGACGCCGGGCATGGCGAGCGCACCGGACAGATCGATCGAAACGACGCTCGCGCAGGCGTGAGCGCTGCGCAGGATCGCGAGGTGGAGCGCGCCTTGCGGAATGAGATCGGCGCTGTAGTCCACCCGCCCCGACACGAATCGCGCGCCGTCCAGCCGGGCGACGCTCGCGCCCAGCAGACTTCCCGGCGATGCATCCTTGAAGGTCTGTTCCATGTGTGCCGGCTGCGATTGCGTCTGGTTCGTCGCTTCGTTCGTCATCCGTTTGTCCGTGCTCCGGCGCGCATGCACAGCATGGCGCAGGCGCCGAGTGCGAGCAGCGTCGTCATCAGATAGAGGCCGCTGTTCAGCGTGCCGCTCAGCGTCTTGAGCCAGCCCATCGCGAACGGACTGGCGAAGCCGCCCAGAAGACCCAGGCTGTTGACGAACGCGATGGCAACCGCGGCGGCCGGGGAGCCCGCGAAGTAGTCCGACGCGAGCGACCACAGCAGCGGAATGGTGACGAACACGGTGATCGATGCGATCGTCAGCAGCACGATGGTCGCAGTCAGATCATGCGCCAGAAGCGGCAGCAGCGAAAGCGCGATGGCTCCCGCAAAGGCGGCCAGCGCACCGTGCCAGCGGCGCTCGAGCAGGCGGTCCGAGCTACGGCAGATCAACACCATGCCGATGGCCGCGATGCCGTAAGGAATCGCCGACAGCCAGCCGATGCGCTCCACGCTCGTCGCGCCCGCGGCCTTCAGCACCGTCGGCAGCCAGAAACTCAGCGCATACGTGCCGCAGATGAACGTGAAGTACGCGAAACTCATGAGGTAGACCTTCGGATCCGCGATCACTTGCCGCAACTGGCCGGCATGTCTCGCGCCCGCGTCGTGGGCTTCTTCGCGCAATGCGTGGCGCAAGGTGTCGCGCTCCGGCTCGGTGAGCCATCGGGCGCGCTCGATATCGTCCGACAGCGTAAACCACGTCACGATGCCCAGCAGCACCGCCGGCACCGCTTCGACGATGTACAGCCACTGCCAGCCCGCAAGCCCCGCGATGCCCGCGAGATGCGACATCGCCCATCCTGAAACGGGACCGCCGATCATTCCCGCGATCGGGAAGCCCGTCATGAAGAGACCGAGAATCTGCCCGCGCCGGCTGCGCGGGAACCACTGGCTCAGGAAATAGACCACGCCCGGAAAGAAGCCCGCCTCGAACACACCGAGCAGAAAGCGCAGCACATAGAACGCGCCGGGACTCGATACCGTCGCCATGGCGCAGCCGGTGATCCCCCACAGCACCATGATGCGCGTGATGGTCTTGCGCGCGCCGATACGCTGCAAAAGCAGATTGCTCGGCACTTCGAACAGAAAGTAGCCGATGAAAAATATGCCTGCGCCCAGACCGTACACGGCGTCGCTGAAACCGAGCGCCTCCTGCATCTGCAGCTTGGCGAACCCGACGTTGATGCGGTCGAGATACGCAACCACGTAACACACGATCAGAAACGGCACGAGCCGAACGGCGACCTTGAAATACAGCGCGCGCTGCGTGTCGTCGGGTGTTGTCATTGGAGCGGGGGCGTTGGCGTCGAGAGCGATTTTGCGCGACATGGCGGCCCCTCTCAGTGAAGGTTGGGAAAACGGCGCGTGGACGACGGAAAGCGTTTCATGAAGCTGTCTCCTTGAGCCTGCCGGCGCGCGGCCGGGCCGGCGGCATGGGCTTTTGTCAGGGGCTGCGTGGATCCGGTCGAAGAACAGCGGATCCGCAGGAAACGAAAAACTGATCGATCGAACAGTCAGCACAGTAGCGGACGAGCGAACGGGTGGTCAACCGGAAACGCGGGCGGAATTTCCCTTGTTGACTGATCGATCAGTCAGGACTAGTATCGGCGGCTGAAACCCTTGCCGGCGACATGTCGCACCCGAGCGACCGTCGCCAGCGCGAATCTTCATCGTTAAGCAAAGGACAGAGCCGTGAGCCATTTCGACGAATACGCAGACAAGTTCGAGACCATCCGCATGACGCGCAGCGACGGCGTACTGGAGATGCACTTTCACACGCACGGCGAGCCGCTCGTGTGGAACCTCACGGCTCATCGCGAGTTCGAGCAGGCCTTTCTCGATGTCGGCCGCGACCGCGAAAACGACGTGGTCATCATGACCGGCACGGGCGATGCGTTCAGCGGCCCGGCCATCGCGCCCGGCATGCACCAGAACCGCAATTCGATGACGCCCACGATCTACGATCCGATCTACTGGGAAGCGAAGCATCTGCTCATCAACCTGCTGAATATCGAGGCGCCGGTGATCAGCGTCATCAACGGTCCGGCGGTGCGGCACGCGGAGATTCCGCTGCTCGGCGACATCGTGCTGGCGTCCGACACCGCGACCATTCAGGACACCGCGCATTTTCAGGGCGGCATGGTGCCGGGCGACGGCATGCATCTGATCATGCCGTTGCTGATGGGCCGCGCGCGCGGCCACTATTTTCTGTTGACCGGACAGGAGATCTCCGCCGACGAAGCGCTGAAGATGGGCCTTGTCAACGAAGTGCTGCCGCAGACGGACCTCTTGCCGCGCGCGCGCGAACTCGCGAGGCTGATGCTCAAACAGCCGCGTCTCGTGCGACGCTATACGCGCACCTGCCTGAATCAGGAACTGAAGGCGCGCCTGCATGACGTGCTCGGTTACGGACTCGCGCTCGAAGGCATCGCTCGCATGAAGGAACCGGCTGTTTGAACCATCGAACCCATTTACATCGACAAACCAGGAGGCAGCATGACAGTCAGCAGCATCACGAGACCGATCGACATGGTAGGTTCGGACATCGACGTGGTCGATTCCTCGCCCGACGTGCTCGGCGAATCGATCATCTGGGACGAGAAGACGCAATTGCTGTGGTGGGTGGATGGCATCGGTCAGGCGATTCATCGCCTCGACATTTCGAGCGGCGCCAAGAAAAGCTGGCCGATGCAGGAAGAGATCGGCAGCATCGGCCTGCGCGCCAAAGGCGGCCTGATCGTGGGCATGCGTTCGGGCTTCTATTTTTTCTCGCCCGAGACCGGTGAACTGAGCGAAATCGCGCGTCCGGATGCCGAACGCCCCAGGAACCGTTTCAACGACGGCAAGTGCGATCGTCACGGACGCTACTGGTCCGGCACGGTCGAAGCCGCCGCCTACACGCCGCGCGGGCGCCTGTTCCGTCTCGATCCCGATCTGCAGCCGAAGCTGATCATGGAGGGCATCACTTGTATCAACGGCATCAGTTTCAGCCCCGATAACCGGCTCATGTACATGACCGATTCGTTCAGTTGCCAGATCGACGTATTCGATTACGACTCGGTAGACGGCGCTATCTATAACCGCCGCAAATTCGCGGACGTGCCGCTCGGACGCGGCATTTGCGATGGCTCGACCGTCGATGCCGACGGGTGCTTCTGGAGCGCCAACATGGACGGCTGGTGCGTCACACGCTACGACCCGCGCGGACGAATCGACATGGTCATCAACCTGCCCGTGCGGCGCGTGAGCAGCCTGTGCTTCGGCGGCCCGGATCTCGACACGCTTTTCATCACGACGGCGCGTCGGCGCATGAACGAAAAGGAACTCGCTCAGCAACCGCTCGCGGGCAACGTGCTCGCAGTGCGGCCCGGTGTGAAAGGATTGGCGGAGCCGGAATTCCTCGGCTGACGGCGCTGGCTCATCGGCGGACCGCTGCGCCCTGAGCTACGCGGTTCGAACCGGGCGAGGCACGCCGCATGGCGGTCGCGATATACTGACTGATCGATCGAATAGGACAATGCCGGAGCGTTTGAACATGAAAACATCGCGTGAGAAGAAGCGGTCCGGAAACCCGGGCAACCATGCTCAAGAAACCGAGCGTGCACCTGGCTCGCGCCTCTCCGCGATCCTGAACGCAGCGGAGCGGGTGTTCGGCGAACATGGTTACGCGGGGGCGAGCATGCGCAACATCGCCGACGAGGCCGGTGTAGCGCAGGCGCTCGTCCACTATCACTACGCCAACAAGGACAAACTCTACGAGGCAGTCTTCGAGCGCCGTTCATCGGCGATCAACGATCACCGCGGGAAGCTGCTCGACGCCCTTTTCGAGAGCGACCGTACCGCAACGGTCGAAGACGTGCTGACGATCGCCTTCACACCGTTGTCGGAGATTTTTCACGGTGAGGACGCCGCGAACCTCGCGCTTTACGTTCAACTCGTGGCGTCCGTCAGCCTGGGTAGTGACGAGCGGTCTCGACGTATCCGCGAGACATACTACGATCCCATCGCGGAGCGGATCATCGACGCTCTGCACACGGTCATTCCCGGCATCTCGCGGGAACACGCGACGTGGGCCTATCTTTTTTCCGTCGGTGCCCGGCAGCAGGCGCACGCGCTCAACGGCCGCGCCGAGCGTCTCGGCGCTTCCTCCCGAACGTCGAGGTCTACTGCGCATTATGAGCAGCTCGTCAAATTTGCGGCAGCCGGTATCCGGGCGCTGGTCGGCCCGGCGCCGGGCGGGAAAACGGCGAAGTCTGCAGCGAAAGCCTCGGTGTCCAAACGCTCCCGTCGGGCAGCCAGCGTTCAGCCGGAGTGAATTTGCCCCGGTGCATCTATCTCGCAGTTTTCAAGGTCGTCGTGAGGCACCAATGCGAGGCGCAAAATGCACATCGTTTGAGACCGTTGTGAAGCACATGCAGCAGGTTGTCGGGCCGGCTCTGCGCCACGCTGGTATTGAGGCCCATCAGCGGTCTCACGCCCAGATGCCCGACGCCGCCCGATGCCCCGTGGCACACTGCGCATGCGGTCTCGAAGGTTTTACATCGGACTCCGGCAACCCCAGGACGGCACGACCTCACCGCGCTCCTTCACGACCTTCGTCACGACGTACGTGAAGTAGCGCTCGATGCCGAGACCTTCGGTGAGCAGGCCATCCATGAATCGCTGGTAGTGATCGATGTCGCGGGAAACGACGTGCATGACGTAGTCCAGCCCTCCGCCCGTTGCATCGCATTGCGTGACCTCCGGCGAGCGACGCACGCGATCCTCGAATCGCTGCAGGTCGGCGGCGGTATGGCGCGCAAGCGTAATCTCGACGATGATCCGGCTAGCCTGAACGACGCGGGTCCAGTCCAGAGACGCGTAGTACCCGCGAATGACGCCGGCGGCTTCGAGGCGCCTGACACGCTCCCATGCGGGCGATATCGAGAGATGGATTTCCGCCGCCAGCCGGGATTTCGTCATTCGGCCGTCCCGGGCCAACGCTTTCAGGATCGCGATGTCGAATCGATCCAGTTTCAGCATGACCGGCCCGCATGGAACGCGTCTTCTGTCTGCATGCTCAGTAGCCCCGCACGATATCGACGTTGCCCGGAATGCGTCCCGACAATCGGTACTCCCGGATATTTGCGGCGATGACTCGCGCCGCCGTCTGCTGATCCGTGGGCGCGGAGATATGCGGCAACACCGTCACGTTCGGGTGTTCCCACAGGCCTGAAGTCGTCGGCAGCGGTTCGATGTCGAAGACGTCGAGCACCGCATGCGACAGGTGCCCTCGATCCAGCGCCGCGACGAGATCCTGCATCACGACGATCGGCCCGCGCGAGAAGTTGATGAGTCCCGCGCCCGGCTTCATCGCGTGCAATCGCTTCGCGTCGAGCAGACCGGCCGTCTGCGCCGTCAAAGGCATCAGACTCACGACGACGTCGCTGCTGGCCAGCACTGCATCGAGTCCCGCCTCGCCCGCGAACGTTTCGACGCCCGGCGCCGTCCTGGGCGAGCGACTCCAGCCTCTGACCACGAACCCCGCGTTGACGAGCGCCCGGGCCGCCTCGGTCCCGAGCGCGCCGAGCCCCAGCAGGCCGACAGAGAATTGCGACGGCTTTCGGTACGCGTGCTGCCGCCAGACGCGCATCGACTGCTGTCGCGTATAACGGGGCATGTCGCGATGCAGGTAATACGTCCAGGCGAGCACGGCCTCCGCCATCGTTCGCGACATCTCCGGGTCGACGAGGCGAACGACGGGCGGGCCACCGGCCGGCAGCCCGGCCACCAGTTGCTCCACACCGGCCCACAGGCTCTGTATCCACGCCAGATTCGGCAGTGCCGCGACGTCTTCGGGCGCCGGATTGGCAACGATCGCAATCGTTGTCTCCGTGCGCTGCGCGGGCGTGAGCGCGTGAAGCGGCTGGATCGTTTCCTCCGGCAACGCCGACCGTAGCGACGCGAGATACGGCGTCTGGTATTCGGCGGACATGCGGCTCAAAAAGGCGATGGTCGACGACATGGTGTGTGCAATCTTGGCGGCGGTACTCGAATGACTCGTCAGGCGGATGCCTGGTCGAGGCCCATCTCCTGCATGTCCTGAAAGCGATCGGCGATACGCGGATGCACGCGACCGCCATCGGCAGCGCCGATTGCAAGCAGGATCTCGTCCGCCGACGGCGCGTCGGCCATCTGGAACGTTCCCGTGATGAAGTGCGAGCGCTTGCCTGTCTCCGATTTGTGGATCATGGGCACCGACACCAGCGCGCCGGGACCGACGCGCGTGTTCGTGAAACTCAGGAACGCAGTACCGCTCACGGCATGGCGAAACAGATTGCCGAATCGCAGAGTGTGGATGATCGCCGACGCATGCTCGATCTCGCCGTTGACGCCGACCACGGCAGCCTTGCCGTAAGCCTGCACCTGTTCGCCTGGCATCACTTCCACCAGGCGACGGGTCATGATCTCGCCCAGTTCGGGCGCCACGCGCAGAATTTCGGGGCGCAGGTTCTCGACGAAGCCCTGCCCCGCCCAGGGGTTGCGGATGACAGCGGCAACGATGACGGTCGTGACGGGCGTGTCGGCAGTCTTGCCGCCTTCGCAATAGGTCGTCTCGACGAAAGTGGCGATCTTGCGTACTTCCTTAAGCATGGGCGTCTCCAGATGGCGGACCGGTGGTGGCGAATGACAAGGCATGCGACGTCGAAGAAAGCTGTCGCGCATTCCTGTTGATACCGATGCTAAGGACGCTTCATCGAGCCGTCTTCCTCCGGTTCGACGGAAGATCGTTTTTTTCTTCCATTGCTTTGGTGTAGATTGGCGCGCAGCGGAGGAGACACCGAATGCCCGAACGAAAGCAACGACTGATGGCGTTACGCCACGTCGCCAGTCAGATCAGCTCAGACGAAGACCTCGACGGCCTGCTACGCGACCTCGTGCGTTCCGCAGTGCAGCAAGACGACTGGGACCTTGGATCGGTGATGAGCATCGACCTCGCGCACGGATACGGTCTCGTGGTGACGCGATTCGAGACGAGCATCCTGCCTCAGCACACCGAGGACCGCTGGGAACTGGCGACCAGCCCGTCGTTGATCGCGCTGCAAAAAAACGAGCCCGTCTATATCCGCGACGCGCTCGAATCGACGCAGTTTCCCGGCTATCGGCGTGAAGCGAAGGAGCGCGGTTACCGCACCGTACTGGTTCTGCCGATGTCGTCGAAAGACTCGGAAGGCCGGCCGATGGTCCTCACGGTGGCGTCGCGCTCGGTGCGTGACGTGAGCGAGGAAGATCTCACGTTCATGGCCACCGTCGTGCATCTCGGCTCGATCGCCATCGAGCGTGCGCATCGGCAACGCGCCCAGCACGAATCCCACCTGCGCCTGCAGAACGCGCTCGAAGCCCAGCGGCGTCTGTTGCGGGATGTGCTCGCAGGCGGGTCGGTCGAGCACCTCACGTCGACGCTGGCCGACTTGCTCGGCGGCCCCGTACTGGTCATCGATTTCTTCGCCAACCATCTCGTGGGCGCCGGATCCCCGGCCCCGGCCAGCATGGACGATGCCGAATGGCAACGCTGGCTCGCCGGCGCGTTCGGGCGGGAGACGGTCACGTTGGTGCGGGAGAGCATTCAGCGCTTCCAGCAGACGTCCATCGACATTGCACTGCATCGCGGACTCAACGTGAAAGCCGCCATCGCACCGCTCAAGGTGGACGAGGAACTCGTCGGCGCCCTGCTGACATTTGGCGTCACCGGGTCTGGAGACCTTCACCAGTTGATGCTCGAAAGCGCCCGATTTGCATTGAGCGTGCAGATGATGCGCAGCGTGGTCCGGTTCCGCTTCGAGACCAGAACGCTGACCGAACTTTTCTTCGAGATCGTCGAACGGCGCTGGCGGGACGAGGAAGACATCCTGCAGCGCGGGCGCCGCCTCGGCCTGTCGCTGGTCTCGCCGCTGCGGATGCTGGTGGTCGACTTTCCCGATCAACGTGTTCCCGCAGACGCTGCGCGCGCAGCCAGCAATCTCTCGGTGGAAAGCCACGGCACGGTCGAATTGCTGGCGCGTCAATTGCACGTCCCCATCCATATCGTCACGGTGGGAAGTGGTCTCGTCTGCCTGATCCCGCAAGACGGTCTGCGCGACGTGTCGGCCTTGCCGCGGCTGGCGAAGCGCATCTCCGAGACGCTTGCCCGTTCGCTCGGCCGCGAACCGATCGTGGCGATTGGCGAGGTTTTCCAGGGCATCGAGCCGTTGGCCAGCGAATGGGAGCGCTGCTGGCGAATGATCCGCGTGGCGCGCAAATTCGGGCGAAGCGGGCCGCTGGATATTCAGGGGCTCGGACCCTTGCCCATGTTGATGGGAGCCGCCGACTCGGCCGACGTGCACGGCTTCGTGGACGGCACCATTGGTGGTCTCGTCGACCACGACCGTTCGTCGGGAACGCCGTATCTCGACACGCTTGCGGCCTATCTGCGCTCTGGCTGCCGCAGCCAGCCCTGCGCGGACGCAATGGGTCTGCACGTCACCACGCTGCGCTATCGGCTGTCGCGCATTCAGGAGCTGTTCGGCATCGACGTCGAGTCGCCCGAACGGCGCTTCGCGGTCGAACTCGCCATCCAGCTTCACACCCTGACGAATGCTGGCGCCAACCCGGCTGCATCGAGGAAAACCCTGCCGCGCAATCGAGATTAATTAGCCGATCCTCTCCTACGGATCGCAGGAAGCCGACGCAAAATCGGTCGCCTATCGTTGACCTCAACGTAACGACGTTTCGAGGTGATCGATATGCAACTTCCCGCCCGAGGCGAACTCACCGCCATCGACCCGGTCGCGCTGCGCCGCGCGCTAGGCACATTCGTGACCGGCGTGACGGTGGTGACGACGCGCGACGCAGACGGACGTCCCCGCGGCATGACGGCGAACTCCTTCACGTCGGTGTCTCTGGATCCGCCGCTGCTGCTCGTGTGCATCGGCAAAGGCGCCGCGAGCTATCCGACCTTCCAGGAAGCCGGGCATTTCGCCGTCAATCTGCTGCATGACGGGCAGACGGATGTGTCGAATCTGTTCGCGTCCAAATCCCCGGACAAGTTTTCCGACGTAGGTCACGACACCGTGCACACCGGCGCCCCGGTGCTGACCGACTGCCTGACGTGGTTCGACTGCTCGGTTCACGATCGGGTCGATGCCGGGGATCACACCGTCCTGATCGGCCGCATCCATGCGTTCGGCACGAGTCCCGCCGCACCGCTGGGCTTCTGCCGCGGACGATATGCGAACGTCAAGGACCCGCTGCCGCCGGGCTGGCTGTCGTCTCACGACATGATCGTCGGCTATCTCATCGATGCGAACGGCAGCCTGCTCCTTGCGCAGGACGGCAAGGGCGGCTGGGTACTGCCTACGGCCCCGCGCCGCGTCACGCAGGGACGCCTGCCGTTGCCTGGCGGCGGCGAACTCGCGCTGTTGCCGGACGACACGTTCCTGTACTCCGTGTTCGATACAGCCGAGAACGATCCGGGCTATCTGGTGTACCGGGCCCGGCTGGCCCAGCCGGCGGCACTGGCCACGTTGCCGCCCCGGTTGCGCTTCTTCCCGTTCGATCAACTGCCTTTCGACGACATCCCGTCGCGGGAAATCCGCTCGATGCTGCGTCGCTACGTGCGCGAGACGGGCGGCGGAAATTTCACGATCTACATGGATTCGCACGACGGCGGCCGCATCGCGATGGTCGGCGACGCGCAGCCGTGGGATCAACCCATTCACGTTTGAACTGGAGCAATTCGATGCACACAACGATGCAGTCACTGGAAGGTTCACGCCAACGACACTTCATCGATGGCAAGTTCACCGAGCCGCATGGCGGCGAGTATCTGCAAAGCTTCGATCCGACCACGGGCAAGCCCTGGTATGAATTCGCACTGGGCGATGAAGTCGACGTGGACAGCGCCGTGCGCTCGGCACAAACGGCCTTTGCTAACCCGGCCTGGCGCCGCATGACACAGACCGAGCGCGGCAAACTGGTGCGCCGCCTCGGTGAACTGGTGCTCGAAAACGCCGATGCGCTCGCCGCCATCGAGTGTCGCGACAACGGCAAACTGCTCAAGGAAATGCGCGCCCAGATGCGCGCCATCCCGGATTCGTACTTCTACTTCGCCGGCATGGCCGACAAGCTGCAAGGCGACACGATTCCGGTGAACAAGCTCGACACCCTGAACTTCAACACGCGTGAGCCGCTCGGCGTCGTCGGGATGATCATCCCGTGGAATTCCCCGCTCATGATGCTGACCGGCACGCTTGCGCCGTGTCTCGCCATCGGCAACACCATCGTGGTCAAGCCATCCGAACACGCCACGGCGTCGACGCTGGCGCTCGCCGAACTGGTCATCCAGGCCGGCATTCCGCCCGGCGTGATGAACGTCGTGACCGGTGACGGCAGGAAAACCGGCGACACGCTGACCCAGCACCCGGGCATCGCCAAGTTCGTGTTCACCGGCAGCACCGTCACCGGCCGACGCATCGCGGGCAACGCTGCCCAGAATCTCGTGCCCTGCCAGATGGAACTCGGCGGCAAGTCGCCGCACGTCGTGTTCGGCGATGTCGATATCGAGCGCGCCGTCAACGGTGTGGTCTCGGGCGTGTTCGCAGCCGCCGGACAAACCTGCGTCGCCGGCTCGCGCTGCTTCGTCGAAGCCTCGGTCCACGACCGCTTTGTCGAGGCGCTCGTCGAGCGCACGAATCGCGTGCGCGTCGGCCATCCCACGCACGAAGACACCGACATCGGACCGCTTGCGCTTGCTGCCCAGCTCGACAAGGTGGAGACCTATGTCGCCTCCGGAATCCAGGAAGGCGCGAAGCTCGCCGCTGGCGGGCAACGCCCCGCGCGCAGCGACCTGGCAGGCGGCTGGTACTACGAACCCACCGTGCTGTCGGAGGCGCGCAACGACATGCGCTTCATGCAGGAGGAGATTTTCGGCCCGGTGGTCGGCGTGATGCCGTTCAGCGACGAGAAAGAGCTCATCGAGCTGGCCAACGCCACCCACTACGGCCTCGCGGCCGGCATCTGGACGCGGGACATCGATCGCGCGATGCGCTTCGCCCGGGACGTCGACGCGGGCACGGTGTGGATCAATACCTATCGCTCGGCTGCCTACATGTCGGCCAATGGCGGCATGAAACACAGCGGCTATGGACGTCGCGGCGGATTCGAAGTCATGCGCGAGTTCTCCCGCGTCAAGAACGTCGTCATCGATTACTCGGGTGCGATGCAGGACCCGTTCGTGATCCGCCTGCGTTGAACCATCGCCAACTGAATCCCGGAGATCAACGATGAAGTTCGCAGTTTCGCTCAGCATGGAACGCTTTTCGCCCGACGACTCGATGACACAGGCGAAGCAAAACCTGCTTCATCTGGCCCGCCTTGCCGACCAGGGCGGATTCGAGACGCTCTGGACTGCAGAGCATCACACGATCGAGTGCACGATATCGCCGAATCCGTTCATGACGCTCACGTGGCTGTCCCAGCACACCGAGCGGATCCGCCTCGGTACTGCCACGCTGGTCGCCCCCTACTGGTCGCCGATCCGGCTCGCCGGAGAAGCCGCCATGTGCGATCACCTGACCGGCGGCCGGCTCGACTTCGGCATCGCCCGCGGCGCGTATCAATACGAATTCGATCGCATGGCAGGCGGGATGCCCCAGCAGGAGGGCGTGGCCTATATGAAGGAGCTGGTGCCGGCCGTCAGGAAGCTCTGGGCAGGCGACTACGAGCACGACGGCCATTACTGGAAGTTTCCGCTGGCCACGTCCGTGCCGAAGCCGCTCCAGCAACCGCATCCGCCGATCTGGGTCGCCACGCGCGATCCGGGAAGTTTCGACTGGGCAGTGGGCATCGGCGCCAATATTCTGTCGACACCGCTGTCGGCTCCCGCGTCGGAAATCGCCGTGCTCGGCGAGAAGTTCCGCAAGGCGGTCGCCGACCATCCGGAACGCCCGCGCCCGCGCTTCATGATGCAACGGCGCACGTGCGTGTACGACCGCCCGCAGGATTGGGAAACGGCCGTTCGGCACAGCGTCGACTATGGCCGCTACTTCGAGAACCTGATGCAGAACATCGGCACCGTGCACAACGGCTTCCCGGAGGCCGTTCCGTACGAGGCGGTCGTCAATCGGGGCAGCTACGATCCCGCCGCCATCAGGGAGAACCTTATGTTCGGCACTCCGGACGAGATCATTCGCAAGCTGGAAGTCTACGAAGCGCAGGGCGTCGACCAGTTTTGCCTGGGGCTGTCGTTCAACCTGCCGTTCGAGCTGCAGGCAAGGACGCTTCGGCTGTTCATCGACGAAGTCATGCCGCACTTTGCCGGCCGCGAACGCGCCGAACGCCCCGCGGCGCTCGCCGTCGCCGGGCGCTGAGCCCGGAGGCCCTCGACATGAAGGATTTCCTCGACGATACGATTCAAGTCGGCGATGTCTCGCTGCATTACCGCCTGCAGGGGCGCGGACCGCGACAGCTCGTCTGCATTCACGGCGTCGGTTCCTACCTCGAGGCCTGGGACGATGTCGTCAGCCGGCTTGCCGACGAGTTTCGCGTATTGACGTTCGACCTGCGCGGACACGGGGCATCGTCCCGCGTGCGGGGGCGGTATGAGATCGACGATTTCGTCGGAGACGCCCTCGCGCTCGCCGATCACGTCGGCTTCGACCGGTTCCACCTGGCCGGCTTCTCGCTCGGCGGACTCATCGCGCAGCGCATGGCCCTGTCTCGCTCCGGGCGGCTGCAGCGGCTCGTGCTGCTCGCCACGGTGTCCGGGCGCACCCGCGAGGAACGCGAGCGTGTGCTCACTCGCCTCGCTGCGCTGCAAAACGGCGAGCGCGGGTCTCACTACGACGCATCGTTGTCGCGCTGGCTCACGGAGGACTTCCAGGCACGCAACCCGGAGCAGATCGCGTATCTGCGTCAACGCAACGCACAGAACGATCCTGATTGCTACGCCTCCGCGTATCGCGTGCTCGCCGAGACGGACTTCGGCGGATTCATCGATCAGATCCGCATGCCGACGCTGATCGTCACGGGGGAAGACGATCAAGGATCGAATCCGCGCATGGCGCAGTACATGCACGAATGCATCACCGGATCGCAACTGGAGATTCTGCCCGGCCTGCGTCACTCGATCCTCACGGAGGCGCCGGAGCGCGTGGCATCCCTGCTGCGGGCATTTCTCTCCAACGACGTCCCGGAGGCACGCGCATGATTCTCGAAGAGCGCATCTATCGCATCCGCAACGGCTGCATGGCGCGGTATCTGAAACTCGTCCGGGACAAGGGGCTGGAAATCCAGCAGCCGATCCTCGGACACCTGATCGGCTACTTCACCACCGAGATCGGCGTGCTGAGTCAGGTGACGCATCTGTGGGCCTACCCGAGCCTGGACGAGCGCGCCCGCCGCCGGCAGTGTCTGGCACAGGACTCCCGCTGGCAGTCGTTCCTTCCGCAACTCTCGGAACTCATCGAGCACGCGGAGAACCGCATCCTCGTGCCGACCGATTTTTCCCCAATGACCGCGTTTGCGCCGCTGTCCGGCGCGCATGAGGAGATTCGCCGTGACTGAACGTCTCCGCATCGAAAATTTGTACAAGGTTTTCTCCGACAAACCGGCGCCGGCGCTGGCCATGCTCAAGGCCGGCCGGCGCAAGTCGGACGTGCTCGAAGCGCTCGGCCAGGTCGTAGGGCTCGACGATGTCTCGCTCGGCGTGCCGTCCGGGGCGATCTACATGATCATGGGGCTGTCGGGCTCGGGAAAATCGACCCTCGCACGTTGCATCAATCGCCTGAACGAACCCAGCGCCGGGCGCATCCTGCTCGACGGTGACGATATCTGTGCGCTCGACGAGCCGGGACTTCGCGAAGTGCGGCGCAGTCGCATCTCGATGGTGTTCCAGCACTTCGCGTTGTTGCCGAATCGGCGCGTCATCGAAAACGTCGAGTTCGGCCTGAAACTGCGCGGCATGCCGGCCGCCGAGCGGCGTCGTCGCGCCGAAGAAGTGCTGTCGATCGTCGGGCTCGCGCGCTGGGCGTATCACATGCCGCAGGAATTGAGCGGCGGCATGCGTCAGCGCGTCGGTCTCGCACGTGCACTGGCAACCGAGGCCGACGTGCTGATCATGGACGAGGCGTTCAGCGCGCTCGACCCGCTGATCCGCACCGAAATGCAGGACGAGCTGCTGCGCCTGCAAAAGACGCTCAACAAAACCATCCTCTTCATCACCCACGATTTCCAGGAGGCGCTGCGGCTCGGTACGCGCATCGCCATCATGGCCGACGGCCGCCTCGTTCGCGAAGGCACGCCGCAGAACATCGTGATGGAACCCGGTAGCGACTACGTGGCCGCCTTCACGCGAGACGTGGATCGCGCCCGTCTGTTCGACGCGCGCTCGGTGATGACAGCGCTCGCGCCGTTGTGGCAGGGCCAGGGAAAGGTGGTCATGGCGTCGAACGCCGGCGCGGCCGGCTTTCTGCTGGATGCGCAGGCCCGTGTTCTCGGCACGCTGGACGGCGCCCAGGTCGCGAGCGCGTGCCGGGGTGAAGCCGTACCACAGGCGAACGGACAGTTCACCAGCGTGAGCGCGAGCATGCGGCTCATCGACGTCGCGGGCAGGTGCGGCGGCGAACATCCGATCGGTGTCACCGACGATGACGGCACGCTGATCGGCGTACTGGATGCGAAGCAGGTGCTCGCCCGAATTGGCGCCGGCATCGGCGCAGGAGCTCAACATGTTTAATGCCGACCAACTTGCGGTCTTCCCCTTCGATCAATGGATTCAGGAGGGCGTGCGATGGATGGCCATGCACATGCGGCCGCTCTTCCTGTTGATCAAATGGCCCGTGGAGCGGTTGCTCACGTTCAACGACGGCATCTTCCATGCCGTGCCCTTCCCCGTCATGGTGCTCATCGCGTTCCTGATCTTCTGGCGGCTGGCTAGCCTCGGTGTCGCCGTGTTCAGCGTGGTCGTGTCCGTCGTGATCGCGATGCTCGGCGTCTGGAGCGAAGCCATGACGACGCTGTCGCTGATCATGACCGCGATCCTGTTCTGCGCCCTCATCGGTATTCCGATCGGCGTATGGAGCGCGCGTAGCGAGCGGGTCTGGATGATCGTGCGTCCCCTGCTGGACATCATGCAGACAACGCCGACGTTCGTGTACCTCGTGCCCGTCGTGATGCTGTTCGGTGTGGGAAACGTGCCTGGCGAAGTCGCCGTGGTCACGGCCGCCATGCCGCCGCTGATCCGCTTCACGCATCTCGGCATCCGCATGGTGGAGCACGAGATCGTCGAGGCCGGGCTCGCATTCGGCGCCGACAAGCGGCAACTGCTGTGGGAAGTGCAACTGCCTCTCGCCATCCCGACCATCCTGGGTGGGCTGAACCAGACTGTGCTCACGGCAATGGTCATGTCCGTGGTCGTGGCCATGATCGGCGCCGAAGGCCTGGGGCTCGTGGTGCTCCAGGGGCTGGGACGGCTCGATGTCGGTCGCGCGGCCGTGGGCGGGATCGCCATTGTCCTGCTGGCCATGATGCTGGATCGCTTCACGCAGAAACTCGCCCGCACTCGAGCACGCAATCAGCATACGTTCCGTGCCGTGATGTCCCGCTTTTTCCGCGGCGGACGCGACGTGCCGCAAGCGAGTGGTGACCCAGAACGCGCGCTCTGATATTCGCGCCCGCCCAGCCCTTTTCGACGATGTTCATAGACGGCGCCCGTAGTGGCGCCCCTTCCACCCCACGGTCGTCAGGACCGTGAATACTCCGAAGGGACGAAATGAGAGAACTTCTGAAGTCTGCCGCAATGCTGGCAGTGTCGATGACGATGGCCATGACCGTGAACGCCCAGACGTTGCCGGGCAGCGGGAAAACGATCCGCTACGCGCAGAGCGATAGCTTCGGCGGCAACTATGTCGTCGCGCAGATCGTGAGCAAGGCGTTCAGGATGCTCGGCTACGACGTCAAGCTCAGCACGATGAATACGACGCTGTTCTTTCAGGCGGTTGCCCAGGGCGACGTCGACCTGGCGACCGACGTGAATTTCCCGCAGCGCGAACCGGGTTTCCGTGCCGTCGCCGATCAGGCGACGGTCGTGGGCTCGGGCCTGATCGCCGGAGACGGCATCAACGGCTATCTCATCGACAAGAAAACCGCGCTGGCCTACAACATCACCAGCCTCGAGCAACTGAAGGATCCGAAGATTGCCGCGCTCTTCGGCAAGGATGGCAAGGCGGAGCTGATCAGCTGCGATCCGGGCTGGAGTTGCGGCGACGTAGTGGATTATCAACTGGACAAGTTCGGTCTGAAGCAGACCGTCAAGTCCGTGCGTGGCAAGTATGAGGCGCTGATGGTCGAAGCCGTGACGAAAGTGAAGAGCGGCAAGCCAGCCTTCTTTTACGCCTGGAGTCCGTCGTGGGTGACCAATGCGCTGGTGCCCGGTGTAGACGTGGTCTGGCTCCCGACGCCGGCCGATGCGTTGCCGCCGAACGTTCCCAACAAGGGATCGGCTCTGGTCAAGAACGTCGAGGGATGCGCGGGCGGCGCCAACCCTTGCCACATGGCGATGGCATCGTGGAACTGGGGATCCGTCGCGAACAAGGAATTCATCGCGGCCAATCCGGGCGCCAGGGCGCTTATCGAACAGATTCGTTTTCCGGGTGCGACCTGGTCGCGCTGGGAAGCCATCATCAGCAAGGACGGCGGGTCGCCCGCGCTGGTGTCGAAGCTCTCGGACGAATGGGTCGCGGCGAACAAGGCGGAACTGGACCAATGGGTCGCCACGGCCAGGAAGGCTCACTGATGGAGGACATCATGAACAAGGCGCTTTTCGAAAAGGGGCTGGCCACTCGACGCGAGGTGCTGGGCGCCAGCTATGTCGATGCCGCCATGGCCAATGCCGACCCGTTCAACCTGCCCATGCAGGAACTGGTGACCCGGTATTGCTGGGGCGAGATATGGAACCGCGCCGGGCTCGATCGACGCACGCGCAGTCTCCTGAACCTGAGCATGCTGACTACGCTGAACCGCCCTCATGAACTCAAGCTGCATGTGAAAGGCGCCCTGACAAACGGCGTTACGCGCGACGAGATCTGCGAGGTGTTCCTCCAGGCCGCGATCTACGCGGGTGTTCCCGCAGCCATCGACAGCTTCCGTATCGCCAAAGCCGCATTCGCCGAAATCGACGAGATCACCGAAAAATCATAGGCAAGATGCACTCGTCAATCGCCGGCACGACCACCGCGAGGGTCGCCGGCGGAAGCTGGCTCCGGCCCGCCGCGGCGTCCGACAACGATGTCGAAAGCGCCGGTCGCGGCGCGCCCGTCGTGCAGAACGGCCCGAGAGCACGGAACATCGCCTGGCAGCGTGCTGGCTGAGACACGCCGATCTGCGCTTGTCCTCAAGCCAGCATCATCGCTGCCGATATCCAATTGTCTCCCCCGCAGCGGGATACCCCGATCTTCCGCCCTCGACCGTATGCTCCGATGAAGGACCCGACGATGACGACCAAAAGCATCAACCGACGCACTTTTCTCCTCGGAATGGGGGCATCGGGCCTACTCGCCGCATGCGGAGGCGGTTCGAGTTCGAATCCGGCGTCGGGATCGACGGCGTCGCCGTCCGTGCCGCAGTCGGGCGGCGGGCAATCCACCGCGAAGACGCCGCTGACGCTCGATCTCACGCAGACCGATCTGCCGGCCGGTACGGCCGTGTATGCCTACGTGATCGGCGAGACGAGTCTCGCCTCGGGCGTGACGCAGTACTGGGTGGACTCGACCGGCACGCCCCACGTGATGAGCGCCGCCGACAACACGATCGCCCCGAAGACGTTTCCCGGCTCGTCCGCGCTGCCCGGCAGCGAGGCCGCGGCGCTTGCCGGGACCTATCCGCTCGCATGGGCCGATTACAGCATCGCACTCACTGTCGGTTCGAGCGTCGTACTGGATCTGTCGAAGCTCAACGCGACGAGCATTCCGGGCCTCGGCACCGGGACGGCGGCGTTCAGCGGCCGCATTTATCTGTCCGTCGGCGTGCCGAAACTGCCGTTCACGGCGCTCAGCAGCAGCGCATACACGGCCCCGGTAACCGTCGACGGTCCCGGCTCACTCACTTTGTTCGACTGGATCGAATTCTCCTTCGACAGCGAAGGCAATTTCAATGGCAACACCACGCAGGTCGATCAGTTCGGCTTCCCGCTGTTGCTGAGCGGCACGCCGGGCGGCGCGCAGCAAGGTCGATACGATTCGTCGCGTCCGTCCATCCTCGAGGCGGTATCGAAGTTGCCCGCGGCGTTCTACCTGCCGCAGAGCGTGCCCGCGCCGTCCGCCTTTCCGGCGGGACTCGCGGTCAACGGCAGCGTCACCTTGCGCGCGCTGTCGCCCAAGAGCATCTCGGCGCAGAACCAGTACAGCGGCTCGCTGCTGACGTATTTCGATCAGACCATCGAGAACTGGTATCAGACCTGGGCCACCACGCCGCTGTCGGTTACCGATCTCGCAACGGGCACCTACACCGGCATCGTGCAATCCGGTGTCGGGCTGACGTTCTACGCCGGTTCGACGGCGAGCGGCACGGCCGCGTTCACGGTCGGCGGCGCGGGCACGCCCGGCATCTCCAGCTATGACGTCTGGCAGTGCGCGAACACGCTCGCGACCGGCAGCGCCGCCGCCAAGAACGTGCAGAAGATGCTGGCCGCCGCATTCAATCGCGGCGTGATGTCGAACACGCTCGCCGATGCGACCTGCAGGAACGACGCAGCCACCTTCTATCAGATCGCAAACCCGAACACGCTTGTCTTCAATCCGTGGGCGCAGTTGTTCCATCGACTCAGTTCCAACTCGCTCGCCTACGCCTTCCCCTACGACGACGTCTGCGACCAGAATCCGTCCATCGGGCTGACGGCGACGCAGTCGGTCACGATCACGCTCGGGAAGTTCTTCGGCTGAACTTCGGGTTCGCGGATGCTACGTCATCCGCGACGGGTTCCGTGCGCTCACGTCCATGTTTGTTTCATCGCGCCAGCCCCATGTTTCATTCGTAACCTGAAGCCGCTTTCCTGAAACGCGACCGTAACGGCGCGTCCGCAGAATACATCTCATGCGCTAAACGAAACGCGCCAACCAAACCGGAGAACACATCATGCCGATGCCGTGCTACCTCACCCTCGAAGGCCAAAATCAAGGCAAGATCGAAGGCTCGAACAAAGTCCAGGGTCACGAAGGAAAGATTCTCGTCCAGGCTGTCGATCACACCATCGAAATTCCGAAGAGCCCGCAAACCGGTCTGCCTACGGGCAAGCGCGTGCATGGCGCGATGACCATCACCAAGGAAATCGACAAGTCCTCGCCCAAGCTGTTTCAGGCGCTGACTTCGGGCGAGCAGATGAAAGACGTGTCGCTGGAGTTCTACCGCATCTCGCCGAAGGGCACGGAAGAGAAGTACTACACCGTGAAGCTGTCGAACGCAATCCTCACGAACATGAAGTCGTGGACGCCGAACGCGCTGGACCCGAACAACAAGCAATTGGGCCACATGGAAGATCTCGCCTTCACGTACGAGAAGATCACGTGGACGTACGAGCCGGACGGTATCGAAGCCGAAGATTCGTGGCTTGCGCCGAAGGCTTGATGTTGGGTTGATGAGAGCGGGCCGCCTCTTGATCGAGGTGGCTTTTTTTTCGTTCAGTCGCGGGCGCAGTCAGTCTTTGATTTCATGCCCCTTGCAGAATCTCACTGTGCTCCATCGATACTAGCAGCGCGACGAATTCCTGAAAACTGGATCCACGCCACCTGGCTTTGGCGAGCGCTTCAGAACCGATGCCTCAGGCCGGCCGTCGCTTGAAGCTGAGTGGTCGTGGAAGATGGATTGCTCACCCCGTTTATCCATGCCACGCCCAGCGGCGAACTACCGCTCGGGCTCACGCGCTGCCACGCCCCCTGAATATAGACATCGGTACGCCGCGAGAAGCGGTAATCGGCCATCGCGCTTACCTGGTTCCAATGGGGAATGCCGCCGCCTCCGTTTCCGCCCGCGCGCGAATAGGTGTATGCGCCTGAGAGTTCGACCATCGGCGTGAGCGCATAGCGAAAATTCCCCTCGAAGTTCTGAAAATTCGCGCTCAAGTTCGTCTGAAAAAAACGCGTGAGTTTGCTCTGCGTATATACGAAGCCCGCGACAGCCGGGCCGAACGAGTAGTTCACGCCTGCGCCCAGCGTCTTCTGGCTGTCGGCCAGTACACCGAGCGGCACGGCGCTCGCGGAAAGCACGCCCTGCAGCGACGAGGCGGTGGTATCGGTGACTGCGCCATTCGCGTTCAACTGGCCTGGCGTGCGTGCGGCGCTATTGAGCTGCAAGTAGCCGACACCGAAGTTCCACGGCCCACGGACATACGACATGCCGAAGCTAAAGGCACGATTGTTGGTGAATCCACCTGCCTGATTGGAAAATCCGTACAACGCACCCAGCCTGAAACCGGCGAATTCCGGACTCGTGTACTTCACCGAGTTGTTGATCTGAAATGAATCGTTCAGGTTGTCGATGTCGAACGGATGCGCGAAATGCGTTCCGCCGAATTCCGTGCCGGTCAAGGACAACGGCGCGACGAAGTCGACCATGCCATCGCTCTGACGGCCCAGCGTGACCGTGCCGTAATCGCGGCTAGACACGCCGACATAAGCACGGCGATTGAAGATGCGATTGTCCGACAAGGACTGCCCGTTACTCAGATTGAAACCGCTTTCCAGCGTGAAGATGGCCTTCAGACCCGCGCCCAGATCTTCGGCTCCGCGCAGACCCCATCGGCTGTCCTGGACAGCGCCGCTCGTCATCTGCCAGTTGCTGTGTCCGCCGCGCGAACCGGTGATCTCGTTGCTGGTGTATGTCAGGCCCGCATCGATCAGCCCATAGAGCGCGACGCTGCTTTGCGCCTGCGCCGCGCCGGCCAGCGAGATCATCGTGGCCGCCCCACTCAACAGCAACCTGTTCATTTGTCTGCTCCAGCCAATGCGCAGAGAAGACCTGCTCCCGGAAACGCGGCGTGTGCAAGGGTCAATGCTGAATAACGTGCAGTCATGCGAATCATCATCGGCAAGACGCGCGATGTTCTCTAACACTCTATGCGACTCCAGCAGAAACCGGCAACCTGCAAAAGCGATGAGTCGAACGTGGGGCTCGCGCAAGGCTGGGAAACAAGGCAACGAAACCATCGGCCCAAGCGCATGGTTCATCACGCGCGTGAACAACGGGCGCCGCTTTGTGCATCGAACATCCCTGAAAGATGACTACACTTGAAGCACTCTATTGCACCTCAGCCTGCCCATCTTCTTTCTCGTTCATACGCGCTGCCGAGCAAGCCAGCGCGCCGGTCCGCACGCACAGTTGGTGCGGGAATTTCAATACCCTTTTAATCAAAAGTCAGGAGACGATCATGCAAGCGGTATTAAGAGCCTATTCCGGAACGGGCGCCAAAGAGTTATTCGACGTATTGGAATCGCGCGCGGCGGAAGTCGAGGAGCTATTGCGTAGCGTCAGAGGATTTGTCGGCTACACGCTAGCCCGCAGCGACGATGGCGGATTTTCAGTGACTGTCTGCGACGACCAAGCGGGAGTCGACGAGAGCGTACAAAGGGCAAAGGACTGGATAGCGAAGAACGCCGGGAATACAGGTGCGGCCGCGCCGAAAGTATCGGCGGGCTCGGTCATCGTTCACCTGAAATAGCGCTTGCTCCGCAGCGGACACATGAAGAACCGCGGCGGCGTTGCTCCCGCCGCCAACCATAGCGGAAGAACGGCTATCTCTCGAACGCACGGGCGAGCTTGTCGATCTCAACGATATTCTGTTGCTGCTCATCTAGAGCCGGTGCCTGGTGGTGGCGCGGCACGCCCGAGCGCGTTTCCGTTACAGTGACGGCTCGGCACGCTTCTTCATGACGTCACCTTATGACGAGCTACTTCCACTACGATCTGCATTCGCTGCGGCTTTTCATCGTCGTCGCGGAACTCGGCAGCCTGACGCGCGCCGCCGATCGCACCAGCCTGACGCTATCGGCGGTGAGCAAGCGCATCGCGGACCTCGAGCGCAGCACCGGCTGCACGCTGCTGCTGCGCCAGCCACGCGGCGTCGAACTGACCGCGGCCGGCAAAGGGCTGCTTGCGCACGCGCGGCAAGTGGTCGAACGCGTGAACCGCATGGCCAACGAGATGAGCGACTATGCCGTCGGCGTGCGCGGCCATGTGCGCATGTGGGCAAATACGTCGGCGATCGTGCAGTTTCTTCCGCGCGACGTGCGTGTCTTTCTCGCCGACAATCCGAGCGTCAAGATATCGCTGGAAGAGCGGCTGAGCGGTGATATCGTCGCGGCCGTCTCGAACGGCGATGCGGATATCGGCATTTTCGCGGACAACGTGCCCGCACCGAATATCGACAAGGCAGTGTATCGACAGGACAGGCTCGTCTTGCTCGTGCCGAACGCTCATCCGCTTGCATCACACGAAGAGGTCGCGTTCGTCGATACGCTCGATTACGAATACGTCGGCCTCAACGAAGGAAGCTCTCTGCTCGCGCGTCTGCTCGACGCCGCATTCAGCGCCGAACGCACGCTCAAGGTACGCATTCAGGTCAGCAGTTTCGATGGCATCTGCCGGATGATCGAGCAAGGGCTCGGCATCGGCGTGTTACCGGAGGCGGCGGTACGCACCGAGATCCTCGCGGCAGGGCTTCGTCCTGTTCGTCTCATCGACGATTGGGCGGACCGCACGCTCTGGATCGGCACCCGTTCGCGCGACGCCCTCTCTCCGGAAGCCGCGCGTCTGTTCGACTTCATGTCGGCGCAAACGCAAGCCTGACAAGACCTTCGACGCCTTTCCAAAGCGGAAAGGGTCCTTGAAAATTCATTGATTTTCAGCGCCGCCGCGTTGTCGCACAGTGAGGCATCGATAAAACGACGCTTCACAGGAGACAACCGTGACGAAGCCGCTTGCGGGCATACGTGTGCTCGAAATGGGACAGCTCATCGCCGGTCCCTTCGCTGGAAAGATGCTCGCCGAATTCGGCGCACAGGTCATCAAGATCGAACCGCCCGGCACGGGCGATCCGCTGCGCAAATGGCGTCTGCTTCATGAAGGCACATCGGTGTGGTGGGCAGCGCAATCGCGCAACAAGGAATCGCTGACGCTCGATCTTCGCTCGTTCGAAGGTCAGGACGTTGCGCGCAAGCTCGTCGCGCAAAGCGATGTGCTCATCGAAAACTTCCGCCCCGGCACGCTCGAAGCGTGGGGCCTCGGCTGGGACGAACTGCACACGCTCAATCCCGGTCTCGTGATGCTGCGCGTCTCGGGCTACGGGCAGACAGGTCCGTATCGCGATCGTCCCGGCTTCGGCGTCGTGGCCGAAGCGATGGGCGGGCTGCGGCACCTGAGCGGCGAGCCAGGCCGCACGCCGGTGCGCGTGGGCGTGTCCATCGGCGATTCGCTGTCCGCGCTGCATGGCGTGATCGGCATTCTCCTCGCGCTGCGTCATCGCGATCAGAACGGCGGCGAAGGTCAGATGATCGATGTCGCGCTGTACGAATCGGTCTTCAACATGATGGAGAGCCTCCTCCCCGAATTCTCCGCGTTCGGCGCCGTGCGACAGCCGGCGGGCAGCAGTTTGCCAGGCATCGCGCCTTCGAATGCGTACCGCTGCGCGGACGGCAAGTACGCGCTGATCGCGGGCAACGGCGACAGCATCTTCCGTCGCCTGATGGAGATGATCGGCCGCCGCGATCTCGCCGATGACCCCGCGCTCGCGCAGAACGATGGCCGCGTGAAGCAGGTCGAGCGTATCGATGCCGCGATCGCCGAATGGGCGAATCGTCAGCCGCTCGACGATGTGCTCGCCGCGCTCAACGAAGCGCGCATTCCCGCCGGCAAGATCTACGACGTAGCCGATATCGCGAGCGACCCGCATTATCGCGCGCGCGACATGATCCTCGGTGCGCAACTTCACGACGGCACGCCCGTGCAGGTGCCGGGCATCGTTCCGAAGCTGAGCGCGACGCCCGGCACGATCGACTCGCAAGCGCCCACGCTCGGGCAGCACACGGATGCGGTGCTCGAACGCATCGGCATCGATTCCGCAACCCGCGACGCATGGCGTGCGCGCGGCATCATCTGACAGGAGCGCGTCATGACTGGCAAACGTGTCTATATCCAGGAAGTCGCGACCCGCGACGGCTTCCAGAACGAAGCTCGATTCGTCGATACCGACGCGAAGATCGCGCTGATCGACGACTTGAGCGCGTGCGGCTACGCGAAGATCGAAGTGACGTCGTTCACGTCGCCGAAAGCGATTCCCGCGCTGCGCGATGCCGAAGCGGTGATGCATGGCATCGCGCGGCGCGATGGGATCGTTTATACGGTGCTCGTGCCGAATATTCGCGGCGCCGAGCGCGCGCTGTCGTGCGGCGTCGATGAAGTCAATCTGGTGATGTCGGTGAGCGAAAGCCACAATCGCACGAACCTGCGCATGAGCCGCGAGCAATCGTTCGCGCAATTGCGCGATGTGATCGGCGTCGTGAAGCAGACGCAAGTCGCCATTAACGTGTCGCTGTCCACGGCGATGGGTTGTCCGATGGAAGGCGACATCGCGCAGGAAGACGTGCTCGGCTGGATGCAACGATTCGCCGATCTCGGCGTGCACGGTGTCACGCTCTGCGACACGACAGGCATGGCGTTTCCGTCGCAGGTCGGCGCGTTGTGCGCGGCCGCGCGCGAACGCTTTCCCGTACTCGAACTCACGCTGCACTTTCACAACACGCGCGGCATGGCGCTCGCGAACACGCTCGCCGCGCTCGATGCGGGCGTCGACCGTTTCGATGCGTCGCTTGGCGGGCTCGGCGGTTGTCCGTACGCACCCGGCGCAACGGGCAACGTCTGCACCGAAGAGCTGGTTCACATGCTCGAACTCGATGGCTATGACACGGGCGTCGATCTCGCCGCGCTGTTGTCCGCTTCAGCGCTGCTGCCGGGCTTGATCGGCCACGACGTCCCGAGCCAGTTGCTGAAGGCGGGCCGCCGTCTCGATCTCCACGCGATGCCTTGCACCGCCAGCGACGGGAAACCCGAACAACGCGCCTTCGCGCAAGCAAACTGAAGGAGCGGCGGCATGCAGGGTTTTCCTCTTTCGCGCCATGTCCATGGCTCTTACCGGAGTCTGACATGGACTTGATCGACCATCTCGATCATCTCGTCCTTACCTGTGTCGATGTCGACGCCACGAAGCGCTTCTACACCGAAGTCATGCAGATGCGGCTCGAAACGTTCGGCGAGGGGCGCATTGCGTTCCGATTCGGCAATCAGAAGATCAACGTACATGTTCGCGGCGCCGAGTTCGAGCCGAAAGCGCATCTCCCGGTGGCCGGTGCGCTCGACTTGTGCTTCATTGCGGCGCTTCCGCTGGACGACGTCATCGCGCATCTCGAACGATGCAACTGGCCAATCATCGAAGGTCCCGTACAACGCACGGGCGCCACGCAAAAGATTCGCTCTGTCTATATCCGGGATCCCGATCTGAACCTGATCGAGATATCCGAACTCGTGTAACAGGCGACCCACATCGAGCGGTGAACGGCAGATAAGCCGACCCGCTTCTCAACGAAGCAGCAGGAGACATCTCATGAACATCGCAACGGAAGCGCCCATAGAGGCGCAAGCCATTCCCCGGCCGCGCAAGCGGTGGTTCCAGCATCTGTATATCCAGGTGTTGATCGCGGTCGTGCTCGGCATCCTTCTCGGGCACTTCCATCCTTCTGCCGGAGAAGCGATGAAGCCGCTGGGAGACAACTTCCTGAAGCTCATCAAGCTGATGATCGCGCCGCTGATCTTCTGCACCGTGGTGCACGGTATCGCGAGCATGAACGACATCAAGTCGGTCGGACGTGTCGGCATCAAGTCGCTCATCTACTTCGAGGCGATGACCACGCTTGCGCTCGCCATCGGTCTCGTCGCGGTGAATCTGATGAAACCCGGCAGCGGCATGCACATCGACCCGCGCACGCTCGACGTGTCGTCCATCGCTGCGTACACCAAGGCCGCGCACGACCAGAGCGTCGTCGGATTTCTGTCGCACATCATTCCGACGACGGTGTTCGGCGCGTTCGCGGAAGGCGACATTCTGCAAGTGCTCTTCATCTCGATCATCTTCGCCTTTGCGCTTCAGATGCTCGGCGAACGCAGCAAGCCGCTTCTCTCCGTGATCGACGCCGGCGCGAACACCTTCTTCAACATGGTGCGCATCGTGATGTACGTATCACCGATCGGCGCGTTCGGCGCGATCGCATTCACGATCGGCAAGTACGGCGTCGTGTCGCTCAGCTCGTACGGACAGCTTCTCATGACCTACTACCTGACCGGGCTCGTCTTCGTGTTCGTCGTTCTCGGCGCGGTCTGCAGGCTCGCGGGATTCAGCCTGCTCGCCTTTCTGCGCTATATCCGCGAGGAGTTGCTTCTCGTGCTCGGCACGTCGTCGTCGGAGTCCGCGCTGCCTCGCCTCATGGCGAAGCTCGAAAGACTCGGCTGCGAGAAGTCCGTCGTCGGTCTCGTCGTACCGGCCGGATATTCCTTCAATCTCGATGGCAGTTGCATCAACATGACCGTGCTCGCCATCTTCATCGCGCAGGCGACCGACAGCACGCTCAGCATCGGTCACCAGATCACGCTTCTGCTCGTCCTGCTGCTCACGTCCAAAGGCGCGGCAAGCGTCAGCGGCGGCGCCTTCATCGTGCTGGCCGCAACGCTCAGTTCCGTGCCCGGCATACCTGTCGCGGGCCTCGTTCTGGTGCTCGGCATCTATCGCTTCATCTCGGAAGGCGGCGCGCTGATCAACGTGATCGGCAACGGCATTGCGACGATCGTCGTCGCCAAGTGGGAGAAGGCGCTGGACCGCGACACGTTCAAACGCCAACTCGCCTCGGGGCCGGGTGACGACTAAACACGTGCACTATTTCGTTCGAGCCGACGCGCCGCCTATTGAAGCGCATCATCATCACCGCAGCTTAATGAACCGATAGAACATGACTTCATCATCGCCTGCTCTCCAAGTCGTTTTCCTCGACCGATCCACCATCCCGCCCGATACGCGGCTGAAGGATTTGCCGTTCAGTCACGAACTTCACGTGTTCGAATCCACCAGGCCCGAAGAGGTCCTCGATCGGGTTCGCGATGCCGATATCGTCATCACCAACAAAGTGAAACTCTCCGGCGACGTGATCGCTCAGGCGAAACGCCTGAAACTGATCGCGATCGCCGCGACGGGCACCGATAACGTCGACGCAAGCGCATGCAATGAAATGGGCATATCGGTTTGCAATGTCCGTAACTACGCGGTGCACACGGTTCCCGAGCACACCTTCGCGCTGATCTTCGCGCTTCGACGAAGCCTGACGGCTTATCGTTCGGCAGTACAGGCGGGTCGCTGGCAGGAGTCTGGACAATTCTGCTTCTTCGACTTTCCAATCAAGGACCTGACGGGCTCGACGCTGGGCGTCATCGGTGACGGCGCGTTGGGGAAAGCGACCGCCGATATTGGAAGGGCATTGGGGCTCAAGGTGCTGGTCTCGGCCTTCAAGGGACGCGACGATATGGGAATGCTCTACACCCCGTTCGAGCGCGTGCTCGAAGAGTCCGACATCATCACGCTGCATTGTCCGCTCAACGATCAGACGCGGGACCTCATCGGAGATGCCGAGTTCGCGATGATGAAGCAGCGCCCTCTTCTCATCAACACGGCGCGTGGTGGACTTGTGCACGAAGCCGCACTGGTGCGTGCCGTGAAGGCTGGCTCGATATCCGGCGCGGGTTTCGATGTCGTGACGCAGGAGCCGCTTCCGAAAGCCAATCCGTTGAATGAAATCCTGCATCATCCGGCATTCATTCTCACGCCTCACGTCGCATGGGCGAGTGAAGAGGCGATTCAGGCGCTCGCGGATCAACTGATGGACAACATTGCTGCGTACGTCGCGGGACAGCCGCGAAACATCGTGAACGCGCCGCACGGCAGCAGAGTGACTGCCCAGTAGGAGCACTCTCCGAAGATCAGCGCCTGCGCCGTCGTTGCCCGACATCGTCAGCCGCCGAGTTCAGCCGGCGTCGCGCTGCATCAAGGGCCCGGGAAGATGCACCGCGGTTCGCTGCCGACGCCCGAGCCACTGCGCGATTTCCCCGACGATGCCGCGCCGGAATAGCAGCACGCAAGCGACGAACATCGCCCCGGTCACGATACTGACCGATTCGCCCAGCCCCTGAAACCATGCGACATGCGTCACCTCCGCGAGCCACGTGCCGAACGCGGCGAGCTTCGTCTCCAGACCGACGACAATCACCGCGCCGACCACCGGACCGAGGCGCGTGCCAAGACCGCCGAGCAAGGTCATGAGGATGACAGTGCCCGACATGGTCCAGTGCACGTCCGAGAGGGTGGCAAAGCCGAGCACGAGCGTCTTCATGGCGCCCGCGAGACCCGCGCACGCAGCGGATATAACGAACGCCAGCAGCTTGAAGCGATCGACATCGTAGCCGAGCGAAACCGTGCGCGCCTCGTTCTCCTTCAACGCGCCGAGAATCCGGCCGAACGGCGAATCAATCACGCGGCCGATCAACGCGAACGCCATCGCTCCGATCGCCAGCACGACGTAATAGAGCGTGAGGTCGTCGAGCGCAAGCGCGCCAAACAGCCGCCCGCGCGGCACGCCCTGCATGCCGTCTTCGCCACCAGTGAAGGTCGCCTGAACGCAAAAGAAATAGATCATCTGCGCGAGCGCGAGCGTGACCATCGCAAAGTAAATGCCCTTGCGGCGGATCGCGAGCAATCCCATCACGAACCCGAGCGCCGCACCGACGCCCGCGCCGAGGAGCAATGCGGCTTCGGGCGGCAGGCCGTGATCGCGCAGGGCGCTGCCCGCAACATAGGCCGCGACGCCGAAGAACGCCGCGTGACCGAACGACAGCAAACCGACATAGCCGAGCAGCAAGTTCAGCGATGCGGCGAACAGCGCGAAACACATCAGCTTCATCAGAAAGACCGGATATGCGCCGAGCCACGGCGCGGCGGCCAGCACGGCAAACGCGGCGAAGAATGCAAAGCGGTTATGCATGAGACACCTCACTTCGATTGACCGAACAGCCCGGCGGGACGCACGAGCAGAACCAGCGCCATGACGGCGAACACCACCGTCGCGGACGCTTCCGGATAGAACAGCTTCGTCAGGCTTTCGAGCACGCCGAGCGCAAGGCTCGTCAGCACCGATCCGGCGATCGACCCCATACCGCCGATCACGACGATCGCGAACACGGTGATGATCACGCTCTGCCCCATCAGCGGCGACACCTGCATGACCGGCGCGGCGAGCACGCCCGCGAACGCGGCGATCGCGACGCCGAAGCCGTAGCTCAGCGACACCATGCGCGGCACGTCGACGCCGAACGCCGCAACGAGCCGCGGATTCTCCGTCGCCGCACGCAGCAGCGCGCCGAGCTGCGTGCGCTCTATCGCCCACCACGTCGCTGCGCACACGCCGAGCGATGCGACGACGACCCATGCGCGATACGCCGGCAGCATCATGAAGCCGAGATCGACGACGTGCGCGAGGCTGTCTGGCGCGCCGTACGACATGCCCGAGACGCCGTACACGGAACGCGACGTGCCTTCGAAGATCAGCGTGACGCCGAGCGTGAGCAACAGACCATAGAGATGATCGAGCTTGTAGAGCCGGCGCAGCATCGAACGCTCGACCATTACGCCCACCGCACCCACGGCCAGCGGCGCGATGACGAGCATCAGCCAGTAATCGAAGCCGAAGTAGTTCGTGCCCATCCACGCGAACAGCGCGCCCAGCATGAAGAACGCGCCGTGCGTGAAATTGATCACGTTCAGCAGGCCGAAGATGAGCGAGAGGCCCAGACTCAGTACGGCATAGAAGCAGCCGTTCATCAGCCCGAGGACGAGCTGACCCGATACCGCCTGCAGCGGCATACCGAAGATTTCCATGACGTTCGCTCCGATCAGATGTTGAGCAGCGCTTGCAGCTTGGCCGCTTTTTCCACAAGGCGCGCCGACTCGAAGGCATCGACGATGCGTCCGTGCTCCATCACATAGAAGCGATCGGCGAGCGGCGCGGCGAAGCGGAAGTTCTGCTCGACGAGCAGAATCGTGAAGCCCCGCGCCTTGAGCAGCCTGATGACGCGCGCGAGTGTCTGCACGATCACAGGCGCGAGCCCTTCGGATATCTCGTCGAGCAGGAGGATGTCTGCGCCGGTGCGAAGAATGCGAGCGATCGCGAGCATCTGCTGTTCGCCGCCCGACAGGCGCGTCCCCTGGCTCGCGCGACGCTCGGCAAGGTTCGGAAACATGGCGTAGATCTCTTCGAGCGACATCGGCGTGCCCTTCGCATCGCGCAGACGCGGCGGCAGCAACAGATTCTCTTCGCACGACAGCGCCGCGAAGATGCCGCGTTCCTCCGGACAATAGCCGACACCAAGGCGCGCCACGGTCTGCGGTTGCCCGCTGATCGTCTCATGGCCATCGATGCGGACCGAGCCGCTGCGCGTATCGGTGAGTCCCATGATCGCTTTCAGGGTCGTGCTGCGGCCCGAGCCGTTGCGCCCGAGCAGCGTCACTACTTCGCCGCGCGCCGCACGAAGCTCCACGCCATGCAGGATGTGTGATTCGCCGTACCACGCTTCGAGTCCCGTGACACGCAGCGCGTCTTCGCATGTCGCGGCGACGTTCACATCGTCATGCAGGTCTTCAATGTGCGAGCAATTCATTCTCGGTCCCCATGTACGCCTCCTTCACTTTCGGATTTGCGGAGACGGACGCGTAATCGCCTTCCGCCAGAACCTCGCCGCGCTGAAGCACGGTGATGGTGTCCGCGATGCTCGACACCATCTTCATGTTGTGCTCGACCATCAGGATCGTTCGCCCGCTGGATACCTTCCTGATGAGCGCCGTCACACGATCGACGTCCTCGTGTCCCATGCCCTGCGTCGGCTCGTCGAGCAGCATGAGCACGGGGTCCATTGCGAGCGTCGTCGCGATTTCGAGGGCGCGCTTGTGGCCGTACGACAGCTCCACGGTCTTCACGTCGGCGTATGGGGCAAGGCCGACTTCATCGAGCAGTTCGAGCGCGCGTTCGCGCAGGCGGATGAGCATCGCGCTGCTCTTCCAGAAGCGGAACGACACGCCGAGCGGACGTTGCAAAGCGATCGTCACGTTCTCGACCGGCGTCAGACAGGGGAACACCGCCGAAATCTGAAACGACCGGATCACGCCGCTTCGCGCGATCGCCGCGGGCGCCGCCTTCGTGATCTCATGGCCATCGAAGAAGATCTGTCCCGAGCTCGGCGTGAGGAACTTCGTCAACAGATTGAAGCAGGTGGTCTTGCCCGCGCCGTTGGGCCCGATCAGCGCGTGGATCGTGCCTCGCCGCACGCGCAAGTCGATGCCGTTCACGGCGGTGAAGCCATTGAACTGCCTGGTCAAGCCCTTTGTCTCCAGAATCATGTCTGCATGCGTCATCGCAGCTCTCCTAATAGGGCAATGCAAGGCCTCAACCGGCCACCGGCAAGGTCTCGATTTCATAGACGTGCCGCAGGGCGCGCCCGAGAACCGGGTCTTCGAGCACGGTCTCGAAGCGCTGCGCCGGACGAATTCCGCCGATGGCCGCGAGCGTGCCGCACAGCATCGCGGTGCCGTCCACGAACTCGCCGCCGCGTTGCGCGAACTGATCGAGCAGGTCCTGCGGCGAGCGCATCGCGGTCACCTTGCCTTCCTGATAGAGCACGCGCTCGTCGTCGATCGTCGCGTACGAACGCAGCAGCAATTCGTCCCAGTGAGGGGCCACGTCGCTCAGGCGCCAGAGCGTTCTTGCGCACGGCTTGTCGCACATCT
Source organism: Caballeronia pedi (assembly GCF_001544915.2). Classification (GTDB taxonomy): domain Bacteria; phylum Pseudomonadota; class Gammaproteobacteria; order Burkholderiales; family Burkholderiaceae; genus Caballeronia; species Caballeronia pedi. The sequence goes on along the minus strand of NZ_FCOE02000048.1, from coordinate 10,895 downwards.
GCTTCGACACGGTGATGCCATAGGCTTCGACCTGCCGGTCCGTGTGGTCCGATGCGACGCCGACAAACACCTCGCCGCCGTCCTTCACCAGCACGAACTCGGCTTCCCCGCTGCTCTCCTCGCCGGTGACCTGCATTGCCGGCGCGGGACCGAAGCGATCCGCCGCGACGCGATAGAAGACCGGCGTAAAAGCGGGCCGCTTGATGCCCAGTTCCTCCAGCTCGCGAATGTGCTTCTCCATCGCTTCGGGGTCGCGTCCGGTCCAGCCTGCGATGACCAGCGTGTCGATTGAAATGGCGCGCTCGATACTGCCGTCGCGGTCTTCGATGTTGAATGTGATGGCTTTCATGATCGGCTCCTTATTTTCCGGCGGTGACGCTTCCCGCAACGAGCGGACAATGGCTCGCGCTGAGCGGCGCATAGGCGTCCTGCGCGGAAATCGTCTGCTTGATCGTGTAGTAATCCCAGGGCTTCTTCGATTGCTCCGGGGTCTTGACCTCGGCGATGTACATGTCGTGCACCATGAGTCCGTCGGCGCGAATCACGCCGTTCTTCGCGAAAAAATCGTTCACGGGTGTCTTGCGCATTTGCGCGAGCACGGCATCGGATGCGTCGGTGCCGCTCGCCTGCACGGCCTTCAGGTAATGCAGCGTCGATGAATAGACGCCCGCCTGGATGAACGTCGGCATCCGGCCGGTCTTCGCGTGGAAGCGCTGCGACCAGGCGCGGCTCGCGTCGTCGCGGTCCCAGTAGAACGGCGTCGTGAGCATCATTCCCTGCGCGGACTTGAGGCCGAGACTGTGGACATCGCTAATGAACATCTGCAGGCCGGCGATCTTCTGCTTGCCCGGCGCATTGATGCCGAACTCACGCGCCGTCTTGATCGCGTTGACCGTATCCGCGCCCGCGTTGGCGAGCCCGATCACTTTCGCGCGCGACGCCTGCGCCTGCAGCAGATTCGATGACAGGTCCGCTGCATGCATCGGATGCTTCGATTCGCCGAGCACTCTTCCGCCCGCCGCGTTCAATGCCGCAACCGAATCGTTCTTCAGCGACGCGCCGAGCGCATAGTCGACGCTCAGGAAGTACCACGAGTCGTCGCCGGCGCGCGCCATCGCCTTGACGAGACTCGTCGTCAGCGCGTAGGTGTCGTACGAGTACTGGATGGTGTACGGCGAACACGCCTCGTTGCTCAGCTTGGTCGTACCCGCGCCGCTCGCGATCGCGATGCGATGCTTCTCCTTCGCCACGTTGGACACCGCGAGCGCAACCGACGACGGCAGCAGGTCCTGCACCATATCGACCTGCTGGTTGTCGAACCACTCGCGCGCAACGGTCGCGGCGACATCCGTCTTGTTCTGGTGGTCCGCGCTGATCACCTTGACGGGCGCGCCGAGCACCTTGCCGCCGAAATCGTCGACGGCCATCTGCGCCGCGACGACCGAGCCCTTTCCCCCGATATCGGAAAAGATCGACGACATGTCGGTGAGCACGCCGATCTTCACTACGCCGTCGCTGATATCGGCCGCGCTGGCCGTCATCGCGACCGCAGCCGACAACGCGGTGCATGCGAGTTGCCTGAACATGGAAGTCTCCTTGATCTGTATTTGAAAGTGCGCTGAATCAATGCGCCCGCACGACTGCCTCGACACCCGCGCCGATAGCGAGCAACTGGCGATCGCTCATGTGCCGCCCTGTCAACATCAGTCCCACGGGCGCGTCGCCGTTCGCGTGACACGGAATCGATACCGAGCACAGGTCGAGCATGTTGGCGATCGACGGATTGCGCAGCAGCAAGCGATTCGTCGACGTGTACGCAGGCTCTTCGTCGAGATCGGCGATGCGCGGCGCGATGATCGGCACCGTCGGGCAGACGATCGCGTCGAAGGGGCGAAGTTCGTCGTCTGCCTGCCGGCATAGCTGCTCACGCAGCGCGCGATTGCGCAGATACTCGGCGGTGCTGTGTTCGCTGCCGAGCCTGATGCGGGAAATCACGCGCGGGTCGTAACTGTCGGCATTGCGCTTGATCAGCCCGACGTGCCACGCCCACGCTTCAGCCGCAACGAGGCCGCCATGCTGGCCGAGCGTCGCGAGATGCTGCCAACTATCGAACGAGACTTCGTGCACGACCGCACCCGCCGCCGTCAATCGTGCGATCGCACGCTCGAACGTGGTGGCGACGTGCGCATCCATGTCGTCGAGCACGATGTGCTTCGGCATCGCGAGCCGCAGTCCGCCCAGCGGCAGCGGAGCGATCGAAGCGGGCTCCGTGTCGCCGGCCATGATCGAATCGAGCACGGCGCAGCACGCCACGCTGGGTGCGATCGAACCGATCGAGTCATAGCTGGACGACAACGGCAGCGCGCCCTTGAGCGGGATGCGCGCGGCAGTCGGCTTGAACCCCGCGAGTCCACATAGTGCTGCGGGAATGCGGCACGACCCGCCGGTATCCGATCCGATCGCCGCGGCGGCCATGCCATCCGTCACCGACACCGCCGCGCCCGACGACGAGCCGCCGGGAATGCGTCCTGAGGGTCTGTCGAACGGATTCGCTGGCGTGCCGTAATGCGGATTGATGCCGAGGCCCGAGTACGCGAACTCAGTCATGTTGGTGCGGCCGACGAACACCGCGCCCGCCGCACGCAATCGCCCGATGGCGAGCGCGTCGCACGTGGCGGCCTGCTCCGGCAGAATCCGGCTGCCGGCGCGCGTGATTTCGCCCTGCACGTCGAAGAGATCCTTCACCGAGACCGGAATGCCCGCGAGCGGACCGGCGACCCCATGTAAGCGCAGCGCATCGCTCGCCGCTGCCTGTGCGTGTGCCGCGGCACTCGCCCCGTATGGAAAGACGCGTCGGCCTTCGCCCGCGTCATCGCCGATTCGTTCGATGCACGACGCGAGAAGCGACGTCGCATCGACACGGCCGTCGGCGAGCCGGGCGCGCAATGTTTCGAGAGCGGGCAGCATGATCAGGCCGGATCGTAGTAATGCACTTCGAGGAGCACGCAGCCTTCGTTCGATTTGAACGGCCCATGCCACGCGCCCGGCGGACGCACCGCATACGTGTAGCCTTCGAAAGGCTTGCCGCCCTCGCCTTTGTCATCGTTGCCGACCGTGAGATCGCCTTCGACAAGAAACACTTCCTCCCAGTAGTCGTGGACGAACGGCTTCGTCGTGTACATCCCCGCGGGCAGGCGCAGAAGACGCGTGCGGCTGCCGCGCTTGTTGTCGGTATCGAGCGCGCCGGACAGAATCAGCTCCTGTGCGCCGGAACCGGGTGCATAGCCTTCCGGCAGTTGCCAGCCGTCGGCCATGTCGAGTCCGTGAAACTCGTCGTGAAGTTTGTTGATAGCCATGTGTTTCTCCTGTGGGAAATCGTGGATTGAGTCGACGGTCTCAGGCAGCCTGGCGCGTCTTGGCCAGTTCGGCTTCGAGCGAGTAGCTCGACAGCATGTTGTCGACGAGACCGGTGGCGCGGCGCCAGTCGTAGCTGCGATACGCATGACCCTTGGTCACGAACGACGCGCCCGCATAGAACAACTCGTATTGGTTGTGACGCGAAGCGAACTCCGAGCCGACCGCGTCCCACGCGAGCTTGAAGAACTTGACGCGTTCTTCGGCGCTGCAGACCGGCGACTTCTGCGTCTTCTCGATGATGCGTGCGAGGTCGGGATGCTCGAAGTCGTGCACGCTCGACGGCAGCATGATCATTCCGCCGCCCGCGAGTTCGCGCAGCGTGGTGAGGATCTTCGAATAGAGCTGCTGGGTGAGCACTTGCGAGCTGTACAGCATGTTGCGATCGGGCACGTAGTAGCCGTTGACGACGCTGCCCTTCGCTTCCATGCCGTACACATAGGCCTCGACCATCGATGCTTCCGAGGCGAGCTGGCCCAGCGTCTCGCGCACCTGCGGAAACGCATTCGTGCCGTTGACTTCGGAGATCTTGAGACCGAGCCCGACAAGGAAGCGCAGCTTCGTCATCAGACGCACCTGACACTGATAGTTCTGGTAGACGTGTGCGGGGGTCGCATGAAACTGCTTCGCGCACATCGAGACATCGCCTGCGACGAAGATCCGCTCCCACGGCACCTTGACGTCGTCGAAATAGAGCACTGCGTCGTTCTCGTCGTAACGGCTCGACAGCGGGTTGTCGAACACCGACTGAGCATGCTCTTCGTACGACTTGCGCGACATCACCTTCATGCCCTTCGCGTTCATTGGAATTGCGAAGGACAGCGCGTACATTTCGTCCCCTTCGCGCAGCGGCTGAATGCAACTGCAAAAGACCTCGTTCGCCATGATGCCGCTCGTCGCGAGCATCTTCGCACCACGCACCGTGATGCCTTCCGCATCCTGATCGACGATGCCCACCGCGAGATATTTGTCTTCCTGCTCATGCGCCGACTTCGACTGATTCGCCTGCGGATTGACGATCACGTAGGTCAGGAAGAGATCGTTGTCGCGGGCATACTTGTAGTAGTCGCGCAGCGCGCCGGCGCGGGCCGGGTCGTATTGCTCGAACAGATCGATGCCCATGACCATGCCCGAGATGCACGACGCGACGTGATCCGGCGAGCGGCCCATGAAGCCGAAATGCAACTCCGTCCACGCTTCGAGCGCGGAGCGCCGCTCGACGAGTTGCTCGTAGGACGTCGGCAGTTCCCAGATGCGGCTCACGCGATTGCCCGAATCCGGCGAAACGAATGTCATCTTCTCGACGTTTTCCGGGCGCGCCTGATAGTCGTAAAGGTTCGCATAGCTGCGAATGGAATTGCGGAATGCGGGGTGCGCGGTGACATCGCCGACTGCCTTGCCGTCGAGATAAACCTGACGTCCGTCGCGCAATGACGCGATGTGTTGAGTGCCGTTCTTGATCATGGTGTTCTCCAGGATGAATTCGTCCGCCGTTTCAGGCCGACGCTGCGTGTACGCCGTTGAGCGTGTGATAGCGGCCGCCGAAGAAAACAAGCGGACGCCCTTGCGAGCGCATCCGATGACGCGTCACGCGGCCGACGAAGATCACGTGGTCACCGCCGTCGTATTGCGCATAGGGCTCGCATTCGAAGGTAGCGAGCGCGTCGGGAAGCAGGACCGGCTCGTCGCCCGGCTCGGTTGCCGCATCGCGCCAGCCCCATTTGTCGCCGTTGGCTTTCGCGAAACGATTCGACATGTCCTGCTGCGATTCTTCAAGCACGTTGACCGCGAAGCTACCGGCCACGCACAGATCGGCGAGGCTGAGGCTTCGCCGGTCCACCGAAAACAGGATCAGCGGCGGATCGAGCGACACCGAATTGAACGACGCGACCGTCATGCCGATCGGCGCTCCTTCGCGCCTCGGCGCCGTGATGACCGCGACACCGGTCGCGAACATGGACAACGCGGACCGGAACTGACGCTGCACTTCCGGATCGCCGCTCGCCCGTACGATGCTGTCTTTCATCTCGTTCTCCTTCGCGCCGCGCTGCCGCGACGCCTTCTTTCGAACACATCAACGTTTGTTTATTAGCTTTGTTGCATAGCTTTTATTTAATGACAATGACCGATGCCATTCAAGCTATCGTTTACCCTCGCTAAAAAAGCTTTGTATGAAAGACAACCCTACGAGGAGAATGGGTGTTGGCCAGAGCTCGCAAGTGTCCGGGCTACACTGCGGCCAACTTTCGCTGCGCGACTCCTCGCGTTGAAGAAGACACTGCACTGGAGCACGATCGATGAACTCACGCCCCATCTACATGGACTACAGCGCGACGACGCCCGTCGATCCGCGCGTGGTCGAGAAAATGGTTCCGTACCTGTACGAGCGCTTCGGCAATCCGGCATCGCGCAGCCACGATTACGGCTGGGAAGCGGAAGAAGCGGTGGAAGCAGCGCGCCGCCATGTGGCCGCGCTGCTGCATGCGGACCCGCGCGAAATCGTCTGGACATCGGGCGCGACCGAAGGGAACAACCTCGCGATCAAGGGCGCGGCGAACTTCTACAAGGCGCGGGGCCGTCACATCGTCACGGTGAAGACAGAGCACAAGGCGGTGCTGGATACGTGCCGCGAGCTGGAGCGGCAAGGGTTCGATCTCACGTATCTGGACGTAGGGCATGACGGATTGCTCGACGTCGCCACAGTGCGCGCGGCGTTACGCGCCGACACGGTGCTCGTGTCCGTCATGATGGTCAACAATGAAACCGGTGTGGTGCAGCCGATTGCCGAAATCGGCGCGATGTGCCGAGAAAAAGGCATCGTGTTTCATTGCGACGCAGTGCAGGCGGCAGGCAAGATCACCATCGATGTCGGCGCGCTGAACGTCGATCTGCTGACGGTCACCGCCCACAAGGTCTACGGTCCGAAAGGCATCGGCGCGCTGTATGTGCGGCGCAAGCCGCGCGTACGCATCGAAGCGCAGATGCACGGCGGCGGTCACGAACGCGGCATGCGCTCGGGCACGCTGCCGACGCATCAGATTGTCGGCATGGGCGAAGCCTTCCGGCTCGCGAGAGAAGAGATGGAAGTGGAAAACCGGCGAGTCGGTGCGTTGCGCGACCGGCTGCTCGCGGGCCTCATGGAACTGGATGAGGTCTATGTCAACGGCGACATGACGCAGCGCATCGCGCACAACCTGAACGTCAGCTTCGCCTTCGTCGAAGGCGAATCGCTCATCATGGGCATCAAGGGTGTCGCGGTGTCGTCGGGGTCGGCGTGCACGTCGGCGTCGCTGGAACCGTCATACGTGTTGCGCGCGCTCGGCCGCAGCGATGAACTGGCGCACAGCTCGATCCGCTTCACGCTCGGCCGCTTCACGACCGAGGCGGAAGTTGACGAAGTGATCCGCCAGGTTCAGGAGACCGTGCTCAGGCTGCGCGCGCTGAGCCCGCTGTGGGACATGCATCTGGAAGGCATCGACCTGAGCACGATCCAGTGGGCCGAGCACTGATCATGCTGGCTGCGGCGCTGTCACGACTTTTCCTGCCGCGCGATCAGATGCGAGAGATCGAGCGTCGCGCGATCGCCATTGGCGACAAGCCGGTCGACGACCGAGCACAACGCCTTGAACTCCGTCTTCGTCACGCCTTCGAACAGCACGTTGTTGATGCGCTGCTGCGTCGCGGCGAGTTCGCGAAGCAGCTTCAGTCCAGCCGATGTCACCGTGAGACGCATCTTGCGTTTGTCGTCGGGGTCCGAGCGTTTATCTATGAAGCCAAGCTTCTTGAGCTTGCCCGTTTCGATCGTGACGAAAGCGCCGCTCAGATGGAGATGATCCGCGAGCCGGTTCACCGTCACCGCCTCGCCGTGCGAAAGATGCGCGACGGAAACGAGCAGCGAATACTGGATGCCGGTCAGGCCGATGAGCGTCCCGAAACCGTCGCGCACGGACAGAAGCCGGGCTGCGAACGGCAGGAGACCGTTGATCAGATGGCGGAATTCCGTGTCCGCCCCGTCGACGAGACACGCTGGATTGGTAATCGTCAGAGCGGATTCGTCGATCTGCTTCGGCATGACACTCGAACTCCCGGATGCTAATCCATTTACCTTTGTAAGATAATTATACGTCAAAGCTTGAAAATGGAGATTTTAGCCATGAACCCTATGATGTCCGCCTCTTCTGTCCGGTCGCTGCTCGAAGGTTACGTCCGCGCGAAGGATCGGAACCAGCCCGAACTGATCCTGGACTGCTTCGCCGCCGATGCCGAACTGACGTTCGACATTGCGACCGACGCAATCGATTTTCCCCGCAGCGTGACCGGCGCCACGGCGATCGCCAGGACGCTGGTCACCGACTTCGGCGAGCGGTTCGAACGTTGCCGGACTTATTACGTGTGTGCCGCGCCGGAAGTGAATGCGGATGGCATCTGCGCGATGCCGTGGCTCGTCGCGATGCGACAGAAGGACAACGGCGCGCTGCGGCTTGGAACAGGCGAATATCGGTGGCGCATCGCACGCATGGGCGATGGGTCCGACAGAATCGCTGGCTTGCACATCGCCATCGAGCGCATGGATACGATCGACGATCCGGGCTCGGCTAGGCTTCGGTCCTTGCAGGACACGTTGAGCTATCCATGGCTTACCCCGACGGAACTGTTGACGCGAATGGACTCGTCGGCGTTGTTCGCAGCGAATGCGACCGTCGCGCGAACTTCCGTAATCGACCCGCTCCGCCGTTCGTGAACGCTGGACTTCCACGTCGGCTTCCGAAGAACATCCGCCACTAAGCAGTTTTTGTCATTGCCGCCCCACTATTATCGTGCCGCCATGTCCGTTGTTCGGTGCGCCGTCACAACGGTCACACCAAAGCACACGCACGGACGCGTAAGCGAACGCAAGATGCGTGGATCATGCTCAGTCAGTCACGACGCCATTCATTCCGACGCAACGAACCTCGGTCCACGTCGCAACCGGATCGGGCCATGAATGCTCGACTCGGGGTCCAATCGCGCCCCTCCTTGCGTGATCAGAATCCGCTCTTCACACGCAAGCCTCGCGGCGACTTGCCTTATGGAGGGCATCAGTGCTCGCCATCCGGTTTCATCGCCAAGTAAAGCGCGCGCGACATCCGATGGACAAATCGAGGCCGTGGTAGCGCGCCTGGCGAGCAATTCCAGCATGCATTTTTCAATGTCGACGCTCGTTACGTTCATGGTTGTCCTGTTCCCGCATGTCTGCCAGCGCCGCTCTGCAGCAGCCTCCAGGAACATGACCGTTTGAAACGATCGAGTCAATCGTGAAGCTCGCCAACAGGTCTTCCGGCATGGCCTTGTGCCCGTCGCCTCATCACAACACTTTCTGATACGACGAATCGATTTATGTACCGTTCGTTTAATTTGTTGCTTTACAATCGCGAATAATTCGCATTTACATGATCCGCTTCAACTCCAACCTGAAAGAGTCTGGTCTTATGTCGCAACGGGGAATGCAACAAAAAACTCATCGGCGCACTGCGGTGTCATGGGCGGTCGACCGCCTGTTCGTCGGGCTGATCGCCGCAACTGCGCTCCAGGCGAGTGCCTACGCGCAGAGCACGACGCCGGGTGACGCTCAGGCCGCTCAATCGGGCACGTCGACCGACGGCGCCGACGGCACCGCGCCGCAATCGACGGCGCTGCCCGCCGTCATGGTCAAGGGCACCGCCGAGGCTGGCGACCTGCCCGCGCCCTACGCGGGCGGACAAGTGGCGCGAGGCGGCAGCATCGGGGTGCTCGGGACAGCGAACGTGATGAACCAGCCGTTCGACACGACCAACTACACCGAGCAGATGATCCGCGATACACAGGCGCGCACCATCGCCGATGTCGTCACCAACAACGCCTCGGTGCGCGCGGAGCAGAGTAGCGGCGGCTTCGGCGATGTCTTCCAGATTCGCGGCTTCGATGTGCAGCCGACCGACGTTGCGCTCAATGGCCTCTACGGCATGGTTTCGGCGGCGCGCGTGCCCGTGAATCTGCTCGAACGCGTGGAAGTGCTCGAAGGCCCGGGCGCGCTGATGTACGGCATGGGACCGGGCGGCAGCGTCGGCGGCGCGATCAACATCGTCACCAAACGCGCCGACGATACGCCGCTCACGCGTCTGACGGCGCTGTATCAGACCAAAGGCCAGTTCGGCGTCGCCGCCGATGTCGGCCGCCGCTTCGGCGACGAAGGCCAGTGGGGCATCCGCTTCAACGGACAGATCAAGGACGGACAGACGGGCATCGCGCACGGCAATCAGCTTCAGGGCGACAGCGCGATCGGGCTGGACTACCGCGGCAAGGAGCTGCGCTGGTCGTTCGACGCCTACAACGTCTCCGAAAACACCGATGAATTCCGTTCGCAGATCGGCTTCGGCACGGCGACTGCCGTGCCGGCCGTGCCGTCGGCGTACAACAACCTCTATCCCGGCTCGAAGCTGAAGCTGCGCGATTCGGCCGTGATGACGCGCGCCGAGTATGACATCAACCAGTACGTGACCGTGTACGGCGCGGCAGGCGAGCACTACGGCACCTCCGAGCAGAACTTCCCGTACGCGAGCGGCATGACGGCTGCGGGCGCCTTCGACGTCGCGAACGGGTACTACGATCAATACACGCGCACGAAGACCGTCGATGCGGGCCTGCGCTTTCACTTCGATACCTTCGGCGTCAGGCACACGCTTGTCACCGGCGTGACGAGCCTGAATCAGGAGATCGGCTATTTCTATGCGCTGTCGTCGGATTCGGTGGCGTCCAATCTCTATACGCCGACGCCGCTCGCACCGGTGGGCGTCCCGCGCGGCGACATGCAACGCAGCAGCCAGACGCGCCTGAACAGCCAGCAGGTCATCGATACGATGTCGTTCCTCAATGACCGCGTGCTGATCACGGGCGGCTTGCGCCGTCAGACGATCGGGCAGGATAACTACGATCCGACCACGGGTGTGCAACAAAGCTCGATCGATCAGCAGGCGATCACGCCGCTCGCGGGCATCGTGGTCAAGCCGCTGTCGAACATTTCGGTGTACGGCAACTTCACGTCGGGTCTGAGCAATGGCGGCACCGCGCCAGCCGGCACCGCAAATGCGGGACAGGCGTTCGCGCCGTACAAGTCGAACCAGTACGAAGCGGGCGTGAAGGCTGACTGGGGCCGCGTGATGACGTCGGCGGCAATCTTCCAGATCTCGCAGCCGAACGCCGTCACCGATCCGACGACGAACATCTACGGGTACAACGGCAAAACGCGCGTGCGCGGGCTCGAACTGGCCGCCTATGGCGAGGTGTTTCGCGGCCTTCGCATGATGGCGAGCGCGACCTTCTATGATCCGAAGGTCTCGGGCACGGCGGGCGGCGCGCAGGACGGCAACGATCCGGGCGGCGTGCCGAAATTCGCCTTCAACCTCGGCGCGGACTACGACCTGCCGTGGGTGGCGGGACTGAGCGTCAATGGCCGGATCATCCAT
>NZ_FCOE02000004.1 GCF_001544915.2 Caballeronia pedi | reverse complement strand
CCCTGATAGGTCGCACCGCCGTTCTGCCATGCAGGAAAAAGACGCTTAGTGCATCTTCTTCGGCAGCATCTGGCTGCGCAGGCGCTTACGCAGACGCGCGACGGCGGCTGCCTTCTTGCGCTTGCGTTCGGTGGTCGGCTTTTCGTACGACTGGCGCTCGCGCAGTTCGGCGATCAGGCCATTGCGCTCGATGGTGCGGCGGAAACGCCGAATCGCGACATCGAACGGCTCGTTTTCTTTGAGGACGATAGTGGTCATGTAAATCCTGGTTTGCTAAACGTATTTTCAAGCGCGCGACGATACGAGCTGCCGCGCCCCGGCACTCCGATCGTCCGCCGAATGCCGGATGGCGCGGCGGACACGAGCAAAGCGGCCACGGAGGCCGGAAAAGAGAGCGTTGAGATTCAGCCGCGGAAGCGGCGTGCGCTTTCGAAAGAACCACACGAAGGCGCATTTCGGAGCCGTTCGCCGCTGTTTATTGACTTTGTCATTTTCAGCAGCGAAGGCAGGAAATCGGGCACATTTCTCGATTCGGGCGCGATGTTACCAGAACACCGCGCCACTGCCAACTCCCCTGCGCCGCTCAACTCATTGATGCAACAGATTTATTTCTGCCACGCGCTGGCTTCGTCGAGAAGCTGGATATCTTCGGTGGAAAGCGTGAGGCGCGTCGCGGCGGCGAGGCTTTCGAGTTGCGCGACGGAAGTGGCGCTCGCGATCGGCGCCGTCACGCTCGGGCGCGCGATCATCCACGCGAGCGCGACCGTCGCGGGCTTCGTGTCGTTGCGTTTCGCGACTTCGTCGAGCGCGTCGAGAATCTTCAGGCCGCGCGGGTTCAGATACTTTTCGACGCGCGAACCGCGCGCCTTGTGCTGCGTGTCTTCCTTCGAACGGTACTTGCCGGACAGAAAGCCGCTCGCCAGCGCGTAGTACGGCACCACCGCGACCTCGTGCTGTTCCGCCACGGGCTCCAGATCCGTCTCGTAGCCTTCGCGGTCGTAAAGGTTGTATTCCGGCTGAAGGATCTGATACGCCGGCAAGCCCGAATCCTTCGCGATGCTCAGCGCCGCGCCGAGCCGCTCGCCCGTGTAGTTCGACGCGCCGATCACCCTCACCTTCCCTGCCTTGATCAGCTTCTGATACGCGTCGAGCGTTTCGTCGAGCGACGTGTTCTCGTCGTCGTAATGGGAAAAGTAGACGTCGATGTAATCGGTCTTCAGGCGTCGCAGCGAATCGTCGACGGCCACCGCGATGTTCGCCGCGCTCAGTCCCGCGCGCGTGCTCAATTTTCCCACTTTGGTCGCGAGCACGACCTTGTGGCGCTTGCCGCTTTCCTTGATCCACTTGCCGATGATCGTCTCCGATTCACCGCCCTGATGCCCGTCGACCCAGGCGGAATAGACGTCCGCGGTATCGATGAAATTCAGGCCGTGATCGACGAACGCGTCCAGGATCGAGAACGACGTGCGCTCGTCGGCGGTCCAGCCGAACACGTTGCCGCCGAAGACGAGCGGCGCGACTTTCAGTTCCGAGGTGCCGATGCTGCGTGTCTGCATGTGTGCTCCGGATGCGTGAAAAGAACGAACCAAAAAGGATACGCGGGAATGCCGGCCGCCGCCGCCGGCGCCCCCGGCGGATCATCCGAACAGAGCCGGTTTTCCCGCGCAGTTCCTCGATTTCGATCGCGAGGCGCCGCCTGATAATTCCTCTCGAACAATCATCAGGCGCAATCCGCACACCATGACCGTTTCGATCGAGCTTCGCGGCGCCCCCGCTTCCACCATCGACCCAGAATTCGAGCAGGCGCTGGCGCAAGTGCTCGGCGCGGCGATCGAGCATCACCAGAAAAACGAAGTGGAAGAGGCGCAGGCGCTCTATCGCATCGTTCTCGATGCCGACCCCGCTCATGCCGATGCCAACCACAATCTCGGCGCGCTCGCGTTGCAACAGCGTGATTTCGAGCGCGCGGTCGCGCATTTCGAAGCCGCTGTCGGCGCGAATCCGGATCAGGGCCACTATTGGGCCAGCTATATCAATGCGCTGACGGTGAGCGGCCAGACATCGGCGGCGTGGGTCGCGCTCGAAATCGCACAACAGCGCGGGATGAAAGGACCGACGGTCGATCATCTGATCCAGCAACTCGTGTTGTCCGAAAAGGCGCCCGCGCCCGCTCCGCTCGCCGCGCCAGCGCCAACGCCAACGTCCGCGCCAGCCTCGAAAGCCGCCAGCGCGCCGGAGAAAAACGACGCGCCGGTCATGCGCATGGCCGCGCCGCCGCAACAGCAGATCAACCGCGTGACGACGCTCTATCATCAGGGCCGCGCCGCCGAAGCCCTCGACATCGCTCGTCAGATGACCGAGCGCTTTCCGAAGTTCGCGCTCGGCTGGCGCGCGATGGGCAGCTCGCTGCATAGCCTCGGCCGCACGTTCGAGGCGATCGAACCGTTCTCGCGCACCGTGGAACTCGAGCCGACGGATACGGAATCGCGCAAGGTGCTCGCCGACTGCCTGCGCCTGCACAACCGTTTCGCCGATGCAGAAGCCGCGTGCCGCGAAGTCATCGCGCAGGCGCCCGAACACGCCGAAGCGTTTCGCATTCTCGGCATGACGTTGCAGTCGAAGGGCCGTCACCAGGAAGCCGAAACGTGTTTGCGCAAGACCGTGGAACTCACCGGCTCGGTGGTGGCGTACAGCACGCTCGGCGTGATGCTGCTCGACCAGGGCCGCCTCGCGGAAGCGCAGATCGAACTGCGCCGCGCGCTCGAGATCCAGCCGGATTACGGCATCGCGCACGAAAACATCCTCTTTTGCATGAGTCACGACGAGAACGTCGATGCCGACGCGCTCTTCGCGCAGCACGTCTCATTCGGCGAGCAATGCGAGGGGCCGTTGCGCGCGCAGTGGAAACCGCATCGCAACCCGCGCAATCCGCAGCGGCAGCTGAAAGTCGGCTTCGTGTCCGGCGATCTGTTTCATCACGCGATCTCCACGTTCATCGAGCCGATCTTCGAGCATCTCATGCACGACAGCGGCATCGAGATTCACGTCTACTACAACCACTCGGTCAACGACGACGTCACGGCCCGCCTGCGTCAGAACGCGGCGCGCTGGAACGCGGTGAACGGACTGAACGACGCGCAACTGGCCGAAAAAATTCGCACCGATGGCATCGACGTGCTGATCGATCTTTCGGGGCATACGTCACGCAACCGGCTCCTCATGTTCGCGCGCAAACCCGCGCCGATTCAGGCGAGCTGGATGGGATACCCCGGCACGACCGGTCTGACGGCGATGGACTATTACTTCGCCGATTCCTTCCACGTTCCCGCGCATCACGCGCAAGGTCAGTACGTCGAGAAGATCGTGCACCTGCCGGCCAACGCGCCGTTTCAACCGGCACGGTTCGCGCCGCCCGTCAACGGATTGCCCGCGCTGCACAATGGGTATCTCACGTTTGGCAGTTTCAACCGCATCAACAAGCTGCAGCCGGGCGCGATCGCGCTGTGGTCCGAACTGCTTCGCGCACTGCCCGGCTCGCGCATGCTGCTCGGTGCGATGCCGCCGGATGCGGGTTGCGAGACGCTCATCGAATGGTTCGCGAAGGAAGGCATCGCGCGTGAACGGCTCGATTTCCGTTCGCGCTCGGGCATGCCCGTGTACTTGCAGCAGCATCATCACGTCGATATCTGCCTCGACACCTTCCCGTATTCGGGCGGCACGACCACGCTTCACGCCATGTGGATGGGCGTGCCGACGATCACCCTGCCCGGCCACCGGATGGCAAGCCGTGGCAGTACCGCCGCGCTGTCCCTGGCCGGCTTCGGCGACTTCGTCGCGAAAGACCACGCCGACTTCGTCGCGAAGGGCGTGGCGTGGGCGAACGATCTCACGGGGCTGGCCGAACTGCGCGCGAGCATGCGCAGCCGCTGCGCCGACTCGCCGATGTTTCAACCGGCCGTGATCGCGGCAGGCCTTTCCGCTTCCTTGCGCGAAATGTGGCGCCGCTGGTGCGCGGGCGTGGCGCCTGCCGCGCTGGATGTGCAAACGCCCGGCGCAACCGCACGCAACAACCAGGAAAAATCATGAGCAGCCTTCCCGTTCGCCTCATCGAGCCGGTCGTCGACGAACGCATTTTCGTCACGCAGCCACATCTCGCGCCGCTCGCGGAATTCCTGCCCTATCTGGAAAAGATCTGGAACAGCAAGGTGCTGACCAACGGCGGCCCGTTCCATCAGCAACTCGAAAAGGCGTTGTGCGACTATCTCGGCGTCGAGCATCTCGCGCTGTTCGCCAACGGCACGCTGGCGCTCGTGACCGCGTTGCAGGCGCATCGCGTGACGGGCGAAGTCATCACGACGCCGTATTCGTTCGTCGCGACCGCGCATTCGCTGCTGTGGAACGGCATCAAGCCGGTGTTCGTCGATGTCGATCCGGACACGCTCAATCTCGATCCCGCGAAGATCGAAGCGGCCATCACGCCGCAAACCACGGCGATCATGCCGGTGCACTGCTATGGCCGCCCGTGCGATGTCGAAGCGATCCAGAAAATCGCCGACAACTACAACCTGAAAGTGATCTACGACGCGGCGCATGCGTTCGGCGTGAAGACGCGCGGAGGCAGCGTGCTCAGCCACGGCGATCTTTCCGTGCTGAGCTTTCACGCGACCAAGGTGTTCAACACCTTCGAAGGCGGCGCGATCGTCTGCCCGGACGCGAAGACGAAGCAGCGTATCGATCATCTGAAGAACTTCGGCTTCGTCGATGAAACGACGGTCGTCGCGCCCGGCATCAACGGCAAGATGAGCGAGATCAACGCGGCGTTCGGCTTGCTGCAACTGAAGCATATCGATGAAGCGCTCGAACGCCGCCGGCAGATCGACGCGAAGTACCGCGCGATGCTCGCCGGCGTGAAAGGCGTGCGCTGCCTCGCGCAACCCGAAAGCGCGGACGAATACGTCGCGAATCACTCGTACTTTCCGATTCTCGTCACCGACGAATATCCCGTCGGGCGCGATGCGCTGTTCCAGCATCTGCGCGATCACAACATCTACGCGCGCCGCTATTTCTATCCGCTGATTTCCGAGTTTCCGATGTATCGCGGCCTGCCGTCGGCGCACGCGGCGAATCTGCCGGTTGCCGCGGATGCCGCGCGCCGCGTGCTGTGTCTGCCGATTTATCCCGCGCTCGAAGATCACGACATGGAACGCATCGTCGGCCTGATCGCGAAGCCGCAAAGCTGAACATGAAGATGGATATTTTCCTGCGCGAAATCGAAGCCGCCGATCTGCACGCGATCACCGCATGGCGCGCGGATCGCGAAGTGGTCGACGCACTCGTCGGCAACTTCCGGCACGTCAACGGCGACATCGACCGGCGCTGGTACGACGCGTATCTCGCGAGCCGCGCGAACAACGTGCGCCTCGCGATCTGTCTGCGCGAAACCGGCCAATGCGTCGGCGTCGTCTATCTGCTGAACATCCACTGGGTGAACCGCTCAGGCGAGTTCGGCATTCAGATCGGCGATGCGGCGGCGCGTGGTCGCGGTATCGGCGAAGCGGCGACGCGGCTCATGCTGCAACACGCGTTCGCGGATCTCAATCTGCGCCGCGTCCAGTTGACGGTGCTGGCGGACAACGCGCGCGCCATCCGTCTTTACGAGCGCATCGGCTTTCGGCACGAAGGCGTGCAGCGCGAAGCGATTTTCAAATGCGGACGCTACGTCGATCTGCTGATGATGGCGACGCTCGCCAGCACGAAGGACTAAGCCATGGACATGAGCACGTTCGATCACGGTCTCGCGAAGCAAGGCTGGATCGTTTTCCCCGATGCGCTCGACGCCGGTCTCGTCGACCGTCTGCGTCGCGATTGCCTGAAATGGGTCGATATCTGCACGGGCTACCAGGTCGCGAGCGGCATCAACGCGAATGGCGACGGCACCGCGCACCACAGCATCGGCGCGAACGACAGCATCGACGAGTATGTCGGCATGCATCTGTTTCATCCGTGGCTCGAACATTTCTTCGCGGGCAAGCCGTATATCCTGCACGCGTGCAATCCCGTGGGCGGCTTTCCGCACGCACAGAACTATGTGCATCGCGTACATCGCGATGTCGCGACGTTCATTCCGAACTTCAATCTGCGCATGAACATGCTCGTGATGCTCGACGACTTCACGGTCGAAAACGGCGCGACGCAAGTGCTGAGCGGCTCGCACGTTCAGAACGAACAGCCCGACGACGCGACCTTCGCCGCAGGCGCCGAGTATCTGACGGGCCGCGCCGGCTCAGTCGTGCTCTTCAATTCGTACTTGTGGCATCGCGGCACGCTCAATACGACGGCGCGCAATCGCGTCGCACTGACGCTCAGTTACGGGCCCGCGTTCGTGAAGCCGCAGATGGACTACGCGCGGCTCATCGGCGAGGAGCGCGGTGCGCAACTCGCGCCGCTGACGCGTCAGGTGCTCGGCTTCAATTCGCGCGTGCCGGTGAGCCTGTCGGAATGGTATCGGCCGCGCACTGAAAGACTCTATCTGCCCGATCAAGGCTAACTTAACCGGGCAAGACCCGACCAGACACAGAAGGCAAGCGATGCGTGACTACAATGCCGAGGCCCAGTCCCGGCCCGACAAGCGATACGACTACAACTTCGACGAGATCGTGCGCGACTACATGATGAAGCGCTTCGCGCCGCATTTCGCGCCGGGCGCAGCACTCGAACTCGGCTGCCACGAAGGCCGCTCGACGACGCTGCTCGCGCAGCACTTCGACGATCTCACGGTGATCGAAGCGTCGTCCGATGCCATCGCCATCGCGCAGCGCAATTCGCCGGACCGCGTGCGCTTCATCAACGCGACGTTCGAAGAAGCGAAGCTGGACCGCAAGTATGACTCGATCTTTCTGATCAACACGCTGGAGCATCTGGAAGAAACCGGTCCGGTGCTGCGCAATATCCACGACTGGCTCGCGCCCGGCGGACACTTCTACGTGCTCGTGCCGAACGCCGACGCGCCTTCGCGACAGATCGCCGTGCAAATGGGGCTGATCGCGTCGAACAACGCGGTGACGCCGGGCGAATGGGCGCACGGGCATCGCCGGACCTATTCGTTCGATACGCTCGAAGCCGATGTGCGCGCCGCGGGTTTCAAGGTCGAACAGCGCGGCGGCCTGATGTTCAAGGCGCTCGCCAACTTCCAGTTCGATCGCGCGCTCGAAGCGGGCATCATCGACGAAAAATATCTCGACGGCATTTACAGCCTCGGCATGATCTATCCGCAGATGTGCGCGAGCATTTACCTTATCTGCGGCAAATGAAAGTCGCGATCATGCAGCCTTACTTTCTGCCCTATATCGGCTACTTTCAGCTGATCGGGGCAGTGGACGTGTTCGTCGTTTATGACAACATCAAGTACACGAAGAAAGGCTGGTTCAATCGCAATCGCTTTCTGCAAAACGGCGGCGACGCGTATTTCAGCATTCCGCTCGTCAACGATTCCGATTCGCTCGATGTCGTCGAGCGCGTCATCGCGCCTTCGTTCGACCGGCTCAAACTGCTCAATCAGATGCAGGGCGCGTATCGGCGCGCGCCGCATTTCGCGCAGGGCTTCGAGTTGCTGCGCGAATGCGTCGAGCATGAAGAGCGCAATCTCTTTCATTTCCTGCATCACTCGATTCGCGCGACGGCCCGCCGGCTGTCGCTCGACACGCGGATCGTCGTTTCATCGACGTTACCGATCGACCATTCGCTGCGCGCGCAGGACAAAGTGCTGGCGATATGCGGCGCACTCGGCGCGACGACGTATATCAACGCGATCGGCGGAACCGCGCTGTATTCGGCGGCGGTTTTTGCCGAACGCGGAATCGATTTGCGCTTTTTGAAACCCCGCCCGCTCGAATACCGCCAGTTCGGCGCGCCGTTCGTCCCCTGGCTTTCGATTCTCGACCTGCTGATGTTCAATCCGGCCGACAAAGTCAAAGCCATGCTGGGCGAATTCGATCTCGTGTGAGCCGTCCCGCGCGGCCGGCCGTCCGGGCGCTTTTTACGCGTCCGGCGGGCTGCTCCGGAGGCCGCGCGGAACATTTGTCTGAAAAATTTCCGGATTGCCTCGAAATCGCGCCTAAAGTTTTGTCCGACCGCCGCCGAAAACCTAAACAAGCGGCCAAGCAACTAGCCGCCTCGACCAAAATCGGCGTTGTTTCAGAGACAAGCGCCAGGCCCTTGGAGAAAGAAAATGATCGGTATCAATAGCAATATCAACTCGCTGGTCGCCCAGCAAAACCTGAACGGCACGCAAAGCGCACTGTCGTCGGCCATTACGCGCCTTTCGTCGGGCAAGCGCATCAACAGCGCAGCAGACGACGCAGCCGGCCAGGCAATCGCTTCGCGCATGACCTCGCAGATCAACGGCCTGAACCAGGGCGTGTCGAATGCGAACGACGGCGTGTCGATGACGCAAACGGCATCGAGCGGTCTGAGCCAGATCACCGACAACCTCCAGCGTATCCGCCAGCTGGCTGTTCAATCGGCAACCGGCTCGCTGTCGCCGAGCGACCAGACCGCGCTGCAAAAGGAAGTTGCACAGCGTATCGCTGAAGTGAACCGCATTGCGTCGCAAACGACCTACAACGGCACGAACGTGCTGGACGGTTCGGCAGGCGTGGTGAATTTCCAGGTCGGCGCGAACGTCGGCCAGACCATCTCGGTCGATTTGAGCCAGAACGTGTCGTCGGCCAAGATCGGCGGCGGCTTCGCTCAGTCGGGCACGGCCATCGGTTCGATCACGGGCCTGAGCCTCGACGCAACCGGTGCGGCAACGACCGGCGCGGCAGCGATCACGACGATCAACGTTCTTGCCGACGGCAAGGGCGGCTTCACGTACACGGACCAGAACAACCAGGCGATCACGTCCGGCGTGGCAACCGCTTCGGAACTGTCCGTGACGGCTGCTTCGGGCACGACCGCCGGTTCGATCGCGTTCAAGACGCCGACGTCGGCCACGGCCGCGCAAACCACGCAGCTGGCTTCGCTCAACTCGAACAACAAGCCGCCGCTCGTTTCCGCAATCGACATCAGCACGACCGATGGCGCGAACGGCGCGATCGAAGCGATCGACAACGCACTGAACTCGGTGAACAGCATCCAGGCTAACCTGGGCGCCGCGCAAAACCGCTTCACGTCGATTGCAGCAACGCAGACGCAACAGGCGACCAACCTGTCCTCGGCACAATCGCAGGTCACCGACGCGAACTTCGCGCAGGAAACCGCGAATCTGTCGAAGGCTCAAGTGCTGCAACAAGCTGGTATCTCGGTGCTGGCTCAAGCGAACTCGATGCCCCAGCAGGTTCTGAAGCTCCTCGGCTAAGCATCGCCGGCAGCGCAGCAAGCGGCGCGCGTTCTCAGTACGATGCGCGCCGGATGTAACAGTAGTCGCAACAGAAACATCGCAGTCAGCGCCCGGGGAGCTCGTCTCCCTGTGCGCGTTTCCGGGAGATGACGACTCCCGTCCCATTCGAACGATCGCGAACACGCAACGACCGGAGTACACATGACCACCGTAGCAACGACAACGGGTTCCACTGTCGATCCGACGAGCGCCGTACAGCAGGCCGCACAGTCGATCATCAGCGGTTCCACGAATTCGACGATGGACGTGAATTCGCTCGTCAGCGCGATCGTCAACGCGAAGGTCGCAGGCCAGACCGACGCGCTCAACAGCAAGAAAACCGCTGACAACACCCAGCTCACCGCGATCGGCACACTGAAGTCCGTGCTTTCGCTGCTGCAGAGTTCGATCGCGAACCTCGCCAACGGCAAGATGCTCGGTTCGTTCACCGCCACCGCCGACGGCAAGGGCCTTACGGGCAGCGCCGACACCACCGCGGTCGCGGGCAGCTACGCGGTGAAGGTGACGAATATCGCGGCGGCGCAATCGCTCACGTCCGGCGTGTTTTCGAAGACCGACAATCTCGGCACCGGTTCGATCACGCTGACGGTCGGCGGCAAGGCGAGCACGATCAAGCTCGACAGCAGCAACAACACACTGCCGGGCATCGTGTCCGCCATCAATTCGGCGTCCGACAACCCCGGCGTCACGGCGACCATCGTCAACGGCACGGATGGCGCGCACCTCGTGCTGCGCTCCTCGTCGACGGGACTCGCCAATGCAATCAACATCTCCGTCAACGCGGATGACAGCAGCTCGGCGATCAACAAGCTGGCGGTGACGTCGTCGACCACGACGACCGATCCCGATCCGAGCGATTCGACCAAGACCATCACCGTTCCCGAGCACACGACGATCGACGCCACGAATGGCTGGACCCAGTCGAGCGCGGGTGTGGACTCGCATCTGACCATCGCGGGCACGCCGGTCACGAGCGCCAGCAACACCGTGAAGGAAGCCGTCACGGGCGTCTCCATGACGCTCACGGCGGATTCCGTCGGCACCACGCAGACGCTCACGATCGGCCAGGACATCGACGGCCAGAAGACGACCATCGAGGCGTTCGTCACTGCGTATAACAACTTCATCAGCACGGCTTCGTCGCTGACCTCGTTCGATTCGACGCAGGCGGCAGGCTCGCAGGGCGGCGTGCTGCTCGGCGACTCGATGATGAACACGATCAAGAACACGATCGCGAGCACCATCAGCAAGGCGATCGGAACGGGCACGGGCCAGGTCAACCTCGCGTCGATCGGCATCGCGCTGCAACCCGACGGCTCGCTCAAGACCGATGAAGACGCGCTCACCGATGCACTCACGAACAATTCGAACAAGGTTGCGTCGCTGTTCAATTCGACCGACGGCGTGGCCGCGCAACTCAACAATAGCCTGACATCGTTTCTCGCGACGGGCGGCATCATCGACACGCGCACGACCGCGCTCAATGACGATCTGAAGAGCATCGCGGATCAGCAGACGCAACTCACGAGTTATACGCAGCAACTGACGACGTCGTATAACCAGCAGTTCACGGCGCTGAACACGCTGATGTCGTCGATGGCGACTCAGGGCAGCTATCTGACCGCGTTGTTCGGCGGCACCAACAGCGCGGGCGCGCTGGCCACGAACTCGAAGTAACGTGCAGGTATTGGAACCCACCATGAACCAGAATGAATTGATTCAGAACGCCTGGGCGTTGACCGAAGCGATCGAGGAAGCGGTCGGCAAGGAAGACTGGGCGCGTGCGGCTGAACTGGCGGATGCGCGCGCGCCGCTGGTGATGGCGCTCGAAGCCGGGCAGCCGGCGGAGGCGCTTGCGGTCATCCGCAAGATTCAGGCGAGCATCGAGGCGGTCGCCGCGCGCGCGGGGACGGCACAGGTGGCGCTTTCGACGACGTATCGGCGCTCGATGGATGGGGCGAAAGCTGCGAGCCGGTATCAACAGGCGGCGCGGTTCTAAAGTTTTCTTTTTTCGCGCCGATAACCTCTATAAGAACAACAAGAACAACGCGCCGGTTTTCGCGGTGCGCTGCTTCGCTCTTCGATGCCCGCCTTGGCGGGCATTTTGTTTTGGTGCGCTGCGGGCGGCTTAGGCCCTTACGTATGCTCTGCCTCGCGCGGTGCGATCTCCTGAGCAATACGCGCGCCGTTCTCCTGCTCGGCGATCTTCAAGTCGTACGCCTGCTGTATGTTCAGCCACGACTGAGCGTCGCCGCCGAAGTAACGCGCGAGCCGTAGGGCAGTATCAGGCGTCACGCCGCGCTCTTCGCGCACGATCTCATTCATCCGGTTCGGACTCACATGCAACGCGCCCGCAAGTGCGTTCACGCTCATGTCAAGCGGCGCGAGAAAGTCCTCGCGCAGGACTTCGCCCGGATGGATCGGGCGCATGCCGTTGGGGAAGCGGGCCATCTCAGTTTCTCCTTACTTCGGGATTCAGCTTTCAGTGATAGTCGACGATTTCGACGTTCGTCGGTCCCTGGTCAGTCCAGACAAAGCAAACGCGCCATTGATCGTTGATGCGGATGCTGTGCTGTCCGGCGCGATTACCGCGCAGCGCCTCGAGTCGATTACCCGGGGGCGAGCGCAGAAAGTCGAGCGTCACGGCGCTGTCGAGTAGCAAAAGCTTGCGTTCGGCGACGGCGCGGATGTTCACGAATCGGCGAACGACGCGTCCCTCGAACAGGGCTTGGCTCTCGACGCTCAGGAATGACTGGATCATAAAATTCAGAATACACCGTTTCCCGGTAAGCGGGAAGAAAATTCATATGGGAACTAGTTTGCAGTCGCGGCGAACACCGATATATACAAATCCATACACGTCGCCCTGCTCGATCTCCGCGCACGTGGAGATAACGGGAGCGCTGGTGCCGGTGGGGACAATGCTGCCGGATCTTTCTCCGCACACGTGGAGGAACCGCCGATCGGGCGCGGTGGGTAAACCGCTACCCGTGTCTATCTCAGTGCACGCGGAGCAACTCCGATCATAGCCGCACGACCCGAAGCGAAAAACCCGAAAACGCATCCTCCACGGATGCGCCTTCAACACTCGCCCTCACCGCCCCAGCGTCAACACGAGATAAGCCGCATACAACACGCCATTCCCGAGCAACGCCCAGAGCACGACGCCATTCGGCTTCGCATTGAATCTCAGCCACGCCGCCGCCGCAAGCGTGATCAACACGCCCGTCAGCACCTCCACCCGCGGCTCCCAAGGCGTCAACATGATGCCGATCGCCGGCAGCAGCGTGCCCTGAAACACCATCGCCCCGGTGATATTCCCGAACGCCAGCGTATCCTTCCCCCTGCGCGCCCACAGAATGCTGTTCACCTTCTCCGGCAGTTCGGTCGCAATCGGAATGATGATGAGCGACAGCAACAGCGCCGAAATCCCGAGCGCATGCGACACGCCCTCGACGCCGTGAATGAACCCCTTCGCGCCGCCGACCAGCAGCACGATGCCGACGAGAAACTGCAGCATGATCGCGCCGAGCGTCGTCTTCAATCCGAGACGCGACGCGAACAACGCTTCGGGCGCCTCCGTCCCATGGCCGCCCTCGACGAGCTTCGCCGAAGCCCGAAACGTCGAAATCACATACACGACATACAGCGCGACCAGCCCCGCCGCGAACAACGCGCGCACCTGCCACGCATGATGCGGCACGAACATCGCCGCGCAGGCAATCAGGAAAGCGAACAAAAAGAAGTTGAGATCGCGCACGAATCCGCTGCGCTCCGGCATGATCCTACCGCCGAGGCCACGCGACTTGAGAATCGCGAACGTCATCAGGCAAGTGGAGAGCGTCGCGAGCATCAGCGGCGCGCCGAGGATCGCGCCGACGCCGATCTCTTCGTTGACCGCGCGGCTGGGCGTGCCGCCGAGCAGCGCAATGATCGGCACGGTCGTTTCCGGCAAAGCCGTGCCGACCGCCGCGAACAGCGACCCGGTCACGCCTTCGGAAATGCCGAGGCGCTCACCGAGATGTTCCAGCGCATTCGTGAACAGCTCCGACGCGATCAGAATGATCACGAGCATCAGCGCGAGTTCGACAAAGAGCATCGTCATGCGGCACCTCGCATCGATGAATGCGACGGGCGCGCAAGCGTGCGCGAAAGACGGGGATGTTGTAGTTGTGGGGACACGATGATTCCACGGCCGGACGTCGAGCGAACCACGATGCGCCACGCGCCGTCCGACCAAGAACGACATAGCGCATCGATGGTCTCGCCAAACCCTTCCGGTCGAACGCGCCACGGCAGCAGAGCCGAGGATGTTGACGCGTTCTCCTTCGCACGCGAAGGAAGGCTACTCCCCAAAGACGGCGCAAGTTTAGCCTGATGCAGCCGGTTTCGGCAAGCCGCGCGCACGCGACGCAAAAGTGTCATGAATAAGTGTATGCCGATCGAATCGTTGTCGGCGGCGCGGGCATTCGCTAATCTAGCCGCGCCGGGCGCGCCGCTTGCTTCGCGCCCCAGCCATTCGCAAACAACAATGAACGTAGTGTGACCACGAGGTCACGGGAGATCTCATGCGCCTGAAACTTTTCGCCGCAGCCGCCATGCTCGCCGCGCCGATGCTCGCGATGTCCAAGCCGCTCACCGTCTGCACCGAATCGAGCCCGGACGGCTTCGACGTCGTGCAGTTCAATTCGCTCGTGACGACCAACGCGTCGGCGGACGTCATCTTCAATACGCTCGTCTCCTACGACGAAGCCGCGAAGAAAGTCGCGCCCTCGCTCGCGGACAAGTGGGACGTGAGCAGCGACGGACTGAGCTACACGTTCCATCTGCGACCGAACGTGCAGTTCCAGACGACCGATTACTTCAAGCCGACACACGCTCTCAACGCCGACGACGTCGTCTTCACGTTCGAGCGCATGCTGTCCGACAGCAATCCGTGGCACAAGATCGCCGGCGCGAGCGGCTTTCCGCACGCGCAGTCGATGGGCCTCGTGAAGCTCATCAAGGCCGTCACGAAGGTCGATGACCAGACCGTGAAATTCGAGCTCAACGAGCCGAACGCGACCTTCGTGCCGATCCTCACGATGGGCTTCGCATCGATCTATTCATCGGAGTATGCGGACAAGCTGCTCAAGGCGAATCAGCAGGTCGATCTGAACAGCAAGCCGATCGGCACCGGTCCGTTCGTGCTGAAGAGCTACACGAAGGACTCGGTGATCCGCTACGACGTCAATCCGTCCTACTGGGGCCCGAAACCGAAGGTCGACCGCCTGATCTACGCGATCACGCCCGACGCGTCCGTGCGCGCGCAGAAGATCAAGGCGGGCGAATGCCAGATCGCGCTGTCGCCGAAGCCGCAGGACGTGCTCGACGCGAAGAAGGACAAGTCGCTCAAGGTCAGCGAGGCGCCCGCGTTCATGACGGCGTTCGTTGCGCTCAACACGCAGAAAAAGCCGCTCGACAATCCGAAGGTGCGTCAGGCGATCAACATGGCGTTCGATCGCACGACCTATATGAAGACCGTGTTCGAGAACACCGCGACGGCCGCCGTGAATCCGTATCCGCCGAATACGTGGAGCTATGACAAAAATATCGCGGCGTACAGGTATTCATCGGCGGATGCGAAGAAGCTGCTCGCCGACGCAGGCTTTCCCGACGGTTTCGAGACGACGATCTGGGTGCGTCCGAACGGCAGCGTGCTGAATCCGAACCCGAAAGCGGGCGCTGAACTGCTGCAGGCCGATCTCGCGAAGATCGGCGTGAAGGCGCAGGTGAAGGTGATCGAATGGGGCGAGCTGATCAAGCAGGCGAAGCAGGGCCAGCACGACATGCTGTTCATGGGCTGGGCCGGCGATAACGGCGACCCGGACAACTACATGTCGCCGCTGTTCAGTTGCAACGCGGTGAAATCGGGCATCAACTTCGCGCGCTACTGCGACCCGCAACTCGACAAGCTCATCGCCGATGGCAAGTCGACCGCCGATGTCGCGAAACGCACGAAGTCGTATGTCGATGCACAGAAGATCATCCACGATCAGGCGCTGTGGATTCCGCTCGTCTATCCGACGGCGGCGGCGCTCACGCGCGCGAACGTCAGCGGTTACAGCGTGAGTCCGTTCGGGCGCGTGAACTTCGGCGGCGTATCGGTGCAGTGAACGCAGTCAGGCCGGCGCAAAACGCACCACGCCATCGTCGCCGGTCTGACGCTTCAACGCGCCATCGAGCCACAGCAGATTCAGATGCGCGAGCGCTTCGCCGAGCGCGAATGTCATCTGATGAATGTCGAGTTTGCGCTTGAACATGATCGGCACGATATCGGCGGCGCTGCAGGGCTTCTGCGCGCACGCCTCGCGCACTTCCGCCAGCCGCGCGCGATGATGTTCCCGCAATTGCCCGATGCGCGTCTGCACGCCGCGAAACGGCTTGCCGTGCGACGGCAGCGCGAGCGTATCGGCGGGCATCGACTCGTAACGGCCGAGCGATTCGAGATAGAGCGCGAGCGGATTGCCCTCCGGCTCGACAGCGAACACGGACACGTTCGTCGAGATGCGCGGCAACACCATGTCGCCGGAGATGAGCAGTTTGTCGGCGGCGCAGAAGAGCGCGCTGTGTTCCGGCGAATGGCCGTAGCCCGACACCACTTCCCACTCGCGCGCGCCGATGCGAATCACGTCGCCGTCGCGGATGCGCCGGTATTCGGCGGGCATCGAAGGCACGAGCGTCGGGTAATAGCTGTCGCGCTTGCGCAATGCATCGAGCGACGCTTCGTCGGTCAGTCCGTGCGACGCGAAATGCGCCGCCGCGCGCTCGCCGCCCGCGTTCGAGCCGTCGCCCGCGGCCATCACGCGGCCCATCGCGTATTCGCCGAGTGAAATCCACAGGCGCACGTTCCAGCGCGCCTGGTCGCCGCCCTTGCAGATCCAGTCGGCCAGGCCCAGATGGTCCGGATGGCAATGCGTGACGATCACGCGCAGCACCGGCAGGCCGTCGAGCACGCTATCGAACACGCGCTCCCAGTTCGCGCGGATCGTGTCGCTCGAAATGCCGCAATCGACGACGGTCCAGCCCTTCACGCCGTCGATCTCGTCGGCAAGCAGCCAGAGGTTGATGTGATCGAGCGCGAACGGCAGCGGCATGCGCAGCCAGAACACGCCCGGCGCCACTTCCCTGACGCCGCCCGATTCGGGCAGCGCGTCCGCGAAAACATAATCGAGCTGGTGTTCGAGTGCGTTCATTCGGTGCCTGTCTCCGGGTTTGCGCCGCGTTGCAATTTGGCGAAGTTGACGATAACGTAAACGTCCATTCTAACGTTGCGCGCGCATTTGCGCTGCCGGCCGGCAATGACTCAACCGACGCATTACACGATCACCGAACTGGCGCGCGAGTTCGACATCACGCCGCGCGCGATCCGCTTCTACGAGGATCAGGGCCTGCTTGCGCCCAAACGCGCGGGCGCGAACGGTCTGCGGCGCGTGTATTCGCCGCGCGACCGCACGCGGCTGAAGCTCACGTTGCGCGGCAAGCGGCTCGGCTTCACGCTGTCGGAAATCCGCACGCTGCTCGATCTCTATGATTCGCCGACCGGCTCGGCCACGCAACTGCAGGCTTTCGTCGATACGATCGCCGCGCATCGCGAAGTGCTCGAACGTCAGCTGGAAGACCTGAACACCACGCTCGCCGAACTCGCCGCATACGAGGAACAGGGCCGCGCGCTGATCGCCGCGGGCACGGACAAGCGCGCGCGCAAACCCAAAGCGGCATGAGGTGACTTCCCCACACGAAGCGCAGGCTCGACATGAATCACTTTCCCAAGCTGCTCTCATCGCAAATCGGCTTCGACGTCGCCAAGACGATACTCGAAGGCTTCGAGCATCATTACCGCGTGTTCCGCGAGGCCGCGATCGAGGCGAAGGCGCTGTTCGAGCACAGCGAATGGCCCGCGCTGCAGCAACTCGCGCGCGACCGCATCACGTCGTATGACGATCGCGTCGAGGAATGCGTCACCCTGCTCGAAGACGAATACGATGCCGAAAACATCGACGACGACATCTGGCAGCAGATCAAGCTGCATTACATCGGCTTGCTGACGACGCATCGGCAGCCGGAATGCGCCGAGACGTTCTTCAACTCGGTGTGCTGCAAGATTTTGCATCGCTCGTACTTCAACAACGATTTCATCTTCGTGCGGCCGGCCATTTCGACCGAATACATCGAAAACGACGAGCCCGCCGCGAAGCCGACCTATCGCGCGTATTACCCGGAAAAAGACGGTCTCGCCGCGACGCTCGAACGCATCGTCACGAACTTTCAGCTGGAGTCACCTTTCGAGGACCTGCAGCGCGACGTTGAATGCGTGATGCAGGCGATGCGCGATACCTTCGGCGATCTCAAGCCCGCGCCGAATTTCCAGATTCACGTGCTTTCGTCGCTGTTCTTCCGCAACAAGGCGGCGTATATCGTCGGGCGCATCATCAACGGCGATGCGCTGCTGCCCTTCGCCATCGCGATCCGGCACACGGCGCCGCGCCTGCTCGCGCTCGATACCGTGCTGCTGTCGCGCGAACAGGTGCTCATCATCTTCAGCTTCGCGCACTCGTATTTTCTCGTCGACATGGAAGTGCCGTCCGCCTACGTGCAGTTTCTGCGCACCATCATGACGCGCAAGCCGAAGGCGGAAATCTATACGTCGGTCGGCTTGCAAAAGCAGGGCAAGAATCTGTTCTACCGCGATCTGCTGCATCATCTGTCGCATTCGAGCGACAAATTCATCGTCGCGCCCGGCATCAAGGGGCTCGTGATGATCGTCTTCACGCTGCCTTCGTTTCCGTACGTGTTCAAGCTCATCAAGGACGCGTTTCCGCCGCCGAAGGAAACCACACGGCAGAAGATCCAGGACAAGTACCAGCTCGTGAAGCGCCACGATCGCCTGGGCCGCATGGCCGATACGCTCGAATATTCGAGCGTCGCGCTGCCGGTCGCGCGCCTCGACGATGCGCTTATCCGCGAACTCGAAAAGGAAGCGCCTTCGATGATCGAGTACGAAGGCGACAGGCTCGTCATCAGGCATGTGTATATCGAGCGCCGCATGGTGCCGCTCAATCTGTTCCTGCAGAATGGCAGCGCTGACGACATCGAGCACGGCATCAAGGAATACGGCGACGCGATCAAGCAGTTGATCCAGGCCAATATCTTTCCCGGCGACATGCTGTACAAGAACTTCGGCGTGACCCGGCATGGTCGCGTGGTGTTCTACGACTACGATGAAATCGAGTATCTGACCGATTGCAACGTGCGCCGCGTGCCGCCGCCGCGCAACGAGGAAGACGAACTGTCGGGCGAACCGTGGTATACCGTCGGTCCGCACGATATCTTTCCCGAAACGTACGGCACATTTCTGCTCGGCGATCCGCGCGTGCGCGAAGCGTTCATGCGCCATCACGCGGATTTCTTCGATCCCGCGCTGTGGCAGCAACACAAGGAACAACTGCTGCGCGGCGAACTCGCCGATTTCTTTCCCTATGACCGGGACATCCGATTCTGCATCCGTTATCCGGAGCGTTTCGGCGAGTCCGGCCGACCGGATGCGCGTGCCGCCTGACGCATGCCGTCCCGCTTTGACCTTCGAACATGAACCCTATTGACGACAAGACTCCGCTTGCCCACCTGTTCGCGAACAATCAGGAATGGGTTCAGCGCAAGCTCGCCGAGGACGGCGAGTTCTTCCAGCGTCTCGCGCATCAGCAAACGCCGGAATATCTGTGGATCGGTTGCGCGGATTCGCGCGTGCCCGCCAACGAGATCATCGGCCTGCCGCCGGGCGAAGTGTTCGTGCACAGAAACATCGCGAACGTCGTCGTGCACTCGGACCTCAACTGTCTGTCGGTGATCCAGTTCGCCGTCGATCTGCTGAAGGTGAAGCACATCATGGTCGTCGGCCATTACGGCTGCTCGGGCGTGGGCGCGGCGCTCGTCGGGCGGCGCGTCGGCCTTGCCGATAACTGGCTGCGCCATGTCGAGGACGTGCGCGAGAAACACGGCGCGCTGCTCGACACATGGCCGATGGGCGACGCGCGGCATCGTCGGCTCGTCGAGCTGAACACGATCGAGCAGACCATCAACGTATGCCGCACGACCATCGTCAACGACGCATGGGCGCGCGGTCAGGAACTCACCGTGCACGGCTGGACCTACGGCGTGCACGATGGCCGCTTGCGCAACATGGGCATGATGATCGGCGCGTCGGAGGAGATCGACCCGGTGTATCAGTCGTGCATCGCCGCAATGAGTCGCAGCGGCGCGCATTCCGCGGAGAACGATGTCCTCGCGTCCGATGCGGCGCGTCTGGGCGATGTTCCCGCCGTCATTCAGGGCGTCATCAAGGAGCTGAAACATGAGTGAGACAAAATCCGATTCCATCGTCATCGTCTCGGCGGCGCGCACGCCGATGGCCGCGTTCCAGGGCGATTTCGCGTCGCTGACCGCGGCGCAACTCGGCGCGGCGGCGATCGCCGCGGCGCGCGAACGCGCGGGCCTCGCGCCCGAGCTGATCGAAGAGGCGATCATGGGCTGCGTGCTGCCCGCCGGACAAGGTCAGGCGCCCGCGCGTCAGGCTGCGCTCGGCGCCGGGCTGCCGCTTTCCACAGGCTGCACGACGATCAACAAGATGTGCGGCTCCGGCATGCGCGCCGCGATGTTCGCGCACGACATGCTGCTCGCGGGCTCGGTCGACGTGATCGTCGCGGGCGGCATGGAGAGCATGACGAACGCGCCGTATCTGCTGCCGAAAGCGCGCGGCGGCCTGCGCATGGGTCACGCGCAGGTGCTGGATCACATGTTCCTCGACGGCCTCGAAGACGCCTATGAAAAGGGTCGTCTGATGGGCACGTTCGCGGAGCAATGCGCTTCGTCGTATGCGTTTTCGCGCGAGTCGCAGGACGCGTTCGCGGTCGAATCGCTGCGGCGCGCGCAACGCGCGAACGAGGACGGTTCGTTCAAATGGGAGATCGCGCCGGTGACGGTGCCCGGCAAGAAGGGCGATACCGTCGTCGCACGCGACGAGCAGCCGTTCAAGGCCAACATTGAGAAGATTCCCTCGCTCAAGCCTGCGTTCGCCAAGGACGGCACGGTGACGGCGGCGAATTCGTCGTCGATTTCGGATGGCGCTGCGGCGCTCGTGATGATGCGCGAATCGACGGCGTCGCGGCTCGGCGTCACGCCGATCGCGCGTGTGGTCGGGCACAGCACGTTCGCGCAGCAGCCGGCGTTGTTCACGACGGCGCCTGTGGGCGCGATCAGCAAGCTGTTCGAAAAAAACGGCTGGCGCGCGGGCGATGTCGATCTGTATGAGATCAACGAAGCGTTCGCCGTCGTGGCGATGGCCGCGATGCGCGAACACGACCTGCCGCACGACAAGGTCAATGTGAATGGCGGCGCGTGCGCGCTGGGACATCCGATCGGCGCGTCGGGCGCGCGGATTCTCGTCACGTTGCTGGGCGCGTTAAAGGCGCGCGGGTTGAAGCGTGGGGTGGCGAGTCTGTGTATCGGCGGTGGGGAAGCGACTGCGATGGGTGTTGAGCTGGTTTGAGCGTCGTGGGCCGGGCCGGGGGTGGTGCGCCGGGCCGGCTCACATTCGCGTCATCGGGATACGTCCGGTTCTTCGTCGGCTTCGTCATGCTCGAAGATCGAATCGTCGACATCGACTTTAGGAAGGTTCAGGAGAGCGTCGATAAACGCTACCGGGTCCGTATCGGCGTTTTGTCCCATCTGCCACCGAACCTCGCGCTCGATCTTCTGCTCGATGGCGGCGCGTTGCTGGATCTCCTGAAGCTCTGTGTCGTCAACGTCGCCGGGAAAGACTTGCTGAACCATTTTGAACATACTGCTCTCCTCGTCTGAAAGGTGCGAGTAGCTTGGCTTTAGTCCTGCTCAATACGCATAACTAATCATCTGAATGATCTAGGAATTTTCGACAGTTATCTTCCACGGTCGCGATGCTATTCGAAGGGATTCAGCATTTTGACGCCCACTCTCTCGAAGTCTCTGACATTGCGTGTGACAACCGTCAGGTCGTAGGCGAGCGCCGTCGCCGCAATGAGCCTGTCTACGGCAGGCTCCGGGTGTCGCGCACGAAGACGCCCCCACAGTTCCCCTATAGCCCTGTCCACCGGCACGATTTTCCCTTGATAGCTGCGCAGAACACGTTTCAGCCACGCCTCCACGATCGCCGCCTGCCGGACGTCACCCTTGTTACGAAGTGACTCGACACCACGTCGCAACTCACCTACGGTAACGACCGAAAGAAATACAACTTCGCCTCTTTGTTCAGCACCGTCGAAAAACGCGCGAACACCTTCGTTCGCGCGCTCTTCCCTTCTGGTCTCGCTGATGACGTTGGTATCAGCCAGAAACATCCGACTCTCCGTAGCCAGCGTGACGATCGAATATGGAGTCGTCACAGTCGATTTTCGGAAAACTCATGAGTGCCCCTGATGAAGCCCGCGTTATCGTCATCGCCCAGTATGCCCATCCGCCTTCGCACCTCCTTTTCGATCTCCCAACTTCGGGCGGCCTCCTTCTGAATTTCCCGAAGCTCGTCGGGGTCGATATTCGGCGGTAACGTTCCCTGAATTATCTTGAACATGGTCAGCTCCTCGTCTGAGCGTTGCGAGTAGCGTGACTTTACTCCGGTTTATTGAGCATACGTAGTCATCCGAACGATATAGGATTTTTCGACAGCCACGCCTCACTGCCCCGCCAACGACATCGCCACGGCGCGCTTGAACGGCGTCAATCTCTCCCCGACACGCAACATCGCATCCCGCGCAATCCGCGCCGGCAGCGAGTCCCGCGTGTACACCTCCGTGATGAACCGCGTGACCATGTAAAGCGGCCGCGTCGCCTGCCGATGCTTCTGCTCGTAGCGCGCAAGCAACGCATCGCCGGCGATATCGAGCCCCGCCGTATGCGCATCGCGCATCGCACGGGACAGCGTCTCGATCCCATCGAGACCGAAGTTGAAGCCATGCGCGGTCACCGGATGCATGCCCACCGCCGCATCGCCGACGGTCGCGAAACGCTTCGCCACGAACCGCGTCGGATAAACCGACACCAGCGGATAAACATGCCGCGTCGTTTGCAGCGCCATCGCGCCGAGCCGCCGTTCGAAGCGGCGTTCGATCTCGCGATTGAACGCATCGGCATCGAGCCCGCTCAGCCGGTCGATGTCGCGCGCCTCCAGCGTCACCACCACCGACGACCGGCACGCGCCCGTTTCCGGGTCCGGATTCATCGGCAGGAGCGCGAGCGTCTGCCCATGGCCGAACCATTCCCACGCTGTGTGCTCGTGCGGCGCGTCGTGCGTCATGCTGCAGACGAGCATCGATTTGCCGAAATCGTGCATGTCGGCAGCTATGCCCATCATGCGGCGCGTCGCGGAAAACCGGCTGTCCGCCGCGACGATCATCCGCGCCGCGAGCGTCTTGCCGCTTTCGAGCCGCACGCGCGCGCCGCAGGCATCGGTATCGACATCGATCACGCGCTCGGACGCCATCACGCGGACCGCCGCGCCCGACGCCGCAAGAGACTCGACGGCCCCGAACGCCGCCCGCCGGATCAGATGATTCGACACGAGCCACCCCAACTCGGCGTGCCCCGAGAGCGCATGACCGATCTTCAACGCGAACGGCGACGATCCATTGAGAATGCGCGCGTCGGACAACTGCGATTTCGCGTGCGCATCGATGCGCTCCCACACGCCGAGCGTCTTCAGATACGCGACGGACTTCTGCGTCAGCGCGATCTCGCGCCCGTCGAACGCGGGCCCGCGCAGCGCGTCGTCGCTTTGCTGCTCGACGAGCACGACGGACAAACCCGCGCCACTCAGCGCATTCGCCAGGCACAGGCCCGCCGGCCCCGCGCCGACGATCACGACATCGGTATGCATCATCTTTCTGGTCTTACGTAAGCGAAAGCGCACCACGATATCGGAAACGCCTGCGCGCGATCCGCGACCGCGGGTCGCGCGCTATAGTCGCAAGGTCGCCAATACAAGGAACATGTCGCTCATGAAAACGGTATTGATCATCGGCGCGTCGCGCGGCCTCGGCCACGAGTTCGCGCGCGAATATTGCCGCGACGGCTGGCGCGTGCTCGCCACCGCGCGCGACAAGGCCTCGCTCTCCGCGCTCGACGCGATGGGCGCGCAAACCTTCCCGCTCGACGTCACGCAGCCCGAACAGATCGGCGCGCTCGCGTGGCAGCTGGAGGAAGAGCGGCTGGACGTGGCGGTCGTCGTTTCGGGCGTCTACGGTCCGCGCACCGAAGGCGTCGAAACGATCAGCGCCGACGACTTCGATCAGGTGATGCACACCAACGTGCGCGGCCCGATGCAGCTGATTCCCGTGCTCCTGCCGCTCACCGATGCCGCGAACGGCGTGCTCGCGGTGGTGTCGAGCAAGATGGGCAGCATCGGCGGGGCGAGCGGCACGACCGGCTGGCTGTATCGCGCGAGCAAGGCGGCGCTCAATTCGGCGCTGAAGGTGGCGTCGCTGGAATCGCGTCATTCGGCCTGCGTCGCGCTGCATCCGGGCTGGGTGCGCACGGAAATGGGCGGGTCATCGGCGGCGATCGATGTCGCGCACAGCGTCGCGGGCATGCGCGCGGTAATCGCGGAAGCGGGCGCGATGCGCGACGAATTCAACGGCAGCTTCGTCCAGTACGACGGCACGAAGCTCGAATGGTGAAACTGGAGTGAATGTGACTTATCAAGTGCACGGCGTTTCCGCATCGGGCAACTGCTACAAGGTTCGCCTCGTCCTCGAACAACTCGGCCTGCCTTACGCGTGGCATGAAGTCGACATGATGAACGGCGCGACCCGCACCGAGGACTTCAAGCGGCTCAATCCGAACGGCAAGGTTCCGGTGCTCGTCATCGACGACAAGACCACGCTTTCCGAATCCGACGCGATTCTTTGCTATCTCGCCGACGGCTCGCCGCTCATGCCCACCGACCGGCTCGAACGCGCGCAAGTGCTGCAATGGATGTTCTTCGAGCAGTACAGCCACGAGCCGTTCGTCGCAGTCGCGCGCTTCATCCTGCAATTCCAGAAGCGCCCCGACGACGCGCGTCTGCCCGACAGGATCGCCGGTTCGTATCGCGCACTCGACGTGATGGAGCAGCATCTCGCGACCCGTACGTATTTCGTCGGCGAGCGCTACTCCGTCGCGGATATCGCGCTCTACGCGTACACGCACGTCGCGGATGAGGCGAACGTCGATCTGGCGCGCTATCCGGCGATCCGCGCGTGGCTCGAACGGGTGCGCAGCCAGCCGCGTCACGTCGAGATGCCGGGCGTCGATCAATGAAGCCGGTGGACTGCCCGTGCGGCGGCGCCGCGCCCGATCAGCGCCCGAATGCGCGCGCGCCGCGCTACGACGCCTGCTGCGGCCGTTTTATCGAAGGCGGCAAAAAACCCGCGAACGCGATGCAACTGATGCGTTCGCGCTACACCGCCTACGTGCTCGGCGACACGGCGTACCTGCGCGCAACCTGGGCCGAATCGACCTGCCCACCCGATCTCGACCCTTACGACCCGAACACGCGCTGGCTCGGCCTGCAGATCAAGCGCCATACGCCCATCGACGCCGATCACGAGGAAGTCGAGTTCGTCGCGCGCTACAAGACCGGCGGGCGGGCGTATCGGCTGCACGAAGCCAGCCGCTTCACGCGCAATGCCGCCGGAAACTGGATCTACGTCAACGGCGACATTAAAGAAAAGTAAATATGTCTTTAAGAAATATGAGATTACGCACGGTATTAATTTCCTAAGAATTTCCTTTCAGATTAAACAGTTACGGGGTACCACTTATTGTGCAGTGAAATTTTGAACGGGTAATCTCTGTTCACGTCAGGGCGCAGTCATTCCCGTGCCCGGACACTCGCAGCGAAGCCCCGTTTTGAAGCCAATTGTCATGCCTTTTCAGGGCATGACTCCCGGAACCCGCAGCCGATACTGCTCTTCACGAGCAGCGCGATAGGTTTGTGACTTCAAAAAAAGGGGCCACGCCGTATCAACGCTTATTGGATGCGCAGTCGGAGTTCACGGATGGCGATCAGAACCTGGTTGGTCGGATGCAGCATGGTGTGCGCGCTCGCGACGTCGCTCGTCACGTCCGCCGTGCGCGCCGAGCCGATCGGCGGGGTGCGTCAGTCCGAAGGTCTCCAGGCGCCCGCATTCGGTCAGACGCTTTCGCAGATTCCCGATTCGCTCGACGCCGGCCTGCCCGCCGTCGCGAATGGTCTGAACGAAGCCGTCATCCAGATTCCCGAAGCCGACATCTCGCTCGAAACCACGGTGTTCAAACCGGACGGCGCCGGCCCGTTCCCGATGATCGTCTTCAATCACGGCAAGCTCCCCGGCGACTCGCACGCGCAGCCGCGCAATCGGCCGGTCGCGCTCGCGCGTGAATTCGTGCGTCATGGTTACGTGGTCGTCGTGCCGAATCGCCGCGGCTTCGCGGGCTCGGGCGGCGATTACACCGGTCACGGCTGCAACGTCGAGGCGAATGGCTTCGCGCAGGCACAGGACGTCGCCGCGACCGTCGCTTACATGAGCGAGCAGCCGTATGTCGACAAGACGCATATCGTCGTGGCGGGCACGTCGCATGGCGGCCTGACGACCATGGCCTACGGCGCGCGCGATGCCGTCGCGGCGCCCGGCGTGCGCGGCCTGATCAATTTCTCCGGCGGCCTGCGTCAGGATGAATGCGCGGGCTGGCAAAAGAATCTCGTCAACGCGTTCGGCTCCTACGGCGAGCACGTGCGTCTGCCCTCGCTGTGGCTCTACGGCGACAACGATTCGGTCTGGCAAGGCGATCTGTCCGTGCAGATGTACACCGCCTACACGCAGCACGGCGCGCGCGCGAACATGGTCGATTTCGGCACCTACAAGAACGACGCGCATCGTCTCGTCGGCGATCGCGACGGCGTGCAGGTCTGGTGGCCGCGCGTGAAAGCCTTCCTCGCGCAGATCGGCATGCCCACGTCCGTGCAGTATCAGGTCAGCGAGCCGCGCATGCCGAAGGCGACCAACTTCGCGGATCTCGATTCGGTGCAGGCCGTTCCCTACGTCGATGAAAACGGCCGCGCCGGATACCGCAACTTCCTCTCGCAGTATTCGAGCCGCGCGTTCGCGGTGTCGGATTCGGGCGCGTGGTCCTGGGCCGAAGGCGGCGACGATCCGATGGCCGTCGCGGTCGCGAGCTGCCAGAAGCAGAGCGCCGATCCGTGCAGGCTCTACGCGGTGAACAACCGCATCGTCTGGAACGATCAGGCGGCCGAGACGCAGACCGCGTCGCGCTGAACGCGCCCTTTCCCGCTTTCTTCAGACGCCGGCCATGCGCCGGCGTTCGCTTTTGCCAAGCCCGCATCTTCCGCGCCAATCCGACGACAACGCTTCGAAATGCGCGAAGTTACGCGCGATAGCGCGTTTTCGCATTTCCATTGCGCGCGCACGCATGGCCAAAAAACCTTCCGAATACGGAAGGTTGCGCCGCTTTTAGGGATAATTGACTCGCGCAGTTTTCCCCAGCAACGCAAGCGTCCAGGCGCTTGGGAGCCGTTTTTGAACACAGAAGCCAATCAGGACTGGGTTGCCCGCTCGCTCGCGGCCGTGTGGCATCCGTGCACCCAGATGAAACATCACGAGCGCGTGCCGCTCGTGCCGATCGCGCGCGGCAAGGGCGCGTGGCTCTACGATCCGCAGGGCGACCGCTATCTCGATGCGATCAGCTCGTGGTGGGTGAACCTCTTCGGCCACGCGAACGAAGACATCAATCGCGCGCTCAAAGATCAGCTCGACACGCTCGAACACGCGATGCTCGCGGGCTGCACGCACGAGAGCGCCATCGAACTGGCCGAGCGTCTGTCGGCGCTCACGCAGCGCACGCTCGGTCATGCGTTTTTCGCGTCGGATGGCGCGTCGGCGGTCGAAATCGCGCTGAAGATGAGCTTTCACTTCTGGCGCAATCGCGGACAGGACAAGAAGCGCGAATTCGCGTGCCTGGCGAACAGCTACCACGGCGAAACGATCGGCGCGCTCGGCGTGACCGATGTCGCCCTCTTCAAGGACGCCTACGATCCGCTGATCCGTCACGCGCATGTGGTCGCGTCGCCGGCCGTGGCGGGCGTCGATTCCGCCATCGCCGCGATGCGCGCGCTGTTCGAGCAACGCGCGCCGAGCCTCGCGGCCGTCATCGTCGAGCCGCTCGTGCAGTGCGCGGCTGGCATGGCGATGTACGACGCGTCGTATCTCGCGCAATTGCGCGCGTTGTGCGACGAATTCGGCGTGCATCTGATCGCCGATGAAATCGCGGTCGGCTGCGGGCGCACCGGTACTTTTTTCGCGTGCGAGCAGGCCGGCATCTGGCCGGATTTCATCTGCCTGTCGAAGGGCATCAGCGGCGGTTATCTGCCGCTGTCGATCGTCCTTACGCGTGACGACATCTACGCCGCTTTCTACGACGACGACGTCACGCGCGGCTTCCTGCACTCCCATTCGTACACGGGCAATCCGCTCGCGTGCCGCGCCGCGCTCGCCACGCTCGATCTGTTCGAAAGCGCGAACGTGCTGGCGGAGAATCGACGCAAGTCGGCGTTGTTGCGCGAGGCGTTGCGCGCGCATTTCGGCAAGCACGAACGCGTAAAGAACCTGCGCGAACGCGGCACGATCTTCGCGTTCGATGTCGACATCGACGACAAGACGTTTTCGCGCCGTTTCTTCGCCAACGCACTGAAGCGCGAACTGCTGATGCGCCCGATCGGCACGACGGTCTACATGATGCCGCCGTACATCCTCAGCGACGACGAACTCGCGCTCCTCGCGCAACGCACGCGCGAGACGCTCGACGTTACGCTTGCCGGGGGCGCCGCATGACGAATACCTCGCAAGCGCTCTACGCAACGCTGAAACAAGGCCTCGCCGATATCGACGCGCGCGGCCTGCGACGCCGCCGCAAGACCATCGACAGCGCGTGCTCCGCGCACATGACGGTCGATGGCCGCGAGATCATCGGCTTCGCGAGCAACGATTATCTCGGCCTCGCCGCGCACGAAGGCATCCGCGCGGCGCTGGCCGAAGGCGCATCGCGCTACGGCGCGGGCAGCGGCGGCTCGCATCTGCTTGGCGGCCATTCGCGCGCGCACGCGCAGCTCGAAGACGATCTCGCCGCGTTCTCGGGCGGTTTCGTCGACAATGCGCGCGCGCTCTACTTCAGCACCGGCTACATGGCGAACCTCGCGATCGTGACCGCGCTCGCCGGACGCGGCACGATCGTGTTCTCCGATGCGCTGAACCACGCGTCGTTGATCGACGGCGTGCGTCTCTCACGCGCGGAGACGCAGATCTACCCGCACGCCGACATGGACGCCCTCGACGCGATGCTCGACGCCTCGGGCGACAGCGCGGCGACCAAGCTTATCGTCACCGACACCGTGTTCAGCATGGACGGCGATATCGCGCCGCTCGCGCGTCTCGTCGAACTCGCGGAGAAGTACGGCGCGTGGCTCATCGTCGACGACGCGCATGGCTTCGGCGTCCTCGGCCCGCAAGGACGCGGCGCGTTGGCGCATTACGCGCTGCGCTCGCCGCATCTCGTGTATGTCGGCACGCTCGGCAAGGCGGCGGGCGTCGCGGGCGCGTTCGTCGCGGCGCATGAGACTGTCGTCGAATGGCTGGTGCAGCGCGCGCGTCCGTATATCTTCACGACGGCGTCGCCGCCGGCGGTAGCGCTCGCGGTGTCGAAGAGCATCGAAGTCATTGCGAGCGATGAAGGCGACCGACGGCGCGCACATCTCGCGTCGCTGATCGAGACCACGCGCGCGATGCTCAAGCGCACGCGCTGGATGCCCGTCGATTCGCATACGGCCGTGCAGCCGCTCGTGATCGGCGGCAACGATGAAACGCTGGAGATCGCCGCCGCGCTCGACAAACACGGCCTCTGGGTGCCCGCGATCCGTCCGCCGACCGTGCCGCAAGGCACCTCGCGCCTGCGCATTTCGCTTTCCGCCGCGCACAGCGAGGACGATCTCGCGCGCCTCGATCACGCACTGAAGACTTTATGAACGCCTTATCGCTATTCGTCGCCGGCACCGATACGGAAATCGGCAAGACGCTCGTCTCTGCGGGGCTGCTGCACGGCTTCGCGCGCGCGGGCCTGCGCGCCGCCGCGATGAAGCCGATCGCCTCAGGGGCCGTCGAGCGCGACGGCGTGCTGCACAACGAAGACGCCGATCAGCTCGACGCCGCCGCGAACGTCGCGCTGCCCAATGAAATCCGCACGCCGTTCATGATGCGCGAGCCGATTGCGCCGCATATCGCCGCCGCGCGCGAGGGCATCGCGCTGGATATCGCGCGCATCGTCGAGGCGCATCGCTTCGCCGTGACGCAGGCGGATATCGTCGTGGTGGAAGGCGTCGGCGGCTTTCGCGTGCCGCTCGACGACGCGCACGACACCGCCGATCTCGCGCTCGCGCTGAATCTGCCGGTGGTGCTGGTGGTCGGCATGCGGCTCGGCTGCATCAGCCATGCGCTTTTGACCGTGGAAGCCATCGCGTCGCGCGGACTGAAGCTCGCGGGCTGGGTCGCCAATCGCGTCGATCCGGCTATGCTGTATCCCGACGAAAATATCGCAACGCTCAAACAACGCATCAAGGCGCCGCTCATCGGCGTGATTCCGCATCTCCCTTCGCCCGATGCGTCGCGCGCCGCCGATTCGCTCGACATCGACGTTCTGACCGACTCGCTTCATCAAAAGGATTGACCTCATGACACAGCAAATCACCGCTGAGCCGACCGCTCACACCACGTCGCAACCGATGCAGCGCTGGCGCGTCGCCGATGTCGTCGCGCTGTACGACTTGCCGTTCAACGATCTGCTGTATCGCGCGCAGACCGTGCATCGCGAGCATTTCGATCCGAACGCGGTGCAGCTTTCCACGCTGCTGTCGATCAAGACCGGCGGCTGCGAGGAAGATTGCGCGTACTGTCCGCAGTCGGTGCATCACGACACGGGCCTGAAGGCCGAAAAGCTGATGGAAGTCGGCGAAGTCCTGAAAGCAGCAGAAGTCGCGAAGAGCAATGGCGCGACGCGCTTCTGCATGGGCGCGGCGTGGCGCAATCCGAAGGATCGCCATCTGGAGCCGATCAAGGACATGATCCGCGGCGTCAAGGCGATGGGCCTCGAAACCTGCGTGACGCTCGGCATGCTGGAGGCGCATCAGGCGCAAGGACTGCGCGATGCGGGCCTCGATTACTACAACCACAATCTGGATACCTCGCCGGAGTTCTACGGCCAGATCATCTCGACGCGCACGTATCAGGATCGCCTCGACACGCTCGAACATGTGCGCGACGCCGGCATCAACGTGTGCTGCGGCGGGATCGTCGGCATGGGCGAATCGCGGCGCGAACGCGCGGGCCTGATCTCGCAACTGGCGAACATGGAGCCGTATCCGGAATCGGTGCCGATCAACAATCTCGTGCAGGTCGCGGGCACGCCGCTCACCGGCGTCGAGGCGCTCGATCCGTTCGAGTTCGTGCGCACGATCGCGGTCGCACGCATCACGATGCCGAAGGCAATGGTGCGTCTCTCGGCCGGCCGCGAGCAGATGGACGAGGCGCTGCAGGCGCTGTGCTTCGCCGCCGGCGCGAACTCGATCTTCTACGGCGACCAGCTTTTGACGACGAGCAACCCGCAGGCCGAAGCCGATCGCAAGCTGATCGAGCGTCTGGGCATGCGCGCGGAGTCGGCCCAGAATGCCGGCGTCGAAAGCACTGAGCGCTCGTGCGGGCACGGCCACGCATGAAAATCATCTTCTACGAAAAAGGCGCCGATCTCGACGCGTGGCTCGGCGGCCTGCGGCGCGAGCTGCCGGGCGCGGATCTGCGCGTGTGGGAGCCGGGCGACACCGCGCCCGCCGACTACGCGATCGTCTGGCGCGCGCCGCGCGAGCTGTTCGCGAATCGTCCGGACTTGCAGGCGGTGTTCAATCTCGGCGCGGGCGTCGATGCAATTCTCGATGTCGAGCGCAAGGAACCCGGCACGTTGCCGCCGAACGCGAAGCTCGTGCGTCTGGAAGATACCGGCATGGCGCAGCAGATGGTCGAATACGCGACGTACTGCGTGCTGCGCTACCTGCGCCGTTTCGACGAATACGACGCGCTGCAACGCGAAGGCCGCTGGGAAAAACTGCCGCAGCACGCGCGTGAATCGTTTACCGTCGGCGTGCTCGGCCTCGGCGTGCTGGGCGGCGAAGTCGCAAAGGGCTTGCTGAAACTCGGCGTGCCCGTGCGTGGCTACAGCCGCTCGCCGAAGACGATCGAAGGCGTGCAGGTTTATGCGGGCCCGGAACGGTTCGATGCGTTTCTCGACGGCGTGAAGGTGCTCATCAATCTGTTGCCGCACACGCCCGACACCGAAGGCATTCTGAACGCGCGCACGTTCGCGAAGCTCGCGCCCGGCGCGTATCTGGTAAACGTGGCGCGCGGTCCGCATCTCGTCGATACGGATCTCATCGCCGCGCTCGATGGCGGCCAGATCGCCGCCGCGACACTCGACGTCTTTCACACGGAACCGTTGCCGCAGGATCATCCGTTCTGGACGCATCCGCGTGTATCGGTGACGCCGCATATTTCGGCGGAAACGCTGCGCGAAGAAAGCATCGTGCAGATCGCCGGCAAGATCAAAGCACTCGCGCGCGGCGAGCCGATCAGCGGCATCGTCGATTTCAGGCGCGGGTACTGAACGCATCGCATCGAATCGCATCGCATCGCATATAAAGGGAGACAGCCATGATTCCGGCAAAAGTGAAAATCGTCGAAGTCGGGCCGCGCGACGGCCTGCAGAACGAAAAGGAGTTCGTGCCCACCGAAACCAAGATCGAGCTGGTGAACCGGCTTGCGCGCGCGGGCATCGTCAACGTGGAGTCGACATCGTTCGTGTCGCCGAAATGGGTGCCGCAGATGTCCGACGCCGCCGCCGTGATGGCCGGCATCGAGCGCCGTCCGGGCACGATCTACTCGGTGCTGACGCCGAATCTGCGCGGCTTCGAAGGCGCGCTCGAAGCGAAGGCCGATGAAATCGTGATCTTCGGCGCGGCCAGCGAGGCGTTCTCGCAGAAGAACATCAATTGCAGTATCGCGGAGAGCATCGCGCGCTTCGAGCCGGTCGCGAAGGCCGCGAAGGATGCGGGCATGCGGCTGCGCGGCAGCATCTCGTGCGCGCTCGGCTGCCCGTATCAGGGCGAAGTGAGCATCGAATCGGTGGTGGATGTGGTCGAGCGCATGAAGGCCCTCGGCTGCGACGAGATCGACATCGCCGATACGATCGGCGTCGGCACGCCCAAACGCACGCGCGAAGTGCTCGCAGCGGCGCAGAAAGTGTTTCCGCGCGAGCGGCTTTCCGGGCACTTCCACGATACGTACGGACAGGCCATCGGCAATATCTATGCGGCGCTGCTCGAAGGCGTCGAGATCTTCCACGCATCGGTGGCGGGGCTCGGCGGCTGTCCGTATGCGAAGGGCGCGACGGGCAATGTCGCGACCGAAGACGTGGTCTATCTGATGAACGGACTCGGCATCGAGACGGGCATCGATCTGGATCAGCTCGTCGATATCGGCGATTTCATTTCGCGTGCGATCAGCAAGCCGAGTTCGTCGCGCGCGGGCCGCGCGATTTTCACGAAGAAGCGCGACGGCGCGGCCGCCTGCGCCTGAAAAGGGAACACGATGACCGACCACTTACCCGATTCCGCGCGCCGCGTCGCGCTGTTGCTGAAGGAACGCGGCCATCCGCACGACGTCGTGATGCTGCCCGAAACCGGCAAAACCTCGGCTGAAGCCGCAGCCGGTCTGGGCTGCGCGGTCGCGCAGATCGCCAAGTCGATCCTGTTTCGCCGCAAGGAAGACGACACGCCCGTGCTCGTGATCGCGAGCGGCGCGAATCGCGTCGATGAAGCGAAGGTCGCGGCGCGCGTCGGTGCATTGGCGCGCGCCGATGCGAAGTTCGTGCGCGAGAAGACCGGCTACGCGATCGGCGGCGTGTGCCCGATCGGCCATGCGGTCGAACCCGTCACGCTGATCGACGCAGACCTGCTCGCGCTCGACAGTCTGTGGGCCGCGGCCGGGCATCCGCACGCGGTATTCAATCTGTCGCCGCAAGAGCTGATCGAGTTGACCGGCGCGCCGGTCGTCGATGTCGCGCTGCGCGAAACGGCCGAGTCATGACAGACGTGGCGTCGCCGTGCGTGGACGTCTGCCGCATGAATCCGGAAACGGGCTTCTGCGACGGGTGTCTGCGCACCATCGACGAAATCGCCG
This sequence comes from Caballeronia pedi, assembly GCF_001544915.2. Lineage (GTDB taxonomy): Bacteria > Pseudomonadota > Gammaproteobacteria > Burkholderiales > Burkholderiaceae > Caballeronia > Caballeronia pedi. The sequence continues at coordinate 393,132 of NZ_FCOE02000004.1, read as the reverse complement.
CCTGGGCTGCCTGCGACGATGAAGAAAAGCGCGCGGTGCTCGCGCGCGTCGAGAGCCGTCGCCAGGGCGCGCGCGTGGTGATCGTCGGCGAAACGTTCGAAGCGGCGCTCGCGCTGCCGCCCGAATCGATCAAGCACTTCGCGACGCTCGTCAACGATCTCAACCCCTTGCATCACGACGACGCCTACGCGCGCGCGAGCCGCTTCGGGTCGCTGATCGCGTCGGGCACGCAGCCGACCGCGCACTTGATGGCGATGCTCGCCGCGCACTTTTCGCGCGACGCGCAGCCGCTCGGCCTCGAATTCGGCATCCGGCTGACGCGCGCGGTGAAGGCGCACGACGTGCTCACGATGTTCTGGCGCGTCACCGAAGCGAAGTGGAAAGCGAGCCTGAATGGCGATCTCGTGAAGCTCGAAGGCGGCGCGCGCAACCAGCTCGGCGAAACGGTGATGAAGGCGACGGCGACCATCGTCGTGATGCCGAAGGAGCCGCGCGCGTGAAGGCGCTTCCGGAATCCATCACGGTGTTGGAGCGCGGCTGGCTCTCGTCGAACAACGTGCTGTTCGCAAGCGACGAAGGCACGGCGATCATCGATACGGGCTACGCGTCGCACGCGCCGCAGACGCTCGCGCTCGTGCAGCGAACGCTCGGCGCGCGCAAGCTCGATCTGATCGTCAACACGCATCTGCATTCGGATCATTGCGGCGGCAACGCGCTGCTTCAGCAAGCCTATAAGTGCGACACGCTGATTCCCGCGAGCGAAGCGCACGCCGTGCGCGACTGGGACGAGGAAGCGCTCACGTTCCGCGCGACGGGCCAGCGCTGCGACCGGTTCGGCTTCACGGGCACGATCGAACACGGCGCGACGCTCGCGCTCGGCGGTTTCGACTGGAACGTGCTCGGCGCGCCGGGCCACGATCCGCATTCGCTGATGCTGCATTGCCCCGAATTGCGCGTGCTGATCAGCGCCGACGCGCTATGGGAAAACGGCTTCGGCGTGATCTTTCCCGAACTGGAAGGCAACAGCGGCTTCGCAGAAGAACGCGCGGTGCTCGAACTGATCGCGCAACTCGACGTCGATGTCGTGATTCCCGGCCACGGTGCGCCATTCACGGACGTCGGCCGCGCGCTCGACGTCGCTTCGTCGCGGCTCGATTACCTGCAGGCCGATCCCGCGCGCAACGCGAAGAACGCACTCAAGGTGCTGATCGTCTTCAAGCTGATGGAAGTCCGCGCGATGACGCTCGACGCGCTCGTCACGATGACCACGCAGGCCCGCGCGATGCGCGCCGCCGCCGATACGCTCGCGCCATCGGGCGAGCTTCGGAGGCTCATCGAAAAGATCGTCGGGGAACTGGCGCGCGGCGGCTCGGTGAGGGTGAGCGGCGAAACCGTGTCGGCCGCCTGAAGCAAACCGGGCGCACAAAAAGAAAGCCGCTTGTCAGCTACGGCAAGCGGCAGAATCAATTGGACGTGATCAACGTCCAACGTATCGTAACGCGACACCATTTCACGTGCATCGGTGCTTTCCCTACAAAATTTTAACGATCACCTGAACTCGCGTAAGACCCAACGCCGGCGCGGGTTTCAGGGCGCATCGGCCTCGAAGAAGGCGAGTATTTCCGCAAGCAGCATGTCGGGCTGTTCCTCGGGAATGTAGTGTCCGCACGGCAGCGCGCGGCCGCTCACGTCGCGCGCGACGCGCCGCCATTCGTCGAGCGCGTCGAAGCATCGTTCGATCACGCCTTCCTGTCCCCACAGCACGCGCAGCGGACACGCGACCTTCAGACCGCGTTCGAGATCGGCGCGATCGTGCTCCAGATCGATGCTCGCCGACGCGCGATAGTCCTCGCACATCGCGAAGATCGCGCCGGGCGACGCGAGCGCATCGCGGTACGCCTGCAACGCGTGCGGCGCGAACGGTGCGAGGCCCGCGTGCCGATTGCCCATCACGCGGTCAATGTAGGCATTCGGATTGCCGCTGATCAGCAGTTCCGGCAGCGGCGACGGCTGAATCAGCAAGAACCAGTGGAAGTACGCGGTCGCGAAGGAGCGGTCGGTCGCTTCGTACATCGCAAGCGTCGGCGCGATATCGAGCAGCATCAGGCGATCGACGGCATCGGGAAAATCCATCGCCATGCGATGCGCGACGCGCGCGCCGCGATCGTGCGCGCAGACGAGAAAGCGCTCGAAGCCGAAGTGGCGCATCACCGCGACCTGATCGGCGGCCATCGCGCGTTTCGAATACGGCGTGTGGCGCGCGTCGCTCTTCGGCTTGGCCGATGCGCCGTAGCCGCGCAGATCCGTTGCAATGACGGTGAAGTGTTTCGCGAGATCGCCGGCGCACTTGTGCCAGATCTCGTGCGTTTGCGGATGGCCGTGCATGAGGAGCAGCGGCGGCCCGTCACCGCCTTTCATCCCGACGATCTCTACGCCCCCCGCATCGACGCGAAACGGCTCGTAGTCTCCGAAGGACATGGTGTTTTCTTGTTCGTGGCGTTGCGGATCATTGTAGGCGCGCTCGCGCGATCGCTCGCCCGCAAACGCGAAAACCGAAGACTTCCTCGGGAAATGGCGGATATCTCAAAAACAACGCGCTGCTTATAATCGAACGATCGTTCGCTGTCGGCAGTTCGTAGAATGCTTTCAATGCTGCCCGCACACATTCAGGAGATTCGTGCCATGGCCCTGCCCGCCATCCTGCAGCACCTCACGTTGCCCGTCGTCGGCTCGCCGATGTTCATCGTCAGTTATCCGGAACTCGTGCTTGCGCAATGCAAGGCGGGCATCGTCGGCTCGTTTCCGGCGCTCAACGCGCGCCCCGCCGGGATGCTCGACGAATGGCTCACCCAGATACAAAGCGAGCTTGCCGAACACAAGGCGGCGAATCCCGACGCAGTGATCGGACCGATCGCGGTCAATCAGATCGTCCATCAATCCAATTCGCGGCTCGAACAGGACGTGCGCGTGTGCGTCGAGCACAAGGTGCCGATCTTCATCACGAGCCTGCGCGCGCCGGTCAGGGAGATGATCGACGCGGTGCATTCGTACGGCGGCATCGTGCTGCATGACGTCATCAATCTGCGGCACGCGCAGAAGGCGCTCGAAGCGGGCGTGGACGGCCTGATTCTCGTCGCGGCGGGCGCGGGCGGACATGCGGGCACGACCTCGCCGTTCGCGCTCGTCGGCGAAGTGCGGCGCATGTTCGATGGTCCGATCGTGCTGTCGGGCGCGATCGCCAACGGCGGCTCGATTCTCGCCGCGCAGGCGATGGGCGCGGACCTCGCCTATATGGGCACGCGCTTCATCGCGACGAAAGAAGCGCACGCGCCGGAGAACTACAAGCGCGCGATCGTCGATGCCACGGCCGCCGACATCGTCTACACGAATCTCTTCACCGGCGTGCACGGCAATTACATCCGCGAGAGCATCGTCAATGCGGGACTCGATCCGGACGCGTTGCCCGCGTCCGACAAGACCGCGATGAACTTCGCCGAAGGCAAGGCGAAGGCGTGGAAGGACATCTGGGGCGCGGGGCAAGGCGTCGGGCTGATGCAGGACGCGCCGAGCGTCGCGGAACTGGTTCAGCGCCTGAAGCGCGAGTACGACGACGCGAAGGCGCGCCTCGCGATCGGCTGATTATTTTCGACGCCCGCAAAAAAACACCGCGCACGAAGCGCGGTGTTTTTGTTTGGGCGAACGCGTTTCTTTAGAACTTCGCGCGGATGCCGACCCCGAACGTATCGCCCGACGACAGGTTCGTGTACTTGTCGTTCAGGTAAGCCGCGTAGACATCGGTGCGCTTGGACAGCGGATAGTCGTAGCCGAGCGCCCAGCTCTTGTGCGTCTGGTCGAGCCCGCCGTTGCTGCGCGAGTACGCGTACGACGCCATCACCGTGCCCGGGCCGAGCGGCACGGTCACGCCGCCTTGACCGGTATTGACGTGGAAGGTGCCCGGACCTTCGTAGTCGTTCTTCGTGTACATGTACTGCGCGAAGAACTTGACGTACTTCAGATCGTACGACGCGCCCAGTTGCCCGACGCTCTGGCTCTTGTAGCCGGGCGTGGCGAAGCCGTCCACCGAGGTCAGGTCGCCCGGCGTGTTGTTGAAGTTCACGTACTGATAAACGCCGGTCGCCGCGAACGGGCCGTGGAAGTACAGGAACTGCGCGCTGTACTTCTTCGAGCGGCCATCGCCGGCGTTGTTGCCGAAGCTGTACATGACGCTGCCCGACAGACCGTTGAAGTCAGGCGACGTGTACTGCACCGAGTTGTTCCAGCCCGAATCGCCGATCACGCCCTGATCCGTGCGGTACGTCGGGAACGTGCCTGCGCCGAGGAACACGTGATAGACCATCGGCGAGAAGACATACGAGTCGACGAACGGGTTGAACAGAATCGTCGAGACGAAGAGTTGCGTCGTCAGGCGGCCCGTCGTGAACGTGCCGATCGGACCTTGAATGCCGACGTACGAGTTGCGCGCGAAGAAGGTGTCGCCCTGGAAGCGCCCGTACTGGCCGTTCTGCGCGCGGAAGAAGCTTTCCAACGTGAAGATGGCCTTGTAGCCGCCGCCCAGATCCTCGGCGCCCTTCAAGCCCCAGTAAGACGTCGACATGCCGCCGCCGCTCACGTTCCACGCGCGATCGCCGCCCGGAAACTTCTGAGCGCCGACCCATTCGTCGACCTGCCCATACAGCGAAACGCTCGACTGCGCGTGTGCCGCGCCCGCAGCGAAGAGGCCGAGCATCGCCGCGGCGACTGCGGTGGCCTTGACCGTTGCTCTCACCGTAGTCTTCGGCGCACGGTTGACGGTTGACTTCATGAACTCTCCTGTCTTTTGTCGAAAATTGAAAGCTTGGCGGGCGAGGGGCGTGGCACTCGCCTCGTCTGACCGGCTTAACGGTTTTGTGGGCGAGAGTGGCAACGCGTGTGGAGCGGCACCATCTTTACGGACCATTTTTCCGGTCAAAAATGTTTTTGGTTATTGCGGGTATAGCGGTTCGGATACTTCAGGCCGTTGGCGCATTAAGAAATGCGCACTTCGTCACGCGCTCATGCGGCCCGTCTCGATGACGAACGCGACGCACAGCGAGCATCGACGCGCCTCTTCGAGCACCGAAAGCCATTCGAAATATTGGGAAAACGACATTTATCCGCGCAGGGCGCATTGTCCTTGCGCGGAAAAAAGAGCGGAATATCTTGAAGAAATTCGACGCGTAACTGTGGCGTGATTACGTCATCGGGAAAGCGAAACTAGACGCGCCGATACTTTTTTGATTCGTGCGCAATAACGACGAAGGCGACGTATCAGTTGCGGTAGCTTGCGTTGGCGGGTGTGCGGCCGTCGTCCGCCGGACGTCCGGGCTGGCGCGGCAGGCTGCGTTCTTCGTTGTACCGCGTGATGTCCGCGCGGATGGAACCGGAGCCGCGCATGGGCGTGGCCTGTTCAGCGCGCGTGCCGGGGCGCACTTCGGCGCTCACGGGAGTGAGGCCGTCTTTCGCGGCGACCGGCGTGTAGTGCAGGGATTGCCTGCTGTCGGCCGAATCGCTGAACACCGCCGACGGCGACAACCACTCGGCGCGCGGCCCCGCAAGCGCGAGCGAACCCGCTACCGTCAGCGCGCCGAGCGCAGCGGTTACGAAAAGCCGGGTAGTCTTGCGAAAGCCAATGAGCGCCATGTCCAAACTGCCTGCGTCCGACCGATATTCGCGTCCGTGACACCGAAAGCGCGGGGCTGACGATTCAGGCGGACGACCGGCCGAAAGTCGGAGCATTCGGGCGAAGGCATCAATGTGATGCAAAAACCCGCCGACCGGTGTATCCAACAATTTATTGGGGCTTGCGGCGGCAGTCGAGCCAAAAAGTGTTAGGCCTGCTCGATGGTTGTAACACCGTGTTACGTCAGAGTTTTTTCGCTTTGGCCGACCGTTTCGGATGCCCAATCATGTGACGAAAATCGTGCTGGATAGACGATTGTCGAAGCCGTCAATTCGACGGTCGTGCGGCCCGGATGTTGCTGCCTCGTTCCTTCTGCACTCGGCGTTTTCATGCGCATTGTGAATCAATCGATCTGGCAAATGAATTTGACGATTTAATCGGGTACGGGGGAAAATCATGGTTTTTCCTGACTTGACGCTGAGAAGGCCGGGTACGGTTCCCGGCATGTCCAGGTACGAGATCCTTTGATGGCACGGCCCAAACTTCTTCCCGACAATTTCACGCTGGCGCTCGTCGGCACCGTCATCATCGCGAGCTTCCTGCCGTGCCGCGGCAGCGCCGCGGTGGCGTTCAACTGGATCACCGATTTCGCCATCGGACTGTTGTTTTTCCTTCACGGCGCAAAGCTTTCCCGCGAGGCGATCGTCGCGGGCGCGACGCACTGGCGGCTGCACCTCGTCGTGCTGCTCAGCACGTTCGCCCTCTTTCCGCTGCTGGGACTTGCCCTCAAGCCGGTTCTGACGCCGCTCGTCACGCCCGCGCTCTACACCGGCATCCTGTTCCTCTGCACGTTGCCGTCCACGGTGCAATCGTCGATTGCGTTCACGTCGATGGCCAAGGGCAACGTGCCGGCGGCCGTATGCAGCGCGTCTGCTTCGAGCCTGCTCGGCATCTTCATCACGCCGGCGCTGGTCGGGATCGTGGTGAGCAACCATGGCGCGACGACCGGCTCGCCGTGGCATACCGTCGGCAACATCACGCTGCAACTGCTCGTGCCGTTCATCGCCGGACAACTGCTGCGGCCGGCCATCGGCAAATGGATCGACAAGCATCGCGCGATGCTCAAATTCGTCGATCAGGGTTCGATCCTGCTCGTCGTGTATGTGGCGTTCAGCGAAGCCGTGAACGAAGGCATCTGGCACTCGATCTCGCTGTCGACGCTCGCCGGGCTGCTCGCAGTCAACATCCTGCTGCTGGCGGCCGCGCTTTTCATCACCGCGTTTACGGCCAAGCGTCTCGGCTTTTCCCGCGCGGATCAGATCACGATCATCTTCTGCGGCTCGAAGAAGAGCCTCGCCTCCGGCATTCCGATGGCGAAGGTGATCTTCGCGTCGCACGCGGTCGGCGCGGTGGTGCTGCCGCTCATGCTGTTCCATCAGATCCAGCTCATGGTGTGCGCCGTGCTCGCGCAGCGATGGGGCGCGCGCAAGACCGCGCCCGAACCGCCGCGCGAGGGCAAGAGTGTCGGCGCGCCCGCGCGTCGCTGACTGGCGGCGTCTGCTGCTTCATCGTCGTTCTCCGCTGTGTTCAGAAAAGGCCGCCTCGTGCGGCCTTTGTGTCATTTGAACCCGGCCGCGCGCCGGCGTCGATTCGGCCGAACGGCATAGGCCGAATCACCTGACCTCTCGCATCGATCATCGAACGTGAGTTGCTTCGCGTCCGACGCTTTGGCCTATGTCATTGCGCCTAATGGCGTCCGGGCATGTCCCTTGCCACACTCTTGTCCAACAGCGGCCAGAAACGGACTCAGGACGAGCATGTGGACAAGACGCGTCACCCATCGATCGAGACGGCAAAGATGAACCAGGTCGACCATCACGCCTTGCGCGCCTTTCTCGGCGAGACGCCGTTTCAACGCGGCAGTGCAGAGGATGCCGGGCGCACTCTGCGCGCGCTGATCGACGCCGGTCTCGACCGCCTGCCTTTGCCCGGCCATGGCGACACGCCGGAGCGCTGGCGTGCGCTCGGTGCGGTAGCCGCGTTCGATCTTTCACTGGTCAAGCTCTACGAAGGTCACACGGACGCGCTCGCGATCCTCGCCGAACTCGACGCGGCGCAAGCGGACGAAGGCACCGCATGGGCGGTGTGGGCGGCCGAGCCGCCGGGCGCGCGGCTGAAGGCGCTGGGCGATCCCGAATCGCAAACTCTGCTGCTTCAGGGCGCCAAGGCGTGGTGTTCGGGCGCGGCGTCGGTCACCCATGCGCTCGTGACGGCCTGGAACGAGCGCGATGAACCGGTGCTCGCCGCCGTCGAGCTGAATCAGCACGGCGTGCAGATCACCGGCGCCGGCTGGCAGGCCGTCGGCATGAAGGCGAGCGCGAGCGTCGACGTGCGTTTCGAGCGCGTGCCCGCGCGCCGTGTCGGCGGGCCGCGCGCGTATCTCGAACGGCCGGGCTTCTGGCAGGGCGGCGCAGGCATCGCCGCGTGCTGGTTCGGCGCGGCGGCGGGCATCGCGGCGTTCGTCGCGCGCGACGCGAGACATCGGGCAGGACCGTACAAGCTCGCGCATCTCGGCGCCATCGACACGATGCTGTCCGCCACGGCCGCGCTGTTGCGCGAGACGGCGGCATTCATCGACCGCGAGCCGCGCGCCGACGCCATGGCTGCCACGATGCGCGCCCGCCTGGCGGCCGAACACGCGGCGGCGCTCGTCGTCGAGCGCGCCGGCCGCGCGCTGGGCGCAGGCCCGCTGTGCCGCGACGCGCATTTCGCTCAACTCATGGCCGATCTGCCGGTATTCATTCGACAAAGCCACGCCGAGCGGGACGAGAGTTCGCTCGCCGAGCGTGTGATAGAGGAGGAAGAGACTTCATGGCAAATCTGATCACGCAGAGGTCGCCCGGTGAAACTGCCATAGACCGCATCATTTCCGGCAAGGGCACGCCGGAGTCGGCGTGGCAGGGATGGGCGCGTCTCAATGCGCTGCCCGAAGTCGCGCCGTCGGAACTGGTGCCGCTCGGCGGACGGGCTGTCGTAGTTGCGCCACACCCTGACGACGAAGTGCTCGGCACCGGCGGACTGCTCGCGCTTCTCTCGGAAATAAGCCGAAACCTGCTGGTCATCGCCGTCACGGACGGCACCGCGAGTCATCCGAATTCGACCGAATGGCCGCCGGAGCGCCTTGCACGCGTGCGTCCGCAGGAAACGCGAGCGGCGCTGCAACGGTTGCATCTGCGTCAGGTACAGGTTGCCAGGCTCGGCCTTCAGGATGGCGACCCCGAACGTATCGAGGCCAGTTTGTCAGGATTGCTATCGGCCTATCTTCAACCGGGCGACATCGTTTTCACGACTTGGCGCTATGATGGGCACCCCGACCATGAGGCCGCCGGGCGCGCCGTCCATTCCGCGGCACAGGCGCTCGATCTGCCTTGCGTCGAAGTGCCGCTATGGACCTGGCACTGGGCGTCGCCGGACGATACGCGCGTGCCATGGAGCCGTGCTCGCCGCATCGTGCTGGACAACGCCACGCATGCCCGGAAGCTCCGGGCCGTGCAGGCTTTTCGAAGCCAGCTCGAACCCGACACCGCAACCGGTCAGGCGCCTGTGCTGCCCGAGCATGTGCTGGCCCGGCTGACCCGGCCTTTCGAAGTCGTACTCATATGAACAACAACATCAACAACGATACTAAGCAGTACTTCGATGATCTGTATCGAGGCAGCGAAGATCCCTGGAAAATCAGACATCGCTGGTATGAACGGCGCAAGCGCGCACTCATGCTCGCCGCGCTTCCGCACGAGCGCTATGCGCGGGCCTTCGAGCCCGGCTGCGGCAACGGCGAACTGACCGCTTTGCTGGCGTCGCGCTGCGACGAACTGATCGCGACGGACATCGCCGCGGAAGCGGTCGCGCTCACGCGGCAACGCGTCGCACACTGCGCGAACGTGAAGGTCGAGCAGATGCTCTTGCCCGATGTCTGGCCAGGCGGCAAGTTCGATCTCGTCCTAATCAGCGAGATCGGTTATTACCTTGACGAACCGCAGCTATGGCATATCGTCGAGCACATTCACCAGTCCTTGTCGCGCGACGGCGCTGTGATCGCGTGCCACTGGCGCAGGCCGATCGACGGCTGGAGCCAGACCGGCGACGAAGTTCATGCGAAGCTGCGCGGCCGCATGGGCATGCCGGTGCTCGGCCACTACTGGGACGATGATCTGGTCCTCGACGTCTGGACGCCCGACAAGCGCTCGATCCACGATCGCGAAAGCTCAACCTGATGTTTTGCGATCTTTACTAAACAAACAAATCGCAAGGAATCTCATATACAACAAGGCTCTACTGGTTTTCTCCTATCCCTTCCGGGACTGTTTTCGAGATGTTTTACTATACAATCGCCTTGAACAAGCGAATCGGGTCCGCGCGATAAACAGCGCGTCCCCCGAAAAACAGCCGGAACCAGGCGGAGACAGAGAACACCACGATGGCCACCACCATTCGCGATGTCGCGCGGGCGGCAAGCGTCTCGATAGGGACAGTGTCGCGCGCGCTCAAGAATCAACCCGGCTTGTCCGAAGCGACGCGCGTGCGCGTCGTCGAAGTGGCGCAGCAGCTCGGCTACGACTCGGCGCAATTGCGCACGCGCATTCGCCGCGTGACCTTTCTGCTGCATCGGCAGCACAACAACTTCGCCCTCAGCCCGTTTTTTTCGCATGTGCTGAATGGCTTCGAAGAAGCGTGCCGCGAGCGCCGGCTCGTGCCGTCGGTGCTCAGCGCCGGGCCGACGCAGGACCTCGCGCAGCAGATGCGTCTGCACGCGCCCGACGCCATCGCGGTGGCGGGCTTCGTCGAACCGGAACTGCTCGCGCATCTGCATTCGCTCGCGCGCCCGACCGTGCTGATCGACCTGCGCGCGCCGGGATTTCGCTCCGTCAACATCGACAACATGAAAGGCGCCTCGCTCGCGATGCAGCATCTGTTCGCACAAGGGCGGCGGCGGATCGCGTTCATCGGCGGGTCGCTCGCGCATTACAGCATCGCGCAGCGCGCGCTCGGCTATCGCAAGGCGTATTTCGACGCGGGCCTGCTCTTCGATCCGACGCTCGAAATCATGACGCAGCCTGGCCTGCCCGCCGATCTGGCCGCCGCCGACGCAATGGAGCGCCTGATCGCCGACGCCCGCGCGCAATCCAGTCCGCTGCCCGACGCAGTTTTCGCCTATAACGATGCAGCGGCCCTCGCCGCCATGCGCGTCTGTCTCGCGCACGGGCTGCGCGTGCCGGAGGACCTCGCGTTCGTCGGTTTCGACGACATTCCGGCGGCCGCGCAGAGCACGCCGCCGCTGTCGACCGTGACCGTCGACAAGGAAGCGCTCGGACGTCGCGGCGTCGAGTTGCTGCTGGAGGATCAATCGAGCCCGCCGAGCCAGGCCGACACGCTCGTCGCCGTCAATTTCGTTCCTCGCGCGAGCTCGGGCACGAAACAGGACATCAGCACGCCATGAACATGACCGCCTCACCTGCCCTCGCGGAAGAAGTGTCAGTGGAACGCGCGATCGATTTCCGCAGCCGCGACTTCCTGCTCTCGCACGTGCGCGACACGCTCGCCTTCTACGCGCCCAATGCGCGCGATCCGTCCGGCGGCTTCTTCCATTTCTTCAAGGACGACGGCAGCGTCTACGACCGCACGACGCGCCATCTCGTCAGCAGCACGCGCTTCGTCTTCAACTACGCGATGGCGTATCGCCATTTCGGCGACGCTCGTTTTCAAGACGACGCGCGGCATGCCTTCAAATTCCTGCGCGACGCGCATTGGGACGCCGCAAACGAAGGCTACGACTGGGAAATCGAGTGGCGCGACGGCCAGAAGCGCACGCTCGACGGCACGCGCCACTGCTACGGCATGGCCTTCGTGCTGCTCGCCTGCGCGCACGCGGCGATGGCGGGCATCGACGAAGCCAGGCCGATGATCGACGAAATCTTCGCGCTGATGGACAAGCGCTTCTGGGACGCCGACGCCGGCCTCTACGCCGACGAAGCCACGGCCAACTGGCAGCTTTCGGACTATCGCGGACAGAACGCGAATATGCACGCGACCGAGGCGCTGCTCGCCGCGTATGAGGCGACGGGCCACGTCATCTATCTGGATCGCGCGTCGATCATCGCGGGCAATATCACGCTGCGTCAGGCGAAGCTGTCGAACGGGCTCGTGTGGGAGCATTTTCATCGCGACTGGTCGGTGGACTGGCATTACAACGAATCGGACAGCTCGAACATCTTTCGACCGTGGGGTTTTCAGCCGGGGCATCAGACGGAATGGGCGAAGCTGCTGTTGATCCTTGAGCGGCATCGCGCGCTGCCGTGGCTCGCGCCGCGCGCGGCCGAACTCTTCGACGCGGGCTTCAATCGCGCGTGGGACAGCCGGCACGGTGGCCTTTACTACGGTTTCGGCCCGGACGACACCATCTGCGACCACGACAAATACTTCTGGGTGCAGGCGGAAAGCTTCGCGGCGGCGGCGCTGCTCGGCGCGCGCACGGGCCGCGAACGTTTCTGGGATTGCTACGACGAACTCTGGCGCTATAGCTGGGCGCACTTCGTCGATCACGAATACGGCGCGTGGTATCGCATTCTCACGTGCGACAACCGCAAGTACGGCGACGAGAAAAGTCCCGCCGGCAAGACCGACTATCACACCATGGGCGCGTGCTACGAAGTGCTGAACGCGCTCGGCCCGACCTCGACTCAACGGTGACAAGCATGGCAAGCGAGCAAACTACCTTCCCGCAATTCGTCTCCGCCGGCGACATCCTCACCGACATGATCCGCACGGACGTGTCGAGCTGGCTTTCGCGTCCGGGCGGCGCGGGCTGGAACGTCGCGCGCGCGGTGGCGCGGCTCGGCCTGCCGACGGCCTGCGCCGGCTCGCTCGGCACCGACAATTTCTCCGACGATCTGTGGGACGCGAGCGCCGCATCGGGGCTCGACATGCGCTTCATGCAGCGCGTCGAGCGTCCGCCGCTGCTGGCCATCGTCCACAAGACGCAGCCGCCGACCTACTACTTCATGGGCGAGAACGGCGCGGATCTGGCGTTCGATCCGTCGCGGCTGCCGCCCGGCTGGATGGAGCGCGTGAAGTGGGCGCATTTCGGCTGCATCAGCCTCGTGCGCCAGCCGCTCGGCGCGACGCTCGCCGCGCTTGCCCGGCAATTGCGCGAGCACGGCGTGAAGATCAGCTTCGATCCGAACTATCGCAATCTGATGGAGCACGGCTACGAGCCGATCCTGCGCAACATGGCGAGCCTCGCCGATCTCATCAAAGTGTCGGATGAAGATCTGCACATGCTTTTCAAAGGCATGCCCGAGGCGGACGCGCTCGCAAAAATCCGCTCGATGAATCCACAGGCCACCGTGCTCGTCACGCGCGGTTCGTCGGACGCCACGCTCTACGCCGACGGCGAGCAGTACAGCGCGCGCCCGCCGAGCGTCGAAGTGGCGGATACGGTCGGCGCGGGCGATGCGTCCATCGGCGGATTGCTCTACAGCCTGATGGCGCGCCACGGCGAGTGGCCCGATCATCTGAAGTTCGCGCTCGCGGCGGGCGCGGCGGCGTGCCGTCACTCGGGCGCGCATTCGCCTTCGCTGGACGAGGTCGAGGCGTTGCTCGCATAAGCGTCGTACGCGCTACATATCAGCGTGCTAGCATGGATTCGTCCTTGCCCGGAGGCGAATCCATCATGGAAGACACCACCTACACGAAAGGCATCTATACCGCGACGATCGGCGTACGCGCCATCGACGGCGGCCAGTTTCAGGGTCTTGTCTCGCTCGCGCGCGACGACGGCGAAGACGCCGACTCGACGCTCTACGAAGTGGAAGCCGCTTCGGGCAACGAAGAAGAAGCGCTGAACGAAGCGCGCGCGCTCGCGCACCGCATCCTCGGAGAAATCGAACTTTAACCACGCGGCCACGGCGGCGCGTGGCGCACTTCGCTTTCGCGGCGCTTCCTGGCGGCATCGGAGGACATCATGCCGGAGCAGATCTTCCTTTACGGCGTCTACGCCATCCACGTGAGGCCGGTCGAGCTACAGGGCTCGCGCTGGGACGCGGAGTACGAGATCCGTCATCACGACAAGGCCGTGCAGCCGTGGACGACCGTCGGCGGCGATGACGGTCTCGCCGACAAGGCCGAAGCCGTCGAGTTGGCGCATCGGCGCGCGGTGTCGGATATCGAAGCCGGCGCGGGCATTCCGAAACCGCGCGCGTTTCCCTAATTATCGTTTTGCGGGTGCGCGAGGCCAACATGCGCATTGAGCGCGTGCCGCTCGGCCTCGCGATGATCGATCCCTGACGCGCGCTCGTAGCCTTCACGCGCGAGCGCGCGTTCGACGTAATCGAACAGCACGCCCTGCGGCTCGATCAGCTTCGCCCTGAACGCAATCTGCAGCGTGCTCGCCGCGAGAATGTCGGCGGCGGTGAACTGTTCGCCGAGCAGCCACGGTCCTTCCTCCAGCGCGTTTTCGATCGCGTGCTCGACGCGCATCAGATCGCCCCAACCGAAACTCACAGTGTTGCCCTGCGCGCCGGTCACGCGTTCGGCCATCGCGGGTTCGAGACACGAGCCGGTGAAAAACATCCATTGCAGGAAGCGGCCGCGCGACGGATCGTCCAGCGGCACGCCGAGCGCGGTTTCCGGATAACGGTCCGCGAGATAGAGCAGCACCGCGCCCGATTCCGCCACGCGCACGCTGCCGTCTTCCAGCGCGGGCAGCTTGGACATCGGATTGACGCGGCAGAAGTTCGGATCGTTCTGCGCACCCGCGCGGATATTCACGAATTCGAGCTGATACGGCACGCGCATTTCCTCGAGCATCCACAGCGCGCGGAAGGCGCGCGTCTTCGGCCAGTAGAAGAGCTTCATCGGCGTCGTTTTCGTTGTCTTTCGATGCGTTCAGGGTAGCCCCAAATCCCCACGAATCGCGCGGCGGATGGCGTCGGGTTTACGCGTAGATGCGCGCGCCCGAGAAAAATTCCTCTCGCCGATCCCGAAAATCAGGGCGTTGCTTTCCGATGCGAGCGGAATCGAAGCGAGTGCGCAAAAACATTCCGCATTTGTCGGCAAAGAATGTCGCATTGCCCCGCATATCAAAAAAGACTCTGGAGATTTCATGAACGCGCGCGTCCCCGCCGATGCATTTTTTCCTCCCGCGCTGTCCGACTATCAGCTCAGCGACAACCTGAGCGCCACCAAGGGCCGCATTTTCCTCACCGGCACGCAGGCGCTCGTGCGCCTCGTGTTGATGCAGCGCGAACGCGACCGCGCCGCGAACCTGAACACCGCCGGTTTCGTCAGCGGCTATCGCGGCTCGCCGCTCGGCATGGTGGATCAGCAATTGTGGAAAGCGAAGAAACTGCTCGCCTCGCACGACGTGCGCTTTCTGCCCGCGATCAACGAGGAACTCGGCGGCACCGCCGTGCTCGGCACCCAGCGCGTGGAATCGGATGCGGAGCGCACCGTCGATGGCGTCTTCGCGATGTGGTACGGCAAGGGTCCGGGCGTCGATCGCGCGGGCGACGCGCTCAAGCACGGCAACGCGTACGGCTCGTCGCCGCATGGCGGCGTGCTCGTCGTGGCGGGCGATGATCATGGCTGCGTGTCGTCGTCGATGCCGCATCAGAGCGACCAGACGATGATCTCGTGGCACATGCCGGTGGTGAATCCGTCGAACGTGGCGGACATGCTGGAGTTCGGCCTCTACGGCTGGGCGCTGTCGCGTTTCTCGGGCGCGTGGATCGGCTTCAAGGCAATTTCGGAGACGGTCGAATCCGGCTCGACCGTCGATCTCGACGCGATCCGCACCGACTGGCAGCCGCCCGCCGATTTCACGCCGCCGCCGGGCGGCCTGCACAACCGCTGGCCCGATCTGCCGAGCCTGACGATCGAAGCGCGCCTCGCCGCGAAGATCGACGCCGTGCGCCATTTCGCGCGCGCGAACAGCATCGACAAATGGATCGCGCCGAGCCCGCGCGCGAATGTGGGCATCGTGACGTGCGGCAAGGCGCATCTCGATCTGATGGAAGCGCTGCGCCGCCTCGAACTCACCGTCGACGATCTCGACGCCGCCGGCGTGCGCATCTACAAGGTCGGGCTGTCGTATCCGCTGGAAACGACGCGGCTGGAAACGTTCGTCGAAGGTTTGAGCGAAGTGCTGGTGATCGAGGAGAAAGGGCCGGTCATCGAGCAGCAGATCAAGGATCATCTGTACAACCGCGTCGACGGTGCGCGGCCGGTCGTGATCGGCAAGAACGCGCGCGATGGCGCGCAGCTTCTGAGCGCGCTCGGCGAACTGCGTCCGTCGCGCGTGCTGCCGGTGTTCGCGCAATGGCTCGCGCGTCACAAGCCCGCGCTGGATCGCCGCGACAAGGTCGTCGATCTCGTCGCGCCGCAGATCCTCTCGAATGTCGCCGACGCGGTGAAGCGCACGCCCTACTTCTGCTCGGGCTGCCCGCACAACACGTCGACGAAGGTGCCGGAAGGATCGGTCGCGCAGGCGGGCATCGGCTGTCACTTCATGGCGTCGTGGATGGAGCGCGACACGACCGGTCTGATCCAGATGGGCGGCGAAGGCGTCGACTGGGCGTCGCATTCGATGTTCACGAAAACGCCGCACGTCTTCCAGAATCTCGGCGACGGCACGTACTTCCATTCGGGCATTCTCGCGATTCGTCAGGCGGTGGCCGCGAAGGCGAACATCACCTACAAGATTCTTTATAACGACGCCGTCGCGATGACGGGCGGCCAGCCCGTCGACGGCAGCATTTCGGTGCCGCAGATCGCGCGGCAGGTGGAAGCAGAAGGCATCGCGCTGCTCGTCGTCGTCAGCGACGAACCCGAGAAGTATCAAGGTCACGAAGATCAGTTTCCGCGCGGCACGACGTTCCATCACCGCGGCCAGCTGGACGACGTGCAGCGCCGCCTGCGCGACACGCCGGGCGTCACCGTGCTCATCTACGATCAGACCTGCGCCGCCGAAAAGCGCCGCCGCCGCAAGAAAGGCGAGTTTCCCGATCCGGACAAGCGTCTCTTCATCAACGAAGCCGTCTGCGAAGGCTGCGGCGATTGCGGCGTGCAGTCGAACTGCCTTTCCGTCGAGCCGGTCGAAACCGAGCTTGGCCGCAAGCGCCGCATCGATCAGTCGTCGTGCAACAAGGACTATTCGTGCGTGAACGGCTTCTGCCCGAGCTTCGTCACGGTCGAAGGCGCGAAGCTGAAGAAGGCCGAAGGCCACGCGTTCGATGCGGCCGAACTCGCGCGCCGCGTCGATGCGCTCGCGCTCCCGCAAGGTCATCTCGACAACGCGCCCTACGACATTCTCGTGACGGGCGTCGGCGGCACGGGCGTCGTGACGGTGGGCGCGCTCATCAGCATGGCGGCGCATCTGGAAGGCAAGAGCGCGTCGGTGCTCGATTTCATGGGCTTCGCGCAGAAAGGCGGCTCGGTGCTGTCGTTCGTGCGCTTCGCCGCGACCGACGCGCTGCTGAATCAGGTGCGCATCGACACGCAACAGGCCGATTTGCTGCTGGCGTGCGACATGGTCGTCGGCGCGAGTCCGGAGGCGTTGCAGACGGTGCGGCACGATCGCACGAAGATCGTCGTGAACACGCACGCGATTCCGAACGCGAGCTTCGTGCAGAACCCCGAAGCGAATCTTCATGCGGATGCGCTGCTCGACAAGATGCGTCACGCCGCCGGCCCCGGCGCGCACGATGCCATGCGCAGTTGCGACGCGCAGGCGCTCGCGCAGCGCTTTCTCGGCGACACCATCGGCGCGAACATCCTGATGCTCGGTTTCGCGTGGCAGCTTGGGCTCGTGCCGCTGTCGCTCGCGGCACTGATGCGCGCGATCGAGCTGAACAATGTCGCGGTCGCGGCGAACAAGCTCGCGTTTTCGATCGGCCGTCTGGCGGCGTCGGACATGGCCGCGCTCGAAGCGCTGACCGCGCAAGTGCTGGCGAAGCGCGTCACGATGGACCGGATGTCGTTGCCCGAGCTGATCCGCGATCGCGAGGAACGTCTGCTCGCTTACGGCGGGTCGAAGTATGTCGCGCGCTATCGCAAGCTGGTGAACGCGGCGGCTGGCAACGAAGCCATCGCGCGGGCCATCGCGGTTTCGTTCTACAAGCTGCTCGCGGTGAAGGACGAATACGAAGTCGCGCGCCTCCACGCGGACCCGGCGTTGCGCGCCGCGCTCGGCGCGCAGTTCGAAGGCACGGCGGGTGAAAGCTATAAGGTGAAGTTCAACCTCGCGCCGCCGGCCTTATCCCATTCGACCAACGGCGGCGCGCCGAAGAAGAAGGTGTTCGGCCAGTGGATGTGGCCGGTGTTCGGCGGCCTCGCGAAAATGCGCGCGCTGCGCGGCACCGCGCTCGATGTCTTCGGCAGGACGCTCGAACGCCGCATGGAACGCCAGCTCGCCGACGACTTCGAGATCACGATGACGCGCGCTTTGTCTCGCGTGAGTGCCGACAACGCAAAGGACACGCAAGCGCTCGCCGCGCTGTTCGAGAAGGTGCGCGGCTACGGTCACGTGAAGCTCGCGAACGTCGCGATGGTCAAGCGCAGCGAACGCGACATCGCCGCGCGCATCGGCATCGAAGCGGCGACGGGCGATGCCGTGCGCGCCGCCATCGACACGATGAGGGGCGCATCGTCGCTCAAGGGTATTCCGGTGGTCGTGGCGAAGTAGTCAATCGATGTCGTCGTCGGGCAACCAGTCGAGGTCGCCGCACAGCACGCAGCGCTTGCCCTGCGAACGCGTCTCCACGGAGAGCGTGACGCAGGGCATCGCTTCGTTGATCGACAGATACGGCTTCGTCACGTGCACGCGCTCCGGGTCGCCCAGCGCCGCGCGGAAGTACGGACGGCGCAGCCAGTTCGCGCCCTGCGCGTCCATGAGCGGCAGAAAGCGCGCCTCGTGTGCGGCGCGGTCCGCGCGCAGCACGACGTTGCGGCCCGCCTGACGGCCGTTCTGATCGAGCAGGAAACAGCGCGCGGCGTTATCGAGCGCGAGAAAATTCCAGCACACTTCTTCGAGCGGCTCGCCCGCCGCGAGCCGTTCGGCCGCGCGCTCGAACGCGCGGATATACGGCTGAAGCCGTGTCGCGACGCGCCGCTCGCGCGCTTCGGTCTGCAGGCGGTAACGCTCGGTCAGCTCGCCGATGACCGTTTGCGCGTGCGCGCCGTCCGCGAGACCCGGATGCGGCCGCGCGAAGAAAAAGCCCTGCACGAAGTCCGCGCCGCTCGCGAGCGCGAGTTGCGCTTCGTGCTCGGTCTCGACGCCTTCGATCAGCACGAGCTTGCCCGCCTCGTGCAGCAGCGACACGATGCCCGACAGCACCGCCTCCATGTTCTGCCGCTGCTTGAGCGAGCGCGCCGACAGCGGCGCATGCACGTTGTGGCCGGCGTGCGAGAGCATCACGCGATCGAGCTTGACGATATCCGGATCGAGCTGCCAGATCCGCTCGATGTTCGTGTGCCCCGCGCCGAAATCGTCCAGTGCGATGAAAAAGCCGTGATCGCGGAACTGCTGCACTGCGAGCGCGAGCCGCTCGATATCTTCCGCGCTTTGCTCCAGCACTTCGAGCACGACGCGGCGCGGCTCGATGTTGAGACGCTTGAGATTCGCGAGCAGCGCGGCCGCGTGATACGGCTCGGTCAGCGCGCCGGGATGAACGTTGAGAAACAGCCATTCGGTCTGCGCGCCGAGCATCTTGAAGTTCTCGAGATGCAGCGCCTGCGCGAGGCGGTCGATCTGCAACGCTTCGCCGACGCGCGATGCCTGCCCGAACACATCGAGCGGCGACACCGGGCGATCGAGCGCGTCGTGCGCGCGCAGCAGGCCTTCGTAGCCGACCGCGCGCATGTGCGACAGGCTGAACACCGGCTGAAAAACGCTCGACAGTGTCCAGTCGCCGTGCTCGACCGAATAGCGGTCGAAGCCCGACGTCACGCCGAGTTCGAAACTGCGCGCGGAAATCGTCGTTTTCTCGGGATTTGCGATCACCATGACGATGCCCTCGTCTGAACGTTCCCCTTGCCCTGCGGACCCGCGCCGGATCGGTCCCATACCATTTTCATAACAGCCCTCGATGATCTCGCCGGGAGTCTCGATGTCCCGTAGCTTTCGCTAAAGCAAGCTCCATGCGCACGGCGTGGCGTGATTCGTCGATGGTTTGACCGTGGCGTGCACCGTCGGCAGGCGGTTTTCTGTGCAACGTGCACCGTTGCGGTGCGGTTTTTTCGCCGGGTCCCGTGTTCGTGTTGGTTTATTAGCGTTGCCCCTGTGCGGGGCAACGCCAATATACCGAAACGATCACGGGATCCGGCCAAACACCCCCCAAGACAACGCCGCCGCTGCCCGCGTCCCAGGCAAGCGCTAAACTTTCGGCTCGTCACCGCTCGCGCACCCATGGAAATCGTCTTCACCGTCCTCATTCTTCTGCTGGCCGTGGCGCTCTCAGGTTTCGGCCTGAGCCTGCTGCCGATCAAGCTGCCGCTACCGCTCATCCAGATCGCGCTCGGCGCGTGCCTCGCCTGGCCGGGCTTCGCGCTGCACGTCACGTTCGATCCCGAACTCTTCATGCTGCTGTTCATTCCGCCCCTACTGTTCGCGGACGGCTGGCGCATTCCGAAGCGCGAGCTCTACATGCAGCGCCGCGCGATCCTGATGCTCGCGCTCGGGCTCGTGTTCATCACCGTCGGCGTGCTCGGCTACTTCCTGCACGCGATGATCCCGACGATGCCGCTGCCCGTCGCGTTCGCGCTCGCCGCCGTGCTCTCGCCGACCGACGCCGTCGCGCTGACGGGCATCGCCGGGCGCAACCGCATTCCGGCAGGCCTGATGCACATTCTCGAAGGCGAAGCGCTCATGAACGACGCGTCGGGCCTCGTCGCGCTGAAGTTCGCGATCGCCGCCGCGCTGACGGGCGTGTTCTCGCTGCGCGACGCGACGATCAGCTTTTTCATCATCGCGGCGGGCGGGATCGTGATCGGCGCGGCGATCAGTTGGGCCGTCACCGAGATTCCGTCGCGTCTCCTGCGATTCTCCGAGGACGACGACCCCGCCGCCGGCGTGATCCTCACGATCCTGATTCCGTTCGCGGCCTACGTGATGGCCGAGCACGTGGGCTGCTCGGGCATTCTGGCGGCGGTGTCGGCGGGCATGATGATGAACATCCAAAGCCTGCGCGAAGGCATTCCGAGCGCGGTGCGCGTGCGCATGACGAGCACCTGGACGATGATCGAATTCGTCTTCAACGGCATGGTTTTCATCCTGCTCGGGCTGCAGTTTCCGCACATCATCGGGCAGGCGCTGATCGAGGCGCATCACGACGGCAACGAGCAAGTCGGCCTGTTGATCGGCTATGTGCTCGCGACGCTGGTCGCGCTCTATTCGCTGCGTTTCGTCTGGGTGTATTCGCTGCGCTGGGTCGCGGCGCGCAAGACTGCGAAACAGGGCCTCGACAGCGCCGCGCCCGGCGTTCGCACGCTCGCGCTGACGACGATCGGCGGCGTGCGCGGCGCCGTGACGCTTGCGGGCGTGCTGTCGTTGCCCGTGATGCTCCCAGGGCGCGATCTGGCGATTTTCATCGCGTCGGCGGTGATTCTGGTGTCGCTGCTGATCGCGGTCGTCGGCTTGCCGCTGATGCTGCGCGGCATCGAACGCGAGCGCAATCCGCACGCGACGGAAGAACGCATGGCGCGCCGCCGCGCGGCGCAGGCGGCGATTCGCGCGATCGACGAAACGCACGATGAGCTGATCGAGCAGATGGACGAAGCCGGGTCCGCGCGCTGCGCCGATTCCACCGCGCGCGTGATGGGCATGTACCGGCGTCGGCTCGAATCGCTCGGCGACGAAGAAGCACCGCGCGTGGCGGCAAAGAAGAGCGAGATGGTGGAGACGCGGCTCAAGATGTCGGCGCTGCGGGCCGAACGCGCGGAGTTGCTGAGGCTGCGCACGCTTCAGCATATCAACGACGAGACGCTGAACAAGCTGATGCGGGAGATCGATTTGTCGGAGACGGCGATCGTGAATCGGAAGCGCGGGACGGGCGGGTGACGTCACGCGCGCCATCAAGCGCGCGTGACGTCAGGCATCAGACGACGCCGCTGCCGCGCCGCCGCAGCAACGCATAAAAAATGATCGCGCCGAACGTAGCCGTCCCGATGCCGCCGAGCGCGAACCCGCCGAGCTTCAGTGTGAAATCGCCGGTGCCGAGCACGAGCGTCACCGCCGCGACGATCAGATTGCGGTTGTCCGAAAAATCCACCTTGTTGACGACCCAGATCCGCGCGCCCGTCACCGCGATCAGGCCGAACACGACGATGGACACGCCGCCCAGCACCGGCCCTGGAATGGTCTGGATCAGCGCGCCGAACTTCGGCGAAAACCCGAGCACGATCGCGAACAGCGCGGCGATCACGAACACGAGCGTCGAATAGATCTTGGTGACGGCCATCACGCCGATGTTCTCGGCATACGTCGTCACGCCCGTGCCGCCCGCGAAGCCCGACGCGATCGTCGCGAGCCCGTCGCCGATGAACGCGCGGCCGATGTACTTGTCGAGACTCCTGCCCGTCATCGCGCCGACGGCCTTGATGTGCCCGAGATTCTCCGCGACGAGAATGATCGCGACCGGCGCGATCAGCGTCATCGCCGGAGCCTGGAACACGGGCGCGGTGAAATGCGGCATGCCGAACCACGCGGCGTTCGCGACGATCGCAAAGTCCACCGACTTGCCCATGCCCATGCCGTTGGTCAGCACGGCGTAAATGAGGTAGGCGATAGCGAGGCCGATCAGAATCAGGAGCCGCTGCGCCATGCCGCGCGCGAACACGGCGACGCCGCCCACGCACAGCACGGTGACGAGCGCCATCCACGATTCGAAGCTGCTGCCCATCACGCCCTTCACGGCGATCGGCGCGAGATTCAGCCCGATCACGCAGACGATCGCGCCCGTCACGACCGGCGGCATCAGCGTTTCGATCCACTTCGTGCCGACCGCCGCGACGATCAGACCGATGATCGCGTAAGCCACGCCGCACGCGATGATCCCGCCGAGCGCGACCCCGATGTTCAGGTTCGGACCGTGTCCGCCGTAGCCCGTCACCGCGATCACGAGACCGATGAACGCGAAGCTCGAACCGAGATAGCTCGGCACGCGGCCGCCGACCAGCACGAAGAACAGCAGCGTGCCGATGCCCGACATGAAAATGCACAGATTGGGATCGAAGCCCATCAGGAGCGGGGCGAGCACGGTCGAGCCGAACATTGCGACGACGTGCTGAATGCCCATCGCGATCATCTGCGGCCAGGGCAGACGCTCGTCGGGAGCGACGACGCGCCCCGCCTCGGCATCGGCCTGGACCGGCCAGCGCGGGAAATAGGAATCGGACATCTGCGGGGCTCCTTCTCGGCGGTGAGGCGCCGTCCGTGCGGCGCGCTTGTTGGAAAAACAGGCGCGAGTGTACGGAGCGGACCCTCGAGTGGCAAGCGAGCCGATATTACGACCGTTTCGCCAACCGCCGCCCGAACCGTGCGCGCTTTTCAGGCGCCACGATCCAGTTCGAAGACCGCGACGGCGCCCTTCAACTGCTCGGCCTGATCGGCCATCGCGCCCGCCGCGGCCGCCGCCTGTTCGACCAGCGCCGCGTTCTGCTGCGTCACCTGATCCATCTGCGCGACAGCGCGATTCACCTGCTCGATGCCCGTGCTCTGTTCGTGCGACGCCGACGAGATCTGCGCCATGATGTCCGTCACGCGCTGCACGGCCTGCGTGACTTCGGCCATCGTCGCGCCGGCGCGTTCGGCGAGCGCCGCGCCGCTGTCGACGCGCGCCGTCGATGCCTCGATCAGTTCCTTGATCTCCTTCGCCGACATCGCGCTGCGTTGCGCGAGCGAGCGCACTTCGCCCGCCACCACGGCGAAGCCGCGGCCTTCCTCGCCCGCGCGCGCCGCTTCCACGGCGGCGTTCAGCGCGAGGATATTGGTCTGGAACGCGATGCCCTCGATCACGGCGATGATGTCCGTCATGCGCTTGGAGCCCGACGCCAGTTCACGCATGTTCTCGACCACTTCGCCGACCAGCTCGCTGCCGCGCGCCGACACATCCGACGCGCCGCGCGCGAGGCCGCTCGCTTCGTCGGCGTTGCTCGCGTTCTGGCGCACCGTCTGCGTGAGCTGCTCCATGCTCGACGCGGTTTCCTCCAGCGAGGCCGCCTGCTCTTCCGTGCGCTGCGACAGATCGGTGTTGCCCTGCGCGATTTCGCGCGATGCGAACAGAATCGATTCGCTGGAATGGCGAATCCCGCCGACGATATCCGCCAGCTTCGTGCTCATGTTGCCGAGGCTCGCGAGCATGCTGGAGTCATCGCCGTGGCGCGTGGCGACGCGCGTCGTCAGATCGCCGCGCGCGATGCGGTCGGCGATATCGGCGGCATAGGCCGGCTCGCCGCCCAGTTGCGCGGCAAGACGCCGTCCGATCAGCGCCGCGAGCAGCGCGCCCGCGACCATCGCGCCGAACACGAGCGCGAGCATGACGATGCGCATCGTTTCATATTCCGATGCCGCGTCACGGCGCGCGTCGGTCGCGCGCTTCCTTTTGAAGTCGGCGAGACGCTCCAGCGAATCGCGCGCCTTTTCGCTCGCAGCGATCGCGCGCGCGATGAGACCCATCTGGTCGACGTCGACCGGCATCGGCTTCTTGCCCATCTGCATCAGCACGATGTCCTCCCACCCGGCGACGGACTTGCTCGCCGTGTCGTACAGCGCGATGCTCTCGGCGGAGCGCATCGTCGGGCGCAAGTTCTCGAACGCGCGATGCATGCTGTCGAGCGAAGCCGACATGCCTTCCTTCAGCTTGTCCTTGCCTGCATCGTCGGCGAAGGTCAGGTTGGCGGCGGCGAGATCCGTGTTGAGCTTGTGCTTGTTGGCTTCCTCGACCCAGTACAGGCCGTCCATGTGACGATCGCCGATTTCCTCGATCAGTCCGTTCATTTTCGCGAGCGAAACCACGCCGGTGACGCCCACGCACGCGGTGAACAGAATCACGACCGCGAAAGACAGCAACAGCTTGCTGAGCACGGACAGGCGGTCAAACCATTTCATCGATGTCTCCTCTGTCGCGCCCCGCAGACGACGTCCGCGGCCGGCGCAGCGCAAACCGAGGTTCGCGCACAGAGTGGCTTTACGGCGCTCGTTTCATTTTTCTTGAGCGCGTATGAACGGGATAACGCCTTGAGAATGGACGCCGGAATATCGGCGAAAGGTCAATGAAGAACAGCCGAAAGAAATCGGCTAATTGCTGCTAAAACGCAGAGAAACTAAGTGAATTCTTAATTCGGATTTTTCTTATTTGGACAGGCAACGCTGGAACGTATGCTTTCTACGTGCGTGTTCCATGTTCACGCATGTAGTCGTTGCAACTCTCCGATTACCGCCCTTGGCACCCGGCTTGGGCGGTTCTTTTTTGGGGCGCCGCTTTTTGCGCTTCTGCTTGCGCCATGCCGCGCCGCCCCTCCCGTCTTACTGCCTCACCGGCTTCTTCGCCAGCTTGCGCTGCAGCGTGCGCCGATGCATGTTGAGCGCGCGCGCCGTCGCCGAAATATTGCCGTTGTTCTCGGCGAGCGCGCGCTGGATATGCTCCCATTCGAGCCGCGCAACCGAGAGCAGCGTCGGATTCTCGATTGCTTCCTCGGCCGTCTGCTCGCTCGCCTGCTCGTGGAGCGCGGAGAGAATCGTCTCGACGTTCGCCGGCTTCGCCAGATAGTTGTCCGCGCCGTCCTTCACCGCCTGCACGGCGGTTGCGATGCTCGCGTAGCCGGTCAGAACGAGAATGCGCGCGTCGGGCTGAAGATCGCGCAGCGGTGCGACGAGCCGCAGCCCGGAATCGTTGCCCAGGTGAAGATCGACCGTGATCTGGCCGAACTTGTGCTGGTTCGCGAGCTTCAGCGCCTCGTCGGCGTCGTGCGCCTGATGCGGGGTGAAGCCGCGCCGCGTCAGGCCGCGAGCAAGAATGCCGGCAAAGACTTCGTCGTCGTCGATGATCAGGAAGTTGGTATCGCTCATGTTTTTTCTCCGTAGCCGTTCGGGCGAGCCTGTGTTCGAGTTCAGGCCGCGCCGCTTCGTTCAGTTCTTGCCGTGTGCGCCGGCGCCGTGACCGCGCCGCGATTCGGCAGGCGCAACACCGCGCAGGTGCCGCGCGGCTTGCCGTCGATCAGTTCGATCGAGCCTGCGAGCCGCGCCGCCGCCGCGAACGCCAGATAAAGCCCGACGCCGTGGCCGCCCTGCGTGCTGTCGACCGGTCCCGCGCCGAGCGTGGCGCGCAACGCGGGCGGAATGCCCGGACCGCGATCGCACACATCGAAGCGCACGTAATCCAGTTGGTCGATGGTTTCCGCCGACGCCTGCAGCGTCACCGATTCGCTGCTCGCGCGCGCGGCGTTATCGAGCAGGATCGTGAGGATCTGGCCGACGGCCACCGCATCGTCGATCGACGCATTCGCGGGCGTCCGGTCGATCTGCGCGAATTTCACCTGCGGATGCCGCAGACGCCATTGCTCGATGAAACTCGGCAGCCATTCGCCGAGCGCCTGACGGCTCGACGGGCCGGTCGCACGGCTGCGCAGGCGCGCGAGCGCGGAGGTGCAGAGCGCCATCTGCTGCTCGAGCAATTCGAAATCGGCCGCGTAGGGCGCGAGGTTTTTGTCGTGAGCGGCGGAGTCGCGCAATTCCTCCGACAGCATCGCGATGGTCGAAAGCGGCGTGCCCATCTCGTGCGCGACGGTCGCCGCCTGCACGCCGAGCGCGACCGCGCGCTCATCGCGCAGATGGCGTTGCTGGGCATCGGCGAGGGCGGCGTCGCGCACGCGCAGCGCCCGCGACATGCGCGCGACGAACCAGCCGATCAGCCCGACGCTCACCATGAAGTTCACCCACAGGCCGGTGCGGAAATAATCGAAGAGATTGGCCGGATTCTCGATATTGAGCGGTACGTAGTTGTAGCTGAGCAGCGCGTAACACGCGACGGCGAAGAGCGCGAGGCAGGTCATCATCGTCCACGGCAGCACGGCGGCGGCGATCGCGAGCGACGGCAGATAGAGCGTGACGAACGGATTGGTCGCGCCGCCGGAGAGGAACAAGAGCGCCGAGAGCGCGCCGAGGTCGACCCACATCTGGCCGAACAGTTCGAGATTGGTCTCCGGCCGCGCCCGCGCGACGCGCAGCCACGTGAGGCCGTTGAAGATCATCTCCAGCGCGATCACGAGCAGCATCGCGGGCAGCGGGAGCTTCGCGCCGAAGAAGATCTGCACGACGGCGATGGTCGTCAATTGGCCGATGATCGCGAGCGAGCGAAGCCAGAAGAGATGACCGAGATTGACCCGTCCGGTATTGGTTATGCGATGCATCTGGTTGAGTGCCTGACTGCGTTATCACGCTTCATGCGACATTATCCCGCTTGCATCAGGCTTGCTGCGGCATCTGGCGCGATTTGTCGCACCTTGCCGCGCGCTATTTCGCGCGCCCGGCGCGCCCGATTTCGGCCGCGAGACACGCCGGGCACAGGCAACTCACGCCGGGCCGCAGACGATCGGCCGGCAGCGCGGGCAGCGTCGCGCACCAGCAGGTGGAATCGCCCGCCTGCGCGCCGCAGCGAAACGGCGCGCCGCAGCGCGCACAAATGAGCGAGCCCGGCGCTTCACGCTCGTTCGTTTCGGGGGAGTCGTTCATCATCCTGTCATCGATCTGCCTGAACGATGATCGCATGCCGGCCGCCATGCCGGAAAACGTTGGCGCCCGCGCGGCAATTCGTCCTGCTGCAATGCGTCAGTCCTGTACAATTCGGCGTGTTTAAACGCTCCTCGCCTCATTTGCCGCCATGTCCGAGCTACCCGACCTCACGCAAATCGCGCCGACCCTGAAGGCTGAAATCCTGGCCGAGGCGCTGCCCTATATCCGTCAGTATCACGGCAAGACGGTCGTGATCAAATACGGCGGCAACGCCATGACCGAAGAGCGCCTGAAGCAGGGCTTCGCGCGCGACGTCATTTTGCTGAAACTCGTCGGCATCAATCCGGTGATCGTGCACGGCGGCGGCCCGCAGATCGACCAGGCGCTGAAGAAGATCGGCAAGCAGGGCACCTTCATCCAGGGCATGCGCGTCACCGACGAAGAAACCATGGAAGTCGTCGAATGGGTGCTCGGCGGCGAGGTGCAGCAGGACATCGTCACGCTGATCAATCACTTCGGCGGTCAGGCGGTCGGTCTGACGGGCAAGGACGGCGGACTCATCCACGCGCGCAAGCTGCTGATGCCGGACCGCGATAATCCGGGCCAGTTCATCGACATCGGTCAGGTCGGCGAAGTCGAGGCAATCAACCCGGCGGTTGTGAAGGCGCTGCAGGACGACGCGTTCATTCCGGTCATTTCGCCGATCGGCTTCGGCGAAGACGGCCTCTCGTACAACATCAACGCGGATCTGGTCGCGGGCAAGCTCGCCGTCGTGCTGAACGCCGAAAAGCTCGTCATGATGACGAACATCCCCGGCGTGATGGACAAGGAAGGCAATCTGCTGACCGACCTTTCCGCGCGCGAGATCGACGCGCTGTTCGCCGACGGCACCATTTCCGGCGGCATGCTGCCGAAGATCTCCTCCGCGCTCGATGCCGCGAAGAGCGGCGTGCGCTCGGTGCACATCATCGACGGCCGGATCGAACATTCGGTGCTGCTCGAAATCCTGACCGAGCAGCCGTTCGGCACGATGATCCGCTCGCATTGAGCTTTCTCCCGTTCCTTCAACGCCCGCCAATGCGCGGGCGTTTTCATATATGACCGCGCATCGCCCGTCCCGCCGCCGCCGCGTCAAGGCACGCGGCCCTGTCTGGCTCTTCGATCTCGACAACACGCTGCATCACGCGTCGCACGCGATTTTTCCGGCGATCAATCGCGGGATGACGCAGTACATCATGGATCGCCTGAATGTCGATGTCGACGAGGCGAACCGGCTGCGCGTCGGCTATACGGTGCGCTACGGCGCGACGCTGCTCGGGCTCGTCAGGCATCACGGCATCGATCCGGCCGACTTCCTGCGCGAGGTTCACACCTTCCCCGATCTGCCGTCGATGCTGCGCGCCGAGCGCGGCCTCACGCGAATCCTGCGCGCGCTGCCCGGCCGCAAGATCGTGCTCACCAACGCGCCGACGCTCTACGCGCGCACCGTGCTCGCGGAACTCGGCATCGCGAAGCTGTTCGAGCGCGTGATCGCGATCGAGGACATGCGCGAGGGCAGCCACTGGCGCGCCAAGCCCGATGCGCCGATGCTGCGCCGTACGATGCGCCGCGCGCACGTGCGTCTCGAAGACGCGATTCTCGTCGAGGATACGCGCGGGCATCTGAAGAGCTATCGGCGGCTGGGAATTCGCACGGTGTGGATCGTGGGGCATCTGCCGGTCGCGAAAACGTCGGGCGGCGGCATGTCCGTACGTTTGCCGGGCGTGGGCCGGCCGCATTACGTCGATCGCACCGTGCGCTCGCTGCGCGCGCTGACGTCATCGCATGGGCGGCGCCTACATTCGGAATAAGCGGCGCGCGAGGATGTCTTCGAGGTCAGAGCGCGCATCGACGACGAGATGCACGTAGATCGTGTCGCCCTCGATCTTGTAGATGATGCGGATCGTGCCGCTCGGCACTTCGTAGTAGCCCGACATGCGGAAGTCGACGAGTTCGGGCGGCGTCACGCCGTTGCGCGGCGCGGCTTCGATTTCGGCGATGGTATCCGCGATCCGGTTGCGCGTCGCGGCCCAGGCGGTGCCGCCGAACTTGTTGATGACGTAGCGCCGGAAATCCTGCAAATCCTGGCGCACCGGATCGAGAAAGACGGTCTTCACTTGATGCCTTCCGCGCGGTCCATACGCTCGATCTCGGCGAATACATCGGCTGCGCTCGTGCACTGACCGGCTTCGATGGTCTTCTGTCCCATCGCCAGAATCTTCAGCAGCGCGAGGGTCTGATGCACGTCCTCATACGACTGCACGTCCTGCACGACCACCCTGCCTTCGCCGTTCTGCGTGATGAGCATCGGCTCGCGGCTTTCGACGACATTGCGGATCATCTCGGCCGCACGGCTCTTCAGGTGACTGAGCGGTCTGACCCGGCTCGGTTTCATTTCCGTTCCTTGGCAAGACGAGACGATTAGACAATATAGACGCAAAAGCGGGCCATATCCAAGATGGCCGACATGGCGGCGTTATGACGATTTCCGCTATACTTCATCGCTAACGAGATTTTCTCGAACATCAACGACGCGCCGATTTGCTGACTCGATTGCGGGCGCGCGAACCTCAGGGCTGCATTGCCGAAGGTTCACTATAAATGCGGCTAAAGAGGTCGTCAGCCGCGCCATCGCTGTATTCACGCGCATCGCCGACACCGTTTAGCCGCTTGGTCAAAGGCGGAATGAATGGAATCGATCGGCATCGTCACGCCCCAAACACTGCGCTTCACCGAGCCGCTCGCCATGCAGAACGGCTCGATGCTCGGCGACTACGAACTCGTCGTCGAAACGTATGGCGAACTCAACGCCGCGCGCTCGAACGCCGTGCTGGTGTGCCACGCGCTGAACGCGTCGCATCACGTCGCGGGCATCCACGCCGATAACCCGAAGGACGTCGGCTGGTGGGACAACATGGTCGGGCCGGGCAAGCCGCTCGACACCAACCGCTTCTTCGTGATCGGCGTGAACAATCTCGGTTCGTGCTTCGGCTCGACCGGGCCGATGAGCATCGACGGCGCCACGGGCAAGCCGTACGGCGCGAGCTTTCCGGTCGTCACGGTCGAGGACTGGGTGAACGCGCAGGCGCGTCTCGCGGACCGCTTCGGCATCGAGCGCTTCGCGGCCGTGATGGGCGGCAGCCTCGGCGGCATGCAGGCGCTCGCGTGGAGCATGATGTATCCGGAGCGGCTCGCGCATTGCATCGTGGTGGCGTCGACGCCGAAGCTCTCCGCGCAGAACATTGCGTTCAACGAAACGGCGCGCTCGGCGATCCTCTCCGATCCCGATTTTCACGGCGGCGATTACTACGCGCACGGCGTGAAGCCGCGTCGCGGCTTGCGGGTCGCGCGCATGATCGGCCACATCACGTATCTGTCGGACGACGACATGGCCGTGAAATTCGGCCGCGCGCTGCGCCGTGCCGAAGGCGCGCTCGATGCGTACAACTTCAACTTCGATGTCGAATTCGAAGTGGAGTCGTATCTGCGCTATCAGGCCGACAAGTTCGCCGAATACTTCGACGCGAACACGTACCTGCTCATCACGCGCGCGCTCGATTATTTCGATCCCGCGAAGGCCTTCGACGGCGATCTCACGAAAGCGCTCGCCAACACGCAGGCGAAATATCTCATCACGAGCTTCGCGACCGACTGGCGTTTCGCGCCCGCGCGTTCGCGCGAAATCGTCAAGGCGCTGCTCGACAACAAACGCACGGTGAGCTACGCGGAAATCGACGCGCCGCACGGCCACGACGCCTTCCTGCTCGACGACGCGCGCTATCACAATCTCATGCGCGCCTATTACGAACGCATTGCCACGGAGATCGGCGCATGAACCAGCACACACTCGATTCGCTCGCGCTGCGTTCGGATTTTCGCGCGATCGCCCGCTGGGTCGAACCGCGCTCGACGGTGCTCGATCTCGGCTGCGGCGACGGCTCGCTGCTGTCGCTGCTCGGGGAAGAGCTCGAAGTGAAGGGTTATGGCATCGAGATCAACGACGCCGGCGTGCTCGCGTGCGCGCAAAAAGGCGTGAACGTGATCCAGCAGAATCTCGAAGACGGTTTGCGTCTTTTCGAAGACGACAGTTTCGATTTCGCGGTTCTTTCGCAGACGCTGCAGACGATTCATCAAACCGCCGCGATCCTGCGCGAGACGGTGCGCGTCGGGCGTCAGTGCATCGTGTCGTTTCCGAATTTCGGTTACTGGCAGCACCGGCTTTCGGTGATTCAGGGGCGTATGCCGGTGTCGAAGTCGCTGCCGTATCAGTGGCACAACACGCCGAACGTGCGTGTGCTCACGATCAAGGATTTCGAGGCGCTCGCGCCGGAAGTCGGCATCGAGATTCTGGACCGTGTCGTGCTGCACGACGGGCAGCCGGTCCGTTGGGGCGCGAACTGGCGTGGTAGTCTTGCGGTCTATCGCGTGAAGCGCCGGTAACGATGACCGGCGCGCTCGCGCATCGACAACTGCCTGCTATACGACATGCCTGATACGCCACACGAGGCGCCCGCTCTAACTGCTCACGAAGATCATCCCGGATGGCGCGCGTTTCTCAACAAGCGCATCCTCATTTGCGTCTTTCTCGGCTTCACGTCCGGATTGCCGCTCTTCACGCTGTACAGCTTGCTGCAGGCGTGGCTCACGACCGCGCATATCAATGTGAAGGAGATCGGCCTGTTCGCGCTGATCGGACTTCCCTATACATGGAAGTTCGTCTGGTCGCCGCTGATGGACCGTTACATTCCGCGCTTTCCGGGCTGGACTCCAGGCAGACGGCGCGGCTGGATGTTCCTTACGCAAGTGCTCGTGATGGTGGCGATCGGCTCGTTCGGGTTCTTCTCGCCGGAGCGGAATCTGTGGGCCGTCGCGGCGGTGGCCGCGCTCGTCGCGTTCTTCAGCGCGAGTCAGGACATCGTCATCGATGCCTATCGGCGCGAACTGCTCGCCGATACCGAACAAGGGCTGGGCAACGCGGTGCACGTCAATGCGTACAAGGTCGCGGGTCTCGTACCCGGTTCGCTGTCGCTGATTCTCGCGACCGTCCTGCCGTGGAAGACCGTATTTCTGATTACCGCCGCGTTCATGCTGCCGGGTCTCATCATGACGCTCGTCGTCAAGGAGCCGGCGATTCACGGCGCGCCGCCGAAGAGTCTGCGCGAGGCGATCGTCGAGCCGTTTCATGAATTCATCACGCGCGATGGCTGGCGCGCGGCGCTGCTCGTGCTCGGCTTCATCTTCCTGTACAAGCTCGGCGACACGATGGCGACCGCGCTCGCGACGAAGTTCTTCATCGACGTCGGTTTCTCGCTTGCGCAGATCGGCGTGATCGCGAAGGCGGTCGCGTTCTGGGCGAGCATCGCGGGCGGCTTGCTCGGCGGCATCGCGCTGGTGAAGATCGGCATCGCGCGCGGACTGTGGATCTTCGGCATTCTGCAGATCGTCGCAACGGTGGGCTTCGCGTGGCTGGCGAAGATCGGGCCGTCGCCGTTGGCGCTCGGCGTGCTGTACGGCTTCGAAACCTTCGCGACGGGTCTCACGCTCGCCACCTTCACCGCGTATATCGCGAGCACGACGGACCCGCGCTATACCGCGACGCAATTCGCGCTCTTCACGAGCCTCGCGGCGGTGCCGCGCACCTTCGCCGCGGCGGGCAGCGGCTATATCGTCAATGAAACCGGGTGGTTTTCATACTTCCTGATCTGCGTCGCGCTGTCCATTCCGGGCATGTTACTGTTGCCGAAAATCGCGCCCTGGAGAACTCAACGATGACGGTTTCTTGCAAGCTTCGCGCCTCGGTTTGCGCAATGGCATTGGCGTCGCTCGCGCCTTTGTTCGCGCATGGCCAGGACGAGCAGAAGACGCCGCCGCCGTACTCCGCGCCGAACAACCAGATCCGCTTCGGCAACACGGCGCTCTTTCGCAACCTGATTCCGCCCGCGACGCTCGAAGCGCAGTCGGCGGATGAATACAGGCAGGTCATACACGATGCCGAGCGCAACAAGACGCTGCTGCCCGATGACAACCCGCTCGTGAAACGCGTGCGCGAGATCGCGAATCACGAGATTCCGTTCGCGCTCAAGTGGAACGATCGCGCGAAGAACTGGAAGTGGGAAATCAACGTCATCAAGTCGCCCGAAGAGCGCATGGTGTGCCTGCCGGGCGGGAAGATCGTCGTGTATAGCGGGCTCATCGACAAACTGCGTCTGAACGACAACGAGATCGGCATGATGATCGGCCATGAAATCGCGCACGCGTTGCGCGAGCATGCGCGCGAGCGGCTCGGCAGACAGCAGGCGGCGCAGTTGAGCGCGGGCACGATGCCGCAGCTTTTCGGCTTCTCGAACTATGCGTCGCAGCAGCCGGATATCGGCGATCAATTGCTGTCGATGCGCTATTCCCCCGCCGACGAAACGGAAGCCGATGTGATCGGCAGCGAGATCGCCTCGCGCGCGGGCTATGATCCGCGCGCGGCCGTCACGTTGTGGAACAAGATCGATTCGGGAACGCGGCGCGCGGACGACGGCTTCGTGTGGCTGCATCCGTATGGGCCGGATCGCAGGCAGGACCTGCTCAAGCGGATGTCGGACATGATGCCGCTATATGCGAAGGCGGTGGGCAAGACTATCGATCAGTTGCCCAACTATGCGGGGATGGGGCGGTTCAAGAAGTCCGGCCGCTAGCCTTACTTCTTCGCCTTCGCGATCTTCCAGTCGTAATCAATAGTCAGCGGCGCGTGGTCGCTGAACTTGATGTCCCTGAAAATCGACGTCTTCTTCGCGGTCGCGGCGACTTCCTTCGTCGCGATCTGATAATCGATCCGCCACCCGACGTTCTTTGCATACGCCTGACCGCGATTGCTCCACCACGTGTACTGCTCGGGACGCTGATCGATTGTGCGGAACACGTCGACATAACCGACGTCGTCGAAGAGCCTGGTGAGCCATGCTCGCTCTTCCGGCAGGCAGCCGGAGTTCTTCTGATTGCTCTTCCAGTTCTTGATGTCGATTTCCTTGTGCACGATATTCACGTCGCCGCACAGGATCACTTCGCGCTCGTTCGAAAGCGCGTCGAGATGCGGCATGAACTCGTCCATGAAGCGGTACTTCGCCTGCTGACGCTCGTCGCCGCTCGACCCCGACGGCACATACACCGACACCACGGAAAGTTTCCCGAAGCGCGCTTCCACGTAGCGCCCTTCCGGATCGAACTCTTCCGAACCGAAGCCGATGATCACGTCATCCGGCTCATGACGCGTGTAGAGACCCGCGCCGCTGTAGCCCTTCTTCACCGCGTGCTGGAAATAGCCCTGAAAGCCGTGCGGCGCGAGGAATTCCGGCGTCAGATCGTCTTGCGAGCACTTGATTTCCTGCACGCAGACGACGTCGGATTTCTGCTCGCCGAACCAGTCGAAGAAACCTTTCTTGGCGGCCGAACGGATGCCGTTGAGATTGGCGGTAATCACGCGAAACATACGCTTGCTTCCTTTTTATCGATTTCGTTTAGTCGACCTTCACGCCCTTGAGCGATTCCTTGGCCGGCGGGAATTCGAGCTTCATGTCCTGCATCGTGCGCAACAGCAGTTCCGCGACCATCACGTTGCGATGCGTCTTCGAATTGCCCGGAATGATGTACCACGGCGCGTATTCCGTCGACGTCGCGCCGAGCGCGTCCGCGTACGCGGCCTGATAGTCGCTCCACTGCTTGCGCGCTTCGAGATCGGAGACGTCGAACTTCCAGTGCTTGGTCGGATCGTCGATGCGCGCCTGCAAACGCTCGCGCTGCTCGTCCTTCGAAATATGCAGAAAGCATTTGACGATGGTCGTGCCGCTGTCCGCAAGCAGCGACTCGAACGCGCGAATGTGGCGATAGCGACGCTCGCATTGATCGGCATCGATCTGCTTCAGCACGCGCGGCACGAGCACGTCTTCGTAGTGGCTGCGATTGAAGATCGCGAATTCGCCGGCCTGCGGCGCCTGCGCGTGCACGCGCCACAGGAAGTCGTGCGCGGCCTCGCGTTCCGACGGCGCGCGAAACGGCACGATGCGCAACCCGAGCGGATCGACATCGTGAAACACCGCGCGCACGGTGCCGTCCTTGCCGCTCGTGTCCATGCCTTGCAGCACCAGCAGCACGCGCTGGCGACGCTGCGCGTGGAGCTTCTCCTGAAGGTCATCGAGTTGCGCGCCGATCGCGGCGAGGCGTTCTCGGTCTTCTTCCTTCGCGCCGCTGGAAAATGGCTTCGCGGACGGGTCGATCGCGCTCAGGTCGAACGGCTTCAGTTTCTTGCCGGCGTCGAAGAACGGTACGCGAAAGTCGTCGAGTTCGGGTTTCTTTGCCATTTTTTTACCGTCGTCTAATGAAAACGGGCCGCTGCCAGGCTTAACCGGCAGCAGCCCGTTCATCCCGTTGGGGACACGCTGTCAGGATAACTTCGGTCTATCTCCGCTTACGCGGAGGAATGCCCCTGAAGGCCCTATCAGGATAACTTTTTCTTCAACAACTCGTTCACTTGCTGCGGATTCGCCTTGCCCTTGGTCGCTTTCATCGCCTGGCCGATCAGCGCGTTGAACGCCTTCTCCTTGCCCGCGCGGAATTCCTCGACCGATTTCTGGTTCGCCGCGAGCACTTCGTCGATGATCGCTTCGAGCGCGCCGGTGTCGGAAATCTGCTTCAGGCCCTTCGCATCGATGATGCGATCCGCCGCGCCTTCGTCCGTCGCCTTTTCTTCCCAGATCGTCTGGAAGATGTCCTTCGCGATCTTGTTGGAGATCGTGCCGTCGGCGATGCGCTGCACGATCAGCGCGAGCTGCGCGGCAGACACCGGCGACTCGCCGATATCGAGCGATTCGCGGTTCAGTTGCGCGGAGACGTCGCCCATGATCCAGTTCGCGGCGATCTTCGCCTGGTTCGCGCCCGCCTTCTGCACGAGCGCTTCGAAGTACGACGCCATCGCCTTCGACGAAGTCAGCACGCCCGCGTCATACGGCGTCAGACCGTACGTGTCGACGAAACGCTTCTGCATGTCCGCCGGCAGCTCGGGCAGTTCGCCCTTCACGCGCGCAATCCAGCTTTCCTCGATCACGAGCGGCATCAGATCCGGGTCCGGGAAATAGCGGTAATCGTGCGCGTCTTCCTTGCTGCGCATCGAACGCGTTTCGCGCTTGTCCGGATCGTAGAGACGCGTTTCCTGAACCACGGTGCCGCCGTCCTCGATCAGCTCGATCTGACGGCGCACTTCGAATTGAATCGCTTCTTCGAGAAAGCGGAACGAGTTCAGATTCTTGATTTCCGCGCGCGTGCCGAACTCCTTCTGGCCGACCGGCCGCACCGACACGTTCGCGTCGCAGCGGAACGAGCCTTCCTGCATGTTGCCGTCGCAGATGCCGAGCCACACGACGAGTCCGTGCAGCGCCTTCGCATACGCGACCGCTTCCGCCGCGCTGCGCATTTCCGGCTCCGTGACGATCTCGAGCAGCGGCGTGCCCGCGCGGTTCAGGTCGATGCCCGTCATGCCCGCGAAGTCTTCGTGCAGCGACTTGCCCGCGTCTTCTTCGAGATGCGCGCGCGTCAGATTGACGGTCTTCGAATACGCTTCCTTGCCCGCTTTTTCATTGGCCGGAACCTGGATCGTGATCTGACCGCCCTGCACGACCGGAATCTCGTACTGGCTGATCTGATAGCCCTTCGGAAGATCCGGATAAAAGTAGTTCTTGCGCGCGAAGATGCTGCGCGGTGCGATATGCGCGCCGATCGACAGCCCGAAGCGAATCGCGCGCTCGACGGCGCCGCGGTTCATCACCGGCAGCACGCCGGGCAGCGCGAGATCGACGGGACTCGCCTGCGAGTTCGGGCTCGCGCCGAACTGGGTGGGCGCGCCCGAGAAAATCTTGGAGACGGTGGAAAGCTGCGCGTGCGTTTCCAGACCGATGACGACTTCCCACTGCATGTTCACACTCCCGATGCCGATGGTGCCTTGCGGTGCCAGTCGGTCGCGCGCTGGAACGCGTCGGCGACCTGGAGCATCCGGGCTTCGTTGAAATAGTTGCCGACGATCTGCAGCCCGACCGGGCGATCCGCGTTCGCGCCCGCGCCGAAGCCGCACGGCACGCTCATGCCGGGCAAGCCCGCGAGACTGACGGACAGCGTGTAGATATCGGCGAGGTACATCTGCACGGGATCGT
Source organism: Caballeronia pedi (assembly GCF_001544915.2). Taxonomy (GTDB): domain Bacteria; phylum Pseudomonadota; class Gammaproteobacteria; order Burkholderiales; family Burkholderiaceae; genus Caballeronia; species Caballeronia pedi. The sequence continues at coordinate 355,469 of NZ_FCOE02000004.1, read as the reverse complement.
CGGCCTTCTCGCCGAGATTCCACGCGACCGTCGGCGCGACCGGTCCCATGATGACGTCGCACTGCTTGAACGCTTCCTGGAAGTCGCGCGCGATGATGCGGCGAATCTTCTGCGCCTGCAGGTAGTACGCGTCGTAGTAGCCGTGCGATAGCACATACGTGCCAACCAGAATTCGCCGCTTCACTTCCGGCCCGAAGCCTTCCGCACGCGACTTCTTATACATGTCGAGCAGATCGCGGTATTCGGCCGCGCGATGCCCGTAGCGCACGCCATCGAAGCGCGACAGGTTCGACGAAGCCTCCGCCGGCGCGATGATGTAGTACACGGGAATCGACAGCTCGGTCTGCGGCAGCGACACCTCGACGAGCGTCGCGCCGAGCGCTTCGTATTGCTTCAACGCCGCGTCGATGGACGCGCGCACGTCGTCCGCGAGTCCGGCGCCGAAGTACTCCTTCGGCATGCCGATGCGCAGGCCTTTCAACGGCTTGCTTGCATCATCGGAACCGTTCCACGTTTTGCCGATATGGCGCGTGTAGTCTTCGTTCTCGCGTTGCAGGCTGGTCGAGTCGCGCTCGTCGAAGCCGGACATCGCGTTGAGCAGCAGCGCGCAGTCGGCGGCGGTTTGCGCCATCGGGCCGCCCTGGTCCAGCGACGACGCGAACGCGATCATCCCGTAGCGCGACACGCGGCCGTAAGTCGGCTTGATGCCCGTGATGCCGGTGAACGACGCGGGCTGGCGGATCGAGCCGCCGGTGTCGGTGCCGGTCGCGGCGGGCGCGAGGCGCGCGGCCACGGCAGCGGCCGAACCGCCCGACGAACCGCCCGGCACGGCTTTCAGGTCCCACGGATTCTTCACCGCGCCGAAGTACGAATTCTCGTTGGACGAGCCCATCGCGAACTCGTCCATGTTGGTCTTGCCGAGGCACACCATGCCGGCGTGCTTCAGACGATCGACCACGGTCGCGTCGAACGGGCTCGCGTAGTTTTCGAGCATGTGCGAACCGGCCGTCGACGCCCAGCCGCGCGTGACGAACACGTCCTTGTGCGCGACCGGCAGACCGGTGAGCGCGCCGGCGTTGCCCTGCGCGATGAGGGCATCGGCGGCTTTTGCCTGTTCGAGCGTGAGCTCGCGATCGATGCCGATGAACGCATTCAGCGCCTTCGCGGCCTCGATGCGTTGCAGATACGACTGCGCCAGTTCGACCGCGGAGATCTCCTTCGAGTCGAGCGCGGCGCGCAGTTCGGTCAAGCTTTTTTGATGCATTGCAGTTCCCTGATGAGCGCGGTCTTCATTCCCGCGCGCGGTATCGCTGGATTGTCGACCGTTACTCGATCACCTTCGGCACGAGATAGAGCCCGTCTTGCACGGCAGGCGCGGATCGCTGGAACTCTTCGCGTTCGACGCGCTCTGAGACAGCGTCGTCACGCAGACGAAGCGCGACTTCCTCGATCTGTTCGATCGGGTGTGCGAGCGGTTCGATACCGGTCGTGTCGACGGCCTGCATCTGCTCGACGAGACCGAAAAAGTCGTTGAGCCGTGCAAGCGTGGGTTCGGCTTCGTGGTCGGGCAATTCGAGCCGCGCCAGATGCGCGATGCGTTTTACGTCGGTCAGGGTCAAAGACATGGAATCACCGGAGAAAACGTGGACGGCCCCAATCTCGAAAACCTTCGCTGTGACAGCGAGTTACGATCTCGAAAGGAGCTTACGGAAGCAGGGCTGGCGATGGTCAAAAGTGCCATCCTTTTCCTATAGATACCCACAAATTATAAGGTATCATTACACGTTCGACTCACCTCTGGAACGGCTTGTCAGCGGCTTTCTCCCTGAATCAGTGAATTGCGAGAAACGTTTGCGTGCAGCGTTCCATTCTGCGGTAGATTTCTTCCCGGAATTGCACTTCACGGCGAGCGTTCGCCGCCCTTGCAATCCGTTATTTTTTCCGCTGCCGTCCCCGGCGCTCCTCGCGACGAACGGCCACCCAGCGAGACAGGATTTTTGAATGTTCGGTTTTTTGCGCAGCTATTTTTCCAACGACCTGGCGATTGACCTCGGTACCGCCAACACGCTGATCTACATGCGCGGCAAGGGCATCGTCCTCGACGAGCCTTCGGTCGTTTCCATTCGCCAGGAAGGCGGCCCCAACGGCAAGAAGACCATTCAGGCGGTCGGCAAGGAAGCCAAGCAGATGCTCGGCAAAGTGCCGGGCAACATCGAGGCGATCCGCCCGATGAAAGACGGCGTGATCGCCGACTTCACCGTCACCGAGCAGATGATCAAGCAGTTCATCAAGACCGCTCACGAATCCCGCATGTTCTCGCCTTCGCCGCGCATCATCATCTGCGTGCCGTGCGGTTCCACGCAGGTCGAACGCCGCGCCATCAAGGAAGCGGCGCACGGCGCGGGCGCGTCGCAGGTCTATCTGATCGAAGAACCGATGGCCGCAGCCATCGGCGCGGGCCTGCCGGTGTCGGAAGCAACGGGCTCGATGGTCGTCGACATCGGCGGCGGCACGACGGAAGTCGGCGTCATCTCGCTGGGCGGCATCGTGTACAAGGGCTCCGTGCGCGTCGGCGGCGACAAGTTCGACGAGGCCATCGTCAACTACATCCGCCGCAACTACGGCATGCTGATCGGCGAACAGACCGCCGAAGCCATCAAGAAGGAAATCGGTTCGGCGTTCCCCGGCTCCGAAGTGAAGGAAATGGAAGTCAAGGGCCGCAATCTGTCCGAAGGCATTCCGCGCAGCTTCACTATCTCGAGCAATGAAATTCTCGAAGCGCTGACGGACCCGCTGAACCAGATCGTGTCGTCGGTGAAGATCGCGCTGGAACAGACGCCGCCGGAACTCGGCGCGGACATCGCCGAGCGCGGCATGATGCTGACGGGCGGCGGTGCGCTGCTGCGCGACCTGGACCGCCTGCTCGCGGAAGAAACGGGCCTGCCGGTGCTGGTCGCCGAAGACCCGCTGACCTGCGTGGTGCGCGGCTCGGGCATGGCGCTCGAGCGCATGGACAAGCTCGGCAGCATCTTCTCGTACGAGTGATCTCCCTGCTGAAGGCTTTCGCCCTTGTTTCTCCGGGCGTGACGGTCTTCGACGCGAGAGCCAAAAGCACCCGCGTAACGCGACGCGCGCACGGCCCGGCTTCTGTCCGGGCCGTTGTCGGAACAGCGTAGGGCAGGTCTCGCCGCCGGCGAGATAACCTGCAGCATCGATCCATCCGTTCACGCCCTCGGCGCCGACCATGGAATACAGTCCGCCGCCACTCTTCAAGCAAGGCCCCTCCGCGCTCGCGCGCCTGATTTTCTTCGTGGTGCTCGCCATCGCGTTGCTGATCTCGGACGCCCGCTTCAGCACGCTGGAAATCGTTCGCGGCATGCTCGGCGCGGGGCTTTATCCGTTGCAGCGCGCGGCGCTCGTGCCGCGCGACATCTTCATGGGCGCGGCCGACCTCGCCGTGACCAGCGCGACGCTGCGCAGCGAAAACGCGAAGCTCGCCGATAAAAACCTGGAGCTTTCCGTGAAGGCAGGCGATGCGGCGCAGCTCGCCATCGAGAATGCGCATCTGCGCGCGCTGCTCAATCTGCAATCGCGCGCGAGCACCGAAGAGACGCCCGCCGAAATCCAGTACGACACGCGCGATCCGTTCACGCAGAAAGTCGTGATCGGCAAGGGTTCGCAGCAAAATATCCAGGACGGCGCGCCGGTCGTCACCGAAGACGGTGTGATCGGCCAGGTCACGCGCGTGTTTCCGTTGCAATCGGAAGTCACGCTGCTCAGCGACAAGGATCAGGCCGTCCCCGTGCAGATCGCGCGCACCGGCTTGCGCAGCGTGATCTACGGCACGCCGAAAGGCGATACGCTCGATCTTCGCTTCGTGCCGATCAGCGCCGACGTGCAAGCCGGCGACGAACTCGTGACGAGCGGCCTCGACGGCATCTATCCGCCGGGCTTGCCGGTGGCGAAGGTGCTGCGCGTCGACAAACAGGCGGACACTGCGTTCGCGCGCGTCGTCTGCGTGCCGATCGCGGCGGTGCGCGGCGCGCGCCAGCTGCTCGTGCTGCACTACAACCTGAACGTGCCGCCCAATCCGATCGAAGTCGAAGCGGCCGCGGCCGCCAAGGAAGCGAAGGAAAACAAGGGCAAGAAGAAAGCCACACCCAAGGCGGCGGCTGCGGCGGGCGCAAGCGGCGCATCGGCGGCTGCGGCGGCGTCCGCGCCGGCTGCGGCCGCAACGGCGGCGAAGCCCGCCGAGGCTCCTCCGGCGAAAGCGGCCGCACCCAAGGCGGCATCGAGCGCGGCGGCGAAGCCGTCGAAGAAGGCGAATGCGCCGAAGCCCGCATCCTCGGGAGCCGCGCGATGAACCGTCCGCAATACATCCTGCAGCCGGTCAATCCGTACTTCATCACGTTCAGTCTCGCCGCTGCGTTTCTGCTGAATCTGATGCCGTGGGGACGGCTCATCGGCGTGCCGGATTTCGTCGCGCTCGTGCTGCTGTTCTGGAACGTGCATCAGCCGCGCAAGGTCGGCATGGGCATCGCGTTCATGCTCGGCATTCTGATGGACGTCCATAACGCGAATCTGCTCGGCGAGCACGCGCTGGCTTACACGCTACTTTCGTACGGCGCGATCACCATCCACCGCCGCGTGCTGTGGATCTCGCTGCCGGTGCAGATGTTCGTCGTGGCGCCGCTGCTGGTGGGCGCGCATCTCGTGCCGTTCATCATCCGCCTGATGACGGGCGCGGCGTTTCCCGGCTGGAGTTATCTGGTCAACGGATTCGTCGAAGCGCTGCTCTGGCCGATCGCGAGCTTCCTCTTGCTGATGCCGCAACGCCGCGCCGCCGATCCGGACGACACGCGCCCGATCTGAGCGCGACCGCGCGGCGCCGGGTCACCGAATAAACCGCCGCGCGCGAACTACACTTGAATCGCGAGCAAACCGCGAAAGCTGCATGACCGAAATAAAGAACACCGAGCAACAGTTGTCGAAGTTCCGCCTGCGCGTCGCGGCGGCGGGACTGTTCGTGTTCGTCTGCTTCGGGCTGATCGGGCTGCGCTTTCTGTATCTGCAGGTCTGGCACTTCAGCAAATACTCGTTGCAGGCGAACGAAAACCGCATTTCCGTCGCGCCGATCGTGCCGAACCGCGGCATCATCACGGACCGCAACGGCGTCGTGCTGGCGAAGAACTATTCCGCCTATACGCTCGAAATCACGCGTTCGAAGATCAACGGCACGCTCGACGAAACCATCGACGAACTCTCGCAGGTCATTCCGATCGACGCGCGCGACCGCCGGCGTTTCAAGAAGGTGCTCGAAGACTCGAAGAATTTCGAAAGCCTGCCGATCCGCACGCGCCTCACCGATGAGGAAGTGGCGAAGTTCACGGCGCAGCGCTTTCGCTTTCCGGGCGTCGAAGTGCGGGCGCGCCTGTTCCGCCAGTATCCGCTCGGCGCGACCGCCGCGCATGTGATCGGCTACATCGGCCGGATCTCGCAGCGCGATCAGGAGCGCATCGACGACGCGAGCGACGCCAACGACGAAAGCTCGGATCACTACGATCCGCGCCTCGACGCCAACAATTACAAGGGCACGGACTACGTAGGCAAGATCGGCGTCGAGCAGAGCTATGAGACCGAGTTGCACGGTCTGACCGGTTTCGAGGAAGTCGAAGTGACGGCGGGCGGCCGGCCGGTGCGCACGATGTCGCGCACGCAGGCGACGCCGGGCAACAACCTTCAGTTGTCGCTGGATATCGGCTTGCAGCAGGTCGCGGAGCAGGCGTTCGCGGGCAAGCGCGGCGCGCTCGTCGCGATCGAGCCCTCCACCGGCGACGTGCTCGCGTTCGTCTCCGCGCCGAGCTTCGACCCGAATTCGTTCGTCGACGGCATCGATCAGCAAACCTGGGACGCCCTCAACAATTCGCCGGATCACCCGCTCCTGAATCGTCCGCTGCACGGCACGTATCCGCCGGGCTCGACGTACAAGCCGTTCATGGCGCTCGCCGCGCTGACGCTGCACAAGCGCACGCCGGGCTGGGGCTTTCAGGATCCGGGCTACTTCACCTTCGGCGGCCACACGTTCCGCAACGACGTGCGCTCGGGCCAGGGCTGGGTCGACATGAACCGCGCGATCGTCGTGTCGAACGACACCTACTTCTACATGCTCGCGCGCGATCTCGGCGTGAATGCGATGGCCGGCTTCATGAAGCCGTGGGGCTTCGGACAGATCACCGGCATCGATATCGCTGGCGAGGCGCGCGGCATTCTCCCGTCGACCGAATGGAAGCGCAAGGCGTATCGTAAGCCCGAGCAGCAGCGCTGGTATGAAGGCGAAACGATCAGCCTCGGCATCGGTCAGGGCTACAACTCGTTCACGATCCTGCAACTCGCGCACGCCACGGCGACGCTCGCGAACAACGGCGTCGTGATGAAGCCGCACCTCGTGCGCGATATCGAAAATCCGATCTCGAAGGCGACGCGCGCCGTCGTGCGCGATCCGAGCGACAAGATCCCGGTGCAACAGAAAGACGTGGATTTCATCAAGCGCGCGATGGAAGGCGTCGTCACCAACGGCACGGCGGCGAAGGTGTTCGCGGGCGCGCCGTATCTGGCGGCGGGCAAGACCGGCACGGCGCAGGTCTATTCGTTGCAGGGCGCGAACTACAAGGGGCACGCGCTCGCCGAACATCTGCGCGATCACGCGCTGTTCATCGCATTCGCGCCCGCCGAGCAGCCGAAGATCGCGCTCGCGCTGATCGTCGAAAACGGCGGCTGGGGCGCGGAGTCCGCCGGCCCGATCGCGCGCAAGGTGCTCGACTACTATCTGATCGACCGCATGAAGCCGGGCGCACAGGCGGCCGCGGTTGCCGCGGCGGCATCGGCGACGGAAGATACCGGTCTGCCGATGATCGGCGGCACGCAATCGCCCGCAGCCGTCGCGTTGCCTGCGTCGGTCGCGAATTCGTCGCCGGCGTTTTCGCCGCAGGCCGCGTCGAATCCGGCTGTCGCGAAGTCGATTATCGCGCCGCCGCTCGCGGCTTCCGCCCCGAAACCCTCGACGCCGCGCGCCGCATCCGCGCCGCCTGCCGCCGCGCTTCCCGCGTCGACGCCGGGCCGCGCGCCCGCGCCAAAAAAACGCCCGGCCGAGCCGACGCCCACCATGGTGCGCGGCAATGAAAACGACGCTGTGCGCGTTCTCGCGCCGTCCGGCGGCATCGACGAGTAAAGGAAAACCGCCATGCAACTGCACATGCAATTCGACAAGCGCGAAATGCTCGACCGCGCCAAGCGCATGTTCGCGGGGTTCGACAAGCCGCTCGCGCTCATCGTGTTCCTGCTGCTGTGCGTCGGCATCGTGACGCTGTACAGCGCGAGTCTCGACATGCCCGGGCGCGTCGAAGACCAGCTTCGCAACATCATGCTGACCTTCGGCCTGATGTGGGTGCTCGCCAACATCCCGCCGCAAATGCTGATGCGGTTCGCGGTGCCGCTCTATACGGTCGGCGTCGCGTTACTGATCGCTGTCGCCGCGTTCGGGCTGACGCGCAAGGGCGCGAAACGCTGGCTCAATGTCGGCGTGGTGATCCAGCCGTCGGAAATCATGAAGATCGCGATGCCATTGATGCTCGCGTGGTACTACCAGAAACGCGAAAGCAATATCCGCTGGTGGGATTACATCGTCGGATTTCTGATTCTGATGCTGCCGGTTGGCCTGATCGCGAAGCAGCCCGACCTGGGCACGGCGGTGCTCGTGTTCGCGGCCGGCATGTTCGTCATTTATTTCGCCGGATTGAGTTTCAAGCTGATCCTGCCGGTGCTCGTGGCGGCGGTCATCGCGGTGGCGAGTATAGCGGTGTTTCAGGACAAGATCTGTCAACCCGATGTCGTCTGGCCGATGATGCACGACTACCAGAAACACCGCATCTGCACGCTGCTCGACCCGACCTCCGATCCGCTCGGCAAAGGCTTCCACACGATTCAGGCGGTGATCGCGATCGGCTCCGGCGGCACGCTCGGCAAGGGCTGGCTGAAAGGCACGCAGGCCCATCTGGAATTCATCCCCGAAAAGCACACCGACTTCATCTTCGCCGTGTACGCCGAGGAGTTCGGGCTCGCGGGCGGACTCGTGCTGCTTTTCCTCTATATGGCGCTGATCGCGCGCGGGCTGTATATCGCGGCGAACGGCGCGACCTTCTTCGGGCGATTATTGGCCGGATCGCTCACGCTCGCGTTCTTCACTTACGCGTTCGTCAACATCGGCATGGTGAGCGGGATTCTGCCCGTGGTCGGCGTGCCGCTGCCGTTCATGAGCTACGGCGGCACCGCGCTGACGACGCTCGGCGTCGCGGCCGGGCTGATCATGAGCGTCGCGCGGCAAAAGAGGTTGATGCAGAGTTAGCGATGATCGCTCGCGTCAAAGCCAAAGCCGTGGATTCGTCCGCGGCTTTTTTGTTTGCCGACGCGCTTCACTGCGGCTTTTGCTGCTCGAGTTCGGCGCTCAGTTGCAGATATTTGAGCTTGGCGGCCGGATCGCCCTGCGCGGCCGCCGCCGCGTAATACGCGCGCGCCACATTCAGATTGCGCTCGACGCCGTCGCCGCCGCGCTCGTAGAACGAACCCGCGACGTATTGCGCCGTCATGTCGCCGCCTTCCGCTGCCTTCTTGTACCAGGCGAACGCCTGCACGTTGTCGCGCGCGGTGCCGCGTCCGTCGAGAAACTGGTTCGCGAGCGCCAGTTCGGCCTGCACATGGCCCTGGTTCGCCGCGCGCAGGAACCAGCGATGCGCCTCCGCCGGATCTTTCTCGACGAACTGGCCGTCGTCGTACATCTTGCCGTACACGTATTGCGCGTGCGTCATGTTAGCGTCGGCGGCGCGGCGCAGCCACTTCTTGCCCTCCGGCACGTCCGCCGCGCCGCCTTCGCCATTGAGCAGCATCATCGCGTAGTTGAATTCGGCGAGCCGGCTGCCGCGCTGCGCCGCACGGCGAAACTCCGAACGCGCCGCGACGAGATTGCCCGCGTTGTAGTCGGCGACGGCGTTCTGCGTCGCGATGTCGGTCGGCTTGGGCGCGTTGTCGGCGTGGGCCGCGCCCGCCGATATCGAGAGGCTCACCGCTGCGACGACCGACGCTATCGCGGATTTCATGATCTCGCCTCCTGCAACGCCTGGCGCGTCGCCTTCAAGAGCCACATCACATCCGCGCCGATCGCGACGAGCTTGATGCCCGCCTGCGCGTACTGCCGCGCGCTCGCGGCATCGAGCGCGAAGATGCCGCTCGCGATGCCCGCGCGATTCGCCGCATCGACGATTTTCGTGATCGCCGCCTGCACGTCGGGATGCTTGCCGTCGCCGAGATGACCGAGGCTCGCCGCGAGGTCCGCAGGGCCGATGAACAGGCAGTCGATGCCCGGCGTCGCGGCGATCTCGTCGACGGCTTCGAGCGCCGCCACGGATTCGATCTGCACGATCGTCGCGATCTGCGCATTCGCGCCCGCCATGTAGTCGCGACGCATGCCGTATGCCGCCGCGCGCACCGCGCCCGCGACGCCGCGCAAGCCATCCAGCGCCGCCGTGGTCGGATACTGGGTGAGCCGGACGATGCGCGCCGCCTCTTCCGCCGACTGCACGTTCGGGAACATGAGCGTGCGCGCGCCGGCATCGAGCGCGCGCTTCACGAGCCAGCCTTCGTTGGCCGGCACGCGCACGATCGGCTCGCTCGGCAGATGCGCGGCCGCGATCGCGCGCAACTGCGCGACGACATCGGCGCTATCGTTCGGCGAGTGTTCCATGTCGATGCAGAGCCAGTCGAAACCCGCGTGGGCGAGGGCTTCGGCGGCATCGGCGCTGCCGAGCGACAGCCACAGGCCGAACAGGGTGCCCGTTTCGGAGAGGCGCTGCTTGAGGGGATTGGTGAATGTGCTCATCGCGCGGTCCCTTCGTTGGGTCGAAGGATGACCGCACGCGGTCGCGGCAGAGAAAACGACGGAAGAAGTGACGGCATGCGCGCTCCGTGTCTCGTCGCCTCGGATGGCGGGCGACTCATCGGACGATCATACCGTGCCAGAAGCGCACGCGCCGGGCGTGCCTTGGGCGCGCCTCAGTTGCGCTCGACGTCGGCCCAGCAGTTCGGCGTTTCGTACAAACGCACGCGATTGAGCTTGAGATTGACGCCGTAATGCGCGTCGTAGACGTTCGCGAGAATGTTGAACGCGACCGCCGCGAGGTTCTCGACAGTCGGAATGCGATCCAGCACGACGGTCTTGTGATCCGACAGCGTCTGGAGGAATTCGCGCACTTTGACATCGCCTTCATAGACGATGAACGCGTGGTCCCACTTGTTGACGAGATGCTCCATCGCGAGCGCTTTCACGTCGGCGAAGTCCATCACCATGCCGCGATCGGGCGCGCCTTCCACGTCGACGAGGTCGCCTTGCAGCGTGATTTCGAGCACGTAGCGATGGCCGTGCAAATTGCGGCACTGGCTGCGGTGATCGGGGATGCGGTGGCCCGCATCGAATTCGAGTTTTCGGGTAATCGTCTGCACGTCGGCTGACCGTCTTATATTCAGGGGATGTTCAGGTATTTGTGCGTCTGCATCGACAGGCGCCACTTCGGATGGCGCTTGCACCAGTCGATCGCCAGCTTCGTGTTGATGTCGCGCGACGGGCCGTCCATCGGCTGCACGAGAAAGTACTCGAAATCGAGCTTCTCGTATTCCGCAAGACGCTGGTTGTCCTGCGGCACCACGACTTTCAGTTCATTGCCCTTCGTCACGACGAGCGGCGCGTCGGCCTTCGGGCTCACGCAAATCCAGTCGATGCTCTCGAGCACCGGCAGCGAGCCGTTGGTCTCGATCGCCATTTCGAAGCCCGCGTCGTGCAGCGCATCGACGAACGGCTGGTCGATCTGCAGCATCGGCTCGCCGCCCGTACAGACGACGAACCTGTGCCCCGCGCCTTCCGGCCACAGCGATGCGATCTTTGCGACGAGCTCCGCTGGCGTCCTGTACTTGCCGCCGTTCTCGCCGTCCGTGCCGACGAAATCCGTATCGCAGAACTGGCAGACCGCGTCCGCGCGATCTTCCTCGCGCCCCGACCACAGGTTGCAGCCCGCGAAACGGCAAAACACGGCCGGGCGCCCGGCATTGGCGCCTTCGCCCTGCAACGTGTAGAAGATTTCCTTTACCGCATACGTCATGACTGCCCTGTCTGCCTCGTAAAACCCGTCGTAAAAATCAAACCGGCGCGGTGGTGACCTGCTCGCCCGCGCGATACGCCTCATAACCGCGCTTGCGCAGTTTGCAGGCCGGACATTGGCCGCAGCCGAAGCCCCAGTCATGCAATTCGGCGCGCTCGCCGACATAGCACGTGTGCGTTTCGATGCGGATCAACTCGACGAGCGCTTCGCCGCCCAGCGTTTCCGCGAGCCGCCAGGTGTCGGCCTTGTCGAGCCACATCAGCGGCGTTTCGACCGCATAACGCGTTTCCATGCCCAGATTGAGCGCGACCTGCAGCGCTTTCATCGTGTCGTCGCGGCAATCCGGATAGCCTGAGAAATCCGTCTCACACATGCCGCCGACCAGCACCTTCAATCCGCGCCGATACGCCACCGCCGCCGCGATCGTCACGAACAGCAGATTGCGCCCCGGCACGAACGTGTTGGGCAGGCCGTTCGCGGTCGCCTGGATCTCGATCTCGCGGGTCATCGCGGTGTCGCTGATCGCGCCGAGCACGGACAGATCGATCATGTGATCTTCACCCAGACGCTCGGCCCACTGCGGAAACTCGCGCGCGACCGCGGCGCGAAAGCCGTCGCGGCATTCCAGTTCCACGCGATGCCGCTGTCCGTAATCGAAGCCGAGGGTCTCGACCGTCTTGTAGCGTTCGAGCGCCCAGGCGAGGCACGTGGCCGAGTCCTGGCCGCCGGAGAACAGCACGAGCGCGCTGTCTTTAGCGTCTATCCGAGTCACCGTGAAAACTCCGTACTCCGTGAATGAGAAGGCGTCGCGCGCCGCACAGGCTGTCGGAGTGACCGGACTTTGCCGGGGCACGTTGCGGGCGCGACGTATGCGAGTCCAGTATAGGCCGGCGACCCTCGCCCGTACGCGCACGCCTTTTATGCCGCCGATAGCGGAACGTGAGACGGATGAGCGAGCGATTCGGAGCGTCGAAAAGAAAAGGACTTGCGGGTCCGAGGACGAGGCAAGTCCTTAATTCGACGCGAATTTTATCACGGAGCGGGGTTGTTCGCCGAGCTCGGGCGCGGCCGGCGTTGCAAAACGCGCGTTACAGCGAGTTCCTGGCGCCGAGGTCGGTCGGCGCTATCAGGCACATTCAGAGACTCGGTCCACGACTCGGCCCTGAGCGGCATAGTGGCGCCAGAGGCCGACAATCGCGGCAGTCGTGCAATTATCCTTCCACGGTTTGACATCACCAACGAAATGAAGAACAGCCGGATTTTCAGCTGCCAACATTTCGTTGAACCCCGCATCGGTAAAATCAGGCGCGAACACCATCCTGTTCCATTTTGTATCGAGCACGATCTTACGGCCGTCCGCGTACTTATTGATCAGGCATTGATCGGGAAAAAACAACCTCTCCTCGTTTTCCCGATAGACGATTTTTGATTTTTCAAACATGTCGTCTCTTCTGAGTGCATCCAGATCCATGAGCATCACGCCACTGTTGATGTACGGATCGCCGGGGCTTCTTGGTAGGGTATGCGCGGCGGTCGCCGATTGAGGGTCCAGTCTGCCAGCGATCCATTTATCACCCATTTCAATGGAGAAAAGCGGACCGAGGTCGGACAGAACGAGCGTATCGGCATCGATATAGATGGCGCGCGAATCCTGAATCATTGCCGGAATCATCAGGCGCAGATACATGGCGCGCGAAAAATAAAAAGTAGCCTTCCAATTACTGCAATGGTCTAGCGACGCCGCCACCACGCTGATCGACAATCCCGTTTTCTGCTCGACGGCGCCTGCGATCGGAATGATGTCCGCCTCATCTCCACAGGGAACAATCCAGACAACCCGAAGAGGGGATTGCGTGTTCGAGTTCAACGAACATGTGGATACGGCAGCATATGGTGCGTATTCCTTATCGATGCAGTAAACGACAGTGACAACGGACAAATTTTGCTCCTCAAGAATTTTTCCCCATTTTCTCAACAGGGTCAGAGCAAAAGTATCCGCCTTTTCCGAAATACTCGATTTTCACTGCGTTTTGACTGTAAAAAAGAGGGCAATGCTTGCGCTTGGCTGCGACGTCCTGTCCGCAGGCAAGCAATCCCGGCGCGCGCCAAGCAAAAAGCCCAGTCAAATGACTGGGCTTTTTGCCTGAAACTATGGTGGCCTGGGGCGGAATCGAACCACCGACACGCGGATTTTCAATCCGCTGCTCTACCAACTGAGCTACCGGGCCAACGAAGAAGTGAGACTATAGCAGAGAGAATCGCGCCCCTCAAGCCCTTCGGCGCATTTTTCTGCAAATATTCAGACGGAAGCGTTCATACCTCGTTTTTGTTCTTTCCGAGATCGACGCCCAACTGCTTCAGCTTGCGATACAAGTGCGTGCGCTCGAGCCCGGTCTTTTCCGCGACGCGCGTCATGCTGCCGTTCTCGCGCGCGAGGTGATACTCGAAGTACGCGCGTTCGAACGCATCGCGCGCATCGCGCAACGGGATATCGAACGAGATGGACGCCGTCATGCCCGTCTGGTTCTGCGGCACGCCGCTCGCCGACACATCGTTCGATGCATTCAGCGCGGAGGCCGTCGGCAACGCGGCCGCCACCGGCACGCCGGACGCGCTCACGCTCGCCGGCGGCTTCGCCACCATCGCGGCCGGCGCCGCCGCCGAGCCGTGCGCGAGCCCCTGTTCGACGGCCTTCAGCAGCTTTTGCAGCGCGATCGGCTTTTCGAGGAAGTTGAGCGCGCCGATCTTCGTCGCTTCGACAGCCGTGTCGATGGTCGCATGCCCCGACATCATGATCACCGGCATCGTGAGCTTGCCCTGCGCGGCCCACTCCTTGAGCAGGGTCACGCCGTCGGTGTCGGGCATCCAGATGTCGAGCAGCACGAGGTCGGGCGTCTGCTGCAAGCGGTAGTCGCGCGCGTGCTGCGCGTTTTCCGCCACTTCCACGACATGGCCTTCGTCGCTCAGGATCTCGGAGAGCAGTTCCCGGATCCCCATTTCATCGTCTACCACCAGGATGGTTGCCATTTACGCTGCCCTTGTCTGCACTGTTGCTTTTGTCGTTCCCTGATTCGCGGCCGCTCCGGCCCCCGGAGGCGTCGCGCCGGGCGCCGCGGTATCGTCCGCGAGTTGGAGGAACAGAATCGATATCTGCGCGCCCTCGATCACATCCGCCGACTTCGAACGGTTGCGTATGTCGATGCGCGCGCCGTGCTCATCGACGATCTTCTTCACGGTTGCAAGTCCCAGACCCGTGCCCTTCGCTTTCGTCGTCACGTAAGGCTCGAAAGCACGCGAAAGGATGCGCGCCGGAAAACCCGAGCCGTTGTCCGAGACCGTCAGGCGAACCGCGACACGCGCATGACCCGTTGCATCGGGCTCGCCATATTCTACTGTTCTCGTTTCGAGCAGCACGCGCGGCTCCGCGACTTCCGCCACCGCGTCCTGCGCGTTCTGCAGCAGGTTGTGGATCACCTGGCGAATCTGCGTCGCGTCGCCGCGGATCACGGGCAACTTCGCGAGATCGACCTTGATCGGCGTCTTGCCGTCCTCGATGCCGTACAGCGTCAGCACTTCGGCGACGAGTTCGTTCAATTGCAGATTGCCGAGCACCGCGGGCGGCGTGCGCGCGTATTCGCGGAAATCGTCGACCATCTGCTTCATGGCCTGCACCTGATTCACGATGGTCGTCGATGCGCGCTTGAGGACGTCGGCATCCGTGGGCGCGAGCTTGTCCGCGAGCTTCATCTGCAGGCGCTCCGCCGAAAGCTGAATGGGCGTGAGCGGGTTCTTGATCTCGTGCGCGAGACGCCGCGCGACCTCGCCCCACGCGACCGAACGCTGCGCGGAAATGACATCGGAGATGTCATCGAACACGACGACATAGCCGGTCGTTTCGGCGTCATCGGAATCGCTTTCGGTCACGCTCAGCAACTGCGTGCCGCGCACGAGCAGCGTGAGCGGCTCGTTCTCGCCGGGCACCGTCACTGCGACCTGCTGTTGCCAGTGACCGCGATCGCCGATCGGATGACCGCTGCCGACGGCCGCCGCATCGCGTTCCGCGAACGCTTTTTTCACCATCGCGCCGAACTCGGCGAGGACATCGATATGGTCGAGCGGCTGATTGAGCTTCGCACCGAACGGCTGGCGGAAGATGCGGTCCGCGCCGCGATTCGCGGTAGTCAGGCGGAATTGCCGGTCGAACACGAACACGCCCGCCGTCAGATTCGCGAGAATGCTTTCCAGATACGCCTTCGAATGCTCCAGCGCGATACGATTGTTCTCGACCGCCGCGCGCGCCTCGGAAAGCTGTCGCGTCATCGCGTTGAAGGACTGCGTGAGAAAACCCAGCTCGTCGCGCGAATTGATCTCGCGTTTGGGCGTGTAGTCGCCTTCGGCCACCTCCTTGGTGCCCTGCGCGAGCAGGAACAAGGGCCGCGCAAGCTGGTTGCCCAGCGCGAGCGCGAGCATCATCGCGATGAAAGTCGCGAGGAACAGCGCGAGCGTCAGCGTGCCGATATACATCTTGCGCAAACCCGTGCGCCCGAGCCGCTTCTCCTGATACTCGCGGTAGGCGCGCTGCACGGCGTCGGCATTGCGCGCGAGTTCCTGACTCACGGGCTGCTCGATCTGCAGGAAGCGATCGACATGCTGGAATTCGGTCGTGGTCGTCGGGTCGGGAATCTTGGTGATCACGCGCAGCCGCAACGCGCCCTTCGGCCCGTTCGATTTCGGATCGCCGTCGATCTCGCCTTCGATCGCGCCGTATGGATGATCCTGCGCCGCCTTAAGCATCGTTCCGGTCGGCTCGTTGGCCGGCAGTAGCGCGTAGTAATTCCCCGACGCCTGCGCGACCGTGCGCAGGCCCGACACCCGCAGCGAGCCGTTACCCGACGTCAGATCCTCGCGGTTGTACTGATCGCGTGGCCGCTCGAACACGACCGCGTCCTGCACTCCGTATTGATCGCGCAGACGCAGCAGCGAAAGCGTGAGGCTCGACGGGTCCGCGCTGGCGAGCTGGTCGCTCATCTGCCGGCCGCGGTTCTTGAAATCGGCCAGCGAGTTTTCGAGCATGCCGCGCCCGAGCGTCAGCCCCGAGGTGAGCGCGGTCTCGACGTTCACGTCGAACCACGATTCGATACTGCGCGACACGAACTGATACGAAACCACGTAAATGATCGCGCCCGGCACCACGCCGACGAGCGCGAAGATGAACGCGAGCTTCGCCAGCAATCGCGTGCCGAAGCGCCCTTGCCTCACGCGCGACACGATGATGATGAACAGGCTGATGACGATCAGCATGAAGACGATCGCCACCGCGACGTTCGCCGCATAGAGCCAGCCGTAGTAGCGGTCGAAGAACTCGGTGTTCGCGCTCGCGAGCGCGAGCATCACGAGCAGCAGAACCGCCGTGAGCGCAACCGTGGAGACCAGCAACCGGACGACGAAACTCTTCATGTCCGTGCGGCCGCGTCGAAATCTATTTCGCACGTTCTGCCGCCGTAAAAGTAAAACGCTTCCAGTCCGAGGAGAGGTTCCAGTCGCGATTGTTCACCGCGTCGATCTGGAACGGCTTGGGCATCAATGCAATGTCGAGTTGCATGCGCACCGATGCGGTATAGGTTTCGCCGCCATGTACCTGGTTTCGATCGATGACATGCCACGAGGTCACATGCTTGATGACCGCGAGCGCTTCATTCAGCGACGCGAAACGCAACTGCAGGCCACCCGTCGATACGCGATATTCGTTCGTGAGCGGCTGATAGGAAAGGCGGATGCTCTGCGACACGTTGACCGGTTCTTCGTCGAACCAGTACCAGCGCGGCCGCGACAGCGCGAAGTCGACTGTGAAATAGAGCGGCACGCTGCGGTTCACGGCTTCTTCGAGGCTGTTGTTGAGGTCGAAGTCGAAGTGCGCGTCGAGGCTCCAGCCGGCGTTGTCGGCCTGCAGCGACGCACGCTGCACGGCGATCGTCTCGGCAAACGCGGGTTCGGCCACGATGAACGTCAGCCAGAGCGCCAGCGCAGTCCAGATGACAGCCGCGAGCCGAAGCGGAAAAAAGCGTTTGATCGTCACCGTTTCTGAAAGCGCGCGTAGAAGAATCCGTCGTGGTCCGCGATATTTGTACCGGCCGGTGAGTCTTGCACCGCGCCCGCGCTCGCGCGCGCCGCTGTCGGTAACAATTGCCCCGGCGCGTCCAATCGTACCGCATCTTCATGCGCGGCTCCAAACCAGCGGGCCTGATCTTCGCCCTCCTCGGGAAAGATGGAACACGTCACGTAGAGCAACTCGCCGCCCTTCGCGACGAGCGGCCACAGCGCGCTCAAGATGCGCCGCTGCTCGGCGACCAGCGCTTCGATGTCCGACGCGCGCCGCAGCCAGCGGATATCCGGATGACGCCGCACGATGCCCGACGCCGAGCACGGCACGTCCGCGAGAATGCGATCGAACGGCGCGCCGTCGAACCATTGCGCGGGATCGCCCGCATCGCCCACCGTGATCCGCGCGTCGAGTTTCAGGCGCTGCAGATTCTGTTCGATGCGGCCCGCGCGCTCGGCATCGCTTTCGAGCGCGATCAGCTCGACGTTCGCGAGTTCGAGAATATGTCCCGTTTTGCCGCCCGGCGCGGCGCACGCGTCGAGCACGCGCATGCCGTCCTTCACGTCGAGCAATTGCGCCGCGCGTTGAGCGCCCGCGTCCTGCACCGACACGACGCCTTCGTCGAAGCCCGGAATGCGCTCGACGGGCATCGGCGTTTTCAGACGCACGGCGTGCAGGCCCACGGCTTCGGCATCGATATGTACGTCCGCGAGGCGCGCGAGATATTCATCGACGCTGGCGTGCCGCGCATTCACGCGCAGCGTGAGCGGCCCTTGCGCGTTGCCCGCTTCGAGGATGCGTTCCCATGCTTCGGGCTGGCCGCGCTTCACGGCGTCGATCCACCATTGCGGATAGTTCCAGCGCGCCACGGGATTCGTGCGCGCTTCGTCGATGAGTGCGTCGCGCTCGCGCAGGAAGTTGCGCAGCACGGCGTTGACCAGGCCCTTCGCGAACGAGAATTCGCGGCGCGCGGCGATCGCGCTCACGGCCTGATCGACGACGGTAAAGGGCGCGTAGGCCGCGTGCGCTTCGTCGTCCGTCAACAGCGTGAACGCGCAGACGAGCACGTTCGCCACATGCGGCGGCGGCGCTTTCTTCACGAGCTTGTGCAGCAGCGCATCGGCGAGCGCGAGGCGGCGCATCGCGCGATACGCGATGTCCTGCACCGCGCCGCGCGCCACCGCGTGTTTCGCCGACGCGCTGACCGTCTGCAGCGCGGCCGGCAGCGCCGAACCCGCGCGCACGGCGCCCACGGCTTGCGCCGCGCAATCGAGCGCGAACGCGAGCGAGTCGGGCGCGAGTTTCAGCACGCTCAGGCGGTGATGGGCGGCGGTGTGCCGGCGGGAAGGCTTGTCGGTCATGAAGAAACGGAAACGGTGAGACGGCCAAGCGCGCGGCTTGCGTGAACGGGGATTGTAACTTGAGGGGATCGCGCGCCCGGGCGGGCGGCCTCCGTTCACGAAAAAGGCCGCTCCGGCGCCAACCGGAACGGCCTTCGTTACGACATCGGGCGCGTCAGATGCGGCCCGTGCGCGCCATCTCCATCAGACGCGCGACGCGCTCTTCCGTCGCCGGGTGCGTCGAGAACAGATTCGCGATGCCGCCGCCCGAGAGCGGATTCATGATCATCATCTGCGCGGTCGCCGGATGCGCTTCCGCCGTCGGGAAGGGCACGCCGGAGGCGTAGGCGTGGATCTTCTCCAGCGCGCTTGCGAGCGCTTGCGGATCGCCCGAAATCTCCGCGCCGCCGCGATCGGCTTCGAATTCGCGCGCGCGGGAAATCGCCATCTGGATCAGCGCGCCCGCGATCGGCGCGAGAATCGCCACCAGAATGCTCGCGATCGGATTCGACGGACGGCCTTCGCCGTCGCGCCCGCCGAAAAACATCGCGAAGTTGGCGAGCGCGGAAATCGCGCCGGCCATCGTCGCGGAGAT
This sequence comes from Caballeronia pedi, assembly GCF_001544915.2. Taxonomy (GTDB): domain Bacteria; phylum Pseudomonadota; class Gammaproteobacteria; order Burkholderiales; family Burkholderiaceae; genus Caballeronia; species Caballeronia pedi. The sequence continues at coordinate 336,233 of NZ_FCOE02000004.1, read as the reverse complement.
CGTCGAGATCAGGATGTCGCGATGCTTCACGTGCGCCAGTTCGTGCGCCATCACGCCGCGCATTTCGCGCTCGGACAGCACGCGCAGAATGCCCGTGGTCGCCGCGACCGCCGCGTGCTCGGGATTGCGGCCCGTCGCGAACGCGTTCGGCGCGTCTTCGTTGATCAGATAGACGCGCGGCATCGGCAACTGAGCACGCGTGGCAAGTTCGCGCACCATGCGATAGAACTGCGGCGCGGTGGTTTCGTCGACTTCCTGCGCGTTGTACATGCGCAGGACCATCTTGTCCGAGAACCAGTACGAAAAGAAATTCATGCCGAGCGCGACAATCAGCGCGAGCATCATGCCCTTCGACCCGCCGATCATTCCGCCGATCACGACAAAGAGGGCCGTGATCGCAGCCATCAGCATCGCGGTTTTGACCCAGTTGAACATGTCCGGAGCTCCTCTCCCTTGATACGCTGCGCGAAGTGCGCGGTTGCCCCGGCCGACATGACCGGGACGACAATTGTAAGCAAAATGTTAGATAGGGGCACCCGGCAATAATTCAATCCGCAGTTGCGCGATTTATCGATGCGAAGTCGCGAGCTTGATGCCGAGGCCCACGAACGCGCTGCCGACGCCGCGATCCAGCCACTTTTTCACGCCCGATCTGCCCGCGAAGCGCTCGGTGACGCTCCCCGCGATCCACGCGACGAAACTGTTCCAGACCGTGCTCATCGCGATGAAAACAATGCCGAGCGTCAGGAACGCGAGCGTCTTGTGCTGGCTGTCGGCGGCGACGAACTGCGGAAAGAACGACACGAAGAACAGCACGACCTTCGGGTTCAGCACGTTCGTGACGAAGCCTTGCGCGAAAAGCTGGCGCAGCGATTTGGGCGCGGCTTTTTCGTTCGCCTGCGCCGGATGCGCGGCTTCCGCGTCGTCGTGTTTCGCGAAAATGAGCCGCACGCCGAGATAAATCAGATAAATCGCGCCGGCAATCTTCACGACGGTGAACGCCGTTGCCGATGCTGCGAGAATCGCCGTCAGGCCGAACGCGCACGCCAGCGTATGAACGATGCAACCCGCGGAAATGCCGAGCGCCGACACGATGCCCGCGCCGCGTCCCTGCGCGACACTTCGCCCGACGATGTACGCGGTGTCGGGGCCGGGCGTGACGTTGAGCAGGAAAACTGCGATGAGGAAGAAGGTGAAACCGGTAATGCCGAGCATCGGAAACTCCAGACAGACGGGCGCGTGTTGACAGCTATTTATTTTAGCGCCGCGCCTGTTCCGCCGTCCTTTACTGAAGTGCGAAACGCTGGCCCTTCGCGAGCGGCGCGCCCGCGAGAAATTCGCGCACGGGCAGGCGCTTGCCACCGGGTTTCTGCAATTGCGTGAGCTTCAGCGCGCCGCCGCCACAGGCCACGATGATTCCGTCCGACGAAACTTCGGTGATCGTGCCGGGTTCCGCGCCCGACGAAGCATCGACTGGCAGCGCGGACCAGATCTTGATCGCGGCGTTGTCGAGCGTGCCGAACGCGCCGGGAAACGGATCGAACGCGCGAATCTGGCGCGCTAGCTCTACTGCCGGACGCCGCCAGTCGAGCGCGGCCTCGTTTTTCGCGATCTTTTCGGCGTACGTCGTGCCGTCTTCCGGTTGCGGCGTGGACGGCAGCGCGCCGTCGCGTTCGAGATCGCTCAATCCCGCGACGATCAGCTCGGCGCCCATTTGCGCGAGCCGGTCGTGCAGCGTGGCGGTGGTGTCGTCGGGAAGAATCGGCGTGCGCGCTTCGCGGATCATTGCGCCGGTGTCGAGGCCGGCGTCCATCTGCATCAGCGTGATGCCGGTTTCGGCGTCGCCCGCTTCGATCGCGCGATGGATCGGCGCGGCGCCACGCCAGCGCGGCAACAGCGACGCGTGAATATTGATCGCGCCGCGCGGCGGGATATCGAGCACTTCCTGCGGCAGGATCAGCCCATAAGCCGCGACGACCATCACGTCGTGAGGCGTCGCGCGCAACAGGTCGATGGCTTCCGCCGCTTCCTGCGGATACTTGCCCGCGCGGCGCAGCGAAGCAGGCTGCGCGACCTTGAGCCCCTTTTCCACGGCGAAGCGCTTGACCGGACTCGCCGTCAGTTTCATGCCGCGTCCGGCGGGACGGTCGGGCTGCGTCAGCACGAGCGGCACCGAAAATCCGGCCGCATGAATGGCCGCGAGCGCGGCGGCAGCGAATTCCGGCGTCCCGGCGAAAACCACGCGCAACGGTTGAGTCATCGGTTACAGCGCCTTTTCCAGCTTCTTCATCTTGCCGCGAATGCGCGTCTGCTTGAGCGACGACAGATATTCGACGAACACGTGACCCGCCAGATGATCCATCTCGTGCTGGATGCACACCGCGAGCAGATCGTCGCAGTCGAGCTCGAAGGTCTCGCCCTTTTCGTTCAGCGCCTTCACGCGCACCTTGTCGGGGCGCTCGACGAAGTCGTAAATACCCGGCACCGACAGGCAGCCCTCTTCCCATTCCTTCTTCTGGTCGCTGGTCCAGACGAGTTCCGGATTGATAAAGACCATCAGTTCGTTGTGCGTGTCCGAAACGTCGATCACGATCACGCGCTCGTGCACGTCCACCTGGGTCGCGGCGAGGCCGACGCCGGGCGCGGCGTACATCGTCTCGGCCATGTCGGCGACGAGCTTGCGGATGCGGTCATCGACCACGGCGACGGGCTTCGCCACCTTGTTCAGCCGCTTGTCCGGGTAGTTGAGTATCTTGAGCAGAGCCATGATTCGGATTGTCTACGCGCGCCGCGACGCGTGTAAATCGGCCATTCGGCCAGGTTGCGGGTGAGTGCCGGCATGCCGAAGATATGCGGGCGAATCCAGTGGATTCAACGCCGCCGGCAAGCGGCCAATGGCGTCGCTGCGGGCCTGAGACTGAAGCCTGAGCGACGATTCTTAATCTGTTCCGGATCAAAAATCTTAACATGACGACCGCCGCCCTGCCGACCGAGGAAGCCGCCTCCATACTCGATGCCGAAGAACTGCGCGCCTGGCTGCGGCTCGCGCACGCGAAGGGGCTGCGGCCGCTCGCGCTGCGCACGCTGCTCGGTGCTTTCGGCGGACCGCGCGAAGTGTTGTCGGAGAGTTTCGCGTCGCTGGCCGAAACCGCCGATGCCAGCGCCGCCGAGGCCGTCCTCGCGCCGCCGCCCGAGATCGAAGGCGTTGCATTCGAGCACTATATTGAAGCGGCGCTGGCGTGGACGTCCGAGCCGGGCAATCACCTGCTGACGCTCGCGGACGCCGGCTATCCGCAGGCGCTTCTCACCATGCCGGACCCGCCGCCGCTGCTCTACGCGAAAGGCCGGCTCGAGCTGCTTCAGGCGCGCGCGGTCGCCATCGTCGGCAGCCGGCACGCGACGCCGCAAGGACTCGAGGATGCGCGGCGCTTCGCCCGCGTGCTGTCGGATGCCGGGCTCGCAGTGGTGTCCGGTCTCGCGCTCGGCATCGACGCGTCGGCGCATCGCGGCGCGCTGGAGGGCGCAACCGGCACGATTTCGGTGATCGGCACCGGCGCCGACCTCGTGTATCCGGCGGCGCATCACACGCTCGCGCATGAAATCGCCCGCGACGGCGCGATCCTCTCCGAATGGCCACTGGGCACGCCCGCGCGCTCGGCGAACTTTCCGCAGCGCAACCGGCTGATCGCGGGTTTGTCGGGCGGCGTGCTGATCGTGGAGGCCGCGATGCGGTCCGGCTCGCTCATCACCGCGCGTCTTGCCAACGAAATGGGGCGCGATGTCTTCGCCATGCCCGGTTCCGTTCATGCGCCGCTGTCGCAGGGCTGTCATCGGTTGATCAAACAGGGCGCGAAGCTGGTCGAAACGCCCGAGGACGTGCTCGAAGAGTTCGGCTTCTCCTCCGCGAGCGCGGCCGTGACTGCGGCGAAACGCGCGAAGCCGCGTCCGGTCAGCGGATCGTGGGCGTCGGCGCGCGTGCCTGAATCCGCCCCGAGCGACGAGGCCAACCGCGTTCTCGACGCCCTCGGCCACGCGCCCGCGACGCTTGAAATCCTCGCGACGCGCACCGATCTGGACGGCGCGGCGCTGCAAGGCGCACTGCTGCAACTCGAACTGTCGGGGCGTGTGGCCGCGCTCGCGGGCGGCCGCTACGCGGCGGTGGAGCGCCCGTGATGCCGCGTCGTGCTACATTCGCGGAAAAATGAGCCGTCCCCGCAGTCGATACCAAAAAAGGATTTCGCACCCGCCATGTCCGCGCTGAATCTCGATACCGATGCCGATCGCATCGCGGAGCGCATCGCCGTGCCCGGCACGCTGTTCGTCGCCTGTCTGTGCGCGGAATGGTGCGGCACCTGTCGCGAATATCGCGAAGGCTTCGACAGGCTGGCGGACGCGCATCCGGAGATCTGCTTCGCGTGGATCGATATCGAGAATCACGCCGACCGCTTCGACGACCTCGACGTGGAAAATTTTCCTACCATCCTGATCGAGGATGCCGTCACGACGCGATTTTTCGGCACGGTGCTGCCGCAGGCGTCTATCGTCGGTCGAATGCTGACCGATCTGACCGCGCTGCCGGGCATGGTCGGCGCGCCGAAACTGCGTCCGGCGCTTGCCACGGCCTGATCGCGACGCACGCGAAACGCGCTTTTTGCGCTTCTCGCCATGCGCTTCGCGAGCCGGAAATTGAAACGCCCCGATACGAGCTTCGACGCCCGCCGCGCAAAGCGTGTGCTATAAAGCGGTCGTTAAAGCAGTCCAAACCGGGCCGCTGCCAGTTACCAACTTTTTGAGTCATGTCCAAAGCCCTGATCATCGCCGAGAAGCCCTCCGTCGCGAACGACATCGCGCGTGCGCTGGGCGGCTTCACCAAGCATGACGAGTACTACGAGAGCGACGACTATGTGCTCTCGTCCGCGGTCGGCCACCTGCTCGAGATCGCTGCGCCGGAAGAGTACGACGTCAAGCGCGGCAAATGGAGCTTCGCCAATCTGCCCGTCATTCCGCCGCATTTCGACCTGAATCCGATCGCGAAAAGCGAGTCGCGCCTGAAGGTGCTGACCAAGCTGATGAAGCGCAAGGATATCGAGCGCCTCATCAACGCGTGCGACGCGGGGCGCGAGGGGGAACTAATCTTCCGCCTGATCGCGCAGCACGCGAAGGCCAAACAGCCGGTGCAACGCCTGTGGCTGCAATCGATGACGCCTGCCGCGATCCGCGATGGCTTCGCGCATCTGCGCAGCGACGCCGACATGCAGCCGCTCGCCGACGCCGCCCGCTGCCGCTCGGAAGCAGACTGGCTCGTCGGCATCAACGGCACGCGCGCGATGACCGCGTTCAACAGCAAGGGCGGCGGTTTCTTCCTGACCACGGTCGGTCGCGTTCAGACGCCAACGTTGTCGATCGTCGTCGAACGTGAAGAGAAAATTCGCCGTTTCGTGCCGCGCGACTATTGGGAAGTGCGCGCCGAATTCATCGCCGCGAAGGGCCTGTACGAAGGCCGCTGGTTCGATCCGAAGTTCAAGCGCGTCGAAAACGATCCCGAACAGCGCGATTCGCGCCTGTGGAGTCTCGCGGCCGCGGAAACGGTCGTCGCGGCCTGCCGCGGCAAGATCGGCACGGTAACGGAAGAATCGAAGCCGTCGACGCAAATGTCGCCGCTGCTCTTCGATCTGACGAGCCTGCAGCGCGAAGCCAACGGCCGCTTCGGTTTCTCCGCGAAGAACACGCTCGGCCTCGCGCAGGCGTTGTACGAGAAGCACAAGGTCCTGACCTATCCGCGTACCGATGCGCGCGCGCTGCCCGAGGACTACCTGAACACGGTCAAGGACACGATGACCATGCTCAAGGAAAGCAACAACTATCTGCCTTTCGCGAAGCAGGTGCTCGACAAGGCCTGGGTGAAGCCGAACAAGCGCATCTTCGATAACTCGAAGATCAGCGATCACTTCGCCATCATCCCGACGCTGCAGGCGCCGAAGTCGCTGTCCGAGCCCGAGCAGAAGCTGTACGACCTGGTCGTGAAGCGCTTCCTGTCGGTATTCTTCCCGGCGGCAGAATATCTGGTGACGACACGCATCACCGAAGTCTCGGGGCATCACTTCAAGACGGAAGGCAAGGTGCTCGTCGAGCCGGGCTGGCTGCAGATCTACGGTCGCGAGGCCGCGGGCGAGGAAGGCAATCTCGTGCCGGTGCAGAAGGACGAAAAGGTCGATGTCGAAAAGGTCGAGGCCCACGGTCTCGTGACCAAACCGCCCGCGCGCTACAACGAAGCGTCGCTGCTTTCGGCGATGGAAGGCGCGGGCAAGCTCGTCGAAGACGAAGAACTGCGCGACGCGATGGCCGCAAAGGGTCTCGGCACGCCGGCGACGCGCGCGGCGATCATCGAAGGTCTGCTCGGCGAGAAGTACATGGTGCGCGAAGGCCGCGAACTGATCCCGACGGCGAAGGCGTTCCAGTTGATGACCTTGCTGCGCGGCCTCGGCGTCGAGGAACTGACCGCGCCCGAACTGACCGGCCAGTGGGAGCACAAGCTTTCGCAGATGGAGCGCGGCAGCCTGCATCGCGATACCTTCATGCAGGAAATCGCGCGGATGACGCAGACCATCGTCAAGCGCGCGAAGGAATACGACTCCGACACGATTCCCGGCGATTACGCGACACTCGAAACGCCGTGCCCGAACTGCGGCGCGCAGGTGAAGGAAAACTATCGCCGGTTTGCGTGCACGAAGTGCGAGTTCTCGATTTCGAAGATTCCGGGCGGTCGACAGTTCGAAATCCCGGAAGTCGAGGAATTGTTGCGCGAGAAAACCATCGGGCCGCTGTCGGGCTTCCGCAGCAAGATGGGCCGTCCGTTCTCGGCGATTCTCAAGCTCGCGCTCGACGACGAGATCAAGAACTACAAGCTCGAATTCGATTTCGGTCAGGACAATGGCGGCGAAGACGGCGAGCCGCCCGATTTCTCCGAGCAAACGCCGGTCGGCGCGTGTCCGAAGTGCCAGTCGCGCGTGTTCGAGCACGGCATGAGCTACGTGTGCGAGAACTTTGTCTCGAACCCGAAGACTTGCGACTTCCGTTCGGGCAAGGTGATTCTCCAGCAGGAAATCGCCCGCGAACAGATGCAAAAGCTGCTGAACGAAGGCCGTACGGACCTGCTGACGAACTTCAAGTCGTCGCGCACCGGGCGCAACTTCAAGGCGTTTCTCGTGAAGCAGCCGGACGGCAAGATCGGCTTCGAGTTCGAGAAGAAGGAAGGCAAGCCGGCGGCGAAGACGGCGGCCAAGCGTGGCGCGTCGGCGGAAGCACAGGCGGACAGCGGCGATGACAGCGGCGACAGCGATGTCGCCGTCGCCGCCAAGACCACCTCGGCGAAGACCGCGGCGAAGAAGGCGCCCGCGAAGAAGGCGGCGGTCAGGAAGACTGCGGCGAAGAAGACGAGTTAAGCGTCTTTTTTCAGGCTACAAAGAAAAACACCCGCGAAGCGATTCGCGGGTGTTTTTTTATTTGCGCTTAGTTCGCGCGCGAGCCTTTCAAAAAGGCGATGCCGCCGGCAAGCGCCCGCGCGTGCGCGATGGCTTCGCGAGTTTGGGCGCCAGTTCGCCGTCGATCGGACGGGAACGCGGCGCCGGGGTCGCGGTTTCATCGGCGTGCTCGTAGCGCGCGTGCGGCGCCGATGCGCCCGGCCTGCCACGGCCATCGCGAATCCACTGCTCGCTCACCTGATGATTCGGCGTCTGGCTGAAATGCTCGACGAGATGATCGATGAACGTACGCACTTTCGCCGGCAAGTGGCGGCGGCTCGGATACGCGACGTTGATCTCGACCTGCGGCAACTGATAGTCGCCGAGCAGGCGCACGAGCTGGCCGCGCGTCGTATCGTTGCCGATCAGATAGCTCGGCAGAATCGCGATGCCCATGCCGAGCAAAGCGAATTGCCGAAGCATCTCAGTATTGTTCGCAATGATCACGTTCTGCGGCCGCACGCGCGCTTCGCCTTCCGGACCGGTGAACACGCGCTCGTCGCCCCAATATTCCGATGGCAGGCTCAGGCACGGATGTTCGAGCAGATGCTCGGGGCGCGTCGGTATGCCGTGCGATTCCAGATACGCGGGCGTTGCGCAGACCGTCATGCAACCGGTCGTCAGTCGCCGCGTGACGATGCTCGCGCTCTTCACCTGCCGCGCGATGACGATGCCGACATCGAAGCCTTCCTCGACCAGATCGACCTGACGGTCAACCAGCGTCACGTCCGGCACGACCTTCGGATAGCGCTGCGCGTACGTCTGCAAGACCGGCGCGAGGTTGTGCAGGCCGAACACCACGGGCGCGACGATCCTCAGCGAACCGAGCGGTTCGTGATTGCGCGCCACCACCATTTGTTCGACGTCTTCCAGCTCGTCGAGAATTTGCCGCGCCCGCTCCAGATACACCTGACCGGACTCGGTGAGCGAGAGGCTGCGCGTCGTGCGGTTGAGCAGGCGCGTGCCGAGGCGGCCTTCCAGGTCCGCGACGTGGCGCGTAGCCACCGCATTGGAGATGTCCATCGCGCTCGCGGCCCGGGCGAAACTGCCGAGATCCGCGACACGGATGAACACTCTCATCGACTGCAAATGATCCATAAGACACTCCTGCCGCTAGACGGCTCGAATTCTGCTGCAAAGCAATTCAGGATTATCCTAGGACCGGCACTTTTGTGCAGAAGTTGCCGGGAAGCGCGAAAAAGTCGAAAAAAATCTGAATGTTAGGCGTCTTACTGCGATGAAAGATCACCGATTGTTGCGGTTCACACAACACCCGGCTGGGTAAGTGCTGATAGACGAAATGTTGGAAATGCTGGTCGCGTCAATTTTGACGGTGTAGGCAATGAAAAACGGGCCCGTCGAAACGGGCCCGATATATGGGGATTGATTCAGTTTGCGAGACGAATCCGGCGCAGCATCACGCCGGACGATCCGCTCAGGCTGCCAGACGCTTTTCCATGCCGGCCTTCGCATCGGGCAGCGCCTGCGGCAAACCGTGCCGCAATTTCGTGAACAATTCGTCGTGCAGCGCGAGTTCGTCGCGCCAGGCCGTGTCGTTGACCGAGATGACCTGCTCGAATTGCTCGCGCGTGAATCCGAGCGCGCCCCAATCGATGTCCTCGTAACGCGGCGAGATGCCGAACGCGTGCTCCTCGCCATTCGCCGTGCCTTCGATGCGGCCGATCATCCAGTTCAGCACTCGCATGTTCTCGCCGAAGCCCGGCCACACGAACTTGCCGTCGTCGCCCTTACGGAACCAGTTGACGCAGAAGAACTTCGGCGCTTTCGCGTCCAGCGCTTCGAGACGTTCGCCCATCTTCAGCCAATGGCCGAAATAATCGGCCATGTTGTAGCCGCAGAACGGCAGCATCGCGAACGGATCGCGGCGCACGACGCCCTGCTGGCCCGCGGCGGCGGCGGTGGTTTCGGAACCCATGGTCGCTGCCATGTAGACGCCTTCCTTCCAGTCGCGCGCTTCGGTCACGAGCGGCACCGTGTTGGAGCGGCGTCCGCCGAAGATGAACGCATCGATCGGCACGCCGGCCGGATTCTCCCAATCGGCGTCGATCGACGGACATTGCGACGCCGGCGCCGTGAAGCGCGCGTTCGGATGCGCGGCCTTCGCGCCCGTTTCCTTCGCGATGTCCGGCGTCCAGTCGCGGCCCTGCCAGTCGATCAGATGCGCGGGCGGCGCGTCGGTCATGCCTTCCCACCAGACATCGCCGTCGTCGGTGAGCGCGACGTTGGTGAAGATCACGTTTTCCTTCAACGTGGCCATCGCGTTGAAGTTGGTCTTTTCACTCGTGCCGGGCGCTACGCCGAAGTAACCCGCTTCCGGGTTGATCGCGTACAGGCGGCCGTCGCGGCCCGGCTTGATCCACGCGATGTCGTCGCCGATCGTCGTGACCTTCCAGCCGTCGAGATCGCTCGGCGGGATCAGCATCGCGAAATTGGTCTTGCCGCACGCGGACGGGAACGCCGCCGCGACGTGATACTTGCGTCCCTGCGGCGACGTGACGCCGAGAATCAGCATGTGCTCGGCGAGCCAGCCTTCGTCGCGGCCCATCGTCGATGCGATGCGCAGCGCGAAGCATTTCTTGCCGAGCAACGCATTGCCGCCGTAACCCGAGCCGAAACTCCAGATTTCGCGCGCTTCGGGGAAATGAACGATGTACTTCGTGTCGTTGCACGGCCAGGCCACGTCCTTGCGGCCATCGGCCAGCGGCGCGCCGACCGAATGCACGCACGGCACGAACTCGCCGTCGGCGCCCAGCACGTCGTACACCGCGCGGCCCATGCGCGTCATGATGCGCATGTTCGTCACGACGTACGGGCTATCGGACAACTCGACGCCGATATGCGCGATCGGCGAGCCGAGCGGGCCCATCGAGAACGGCACGACGTACATGGTGCGGCCGCGCATCGCGCCGTCGAACAGACCGTCGAGCGTCACGCGCATTTCCTGCGGATCGATCCAGTTGTTGGTCGGGCCGGCGTCTTCGCGGCGCTGCGAGCAGATGAAGGTGCGATCTTCGACGCGCGCGACATCCGAGGGATCCGAGCACGCGAGGAAGGAATTCGGGCGCTTCTCGGGATTGAGCTTCTTCATCGTGCCGGCGGCGACCATCTGCTGGCAGAGCCGGTCGTATTCTTCCTGCGAACCATCACACCATTCGATACGATCCGGCTTGGTCAGGGCCGCGACGCGCTGCACCCATTCGATGAGTCGTCGGTGCCGGACATAGGCCGGCGCTTTGATGTCGACGGCATTTTTATTGTGATCTTCGACTACTGCGGGCTGGTTCATCGAGCTGTCTCCGTTCTTCTGCAATGAAAACCAATCGCCCAACTGACGCTGCATGCGAGAGGCGTTTGCGACTCGAACCGCCGGGCGCTTTCGTGCACGTCCGATACGCGCGTTCGTTGCACGAATTGCGGTTCGCGAGCCAATGCGGCGTCACGGGCATGAATCCTTCGACTGCAAACCGTACCTGCTCGCGGCTTGCGTCGCAAAGGAACAAACTGTTAAAAAGAGATACTAAGTGGCCTGCCTCCTCGCCGATCACTGTGTTTTCCGCCAGTTGCGCTGGAATTCTTTTTTTGGCGCGGACCTGCGAGGCTCCGGAAAAATGGGGAGTCAAGCATAACACCGCATCGCGGGAACCTCGTGATGCAGCGCAATAACCTGCAATAGAGCGCAATTTATCGGTAGTTACCCGAATTTAAGTGCTCTATTCTCGCCCTCGCCTATAAAGCAGCACGTTTGATGCCTAACAAAAGCCAACCAATGCCCATGAAAATCGCCATTCTCGACGACTACCAGGACGCCGTCCGGAAGCTCGACTGCTTCCATTTGCTCGACGACCATGAGGTAAAGGTCTTCAATAACACGGTGCGTGGTCTCGGACAGTTGGCCAGCAGACTTTCGGAAGTGGACGCGCTCGTGTTGATTCGCGAACGCACCCGCATCAGTTCGCAATTGCTCGACAAGTGCCCGAAGCTGCGCATGATCAGCCAGACGGGGCGCGCGGGCGGCGGGCATATCGATGTCGATGCGTGCACGGAACGCGGCATCGCGGTGCTGGAGGGCACGGGCTCGCCGGTCGCGCCGGCGGAACTGACGTGGGCGCTCATCATGGCGGCGCAGCGGCGCATTCCGCAGTACGTCGCGAATCTGAAGCAAGGCGCGTGGCAGCAATCGGGGCTGAAGACATCGGCGCTGCCGCCGAACTTCGGTCTCGGTCAGGTGCTGCGCGGACAGACGCTCGGCATCTGGGGATACGGCAAGATCGGCAAGCTGGTGGCCGGTTACGGCAAAGCGTTCGGGATGAACGTGCTGGTATACGGACGCGAGCATTCGCAAGGCGCGGCGCGCGAGGACGGCTTCGCGGTCGCCGAGAGCCGCGAGGCGCTGTTCGAACAGAGCGATGTGCTCACCCTGCATCTGCGCCTGACCGACGAAACGACCGGCATCGTCAAACAGGACGATCTGATGCGCATGAAGCCGACCGCGCTCTTCGTCAACACGAGCCGCGCCGAACTGCTCGAAGAAAACGCGCTGCTCAATTCGCTGCATCACAACCGGCCGGGCATGGTCGCGGTCGATGTGTTCGAGAGCGAGCCGATTCTGCAGGGCTATGGCCTGCTGCGGCTGGAGAACGTGATCTGCACGCCGCACATCGGTTATGTAGAGCGCGAGAGCTACGAGCTGTACTTCGGCGCGGCGTTCCGCAATATCCTCGCGTTCAATGACGGCGATACGTCCAGCGTCTTCAACAAGGAAGCGCTTCAGCACGCGCGCCGCCGCTGAGCTTTCGATTCAGACCGTCGAGATATCGATCGACGGCTCGCAGCGCACCGGAAAATTCACCGAGTTCGCGATGAAGCAGAAGCGGTGCGCCTCTTCATGCAGGCGCGCCGCGAGATCGGCGTTGCCGCCCGCGCCGATCGTCACGCGCGGGCGCAACAGCACGTCGACGAAGCGCCCGTCTCCCTTCGCCTCTTCCTGCATCGTGCCGATGGCTTCATCGACATAACCCGTCACGACGATCCGGTTCGTCGCGCACAGGTGCAGATACCAGAGCATGTGGCACGACGACAGCGACGCCACGAACAACTCTTCCGGATTGTGGCGCGCGGGGTCGCCGCGAAACGCCGGATCGCTCGATGCTTCGATCGCGGTCTTGTTTCCGACGCGAACCAGATGATCGCGCGAATACGCGTCATAGGCCGAAGTGCCGGAACCGAGATTGCCCGTCCAGTCGATGCTCAGTTCGTAAGTGTGCTTCTTCGCCACGGTCTGCTCCTCAAGCGAGATGCGAAGCGGTTTCCATCACACGCGGAAGACGTTCCAGAAAATCCTCACCGTCCGCGCGGCCCAGATCATAAGCATGTTGCATTTGCGACGGGCTCGTATAGTCCCAGCTAGAAATCGGCACCTTGCGCGACGGCTGAATATAGAGGCGCTTCTGCTCGCCGTGCGGCACGATGAACATGCGCTCGCGCGGATAAAGACGCGTGACCATCACGAGCACGAGGCCCGGCGATGCGTCCAGCGCGGAGACGGGCACGTTGTCGACCATGCCGCCATCGAGAACCGGGCGGCCGTTGCGTCGCAGGATCGGCGTGAACGGCGGCGTGCTCGACGATTGCAGGATCAGATCGGCGAGATCGTCGATCGTCGCGCACTCCTGCGCTTTCAAGAATTCCGGATGAAAACCGAGCGCTTGCCCGAGCGTCGGATGCAGCGTCTTGCGCACGTACTTTTCGATGTTGTACGCGATGAGCCCCGCCGCGACGGCGCTGCGCGCGCCGAGCCAGCGCGGCAGATGCGACACGCCGATGCGGATCTCGGGCGCGTTCGTGAACTCGTGGAAGCGATCCGCGAAGATGTCGAGCAACGCCTGTCGATAGATGCGGTAATGCGGAAACACCGATCGTCCGCGCAGCAGGTTGCCCCAGTAGGCGTTGCGGGTGTTGTCGCGCAGCGCGTGCGCGTAGCAGTCCATCACCCAGCGCGACTCGTTCGTGTAGAGCATGCAGGCGGTTGCCGCGCCCGCCGATATGCCCGCGATGATGCGCGGCCTGAGGTTCAGTTCCGGCCGAATAACATCCCAGAACCCGGCTTGCCACCAGCAGCGGTTGCCGCCGCCGGCGAATACGACCTGATCGAACATTTACTTGTTGATGAGCGCGTAGGTGGTGGTGGCGTGGGCGGCGAGTTCGCCCTGTTCGTCGTGCAGGTCGATTTCCCCGAAGACGAGATTGCGGCCGCGGCGTTTGACCTTGGCTGTCACGAGGACGTCGCCGGATTTGACGGGGCGCATGAAGGTCGTGTTCAGGGACACAGTGGTCATTGGCGAGAAGCCGCCCATGACGTGCGAGATGGCGACGACCATCGCGGTATCGGCGGCGGCCATGAAGACTTGTCCGCAGATGACGCCGCCGGCGTGGCGCAAGTGGTCCGAATACGGCAGGCGCAACGTGACGGCGTTTTCATCGATGGATTCGGGCGCGAGCCGCAATTCCTTGACCCACGGGGCCAGGATGCTGTCGAGCAGGGCGCGGATGGCGGTTTCGTCCATTACGGGGATCGTGGCGTGGGAAGATGCGTCATGATACCGGGCTGAAAGGGGCGTGCTGATTCGCGTGTCGGACGGCTTCGTCAGAAATTTAAGAAATTTCTCGCGCAGGGGCTTGCGCTTCCGGAAAAGCTCCCGCTATAATCTCGTTTCTGTTGGGGCGTTAGCTCAGTTGGTAGAGCAGCGGACTCTTAATCCGTAGGTCGAGTGTTCGAGTCACTCACGCCCCACCACCAGATTCAATCAAAAAGCCCGGTCAGTGCGACCGGGCTTTTTGCTTTCTGGAATCCGCTACGTCCTATTGCCTCGTCGCGACAAAGTTTGACGTTTCGATAGAATCGGCGGCGCGGGGTCATGCCGTATTCTGTGAACGTCAGCGCGTGGTTGCGCTGGCGACAGGCTTGGCAGCCTGTAGAAGCTATTCACCCCGGTACGCCTGCGCAATGCAGGCGCATGCCGGAGAACCCCGCGAGCCCATTCGACCATGGGCACACGGTGCTTTGTCACGCCTATGGGCGGGACGTGGCAGGGAACCCGCGAGGGTTGCCGGTTATGGTGTAGCTTCCCGGTCTGCCAACCTTGTCACTGTTCCCGCCCGCCCCTGACCGGGGCGGCTCCGGGTTTTCACACAGGAGCGAGACATGGGCAAACGAAACGTTCTAACCGCGACAGGCACGGTGCGCATCGACCATCGGTTAGGTCAAATTGCCGCCAGCATCAAGCGCGCGCAAGAAACGGTTACGCAACAGAAGCAACTACTCTGCGACGATCAAGCGAAGCGCCTTGAGGCGGTCGACATTGCGTTGTCTCTCACGCTCGCGGCTGCGAAGTTGACAATGGAATACTTCAGTGAGGCGCGACCCTCGTTGCGCCCGATGGACGCCATCGAATAGCGGCTGATTGAAGACTTCGAGACCGACGGCGCGCTCACTCATGCCCAGTCACGCCCCACCACCCGATTCAAATCACCTCCGCCCCACGCGCCGTCAACAACTCCCGCAGCACCGACCGATGACACCGCGCCTCATCCTCGCAATAGCACCCGACCGACATATTCGTCTGGTGCGATAACGCCGCGAGCAGATCCAGCGTCCTGCTCGCATCCGATTCGGCCATCTCCGCCTTGAAATTCTTCACGAACGCGCGCCATGCCTTGTCATCCTCCGCGTGAAGCGCTGCCGTCACCAGCTCCTGCGACGGCGAAAGCACCGGATACCACACGTCATAAAAATCACGCTTTGCGAACTCGGCCTTCGGCACCCCACGCGGCGGCCGCCGCACCGTGCCGATACGCAACCCTTCATCCGCCGCACGCGGCGTCCCCAATCTCACGATGCGAATCGCCATCATCATCTCCGTCCTTGTGCGCACAGCATAACCGCTGATATCGCTTTGAAAGCTCCCGCGCCCCCACTCAGCGAAAACCCGCATCTTCCCGTATCGTTTCGGATTATTCTCCTTCCGCTTACATCCGGAATTCCTGCCGTGCCCACCGAAGAACGCGCCCAAACTCTGCCGCACGACCCCGACGCCCCGATGACCCCGCTCGAGCGCCGCGGCATGGCCGCGATCCTGCTCTCGGTCGCGCTCGCGACACTCGATACCGCTATCGCCAACACGGCGTTGCCGGCCATCGCCGCCGATCTGCACACGACGCCCGCCGCGTCGGTCTGGATCATCAACGCGTATCAACTCGCGATGGTCGCAACCTTGTTGCCGCTCGCCGCGCTCGGCGGCATCCTCGGTCATCGGCGCGTGTATCTCGGCGGGCTCGTCGTGTTCCTCATCGCCTCCGCCGTGTGCGCGTTCTCGTGGTCGCTGCCGACGCTCGTCGCCGCGCGTCTGCTGCAAGGCCTCGGCGCGAGCGCGATCATGAGCGTCAACGCGGCGCTCATCAGCGCGATCTTTCCGCCGCATCGGCTGGGGCGCGGCGTCGGGCTGAATGCGCTCGTGGTCGGCATCGCGTTCGCGATCGGGCCGACGGTCGCGTCGATCGTCCTTTCGCTCGGCACGTGGCCGTGGCTCTTCGCGGTCAATTTGCCGGTCGGCGTGTTCGCGTTGATGATCGCGTGGCCGTCGCTGCCGCAGACGAAGCGCGCCGAACACGGCTTCGATCGTATCGCGGCATTGCTCAACGTCGTCACCTTCGCCGCGCTGATTTTCGCGCTCGGCGAAGCGGCCCAGCGCGCGCCCGCGCAAACCGTGCTCGCGGCCTTCGGCGTCGCACTTATCGCGGGCGCGCTATTGCTGCGACGTGAACGCGGCCATCCCGCGCCGATGCTGCCCGTCGATCTCTTTCGCCGCCCGATGTTCGCGCTCTCGACCATGACCGCGATCTGCTCGTTCGCCGCGCAAGGGCTCGCGTTCGTGTCGCTGCCGTTCTTCTTCGAGAGCGTGCTGGGCCGCAGCCAGGTCGAGACGGGCTTTCTGATGACGCCGTGGTCCGCGCTCGTCGCGTTGATGGCGCCGATCGCGGGACGCCTGTCCGATCGCCATTCACCCGGTTTGCTGGGCGGCGTCGGACTGGCGATTCTGTGCGTGGGGATGGTGTCGCTCGCGATGCTGCCGGCGCAGCCGCATGCGCTGGAAATCTGCATCCGCATGGCGATCTGCGGCGCGGGCTTCGGTTTCTTTCAGTCGCCGAATTTGAAGGCGTTCATGTCGAGCGCGCCGCGCGAACGCAGTGGCGGCGCGAGCGGCACGATCGCGACATCGCGCCTGATCGGACAGGCGACGGGCGCGGCGCTCGTCGCGCTGTGCTTCAGCATCGCCGGAAAGCATGGTCCGGCGCTCGCGCTCTCGCTCGGCGCGGCCTTCGCGGGCGTGGGCAGTATCGCGAGCGGTTTGCGGCTGGTCACGCGCAACCCGTCGAAGGCGGCAACGGACGGCATCGCGCGGGAGCCGTCGCAAAAAGCCTGACGCTCACATGCGCCGCACCTTCACCTTGCGGCCCTTGAGCTTGCCCGCGCCCAGCTTGCGCTCGGCGGCATCGGCGATATTCCGTTCGACGGCCACGTACGTCACCATGTCCATCACGTTGATCTTGCCGATCTGCTTGCCGTCGAAGCCCGCTTCGCCGGTGAGCGCGCCGAGCACGTCGCCGGGACGGATCTTGTCCTTGCGGCCGCCGAGGATTTGCAACGTCGCCATCGGCGGCTTCAGATGACCCGGTTCCGCTGACGTCAGTTCGGTCAGCGGATGCCATTCCACTTCCGCGCGCTGCGCCTGTTCGATCGAGCCGACGCGCCCCATCTCGTCCATGCTCGCGAGCGACAGCGCCCAGCCTTCCTCATCGCCACGGCCCGTGCGGCCGATGCGATGCACATGCACTTCCGGATCGGGCGTCACATCGACGTTGATCACCGCTTCCAGTTGCGCGATGTCGAGACCGCGCGCGGCGACATCGGTCGCGACGAGCACCGAGCAACTGCGGTTCGCGAACTGCACCAGCACCTGATCGCGTTCGCGCTGCTCCAGTTCGCCGTGCAGCGTCAGCGCTTCGAAACCTTGCGCGCGCAGCACGTCGAGCAGATCGCGGCACTGCTGCTTGGTGTTGCAGAAAGCGATCGTGCTCACCGGGCGATAGTGGTCGAGCAACAGGCCGACCGCATGCAGACGATCTTGGTCCTCCACTTGATAGAAAATCTGCTTGATCTTCGCGTTGCTGTGCCGTTCTGTGAGCTTGATCTCGCGCGGATTGCGCAGGAACTGCTGGCTCAGTTTCACGATGCCTTCCGGATACGTCGCCGAAAACAGCAAGGTCTGGCGATCCTTCGGGCACTGGCGCGCCACCGACGCGATGTCGTCGAAGAAGCCCATGTCGAGCATGCGGTCCGCTTCGTCGAGAACCAGCGTGCGTACGGCTCCGAGCGTGAGCGTGCCGCGCTCCAGATGATCCATGATGCGGCCCGGCGTTCCCACGACGATATGCGCGCCGTGTTCGAGGCTCGCGACCTGCGGACGCATCGGCGTGCCGCCGCACAGCGTCAGCACTTTCACGTTCTCTTCCGCGCGCGCGAGGCGGCGGACTTCCTGCGTGACCTGATCAGCGAGTTCGCGCGTCGGACAGAGGATGAGCGCCTGCACGTCGAACTGGCTCGCGTCGAGGCGGGAAAGCAGCGGCAGCGTGAAGGCCGCGGTCTTGCCGCTGCCCGTTTTCGCCTGCGCGATGAGATCGTGGCCCGCGAGCGCCGGCGGCAGGCTCGCGGCCTGGATCGGCGTCATCGACAGATAGCCGAGCTGCTGCAGGTTCGACTGCATCGCCGGTGAGAGCGGCAAGCTGCTGAAGGAGGTTTCTGTGGTCATGGTTTCAGCGGGTTCCGCGCGGCGGGATGTCGGTGATCTGCTCGTACGTGGCGGTGCCATCGTCGGCATCGTGGCGTTCGACGTAGTTGCGCGCGCCGCACATCGGGCAGCGGAACAGAAGGCCCTGGCCCTCGTTCTTGATGACGACGTCGGATAGCGCCCACTCCGCGCCGCAGGACTGGTTTCGACAGGTGAACATATTCGTATTTCTCTCGTTTCGTGGCACGTGCGTGCGCTCAAAGGCGAAAGTGTACGCGTGTCTGATGCCGACGCGGTCCGCGCAAGTCCGCAAGAAATGCTAAAGCGGGTCGTGCTACTTTTCTTTCATCGAGTTTTCTTTCCGGAGCGCACGATGAACGGCAGGGTCTATGAGGCGCGGCTCGCGCGCGTGGTCGCGTATATCCACGATCATCTGGATGACGAACTGGACCTCAATCGGCTCGCCGAGGTGGCGTGTTTGTCGCCGTATCACTGGCATCGGATTTATCACGCGTTCTATGGCGAAACGGCGGCGGCGACCGTGCGGCGATTGCGCTTGCATCGGGCGGCGAATGAGCTCGTGCATGGCGCGGTGCCGATCGATTCGATCGCCGAGCGCGCCGGATATGGCAGCGTGCAGGCGTTTTCGCGGGCGTTTCAGGCGAGTTACCGGATGGCGCCGGGGCAGTTTCGTACGGAAGGCGGCGCTTCGATGTTTGTTCCTTTGGATGAAATTCGATCAGGAGACACGGCGATGCATCAAGTCGATATTCGTACTCAGCGTGGTTTTACCGTCGCCGCGATGGAGCATCGCGGGTCGTATATGAACATCGGGCGGGCGTTCGAGATGCTGTTCCACTGGCTCACGGTGCGGGGATTGGTCGATCCCCGGGCGCGCTCTCTGGGAATTTATTTCGACGATCCGGCCGCCGTGGCCGAAGATGAGCTTCGCTCGATGGCGTGTTGCGAGTTGTTCGAGCCGGATGCGGTGAAATTCGAAGCGCCGGTGTCGCGCGTGGAAGTCGCGGGCGGAGAGTTTGCGGTGCTCACGCACGTCGGGCCGTATGCGCAGCTTTGCTTCGCGTATCAGTGGCTGTATGGGGAATGGTTGCCGCAGTCGGGACGGGAAACGGGCGACGCGCCGGTGTTCGAGATTTATGTGACCGATCCGAGAGAGACGGCGCCGGCGGATCTGGTGACGGAGATTTGGGTGGCGCTGAAGGCGGTTGCTTAAACCAAAAAAGCCCGCGAAAACCGGCGCGTGCTGCGCCGAATTTCGCGGGCTTCGAAGAGGCTGGCGTTGCGCAAGTCTCCTTATACGTCGATATTCCCCGCCCTCAACGCATTACTCTCAATAAACGCCCGACGCGGCTCCACGTCATCCCCCATCAGCGTCGTGAAGATGCCATCCGCCGCAATCGCGTCCTCGATCTGCACACGCAGCAAACGCCGCACGCTCGGATCCATCGTCGTTTCCCAGAGCTGCTCGGGGTTCATCTCACCAAGCCCTTTGTAGCGCTGCTTCGAAACGTTACGCTCCGCGTCCGCGATCAACCACTTCATCGCGCTCTTGAAGTCGGTCACGGCCATCGACCGTTCGCCGCGCTTGATCAACGCGCCATCGCCGATCAAGCCCTTGAACGTATCCGCCGTCGACACGAGCTGCTTGTAATCCGCCGTCAACTGAAGGTCTTCGTCGAACACCGTGACCTTCACGTTGCCATGATGACGCCGCTTGATATGCAGCGACCGCAGCTCGCGCACCTGATCGTAAGCAGGTTCGACGCTCACTTCAGGCTTCAACGGATCGGCACGCAACCGTTCTTCCAGACGCTTCGCCGACGCTTCGGCCGCTTCCTGCGACGACAGATCGATGATCACGCCGTCCATCACCGATTCGAGCGCGGCCGCGTCATAAATCCGGCTGAGACGATCGACGACAGCCTGCGCAAGCAAATAAGCACGCGCGAGTTCGCCGAGCGCGTCGCCGGAAATCGGATCGGCGCCTTCGCTCGGAACCAGCTCGGAACCCTGCAACGCCAGCTTCAACATATGCTGATTGAGCTCGTGCGCGTCCTTCATGTACCGCTCGTCCTTGCCCGCCTTGATCTTGTAGAGCGGCGGCTGCGCGATATAGATGTACCCGCGCTCGACGATCTCCGGCATCTGCCGATAGAAGAACGTCAGCAACAGCGTGCGGATGTGCGCGCCGTCCACGTCCGCATCGGTCATGATGATGATGCGGTGATAGCGCAGCTTGTCGAGGTTGTAATCGTCCTTGCCGATGCCGCAGCCGAGCGCCGTCACCAGCGTCACGATCTGCTCCGACGAAATCAGCTTGTCGAAGCGCGCCTTCTCCACGTTGAGCACCTTGCCGCGCAACGGCAAAATCGCCTGAAACTTGCGATCGCGCCCCTGCTTGGCCGATCCGCCCGCCGAGTCACCCTCGACGATATAAATCTCCGACTTCGCCGGGTCCTTCTCCTGGCAATCCGCGAGCTTGCCCGGCAGACCGACGCCATCGAGCACGCCCTTGCGACGCGTCATCTCACGCGCCTTGCGCGCGGCATCGCGAGCACGCGCCGCATCGACGATCTTGCCCGTGATGATCTTCGCGTCGTTCGGCGTCTCCTGCAGATAGTCTTCGAGCGCCTTCGCGACGATTTCCTCGACCGGCGCGCGCACTTCCGACGACACCAGCTTGTCCTTCGTCTGCGAGCTGAACTTCGGCTCCGGCACCTTCACGGACAGCACGCACGACAGACCCTCGCGCATGTCGTCGCCGGTCGTCTCGACCTTCGCCTTCTTCGCGATTTCGTTGTCGATGATGTACTTGTTCATCACACGCGTCATCGCGGCGCGCAGGCCGGTCAGATGAGTGCCGCCGTCGCGCTGCGGAATGTTGTTCGTGAAGCAGAGCACGCTTTCGTTGAAGCTGTCGTTCCACTGCATCGCCACTTCGACGGTCACGTTCTCGCGCTCGCCGACCGCGTGGAACACGTTCGGGTGCAGCACCTGCTTCGCCTTGTTGATGTACTCGACGAAGCCCTTCACGCCGCCCCCGAACGCGAAATCGTCTTCCTTGCCGGTGCGCTGGTCCGTCAAGCGGATACGCACGCCGTTGTTCAGGAACGAAAGCTCGCGCATACGCTTCGCGAGAATGTCGTAGTGGAATTCGACATTACCGAAGATCGAGACATCAGCGAGAAAGTGCACTTCGGTGCCGCGATTTTCCGTGTCGCCGACGACGGGCATCGGCGAATACTGGATTCCGTTCTCTTCGACGATTTCGCGGTTCTGCACGACGCCGCGCGCGAACTCCATGAAGTGCTTCTTGCCGTCGCGGCGAACCGTGAGGCGCAGCCATGCGGACAGCGCGTTCACGCACGACACGCCCACGCCGTGCAGACCGCCCGACACCTTGTAGCTGTTCTGGTCGAACTTGCCGCCCGCGTGCAGCTCGGTCATGACGATTTCGGCGGCGCTGCGCTTCGGATCGTGCTTGTCGTCGCGCTTCAGGCCAGTCGGCACGCCGCGGCCGTTATCCGTGACGGAAATCGAGTTGTCCGCGTGAATGGTGACGTGAATGTCGTCGCAATAGCCTGCGAGCGCTTCGTCGATGGAGTTGTCCAGCACTTCGAAAACGAGGTGATGCAAACCGGTGCCATCCGACGTATCGCCGATATACATGCCCGGCCGCTTGCGCACAGCCTCCAGACCTTCGAGGATCTGGATGGACGATGCGCCATAGCTGTTGTCAGGCTTGTTGTCGGGCTGCGAATTTGTGTTTTCAGTCATGGAAATTTTCCGGTTCTGCGTCACTGCCTGGGTTACTGCTCGAACTTTTCAAAACACCTTAAAAACACCAAAGGGGCGCGCCGCCCCTTGGAGTGTTCTCGGTATTGCGCGCGTCAGATACGCATCGGCATCACCACGTATTTGAATTCCTCGTTCTCGGGAATCGTGATGAGCGCGCTGGAATTGGCGTCGCCAAGGCTCACCTTGAGCGTGTCGACCTTCAGATTCGCGAGCACGTCGAGCAGATAAGTGACGTTGAATCCGATATCGACGGAATCGCCCTGATAGGCGATCTCCAGCTCTTCCTGCGCCTCTTCCTGGTCGGCGTTGGTCGACATGATCTTGAGCTGGCCCGGCTCGACCAGGCAGCGCACGCCCTTGAATTTGTCGGAGGTCAGAATGGCCGCGCGCTGCAACGAACGCTGCAATTCTTCACGGCCGATTTCGAACGTGTTCTTGTGCGACTTCGGAATCACGCGCTGGAAGTCGGGGAACTTGCCCTCGACGAGCTTCGACACGAGTTCGACCTGGCCGAAGCTGAACTTCACCTGCGTCGCGGCGATGTCGATCTTCAGCGAATCGTCGATGTCTTCGAGCAAACGCTGGAGTTCGAGAATCGTCTTGCGCGGGATGATCACTTCCTGGCGCGCGAACGAACCTTCGATCTTCATCGACGAGAACGCGAGACGGTGGCCGTCGGTCGCGACCGCCATCAACTGGTCGCCGTCCACCACCAGCAACATGCCGTTCAGGTAGTAGCGGATGTCCTGCTGGGCCATCGCGAAATAGACCATGCCGAGCAACTGGCGGAACGTCTTCTGCGGAACCGAAAGGCTCGCGCCGAAGTCAGTAGCCTGGTTGACGGTGGGAAATTCGTCAGCGGCGAGCGTCTGCAGCGCGAAACGGCTCTTGCCGGAACGCACGGTCAGGCGCTTGTCGGAGAGGTCGAGCACGACTTCGCCCGAAGGCATCGCGCGCAGAATGTCGAGCAGCTTGCGCGCGGCGACCGTGGTGGCGACCTGGTCGCTGCCGACGCCGAAATCGGCGCGGGTCGTGATCTGGAGTTCGAGGTCGGTCGAGAGGAACGACACATCCGCGCCGTTCTTGGTAATGAGCAAATTGGCGAGGATCGGCAACGTATGGCGGCGTTCTACGATACCGCTCACGGTTTGCAGCGGCCTTAGAAGATTATCTCGTTCGGTCTTGACCAGTTGCATAGAGTTCCTTCGTTGATGTGACGGCCTGTCCGCCGGTTTCGCCACCAGATTTGCCCAACGGACAACCTCGTAACACGCGTTGCCGGCCCCCCGCCGGTCACTCGCGAAAACTGCGCTCGAAAGCCGCCCAGGCCACGGACGGCTAAACCTATATTGTGCCTCAAAACGGAACCGCCCCCTAAAATTGGGGGCGTTTTCGTCAAAAAACAGGCTTTCGAACGCAATAAATGACGCGTGCGTTCTTCTCGCCGCGCCCGCCGATGCCTTAGCCCTTCAGCGTCTGCTCGAGCACGTGCAGTTCGTGGTTCAGTTGCGCGTCGGTGCCGCGCTCCGCCGCGATCTTGCGCACCGCGTGCAGCACGGTCGTGTGATCGCGTCCGCCGAACAGTTCGCCGATCTCGGGCAGGCTCTTCTGCGTCAGCTCCTTCGCCAGATACATCGCGATCTGGCGCGGGCGCGCAATGTTGGCCGGCCGCTTTTTCGAGTACATGTCGGCGACCTTGATGTTGTAGAAATCGGCGACCGTCTTCTGGATGTTCTCCACCGAGATCTGGCGGTTCTGCACCGTCAACAGGTCTTTGAGCGCTTCCTTGGTCAGCTCGATCGTGATGTCGCGGCCATGGAACTTCGAATACGCGAGGATCTTGCGCAACGCGCCTTCGAGTTCGCGCACGTTCGAGCGCAGATGCTTCGCGACGAAGAACGCGACGTCTTCCGACAAACTCACGCCTTCGGACTGCGCCTTGCGCATGAGAATCGCGACGCGCATTTCCAGCTCGGGCGGCTCGATCGCGACCGTGAGGCCGGAGTCGAAGCGCGAGATCAGGCGATCGTCGATACCGGAGATTTCCTTCGGATATGTATCGCTCGTGATGATGACCTGCGCCTTGTTGGCGACGAGCGCCTCGAACGCGTAGAAGAACTCTTCCTGCGTACGCGATTTGCCCGAGAAGAACTGAATATCGTCGATGAGCAGCAGGTCGAGCGAATGGTAGTAGCGCTTGAAGTCGTCGAACGCCTTGCGCTGGTATGCCTTCACCACGTCCGACACGTATTGTTCCGCGTGAATGTAGCGAATGCGCGCGCCGGCCTTGTCCATCAACAACTGATTGCCGATGGCGTGAATCAGGTGCGTCTTGCCCAGGCCCACGCCGCCATAAAGGAAGAGCGGGTTGTACGAGATGCCGGGATTGTCCGCGACCTGAATCGCAGCCGCGCGAGCAAGCTGGTTTGCTTTACCGGTGACGAAATTGTCGAACGTCAGCACCGGATTGAGCTTCGAACGCTCGTAGGCGGAATCGGTTTCACCGCCCGCCGACGGAGCGCCGCCCGGACGCCACGTGCGCCGGCCAGCGGCGGCTTCGTTGGCGTCGAGGCTCGGGAGATCGAGATCGGCCTGATCTTCCTGCGTGGCTTGCGCCTGCTGCGCCGCTTCGGCTGCGAGCGCATTGATGTGCGCGGTGGCGTTCGCGTGCGCGACCACGGTGGGCGCGGTAGGACGGGGCGCGGCGTTCATGCCACCGCCGATCGCATTGCGCGCGGTCGCTTTCGGATCGAGGACGAATTGCACGTCGATGGGCGCGCTGAAAAAATCGCGCGCGACGTCGGCGATGCGGCCCGAGAACTGGCTTTTCACCCAGTCGAGCTTGAAGCGGTTGGGAGCGGCGATGCGCAGAGTGTTCGCGTCGGCATCGAAGTCGACCGGGGTCAGCGGCTTGATCCACGTGACGTACTGCTGCGGCGTGAGTTCACGCGCGAGCAGTGCGGAACAGTGTTCCCAGAAATCGTTCATCGAATGCGGTCGTTATGGTTGCTCCGCGCCTGCGGGCCGTGCTTGCCGAACGTTCGGACAAGTCCCGGCACAGCCGAGCAGGTATGCTCCGGAGGCTTACGCCGCAAGGGTTTGCGGGCGGACGGCGGGCCGAAGCAGCGGGCGGATATTTGGGAGTAAGGCGAGATTCTAACGCCAAACGAGGGTGGCGCGCGAGTTATCCACAGGGTCAAATCAACGCGTCCGACGGGTCGAAATTGCGCTGGAATGCGCCTTCGCGAGTGCTAAGCTATTGACGGTCAATAGGAAAACGGTTTAAATAGCGGGTTCCGCGAAAACAGAATTCCTGAACCTCCGGCCATCGCGCTTGCAGTGACCACACTGGAGCCAAGCCCGCGCGGTCAATCAACTCAAGTGAGAGCAACATGAAACGTACTTACCAACCTTCCGTGACGCGCCGCAAGCGCACCCATGGCTTCCGCGTTCGCATGAAGACCGCTGGTGGCCGCAAGGTCATCAACGCTCGCCGCGCGAAGGGCCGCAAGCGCCTGGCAATCTAAGTCTGCCGAGTGTTCGCTCGCGGTTGGATGCTGCACTCGACGGCGAGCCGCTCACGCGCCGCACAGAAGTCTTGAGACAGGACATCGTTCAGTTGCCGGCGCAGGCCGCGTTCCCCAAGGCCGCAAGGCTGCTGAAAACGGATGAGTTCTCATCCGTTTTTCGTTTGCGCCCCTGGCGTCGCTCGCCGCACTTCGTCCTGTACGGCAAGCCGTCCGGAAAGGAAGCGCGGCTCGGACTGGTGATCGGCAAGAAGCAGGCGCCGCGCGCCGTCACGCGCAATCTGATCAAGCGGCTTGCGCGCGACGCGTTCAGGCTGCGTCGCGCGCAGTTGAACGGATTCGATATTCTGGTTCGGTTGCACGCGAAGCTCGACCGCAAGGCGATGCCGAGCGCGAGTTCCCCGCCGCTTCGGGCGCTCGTCGGCAGCGAACTGGAAACATTGCTCGACCGTGCCGTGCGCGAAGTTGCGCGCCGCGCGGCCGAAACCGTGGTGGCGGCGCCCGAGGCGCCCGCCGTCGACGACACATCCGGCCCGTCAGGGTCATGAAGCGCGGTTTGCGCCAGATTTGCCTGTCATGGTGAACCCGGCGCGCGGCGCGAAGCTTATGCAAACGGCACTCATCGCGTTGTTGCGCTTCTACAAGGTTGCTGTGAGCCCGCTGCTCGGCAACCGCTGCCGCTTTTATCCTTCCTGTTCCGACTACGCACGCGAGGCAATCCAGTATCATGGCGCCGCGCATGGCACGTATCTCGCCGTGAAGCGGCTGTGCCGCTGCCATCCCCTTTCGGCGGGCGGCGTCGATCTCGTGCCTCCTGCCCGCGGTCACGCCGGCTCCGACGACGCGTCCGAGTCGCGCGCTGATTCTGCGCAAGACAAGCTTTCAACACTAAACGGCGCTGAAGCGCTTTCCGATCGACACTGAGACAACGCATGGATATCAAACGCACCGTCCTATGGGTCATCTTCTTCGTGTCAGTTGTCCTGCTGTTCGACAACTGGCAACGCGACCATGGGCGCCCGTCGATGTTCTTCCCGAGCGCGACGCAACCGGCCAAGACCGCCAGCAACCCGGCACCGGGCACAGCCGCATCCGGCGCACAGCCTTCCGAACTGCCGAACGCGCCTGCCGGCACGGCCGCGCCCGGCACGGCGACGCCGCCCGCCACGGCCCAGGCGCAACTCGTCAAGTTCACGACCGACGTGTACTCCGGCGAGATCGACACGCGCGGCGGCACGCTCTCGAAGCTCTCGCTGATCAAGGAAGGCGACGGCAAGCAGCCTGACCTCTACATCACGCTGTTCGACCACACGGCGAACCACACGTATCTCGCGCGCACGGGCCTGCTCGGCGGCGACTTCCCGAACCACAACGACATCTTCACGCCGGTGCCCGGCCAGACGTCGCTGACGGGCGACGAAAAGACGCTGAAGATCGCGTTCGAATCGCCGGTGAAGGGTGGCGTGAAGGTCATCAAGACGTACACGTTCACGCGCGGCAGCTACGTGATCAACGTCGATACGAAGATCGAGAACGTCGGCACCGCGCCGGTCTCGCCGAAGCTCTACATGGAACTCGTACGCGACAACACGCCGGTCGAAACGCCGCGCTTCTCGCATACGTTCATCGGGCCGGCGGTCTACACGGATCAGAAGCACTTCCAGAAGATCGACTTCTCCGACATCGACAAGAACAAGGCCACGTTCGAGCCGTCGTCGGATAACGGCTGGATCGCGATGGTGCAGCATTACTTCGCGTCGGCGTGGATTCCGCAGCAGGGCGTGAAGCGCGATATCTACGTGCAGAAGATCGATCCGGATCTTTATCGCGTCGGCATGACGCTGCCGGCGCAGACCATTGCGCCGGGACAGACCGCGAACGTCGATGCGCGCCTCTTCGCCGGTCCGGAAGAAGAGCGCATGCTCGAAGGCATCGCGCCGGGTCTGGAGCTCGTGAAGGATTACGGCATGGTGACGATCATCGCCAAGCCGCTCTTCTGGCTGCTCGAGAAGATCCACAGCTACGTGCACAACTGGGGCTGGGCGATCGTGCTGCTGACGCTGCTCATCAAGGCCGTGTTCTTCCCGCTGTCGGCGGCGAGCTACAAGTCGATGGCGCGCATGAAGGAAATCACGCCACGCATGCAGCAGATCCGCGAACGCTTCAAGAGCGATCCGCAGAAGATGAACGCCGAGCTGATGTCGCTGTACAAGACCGAAAAGGTCAATCCGTTCGGCGGCTGTCTGCCGGTGGTCGTGCAGATTCCGGTGTTCATCTCGCTGTACTGGGTGCTGCTGTCGTCGGTGGAAATGCGCGGCGCGCCGTGGATCGGCTGGATTCACGATCTGTCGCAACAGGACCCATACTTCATCCTGCCGGTGCTGATGGCCGTCTCGATGTTCGTGCAGACCAAGCTGAACCCGACGCCGCCCGACCCCGTTCAGGCGAAGATGATGATGTTCATGCCGATCGCGTTCTCGGTCATGTTCTTCTTCTTCCCGGCCGGTCTCGTGCTGTATTACGTGGTGAACAACGTACTGTCGATCGCGCAGCAGTATTACATCACGCGCATGATGGGTAAGAAGAAGAAGGCTGCGTAAGCGCTTCTTCTTTCCTTGGATGTGGAAACGCCCGGCTTTTGGCCGGGCGTTTTGCTTTGTGAGTTAGATATCGTCTTCGATGATGCGCGTCGCTTCACGAAGCAATGCGAGAGCCCGTTCTCGTGGAGGAACGTTGCCGTAAGGCCGAACGGGCTCGTTGGCCTCGAGGCTCGTAGCGCCATGTCCATGCGCGTCCGAAGCGCCTGTCAGCCAATCACGGGATCTTTCGACGAGCGCAGTCACAAATGGCCAGTTCTCCTCGGACGGGAATCCCTGACCATTGATCCAGCGTTGCGTGGTCGCATCCGCCAGTTGCACGCCGAATTTGGTGTAGAGCGCGGTGGCGAGAGCCTTGCCGCTACCCAATTTGAACGAATTGCTGCGAAATGGCCCCAGCTTGTTCAAGTCTGATTGTTTCGCAATGAGCGCTTCTCGGAAGCGCTTCTTGAAGGTGGCGAGAGAATGGATGCGTTTCATGAACCCGAGAATGCGCGAAAGTCGTTCTTGAGTGGCCAAAGGTCTTTTGGCGTACCAAATGCCTTTTGGCCGATGAAGGTGTCCGAACCTGGCTCCAGCCTCACGCAGTAGCGGTTCGTTCAGCGTTTCGAGGCGCCGAAGATTTATCTCAAAGTTACGAAAATTCCCCAACAAAGGCGATTCACCGCTTCATCGCCCCATAAAACTGCTCGACCAATTCCTCGAGCAAATACCGATGATGCGGCGACAGCGCCTCGATCTTCGTTGCCAGCTCCAGCGTTTCCTCGGTTGCCGGATAGTGCTCGTCGCGCGCGAGCGGCTTCGGCGTCGCCTGCGGATTGCCGCTCGGCGGCGGGCCGTAGTGCAGCCAGTGCTGGTCGACCTTGAGCCAGTCCGCGAGGGTCTTCAGCTTGTCGACGGTCGGAATCGAGCGCGCGGTGAGCCACTTGTGCGCCGTCTGTGGCGAAACCGGCTCGCCCTGGTAGCGCAAGTTGAAGTGCAATGCGAGGGCGGTCGCGCCGCGCATCTTTTCGGGTGCACGGGTCATCGAGAATTTGAGCCGCTCGGAGAAATCGGCTTTTTCTTGTGGTGTAGGCATGGGCTGGATTGTGCGAGGCAATCGCTGCTTAGGAGTCAACCAATTGCGCTATTTTTGGCGTACATATGCGTTGATTTATCTTAAATAAGAGTCGGTCATGATTGCTTTTTAGCAATGTTATTTTCGTGTATCTCCATGTTTCTTGGCGGCTCAACGAGGTAAGCGCTCAAAATTTCACGACCACGGGTGGGAAGTCACGTATCTCAAAAAAGATAATAACCGCGCTCCGCGTTCGTCCATCGCGAATCGGTGAGTTGCAGGCATCGCGATACAATGCGCGCACTTCCGAACCATCCAGTCCCCTACCGTCATGCTGAGCAACGACACCGATCCGATCGTCGCAATCGCCACCGCGCCGGGGCGTGGCGGTATCGGCGTCGTGCGCCTGTCGTTCGGCCGGGCGGGCGAAGCCGCCGCGCAAAAGGCGATGCACGCGTTGTGCGGCCAGGCACTGGCGCCGCGTCACGCCAGCTATGTGCCGTTCGTCGATGGCGACGGCGAAGCGCTCGATCGCGGCATCGCGCTCTACTTCCCCGCGCCGCACTCGTACACCGGCGAGCACGTGCTGGAGTTGCAGGGTCACGGCGGTCCGATCGTGCTGCAACTGGTTCTGCAACGCGCAATCGAAGCGGGCCGCGATTTCGGCCTGCGGCTCGCCGAGCCGGGTGAATTCACGCGGCGCGCGTTTCTCAACGACAAGCTCGATCTCGCGCAGGCGGAAGCCGTCGCCGATCTGATCGAAGCCAGCACCGAGGCTGCCGCGCGTTCGGCGGGCCGCTCGCTGGAGGGCGCGTTTTCGCGCGAGATCCACGCGCTCGTGGAGGACGTGATCACCCTGCGAATGCTCGTCGAGGCGACTCTGGATTTTCCCGAAGAGGAGATCGATTTTCTCGAAGCGGCCGACGCGCGCGGCAAACTCGCGCGCATCCGAGAACGGCTGGACACGGTTCTCGCCGATGCGCGTCAGGGCGCGCTGCTGCGCGAAGGCCTGTCAGTCGTGCTCGCAGGTCAGCCGAACGTGGGCAAATCGTCGCTGTTGAACGCGCTCGCGGGCGCGGAGCTCGCGATCGTCACGCCGATCGCCGGCACGACGCGCGACAAGGTCGCGCAGACGATTCAGGTCGAAGGCATTCCGCTGCATATCATCGATACGGCCGGACTGCGCGAGACGCAGGACGAGGTG
Organism: Caballeronia pedi; assembly: GCF_001544915.2. Taxonomy (GTDB): domain Bacteria; phylum Pseudomonadota; class Gammaproteobacteria; order Burkholderiales; family Burkholderiaceae; genus Caballeronia; species Caballeronia pedi. The sequence goes on along the minus strand of NZ_FCOE02000004.1, from coordinate 305,644 downwards.
GAACGTATCGGCATCGAGCGCACGTGGGGCGAAATCGAGCGCGCCGATGTCGTGCTTCATCTGCTCGATGCGCGTGAGGAGGTGACGTCGGAAGACCAGGCCATCGCGGCGCGCTTTCCCGCGGGCGTGCCTGTCGTGCGGGTCAGGAACAAGACGGATCTCGCAGGCGCGCCGGCCGGCACGCGCGACGGCGAAGGTCACGCGCGCGAGGTCAATCTGTCGGCGAAAACCGGCGATGGCATTGCGCTGCTGCGCGCCGAACTGTTGAGAATCGCAGGCTGGCAGGCGGGCGCGGAGAGCGTCTACCTCGCGCGCGAACGTCATCTGATCGCGCTGCGCGAAGCGCGCGATCACCTTGCGCTGGCCGCCGAACATGCAGATCAACGCTCGCAAGTGCTCGATCTTTTCGCGGAAGAACTGCGGCTCGCGCAGGACGATCTCAACGCGATTACGGGCGAATTCACGTCCGATGATCTGTTGGGCGTGATCTTCAGCCGCTTTTGCATCGGCAAGTAAACGCAGCCGGCACTACCCGCCCTCGGGCTTCCCGAGTTCACGCAACTCCGCGCTGAGCTTCTCGCTTTCCTCCGGCCGCCCGTGAAAAGCGGCAGGCGTGTTCTGAAACAGTTCGATCCGATACGCGCCGTCGCACAGCGACAGCACCATCGTCTGCGCCGCGTTCAAACCGGGTTCGAGACCCGTCGCGCCGCGCGGCCACATGCCCGCGACGGCGCGCAACAGCAGCGCCTGCCCGTTCGCCATGCGCCTCACCTCGCGCACCTTCGCCACGAAACGCGGCGTCGGGTGTTGCGTGAAGATCGGCTGAAGATGCGCCTCGATGCACGTACGCCCGTCGATCGCGCTGCCGTCAAACCCAATCAGACTGCCGCGCTCCGTAAAGCGCGCGGCCATTGCGGCTGCGTCCTGCCGGTTCCAGTCGTCGAGCAACCCGAAATACACGCGCCTTGCGCTGGCGCTCCAATCGTCTTGCTGACTCATGTTGCTTTCTTCCAGGCTGCCGCGAAGACGCCCGCGCCCATCAGGAGCGCGCCGCCCGTACGGTTCACCGCGCGCTGCACGGAAGGCTTGCGGATCGCCTTGCGCGCGCCGGACGCGAGCAGCGCGTAAGCGAACGCGTTGGCGGCCGCCAGTCCGACGAAGGTCGCCTCGAAAATCGCGATCTGCGACACGCTCGCCGCGTGCGGATCGATGAATTGCGGCACGAATGCGACGAAAAAGATGATGCTCTTCGGGTTCAGCGTAGTCACGGCGTAGGCGTGCGCCACGATGCGGCCCGTGCGCAATTCGCCGGTCGGTTGCACGGCGTCCGTATCGACGACCGGCGCGCGCCACAGCTTGATGCCGAGATACACGAGATAGGCCGCGCCGATCCACTTCACCGCCATGAACAGTTCCGCGGAGGCGGCGAGCAGCACGCCGAGGCCGAGCATCGATGCGGTCATCGCCGTGAGATCACCGAGCGCGACGCCGACCGTGGTGGCAAACGCGTACTTGCGGCCGTGGCCGAGCGCGTAGGACACGACGAGCAGTACGGTCGGGCCGGGAATCGCGACAAGAATCGCCGACGCGATCGCGAACGGCAGCCATTGAGCGAGGGTCATGCTGGGTCTCCTGAGTGTGATGCGTCGATTTATCCATGAACTCGGGAGCGTGGCAATAGGCCGTTCAGCCAGCTTGACGGTGCGACATTCCTTTTCTCGATCTGTTCGCTGACCCGCATCCGCGTCTCGTGCAGCGCACCAAAATTCACTGGGAGGCAAATTGTCGCAGCCTGATACGACAAAAGGCAGCCTTTCATTTCTCCAAAAGCATATTTGCGACGATTTTCATTTGATTCGCCTTCGACGCAATCGCACTCAAAATCCTGCGACATTCTGACGTGTTGCGATCGCACACGACATGTGCTTGCAAGTTTGCCTCACTCAACTAGCATGAGTCTTGCGGTCATCCGCTTTTAAATACATAGCTAATTTCGAAATTATTCGTTTGGGGGCTATATACATGACGAAACGCGCCAGTGCTCTTTTCGCGGTGATGGGTTTGATTGCAGCCGCTTCCGTCGCGCAAGCCCAGGACGGCGTCGTTCAGCCTCAGCAGACGTTCACCTTCCGGCCCAATTCGTATGGCTGCTTGTCCAAGGACAAGTTCGATTCGGCCGACCAGCACGCTAGAGCCGGCGAGCATCAGAAGATGCAGCAGTTTTTCGAGGGTTTTGAATGCATTTCCACTCCCGTCGATTCGCATTTTCGCGTGATTCGCGTGGTGGGCCATGACGTCGAGTTCGTCAATGCCGCCAATAGCGATACACAAGGCATGTGGACCACGGATCGTTTCATCGATCAATAAGCGGCGTTTACGCTTGAATTGACTCGGAGAAAAACCGGCGCGATCTTTTGAATCGCGTCGGCGTTTCGTTTGATCCGCGGATTAATCGTCAGCATTAGTCCAAAGCCGCGACGCTCGCTGAGCCATCGCGCGTGTGTCGCTTTTTTCCAAATTCCCCCCGATTCGCCGCACAATGTCGGTCTCGCGCGGGACTCATCGCGCCACGTCGACAACCCCTTGCGCCGGTTACCCACCGGCTTCCGTGCTGAATGGCTCTCAAATCCACGATCTACAAGGCAGACCTCCAGATTGCCGACATGGATCGCCACTACTACGGCGATCATTCCCTGACCATCGCGCGCCATCCGTCGGAGACCGACGAGCGGATGATGGTGCGCGTCGCTGCGTTCGGATTGTTCGCCGACGAGCGCCTCGAGTTCTGCAAGGGCCTTTCCGATACGGATGAGCCCGACCTCTGGCAAAAGGATCTCACCGGGCAGATCGAAACCTGGATCGAAGTCGGCCAGCCCGATGAGCGGCGTATCGCGAAGGCGAGCGGCCGTTCGGATCGCGTGATCGTCATCGCCTATGCCGGCAGGACGGCGGACATCTGGTGGAATGGCGTGAAGGGCAAGGTCGAGCGCCTGCAGAACGTGACGGTCTGGTCGCTTGCCGATGGCGTCGGCGAGGCGCTTGGCAAGCTGGCCGAACGCACGATGCGCTTGCAGTTGATGATGCAGGACGGCGAGGCGTCGCTGGGCAGCGAAACCGTCGACGCTGTGGCGATTCGCTGGAACGTGCTCAAGGCGGGCGCGGCTTGAGCTTTTATGCTTCGGGCGGCCCTTTGAGTTCAACCATGTTGCCTTCGGGATCGAACAGATAGAGGGATGGGCCGAAGCCTTGCGCGCCGTAACGCCGCGCTTCTTCGCCCAGGCGCGCACCGTGTTGTTCCAGATGCGCGCGTAACGCATCGGCATCGAACGGCTCGACGCGCACGCAGAGATGATCCATGTTGCGGCCCGCGCCCGGCTGGCCGCTGTCCGGGCGGTCGATCTTCGCGCCGACGGCCAGCAGATCGATCAGCGAGCGGCCGGCGCGCATCTGCACGAGGCCGATGTCGCGCTGTTCCTTCTCGATTGGACAGCCCAGTAAGGTGCGGTAGAAATGCACCATGTTGTCGAGATCGTCGCAACGGATCACGACGTGATCGATTTCAAGGATCTTGAAGTGCATGTGCGCCTCGCGCGGTCGATGGGAGAAGGCAGTTTAGCGCGGGCGGACGGGGTGGGCGGAATGAGAAAGGGCCTGGCGTTTAAGCCAGGGCCTTTTGAATTCGTGGGAGGAGGACTACAAAACTGACCCGTCAATCCTCCACTGGATATGGTTTCTGAGTTTCGGACTTTTATAGTTACCCCCAATATTACCCCCACCGATGCAGCGCAGCGGCGGAGCCGACTGCTCTGCCACTCTCGAAAGCACGGCGTAGGCTGGAGAACCTAGACCAGGGCGCGATCGGCCCATCAGCTTGATGCTGCAGTAGCCGAGGGAGGTAGGGCCAACAAAGGAACAGGGACTCTTGGACGAAGCCTTTTCAAAGAGGCCATCAAGGCAACCAAGCCCGCTGACTCCGCGGTCGTCCTGCTTGCTTCGCCATGCGGCGATAAGCTAGATGATCGCAAGTGGCATCGACACCTTTGAGGTGGCCCGGTGGCCGGGACGTCGACCGAGATCATCGAGAAGCGTTACGGGCATTTGAGGCATGACAGGATGCAAGCGAAGCGCGACGCGGGTCGCCATCATCTAGGACGAACAGTTGCAGTTCGGCGACGGAGCGGGCCGGCGCCGGACTTGCCACTTCAGTGCCCCCGTCGGGCGTCGGAAATCTGCGCCAGCAACGGCAGCGCGAGCCCGATACCAAGCCCGAAGAGCCCTTTCTACCGTGAAGGTTGGCTACATTCTAAGCAAGATCTTGGCGAGCGGTGTTCGCGCCATGAAGCGCGACGGTTATGGATGCCACCTCCGCCGCATCGCTCTTCGACAGGAGCCGAATGTTGATTTTCGCGATGTGTCTGGCTGGATGTTACGGGAGTTGCTGGGACGAAGGGGAGGTGGTGTAGGGGCGGAACAATTTCCTGCCTCGAAGAAGAACTTCCGTAGATGAAACGTCCGGCATTCTGAAATAGACTGGTGATGTCAAGGCCATCGGCTCCGGTCGCTCCATGGTTCATCGAGAAGGCGACTATTGTTCAAGGACCTGGTAAAGTCTCGACGTGCCGTCAACCAAAGCTAGGAATCACATGCGTGTCCCCGTCGTAGATTTATTTGCGGGCCCCGGTGGGCTGAGCGAAGGATTTTCCGCTGTCCGCGATGAGAAAGGCGAACGGGTATTCGACATCCGAGTCTCGATCGAAAAGGACCCGGTCGCACACAGGACGTTGTCGCTCCGAGCGCTGTTTCGCTCCTTGGCAGAAATTCGAGTCCCTGACTCTTATTACGACTACATCCGTGGCGACATTTCCCTCGCGTCTTTCCATGCGGATCCGAAAGTCAAAGCGTGCGTGTCCTCGGCGGCCGATGAAGCGCATTGTCTTGAACTCGGGATCGAGCCGGAGCAACGGGTAGATGCGCTGATCCGCGAGGCGGTCAAAGGTCGTGATGACTGGGTTCTGATCGGTGGCCCTCCGTGCCAGGCATATTCGATGGCAGGGCGGTCGCGCCGACGCAACGTTGATCCTACCTTCGAGGACGATCCCAAGCACTTTCTGTACAAAGAGTATCTGCGTATCATCCGCGATTTTCAGCCGGCGATTTTCGTCATGGAAAACGTGAAGGGCATGTTGTCATCGACTCACAATGGGCAACGAATCTTCGAAAGGATCATCGATGACTTGTCCGAACCGAAACCGGGAACGTTATACGACATCCGCTCCTTCGTAACCGATTCGCGTCCGGGCGGCTTGGCGCCCGATGAGTACGTGATTCAGGCGGAAAATTATGGCGTGCCGCAGACGCGACATCGCGTCATTTTGCTGGGCGTTCGCGCGGACTACGCGGGCGCACCTCATCATTTGCTCTCATCGCTCGAGTCCAGAGTTACCGTTCGAGACATGATCGGCAACATGCCTGCTCTCCGCAGCAAGCTATCTAAGGCAGCTGACGCTCAGGACGCGTGGTGCAGGGAATTAAAGGCAGCTGCGTCGCGCCTCAAGGGCTTGCAGCATCCAAAGCGCGCGCAGATAAAGGCCCTCATGCATGAAGCGGCAGTGCGCGCTCAAGATCGAATCGGCGTTGGTGGGCAGTTCGTTTCTGGCAGCTCGAAGCTGCCTCGGAGCGTGCCGGCTGAACTCGCGGCATGGATCGTCGATGCCAGGATAAGCGGAGTTTGCCAGCATGAAACTCGAGGCCACATGGCCACCGACTTGCACCGTTACCTGTTCGCATCCAGTTTTGCGGAAGTGACAGGACAATCACCCCGGTTGCGCGTATTTCCTACCGGATTCATGCCCGAGCATCAGAACGCAACGCTCGAAAATGCTCCTTTCGATGACCGCTTCCGGGTCCAGCTATTCGACGATTCCTCGACTACGGTCGTTTCTCACATTTCCAAAGACGGACACTATTACATCCATCCGGATCCTTCGCAGTGTCGGAGCCTGACTGTGAGAGAGGCCGCGCGTTTGCAGACATTTCCCGATAATTACTTTTTCGAGGGCAATCGCACGCAGCAATACCACCAAGTAGGAAATGCCGTTCCACCGTTTCTGGCGCATCAACTCGGCCAATCGGTGTACCGCTTCCTCGCGCGGCCCAAAATGGAAGCCAATCGAATCGACACACGGGTGGATTTGTTTTCTGCTTACGCCTGATTTGACCTCGAGGGCGCCTGCGCCGGGATTTGCGCGAAGAGCGAGTCTCTCAGGAGCCAGTCGACCATGTCGGCCTGGAGGTTAGAGCGGAGGTCGCCAATTCGCGTTGCGCATTCCCACACGATCAACACGCGCCAGCCGAGTGCTTTCAGTGCTTCGAGCTGGCGCTGGTCGCGCTCACGGTTGCGCGCCAGTTTCTTCTGCCAGAAATCGCGATTCGATGAAGGTGTCGTAGCAAAGCGGCAATTCGCGTGCATGTGCCAAAAACAGCCGTGGACGAATATCGCCGCTCCGTGCTTGGGCAGGATCAAGTCAGGCACACCGGGTATGTCTTGTCGGTGCAATCGATATCTAAAACCCGCTGCATGCAGCATGCTGCGCACAAGCCGCTCGGGCTTCGTGTGCTTGCTGCGGATACCCGACATCATCAGGCTCCGCTTTTCAGGGTCGACGATATCAATCATGCGCGTGGCTCCCCCGGGCGACTATCGCGAAAGACTACGAGTTTCAGGTAAGTCGCATGCATGCCGGTTTGTCAGGCCCCTTAACGCGAGGAACAGAGACGTCGAATTTCGTCAATTTAGCACTCAACGTTCCCGCATATGCAGGCAGCCAATGGCTTTCTTTCTCCTCTTCTTTACCGTTGACGTCCTTTTACTAGGCGCGCAGACAGCGGCATGCTTCAACGCACAGAACATCGACACGGTACTCCGGTCAAGGCGTGCTCGACCGCAGTCGCAAGCGCGGCGACAGCATCATTTGCAATGGACGCGTTGGCTACCTGTATCAGCATGAAATCGCGCCTTATCCGGGGGCGATCGTTCATACGCTCCTAAACCCCTCGTCAGTGCACAATCGTTTGATCTCAAGGAGCTTCCGCCAGTTCCTTTCAATATTGATCCGTGTGAAGCCTTGCACAGTGCTAGCTTTGGTCAGTAACTGGCGGTCGGGGAGATCGAGCAGTTGTACGCATTTCGGCCACCCGAGTAGCGCTTTCCAATATCCAGTTATCGTCAACTCGAAAACCGCTTTCTGGACGGCGATTCCGTCGTCTTGCGCGCCCTGCGCCCTCGCGGTGGCTTTCTCCTGCATGAAGTCGTCCTTGTCGATGGACCAGCGACCGATGGATTCAACATCCCATGCTGCAGATTGCTTCACCTTCTCCCAGCAGGCTTCCTTCTTCGACCATTCCCCGACGTTGGTTATGCCTGATGGAGGATCGAGCAGGATATCCTGAACGACGATGGCCAGTTCGCGAATACAGTTCTCGATTGTCGAATCGGCGCTTTGTTTCGTCCATACGCTTCCGAGGTCGAACTCGTTACGCTTTTGTCGAAGCGAATAGAACAACAGCGACAGCGAGTATGCAACGATCTGAGGCCGATAGTCCCCTTTGTACCAGTCTCCACGCCCTGACGACACGACGAGCTCCGCCTGCTTCCATAGGATGGCAATGGCTACCATCCGCTTGTAGTAGGCATCTCCATAGCTCGGGCTGATGGCGTTCCAATGCTCGCTCTCGCTGGCGTTGGCGGTCTTGCTCGAAAACTGGTCCGCGAACCTCGTGAAATTCTTCTGCGCCCCGAGGCTGACCCAATGCGGTTTCTCTCCCCAAGTGCTGTCGTACTTGGCGAGCTCTGTCTTGTTGATCAACTGCTCGGGCGGATACTCGAGATCGAACGCGTCCTTCTTAGCTTTCGTCAAATACAGCCGTTCATTCTGAAACTGGCCTCTCGATCGCTCATAAAACCATTTGCTTTGAATCCGGGCGCCGACTTTCGCCGGGATCTGAAGTCTGCGAGAGATTTCCTCCATCTTCCGGTGGAACGGATGGTTTGCGAAGAAGTCCGCTACTGCAACCTTGTTCTGGGTATTGGCAAACTGCGCAATCCTCGGAATCAAATCATGAGCGCCTTCGCGATTGACCTCGGTCAGCTTCATTTGTACGGTCACGCCGCTCAGCGACAATTGATCCTTCTTCCTTGCGCTCAAAATGCTCGCAGTAGTCTGGCCGCCATTGACGATCTGAAAGTCGACGAGACGGGTAAGGACCGGTCTGCCGTTGACCTGCTGGATCGTCACGTCGGTCGCGGTTGCAGCGATTCCGTTGTTGTATGCAAAAAACAGAGACGGTGAATCTTGAATGGTCCCCCGAATGCCCTTGTTCACGCCGCCCTTCATCCCGAGAAACGAGCGAACGTTGCCTTCGAGAAGACGGCTGCCGTAGCGCTCGAACAGGTTTGCGAGCAACGTCCCATCTAAGACACAAAGAAACGACCTCAGCTCTTCCGTGCGCGCAGCTTCAATGCAGGGAATCCCTTCTGAGCCAAAGGTGGTTAAATCGACTTCCACGGCTTCTCGTTCACGGGAAGATTCATACATCGCCTTGAGGCGGCGCAGATCCCAGATATGCCTTTCGAGGGGAATGCCCGCGACTTCCCCTAACTTTTCGTCCTTGAACGATGTGCTAAGCGTCTGATTGGAGAATATGTGCAGGCGAATCCGACTTATCTTGCTCTGATAGCCTATGAGCTGGCTTGCCAGCTCATAGGCCGTGTTGGCTTCAGCGATTCGCTCGTTCAGCCGAAGCTCGATAGCTTCGCGCACGAAATTTTCGAGCCAGCTCGACAATCTATTTACCTCGGCGGTCGTGAGCGTGGCAGGCTCATCGTCGTCGAGCCACTTGCCTACGACCAGACCAATGCTGCCATCGGCTTCATCGAGTTCGGTAAAGCCGTGCACCTTTAGCTGCCGGTTTCGGCTGCCCGTTCCAAGATATTCAACCGAAACGAATTCCCCGAATACCGGATCTTCTTCTAGCCGCTCTGCGACTTCGGAAACGAAAGCGATCGTATCGACCGAACTTGTTGCCTTCGCTCGGCGGACAACGATCTGTTTGAGTTCCTCGAGGAATTCCTTGATGTCTCTCATGCGGGCGAACCGTCCTCGAAATCAGAGATTGAGCAAAGGCTAATGGCATAGGTCGCGCTTGATACGCCAAGCGGGACCATCCCGCGGGTAAGCTTCGGAAACGCATCGGCGATCCGATAGCGCAGCATCGATAACGGCTCAAACAGAATCGAATCGTAATACTCGTGCTCGAAATAGCTCGCTTCGAGCAAGCGCTCCTTGAAAGTTTTCAAGGCATCCGCGTTTCCTGCGATCGCGCCTTCGATTCGCGCGACCAGTTTGTTAAGTCCTATGGCAGCCGGTTCTGACGAGGCTGCTTGCCGAAGAGTAACGAGGATCAGATGCATCGGCACTCGACAATCCAGCTGTTCGAGCGACGAGATCGATACATTCTCCGCGCCGGGCCCGATCGCCTTGACTTCGAGCGCGCAATCCGAATACACGAAGTCCTGGTCGGTCGCCAACGGTCCTGTCCAGCCTGTGACCGTTTCGTTCGCGCCTCTCATTCCGTCGTGGACCAGTGTCTCGAGCACAAGCAGTTCTGCAATCAATCCCTTGATCTTATACTGCTGAAGAAACCCGTCTCCGCCATCCTGAAACAGCTTCTTCCACAGGTTGAGACGCTCTTTGAACAGTGAGACGAGTGTGTTCTCGTCGGGAACACTCTCGGCGGCGTCCAGAAGGTCCTGACACAGCCTGCCGAATACCGGTTCCAGCCCCCTCTTGCGGAGCCGCAACACCATGAGCCAGGAACTGTCCAGACGCTGCTGCCGGAAATAGTCGAGCGACGCCGAATCAGTGGCGATGCTGGGGGGGGTCGCGTGAATCCCTATTGCCAGCAAGACGAACGCCGATTCATCGACGCCAGCGTAGATGTCAAAGCGAGATTCGGGATGGATGCGCGTGAGGCGAAATCCGTTCGGCTCGATGGGCTTGCGACTGACTTCGGCGATCGCGGTCCGCCACAGATCTTCAATCGTCGCCATCATCGTCCCCATCCTCGGCGTCAATCAGTCCCATGTTGCGCAAGGCGATCTTGTTCAATCGATAGGGAACACGCGACGCCCCGTCGCGGTCTTCGTACTTCGGGAATGAGAGACCGACAGCGACGAGCAGCTTCGGCTTGATGTCGTTGCTCTTCATGATGCGATCCTTCTTCGCCGCGGTGTTCTTTTTTGAGTCACCGGGCTTGCCCGAATCGACGGCTTCGTCCGATCCAGACACCTGCGCCGCATTGGCGGCTCCGTTCGGCTCCTCAGGATCGCTCGGCTCAATGATGTGTATGGTTAATAGTGGTCGTTCCCGGTATTTACGGTACACGAAACCGGGAACCGTTTTGCCCTTCCCCGAATCACGCTCGACTTCTTCCGCCCATTCCTGCTTCGCGGCATCAATCTTCGACTTAGCAATGTCGACCATCTCATCGGTGATGTCGCCCACGCGCTGCTTGTTCAGCTTCAGATAGTCCGAGCCCGCAGGAACCTTTTCGAACTGGCGCTTGCGTGCCCGAACGACTATGCGATTGGCATCGCAGTCCAGCACAGAGAATTCCGGTATTTCTTCGCCCGAGCCTTGAGACAGGCAGATGTCCCACTTCTCCAGTTTGGCGATCTGGTTATTTCGGATAAACGAGATTATCGGTCGGTCGCGCCCTGTGATATCGCTCGTGAATGGCATGTTCATCAGCGATATGTCGAGACCATTGAGAAAGTTCGCCACTTCGCCGGCCGTTTTCTTTTTCCAGACGCACCTAGTGCCGATCCGCTCGGCGTGACCGAGGCCTCCTACGAACTCGATCGCATGCTCTAGGTTCTTCCGGTTGATTTGCTCGTCTCTTGGAAGAAATGCGGTCTCCGCGCCGGCTGTGCTGTACGAGAGGTCGACTTCGACATTCTTCGTGTTCCGCATCTTGTTCAGTGCCGTCACAATGAGCGAATCTGGATGCGACCTCACTCGCATGCCGAAGTCAATCGGCTTGTATCGGTTGGCGTGCATGCGCCGGATGTCGAGCTTCAGTTCGGAAATGACGTCGGCAACGTGGCCAAACCAGTCCTGCACATCCGGGTCCATCCAGACTCTGCAGAGATCGTCATAACCCGGCCGGTATCCGAACCATCGGCCCATTTGAAGAAGCGTGTCGTAGGCTTTCGAATTGCGGTAGAAAAAGCTGACGCACAATCCCTCCAGCGTCAGACCGCGAGACAGGGTCAGGCCACCGATGGCGATGACGCGTCGGCCCTTTTCCGCATTCTTGTAAGCGCCGAAGTTTAGCCGATCACCGGCTTCGCTCTTCTGATTGACGGTGAGAACCTTGACCGACGCAACCGAGTCGTAAAGCGACTTCCTGATCTCGTCCCATGCGTAACCGCAATCGGCGTACTGCGCTTCCCAAGTGTCATGCAACTGCTTCAGGCGTGCGTGTTTGTGCCACGCCGCGTCTGCTGCAAGATATTGCTTGATTTCCTCGGTGAGGACATAGATGTAGTCCTTGACGAGGATCGCGATCCGATCCTGAACGTCCGTGAACCGCGTCACGTTGATCAACATCGATCGATGCCTAAGTGGCTCGCCTCGCAGGTCGCGAATCGCACAGGAGACGAGGAACGTTTGCAGCGCCTCCTCGAGGCTTGACGGCAATTCCGGTACCTGCCACTCCTTTTTGTGCGCGTACGGGAAGGCAGGATCGGCATCCAGAATATCCTGCTTCTGATACTGGTGATTTCCCTCGTCAGAGAAGATGCTGCCCGCGCCGATGTAGTTGCTCGGCGTGTTCAAAGAATAGACGAAATCTGACGGGAAGAGATCACCACCATCCGGGTTGATGAATACATTGGCGAACGGCGTTGCTGTGTACGCTACGTACGTGGACTTGGTAAAGCGCTTGAGAACTTCCCGTATGAGCTTGTTGATGGTGGTGGGGTCCTCATCCTTCTTCGAGTTCACGGATGCGTTGTCTGCTTCGTCGTCGACCAGGAGCACTGGCAGGTTAAGCGGTCCGCGGCCCTTTATCTGGGAATCGAGAAATCCAATCAGGTTCTCAAGCGGTGACTTGTTCTTCTTCATGACAAGCAAGACCGGCGCGTTGATGTTCTCGAGCGGGATACCCCGCATGAACTTTTCGTTTGCGGTCAGGAAGTCGGAATCGACCGAAGTGAGCACATTGGGGAAGACGGTGCGAAATCGTCCAGAGCCGATCGCCTTCTTCTCTCGGTCGTCCGAGAGGATTTTTCGGCTGTCGCGGCCGACGAATCCGGAGTCCATGCGTTCCTGAGACTGGGAACGAAGGTCCTCGATCATCCCGGTAAGAAGCACAATAAACTTGTAGCCGACGTCGGCGGCCTTGTTGATCAGACCGCAATAGCTTGCGGTCTTGCCGGACTGGACGTCGCCCATCACAAGACCTTTCATTCGCCAGGTGGATGATGCGTTCGGATTACCACAAGCGTCGAGGATGTTGTCGGTATCCTCGTCGAGAACGCGAACGACCTTCTGACTGAAACCGGTCGACTTCAACTCGCTTGTATAGGCATTCCAGTAGGTCCACTGGATGGACGACTTGGCGTCCTCGAGCCATGGTTCTTGCTTCTGGTCGACTATTCCTTGGCCCGCCACCATGCTGACGCCGATCGTCGCTTCCAGCTGCTTACGGATCTTCACCAGCACCTCGGCTTCGATGTCGGGAACGATCTTCGGGAGCATGCTCATCACGTCATTGAGCAGCGCGTCGGTGAGTTCCCTCTGGCCAATGATGCCTACGGCGATCAAGTACGGATCGCTGTTCATTTGTCGAGCTCCTCTCGAAGTTTCTCGTGGTGTTGCGGATAACGGACGATCGGGTCGATCATCAAGACCTGCTCGACGTCCAGCCCGGTGATTTCGAGCAGATTGGTCGCGTGTTCGATCAGCGTCGCAATCAGCTGCGCACCGTCGTTCTTGCGGTGATCGGCGCACATATCCGCGTAAATGGCTTCCATCGGCAACGCGTCGCCGAAAAGTCCCAGCAAGGCGAACAAGGACTTCTGATCGTCTTTATCGAGCCTCGACGAAAGCGCCTCTATGGCCGGATGGGTTACATTGAGTTCGTAGCGGAAAGCGCCGTGGTACGGTTCAACTCTCATCCAGAGCGGGACAAAGTCCTTTGCGTTGCGCTTGCGGCCGGGATAGGTCAGTGTTCTCTTACTCGTGTTCGCAAAATGAGGGATGAGCTCCCTGAGACGCGTTCTGATGACGTCAGGCGGGTAGGCGACCGATTTTTTTATATCAAGCGCCCAAAGATCATCGAAGGAATTCGGGATATCGACCTGCACGCGGGTCAGCTTGAAGAACTCTTCCTTGGGCACAAGCTTGAACCAGGTTCCCCAGATCACCAGCCGCCGATTTCGGTAAATATAAAACCCCTGCGTGCCGCGAAGACCTTCGTTGCCACCGGAGAGATCTATCTCGTCCGCGGTCAGATTTCTGACGGGCGGAAGAATGTAGGGCGTGACCTGAACGTCTCCCCGCGCATGTCTGATTATCTGTCCCTCGAGTGGCTGACGGAACATGTTGCTCTTGAGGAACGGGTCGCGAGGCGGGAGACGCAAGCCATTCACTGAAATCCGGACGGGCTCGAATCCGGCTTCCTTTTGAGTGAAGCGGTGAAAGACCAAGGCTAGGTGTTCACGCAGCGATGACAGCTTAATCGTCATTTCCTGCTGCGGATCGAGCGCACCGGCAGTTAATTTGTCCAGTGACTGCCAGACGACAAGCGTTCCTGAGTCCAGCTCCATCAAACGGCGAAACATTGGCAGTTTCTTAAGCTCGGTGTCTTCAGGAACGACCACGAGCCATCGGCCGTAATGCTGAACGACGTCCAAGTCCCAGCGTCTGGCGCTTATGACTTTGCGCACCTTGCTAATGACGGTAAGGCTTCGGCATTGCGAAAGTGAAGCCGTCTTAAGCCCTAGGCCGAATCTACCCAAATCGCTCGGATGGCGTTCGTGCGCCGGATTTCGACTGCCATGACGCATGGCATTGGTCAACTCGCCTGGCTCCATCCCCACGCCGTCGTCCAAAATGGCGACGAATGGATCGTCGGATGCGTCGTATTCGATATCGATCCGTTCTGCGCCCGCGGAAATGCTGTTGTCTATCAGATCAGCAATTGCGGCATCAACGGAGTAGCCCACGGCCCGCATCGATTCCATCAAAGAGATGGGATCCGGCACTACTTCTAACGTATTCATCAACCTTCGAATCCTTTAAAAACTGATTCGGCCCGTTATCCTGCATGATTGTGCTGGGGATCTAGTCTCTCTTTGCAGAAGATTCACGTCCCGCTGAAGCTAGTGTTGCTTGGTGCGATTGCCTCGATCACTCGAACACTCGCCAAACTCGGTAAATGGCTGGCGACGACGGCTTGGCGCGTTTTGAACAGCTCCGAATCTTCGGAGCCCGCTTCTGAAGTCCTCATCACGCTAGATATCGGCAGCCATATTTCTTTCTTTAACCCGCCCGCAGCGGATGTCGCAACCCGTAGGGTGACGAGCCGCTTCCGCATGTAGTCGCGTGGTCCTGGTGTTTTTTTTGCGGCGAAGTTTGCTGCCTGCGGGATCGATGTGGTCGAAGGCCTCCAATTTTGAAGCATACTTGCCTTAATTTGCATACCTTCAAACCTTGCGCAACCCGTTGCCTGCTTGCGACGTGTACGCTGGCGCGACGATCGATTCAGGCGGCGTTCCCGAATACACCGGCTCGCGCGTGTCATTCGGATCCGGGTTTACCACATCCGTATCGCGATCTGTCTTTTCGAGCCATAACTCGGACGCGCTAGTGTACGAATTAAGGGCTACGCCTGCGGCTGCGTCCGATCCGTCGATGCCGGCTCGGCCTAGCGTGAGCCAGATATCATGGCTCACGCCTCTCGTTTCAACTAGGATGCAGGGCCGTACCTTCGCGGCAGACGAGATGCACCAGCCAGTAACCGCGCCGCCGAAACCGCCCGAATAGCGGCGAAACGTGAATGCCCGGTCTTTGGTGTCGAAGAGCGTCCTGAACTGTTTCGATGCAGAAGGGAAAGTTCGGAGTGGAACCCAAGTACTGCGCACCTGATAGGCCATGAACGAAATTTTGTGTACCTCAACGTGCACCAAAAAAACGATCTGACCCGTCATCAAGTTTGCGATTTTCTCTTGACGCGAGCCGATGCTATTGCTGAGACCAAGTCTTGTTGAGCACTCAGCCGGGCGTCTTTTTCGTCGACGCTCCAACCCAATATGACGCCATGCTCAGGATAGTCGGGCATTGGCCAAGGCTCACAGGCAAGGCCGGCAGAGGCTATCTGAGGCATGGCGAGCATTGCCGCTCCAATCGCCGCTTTGCCTTCTTTCGCCCGAATCATCGAACCCAACTCCCAAAGCCGGCTGTCCGATACATTGTTGAGTCCGCAGACGGATGTTTCGAACCTTGCCGTCTCTTCATCCCACATTGGCTGAAACAGCTTCGGCTTTGGTGAACCATTCGCAAAAAGGTCGCGCTTGTCGAAGATGAATCGAGCAACGTCTCCAGATTCAGTGACAAAGGCGTGTGCCGCTGGTGTCTGAGTTGGTTCGCGTTGCTTGCTGTCAGGCGCGCGAAAACCGTTGCAGAATCTGGATAACGCTTTGAGGAATTTCATCGACGAATCGTTTAACTCCGTGATCCCTGTCTGAAGAGGAGAAACGCGCTGCATATGCGAGCCGACCGTTGCCCGCAAGCGCAACCGTCAACATTTCGCCTCTGGTGCCCAGCCAATCAAGGGAAACATCTCCGTCATCATCTAGCGAAAGTTCGGGAGTCGGGAGATTCAATGGAAGAGCAAGCAGAAATCGCTGAGCTAGCACCATCGCCGTTTCCTGCTGAACCTCCATACCATTGTCATTTGCCAACGACTGGAGATCTTCGAAGACATGCGAACGGCGCGTCGCTCGCGCTTTGATCGTGTCCACGGCGCTCGCTGTAATTTTGCCTACCCGTTTCGCAATCTCGCCAACCGCTGGGGATGAGAGGTTAGCGCTGCCACTATGATATCTGGGGTCAAGTGCGATCGTGCTCATATATTTCGGCCGTCTTTTCGGTAATGTGTTCGAAGAACATGCTGTTTTTCCGATCTCGAAGCACGTCAAGGCAGTCCCAAAGGTGCTGCGATTGCTCTGGCGCAACTCGGCATTCTCGCCATACATCAATGTCCAACACCACCGTCACTGATGCTCCGTTCGGACCAAAATTCGGAGCGCCTTCCAGCAGTTGAGTAACAACCGAAGTGCAGTCGTACTCAGCCTCAGGGATTGTGACCCGCGACAAAAACCCGGTTATCGACTGAGGAAGCGCCGGTGGAACCTGTGGGGGGCAGGTCAAAAACTCCGCGAAATCGTCAAACGGTAGCGGCAGCACGATTTCATTGATGTATCGGACCGCGATGCGGCTCACGGTAACGGCGCCCGTCTCCTTAACGAACAAGCCCCAAAGCCTCTGCGCTTCCCCCTTCAAATCTTCCCATCTTCCATACGGGTACAGGCGGCTGAGCGTGAAGCCCGCTATTCGCGCCTGGACGACGAAAGTCCGCTCGCCGGCTGACGTCAATCGACGTCCGACTGCACGCGGTCCGGTTTGATGCGTCGACATGCGGCCTTCATCGCTATCAAGGCCAAACACGGCTTCCCATAGATCCAACTTTTCGCCGTATGCGTCTCGGATTTTTTCGACAAACCGGTCAATCACATCGAGTGAAACAGCGGGCTCAAAGCGAAAATCGATAAGCGCCTCACGAACTGGAGCCCTCGCTAGCTGACGATACCGAGCCATCAACCGCCCCCGTTCTCAATCTGGGATGAGCCTTTCCGCCGCAAATTGATGCCATTATCGCGGAGCTTCCCTTGATTGTCCCAAAGCCACATCCGGATAATCGAACACGCTACCTCGGCCTTGTTGGTTCCGTGAAGACCAAGCGACACGATTTCACCAATAACGTGATCTGTCGCCAAATCAACCGTCAACTGTAGCTTTTTAGTCTCGACAGCGCTGGCGCGTGCCATTCTCAACCCGATTAGATTCTGAATAGATTGAGTATAGATTGCGTCGGGCACGACCATCAAGCGATTCAGCTACCCGCCGCCCTATACTCAAGCGGCGATTGCAGATACCGCTCGACTTCCACGTTTAGGCACACCGTGCACCGAGTTGACAGCCGGATTGGCTTTGGAGCGCGTCCCGGCTTGCACATCTTGCGCTAGGTCTCCCGGGACACTCCAACGAACCGAGCGATCCGGCTCCAGCGCGAATGGCCAACGAGGGGGAGCGTGTTTAGGTGCTTATGCATGATGCCCCTCATCCAGAGCCTGCTTGCCGTACACCGTCTCGATCTATGTTCCTCGCCCGTCGCCGTGACAGAGCCACTTAGACAAGCCCGCAGCGGCTTCGCGTCGACTGATGCCGAGCCCTTGAGCCTTCGAAGGTGCTCGCAGGCGTATGCGTAGCGAGGCTGTGAGGTGCAATCTCGCCGGCCAAGCCGACCTTCCGCACCACATAGTGGTATCGCTCCATCGCTTTTTTTGAGATCCGGCTTACGCACCAAACGACCGTTCGAGCGGCACGCCAGATCCAGCGCGGAATGCACCAATTCGACAGCATCGTTCCCATCGAGAGCCGGAGAACGTCGTGTCTTCCCTCCCTT
The DNA here is from genome assembly GCF_001544915.2 of Caballeronia pedi. GTDB lineage: Bacteria > Pseudomonadota > Gammaproteobacteria > Burkholderiales > Burkholderiaceae > Caballeronia > Caballeronia pedi. The sequence goes on along the minus strand of NZ_FCOE02000004.1, from coordinate 287,833 downwards.
CGTGCCGTGGACGATGGTGACCATGCCGTTGCCTGCCGCATTGGTCAGCACCCGACTCCAATCCGGCAGCGACGGTACACAGCGAACCGCTTCCTGCGCGCGACGACCGAACTCCATCTGAAGCCTGAGGACCATAGCCACACCTGCGTCAATCGCCTCGGCGCGGGCGATATATTGCTGCGCTTCCTCAGGTGAGAGCCGCCGCTTGGTGCCGCTCCGACTTGCTCCAGCGATGCCGACGGCTGCGTTGCTCATACGATCAGCGAACGGTCGACGACCCATTCCCTCGAGCGCCGTGCGGATATGCGCCATATTGTTGGCGATCGTCCTCGGCGTGAGCGAGCGTTCCCTCATGTTCGTCACCCATGCCTCAATGCCTCAATGTGCTTTTCTTGGATCTGCACCGTTGCGTGAATTTGAAACCCAGCGCGCCAAAGAAAGCGCGAGAACCGCGCCAAGGCCGATTCCTTGGCGAGAAGCGTCAGATGCCCACTTTGCGAGCAGCGGGGCTCAGGTCGGCCGCAAGCGATTTGTGAGACATCGTCAACCGGTACAAGTACCTCGTGCTTCCCGGTCCGAAATCGCTCGCAAGCTAAGCGATCTGTTGGTGGACATCGCGACGGTGGAGGACGAATGTGACGCGCCGCACTTGTACTACGGGACGACTGTCAGCTCGGGGAACATGGGACCCAAGCCGGACAACATCCGAATGACGGAGTTGCGCTGCCATCCCGGGATCAAGGATTTCAACATCAAGGTGAAATCGTGAAATCGTGAGACCAGGAAGAGAAGGGGATCAATAACGACTCGAAGGGGCGGATCGTCTTCTTTTGGGGAAAAATTGTTAAGAGCGGGATTGGGCTGGGAGTCTCGGGCTTATCTTGGGGAGAGTTTGCTTCGCTTCACAAGAAATATCAGAAGCTCTTAACCGATCGATGAGAGACGATGCCGCCGCGGTCGTCTTGGCAAAAGGTGATCAGCCGATTGGTGAGGTGGTCCGAACTCAAAGCCCTTCCGGAGTCGCTGCAGGTTTATCTGTTGACTGAAGCAGCGCGTGGAGCGGGTGTGCCTGTTCGGTGGAACTGCGATCGTAGACGCCACAGAGCATGACACCGACGTCGACGAGCTTTCCGTAAAGATCGTCGTCGATCGTTCCTTGCAGGGCGGCCAGCGCCTGCACGTGCTTGTGGAGCGCGTTCTCAAGCGTCACCGGTGGCCGATGCGTCCGTGCCATGACCCGAAGCGCTGCGAATACTTCCTGATCGGTCATTGGTCCCTCCACCGAAGCGGCGATTCACGGATTCGCGCATCGTACCACCGCAATTTTTCGCCGATTGCCAAGCGTCTGGTGGCTGCGAACCGACGCGCTAGGCTATTCGGGCATCGCAAACACCCGGTCCGCGTGATCATGCAGACGCATTTATCTCGATGTTACGACGCCGGGCTGCAAGCCAAAGAAAGCCCGTCGCGAGGACGGGCCAAAATTCGAGAGGGCGAGCGCGATGCACTGCACTCCCGCGAATCTTCGGCACATGCTCTCTAGCCGACAACACCGATCTCTGATTTTTTGAGTTGCGATCAGAGAAACGCTTCGGCGCGTGCCGCCGACGGCGCGAGTTCAGTGCCGCGTTTCGGAGTGGTCGCCCGTGCGCGCGTTCTTGTAGTGGCCGCCCTTGTGCGATGAGCCGTGACCGCCGGCATAGTGGCCACCGCGAGCCTCTGCGATGACAGGAACGATGACCGACGCGCAGATCAGCGCGGCGATGACTTCCTTCATGAGGTCTCCCCTATCGAGCGATCGTTTCGCTGGCATCAGCGACAGACGCGATGTCGGCATGCAGTCGAAACCGCTTAATCGGTGAAAACCATGAGAACGTGACGGGTCGACTTGGACGGCCCGTTTCACGCGGATCAATCGCCAATCCGCTCGTCTTCAGCTGGCTTTAAATCACCCAGTGCAATACGCGTTACCTGGGAGGGTTCGTTCCAAAGAAACATTTTTCAATGCGCCTATTTTTTAAGCAAATCCGACAAGTTCGCCACCGCGTCTCCTTACGGAACAGGGGTCGAGGTTCAACTTTTGAATTTTCGATTTCGCGGGTGTGAAAATTTGACGGAACGGTCCGTTCTGATTCGGATCTTCGCAGATTTCCGAATTCCCCCCCCGGGGCACAGCCCGCTGATCGCGGCCATCAGGGGCCAACGCAGCTGAGGTCAGCGCGCTAAGAAAGGGTAGTTGAATGCATCAATTTAGCGTTGGCGGATCGCCGAGGGCTTCATGGAGCTTTTTCCCACTTGTCTCCAAAACCTCGACTACAGCATCAGACATCTCGCGCAGAGGTGCCTGTCGAATGGCCTCGGCGGCCGTGAGCATCACGCTCGCGCCCTCCATCGAGACGATTGCATAATTGACGAGTGCGCGCAGCCGTGCAATCTCTTGTTCTTGATCCATGGTCTATTCGAGCAATTGAGCGAACGGGTTGTCACCGTTCCTTTTCCCGCCACCCACCACCTTCGATCGATCGGCGGGCGACATTCCGAACTTTCCGAGCATGGCCTCCAGGCGGGCCAGCTTAGCGGCCGTGAAGTCCGCCCAGTTGACACGCGAATTGGCTAGCAGCCGTGCGGCGAGCTCGACCGTAATGCGGTCGGAGCCAGTGAGCACGTCCCGCGGCGCGCCGCTCGCGATGTCGTTCCATGCGGCAAGCTCGGCGCCAGAAAAATACGCGGGCGGATCGCCGAGCGGACCGGAAGCGTCTGGCTCTTCACGCCGCCGGCTCGGATTCCGTTTGTACGAGCCGCGCATCTCCAAGATTTTGGCTGGCGTTCGTGGACGCGCCATGACTACCTCTCTCTCCAAATGCGAGCGATGTCGCGCTGTATGAACCCATTGACCTGCCGCTCGCGCGAGCAAGTTTTTTCAATTTTTTCTGCTTAATTTTTAAGCAAATTCATCGAAAGCAAAGAACACTTCTTATTTTAATCAAAGATTTACGAGTAACGGGTCCAACTAGAATTTTGTGGATGCAAAAATTCGACGGAACGGTCGGTCCCAAGCCAAATCGCCCCAGACATTACACCCCCCCTCCCGCCATCGACGGTTTCGCCTCGATGTAGTCGCGTGGAAACTATGCGATTTCGCTGGTTTAGAGCCACCCCATCGCCGACGCCTTCAGCGTCGCTGCTGCGCGCGTTGAACATTCAAGCTTACGAAAAATACTCTCGATGTGTGTGCGCACCGTGCTCGGGCTCAAGGTAAGCTCGCGTGCAGCTTCCTTGTTGCTCGCGCCGCGCGAAATCGCCCGCAACACTTCGATCTCTCGCACCGAGAGAGGCACACGGGCGGAGGCGTGATTTACCTCGCGTCGTACTGGCGTATCGGCGTCGGCGAGCAGCGCATCGACCGCATCGCCATCTAGACGGCCGTTCGCGACTTCATCGAGCAAGCGATGCGCGGCATCGTCCGGCGCAAGCGCGGCTCTCCAAGGGCGCGGCGAGCGGAGCGCGACCCACGCAACGGAAGCCGCCAGCACTCGTGATTCGAGACCGATTGCCGGATCACGCACGCCGCGAAAATAGCCTGAGCCGTCGAGTCGTTCAAATGCATACGATGCGACCTCGGCGGCTTCGCCGATGGCGCCCGCCAACCGTCCCGCGCGCGACGTCCAGTACGGCACGAGACGCACCTTCTCCCACGCGCTCGCACTTAGGCGTTCCGCCTGATTCCACACGGCGTTAGGCACAGACGCGCGACCGATACCGTGAATCAGTCCCGCGTGATAGACGCGCGTGTGCGCTTCGACCTGCGACGTGAGTCTTGCGCACGCCGCCGATGCCGTCGATGCAACCGTTCGCGAAAAGCCGGTCATCCACGCAAGTTTCAAATCAATGACGTCCGCGATCAATTCCGGCGAAGTGGTCTGCTGCATGTGCTCGGTCAGCAGCGCCGCGTCAATCTCCGCAGGCGAAGCGGAATCGAGCGCCTTGAGCCATTGCACCGCGTGGCGCTTCGCGTGCTCCGCGAGCGTGGCGGGATAGCGTGCGTCCGCGCGTTGTGCGATCTTTGCGAGCGCTTCATCCACGCCGTACACGCGGCTGTAGATCTCTAGATCGCCTGCCAGCGAGACGATGAACACCGGCACAGGCACGGCCTCAGCCGCAAGATGCGAAGGTAAGCCGCGTCCATCCCACGTCTCGAAGATATGACGCAACGCCGTCTCCGTCGCGCGCGACAGCCCTAGCATGCGGGCCACTTCTCCCGCAACCTCGCAGTGCGTCACGGCGAGCGGCGTGAGCGCCGCACCCGCATCGCCGAGCGCTTCGAGCGGTTCGGCCCAGTCCGGATGCTCTTCGAGCATCGCACGGCGAAATGCCACGTCGTCGCCGAAGGTGTGCGCGAAACCCGCCGCATTCGCCGTGCAACCGGACCAGCGCAGCAAGGCCGCTTCGCGCACGGCGTCGGCGTCCGCCGTCGCGAGACCGGCTGCACGTGCGAGATGCGCGGCGAGCCATGCAGTGCGGGGCGAGTGGTCGGTCGGCTGTCCCATGCTCAAGTCGCCGATGAAGGCTAACGCCTTCATGCAATCGAACACAAGCGACAGGGGACGGCCGGCTTGCTGGTCGGTCATAGGATGTCAGCGAGAGGGGTGCACGGAGATGCGCTCACTATACGCGAGCGCGCTTTTTTACCTCGTATCGGTCATTCGACCGATACCTGGCGTGCGCGCGAGGTGCGAATCTGTCGGTCATCGTGACCCTTAAGTCAATCTTCGCAAGGAGCAAGCATGTCCGACTATCCATTTCCCGATAAAACGCGTGTCAGCGGCGAGCGCTGGCTCAAACACTATTACTTCACGCGAACGGCGGTGTCAGTCGTTTGGGTTGCGCTGGCCTTCGCGGTCGGCTTGCATTCGATGGCGAGCGCAGCCGTGCTGTTAGTCATTTACCCCGCGTGGGATGCGCTTGCGAACTATGTCGACATGTCGCGAAGCGGTGGAAGTCGGAACAACCGGACGCAGATGATCAATGTCGCGATCAGCGCAGCCACGACTGCCGCGGTCGTTGTCGCGCTCAAGACCGACACAACGTGGGTTCTGAGCGTATTCGGCATCTGGGCCGTTCTGTCGGGACTGCTTCAACTCGCGACTGCGTTACGACGCTGGAAACGATTCGGCGCGCAATGGGCGATGATCCTCAGCGGCGCGCAGTCGGCGCTTGCAGGGTTCCTCTTCATCGCGCTTGCACCCGCGCCGCTCACGCTGGCCATTTCTAAAGTAGCAGGCTACGCCGGCGTCGGTGCCGTGTACTTCCTTATTTCGGCGGTCTGGTTGTCAGCCGGAGAATTCCGGCGCGATCGCGCTAGGGCGTCTTGAACGAGTGATGCCCCCGATACGATTCGGCCAGGATACCGGCAATGCATGATCACGCGACGGTCGAGAAAATCTGCATATTGGACGGAGGCATTTCCCGCGTAGAAGACGACTTGACCTCGTCCAAGATGAATACACACCGACCGTTACGCCTGGAGAGGCACCGGCGCGCCAAACGCGCATTTCAACCGCAAGTTTGCACAGCGATAAGCGACGCTGGCGAAGGTCAGACCTCGCTACGCTCGAGCCCCGCGCCGGTCTGTCAAAAGCGATCCAGCATCTTTATCTCACCACCGCACGGTGTTACCGCGATAGTCGAGAAACTCCAGGCCGGGGCGTCCTTGCTTTTCCACTAGAACATCGACGACGCCGGGCACGCTTTCTTCAATCGCGAGTCGCCCATCAGGCCCACCAGTTCAGTGCGTACCCATCCTGGCGCCATCAGCAGCAGCGCGCGCTCTCTAGGCTGGCGCGCCGCGAAACTGCGCATAAACTGATTCAGCGCCGCCTTGCTGCCACGATAGACTTCCCGCTGCCCGGACTCGTTGTCGGCGATGCTGCCTTGCCCGGACGACATGACTCCAATCAGACCATCCGCAGGAACCAGATCTGACAGGCGTTCGACAACCCGCATGGGACCGAGTGCGTTGGTGATCATCAGGTCGGCGAAGTCCTGAGTCGAAACTTCGCCGATGGTCTGCGTCGGTTCGGGGTTGGTCGTGCCAGCGTTGACGAACAGAATATCGAGCGTGCGATCCGATAGGCGCGCTCGCAGCGATTCGATCTCGTCGAGGGATGTGATGTCCACCGTTTCGATTTCGATCCTGCGCGGGTTTGCATCGGCCAAAGCGTGCAGCAAGCCGGAGTGGGAGCCGGCCCTGACCGTGCCGATGACATTCCACCCTTTCCTCACGAAATCTGCGGCCATGGCGTAGCCGAGACCGCGCGAAGCCCCGACAATCAAAATTTGTGGGGTATAAGCAGGGGTAGTGGCGTGAGACACGATGCTCCTCCTGGTAGATCGATGCGATGGTTTCATTTTGAAACCGAAGCCTGAGTTGCACCAGACGCCTTACCTGCAATCCATGATTGCACGACGCGCCATACCTATCCCGAATCGGATATGCTGGATCGATGTCACGCGTTGACCTCAATCTTCTTACAGCCTTGGACGCGCTGTTAAGCGAGCGCAGTGTCACTGCAGCGGCGCGGCGTCTGCACGTGAGTGTCTCGGCCATGAGCCGTACGCTCGCACGCTTACGGGCAGCCACGGGTGACCGGTTACTACTTCAGGCGGGCCGCTCGCTTGTCCTTACGCCCCATGCCGAGCAGTTGCGTGAGCGTCTTCCCGCCTTGACCCGCGAAGCGGAGGCTCTACTGAAGCCACCAGAGTACCGGTTCGACGCTGCAACTCTGGAGCAGCGCTTCGTCGTTCGAGCTGGCGAAGGATTCATCGATCTTCTCGGCGCCGCGCTGATGGACCAAATCAATGGCACGGCGCCCGGCGTTCAGATTCGTTTCACACCCAAGCCGGACTGGGACGCCCAAGCGCTGCGAGACGGCAAGATCGACCTCGAGATCGGCACCGTGAAGACTTCTGCTCCCGAGATGCTGACTCGGTTGCTGTTTCGTGACCGATACGTGGGCGTGTGCCGCGTTGACCATCCGCTTGTGAGTAGCGTCGGCGTGTCACTCGAAAAATGGCTGCAATTAGGTCACGTCCTTACTGCGCGGCTTGGAGAAGAATCGAACGCGGTAGATGTGTCGCTGGCAGCTCATGGCTTGCAGCGGAAGGTATCCATAACGGTGCCGTCGTACGGCAGCGCGATGCAGGTTGCTCGCCGGTCCGACTTGCTCGCCGTCATCCCGCAGTCCTGCGTGGGCAACACGTTCGCGCCGAATCACGCTGCGGCGAATGGACTGCACTGGTTCGAACTGCCGGTGTCGACACAAGCGTTCAATGTTTCGGCGATCTGGCACCCGCGCCTTGATCATGACCCGGCGCATCGTTGGCTCCGGGCCGAGGTTCTGGCGATCTGCCTAACCGCTTACCCGCAGCACACGGTCAGCGGCAAGCGATCGTCTAGCCTGTAGCGGAGCCCTTCAAGGCACTCATCACCGCAGCCGCGCTTCGACCGACAGGACCAGTTGCCCTTCCTCCAAGACACCAAGCAAGGGCCAGCCTCGGTCACCGGCATTAGGCGATAGACGGCCAGTTTCTGCCGGTCGGCTCTCTCGCGAGGCCGTCATCCGAACGGCTCGTTCTCCTTGATACCAGCCGCTTGCTTGACTCCCTTCAGTCGGGCCAAGGGGCAGCGACAGATTTATTTAGGCGCTTTTATTCCGGCTCCTTCGTGCTCGTCATACGAAACATTCGCGTTCGGAGCCATGATCGCGCAAGCGTGTCAGCAGGCGAGCGTCCAAATCGAGTCGACGAGAGTGATGGAGGCTGGACTTAATGAGGCGCGGTCCTTGCAGCGGCATGAACGCTCGATCTTGAAGCGACGATAGACAGGACGGCGGAAACGGTCAGACTGCCGCCGACGCACATCATTGCGACGACCAGTGCTCTGGCCAGGGTCGCCGGATCCGGCGAAGTCCCCGCGACACTGAAGAAGACGCCGCCGATGACCGCGACACCCAGTGCTGCGCTGATTTGCAACGCCGAATTCGTAATTCCCGCGATCATCCCGGAACCGGTCGTCGGTGCGCGATTGATAACCGAGCGCACCAGCGTCGGCAGCGCCCAGCCCTGACCGAATCCCAAGAGTGCTACCGCCCCGATCAGCGGAAATTGAGCCGGCATCTGTCCGGGCGCGCCAGCCACAAGGGCGGCGAGGAGTGCGCAGCCGGCGACCTCGAGCATCATGCCGATGGCGGGGACGTGGTCTCCGAAGAGGCGGATGGCCAGCGGGGTGGTCAGTGGCCCGACGAAGGCGCCGACCCCGAAAGGCAGGAAAATCAGCCCTGTCTCGAATGGGCTCATGCCAAGTGCCCCCTGGAGGTAGACGGAGAATGTCAGGAAGAAAGCAGAGACGACGTAGAAGAACAGGACGCCCGTAAGCCCGCTCATCAGGCCTGGCCTCTGTATCAGCTCCACGCTGATTAGGGGCACGCCGCCTCGGCGGGCGTATGCCATTTCATATCGGAAGAAGCCTACCCCAGCGACGGGGCACGCGACGAGCATTGCACAGGCCCACCACGGCCAATCAAGCTCGCGCCCTTCAACCAGGGGCACTATGAGCAGGCCCAGCGTGAGCGCGCAGAGTAGCACCCCGATCCGGTCGACGGGTGCCGGGTTGTCACCGCGGGCGTCGGGTAGCAACTGTGGCCCGAAGATCAGGACGGCGACGACGACGGGCAAGTTGATAAGAAAGATGAAGCGCCATTCCAGATGAAAGATGTTCGCAGAGATCAACGCACCCCCGAGCGCCTGCGCGGCTACGGCGGCGAGTCCCACCGCGGCGCCGTAGAGGCCCAAAGCGCGCGCGCGCTCTTTCTCTGGGAACAGGGCGTGAATGGAGGCAAGTCCTTGCGGCGCCATGGCGGCAGCGCTCAGGCCCTGCAGCACACGCCCGAGGATCAGTATGGCGGGTGACGGTGCGAGACCGCAGATCACCGATGTCAGGCCGAAGCCCGTAACGCCGATCAAGAAGATCCTCCGCCGGCCAAAGAGATCGCCTAGCCGTCCTCCTGTGATAAGGAAGACCGCGTAGGCCGCGGCGTATCCGGAAATGACGAGTTGCAGCTCTGCAGCGCTCGTATGGAGGGTACTTTGGATGGACGGCAGGGCGACATTCACGATAAAGAAGTCCAGCGGAGGCAGAAATGCACCCACCAGCAACACCGCGAATGCGGACCATCGACGCGTGGAAGAGGTTGTCATATGCATAAGTCTCGACGGCTGCGGACCGCGTCAGGCCGGGCGGCCGAAGCGTTCCGTTCCTGTGATGGGGTGCCAATTTTGGAGCGGCGTGGCGTAGTGCATGGTGAAGGTGCGCTCGAGGAATGCCCAGCGGCCTTCGCGTCGCTGATAGACGTCGCGGTATTGGCCGCTCACTTGAAGTGTGCCCTGATCGACGTCGTAAAAAAGACAGTCCGCCGCCACCAGCCCGTGGCCGTTGTCACCGTCCACCGTGATCAGGGCGTTCGCCATCCAATGATGCATGTGGGGCATGCGCTTCATGTTGATGCGTGCTTGCGCCAGGATGGCCTTCAGGCCGTCGGAGTTGCCGTTCGCGCCTAGGAGCAGTCGCGATTCGGAATGCCAGAGAGTGGCCAGCAGCTCGACGTTCATGGTGTCGAACGCCTCGGCGTAGTTAGCGATTAGCGCATCGATGGCAAAGCGGCTTTCGATGGCGTCGAGGCGTGCTTCAAGTTCTTTAGACATTGATTGTTTCCGTACCGATTGATACACAAATAAAGAAAAAAATGCGGGGTTCGCTTGGTGAACCCCGCGCTACTCTTACTTTACATACCGACTGGTACAAATATAAAGGGGCGTGGAAGGCCGTGTCAACCATCGTGTTGGAACGGCTCGCTGCGATGTGCGTAACCTTGCAAGTAGCGATTTGCTCAAATATTGTGTATCGACTAGTATATATATTTTGACTGACGGAGATGTTCATGGTTCAGCGGGGTCGGCCACGTGCGTTTGACCGGGATGCGGCGGTCATTTCGGCGATGCACCTGTTCTGGGAACATGGCTATGAATCGACGTCTTTGTCGCAGTTGAAGGCGGCGATCGGCGGGGGCATCTCCGCGCCCAGCTTCTATTCGGCCTTTGAGTCCAAGGAGGCGCTGTACAAGGAGGCGCTAGAGCGATACATGGAGATTTACGGCAAGCTGACCCGTAGTCTCCGTGACACTTCGCTTCCGCCACGGGAGGGTGTATTCCTGGCGCTACTCCGGTCGGCAAGAATGCAGACTGAGAGCGGCCACCCGAAAGGCTGTATGGTCGCGCTGGGGGTTGTCGGAGCCAGTTCCACTGGCAGCGAAGCCGTCACCCAGTTGCTTCAAGAGGTGCGCAGGCGCACACGCGCCGGCTTCCGCGACTGCGTAGAACGCGGCATTAAGAGTGGGGAACTGCGCAGCAACACGGATTCGGTATCGCTGTCGATCGCGTTGGACTGCTTTTTCCAGGGACTGTCTGTGCTCGCCCGCGATCGTGTCCGGCATGCCGTCATCGAGAAGGCCGTGACCGATGCGATGGGCATCTGGGATGCCGCAGTTGACCATCCGATGCCTGAGAAGCTCTGCAAAACCCAGTAAGCGCCCTTATTGCCTGAGAGCGCCCGGGCGGCGAACAACGCGCTAAGTGTAATCGGCGGACCACGCGCACCGTTCGCACTTTTAACCTCCAGCAAGGCCTGCTTCAATCAATCGGAGACGTAAAGCGCGTTGTGTAGACCATCCTTCGCAATACCGGGTCTGTTGGCGCCTATGACATGCTCGCAATCGGAGACGGGTGCGCAGCCGAAGGCTCGCTATGACAGTTTCACGTTTCGTTGCTGTCATTCGATTTACTTCCTTGTGACCGGCAGCTTCGGGTCGCTTTCTGTCTCACAGACATTGCGACGGAGCCTGCCGCAGCAGTTCAGAGAGGGGACGGACTACTCTGCTCCTCCGCGAGCAATCACAGACGAAACACTTAAAGAATGCCCGCTTCGCGCCGTTAACGCCAACAGGCAATGTTGCCGTTCTAATAAAAAAGGAGTAGCTATGGCCGATGTTCAAAGCCAGTCCAGCCGCCCAGCAATGACCACCGGCAAGGGCATGGGAATCTATGCGGTTTGTTTGGTCGTTCTTGTGGTAATGATCAACCTTTGTTCCCATGCGCGTATCGTTTCACCGTTCATGGCGATACTTGGATATCTCATCCTCGGGTTCGCCCTGAATCGGATCGTCCTCCGCGGTTTGATCGAGTGGCACCCCGTCTACAACACTCTGAGCAATGTGTCGCGCGCAAAGCTTGGAATGCTGTTGTTCTGGCCGCTGCGCTACCCGGTCATGTTCTTCCAGTTGCTCGTCTCGAAGCATCTTTGAGAAAGATAGATGCCCGCTGCGAATAGCGGGCAGCGGCTGCTAACTGCCGACGCTCGGCTCGCCTGTCTGCTCTTGCACCGCTCGAAAAGCGTATGTTAGGTCACGGTCTTTGGCCCCTTGATCCTCATTGAATGCGATAGCCAAGCCTCGTCCATGCAGCAGCGGCTTTCATCAGCCGCTGATCCGGCGCACCAGCGTGCAGAAATACTCCGCCGCCGGCGTCAACGGCAGCCCGATGCGTTGCACGATGCAGATCGGCGGCGCCGGCAACGCCTCAACCACCCTGATTTCCTGAAAGGCCTTGCTCAGCAGCGGATACCCGACGCGAGTGCGTGCCACCGGAACCGCGTCAGCTCTTGCATTTGGCCGACTTGGAGCGATTCTTAGCGCCTTTGCCGGAGCAGTCGTCATCACTGTTGGCGGAGCATCTTTGTATCTGACAATGCTTGGGGGCGCGATGCTTTTGGTCCTGGTATCGCTATCGGCAGTGAAAAATCACATTCCGGCACTTCGTCCGAAGCAAACGGCGACACAGGTCGTGACCGAGTAGCTTCAACGCTTCAACGATCCTTCTCCACGTCCTTGGGGAAGGTTCGAAACACCGGCCGGATATAACAGACCATTGTGATAGCTGATTTTATGCGCTTGCAGCGACTGATCATGTCGAGCCGGCACTTTCGGAAGCAGGGTGCAGAAACGTAAGCGCAGCGTGAGCGACGTCTTGACTCGAGATCGTGATGGTCAGACTGCGCGTCGGAATTGACCGGTGACGACCCACGGGGCGAGTTCGTCGACGCGGTTAATCGCATGGTCAGCGATGCGAGCGAGCACAAAGCGCAGATAAGTCTCCGGATCGATGCCGTTGAGTTTTGCGGTGCCAACGAGACTATGAATTGCGGCAGCAGGTTCGCCGCCGGAGGCTGCTCCAGCGAACAGATATTTGCGCCGACCGATGGCCACACGCGCAATGCGCGCTCCACGGGCAGATTGTCGATTTCGACCCGGCCATCCTCACAACAGCGACTGAGCGCTTCCCACCGGTTCAACGCGTAGAGAATCGCCTCGCTCGTAGCCGATTTGCGCGAGAGCGTTTCCGGCGACGTTACGAGCCACGCATGGAATCGGTCGAGCAACGGCCGCGAGTGCTCCTGGCGATCCGCGCAGCGCTGCTCGGAGGTTTCCGCCGGATCGTTTCTTCAATCCGGTATAGCGCGCCGATACGCTCGAGCGCTTCGGTGTTCAACTCGTTGAGACGCACCGCGTGTAATTCATAGAACTGTCCCTCATAAGCTCGCCGTACCCATGCCGTAGGACTGAGACACGCGACGAGCTCATCGCCTTCGCGCCCTCCATCCACCTTCGCCCGTCATTGAGTGACCCAATCCGTACCGCGCAGGCCTGGTGGCAATACCGCCCGTCGATCCATCTCATAGCGACCCGTCGCATCGGCGAGCTGGGCAATCGCCGATGACCACACAGGACTGTTTGTCCCTGCCACGCGGAAAAGCAAAGGCAACGCACGCGCTTCGTTTGCAATGAGCAATTCTGGGAGTAGAGATAAAGATCCCAAACACGCGTCATTGATTCTTGTGTATCCGCTTAAAAAAGCGGACCACAGGCGATGCTGTTCATCATCGCACGACGTAGCCAACCACCACGCTACCGTCGACAAATCGAACGCGGTAGGTCCTTGCGACGCCTGCTCGAAGTCGAAGAAGGTCACTCCATACTCCGACCGGCGCGCGTTGTCGATCCGTACATCACCATGGATGAAAGCGTGTTCGAGACCGGCTCTTTCGATAGCTTGCGCCGCCTTGTCTAAGCTCTTGCGAACGCGCGCGAACGCGTTAGCCTCTCGAGCCAACATTTCGGATGCGTACTTGCAGTAATCAGCAGGCGAGACATTCAGCAGTAAGGCACTTGCAGATGCGCTGGCTTGTACGTGCAGCGTAGCCAACGCCGCACCAAACGCATCGAGATCTTCTTCACTCAAGGTCAGACGATCACCGCGAGCCGCAGTACAAACAAGGTAGGCGCGCGAACGCCCCCCGCTTAGAGTAACCGCTCCGCTAGCCACTACACGGACAATGCCTTGAACTTGGCGACGCTCCATGTCCTTCAGAAGTCGTACCTCCAAACTCGGATCGATCGCTGACGGGAGGGGGACGGCATAAACTTTGACGAAGCACGCTTCGCCGTTTCTCTCAAGCGAGAAGACTTTGTGATACCCGTTCGATACGAGCTTGATGTTCTGAACGTCTCCGTCAAGTTGGTCCCGAATTGCCTCTTCTACTTGTCTGACGTTCAAAACGGACCTCCCAATCTCGCAGGCGACGACAGCCGCCACTCTCGCACGCGATTGTCGAGCTCGTAACGCACTATCCTTAGCAGTTTCTCGGAAATGTCTTCCAGCCAGATGCGTTCTGAGCTCGCTTGATCTCCAATGTTAGCTTCACCGGATGGTGCACTGAACTTGGTAACGCGGGCTTCAAACTCCGCCATGTATAGTCAACTTCAGGCAGGCGCGCCCTCGACGGTCGTTCCTCACGCCGCGTTGTCTTATCCCCGAGACGATTGCCTGCAATCATATGCGCCTGATGCTTCGCGATCTATGGCCGTTGTGTTCTCCATGCTGCCTCCGAGGGCAACCAGAAGCGCGGCACGGTTTGTAAGGCGATCCAAGTGAATCTGCGCGAGGGCTTCCTTCGCTTCTGTGAACGACTGCTGTGTTTGCAACCACGGCTGTACGGCCGTTTGCCCGGCAAAGAAACGTACTTTGGCGAGATGCGCTGCTTTGCGAGCTGTTTCAAGCTTCTCTAGCAGTTGAGTCTCTTCTCGCGCAAGTTCAGCGCTAATAGTCAATTCATCTTCGACTTCCCTAAGTGCAACGTAGACTGTCTTCCGAAAGGCTTGGGCAGCCGCGTCGAATTCTGCCTGGGATACCTTGATTTGCAATTGTGTCTGGTTCCATTGGAAGAAGGGCAACGCGACCGCTAATCCAAGATTGGCGATAGGGTTACTCAGGAAGCGCTCCAAGTTTACGCTCGACGTGCCCACGGAACCGGTAAGCGTGAGTGACGGGTATAACCGTGCACGAGCAATATCAATTTGCGAAAGCGTTTGCCGAAGCAGCCATTCCGCTGCGCGGACGTCAGCCCGGCGATGTATAACGTCTGCTGGCAGGCCTGCGGCTACGGGCTTCAGGGGTATGGAAGAAAGTCGGTCTGGTATTTCAACTGGCGTCTCTGGTGGATTGCCCATCAAGATTGCAAGTGCGTTGCGATTCTTCAGCACTTGCTCATTGAGTTTATCTATTGCAATGCCATCGGCAATCACCTTTTGCTGTGCCGCAACGACATCAATCTCAGAAACATCTCCGGCGCGGTAGCGCGCTTGCACTATCGCCAGGGTTTTCTTGGCATGCGCCAAGCTCTCGCCAGCGAAATTCAAGCTCTCGCTCAGAAAGCCAAGCTTCCAGTACTTTTCCAGGCTTTCTTTCACCATCTTAAGTCGAGTCCAATCGCCATCACTCTCGACTCTATTGACATTCCCATTCGCCGAATCACGTTCTGCTGCTAGCTTTCCTCCAATGTCTAGGTCATAACTCAGCGCCGCAGTGACCCCTCCGCCGCCCGACCGCATTCGACGGGCCGCGTCAGGGTCTGTGCTCCAGTCAACGCCTGCTCGCAAGCTAACATCTGGCGTCATGTTCGTAGCCACGGACGCAGCCTCTAATCTCGCTTTGCGCAGGCGATTAGCTGCAGTCAGCACATCAGTGTTCGATTCGAGCACGCGTCGCACTAATCGATCAAGGCGCTGATCATCGAACTCTTGCCACCAATCAACCCCAACATGCGCCCCGTCAATCACCGTTGCGGCAGTCCATTTCGCCGGGAGCTCGACTGGTGCAGGCTTCGCAGATCGGTGCGTGGCACATGCAGTCAACAACAACGCGGTCAAGACAAACGAAGCCTTGCCAGATCGTTTGAAGAACTTCACTAGCTGACCTCTATTCATGAGCGAGTGCATCGATTGGGTCGAGCCCGGCAGCACGGCGCGCCGGCATCAACCCGAAAACAACGCCTACTAGCGTTGAAGATATAAACGCTGTCACCGCTGTAATCGGGGAATGCAGCATCTTCCACTCGTCGGCTACATGAGAAACGAACGCACTTATTCCAAGAGACAGGATCAGGCCTATGAGCCCACCCGTCACGCACAAGAAGAGGGCCTCCGTGAGGAACTGCTGCAGTATGTCGCTTTGTCTCGCCCCCACTGCCATTCGAATTCCAATTTCGCGGGTGCGTTCGTTTATCGACACTAGCATCATGTTCATGACGCCGATACCGGCAACGCCGAGCGTTGTGATTGCTACGACGATCATGAGAATTGTCATGATGTGCTCCGTCTTATGGAGGAGCGTAGCGAAGCTATTCGCATTTAACGTAGTGAAGTCTTTACGGCCATGACGCTTGACAAGGGCACTACTGAGACGTGCTTCCGCGTCATCAGCGCGGAGCCCGTCTCGCACACGCACGATGAGTCGATTAGGCAGTTGACGCCCCATAATTCGAGTCGTGGCCGCCGAAAGTGGCATCCAAACGTTCAATGCATTCGGATCAGAGAACATGTCGGGTTTGTCTTCGATGACTCCAACTACTCTCGCCGGGACCTTATTCAAAGAGATAATTTGACCAATGGCTGCGCCGTGAGGACCGAACAACCTTTGTCTCGCGTGCTCGCTGATAACGGCCACCTGTGAGTTCTTTCCCACATCGTCATCAAAACCCGTCCCCGCTAGAAAGCGCAATCCTCGAACCTTGAAATAGTCCTTGTTGACACCATCAAGACTTCCGCGGCCGTGAGCACCCCCGTGCTGTAAGAGGACTTCCTGTTCAATTTCTGCGGTCGCGCTATCAACCTCGCTTTGCGTAGACAATAGTCTCAAATCAGAAAGCGTCAATGACCTTTTCAAGGATTGTTTTGCATCATCAGAATCGACGCTGGGCCAAAAAGTGATTGTGTTGGTTCCGAGCGAACGGATCATGTCAAGGGTGCGCTCTTTCGCTCCGGCGCTGAGCGCGACGATCGACACTACGGCCGCGACGCCTATGACGATCCCGATCATCGTCAGGGCCGTACGCAGCCGATTGTCTGCCAGACTTCTTAGCGCTATTTCGACGCTTGTTCTTAGGCAAGCAATGAAGCTTAGAAGACGCTCGCGTTCGCAGATGGCGGTATTAGCAGTCAAACCGGCTTTCCCTTCCACGGTCGTTAGATCGGCACAATCCGAACCTACAGACGGTGAAACCCTGGTGCGGCGAAACTCTTCCTTGGAAGTCGGCCTATCGTCAACAATGATGCCATCTTCAATTTTAATTATTCTGTGAGCGTGCTCTGCTACCCTCTCGTCGTGAGTCACTAGGATCACAGTGTGTCCCTGACGATGAAGTGAGTTGAAGGTCTCCATGACCTCTCGAGCGCTCTTCGAGTCCAACGCGCCCGTGGGTTCGTCACCAAGCAAAACTTTCCCACCGTTCATTAACGCTCGCGCAATACTCACACGCTGCTGTTGACCACCGGAAAGCTGATTGGGGCGATGCTCAACTCGATTCCCCAAACCGAGACTAGTTAGAAGTTCCTGAGCGCGACACCGTCGCCTAAAGGAAGGGCCGCCCGCGTAAACCGCGGGGACCTCCACGTTTTCTGTCGCGCTAAGTTGTGGGAGAAGGTTGTAACGCTGGAAGATGAACCCGAAGTACTCACGTCGGAGGCGCGCTAATGTCTCGCGATCTGCGTCGAGCACGCTTTCGCCATCGAGCTTATATGCTCCAGTGCTCGGACGAGCGAGACACCCAATGATATTCAATAAGGTTGTCTTACCCGAACCAGACGCGCCCACGATTGCGACGAATTCGCCCGCATTGATCGTTAAGCTAATGTCGTCAAGAATTAGCACGCTCTCATCGCCCGCATGATAGTGAAGAGTGACCTTCGAAAGCTCAATAAGCGGCTCTGACATGTTCAGCTGCCTTCCGAGATAGCTGAGTCTGCGAACGCGTTTAACGCCGGTCCGCTGTCAGTGATTACTCTCTCTCCGACTGCGAGCCCATCGCGGACTTCTGCCTTGACATTGTTGTTCAACCCGATTCTGACGCTACGTCGTACAATCTCGCCCCGATTGTTGATAACTTTGACTTCATAGCTTCCGTCCGGGGCCTTAGCTCCCACTGCTTCTGAAGGGATCGTTGGAACCCTGTTTGCAACACTGATCGCGACACTAACCTCAGCGGTCATTCCGATTCGAAGCCTATGCTTTGGGTTAGGGACGTCGAAATGCGCGTCGTAGAATATGGCTTGATGCCTGGAAGCCTCGCCGCTACCACGCTGACGAGCGGACTCGAGATACCCACGGGGTGCCGGCTCTACCGACCGCAGCCTCCCGCAATAGCGTTGCTCCGGCTCACCTAAG
The DNA here is from genome assembly GCF_001544915.2 of Caballeronia pedi. GTDB lineage: Bacteria > Pseudomonadota > Gammaproteobacteria > Burkholderiales > Burkholderiaceae > Caballeronia > Caballeronia pedi. The sequence continues at coordinate 269,947 of NZ_FCOE02000004.1, read as the reverse complement.
GTCGTGAAGCACGCGTTCTGCCCGACGCTTATGCGATGCACATCAGCCTCCGACACCTCTGCGCTCACCGTCATCGTGTCGAGGTCTGCAAGCTTCAATATGACTGGCGTCTGTTGCTGCGCATTTACCGTTTGTCCCTCTCGCGCGACGATCGCTACAACCTCTCCGTCGCTTGGCGCAACGATTTTTGTGAAGTCCAAATGGGCCTTCGCAGTCTCCACTTTCATATGAGCGCCACGAATATCTGCTTCCAGGCCTTCCAGATTTGCCTTTTGGCGTCGATACTCGGCCTCCGCCGTAAGATATTCTCGGCGTGAGGTTGCGTCTGCCGCGAGCATTATTCGATGGCGGTGCAGGGCCGTCTCGGCTTCAAACAAGCTGGCATGACGGGCAGCCCTTTTTGCAACAAGTTCATCTTCGCGGGCCTGGTCTTCCTTCAATTCGTTTTCCGCAACGGTAGGGTCGATCTCTGCAAGTAGTTGACCTTTCGTTACCTTGTCTCCAACTCGAACCTTCAAAGATTTGACTTGACCAGAAGCCTGTGCGCCGACATCGACCTGCGTTCTTCCATCCAAAGTGCCTTCGGCCAGGACTACATCCTCGATATCCCCCTCTTCCACAAGTGCCAAGCGGCGGTGCTGCGATTCGTCACAGTTCCGACACAACAATACAGCGATGGAAATGGCAATAATGAATACACTTAACGCGACTATCAAAGACCGTTTAGTTAGAACAGCGTTCCTGAGCAACGCGACAACCCTCCTCGAAGCGCACACGGCGCACAATATGAAATCGATAACTAGCGTGCATCCCTATGCAAAAGCGACGTCCCGCAAGTGTCCAAGCACGTGGGCACCTCCTCGCTTCGTACCGGCGGAACCGATGATGTTCATGTGAGCGGTTGGGGAGCGCCCGAATCAATCTGGTGCTGACTCGGGCGAGCAAACCAGCGATGGGAGCCCTACCAACCTCGGAACTGCGGCGAACTGGCCGGCCTTGAGGTCGAGCACCGCGGCCGAAAATTTGTACTCGGCTTCGTGTAGTTGTCCTCTCGTAAGGCGCAGCAAATGTCGAGCAGCGTCAACCCGCCCACACACATCGACGCTCGCAGCGCAACTATTCGCGAGTATCTCAAAGGAGCAGTATCTTCTTGCAAGCTAGGCAGATGATCATTTTAGATGCGTAAATCCTTGTCCGGAATATGAAAAGTACGAAATGACCAAGCACACAAAGCTCCACGGTTACAACGGCTACTGCTACGCCGAGGGCGAGACGCGGGCGCTCGCAGGCTCGAACGCGGCGTGCTTAGAATGTATGGCGCATCGAACTTGCATATCCAGCTGTGCGATAAGAAGTCCGCGTCTATGGCGACGCGTTGTCGGCTGGTCTGCGCATGGATCGCCACTCAATTGTTTCGCTTTTCCCAACAGAAGCCAGCCCCGCCAATTTCTCGCCGCGCCGCACTCGGACGCCAGCGTCCCGTAGTCCGCGGCAACGCGAGATCTCAAAGTCGGATAACGCCAGCTAGAATAAACATGCGCGTCGTTCGATACGATGAGTACGTTGTGCGCATCGATCTCCCGAGCGATCAGCTGCAGCAGATAGATAGCTAGATGCTTAGGTCGCAATCCGTGCCATTTCCGCGTCAACGACCGAAAGAGATCACGCCCTTTGGTACTTTTATCGGGCCCCTGGACACACCCGATTAGAATCCTCGGTCGAGGAATCTTGCCTTTCAGGCTCGCTATGGAAAAGGTGCAGGAAGCTACGCGATCACCCTCCGAGTCTCTGATGCAAAGTGTCCAGTCACCCTCCTTCCGAAAGCGATCGAGTACTTCCAGTGCTACGTGCCATCTTTCCAGACCCACTGAGAAGGATGCGATAGCGGCACACTTGGCTTCTGCTATCTGAACCGAGATGGACGGCAAAAGGCCGTAAACATACTGTTGATGTTCTAAGCTCACCCGGAGAATTTCTCTGGGAAATAGTGCCTTATGTAGGAAAGGGCGGTGAATGCGCTCCAAACACCACGCCCCGTGGGCCGCAAGCCCCGGGTATTTCGACCCAGAACAAGCATCTAACCAAAGAACGGTGGTTCTAAGCGACAGCGCTGCTCGCATTAGGAACCGTATTCTTCTGCGACGAGCAAAGGACGTTCTGTCCGGATAAGCGCGCCAAGCGCTCGCAATAAGCGCAACCACGCACAAATACGTGTGGCGGAACAAGTTTGGTTTCCTTTCGAAATTTCTCGCGTTTATGGTATTTCTCATGGGTCTATCTGGAAGGCTGGTCGAGACACCTCTCAACCAGAGATTGGGACTTTAAACTCAGTTGCTCTGGAGCAGCGGGCTAAGAGACGTCTTGCTCATCGATCAAAATCAACCGGTGGCTTTCGGTCAAAAGCGGTACCCAGCCCCCGCGCCGCCTCCGTAAGACCCACGGGTATTGCCAGTGACGGAGGCTTTAACGCTCCATCTCTTAGTCGCAGTCGATAAGCCCAGAGCGACTGATGATTGGCCGCCGAACGTACCACCCGCAACCGAGAGCATGCTTTCTCCCGGATATGCTTGCGGTAAATTCGCAATCGCGATAGCGGACGCCGTGCCCCCGGAAGCATCTTTGCGGTCGTGTTCCATTTCCATCCGAACCCGCGCGACTTCTGAGTCGATGTGCGAGTAAGCGGTGTCAATTCCGGCCTTCATCGCGGCATTAAGCTGCCCGACGTTAACGGCGTCGCTCTCGGCGACGCCGGTTGCAACATTCGCGACGACATGATTGCGCGCATCGAGCGCTCCATTCGGCGTCGAACGAGAATTGTCGGGCATGGGCGCAGGATGAAGCGATGGCTTCTCCAGCTTATCTACCCGCGACGACAAGGCGAATAGCTGGCTACCATTGACCGCATCCGTGCTGCTTTCAGCAATTCGACCCGCCGAAACGTTCGTTAATGCGACGACCGAGGACGCACCGACGCCGCCAAGAGTGACCGACGACCGGCTTGATCCAGCGTCGTACACGATCGCATCGAGCGCAGCCCCCTTTTTATCGATGAGGCCTGCCTCGCGGAGCTGAGATACATTGACGGCATCTGTATCGCGGGTGCCGGCGGCAACGTGCGTGATCTGTCGCTCTGCCCCTTTGTTGCCCACCGATACACTACTTACGCGGTCCGCCACTGAGTTTGCACCAATTGCCACAGCGTTTTCCGCACTAGCGCTTGCACGTAATCCGAGCGCAATCGAATTTCTGCCACTCGCGCGGGCATTTCCTCCGATGGCTAGAGCATCAGGTCCAATTGCGAGCGCCGCCGGCTGCACCGAATTCGCACTGAAGTATCTGTTTATCTCTCGCTTTCCGATCGCCTCGACGGTAGCTCTGACGTCGGACACCTTTCCGTCGACGGCCTTCACCGTCTCATTTGTTTTGTGTAGTTGCGCCCCCGTTACAGCATCGGAACTGCCGGACTCGATCGCTCCAGGCGCAAGGTTTGTGAGCCTAGTGCCCACCGCTCCCTTCAGGGTAATGGAGCCCTTCGAACCGTCGTTATAGGCAACAAAGCCGCCGCCTACCCTACCGTCCGCGTCGATGCTAGCGCCAAGGTCCTTCAGCTGCTTGAGGCTTACCGCATCCATGTCCTCGCGCCCCGCGGCGACATTGCCCAACCTCACCGGACCATTAGCTCGCGGACCACCCAACGTGATCGCAGTGCGGGACGTATCGTCGTACGCGATGAGGGAATTCGTCGGGTTACCGTTGACATCGAAACTTGCACCCAGTCGCTTCAGCTGGCCGACGTTCACCGCATCATTCTCCGCCGAGCCGGCGGCAACATTCACGACCTGTCGCTTTCTGTCGCGGTTGCCCACTGAGACGGTGCCGGCTCTATCAGCATCAGAGCCGCTCCCGAGCGCAACTGAACCCGCTGAGTGGGCAGTCGAATTCTCGCCGAGAGCTACCGATCCGCTGCCATTCCCCTTTGCGTTTAGTCCGATTGCGATGGCATGGGAATCTCCGGACACAGACGCCCCTCGCCCCAAATGAATCTCATCGCTTAATGGATTCCAATTGACCCCGAAGCGACTCTCAGCCGACCGTCCCTCCCATTCTGTTCTTGTGCGGATCGAAATCGCTCGTTCCTTTTCAATCGGTGACCCGCCGAAGGTAGCACCCTTGTGATAAACAACATCTTGGCTCTCTTCGTCCGCAAGCGTGCTTGCTGTAGAACTTAATAGGGGAGCTGCATAGGCCGGCCCAGCAGCTGCAACTGTTAAGGGAAATAGCACTACTCGGACTGAGATGGAACTGATATGCATCGATTTACCGAAATAAAATCAAAACGCTCAAACATGGCGACCAGACCTCAACACCGCTGTGATGAGCGGCAGGTATTTGGATCCGTATTTGCTTGCCTTCGCATCTTGGCCACTTAAATTGCGTCCAAGTAAATGAGTCTGACGACTGCTCCGATCCGATGGGATTGGCAAGCCGGCGGCAGATCAAAGACTAGCCGTGCTTTCGGCAGACTTTTTCCTGCGTAGCGCCTTAGCTCAATCTCACTGGCGCGTTGCCGTCAGCCTGTGATCAATTCGAGGTGGGCGTCGCGATCTCTCGATCGACTTCGTTGACGAAACTTGTCGGGACGCGACGCTTTAACCGCAGCCTCTCCTGGTCTGATCAGCCAATGTTCACGTTTGGAAGGTCTTGACCGGTCGCGTTCCTTATCGCGCCGCTTGCCTCGGATTTTGCTAACTCCTTCAGACGCAGGCGCAATAATAAGATTTGTCCGTGCGAAATCTTGAATTCCCGCAGCTTCTACTGTCGGAAAAAGTGCACACGTAACTCCAATGCATGAAGCTAAGACTATCGTCCTGCGCATGCAATTTACAGCTTGCATTCATACCCCTTATTTATTGGAAAAAGATGATGTCCGCCGAATTGGCTTCTTTCTTTACGCGGGTCGCCGACGACGACTCGCCGTCGACTTGGTACGGTTCGGAATCTCATGCGCAAACTCTTGTTCGTTCCCAGCGCCGAGAACACTGGCGTCTAGATGACACATGCCGAGGTCTACCGCGTCTCAGGCCAGTGCAGTCGGATCACGTGATTGGCACGTAGATTGTCTAAGGGCTTGGTCACACAAACCAGAGGCGCTTACAGCTCTGGCGCCCATGGACTGAGCGCAGAGACCGCATCAACCTAGTTACTCTTGACCAGAGCTTCCATCGCGCGGTAAAGACCGCGCACGTCATGCTTTCCAGAGTGAATAGCAGGCGGCGATCGGTCGATGCCGAGAAGCCTATAGACCGCCGCTTGCGCAGAGCGAATCGAATATTCGACTGTGAACACGACGTCGTCGGGCACTTCGCAAAACTGTCCTATGAAAGCCAGGTTGGCCCATCCCTCAGGGATTATTTGTGGTCGATCGCCTCGGCGTCGGGCCAGAAATTGACTCGTTATGTAAGGCATCAGGCACGGGATGCAAATCGCGTCATCAAGGATTCGCGCTGCACTCTCTTCGACTCGTAAATGTCCTAGTATCTCTGTCAGGATCTCTCGCCCAGTGCACTCAGCCATTGCCTTCTCAACATAGTTACCTGGACGGTCGACGAAGAGCCCATAGCCCCAGAAGACCTGAACGTCGCGAGGTTGTCCTACAAAATGGGGCTGGTGTGGGAGGACGATCGAGGCCAACCAGTTCGATTCTGAAAACGTTATCAAACCACCTTCTCCAGGGACGTTCCCCGTCAGATTGCGAATTAGTTCGAAGAAGGTTGGATCATGCAGCGTCGCGGTGAACGACAGCCACTTCGACTCATTGACATGATCAGCGAACGTCGATGGGTTCCCGAACTTGGGACGACCCGCGGCAATATTCTTCCAAAGCTCCCAGGCGCCAGATCCTTCATGTAATTCGAGCTTTGGCCGTCGACATGTCGTCCCGAAAGAAGAGCTAGCCGTCATGGATCCCAGCGTTACGAGCACTACATCGTTACGTTGCACAGGAACTACGCTCTTGATGCCGCCAGTTTCGCATGCGAGCCCGGAGACGCACCTCGCTTCTGGGTCTGTCTCGTCGAAATGTAAATCTACAACCTTAGTGTTGTGTCGGAAATTAACACCACGCTCACCTAGCCATTTTTTTAGTGGCACCACCATCGAATCGTATTGATTGAAGACGGTTCGCATGATTCCATCTAGACGATTGAGTCCGGGCGTCATGTGCGCAAAGCGCAACAGATATCGCCGGAACTCTACGGCGCTGTGCCAAGGCTGGAAAGCGAATGTTGTCGCCCAGATGACCCAGAAATTCGTCTCAAAGAAACTTTGGTCGAAGTGGTCGTCGATGCGACTAGCGTCTAGTAGCGATTCCGGTTCAACCGCGAGACGCGCGATGGTTGCGAGATGTTTGCGCGCGAGACCATATGCAGGCGATTCTTGACGCTTACCGTCCCTTACAAGCCGTGACTTCGAATGCGTCCGAGCGTTAGCGTTCCAGCTGAAGATTTCTTTCGTTACAGTCGTGCGACCATCCGTTGTAGGAATGGAATCAAATAGATCGTAAGTACAACTGTACCTGCTCTCCAGCATTCGGCCACCCCGAATGATGTATCCATCGTCTGGCGTACCTCCTCCATCTAAGCTTCCTCCCAGCTTATTGAGCTCCTCGAAGATCGAGATCAGATGGCCGGGAACCTTCGCATCGCGGATCAGGAATGCGGCCGCAGCCAGAGATGCTATGCCCCCTCCCACAAGGTAGAACCGCCCGTCGTCGCTCATGCATTGGCTCTTGTCGCGAGACCGTGTGCCTTCCGATTGAGATGAACGTTCATTCACTGCGTTACCCTCCAACATGCGTGTATCGCGTTTGCGCCGGTAAGAGGGTGGAGATTAACGCCGACACCCCTGGCCTGAGAATCAGACCGGTACGGAATTGACCAACAACAAGTCCGAATCCACCATGTATCAACGGATACCGGATGAGCGAAGCCCTTTGGTCCTCCGTCTACGACGACTGCGTTCGCACTGCGACCAGTTCGATCCTTTCCTGGACAGTGTCTGATTGCCCCCACTGCTTGGTATGCCGTAAATTTCCTAGAACTCTTCTTTCACCCTCACATAGATGACGTCCAACGATCTAATTAGCAGTCTCCTGATGTGGTTCCTATTAGGGCACGGGCCGGTTCATAGCTACGGCCATTTAGGACAACCACGAGACGCGAGCGGTGTGCCGGAGATTTTTGGCGAGTCTGTCGCTGATACCGTTGTCAGAAGCGGTGACGACGAGCCCACGAGACGAGCTCCTTCTATACGCCGAACTGGTAACTTGACTGTTGCATTGCACGCGACGCGCACATCGAATACCGCCAACGCGCCAATACACCTGTCTTTCGGCCGGCGATGCTCATAGTGCTCATCAGTTTGGTCGCCTGCACTCACGTTTCAACCTGACGGACGGTTTTCAGGTTTTTGGCCAGTTGGCTTTGGCTACCCTGAGGCGAAAGTCGGGGATATCAAGAGTCTACGGTGGTACCACCCCATGGACAGGTGCGGATGTCGTGCGGTCGACGCCCTCTTCGTGCGCATAGCCTACCGCCTCGATCTGGTGTTTTCTTAATTGTTCTTTTGTATGCGCGGCGATGTTGCCGACGCGCGGCACACGGTTTATGGCGTCGATCGCAAGCGTATAGCGATCTACTCAGTTGATGATCGCGAGTTCGATCGGCTCATTGATGTTGCCGCGCTTGCCATCTTCGCCAACCGGCTGGAAGCGGCCGGTCGATAACGCTAAACAAACCTTCGAGAGCCGTTCCCAGTGCGCGAGGTAATTCATAACGAGAAAGCTCGCGCCAGAGCTGAAGCGCAAGCGTCCTAGACGGTTGGGATCACACCTTGGATAGCGGCTCGTACGCGCGTTCCGGTATTTCTGCGAGTCGGGACGGGTGCACCTGGCCGCTAAGCCCATAAAACTTTTGGAAACTCATGATCAACGGTGACCACTTGTCCGGATCGATCCGATTCGCATGACCTTCCACAAGCAGATCGGGATGAACGTGAACGCGTTGGATTCGCACCTCGATTAAGCTGATGAAGCCGCGCAATTGATCGCTATCTTCGCCGATGCCGTGGACTGCCGCTACGACAGCTTCGAGTTGAATCGGACATTCAAGTGCGCGTGCGGCGCCTACCGTATCGGATGCCACCCTCGTCATTCCAGCACGGCCAAATTTGTCGGGTTCGTAGACGTAGCCCATTGCTCGCCTGAATTCTGGAACAGGATAAACGCCCGTGGTGCGTGCGATGCGATCGACAGCGCCCACCTCAGTGGCGGACGGAAGATTCAGCACACATTCGCGGGAGCGAACTAGGTTGCGCGTAGTCTGTGAGCCGGACGCGATACCAAGCACGCCTCGCCAGCCCAACCAGAATATTGAAGATATCGGTGCGAGATTGTCCGTACCGTTTTGGTTGACGGTGCTGACCAAAGCAACCGGCGTCCCTAAATAGAGGATATGTGGTTCGGCGATAACGTGAGGTGCGTTCATGAGTTTTGTGCTCCGTGAGTGGATGCATCCATGATGCGACCTGCCCGCCTTCTATACGCTCCAGTTCTTGCTTCGTTATTCCTCATCGGGTGAACGTTTCGCCGAGGTGGTCGTCCTTGAGCGGCCAGGAAGCGTGATTCGCGCGTAGATCGCTCAGGCAGTCAAGCGTCGCATCCCCTCAGAAACCGGCCATTCAATCCTCAAGGTCGAACCATCGTTCTTTTGACGTGAGAAATTGGAGACGAGGTCATGAAGGCAACCACCCTTTTGTTGGTCGGTGCGGCGTGTCTGTCATCTTGCGTAAGCCAACAATTCGCTGACTATTCCCAAGAAATTCCCATTCAAACGACTAATGGCCATCTACAGGTTATTACTGCCTTCGGCACCACCGACCAACGTACGTTCGAAGCTTTCGCTCAACGTTGATGAATTTTTTGCAAGCTGTCGGACGATCGATAGAAGCAAACGTCGGACCGACCGAGGTCTTCTCGGTTTTCATAGCTTGGCGGGTGACTGACGTAGGTGACTGATTTCACTAGGGTCGACAACCGGAGCAGCAAAAAAAGTCACAGGGCTGATGGTCTCCTGGGTTCTTCGGAACCTGAGGGGACCATTTATGCGGTGTGCTTGGCGGGCAGCATTGAAAACTACAATCTTTCGCCTATGCTTCTGAAAGCTTCCGTCGCACGGGATTAGATCAATCCGACACGTAAAAAGGAACGGCTATGCTTGGACCTGCCCGCCCAATGACCAAGCGAGTACTGGGTGATGCCATCTTCCTGCTGTTGTGTATGCTGGTAATCGTTCCAGTCCTCGGTTTGATTGTGGCGCTTTGGTATCACCGCCAGCATCGCGAATCTGTGAGCGTCGTTTACGCTATCGTCATATCCACGTTTATCGTTGGCCTAGTTGTGTTTCATTGGTGTTGCTATGCACGTCGGGAAGATGCGTCGCCCCATTTGCCCAAGCTAATGGACTATCTGTACGTGTCAACGGCTGTCGTCGGGCTCATCGTAGGCGCGATCGTTTTGGAAAATCAAGAGTCGACGCGGATATACGCCGAATTTGCGGAGAACATCCGAAACGACATCAAATCCTGGCCGATTGGCTTGACTGGTCCAGAAGCCGACCAGTGCCGTGCAAATGATCAAGGAAGAGCCTGTATCGAAATTCGCTCGCTCATCTCAAAAGCTACACAAAAGGGAAACGAAGTCGGTAACTCGAACGACCTTTCAACGTTATTGAGCGCGCTCGACGACATCGTCAAATATGGACTCACGCTTCCCAACCTCCCATGGAGTGTTCGAGAGTGGCTCAAAAATGGAGAGGAGGCCGTTCGAGCGCTGAACTACCTGCCGTCGCAACAAAAATCTCCGATCAAAGAGCCTGATGACACGATGAAGCAAGTGGGAGCGGTGCTGCTTGCCTCTGCGTTGGCGCTGCGTCTGACGAAGATTTCTGTCGAAATCGGTAAGTGGTGGGGCGAGGGTCCCAAGGAAGTCGCGCACGCCCCGTTGGCAGCCGAATCTGCACCGGATCCCAGAGCCTAGACGAGTCGGTCCCGGAAAGGTCTCAGTCATCTATATTTTTCGCTGTTACAGCAGTAACGCTGTTACAGAATTCCTTGAACCCTTGCTGGGCCGGGCTTCGCGCGTAACTGCGCAAGCGTAACAGCGGAGAGCTGTAACAGTGCATCGCCACTTTCTCGCCACTACGTATAAGAAAAAGGGACGTCGGTTCAGTCGCCCATTTCGTTTCCGTCGCCACTCGAGATGAGTGTCTCGTTCAACCCTCGTTGGGGGTAGAGCAGCGGCCAAGCTTTCGGCCACAGCATGAACCACAGAGGGTCTGCCCAGCATTTAGCAGAACCCGTTTCACATATCTCCGCAAGGTGGGCGTTTCGCCTACCTCAAAACCGATTCCGCGTAGGTTTTGCGACGCTCGCAATGCGCAGCGAGGTCGGCACTCCTCCAGGCTCCGAGAGCATCATCAGCCAACCTAAGTCCGAAGGAATCATCTCAGGAACGAAATGCGTTCATTTTCAGGACAAGTCAGATTTGCGAGCAGCCCGGCTTCTTGTCTAATAGCACCTGTCATAAAGAGAGACGACCTCCGTATTACGTACAGACCTCTGATATCGAGAGGCGATGATTATATCTCCAATACTACCAAACCAAAGTTACTATGATTGGCATGAAATTCCTCAAGACTCTAGCCGCAATATTATTAATCTTCAACTTTCTAGCGGGCGCATACGCAGTTTGGCTAAAAGCGCGGGACTCTCCGTATATCCGAGATAACTTCGCTCACTTTACGAATTGGCCGGTGCAATGATCGCCCCACTATTTCGAACATCCGCTTCTCAACATACGCCGAACCACCGTGCTTAGTCATGCACAAAACACAAAGCCACATGGCAACCAAGTTCCGCGCGGGCCGATTCAACTGCCCAGCGCTATGATGCACTTCCAAAAAACTATTACGCATCCGTTTTTTTTCCGCTGTTACGGCTGTTACGCTGTTCGCGACCTCCGCTGGCTCGCACTCGCAGTTCTACCCGCCACACAATTTTGGTGTAACAGGTGTAGCAGGTGTAACGTTAGCCGCAAACCCAAGCTGGGCAAGACTCTCCGCGTTACACCGATTGCGTTACACCGATTGCGTGTTACACCTCCAGGTGTAACACGGTCTAGCATGGGGGCAGGTGTCGGTGTAACGGTGTAACGCGATTGCGTAGCTGGTGTAACGCAGAAAGGCTTACGCGACAGGGCTTTCGAGGATGCGTTACACCTGCTACACCAGTTACACCGACTTTTCGATGATCGCGAGAGATGCGTTACGAAGACCAGACGCGGGAAGTGAATACATAGACGCGTGTGGTCCCTTTCCCCGGAATGCGCTCTACTCGTTGATACTTCCCGTCGGGCGAACCGCGGATCCAACCCGCATCCACAAGCACTTTGGCAGCGCTTTTCGGATCAAAGCCTTGAGATACCTCGCGCTTAAAAACTTCCGGGAAGACAAGGTATTCCGAAGCTCCATCAACTGCGCGCCTAAACCCGGCGCGATTAATGGTTGGACGGTCCGAAACATCATTGAGGTCGGTGAATCGCGATTCTTCGTGGGCCTCGAAGAATGCCTTTACGTGCGAGAGGATTGCAGCGTGCTCGTGATTGCCTGCGCCGCCTCGATTCTCTAACCATGCTCGGAAACACGCCGCCGCCGCTGCGAGTGCTTCACCGGTGTGCCATCCAGTGATTCCGCGATCCGTCGCGTACTCGCCTGCCAGTCCGATGAGGGCGAGCCGCTGACACACGCGATGTGCCTGGCCATTAGCGTCAGCCGGTAAGTGCTCGGCAAGGAACGTCGCGGTCTCCTGACGCAGGTACTGTTCGATCACATCCGGCTCCTTCGCTAGCGCCTTGAGCATTTCGATCGCCGCCACGCCGTAACTACGGGCGCAGCCCTCGTTGATCAACGCCGAGAGCTGCGCGCCGCCGGCTTGCCCGTGCAGCGTTTCGAAGAGACCGAAGCCCTGACCCGCATCGGCCGGGATCTCGACCAACCGTACCTCCTGACCCGCCTTGGCCTTCTTGCCCCCAGCCTGCATGTGTTGCGCGAGCCCGATCTCACCGGCCGACAGGAACAGCAGCCGCCACGATTGCCTGGCCCGCGCCGAGCCGGTTCGCCCCGCGCGTGCCTTTCCAGTGCCGTTTGCTAGCATGTAGGCGATCTCGCCCGCTTCGCGCGGATCGACTTGCGCCAGCTCGTCGAGCACGAGCAGCGTATCGTTATGAAGTGCTGCAAGACCTTCGAGGCCATTCGACGTCGCACGCCACCGCTGCATATAGTCGGGACCGCCGTAGACGCTACACGCCGCTCGAAGCGCCGTCGTCTTGCCCGTCGACGAATCGCCGACGATGTTCAGCCCACCCGATTCTTGTCCCGAGTACGCCAGCATCATTCCCGCGAACGCGGTCGACACGGCAACGAGCATCCGGGAGTTGCCCGAGCAGTAAGCCGCAACGTCGCGCTTCCAGTCCTCCAGTGTGCCGGCTTGCGAATACGTGCGCATCACGACTTCCGATTGGAAGATCACGCGCTCGTCTGACTCGCCGATCGTCCGGTCCGGAAATACGAACGCGCCGTTGTGCCAGCCGGTGCGCGTGACGCACCGCCCACGAGCTTTTGGTTTGGCTGTCGTCACGTATTCCGTCAGCTTGTTGCGCGCGCGGAAACTAGGGGAGATGTCCAGCCCCAACCGAGCGAGCTCGCCGCGCATGTCCGCACCGTCTGAACGCAACATTTCCATCGGCATGGCCCAGACATGAGGGTGATCGTCAGCGTCCTTCCATTCTAGTAGTCGCCCCCAATTCTCCGAGGCACGATCGCGCACCAGTGCACGAACGTGAAGCGGCGAGCAAATCCAGTGCGGCATTCCGTCATCATCCTTATAAAAGACACCGCGTTCGGTCACTGTAAAGCCGCGGGGCACACAATCCTTGTCGGGCTGATCGCCGTCGACGGGAGACGTGGCGGCCGCGATCTGTGCAGCAACAGCGGCCGCCCCGAACCGCACGTGCATGTCGTTGAAGTCGGTATCCTCCTCACCGCGTTCGTCGCCGAACTCGGGCAAGGCGACGGCGCCCGCGACGGCTCGCGCCGCTTCGATCGCCTTTTGTTGCCCGTTTCCGAGGTCGCCGAGGACGGTGATTTCGACGTTCGGATGGGCAGTCTGCATCGCCTGAGCAGCCTTCGTCAGGTTGCCCGCCGAGAGCGCGGCCACCGTCGGGTGGCCCGTGCACAGATAGGCTGATAGCGCCGTCGCGACACCTTCGGCGATGAGGAGGCGCTCGCATTCATTCGATGGGGAGCATGCAAACCAACAGCCGCCCGCTTTCTCACCGTTCGCCAAGGCGGACTTGCGCCCAGATTCATCGATCATCTCGACGGTGGTGATCGCGCCGTCGATCATCACCGGCGCGATGAGGATCCGCCCTTCAAGCTGCACGCCACTGGACTGTGGACGGTAACCAATAAGCTTTTCAAGCCCCTTAATGTCGAGTTCGCGAAGGGTCGTCGCCGCTGCTAGACCCTTGCGCTTCAGATAAGGATGGTCATCTCGCGCGGGCGACGCCTTCTCGATGACGGCAAGCGCAAGCGTTGCGGCGTGCTTGCGCGCCACCGCTCGCTGCCGCGACTCGTGCGCCACGCGAGCATCTCGCTCGGCGCGACGACGCTCGACCTCCGTCGGATCGATCACCGTTCCCGATTTCGAACGCGGATTAAATCCGTATTTCTTAGCGATCGCGAACAACGTGCCGATCGTGATGCCGCCATTCGGATTGATCGAGCGCCACGTATCGCGGGTGTCGGCTGCAGCGTAATTCGGGCTACCCTGACTCCACGTGTCGAATGTCTCGAAGCCGCCATCGCCTTCCTCATGCTTGATGGCAGCAGCAACGCGAAACCACGTGTCACGGTCAACGTCCGGCGGGATGAAAGAGAGCGCCTCCAAGATCCGCTGATGATTATCGAAGACAGTGCTCATTGACCGCCCTCCGCGCGCACGCCCGCCTGCGCAATCACACGGACGAATGCGAGGTTGTCACCAATAGCCGCCGTTGCTTGCCGAGCGAGGTTCAAAATTCGGGGTGTACGCTCACCCTTGGACATCAACGTCTCAAGCAAATCGCTACGGCGGAAACCGTTCGCCGCGGCCGCAGCAAACACCGCGTCGAGCACACGGCGAGCGTATTGCCGCAGGTCTTCGTCCGCATGCTTGGCCTCGAACACGAGAAAGCCGCACATCAAAAGGCATTGGCTTGGGCTTGCGTATTTGCCTTCTCCGATCGCAATGCCGAGCTTGTAGGTCTCGTTCATACGGACTCCCTCACCGCCAACGCCAGCGCCTGAATGACCTGCCCGAGCAATTCCGGGCGCACAGAGATGCCCTGCCGTGTTGGGACGAAGTCTCCCGCGCGATCGGCCACCAGCAACCGAATATCGACGTAGCGGCGTCCCTTGTACCAACGATGCGAGATGCGGATACGTTGCGTCGCGCTTTTCTGTATGTCGAGCACAACGCGCTCGTTGTCGATCGCTCTCATGCGCCCTCCCGTGAGGAGTACTCATCGGTCTGATCACGACGAAAAAGTTCGACTCTGAGACGGTCTGACAGGCGTTGACGCAAACACCAATCCGCCTCCGATGCGATGTGCATCATCTGCCCGATGAGCTTGAATTCGCTCGCAAGTTGAAAAAGCAAAGTCGAATGATCGATCCGCGCGCCAGCGCGCTCACAGGCACCGAGGTGCGCGCTTTCTCGAGCGAGATCGATCGCACATGCTGCGTTGGAGGCAAGCGAAGAAAACGAGAACGCCTGGAGCGTGGCGGCTTCGGAGCAGCCAGAGAGGAAGTCCAACTCGCTATCCGAAGCGGTCGACGTGTCGAAACGCTCGAAGAAGAATTCAAGCATCCCAGCAGCGCCGAGGCCATGCGGTATTGTGGTGTGGCTTCGAGTCTTAGCCATGAGACACCTCCGCACGGATGATTTCGGCGAGATGCAGCAGAGCATCGGCGCAACAGTCAAGGGCATCATTCACGCTGGGCGCAAGCGCAGCGTCGCGCAGAGCTCGATTGATGATCTGGATTTGAAGCGGAGGATACGTTTGCTCGGGACGAGCGAAGGTAGTGCCATGCATGGCTTTGCTCCTAGACGAGACGATCGGCCCGTTTTTGAGACGGGTGGGCAGGAGCTCAAAACCGTGTCTAGACGGCGGGCATATTCCCCTTGCGGGTCTTTTATTAGCCGCACTCCCGCCCATTGGAGCAAAACCAATAGGCGAAACAAAAGCCACGGACTGACGGGGTGGCTTGACCGCTAGACATGGTGTTTTGAGCACCGTTCCCGGAGAATAAACGACCGATTCGGCGTGCGTCAAGCCGATCGCAATTTCGTACCAGTCCAATGGCGCGTGCGCGCGGGCTCGACTAGCATCGCTATTGGGGTTGTCTTCTTGGCCGGCCACTGTGCCGGCCCTTTTTTTGACTTCCGGCTGCCGCCAGTATGTGGCGCTACCCACCGCGCAGCGGCCACGACCGAGATGCGCTGCCTTGCACAGCGCACGATCCGCATCGACTCCGCTAGAAGGAAAACTCCGCACATCGACTACCGAGCGTCGGTTTCGGGGCAATGCGCAGTTTCCGGATAAAGTGGCCAGCATGCTCAGTTCTCCACGCGATACGTTGCAGGCGCGACGAGGAAGGCCTCGATGTCGCCCAGACGCCAACCAACACAGCGCGGCCCAAGAGCAATAGGCGCAGGAAACGTCTTCTGACTGATCCGGGCATAGATCGTAGATCGCGACAGCCCAGTCAACGCCTCTACTTGCTTCCGGCGCAAAATTGCTTGCGGAGTTTGAATGCTCATGACCTCGTCCTCTTTGAGAAGCGCGGGTCCGGCTCATCCGGACGCGCAAGCCAAAGCTTCGCGCCACCAAGTTCGGGCTTGTCCTAATCCGATGAACGTCACACCCGAATTCGGATGCTGGGCTATATGCAGTAAGGTCTCCAGCCAAGATGTACCTGAGGCATCGACTTCTTCGATCAACTGTCAGTCGGCAATTTGTGCAACTGAGAATCAGCTTGATGAGCGCAGTACACGCAAAGCCATGGGCCGGCGATGAATCAATATTTCGTCATCCGTTCAAGTGCGATGCGCGACTTACGACACCCGAATTCATCAGTTCTCTCATGGTGATGTCACCAAGCCGCGACGGCCAAAGCTTTCATCGGGTCCGATTTTTGCAACTCGAGGAGCCTTTCAATCAAGGATGTCAACTATGAAGAAAACCTACCAAGTCGCACTCGCATTGATCCTCGGCGCAGCATGCGTCAGCGCGCAAGCTCAAGTTGCTGGGACGCAGCCTCTGAGCGTCACGGTGCAGCAGTCACAGGCGCTGCTTCAAGGGTGGAGCGCGAAGAAGAGCATTCTCGGAAAAGCCGTTTATAACGACAAGAACGAAAAGATCGGCTCGATCAAAGATCTCGTGATAACGACAGACGCTACCGTGTCTGCCGCTGTGATTGCTGCCGGCGGCTTTTTGGGTGTGGCTACTCATGACGTCGCTGTTCCTATCGCTTCTCTCGAAAATCGCAACGGCAATTTTTATCTCGCAGGAGCGACGAAACAAGCGCTGAAGAACACGCCGGAATTCGAATACAACAAGGTCCAGACTCCCCCGACGCCGCGTAAGCTAAAGGCCGATTGACCGCGGGTTCGCAGCAATGATCCCAGGTCGCCGAACCGCCATGGCAAGACAGGTTCGGCGTTGCTTCGTCTCATTTTGGGAATAGTCTTTGCGCTATGATCACTGCGCAACTATTGCGCGATTCCTATGGAGAACCGCAATGTCGTCCGATCCGATAGACCCGACTTCCGTCCCCTCAACTCCTCCTGACGCGCCGGCCCCCAGCCCCACTCCCGGCGATGTCCCCGATGTCGGAGAACCTGAGCCGGAGCCCGACCAGAAGAAATAACTATCGCAACGCGTCGGATGCCGTTCGCCGCTAACAAGCGTCCGACATAGTGCCTACTTCGAAAGCCGGCCGTCGCCAGTCGCTTCCTGGTAGCTAAACCTGCGGTGAGGCAAAGCGGCGAAGCGACATCGGAAATGCGCAATACATTTTCATCGGGACCGGTACTTGAACTGTGTTGATACTTTCCCAACCCTTTCGTCGCTCGATTGACGGCGGGGTGTTTAAATGTGCAGTGTTCATCGGTGCCTGCCAGGTCACAACAAGTTCCGCCTCCTCTTTTTTCGCCAACTCCCTGATTCCTTCCATTCGCTTTCCTATATCAACATCTATAAAGCAGGAGACGCCGAGGAGTTCATATCCTTGCAGCTTGAGCTCGCTCATCTGTGTTTCGAGCACTTCCGTCTCGATTATCGTGACCACTGAGCCCTTAATTTTTGGACGGCGTTCAGGACTTAATTTTGCGAAACGATGATAGTGCTCGATGACAGGAGCATTGCACCCGGATAAGAGGACCGCAACCACGCACTGAATGATGCATAAACACATAGCGCCCACACGCTTTGGGATAACAGACTCCATAATATTCACTCGTTCATTCATTAATTGCGCGAATTATCCGCGCAAGTTAGTTCCACAAGAACGAAATCGTCTTCGGAAAACGCTCTAAAGAGCTCAGCGTCGGACGTAACCTGCAACTTCCGCATAGCGTTCTTTTTGTGCGTGCTTATCGTTTGTTTGGATCTAAAACGCGTCAACGAGATTTCCTTTACGGAATGCCCTGAAAGGACAGATCGAATGACATGGATCTCACAGCGAGACAACGGTCTTACATCCCCAGATATAAGCGGTTCGATTACGCTCATCTCAGCGAGCTTGGGCGAAATATAGTTGGCTCTCGCATTCGCCACTCTAATGGCCACGTGAAGATGCATAATCACATCGTCCTCATCGAGCATCGCGTGTACGCCCAGTTGAGAAAGCGTCGCCACGTATGCAGCATTACGAGCACAAGAGTGCAAGACAACCCCCACGCCAGGGAACTCGTCCAAGATGAGTTTTATAAGTGGAATGGTTGTTCCGCCTATGCATTTCGAGGCCGCTTCCTTATCCATGACGATCACATTAAAAGCATTAGTCGCTGCAAGGCTTGATATCTCGATAGCGCTGCGCAGTATGCCAATAACTGTCACGCCACTGCACTGCCTTAACACTGTCTCAATGCCCAGCGCAGTAACCGGGTGACTGTCGGCCGCAATAACTTTTATAGACAATGTTGTCGCCTTATTTCTCTAAGGTATCTTTCGAACTGGCTGCGGCCGATAGGCTGCGTCAAAAGGCCTAAGGTTAGAGTACGGAAAGCTACCCGCTCAATCAGACAAGTACGAAATATTGGACAGTCTTTGGAAGACCCAACATTCAGATATTGAATGAATGATATCCAGTTGCCCACCGCGACAATATGTAACAGGCGAATCGTACTGGTACGAACTGTCATCGGACACATTATGATTGAAACAAATACTGCTGCATAAGACAATTGCCTCAAGATAAGATGAAAGACGGTGCGGCTATGAGGAGCGTTATCCAGTGCGGAGTCTCTCAATGTCACAAAATAAAAAGCTTAAAAAAATTTGGTTCAAACTATTGCCGCAATCCCGGCCGAAGCGCCGCTTCGCTCGCAAAGGCCATCTTGATCGACCGTCATTACATCAGGGTGGTCACGAGCGCCGATCTGAGCTCCAAAATGCGCTTTCGTTTGACAAGCAGTGCGTTGTTCTTGGCTCAGACACTCGTTACGCCCGCTTAAAACTGCGAAACGTCGGCACTAACCAACTCATCGTTTACTCGTCAATGCATCGACTTCCCGAGAGCCAAGCGACATCCGTTTTTGTAATGCCCTCTCTCTGTCAAATCGACGTCGGTGACAGCGCGATAATTGAATTTTCACTTGTCGCTCGCGACGTCGCCTGCGAAGAATTATTCCGTGCTCGCTTCGAATGGATTCGAGCGACTCCAAACTTGTCAGCCGACGAAGCAGAAACGTCACTACCGTTGCTAGTGCGGCCCTTCGGCATCGTGCCGACAAACGCCATACATGAGTCAGTGTTCGCCAGACTCACGGAGCATGGCGACGTGATTATCGAGAACTCGAGCGCTCGTGTACTGCGCCTGCGCCCAGAGTTGATATTGCTCCCCTCGATGAGTACATTCATTGCCCCCCAGCGCTATGTCGCGGCGTTTTCATGGATGCTAGTGCGAAACATATCTGCCCCAATGCAGTCAGTTGCCGTCCGAATCACTGTGGAAAGCTTCACAGGAGAATCAGCGCTTACCGTCGATCTACCTCTGGACCTCCGTACCAAACACTCTGCTGTGACAGCTCAAATTGCTGGCGTGAACTGATCAGCGGTTGTGACCAGGTCCGCCTATCCTGGCTGGACTCCGCGAAACGACGAGACGTAAGCCTCGATCGGAGAAGCGGCTCAACCAGAGGTGAGAACACAGAGGCGCTCCGCGCGAGGCGTCTCAATCAATCTGCCTTTGCCCGTCTAGCACGGATCGTCGCAAGCGGCGCGCTTCGTCGAGATACTTTTTAATGGTCGCATCGTCAAGGGCGACACCTGCACGCTCGAGATCAAGTCGCATTTCTTTTGCGTGTAGATTTCGGTGGGCGTCCGGATCCATACGATAGCCACCCATTGCCAGCCCAATGATCATCTTGAGCATCGTTTGACGTTCTTTTGTTGCTGCACTTTTGCTGCCGTCGCCTTCGCCGAATCTTGGCGCCGCTCTTGGCTCTTCACGCGATTGGCGTTTCGCGAGTTCACGAATCAACGGAGCCGGTAAAGTGAAGCCGGCATGCCGCACCGCATCGCATATATATATAGGATCCTCCTTCACCTCCCATTTACAGACACCGTAGCGTCGTCCCCAGTTCGTGCGTTTGATGACTGCGGCAATCAGCCTTGCCTTCTCGTATCCCGGTTGACCGCCCTTCGATCGGATGTCGAAATTCGAGTGCAGGTACGGGTCCTTCGCGTCAAGCAGAAGCGCCGCCTCCCTTGCGGTCCACTTGTCGAGCGCTACCCAAAAGCGGTAGTCGATGAAGTCCATCGGCGTTTGGTCGCATGGTCTGTGTCAGACTAGCGCGCATCGACGGCTGCAACAGGCGAACCCGCTTTGAGCTTGTCGAGATAGTCTGCCCACACTTGCATCATGCGCACACGATCGTCGATGAATTTCGTGCGGTTATATGCCGTTCCAAGGTTGTCGGCGACTCGATGGGCGAGCTGATGTTCAATCACCTCGCATGGGAATCGAAGCTGCTCATGAAGGATTGTTCGTGCCATCGCTCGAAACCCATGCCCAGTTATCTCTGTTTTCGTGTCGTAGCCCAGTCTCCGAAGCGCCGCATTGACCGCCGCGCCGCTCATCGGCTTACGTACGTCACGTCCAGGAAATACAAACTGCCTATGTCCCGTAAGAGCGTGGAGGTCGCTGAGGATGCTCACCGCCTGGGTGGATAGCGGAACGAGATGGTCAGTTCTTGTTTTGGAAACGTTATAGCGCCACTGCGCACCTTCAAGATCAAAGTCCCTCCAGTGCGCGGTTCTAAGCTCTCCTGGCCGTACGAAAAGTAGCGGGCCGAGCCGTAGCGCGCATTGCACGACGAAGGTACCCTGAAAGCCGTCAAGGGCACGCAACAGCTCCGCCACCTCTTGCGGTTGAGTGATCGCCGCGAAGTGGGTGTGTTGCGCGGGCGCGAGCGCTCCACGCAGGTCGGCCGACACATCTCTAGACGCACGACCTGTCGCTATAGCGTAGCGAAATACCTGACCACAGTTTTGGTGAACACGATGAGCCGTATCAAGAGCTCCCCGCTTCTCCACGCGCCGTAGGACGGCGAGGACGTCGGGTGCTGAGATATCCGCAATTGGCCGACCGCCTAGCCACGGGAAGACGTCATTCTCGAGACGAGCAATGACCTTATCGGCGTGCGACCTTGCCCACGTCGGAGCCTGTCTTGCGAACCACTCACGAGCAACAACCTCAAAGCTATTGGCCGAACGTGCGACAGCGGCTGCTTTCTGGATACGACGCTCAACGCCTGGATCGATGCCGTTAGCCAATAAACGGCGAGCGTCGTCACGACGCCTGCGGGCATCCTTGAGCGAAACCAGCGGATACGACCCAAGAGCGAGTCGCTTTTCCTTACCGGAAAATCGATATTTCAGCCGCCAATGCTTACCGCCGGATGGGGTAATCTCCAGGTACATTCCGGCACCATCGGTGATTCGATATGCCTTGTCCCTGGGGCGCGCGTTTTTTATAGCTACATCCGTCAACGACACCGCATTCCTCATACCAAACAACGGCTATCTAGAATCGGCTGAAAACCCTACATTCGTCAAGGCTTTAGAGGGGATCGCGTTAGAACTTTTTTGTATCCGTATATAACGTGCAGTAATTGATCGACCGCTTGCCCTTGAGGGAGCGCGGGAGCGCTGTGAGATTGAATCAAGAGTTCCGGCCACTGGCCTGAGGAGCGCGTCAAAGCGCCGTGAATCGTGCTGGGGGCATCGTCCATGTGGCGGCTAGGCATGCCCCCTGAATATGCCCCGCATGACGTGGCATGACATAGGATGATGTCGGATGACACTGGAATGAAAAAACCCCGCGAGCCTTGCTGGCTGCGGGGTTTCGGGACTTTCTGAGACTGCCTGAGAATATCGTGTGGTGGAGAGGAGGAGGATCGAACTCCCGACCTTCGCATTGCGAACGCGACGCTCTCCCAGCTGAGCTACCCCCCCAACGAAGAAAAATTGTACCACAGCCAAATCGCCCACACGCAAGCCTCCGGGCGATCCCGCTCGCCGTTTACCTCTCCGGCGCCCCCATCAAAACCCACGCAACTACGGTCCTGATGTCCCCATCGCTCATCCTGGGATGCGAGGGCATCGGAATCGCCCCCCACACCCCCGCGCCGCCATTCTTCACCTTCTTTTCCAGCTTCGCGCTCGCCTGCGGATCGGCCTTGTATTTCTCCGCGATCTGCTGAAACGACGGCCCCACGAGCTTGCGATCGATCGCGTGACAGCCCATGCAGGCATTACTGCGCGCGATCGCCATCGCATTGGCAGAAGACACGGGCTGCTCGGCGGCCGACACGCCCAAAGACGCAGCGATCAACACCGCGCCGAAAATCACACGCACCATATTTATTTCACCGCCGGAGCCGAAACCGGATTCGGATTGCCCGGATGCACATCCGAGTTCTTCACAGGCGCGGGCGACTGCATATCCAGCGGACGCGACGTCACGCCCGAATCCGGCACCGTGCCCACCGTCGCTTCAGCCGGCGCGCTCGCCGCCGACACCGCGCTCGCATCGGACGCCGCCGCCGCTTCCAGTGCCTTGGCCTCT
Source organism: Caballeronia pedi (assembly GCF_001544915.2). GTDB lineage: Bacteria > Pseudomonadota > Gammaproteobacteria > Burkholderiales > Burkholderiaceae > Caballeronia > Caballeronia pedi. The sequence goes on along the minus strand of NZ_FCOE02000004.1, from coordinate 247,439 downwards.
TCAGGCTTGATGTACTGGAACACCTTCACCACCTGCTCGACGCCCGGTACGCGCGCGGCCACATCCGCACCATGCGCGCCCTCGTCCTGCGTGACGAGACCCATCAGATAGACCACGCCGCGCTCGCACACCACCTTGTAGTAGTTCGCGCGCAAGTCCTTCTCGCCGACCATCGCGGTCTTCACGCGGCCTTCGAGATAGGAGTCGTTCGCACGCGATGAAATCGAACTCGCGCCCTGAACCGACAGTTCGTTGACGATGCTCCCCACGTTGTTGATGTCGCGCACGACCGCCTCGGCCTTTTGCTTCGACGCTTCGTCGGGCACTTCGCCGGTCAGCAGCACGCGCCGGTTGAACACTGTCACGTTGACATGCGCCGTATCGGGCAGATTCTCGTTGATGCGCGAAAGCGCCTTCACCTGAATCTCGCGGTCTTCCGTCTGCGCGCCGAGCGTGCGACGATCCGTGGCAATCAACGTTCCGCCAGCCGCCGCGCCGACGACCGCGAGGGCGCAGCCCTGCAACGTCAATGCAACTCCCGACAGCATGCCCACCACGAGCGTGGCCTGGGCCAATGTCGCCTTGACGCGTGTCTTGTTCATCAACTCCGTTCCCCCTTGTCAGTTTCAGTCGTCGCCGAGCAGCATCGCATCGATGCCGTCGCACAGACAGTGAATGGTCAGCAGATGCACTTCCTGGATGCGCGCCGTGCGATCGGACGGCACGCAGATATGGATGTCGGTATCGGCGAGTACATCGGACATCGCGCCGCCGCCCTTGCCGGACAGCGCGATCACGATCATCTCGCGCTCGTGCGCCTCCTGAATCGCCGCGAGCACGTTGACGGAGTTCCCCGACGTGCTGATCGCGAGCAACACGTCGCCCGCCTGACCGAGCGCGCGGACCTGGTTCGAGAAGATCTGCTCGAACGCATAGTCGTTGCCGATAGCCGTGAGAATCGATGTATCGGTCGTGAGCGCGATGGCCGGCAAGCCCGGACGCTCGCGTTCGAAACGGCCGATCAGTTGCGCGGCGAAGCGTTGCGCGTCGGCAGCCGAGCCGCCGTTGCCGCAGACGAGAATCTTGTTGCCATTGGCGAGTGCGCCGAACAGCGTGTCGATGGCGGCCGCGATCGGAACCGCCAGCGCGTCGAGTGCTTCGAGTGTGAGTGCCGCGTTGTCGCGGAATTGCTGTTGAATACGTTCGACTGACATCGACTCTCGATCATAGGCCGCGGCGCGCGGCGGTATCTGGCTTGAACGCTCAAAGCGTCGGTTGTTGCGCAGTTTACCGCATGCACCCGGCGATGAACCGCGCTCATGCTTCGTCGGCGCGAAAGGCATCGGGCATCCACTGGATGCGGCCCGCATCGAACGCGACGACATCGAAGCGGCACGCGGGCAACGCGCCACGCCATGTCGCGAGAAAATGCTGCGCGGCAAGCACGAGACGCGCGCGCTTTCTCGCATCGATGCTCGCGGCGGCGTTCGCATAGCGGCCGCTCGTTCGCGAGCGCACTTCGACGAATACGAGCGCGTCGCGTTCATCGAGCATGACGAGATCGATCTCGCCGCCGCGGCACGTCACGTTGCGCGCGACGAGGCGCATGCGCCGCCGCTGCAGGAATTCGAGCGCGTGAGCCTCGAAAGCATCGCCGAGCGTTTTGGACAAGGCGCCTCCATAAAAGTTGTCGACTGGCCGCAGGGATCGCGCATGGCAAAATGACGTCCTTTCCTTCGACGCCCGCGCTCATGCTTCAGATCTCCGAACTCGCCGCCGGGCAGCACTATCCGACAGGCGCGCTATACGTCGTCGCCACGCCCATCGGCAATGCGGCGGACATCACCGTGCGCGCGCTGCATGTGCTCGCACTCGCGGATCGCATCGCGGCGGAAGACACGCGCAACACCGCGCAGCTGCTCGCGCGCTACGGCATCTCGAAGCCGTCGATCGCCGTGCACGAGCACAACGAGCGCAGCGCCGCCGAACGCGTGATCCAGCATCTGAAGAACGGCGAGCGCATCGCATGCGTATCCGATGCCGGCACGCCCGGCATCTCCGATCCCGGCGCGCGCCTCGTCGATGCCGTGCGCGAAGCCGGCCTGCCCGTGATCCCGCTTCCCGGCGCGAGCGCGCTCACGACAGCGTTGAGCGCCGCGGGTGCATGGGTCAGCGGCTTTTCGTTCGCGGGCTTTCTGCCGACGAAGGCGAAACAGCGCGCCGCGCAACTGCGCTCGCTCGCGAATCATCCGATGGCGCTGGTGTTCTACGAGGCGCCGCATCGCATCGTCGAGACAACGCGCGCGCTTGCCGAAGCCTTCGGAGGCGAACGGCAACTGCTGATCGCGCGCGAGTTGACGAAGTTACATGAGAGCCTGCATCGCTGCACCCTGGCCGAAGGGCCAACGTGGCTCGAAGCCGATGCCAATCGACAGCGCGGAGAATTCGTACTGGTGGTGGAAGGCGCGCCCGAAACGCAGGATGCCGACGACGCGCACGACGCGTTGCTCACGATGCTGCTGGACGAGTTGTCGGTGAAGAGCGCCGCGCGCATCGCAGCGACGTTGACGGGCGCATCGCGCAGCGGACTCTACGAGCGCGCACTGAAGCTCGCCAAACGCGACGAATCGGAAGAAGAATAGAAAACGGGCTGTCGAAAGACAGCCCGTCATGGTTCTGCAAGTTGCAGCGCGAGATCAGTTCACGTTGTCGTCGGCGAGCGCCTGAGCCTGTTCTTCACGCGCGGCACGCGCTTCCTGCTGCGTGAGACCTTCGATCTTCACCTTCTGCGTGCCGGCGCCACGCATGCCGAGCACCGCCGCGGCAGCATACGACAAGTCGATCACGCGTCCATGCACATAAGGACCACGATCGTTGATCTTCACGACCACGGTCTTGTGGTTGGACTCGTTCGTCACACGTACCCACGATGCGAGCGGCAGCGTCCGGTGCGCCGCGGTCATCGCGTTCATGTTGAACTTCTCGCCACTGGCGGTCTTGCGGCCATGGAACATCCGGCCGTACCACGACGCCTTGCCCTTCTGTTCGAATTCGCCGACGTTCGGTCCCGTCGTGATCGGCTGGGCGTCGGAGAGCGACTGTGCCGGTTGCGCGGGCTTGTCGGCCGGCAGCGCGGACAGGTGCGAGTCGAACGCGAGCGGTGCCGTCGAGCGGGCACTGCTCGTGCTGGTGGAGTTCGTGGTCTGAGGATTGGACGCGACATCGCCCGAACCCGGCGTGGCGCAACCGGCCAGCACGCCAACTGCTAGCAGGCTCCCGACATGTCGAATAAATCGAGCTTTCATAGGTTTACCAACGTAAAAGGAGCGGCCGCGCTGCGCTGGTCGGCGCGCGCAAGGCTGCTCGAGGCTTTGCCGTGCAAAGCACAACGCCGTTCGGTCAAGCGAACGGCGAGCCTTGCTCGGACGCGGCGTACTCGTGCCGCAAATGCCCGGTTATCGTTCACGTCTGGCGCAACCTGTCCCCGGCAGCCTGACCAGACCCCACATGCCGCCATCGAACGTGGCATCACGTTCGTGCGCTGAAAAACCAAGTGCGAGCGCAGGAACGGCGGCGTAGGCCCCATCCGGCGTGATGACTGCAAAAGCCATCTGACAGACGCGCGGCGTCTGGCCGGACAAGACGTGTGCACCCATCTGATGGGTGCTTGAGTTGCAATTGCGAGGCTTTTGGCCCCCAACAGCGTACTGACGGCGATTGTAAAAACGCACTAGCGTTTCGGCACTCGCCTATTGACGGCATGGTTAGCTCCATGCACAAGTAGTGCCATTATACAAAAAAACCGGGGTTCGTCTCGCCAGACTGCATGGATCGTCATTGATTTTCGCTATGAGCGTAAGAATTGCCGCTTTTTGGCATATTTTGAGCGGCTCGCCGGCCTTCTTCGCGTGTGATGCGACACCGGTACAATGGACGTTTTTACAGCCCGACTTGCACCGGCGACAGTCATATGAAAGTCATTCTCGTTCCCGTGACGCCCTTTCAGCAGAACTGTTCCATCGTCATCTGCGAGGCGACGAAGCGCGCCGCCGTGGTCGATCCGGGCGGCGACATCGAGCGCATCATCGCGGAAGTGGAACGGCAGGGCGTGACTGTCGAAAAGATTCTTCTGACGCACGGGCATCTCGATCATTGCGGCGGCGCGAAGGCGCTCGCAACGCATTACGGCATACAACTAGAAGGACCGCATCGCGAGGATGCGTTCTGGATCGACCAGTTGCCCGCCCAGACCGAACGCTTCGGTTTCTCGAACGCCGAAGCGTTCACGCCCGAGCGCTGGCTCGCCGATGGCGACACCGTGCAGTTCGGCAACGAATCGATGGACGTCTATTTCTGCCCTGGCCACACGCCGGGCCACGTCGTGTTCTTCAGCCGCGAGCACAAGCTGGCGTTCGTCGGTGACGTGCTGTTCGCCGGTTCGATCGGCCGCACGGATTTCCCGCGCGGCAATCACGCCGATCTCATCCGCTCGATCCGGGAAAAGCTCTGGCCGCTCGGCGACGACGTCACGTTCGTTCCCGGTCACGGTCCGGCATCGACATTCGGCGAGGAACGGCGCAGCAATCCATTCGTGCGCGACGGAGTGACGGCGTGAACGCGATTCCCGAAATCTATGTCAGCACGGACGTCGAAGCCGACGGCCCGATTCCCGGCCCGCATTCGATGTTGAGCTTTGCCTCGGCGGCGTACACGGCCGACAAGCAGCTCATCGGCACATTCTCCGCGAACCTCGAAACGCTCGAAGGCGCGGCGCCGCATCCGGTGCAGGCCGCGTGGTGGAAGACGCAGCCCGACGCGTGGGCCGCGTGCCGCAAGGATTTGCAGAAAGCCGAGATCGCGCTGCCGGCCTATGTCGAATGGGTAGAGGCGCTGCCCGGCAAGCCGGTGTTCGTCGCCTATCCGGCGGGCTTCGACTTCACCTATATGTTCTGGTACATGATGCGCTTCGCCGAGCGCTGCCCGTTCTCGTGGTCGGCGCTCGACATCAAGACGCTCGCCTTTGCGATGACCGGCCTGCCGTATCGCAAGGCGATCAAGCCGCGTCTGCCGAAGCACTGGTTCGACGATCTGCCGCACACGCACGTGGCGCTCGATGACGCAATCGAGCAAGGCGCGCTCTTTTGCAACATGCTCGCCGAGCTGCGCGCCTCGCAGGCGAAGCAGACGCTGACATCAGCGGAATCGAACGAAGGCGGCGAAGGGAAAAACGCGCCGTCAGGCCAGTGAGTTAGGGAAACTCCCTCAGTGCGGGCGCATTGCATTGCGTTTCTTTTCTGGCGCCTCTACCATTAGAGTCAGATCGCGACCGAACGGAGGCGCAGTTGACTCTCGATACATTCTCACAAAAAATCTTGCGTCTTCTGCAGCTTGACGCGCGGCGCTCCGTTCAGGAAATTTCCGACCAGGTCGGCTTGTCGAGCACGCCTTGCTGGCGTCGCATCAAGGACATGGAGCAATCGGGCGTCATTCAGCGCTATACCGCGCTGCTCGATCGCGAGAAGCTCGGCCTGCACGTCTGCGCGCTCGCGCATATCCATCTCACGCGGCACACCGAAGGCGGCGTCGAGCAGTTCGAGCGCGAAATCTCGACCTGCCCGGAAGTCACCGAGTGCTACAGCACGACCGGAGAGGCCGATTACATCCTCAAGATCGTCGCGCCGGATATCAAGGCGTACGACGCCTTTCTGCACGATCGCATCTTCAAGATTCCTGCCGTCGCGCAGGTGCGAACGAGCGTTGTGCTGCGCGAAATCAAGTTCGATACGCAACTGCCGCTCTGACGGCTGTCAGCGCGACGTATCCGTCACGCGCGTCGGCGTCACTGCCGTTGCAGGCGTGACGCCGAGTTCCTGCGTCACGCGGATCTCGCGCGCGCCGATCTTCCGCTTCAGTGCGTCGAAATCGATCGCCTTCAGCCTGGCGGCTGTATCTGCCGCGCCCGATGCCGGCAACACGACGTCGACGTTGAAGCCGCTGCTCAGATAATGCAGATTCAGCGCCGCGACCGGCAGTCCGTTTTGCGCGAAGGCTGCGCGCACTACGTCGCTCACGGTCGAACGCAATGGAAAATTGCCCGGCAGCGGATTGAGCGCGTCGCTCTCGGGATCGACATGAATGAGCGCATCGATGACGCGCTGATCGGCCAGCACATTTGCGCGCGCCGATTCGGCAATGTAGTGCCCTTCCGAAACCGAAATCAGAGGATCGACGAGAATGTGCGCATCGACGATGGCGAGATCGCCCATTTTCCGGGTGCGGAGTTCGTGAACCTCACGCACGCCCGATGTGTTTAACAAAATATTACGCAAATCGTCCGTGGTCGTTTGATCGAGTGCCCGATCGGAAAGATCCTGTAAAGCGTCCCACGCGAACGTCCATCCCATTTTCCCGATCAGAAAACCGACGAGTGCGGCCGCGATCGGGTCCAGAATTCGGAATCCCGCCAGGCTGCCGATAATCCCCAGCGCGACGACCAGTGAAGACGCCGCATCCGACCGCGCATGCCACGCGTTTGCGACGAGCATCGCGGAACGCACGCGTTCAGCGGCGCGCAGCATAAAGCGAAACAGCGCTTCCTTCGAAACCAGCACGATTGTCGCGACTGCGAGCGCGCCCGCCTTTACTGGCGGGATATTCTGAAGATCGACGATGCGCGTACCGGCGCGCCACAACATTCCGACGCCGACCGCGACCAGCAATCCGCCGAGGAATAATGAGGCGACCGTTTCATAGCGGTTATGCCCATAGTTATGGTCGAGGTCAGGCGCGGCGCCGGCGTGCCGGTTGGCAATCAAAACGATAAAATCCGACACGATATCCGCGATCGAATGAATGCCGTCTGCAATCAATGCCTGAGAGTGCGCAACGAACCCGACGACGAGTTGCGCCGTGGCGAGTACGCTGTTTAGCGCAATGCTCGTCCAGGTGGTCCTTCGCGCAACGTCTTGTTTCTCCGCCACGCGCGTCGTCGAAAGCGACATGTAATATCTCTCGTCACATGCATTTTTTCATTTTATCAGGCGGTACTCTGCTTCGCGCCCAGCGTCGGGCTCCGGAAATGAAAAGGCCGCGTCGACGACGCGGCCTTTCTAATTCAGGATCCGGCTCAGAACTTACTTGCCGATCAGAAAGCTGTCGCGATCCTGCCCGGCGATCCACTTCGGCGGCTTTCCACGGCCAGACCACGTGCTGCCGCTTTCCGGGTCGCGGTATTTCGGCGCGACGCCCGAGCGGCTGCGCGCCGCCTTTGCGCCTTTCGCGCCCCGGCCGCCAGCCAGTTCCGCAAGCGTAATGCCGTAATCCGTCATTTTCTGCTTGATCTCATTAAGCACTTCGGCGTATTCGCGCGACTTCGCTTCTTCAATCTGGCGTTCAAGGGACTCGCGTTGTGCGAGGAGTTCTTTGTATGAAGGCATGGCAATTCCCTAAGTGGTTTGCTGACTTGCGAATCGATGCGCTCGCTTTCAGTTGTGAGTATAACCTCGGACTGGCACGCAGATTAACACAGTTCGTATTATCGCGGCATGTGCGTATTGCCACTTAAAAGAAGATCTGCAAATTTCTTCGTAACATTTGCCGATAATTCCGAAGTCCGGGCACCCCGGTGTTCTTACGTAAAAACAGCGGGCGCGACGAGTTCAAGGCTGACCATTGGCATCGGATGAAAACACCGCAATTGCCTGCGACTGCAAAATTTCATGAAATGACAACTTCGACACGTTTCGTTCCGAAATTCGCCTGACCCAAAGCAAAATCGGGCCGCAACAAGCCCGCGCTATTGCGCCGGAATGCCGCCTTCGCGCTCAAAACAATCGATAAGCGCAGCCTTCAAATCCGCGTTCGTCAGCTTGGGGTAATCGAATGTAAAACGATTGCGGGCGCCAGCAAGCAGCAGATCGCAGCCGTACCGGTCTATCCCCAATAACTGGAGATTCTCCGGACGGCCCTGATAAGCATCGGAATATTCGCAAAGCGCAGTTTCATCGGACGCGGAAAGCGGATCGAGCGAATCGAGTTCGTCGCCGCCGAGCCATCCCATCGCGCCGAAACCGCCGATATACCGCATGCGTTCCAGCGACATCACCCAGAATGAAAAATCGCCGAGTGCGAGATAGCGCGCCGCATCCGGGTGATATCGCAGATAACGCCGCGCAAGGTCGTCGCTTTCACTGGCGTTCGCGGGCGCGAAACTGCCGAGCATCGTCAGGCGCTGGCCCTCCAGCACGCCACCGCCCGCTACGTGCGCCACCAGGAATCCGGCGCGGGCATCGGCGTGAAGATTGCGCGTGTGCTCGGCGAGATGGCTGATGAGCAGCATCGGCATGTGCTGCACGGTGAGCGCGAACGGCAAAGCCGTCGGATAAGGAAAGCCGCGCGGCTCGCGCGAATGCGTGGCGAGCGTGCCTTCCGATACGCGATGCAGCAAATGGAGCGGCGCTTGTGGCGGAATGTTCATCCGGGCCTCGTGAATTCGTCGATGACCGGACGATGGTAATGCAGCGGCTCCGAGCGTGTCTCCTGGCCGTTGGATAGAATCGAAAGCCTTCGCGTCCGATGGCATCATCTCAGGTTGCCTTGCCTGCAACCTTTCGCGCAACTTCCCAAAACGGCTTTTTTCGTGTCCGACTCCACCACTGCATCCTCCGCCCCCGAGTCCAATCCGACGCTCGCGCTGCATCGCAGCCTTCCGCGCGTCACGCGCGCCCGCGCCCGCTACGCAACGATGGCCGTGTTCTTTATCGCGGGCATGATGTACGCGTCGTGGGGCGTGCACGTGCCTACCGTGCGCGACAAATTTGGGCTGAGCCCGGGCATGCTCTCGCTCGCGCTGCTCGCGGTGGCGGGCGGCTCGATCTTCGCGATGCTCACCGCCGGATCGTGGATCGCGCGCGCCGGCACGCGCACCGCATGCATGGCCGGCGGCATCACGATGATGCTCTTCGGCGCGCTGATTCTCGTGACGCCGTACTACTGGATGCTGCTGTTCGTCCTCGCGATGTTCGGCTTCGGCATGGCGACGCTCGATGTCGCGATGAACGCCGAAGCCAGCGCGGTCGAGCAGGCATTGGGGCAGCCGATCATGTCGTCGCTGCACGGCATGTTCAGTATCGGCGGCATGGCGGGCGCGGCGGCGGGCGGCGCGCTGCTCGCGCACGGGCTCGCGCCTGCGGTGCATCTCGCGCTGGCGTCGGGCGTGAGTCTGCTCGTTCTGCTCGTGTCGATGCCCGCCGTGCTGCCGCACGTGCCGCACCACGACGAACACGCGAAAGCGTCGTCGTCAAATCGCTGGCGCTCGGGCGCGCTGTGGGCGCTCGGCGGTCTCGCGCTCGTCGCGCTGATCGCGGAAGGCGCGATGTACGACTGGGCCACCGTCTACATGCGCGATATCGTCGAGGCCACGCCGTCGGTATCGAGCGCGGCTTACGCGGCGTTTTCCGGCGGCATGGCGGCCGGACGCTTCGGCGGCGACGCGGTGCGCGCGCGCTTCGGCGCGCCGCAACTGATCTTCGGCAGCGCGGGGCTCGCGTTCATCGGCATGGTGATGGCGCTCGTCTTGCCGAACACCATCGTCACGATGACCGGCTTCACGCTGATGGGTCTCGGTCTCGCGAACATGATGCCGGTGCTGTTCGCGGCGGCGGCGCGCGTCGAAGGCGTGACGGCGGCCGAAGGGCTGGCGCAGGTTGCGGGTCTCGCTTACTTCGGCCTGCTGCTCGGTCCGGTGCTGATCGGCGGCGTCGCGCAGATCAGCAATCTGCCGATCGGGCTATGCGTCGTCGCGGCGTGCTGCCTGATCATCACGGTGATCGGGCCGCGCATTCTCAGGCGCTGGAAAATATAAGGCGCGCGGGCCTTTCGGCTCCGCGCGCCTGTCGAGACCGAAGTCCCGCCTCGATTACATCTTCACGACGTCGAGCAGCGTCTTCTTGCCCTTCTTGTAGTCGTACAGCGAGATCACGCCGTGCTTCAGATCGCCCTTCGAATCGAAGGAGGTCTGGCCGATCACACCCTTGTAGTCCGTGTTCGGCATCGCGGCGAGAATCTTGGCCGGATCGGTCGAGTTGGCGCGCTTCATCGCGTCGGCGACGATGTACACCGCGTCATACGTGAACGGCGCGTAGATCTGGATCGGCTGGCCGAAGCGCTTCTCGAACTTGGCAGCGAACGCCTTGCCGCCGTCCATCTTCTCGAGCGCCATGCCTGCTTCCGAGCACACGACGTTGTCGGTCGCGTCGCCGGCGAGGTCAGCCAGCTTTTCCGTGCAGACGCCGTCGCCCGCGAGCACCTTCGCGCGCAGGCCAAGCTGCTTCGCCTGCTTGGCGAACGGGCCGCCGGTCGCGTCCATGCCGCCGTACATCACGGCGTCCGGATTCTCACCCTTGATCTTCGTCAGAATCGCGCGGAAGTCGACAGCCTTGTCGTTCGTCGCGTCGTGCGAGATCACCTTCAGGCCGAGCGACTTGGCGGTCTTCTCGAACTCGTTCGCGAGACCCTGGCCGTAAGCGGTCGAGTCGTCGACGACAGCGACCGTCTTCACCTTCAGATTCTTCGCCGCGTAGTTGGCGAGCGCCGGGCCTTGCTGCGCATCGGTCGCAACGACGCGGTACGTCGTCTTGAAGCCTTGCTGCGTGTAGGCCGGGTTCGTTGCCGACGGAGAAATCTGCACGATGCCCGCATCGCTATAGATCTTCGATGCCGGGATCGACGTGCCGGAGTTCAGGTGACCGACGACCGCAACGACCTTGTCGTCGACGAGCTTCTGCGCGACCTGGGTGGCGGTACGCGGGTCAGCGGCGTCGTCTTGCGGGTCCAGTTGCAGCGTGATCTTCTCGCCGCCGATCGTGAGACCCTTTGCGTTGATCTCTTCGACTGCGAGCCGCGCGCCGTTTTCGTTATCCTTGCCCAGGTGAGCAATGCCGCCGGTCAGCGGAGCGACGTGACCGATCTTGACGACCTGGTCGGCTGCTGCGGACGTTGCCAACGTAGCGAACAGCACGGCTGCAGCGCTGATCGGCAACAGTTTGTGAAGCTTGGTGTTCATGTAAGTCTCCAGTTTCGGTCCCAAAAACAACGTAATCGCCCTGTGCCCCGTCTTTCATCACGATCGCTCAGTCCCGTGGACGACCACGCCGGATGCATCGTCATGCACTTGGCAAGTCCTTCCGGCAGGCCGTTCGTGGCAGCCGCCATCCGCACTGCGCGCAAGTGTAGGGTTGTCAAATTAATTTAGGGAAGTTTTTTAAGATAGTGGTGTCACTACCAATTAACGTCCAGTTGTGATGCGCCGCCGTTTGTGGTGCGTTTCTTCGAAGACGCCCTGTACATGCGGGTTTCCGAGAATCGGCGCGCAAAGGTTTGGGCATCATTCAAGTCCGGCGGGCGTGTGCCGATAATCCCTGCCGACCGACATCATTAAGCTGTTTTTTTAAGCTCGTTTCAGCTTGCGTTTAGACCAGCGCCTCTAAAAAATCCCATCGCGCGTCAAGCGGCGTGCCAAGCCTGGCCGCGAGCGTTCAGGGCGACTGAAAGGGAAAGCTGGCACACTCACTCGCCTGCGATTTCACAAACACAAGGAGCTTTGACGTGACCGTATCCGTGACTTCACGCTGGATCGACATTCCCGCCGATGGCGACAGCTTCCAGGGCTATCTCGCGTTGCCTAAAACCGGCACCGGCCCCGCCGTGATCATCCTGCAGGAGATCTTCGGCGTGAACGGCCATATCCGCAGCGTCGCCGATCAATACGCCGCCGACGGCTATGTCGCGCTCGCGCCGGATGTCTTCTGGCGCACGCAGCCGCGCGTCGAGCTGGGCTACGAAGGCGCGGATCGCGAGAAGGCGATGGAACTGCTGCAAAAGACTCAACTCGATGCCGCGGTCGCGGATGTCGGCGCGGCCGCCAAGGCGCTGCGCGCGTTGCCCGAAGTGGCGGGCAAGGTCGCGGCGATCGGCTATTGCTTCGGCGGCCGGCTCGCGTATCTCGCGGCGGCGCAGGGCTCGGTGGATGCGGCTGTGGCCTATTACGGCGGCGGCATTCAGAACGCGCTCGACAAGGCCGATCAGGTCAAGGTGCCGATGCAGTTCCACTACGGCGAACTCGACGCACACATTCCCGCCGACGCGGTCGACGCCGTACGCCAGGAGTTCGCGGGCCGCAAGGATTCGGCGCTGTACGTCTATCCGCAAGCCGACCACGGCTTCAACTGTGGCGATCGCGCGTCATACAACGCGAAGGCGTCGGCGCTCGCGCACGGACGCACGCTGACCTTCATCGGCGAATATCTGTAGCAGAAGCCTGCCTGGGCGAGCGTGCCTGAATGGCGCGCTCGCTATATCAGCGCCGGCAATCCTTCCACGAGAAGAAACGCGGCGAGCACGCCGAGCAGCGCGCCGAACACACGCAGCACGTTGTTCTTGAAATGCGTCGCGCAGGGAATGGCCCCGAGGAACAGTGCGCCAGCCAGCGCCATCGGGATGATCAGAATGAAGTCGCCGATCGTGAAGTACGTCGTCATTGTGCGTCTCCCATCGTCCTGCTTCTGGCTTCGAGTGTCGCGCGTGGAAAAGCTGCATCGACAATTCGAGTATAGGCGGCTCAATGCGAGGCGTCGGGCCAACTTCGTGCGGCGGAAGACGATGACGTGACGCAGAACCTTATGGCACAAGGCGTTGCGCGCGGCATTTTTAAGCGGACACGTAAAAACCCTTATCTTCTTCTTATTTCAATCGGCTTTCTAATCAGGCGGCCGCAACGCGTTCGCGCCGGTTCAACCAGAGCGCGCCTGCAAGCCCAAGAAGCAATAGCACTCCGATCAATCCCGCGACGCCCGGCCATCCGAACGCGGTCCAGAAGTGACCGCCATATGAGCCGATCAGACTCGATCCGATGTAATACGCGAGCAGATAGAGCGCGGCCGCCTGCCCTTTCGCCTGCGCGGCGAGACGTCCGACCCAGCCGCTCGCGACCGAATGCCCCGCGAAGAACCCGAAAGTCAGACACGCGATGCCAACGATGATCACCGTCAGCGAATTCGACAAGGTGAGCGCGATGCCGAGCATCATCAGGACGAGACTCGCGATCAGCACGCGGCCACGCCCGAACGCATCGGCCATCTTGCCGGACCACGGCGACGCGACCACGCCCGTCAGATACACCGTGAAGATCGCGCCGATCTGCGTCTGATTGAGCTGGAACGGCGCGCCGAGCAGCCGGTAGCCGACGTAGTTGTAGAGCGTGACGAAGCTGCCCATCAGCACGAAGCCGATCAGGAACAGAAACGGCAGACCGCCATGCCGCAGATGCCCGGCGAGCGAGCGCCGATGATGCGCGAACCCGACGCCGCGCCGCGGCTCGAAGCACCGCGACGGCGGCAGCAGCGCGCGGAACGCGAGCGTGGCGAGCAAGCCCAGCAAGCCGATTCCGCCGATCGCGATGCGCCAGCTGAACAGATCCGCGAGGACGCCGCTGATCACGCGCCCCGCCATCCCGCCGATGGCCGTCCCGCCGACATAGAGACCCATCGCGAGGCCGAGGCCTTCGGGATGCACTTCCTCCGCGAGATACGCCATCGCGACCGCGGGCACGCCGCCGAGCGCGAAGCCTTCGAGCGCGCGCACGATGAGCAGCGCGTGCCAGTCCGGCAGCAAGGCGGCGATGACCGTCAGCACCGACGACGCCAGCAGCGAAAGCGTCATCAACCGATGACGGCTCCAGCTTTCCGAGACGAATCCCGCGATGAATATCGCGACGGCCAGCGCCGCCGTGCTCACGGACACGGCAAGCGCGCTGACCGCCGGACTGACGCCAAACGCCTTCGTGAACTCGGGAAGCAGCGGCTGCACGCAGTACAGCAGCGAGAAGGTCGCGTATCCGGCGAACAGCAGCGCAAGCGATGCGCGCCAGTACGCGCGCGAGCCTCGCTCGAGATACGGCGCTGCGTCGGCGCTGCGTTGCGCGTTACCCTTGGAAGTCGGGCGCTGCGGCGCCGGTGAAGCGTTCACGAATGAAGTCTCCGCTGAAAAACTCTCAACGATACGCCGAACCTAAGGGTTTCGCCTAATACGGCAAGCACTTTTCGGCGACGATGACCACGTAATTACTGCTTCGCGTCTGCGATCGGCAACACAACGCGGCGATTGGCGTCCGCTGAAGCGCCACCATGCGCTAAAGTTAGAGCACAGTCGTTCATGAAGACCGCGCATGTCGCGCCTCTCGAAACAATGACGCGGCGATAAGTCTGGTGCACGAGCCGTGAAAAGCCTGTGCTTGGTGAAATACATTTGACCGGCGCTTTAATCCTCAGCCGGCGCTGAAACGGGGATTCATCATGCAAATCGGTTCGATTGTCCGCTCAGTGCATATTGCCGTGCCCCAGGGCGCGCGCGGCATCGTCATGCGTATTCTCGGCGACATGGCGATGGTCGCGTGGTACGAGGGCGAGCCCGGCGTGACCAAACTGCTCAATACGGAGCCGTTCTTTCTCGAAGACCTGATCGATACGGGCGATATCGTTCGCCCGGCGAACACGGTCGTGCATTGAGAAAGCGGCGCGTTCCGCGCGAAGGCGCGGCACAATGCCGGGATGAACTCGATCCATCCCGATTCCCAGGGCGCGCCCGCAGCTGACGCGCCGCCCTTCTCCGGCCTCACGCCCGAACGCGTGCTCGATGCGCTCGACAGCGTGCTGATTCCCGCAGGCGAGCGCACCGACGGCCGCCAGCTGGCGCTCAACAGCTACGAAAACCGCGTCTATCAGGTTGGCGTCGAAGACGGCGCGCCGGTCGTCGCGAAGTTTTATCGGCCGCAACGCTGGTCGAACGCCGCGATTCTCGAAGAACACGCGTTCGTCGCGAGCCTCGTCGCGCGCGAGATTCCGGCCGTTCCGGCGCGCGTGCTCGAAGGAACGACGCTGCACGAGTTCGATGGTTTTCGCTTTTCCATCTTCGAGCGGCGTGGCGGACGCGCGCCCGATCTCGATCGTAGCGACACGCTCGAATGGCTCGGGCGCTTCATCGGGCGGATTCACGCGGTGGGCGCGATCGAGCCGTATCGCGAGCGGCCGACGCTCGATATCCACACCTTCGGCCACGAACCGCGCGAGTTTCTGCTGACGCACGGCTTCGTTCCGGCCGATGTGCGCGAAGCCTGGGAAGCCGTCGTGTCGATGGCGCTCGAAGGCGTCGCGCAATGCTTCGAACGCGCGGGCGACGTGCGGCATCTGCGTCTGCACGGCGACTGTCACCCGAGCAATGTGCTGTGGACCGACGCCGGCCCGCATTTCGTCGATTTCGACGACAGCCGCATGGGCCCGGCGATTCAGGATCTGTGGCTGCTGCTGCCGGCGGGCCGCGCGGACGCATCGCGCGCGCTGACGGACCTGCTCGCCGGATATGAAGATTTCTGCGATTTCGATCCGCGCGAATTGCATCTGGTCGAGGCCTTGCGCACCTTGCGGCTGATTCACTATTCGGCGTGGCTCGCGCGGCGCTGGCATGATCCGGCGTTTCCCGCCGCCTTTCCCTGGTTCAACACGCAGCGCTATTGGGAAGACCGCATCCTCGAATTGCGCGAGCAAGTCGGCGCGATGCACGAAGGCCCGCTCTGGCCCGTGTGAAATTTTTTGTGACAAACGCATGCGACTGCATCGGCGCAAATCGTTGAAAAGCGCTTTTCCGCATGTAATGATAACAATTCTCATTCGCCCGCCTTTCGTCGATCGCCACGCGTTCCCGCGCGTCTAGCCGATCGGGGCGCGGTTTTGCCTGCCAATGCCCGAATCCTGGAGAGACGCGTGAACGCGCCCGACACACTGAATCCGCAGCCCGCGACGAGCGGCTCGACGCAATATCGTCCGCACGGGCGCCTCATCGACGATGCCGAGCAGTTCGTGCGCAAGAACCGCTCGCGGCGCTCGACCTTTCTCAAGTGGCTGCGCAAGGTGCACGGCTGGATCGGCCTGTGGGGCGCGCTGCTCGGCTTGCTGTTCGGCACGACCGGATTTCTGCTGAATCATCGTGCGACTTTGCGCATTCCGACCGGCGAGCCGCAGGTCACGCAGATGCAGATGCCGCTGCCCGCCGAAGGCTTCAAGACGCCGCGCGACATGGGCACGTGGCTCAAGAAGGAATTGAAGATCGAAGGCAATCTCGGGCGCACGCGCCGCGAGCCGGCGCATCCGGTCGGCTGGGGCGACAAGAGCACGATGCAGCCGGAACAGTGGTCGGCGATGGTGGCGTCGCCGGGCGGCAGCGTGATGGCCGAGTACTGGGTGGGCAACAACTTTGTTTCGGTGAAGCGCACCGAGAACACCTTCCTCGCGATGATGACCAACCTGCACAAGGGTGTGGGCCTGAGCGCGGGCTGGGTGCTGCTCATCGATACGTTCGCGGGCAGCATCGTCCTGTTGTCGCTGACAGGCGTGCTGCTGTGGACCGAGCTCAACAAGAAACGCACGGCCGGGGTGGTGATCGTGGCGGCGTCGCTGATTGCGGCGATTGTTTGCGGGTTGATTTAAAGTAGTTGCGGTCGGGTCGTGCCGGTGTATCAGCCCCGCCGCTTCCTCGGGTTATGCCGCGTGAGCCACAAATAAAGCCCGCTCCCCAACACCACGATCGTCAGCACATCGAACGCCGCCCAGAAGATCTTGAGCGGCATCCCGCCGAAATCCCCGAAATGCAGCGGCTGCGAGCCGAGCAGCACCTTCAGATACCACGGCAATTCGCGTGCATCGGTGAGCGCGCCCGTCGATGCATCGACGAGCACCGGCCGCATGATCCGCGTCGTCAGAATGCCGTCGCCGCGCATCCACACGGCATAGTGATGCGGGCTCGCGAAGCGCGTCCCCGGAAACGCGACGAACGACGGAATCATGTCCGGCGCGACGCCTCGCGCCGTCTTCACGGCATCGTCGATGGACGCGCGCACCGTCACCGGCGGCTTGTCCCGATACGGCGCGACCATCTGCGCGAGCTGATCGTTGCGCCACGCTTCGAGCATTAAATCGGCGAGCGTGTTGATCGATCCCGTCGCGCCGACGAGCAACGCCCACGCGAGCGTCAGCATGCCGATCGCGTTGTGCCAGTCGAGCCACACGACGCGGCGCTTCTTTTTCAGCCGCACGCGCCCGAGCCCGACCTTGCGCCAGAACGGCAGATACACGACGATCCCCGACACGATCGCCGCCAGAAACACCACGCCCATCGCGCCGAGAAAGAGCTTGCCGAACAGCCCCGCGAACATGTCGACGTGCAGCTTCAGCAGGACGAACTTGAGCGAACCCTTGCCCGGCGGCATGCCGAGCGGCTGCGCGGTGCGGGCGTCGACGGTGGTGCTGAGAGTGTCGTCGGGTGGCGTGTCGGCGTGAGGCGCGCTCACGACGATCGGCAAAAGCGGCTCGTCCGGCTCCCAGATCATGTATTGCGGCACGTGGCCGGGATGCGTCTTCAGCGCGGCGCGCAGGACCGCGTCGTAGCTCGCGCGCGCATCGGCTTGCGATGCGGGCAGCGCGGGCGCTTCGATCGCATCGCCGGTCAGGATGTCGAGTTCGTGCCCAAACACGAGCGGCAAACCGGTGAGACAAAGCAGCAGCATGAACGCCGTGCAGACGAGACTCGTCCAGCGATGCACGATCGACCACGCGCGCAGCGCGCGCTGGCTCATGTGACGCTTGTCCGCGGGCGTGCGCGTGTCGGGCGACGCATCGGCGCGCGCGGCTGCACGCCGATCTCCGCCGGTCAGAAACTTGCCGGGCATTCGATAAAGATTCTGAACTGAAGGACGAATCGCGTCAGCCGCAACGGCCGCGCAAATGAGAACGATTATTATATGGTCGCACGATGCGCGCGGACCGCATATCGTCAGGTTTTTGTAATAATTGCGACGCGCTCAAACGCCGCACACTTCGCCCTTCCCCGCGACCTCGCGCGCCGCCTTCGCGCCTTCGACCTGCAATAGCTCGGGCAGCGAAACGCCGTTCTTCGCCGCCGTCACCTCCGCGAGAATCGACACCGCGATCTCCGGCGGCGTCCTGCTGCCGATATAGATACCCACCGGCCCATGCAGGCGCGCCAGCTCGGCCTCGCTCAGATCGAATTCCTTGAGCCGCTCGCGACGCGCCGCGTTATTGCGCCGCGAACCCAGCGCGCCGACATAGAACGCCGGCGTCTTCAACGCTTCCATCAGCGCGAGATCGTCGAGCTTGGGATCGTGCGTGAGCGCGATCACCGCGCAGCGTTCGTCGAGCTTCATGTCCATGACGGTGTCGTCGGGCATGGTGCGCACGATCGTCGTGCCCGGCACGTCCCATTCTTCCGTGTATTCCTCGCGCGGATCGCAGACGGTCACCTGATAGTCGAGCCCGACCGCGATGCTGCACAGATACCGCGACAACTGTCCCGCGCCGATCACCAGCATGCGATAGCGCGGACCGTGGATGGTCAAAAGCCGCGCGTCGTCGAACAGCACGCCGTCGGTGGCCTGCGCGGGTTCGAGGCGCACGGCGCCCGTCGCCATGTCGAGCGTGCGCGCAACGAGCTGGCCGCTTTCCACCGCCGTGCACAGTTGCGCGATACCGCTCGCTGTCGTCAAAGGCTCCAGCACGAGCTGGATCGTTCCGCCGCACGGCAAGCCGAAGCGATGCGCCTCTTCCGCGCTGATGCCGTACTTCACCGCTTCCGGCTCGGTCTGCTCGATGCCCCGCTGCCGCACCCGCTCGATGAGATCGTCTTCGATACACCCGCCCGACACCGAGCCGACGACGTGGCCATCGCCACGCACGGCGAGCATCGCGCCTTCGGGTCTCGGCGACGAGCCCCACGTTTTCACCACCGTCACGAGCAGCACGCGATGCCCGTCTTCGAGCCATCGCGCGCTGTTCTTCAGGACTTCGAGATCCACGCTGTCCATGATTTCTTTCCTTTCTCCTGCCCTTCTCCGCCGCTTTCATCGTCGGCGGCTGCGTCCTGTGATTCCTGCCCGCCTTGCAACTGCGCGCTGAATCGCTTGAAAAATTCTCCCGCAATCTTACGCGCCGCGCCGTCGACGAGCCGCGAGCCGATCTGCGCGAGCTTGCCGCCTACCTGCGCGTTCGCGCTGTAGGTGAGCGTGGTCGTGTCGGCATCGGCGCCGGGTTCGAGATTCACGGTCGCGCTGCCCTTGCTGAAACCGGCCGCGCCGCCCTGGCCCTCGAACACGATCGTATAAGTATGCGGGGCGTCGATATTCGTCAGCTCCATTCTGCCCTTGAAGCGCGCCTTCACCGGGCCGACCGCCGCCGTCATCGCGACGTTGTACGCATTTTCGCCGTCCGCGTCGATGCTGTCGCAGCCCGGAATGCAGACCTTCAGCATCGACGTGTCGTTGAGTGCTTCCCACGTGCGCGCCTGCGATACGGGCAACGTGTGCGTTTCGGTCAGTTCCATGAAGCAGCTCCTAAGGACTTGGGTCGCGACAGGGCGGCGAGTTCCCGGCCAACGGCGCCGAGACTGTCGAGGTTATGCGCCGCGAGCATCGCGTCGACGTGAGGCAGGATCGCGCGCACGCCTCGCGCGCGCGGCGTGAAATCGGCGAAGCGCAGCAGCGGATTGAGCCACACGAGCCGATGCGCAAAGCGCTTGAGCCTGCGCATCTCGGCGTCGAGCACGTCGATGGCGTCGTGATCGAGGCCATCGGTGACGAGCAGCACCGTCGCCCGGCCGGCGAGCACGCGGCGCGCCCAGCGTCGATTGAACTCCGCGAGCGCCGCGCCGATGCGCGTGCCGCCCGACCAGTCGGCCACCTGTGTGCCGAGCGTCGCGATCGCGACATCGGGATCGCGTTCGCGCAATGCGCGCGTCGCGTTGGTCAGGCGCGTGCCGAACAGAAATACCTGCAGCCGTTCGCGCGATTGCAACAGCGCGTGGCAGAAATAGAGCACGGCGCGCGAATACGCGCTCATCGAACCGGAAATGTCGAGCAGCAACACGAGCGGCGGCCGGCGCTCGACCGCCGCGCGATACTTCCACACGGTCCAGTCGCCGCCGGAGCGCACGGCATGTCGCGCGCTCGCCTTGAGATCGGCGTGCGTGCCGCGCGATGCCGCCTTCAGCCTGCGCGTCGGCTCGGTCGCGAGCGGCATGCGGTGCGCGCGAATCTGATGCCGCAGCGTGCGCCATTCGTCGGCGCTGAGCGTGTCGAAGTCGCGATGACTCAGCCGCTCCTGCGAACTGAACGTGATGCGCGCATGCGCCTCCTCGGGCTTCGATTCCGACGCCTGCGCCTTCGATGCCGCCGCGCGCGCCGCCAGTGCGTCGGCGAGACGGTTGTTGCGTTTGGGCGGCGGCATGCCGTTCGTCACCTTCGGCAGCAACAGCGCGCGCAGCTTGCCTTCCCAATCGGGATCGCGCCAGAAAAGATCGAAGGCCGCGTCGAAAATCTCGCGCTCGTCGCTGGCGTGAACGAGCAGGCACGCGAGCGTCGCGCGCACGTCGTCGCGGCGGTTCAGATCGACGAAGCGCAGCGCGTCGAGCGCATCGACCGCGTGCGCGGGGGACATGCCGAGACCCGCGCCCCGCAGGAGCCTCACGAAATGCACGACGTTGCGGGCGAGCGGTTCCATCGTCATGGCGCGGCGGACAGGCATTGCGCGAGCGTGTCGGCATCCATGCGCGCGAGGTCGTCCTGATACTTCAGCAGCACGCCGAGCGTGTTCTGCACCGATTGCGGATCGAGCTCCGACACCGACAACGCCGCGAGCGCGCGGCACCAGTCGATCGTCTCCGCGACGCCCGGCGCCTTGAACAGGTCCAGTGTGCGCAGCGCATGTACGAACGCGACGGCGCGCTGCTGCAACGCGCGCCCCGCTTCCGGCGCGCGCGCCGCGACGATCGCCAGTTCGACCTCGCGTTCGGGATAGCCGATCCATTGATAGAGACAGCGGCGCTTCAACGCGTCGTGCACTTCGCGCGTGCGGTTCGACGTCATCACGACGAGCGGCGGCCGCGCGGCCCGCACCGTGCCGTACTCCGGAATCGACACCTGAAAATCCGACAGCAGTTCGAGCAGGAACGCTTCGAACGGCTCGTCGGCGCGATCGATTTCGTCGATCAGCAGGACGCGGCGCGCGTCCGGATTCACGGGATCGGGCAGCAAGGCCTGAAGCAAGGGGCGCTTCAACAGAAACTCGCCGCGATACAGCGAATCGTTCGACGGCGTCTCACCCGATGCCTCCGCCAGCCGCAGCGCCATGATCTGGCGCGGATAGTCCCATTCGTACAGCGCGCTCGCCGTATCGAGCCCTTCGTAGCATTGCAGGCGCAGCAACGTGGTGCCGCACAGGCCCGCCGCGGCTTTCGCAAGCTCGGTCTTGCCGACGCCCGGTTCGCCTTCGAGGAACAGCGGCCGCTGCATCTTCAGCGCAAGAAAGAGCGCCGTCGCGAGCTCGCGGTTCGCGAAGTACTGATGCTCGCGCAGGCGCGCGAGCGTCTCGTCGATGGAAGCGGGCTCGCCCTGCATCGCGATCAGAACGACATCGCGCGCTCGATCGCGCGGCCCGCGAGCACCGGAATCAGATGCGCGCGGTACGCGGCGCTCGCGTGCATGTCTTCGTTCAGCTGGTCGGGCGAAATCGTCACGCCGCGCGCCGACGCGACCGAGAAGTCCTTCGACAACGCCGCTTCCAGTTCGGCCGGACGAAACACCGAAGAAGCCGCGCCCGTCACGCCGACACGCACGCCGTCCTTGAACTTCGCGACGAACACGCCGACGAGCGCGAAGTGCGACGCCGGATTGCGAAACTTCTCGTAGCCCGCGCGTTCGGCGAGCGGAAACTCCACCGCCGTGATGAGTTCGTCGGGTTCGAGCGCGGTCTGATACATGTCGATGAAGAAATCGTCCGCCGCGATGCGCCTTCGGTCCGTCACGACCGTCGCCTTCAGTGCGAGCACGGCGGACGGATAGCACGCCGCCGGATCGTCGTTGGCGAGCGAGCCGCCGATGGTGCCGCGCTCGCGCACCTGCTGGTCGCCGATACGGCCCGCGAGATCCGCGAGGCCCGGCAGCGCGCGCTTCACATCGGCGTTCGATGCGACCTGCGCATGGCACACCGCGCCGCCGATGGTGAGCGTGTCGCCAGCGAGCGTGACGCTTTTCATCGACGCGACGCGCGTCACGTCGATCAGCTTCGAGGGCTGCGCGAGGCGCAGGCGCATCGTCGGCAAGAGGCTCTGGCCGCCCGCGAGGAACTTGGCGTCGGCGTCGCCGGAAAGCGCCGCGACCGCCGCCTTCGCTTCACCCAGACGCTCATATTCGAATGTGTACATGGCCGGTCTCCTCAGGCGTGTTGGGCGTTGTGCATCGCGGTCCAGACGCGATGCGGCGTCGCGGGCATCTGCAGATCCTTCACGCCGAGGGGCGCGAGCGCATCGAGAATCGCGTTGATGACGGCGGGCGGCGAGCCGATCGCGCCCGCTTCGCCGCAGCCCTTCACGCCGAGCGGATTGTGTGTGCACGGCGTGCCCTTCGCGGTTTCGACCGTGAAGTTCGGCAGGTCGATCGCGTGCGGCATCGCGTAATCCATGAACGAGCCGGAGAGTAGCTGGCCGGTGCTGTTGTCGTACACGCAGCGTTCCAGCATCGCCTGGCCGATGCCCTGCCCCAGCCCGCCGTGCACCTGGCCTTCGACGATCATCGGATTGATCACGTTGCCGAAGTCATCGACTGCCGTGAATTTCTGGATGCGCGTCTCGCCCGTGTCCTGATCCACTTCGACTTCGCACACATACGCGCCCGACGGATACGTGAAGTTGGTCGGATCGTAGAACGCGTTTTCGTTGAGACCCGGCTCCATGGTTTCGAGCGGGAAGTTGTGCGGCACGTACGCCGCGAGCGATACATCGACGAAGGTCTTCGTGCGGTCCGTGCCCGCGACGCGGAACACGCCGTTCTTGAACTCGATGTCCTCCGCCGCCGCTTCGAGCAGATGCGCGGCGATCTTCTTCGCTTTCGCTTCGACCTTGTCGAGCGCCTTCATGATCGCCGAGCCGCCGACCGAAATCGAACGCGAACCATACGTGCCCATGCCGAACGGAATGCGGCCGGTGTCTCCATGAATGATTTCGACGTTCTCGATCGCCACGCCGAGCCGGTCCGCGACAACTTGCGCGAAGGTCGTTTCGTGCCCTTGCCCGTGGCTGTGCGAGCCGGTGAAGACAGTGACGGAGCCGGTCGGATGCACGCGCACTTCGCCCGCTTCGAACAGCCCCGCACGCGCGCCCAGCGCCCCCGCGACATTCGACGGCGCGAGCCCGCACGCCTCGATGTAGCACGAATAGCCGATGCCGCGCAGCTTGCCTTTCTGCCTGGATTCGTCCCGGCGCTTTTGGAAACCTGCGACATCCGCAAGCTCCAGCGCGCGGTTCAGGCACGCGTCGTAATCGCCGGTGTCGTAGGTGAGACCGACTGGCGTCGCGTACGGAAACTCGCGGATGAAATTGCGCCGGCGCAGTTCGACCGGGTCGATGTTCAGTTCGCGCGCCGCCGTTTCGACGAGCCGTTCGACGACATACGTGGCTTCCGGACGGCCCGCGCCGCGATACGCATCGACGGGCACCGTGTTCGTGAACACCGCTTTCACTTCGGCGTAGATCGCGGGCGTCGTGTACTGGCCGGCGAGCAACGTCGCGTAGAGCACGGTCGGAATCGACGATGCGAACGTCGACAGATACGCGCCCATGTTCGCCGTCGTATGCACGCGCATGCCGATGAACTTGCCGTCCTTGTCGAGCGCGAGTTCGGCTTTCGTCACGTGATCGCGGCCATGCGCATCGGAGAGGAATGCTTCGGAGCGCTCGGCCGTCCACTTGATCGGCCGCCCGACTTTCTTCGACGCCCACGTCAGCGCGACATCTTCGGGATACAGAAAGATCTTCGAGCCGAAGCCGCCGCCCACGTCCGGCGCGATCACGCGCAGCTTCGACTCCGGCAGCGACAGCACGAACGCTGCCATCAACAGACGCTCGACGTGCGGATTCTGATTCGCGACGTACACCGTGTAGCTCTCGTCGTGTTTCGAATAGCTCGCGTTGACGGCGCGCGGCTCGATCGCGTTCGGCACGAGGCGCTGGTTCACGATATCGAGCGTGGTCACGTGCGCGGCCTGCGCGAATGCGGCGTCGGTCTTCGCCTTGTCGCCGTGGCCCCAGTTGTAGCAGACGTTGTTCGGCACGCTGTCGTGCACGAGCGGCTGACCGGCATCCGATGCGCTTCCTGTATCGACGGTAGCGGGCAGTTCGTCGTAATCGACTTCGATCAGTTCGAGCGCGTCCTTCGCCTCCTTCACCGACTCCGCGACGACCAGCGCGACCTGATCGCCCACGTGCAGCACCTTGTCGTGCGCGATGACGGGATGCGGCGGCTCGTGCATCGGCGAGCCGTCGGTGCTGTGGATGAGCCAGCCGCACGGCAGACCGCCGACGTTCTCATCCGCCATGTCCTTCCCGGTGAAGATGCCGATCACGCCCGGCGACTTCCTCGCGGCTTCGATATCGATGCGCGTGATCTTCGCGTGCGCGTGCGGCGAGCGCAGGAATACGCCGTAGCTTTGCTGCGGCAGGACGACGTCGTCGGTGTACTGGCCCGCGCCCGTCAGGAAGCGGTAATCTTCCTTGCGTTTGACGCCGGCGCCGATCAATTTCTGTTGCTCAGGGGCATTCATCGCGGTCTCCTTTTCAAGGCGCGATTCATCGTTTCGAATGGAAGGGGCGCAACGCGCGAATCAGGCGCTGGTTTTCATGGCCTGCGCGCCCTGGAGAACCGCTTTGACGATGTTGTGATAGCCCGTACAGCGGCACAGGTTGCCGTCGAGCTGTTCGCGCACTTCTTCTTCGGAGAGATCGGGCGACTGCGCGGCCAGCGCGCTCGCGCTCATCACCATGCCCGGCGTGCAGAAGCCGCACTGCAGGCCGTGACATTCCTTGAACGCCGCCTGCATCGGATGAAGCTGGCCGTCTTTCGCCATGCCTTCGATGGTCGTCACTTCCATGCCGTCCGCCTGCGCGGCGAGGATATTGCACGACTTGATCGCGCGGCCATCGAGATGAACGGTGCACGCGCCGCACTGCGCGGTGTCGCAGCCGATATGCGTGCCGGTGAGCCTGAGTTGATCGCGGAGAAACTGGACGAGCAGAAGATGCGGTTCGACGGTGGCGGTCACGGGTTTCCCGTTGACCGTCAGGCTGATGCTGAGCGCCATTTCACTGTCTCCTTGGTGAGGACGATCCAGCTTCACGCCGTTGCACCTGCCTTACTGCCGCCGTGAGCGTTCAGCTGGGTTTGGTGTTATGTGTTTGTAGCAGCGAGTAAAACATAATTCCGCGCACGTCGCCATCGGCTCGAACGCCCGTCCCAAATCGCGGTGCGGCGCGCTCCAAATGCAAAGCGCCGCCTCTCGGGCGGCGCTTTCGCGTGAATCGAAAATAACTCAGTGCGTGGCGGTTTCGCGTTGCTTCGCGTTGGGGACCGGGGCTTCGAGCGACGCGCGGCCCAGCACCGAATTGCGGCGCGAATACAGGAAGTAGATCACGAGGCCGATCACGAGCCACACCGCGAACGCGATCCACGTCATCGCCTGAAGATTGAGCATCAGGAACAGGCATGACG
The DNA here is from genome assembly GCF_001544915.2 of Caballeronia pedi. Classification (GTDB taxonomy): domain Bacteria; phylum Pseudomonadota; class Gammaproteobacteria; order Burkholderiales; family Burkholderiaceae; genus Caballeronia; species Caballeronia pedi. Next base: position 221,785 of record NZ_FCOE02000004.1, on the reverse strand, counting down.
CCACCGCGAGCACCGGCACCACCGGCACGCCCGGGCAACGGAACGCACGCGGCAGATCGGGATGCGTGCGGCGCAGGATCAGCACGGCGATCGACACCATCGAGAACGCGGCCAGCGTGCCGATGTTGATCAGCTCGGCGAGCACGTTGAGCGGCACGAGCGCGCCGATCAAGCCGAAGAAAATGCCGACGAGCCAAGTGGTCAGGAACGGCGTCGCGAAACGCGGATGCACGCTCGACAGCCGCTTGGGCAGCAGACCGTCGCGCGACATCGCGTAAATGATGCGCGTCTGGCCGTAGCTCATCGCCAGAATCACGGTGAGCATGCCGAGCACCGCGCCGAGGTCGATGAAGCCCGCGACCCAGTTCTGCCCCGCCACCTGCAGCGCGAACGACACCGGATGCGGATTGTTCGCGAACTGCGCCGCCGGCACGATGCCGGTCACGACCGCCGCGACCGCGACGTACAGCACCGCGCACACCGCGAGCGACGAGATGATGCCGATCGGCAGATCGCGCTTCGGATTCTTCACTTCCTCCGCCGCCGACGACACCGAATCGAAGCCGATGAACGCGAAGAACATCACCGCCGCCGCGCCGAACACGCCGGACCAGCCGTTCGGCATGAACGGATGCCAGTTCGCCGGCTTGACGTGGAACACGCCGACCGCGATCACGAGCAGCACGACAGTCACCTTGATCGCGACCATGAGGTTGTTCACGCGCGTCGATTCCTTCACGCCGACCGACAGCAGCGAGGTGATCGCCATCATCACGAGAAACGCGGGCAGGTTGAAGAAGGTGACGTGGCCGGGCAGCGCGCCGGGCGCGGCGGTGAGCGCCATCGGCAGGGAAACGCCGAAGCCCGACAGCAGCGATTGCAGATAGCCCGACCAGCCGACCGACACCGCGGATGTCGCGAGCCCGTATTCGAGCATCAGGTCCCAGCCGATGATCCACGCCGCGAGTTCGCCGAGCGTCGCGTACGAATAGGTGTAGATGGAACCGGCGACAGGAATGGTCGATGAGAATTCGGCGTAGGCGAGGGCGGCGAAGCAGCACGCGATCGCCGCGACGAGAAACGAGATCATGAGCGCCGGGCCGGCCTGCACGGCGCCGGTGCCGGTCAGCACGAAAATCCCCGTGCCGATAATGGCCCCGATGCCGAGAAAGGTCAGATCGAGGGCGCCGAGCGTCTTCTTGAGCGACGTGCTATGCGCGCCGGCCAGCATGTGCTCGATATTTTTCTTACGGAACAACGACATTGCGGTGAGTCTCCTTCTGGCGCATGCGGGCGCCCCTATGCGGGAAAACCCGGCATTTTATCGGAGACTCAATGATTGCCTATTGATCGGGCGCGTGACGCACTATTGAGGTGAATTTTTACGATCCACCCGATCTTATCTTGCGCGAGATAAAAATTATCCCGCAATCGCCGGATTCATATCGACCAGGCGATTACTCATCACGTAGAAAGTCAGCTCGGCGTTATTGGCGAGCTTCATCTTCTCCAGCAACCGCGCGCGATAAACGCTCACGGTTTTAACTGAAAGAGATAAAGCGTTCGCGATGTCCGTCAGCCGCTTGCCCGATGCCAGCATGCACAGCGTCTGATATTCGCGGTCCGAAAGTTTTTCGTGCGGCATTCGGTCCGAGTCGAGCGACACGTAAGTCGCGAGCGCTTCGGCCATTTCCGGGCTGACATACTTGCGGCCGGCCGCAACCTGCTGGAGCGCGCCGATCATCAGCGCCGGGTCCGCCGTCTTCGACAAATAGCCCGACGCGCCCGCTTTCAAGGCCCGCACCGCGTATTGATCCTCGCGATACATCGAGAACATCAGCACGGGCAGGCGCGGCGTTTCGCGTTTCAGACGCTTCAGCAGGTCGATTCCGTTGACATCGGGCAGGGAGATGTCGAGCATCGCGACGTCGAGCGGACGCCGCGCGGCGAGCGCGAGCGCCTGCATGCCCGTTTCGGCTTCCAACACCTCCGACGCCACGCCACGCTCGACGAGCAATTGCGCGACGCCTCGACGCACGATGGCGTGATCGTCGGCGAGCAGGATCTTGAGCATCGCGGGCCGCCTCAGGCGCTCAGCGCGAACAGGCCGGGACGCGCCGCGGTCCACGGCAGACGCGCGCGCACGCAGGTTCCCGCCGGCTTCGCCGCGGCCACGCGCAAGCTGCCGCCGAGCGCCTCGCAGCGCGCGCGCATGCCGGACAGACCGAAGCGCCCGCTCTTGCGCCGCGCGGCCGCGCTGATGCCGACGCCATCGTCCACGATGCTCAGTACCACGCCGTGGGCGTCGAGCGCGATGGTCACGCGCGCGCGCGTGGCGTGCGCGTGGCGCGCGACGTTGCCGAGCGCTTCCTGCATGAGCCGAAAGAACGCGAGCGACATATCGTGCGACATGCGGTCGAGCCGCGCATCGCCGGGGCAGCAGAAATCGACGTCGATCGCCGTGCGCGCGCCGAAGCTCGCGATCCAGCCGGAAAGCGTGGCGGCGAAATTCGCATCGAACTTCGGCGTCTGCAATCCCTCGACGATCCGATGACTCGTCTCGCAGACTTCGGCGAGCGCCGCGCGCGCCTGATGCAGCGCATCGCCGAGCGTGGCGGGCGCATCGGCGGGCAGCCAGTGGCCGGCGCGCGCGAGCGCGAGATTGGCGACGGTGAGCGCGGCGCCGGTTTCGTCGTGGAGATCCTGTGCGAGCGCCTGGCGCGCGCGCTCTTCCGTTGCGGCGAGCAGCGCGGCGAGTTCCTGGACGCGGGCAGTGAGGCGCTGGATCTGCCGATCGCCCCTGAGCTTGGCGTCGATCAGCGCGGAATAGGGTGAGCCAAACGGCGCGCCGGCACATTCCAGCGCCGGTGCGGAAACCCCGCGCAGCGGAGCGCGGCGAATCGGGCTCTCATCGAGCGTGATCGTGGCCGACGAATTCATTCACTGTCCTCGCTATGAGCGCAACTGGAGCTACGTCCTCGGCCAGCACACGAGCGGCGTAACTGAATTTACACTCTGTAACATCGATGACGCACTGCGCGGCGGTGCGCGTCGTCTCGGCGTAAACGGATCATATCTCAAAAATATTATAAATCCATGTCCGACAAGGCTCGGGCGAACGAACTTCATGTCGTTTGCCAGGTTTGGCGCACACAATGCGTAGGAAAAACACCTACTAGCGATGCCTAATTTGTAACAGCGCTGTTTTCGGCGGGCGAAAAAAAACCGGAGCGCGCGGCTCCGGTCTTTGCGGGCGGTACGTCTGGCTTAGCCGACGAACGCCTTCTCCACGACATAGTGGCCCGGATGGTTGTTGCTGCCTTCCTGGAAGCCCATCGAATCGAGCAATTCGCGGGTGTCGCGCAGCATGTGCGGGCTGCCGCAAAGCATCACGCGATCGTTTTCGACCGAGAACGGCTCGACCGAGAGATCCGCGAACAGCTTCTTCGTCTCGATCAGATCGGTGATGCGGCCGCGATTCGCGAATTCCTCGCGCGTGACCGTCGGGTAATAGACGAGCTTCTCGGAGACAATTTCGCCGATATGCTCGTGCGCCGGCAAGTGCTCGGTGATGAAGTCCTTGTACGCGAGTTCGTCGACGAAACGGCACGTATGCGTCAGCACGATCTTCTCGTAGCGGTCGTAGACGTCCGGGTCCTTGATGATCGACATGAACGGCGCGAGGCCCGTGCCGGTGGAAAGCAGCCACAGGGTCTTGCCGGGCAGCAGGTTGTCGGCGACGAGCGTGCCCGTCGGCTTCTTGCCGATCAGCACGGAATCGCCCACTTTCAAGTGTTGCAGGCGCGAGGTGAGCGGACCATCGGGAACCTTGATGCTCAAAAATTCGAGGTGCTCTTCATAGTTCGCGCTCGCGAGGCTGTAGGCGCGCAAAAGCGGCTTGCCATTGACTTCGAGGCCTACCATCGTGAACTGGCCGTTCTCGAAGCGGAACGCGCTGTCGCGGGTGCAGGTGAAACTGAAAAGCGTGTCGGTCCAGTGGTGGACGCTCAGAACGGTTTGAGAATTAAGGTTGCTCATGGCTTCTTGAACTGTGCTCTAACTGTGCGATAGCGGATGACGCTCCGACGCGCGCGCGGCCGGCGTCGAAAATAAGCGCGCTACGAGGGCGCTGCGCTGCCCGAAAAGGACGATCGAACGATGACGGCCGCGGCTTCGACTTCAGGCCGATTCAAAGCCGGCCCGGAGCCGCGATTCGAAGACAGCGATTCACGCTGCGCCTTGCGTGAACATCGCGCAAAAACCAGACAGCCCGGCGCAATCGGCTATTTTAACCCGATAGTCGTTTCGCGGTCCGAACGTCGATACGGCGGCAAAGTCGCGCACGCGCGCCTCGTGGGCGAACGTGCGTGCTGAAGAAGTGCGCTTTCGGCGGGCTGCGCGGGCCGGTAGCCCGAATCGGCGGCGACCTCGATCGCTGCTGAAAAGCTGCCGAGCCCGCATGATAGCAATGGTTTTCGCGCGTATCTCGAAATACCCTTCTGGCGAAAGGTTCGACGCGTCAGACGCGCTGATCCGTCGACGGCTTTTCCCACAGGTTGACGCCACCGTCCTGCGCGTGCTGATCGATTTCCGCGAGCTCTTCCTTGGTGAAATCGAGGTTCTTCAGCGCGCCGACGTTTTCCACGACCTGCTCCGCCCGACTCGCGCCGATCAGCACCGACGTCACGCGCCCGCCGCGCAGCGCCCACGCGAGCGCCATCTGCGCGAGGCTCTGGCCGCGCTTCTGGGCGAGTTCGTTGAGCTTGCGCACATGCGCGAGATTCGCATTGCTCAGATGTTCCTGCTTGAGCGAGCCGCCGCCCGGCTTGTTGACGCGCGCATCCTGCGGCACGCCGTTCAGGTATTTGCTCGTCAGAAGCCCTTGCGCGAGCGGCGTGAACGCGATGCTGCCCGCGCCGACATCGTCGAGCGTGTCGAGCAGGTCCTGCTCGATCCAGCGGTTCAGCATGTTGTACGACGGCTGATGGATCAGAAGCGGCACCTTGTGTTCGGCGAGCAGCTCGGCCATTTCGCGCGTCTTGGCGGCCGAATACGACGAAATGCCCACATAAAGCGCCTTGCCCGAATGCACGGCGGTCGCGAGCGCGCCGGCGGTTTCTTCCAGCGGCGTGTCGGCGTCGAAGCGATGCGAGTAGAAGATGTCGACGTATTCCAGGCCCATGCGCTTCAGGCTCTGGTCGAGACTGGCGAGCACGTACTTGCGCGAGCCGCCGCCCTGGCCGTACGGACCGGGCCACATATCCCAGCCGGCTTTCGACGAAATCAGCAGTTCGTCGCGATAAGGCCGGAAGTCATCCTTGAAGATGCGGCCGAAATTGGTCTCCGCGCTGCCGTACGGCGGACCGTAGTTGTTCGCGAGATCGAAATGGGTGACGCCGAGATCGAACGCGGTGCGCAGGATGTCGCGTTGCGTGGAGATCGGCGTGTCATCGCCGAAGTTGTGCCATAAACCCAGCGACAGCGCGGGCAGCTTCAACCCGCTCCTGCCGCAGGTGCGGTATTGCATCTGCGTGTATCGCTCGGACGCTGCTTGATAGGCCATGACAAATTTCCTCTGCGGATTGCGAATTGAACGGACTTGCGAAGAACGACAGACAGCGCGTCGCGGCCGGGGCGCGGCGCACAACCAAGGGCGTCAATGGTAAGCCAATCGGGGCGCCGCGCGCACGGCACGCGCCGCCGTCCCGATATTCGGCATCGGCCGAATGGCCGGCAAGGGGAACGATCGCGCCCGAACCCGGACCAATGCAGATTCCGTTTCGAGGAGCTTGACCCATGGATTCGATCGACAGACTGCGCCCCGCCTACGATTCCTTCACCGCGATCGCCGTGACCTACGGCATCGACATCGTATTGGCGATCCTGATTCTCGCGGTGGGCTGGTGGATTTCCAACACCGTCGCGAACGCGCTGCGCCGCACGCTCGGGCGCACCAACGTCGACGCCACGCTCACGCCGGTGCTCGCCAGCCTCGCGATGTGGGCGATCCGCGTGATCGCCATCGTGGCGGCGCTCGGCAAGTTCGGCATCGCCGCGGCCAGCATCCTGACCGTGCTCGGCGCCGCCGGCCTCGCCATCGGGCTCGCGCTGCAGGGCACGCTGCAGAACATCGCGGCCGGCCTGATGCTGTTGCTGCTGCGGCCGTTTCGCGTCGGCGACTATATCGAGGGCATCGGCACGACGGCGGGCACCGTCAACGAGATCGGGCTCTTTACGACGCGCCTCACGAAAGCCGACGGCATCGTCATGTTCGTGCCGAACAGCCTGATCTGGGCGAACGCGATCACCAACTACAGCGCGAACGATCGCCGGCGCGTCGTGATCAATTTTCAGGCGCAGCACGGGTTGAAGGTCGAACAGGTGCTGGGCGAACTGCGCCGGCTGATGACTGAAGATCAGCGCATCGTGCAGGACGGGCCTTCCGCGCCGTGGGTCGCGGTTACCGATTACACCGATACCGGCGTCAAGTACAACCTCGGCGCGTGGACGACGCGCAGCGACCATCAGTACGTGATGGCCGATCTGCTGCGCAAGATTCAGCCGTATACGCGCGAACAGGCGGTGGCCGCCTGACTGGACGCGTTCGCGCGGAGCGAATAAGCTGACGCGCCCTGACAGACGAGACACACGATATGACCCGAGCGATTTCCGTTGCGCTGCTTGTCGGCGGCGTCGTGCTGCTGTATTTCGGCGGCACGTCATTCCATTCGCTCTCTAACGACGTCGCGCGCTTCTTCACGGGCTCGCCCACGAACAAGACCATCTGGCTGATCGCGGGCGGCATCATCGCGTCGCTCGCGGGGCTGATCGGCCTCGCGATGCCGTCGAAGCGCTGAGTGTCAGACGTCAGACCAGCGGCACTTCCGGTTTCGACGCCGAGCGCGTGCCGGGCAGCGCCGCGTTGCTGGCGCCGCGATACGTGAAGACGAGCGAGAACTTCACCTGATCGGAGAGGTTCTTGCCGGCCGAATGCAGCGTGTTGCAATGGAAGAACACGACATCGCCGGGTTCGAGTTCGGGCGATATCGCCGTGCGGATCAGCGCCGCGTTTTCAGGCAGATCGGAGCGGAAGAACTTGGCGTCGTCGAAACGGTCGGACGTGAACGGCAGCTTGTGCGATGTCGGCACGAACCAGAGCGCGCCGTTATCGACCGTTTCGTGACCGAGCGCGACCCACGCGGATACGAGATCGTCGCGCTCGAACGCCCAGTAGCGCACATCGCGATGCCAGCCCGTCAGGCTGCCGTACGCCGGATGTTTCGTCATCATGCAGTTGTGATGCGCGCGCGAAAGGTACGGCGTCTCGCCGAAATACAACTCCATCCAGCCGCGCACTTCGGGCGACGTCGCGAACTCCGCAAAGAGCGGATGGCGCGCGTAGGCGTCGAGCAGGCGGCGCACGGTGTGTCCGCCGGGCGCGTCTTTCGAATCGGGCGCGCCGGGATATTTCAGATCGGCTTCGAACTCCACGGGCGCGGCGGCCTGCGCAAGCTGCTGGCGCGCGACTTCGCGCATCGCCTCGCGCCGCTCCTGCGAGACCAGCCCTTTGACGATCACGTAGCCCTTCTCGCGCAGCTCGTGAACCTGTTCTTTTTTCGATTTCAACGCGTTTTGATCAGACATTTCAGTTCTTGGTCCTGCCGCTTTCGAATGAATCATGCCGGTGACGCTATATCCGGAATCGGGGCGAATACAGCGATTGTAAATCCGGCGTCGCGCAAAGGCCCGCGCCACAATGTATTGCGGAATATTTATCAGCAGACGCTTCATAAAACAGCAGGGAAAACGCGGACTTACCCGAGTAATAAAGCTCTTGTACATTGGCCGCATCAATTCGGTGCAACTTGGCGAACGCCTTTGAATCGAATCCTTGAACGCTATTTTTGAGACGACTATCGTCGAGTTTGCTTCCACGCATCCGACCTCCCCTCCGACATGAACCACCGTATTGCTATCGGCCTTTCGCGTGTTGCCTCGCGCGCCGCGCGTCCTGCCCGTCGCGGCATGATCCGCGCGCTGCGTCATCACTCCACCCGCACGCAGTTGCTCGCCGAGCAACTGAAAAACGTGCATCCGGTCGACGGCATCCGGTCGTGGTTCCGTGGTTTCTTCTTCAATCTGCGTGTGCGTGCGGCGTCCCGCCGCGTGTCGCTGCGCGCCTTGTTGCGCCGACCGGTGCAGTTGCGCGCGCCGTCGCCGAAACCGAAGGCGGCCGCGCAGACGAGCCGCCGTCCGCGCAGGCTGTCCACGAGCAGCGCGGGCTGGTACGCGTTCGCCGCGCGTTGAGCGCGTTTCATCGGCGTTGGGTGTCGTCGAACGCCGGATAGTCCGTATAGCCCGCCTCGCCGCCGCCGTGAAGCGTCGACGGATCGGCATCGGCAAGCGCACGATTCGCCTGCATGCGCTCCACCAGATCGGGATTCGCCACGAACGGAAGGCCGAACGCCACGGCATCGGCGGTGCCGCGCTCGATGAGCGCATGCGCTTCCTCGGGCCCGCAATCGGCCGTCGCGATGATCGCGCCATCGTAGGCGTTGCGCAGGGCGTCGTCGGCATCGGCGAGCTGCACGTACGCAATGCCGATGCGCTTCAACTTCCCCGCCAGATGCGATAGCGACGCCAGCGCTTCTGCATCCTCGATGTCCGCGCCGGTGAATCCCGGCGAAAGCCGGATGCCGACGCGATGCGCGCCGACCACGCCCGCCACCACGTCCAGTACATCGACGACGATCCGCACCCGGTTCTCGACACTGCCGCCGTAGTCATCGGTGCGCCGGTTCGTGCCGGTCGCGATGAACTGATGCAGCAGGCAGCCGTTCGCGGCGTCGATCTCGATCAGGTCGAAGCCGGCACGATCAGCGCGGTGCGCAGCGTCGACATACTGCAGCACGACGCCCGCGATCTCGTCGGTGTCGAGCGGGCGCGGATCTTCGGCGTCGATGAAGCCTGTCGTACCGTCGTCGTGCTGAATCAACACCGTCGCACCGCGCGCACGAATCGCGGACGGCGCCACGGGCGGCGCTCCCGCCTCCTGCAAGCGCCGATGCGACACGCGCCCCGCATGCGACAGCAACGCCGCGATGCGTCCGTGCCGCGCATGCACCGCGCCTACGATGCCTTTCCAGCCCGCTTCCTGCGCCGCCGTGTAAATGCCGGGCGTGGCCCAGCCGCCTTGGCCTTGCCGTGAAATCTGCGTGGGTTCTGTGACGATCAGCCCGGCGCTCGCGCGCTGCGCGTAATAATGCGCGTTCATTTCGGACGGAACGTCGCCGGGCTGCGACGCGCGATGACGCGCGAGCGGCGCCATCACGATGCGATTCGGCAGTTCGAGCTTGCCGATGGTGACGGGTGAGAAAAGCGTGTCGTGCGGCATGGCGACTCCGCGGATGTCTGGTCTTGCCGTTCAGACATTCCGCAAGAAACGCGCCGCACAGAGACAAAAAAGCCGGCAAGCGCAATGCTTGCCGGCTTTCGTCCTGCTCGTTCGGACGATGGCGTTACGCCACGCTCGCGACCGGTTCCGTGCCAGCCGCTTCGGCCAGCGCCAGCGCCTTGTCGGCGATTTCCCACGTGAATTCCGGCTCTTCGCGGCCGAAATGGCCGTATGCCGCCGTCTTTTCGTAGATCGGGCGCAGCAGGTCGAGCATCTGGATGATGCCCTTCGGACGCAGATCGAAGTGCTCCTGCACGAGCTTCGTGATCTCCGCATCCGACACGCGGCCCGTGCCGAACGTGTTGACCATGACCGAAGTCGGGCGTGCGACGCCGATCGCGTACGAAACCTGAATCAGCGCGCGCGATGCCAGGCCCGCCGCGACGATGTTCTTCGCGACGTAACGGCCCGCGTAGGCCGCCGAACGGTCCACCTTCGACGGGTCCTTGCCCGAGAACGCGCCGCCGCCGTGCGGAGCCGCGCCGCCGTAGGTATCGACGATGATCTTGCGGCCCGTCAGACCGCAATCGCCCTGCGGACCGCCGATGACGAAACGGCCCGTCGGGTTCACCAGGAACTTGATGTCGCCCTTGATGAGTTCCTTCGGCAGCGTCGGCTTGATGACTTCCTCGATCACCGCTTCGCGCAGTTGCGGCAGATCGATGTCCGGCGAATGCTGCGTGGAGAGCACAACGGTGTCGATGGAATGCGCGCGGCCGTCGACATAGCGCACGGTGACCTGCGACTTCGCATCCGGGCGCAGCCAGGGTAGACGGCCGTCGCGGCGCAGGTTCGCCTGACGTTCGACGAGACGGTGCGAAAGGTGAATCGGCAGCGGCATGAGCTCGGGCGTTTCGTCGCACGCGTAACCGAACATCAGGCCCTGGTCGCCGGCGCCTTGGTCGAGGTTGTCGTCATGCGCCTTGTTCACGCCTTGCGCGATATCCGGCGATTGCTTGTCGTACGCGACGAGCACCGCGCAGCCGCGATAATCGATGCCGAAATCCGTGTTGTCGTAGCCGATGCGCTTGATGGTGTCGCGCGCGACCTGGATGTAATCGACGTTGGCGGTGGTCGTGATTTCGCCCGCGAGGACGACGAGACCCGTGTTGCAGAGCGTTTCCGCCGCGACGCGCGAATATTTGTCCTGCGACAGGATCGCGTCGAGGATAGCGTCGGAGATTTGATCGGCAACCTTGTCCGGGTGGCCTTCGGAAACGGATTCGGAAGTAAAGAGATAGTCGTTCGACACGCTTCAGACTCCATTTGAGTACGGTTGATATTCACGTAGCCGACTTCGTTTGGAGTCTGAAGCGGCGACGCTTTAGCGGATGTCTTTCCGGGCCGGCTTCTTCTCGAAAGATAAGAAGACTCCGACCCGCTTCGCCCCGCAAGTTGTCCATTAACTCGGCGAAGGTTCTATTATACCGGTTTCCCTTGTTTTCACAGAGCCGAACGCTTGTCGCAATCCGCCACGCATCAAACATCCGCTCATCGCGGCCGACCGTCCGCACGCTGGAGCCGCTCATGCTAGGGCGCATCGGCGTGGCGCTCGCCATCGGCTTTCTCAAGTTCCTGGCGCTCATCCCTTACGGCATCACCGCGCGTTTCGGCGATGCCCTCGGCTGGCTGCTCTATCAGATTCCGAGCCGCCGCAGGCGCATCGTCCATACGAATCTGAAGCTGTGCTTTCCTGAGTGGTCCGACGAAAAACGCGAGGACATCGCGCAGAAGCACTTCCGCCACGCGATCCGCAGCTACGTGGAGCGCAGCGTGCAATGGTTCGGCTCGGCGAAGAAGCTGGAAAAGCTGATCGAAGTCGATAGCGCCGTCGATCTCACCGATCCCGACCTGCCGCCCACGCTCTTTCTCGGGCTGCATTTCGTCGGGATCGAGGCGGGCTCGATCTTTCTCAATTACTCGCTGCATCGGCGCTGCGGGTCGTTGTATCAGCCGTTCTCGAATCCGCAGATCGAGGAGCTCGCGAAGGCGCAGCGCGCCCGCTTCGGCGCCGACATGGCGAGCCGCGCCGACAGCGCGCGCATCGTGCTGCGCTGGCTGCGCGATCGCAAGCCTGTGATGCTCGGCGCGGACATGGACTACGGCATGCGCAACTCCACGTTCGTGCCGTTCTTCGGCATCCCCACTTGCACGCTGACGGCCGTCGGCCGGCTCGCGAAAACGGGCAAGGCGCAGGTCGTGCCGTTCATCGGCGAGGTGTTGCCGGACTACAAGGGTTATCGGCTGAAGATTTTCAAGCCGTGGGACGACTACCCGACCGGCGACGACGAAGCCGACGCGCGCCGCATGAACGCGTTTCTGGAAGAGCAGATTCCGCGCATGCCGGAGCAATATTACTGGGTGCACAAGCGCTTCAAGACCCGGCCGCCGGGCGAGCCGGGATTCTATTGAAGCGTGAGCGGCGCGAAACGCCGCAGCGCGGGTCACATACAATAGCCGCCATGAAACTCAAATTCACCAAGATGCAGGGCGCGGGCAACGACTTCGTCGTGCTCGACGGCTACACGCAGGCCCTCGCTCTCACCGCCGCGCAGGTGCGCGCGCTCGCGAACCGCCACTTCGGCGTGGGCGCGGATCAGTTGCTGCTCGTGGAAAAGCCGACGATCGACGGTGTCGACTTCAAATACCGCATCTTCAATTGTGATGGCGGCGAAGTCGAGCATTGCGGCAACGGCGCGCGCTGCTTCGTGAAGTTCGTGCGCGACCGGCGTCTGACGGACGCCTCGACCGTGCGCGTGCAGGTGCAGAACGGCGTCATCACGCTGACCATGCAGGAAGACGGCGAAGTCGTCGTCGACATGAGCACGCCGGTGTTCGATCCGCCGCTCGTACCGTTCGACGCGCTCGGCCTCGAAGGCCGCCGGCAAGGCAACGACACGCTCTGGCCGCTCGACCTGAACGGCGAAACGCGCTGGATTTCCGCCGTCTCGATGGGCAATCCGCACGCGGTGCAGATCGTCGAGGATGTCGAGGCGTATCCGGTATTGATCGAAGGCCCGCTCGTCGAGCGTCATGCGCGTTTTCCGAAGCGCGTGAACGCGGGCTTCATGCAGATCGTCGACCGTCATTCGGTGAAGCTGCGCGTATTCGAGCGCGGCGCGGGCGAAACGCTCGCCTGCGGCACGGGCGCGTGCGCGGCGGTGGCCGCGGGCATCCGGCGCGGTCTGCTCGATTCGCCGGTGCGCGTCGAGACGCACGGCGGCACGCTCACGATCACTTGGGACGGCGCGCGCGACGAATCCGCCGCGCTGCTCATGGCCGGGCCCGCCGCGACCGTTTTCGAAGGCGAGATCGAGCTCGATCGCATTGATTAACGCAACCAGGTCATCATGAACCCACGCGAAGTCGCCGACTACCTGCTCGCCAACCCCGATTTCTTCGTCGAGCATGCGGAACTGCTCGGCACCATCCGGCTTTCGAATCCGCACGGCAAGGCGGCCGTGTCGCTGCAGGAACGCCAGATGGAAATGCTGCGCGACAAGAACAAGCAGCTCGAGCGGCGTCTCGCCGAACTGCTGCGCTACGGCCACGAGAACGACAGCATCTCGACCAAGTTCAATCGCTGGACCGTGCGCGTGATTTCGCAGCGTGATCCATACGCGTTGCCCGCGACCATCAGCAAAGGCCTGTGCGAAGTCTTCGACGTGCCGCACGCCGCGCTGCGCGTGTGGGATATCGACGAAGCGTATCGGCAGGCGGATTTCGCGCGCCAGGTCGGTGAGGAAGTGCGCATCTTCACGAGCAGCCTCGCCGCGCCGTACTGCGGCACGAATACGGGCTTCGCGGCGGCGCAATGGCTCGGCGCGGCGAACTCGGCATCGGCGACGGTCGCGCCCAGCGACGGCCCGGCCGACACCGACCGCAAGATCGAATCCGTCTCGCTGATCGCCCTGCGCGACCCGCAGGGCGGTCCGGACGCACCGAGCTTCGGCCTGCTCGTGATGGGCTCGCCCGATCCGCGCCGCTTTCACGACGGCATGGCGACGGACTTTCTCACGCACATCGGCGCGCTGGCGAGCGCGGCGCTGTCGCGCTTGCTGCCGCACTGAACATGAACGCCGCCGCGCCCTCGGAAAATGCGATCGCCGACTATCTCGCGATGCTGGAGCACCAGCGGCATCTCTCCGAGCACACGCTGCGCGGCTACACGCATGAACTGGGCGAGCTGCGTGCGCTCGCCAAAGACCGTCCACTCGAATCGCTGACCGCCGCCGATATTCGCGGCGCGGTCGTGCGCGCGCACGCCGGCGGGCTGTCGTCGCGTTCGATTGCGCATCGGCTGTCGGCGTGGCGCGCGTTTTATCGATGGCTCGCCGAGCGCGTCGAGATGCCCGCGAATCCCGTCGCGACGGTGCGCGCGCCGAAACGCGAAAAGACGCTGCCGAAGGCGCTTTCCGTCGACGACGCCATGGCGCTCATGGACGCGCCGCAAGCCGGCACGACCGAAGCGCTGCGCGATCACGCGATGCTCGAACTGTTCTATTCGTCGGGCTTGCGGCTCGCGGAACTCGTCGGGCTCGACGTGCGTTTCGTCGACAGCAGCGAATACACGTCGCAAGGCTGGATCGATCTCGACAGCGCGGAAGTCACCGTGCTGGGCAAGGGCAAGCGCATGCGCAAAGTGCCCGTCGGCAGGAAGGCAATCGACGCCTTGCGCGCGTGGATTGAAGTGCGCGGCGAGTTCGTCAAGCTCGATCCGCACGCGCTCTTCGTCTCGGTGCGCGGCAATCGCATGTCGCCGGGCGTGGTGCGTGAGCGCGTGAAGCGTCTCGCGCTGCAGGCGGGCATTCCGTCGAACGTGCATCCGCATGTGTTGCGGCATTCGTTCGCCACTCACGTCCTGCAATCGAGCGGCGATCTGCGCGCGGTGCAGGAACTGCTCGGTCACGCGAGCATCACGGCCACGCAGGTGTATACGTCGCTCGATTTTCAGCATCTGGCCCGCGTCTACGATGCGGCGCACCCGCGCGCAAAGAAGCGCGATTGACCCCCGACGGCGCCCCGCGCGCCGCTTTCATCACCGCAATGAACACCATCACGCTCAAGCCGTCGAAGGACAGATCGCTCGTTCGCCGCCATCCGTGGGTCTACGCGAACGCGATCGCGCGTATCGACGGCGATCCCGCGCCCGGCGCGACGGTCATCGTGCGCGCGGCGGACGGACGCTTTCTCGCGCGCGCGTCGTACAGCCCGCATTCGCAGATCCGCGCGCGCGTATGGACCTTCGACGAAAGCGAGCCGGTCGATCACGCGTTCTTCAAGCGCCGCGTGCAGCGCGCGGTCGCGCACCGGCAGACGATGGTGAAGGACACCGGCGCCACGCGTCTCATCTTTGGCGAGGCGGACGGCTTGCCGGGTTTGATCGTCGATTACTACGTCGCCGACGAAAAGCCGCGCGCGCAGCTCGTCTGCCAGTTCATGGCGACGGGCGTCGAAACGTGGAAAGAGGCCATCGTGCAGGCGCTGATCGACGCGACCGGCTGCCCGAACGTCTACGAGCGCTCGGACGTGTCGATCCGCCAGAAAGAAGGACTGGAGCAGACCACCGGGGTGCTCGCCGGCGACGCACCGCCCGATACGCTCATCACGAACGAATGCGGCGTGCGTCATCACGTCGATGTGCGCAACGGCCACAAGACGGGCTTCTATGTCGATCAGCGCGACAACCGCGTGCTCGTCGCGCAGCACGCGGCAGGACGCGAGGTCTTGAACTGCTTCTGCTATACGGGCGGCTTTTCGCTTGCGGCGCTCAAGGGCGGCGCGACGCGCGTGGTATCCGTCGATTCATCCGGCGAAGCGCTCGCGCTCGCGCGCGAAAACGTGAAGGCGAACGGCTTCGACGCGGACAAGGCCGAATGGCTCGACGCCGATGCCTTCAAGACGCTGCGCCGTCTCTACGACGAAGGCCGGCGTTTCGACCTGATCGTGCTCGATCCGCCGAAATTCGCGCCATCGAAGGAAACCGTCGATCGCGCCGCGCGCGCTTACAAGGACATCAACCTGAGCGGCTTCAAGCTGCTGCGGCCGGGCGGGCTGCTTTTCACCTATTCGTGCTCGGGCGCGATCGATTCCGAGCTGTTTCAGAAGATCGTCGCGGGCGCGGCGGCGGATGCGCGCGTCGATGCACGCATTCTCAAGCGCCTGGGCGCGGGCGTCGATCATCCGCTGCTGACGGCGTTCCCGGAAGGCGAGTACCTGAAAGGGCTGCTGTTGCAAATCGCCTGATCGCCCCAAAGTAGCCGCAATTCGCGCTCTGTCCAAGGCCGCGCGCGGCGCTGGCTTGACAAATATGTTTCAATAATCGATTCAGCGCGGTTCCAAGACACAGACGACCGAACACAGACAAGGACACAGGCGACACCATGATTCCCGTAACCATCCTGACCGGCTTTCTGGGCAGCGGCAAAACCACGCTGCTCAAGCGCATCCTGAACGAGCAGCACGGCATGAAGATCGCCGTGATCGAGAACGAGTTCGGCGAAGAGAACATCGACAACGAAATTCTCGTCCAGGAAACGAACGAGCAGATCATCCAGATGAGCAACGGCTGCATCTGCTGCACGATCCGTGGCGATCTGGCGCGCGCGCTCGAAGACCTCGCAAACCGCAAGAAGGCGGGCACGCTCGATTTCGACCGCGTCGTGATCGAGACCACCGGCCTCGCGAATCCGGGCCCGGTCGCGCAGACGTTCTTCATGGACAACACCATCGCCGACGAATTCCTGCTCGACGCGATCATCACGCTGGTCGACGCGAAGCACGCGAACGCGCAGCTCGATCAGCATGAAGTGGTGCAGCGGCAAGTCGGTTTCGCGGATCGCCTGTTCGTCACGAAGTCCGATCTCGTGTCTGCCGACGAACTCGAATCGCTCAAGCATCGCCTGCTGCACATGAACCCGCGCGCCGCCGTCCGGATCGTCAATTTCGGCGATGCCGACATCAAGGAAATCTTCGATCTGCGCGGCTTCAATCTGAATTCGAAGCTCGAAATCGATCCGGATTTCCTCGCGGAAGACGATCACGACCATGATCACGCGCACGATCATGATCACGACCACGATCATTCGACCTGCGGTCACGATCACAGCCATGATCACGAGCACGGGCATCATCACCATCACGCGCACCACGACGACAAGATCAAGTCGTTCGTCTACCGCAGCGACAAGCCGTTCGATCCGAACCGCCTCGAAGACTTCCTCGGCGGCATTCTGCAGATCTATGGCGAGCGCCTGCTGCGCTACAAGGGCGTGCTCTATATGAAGGGCGTCGATCGCAAGGTCGTCTTCCAGGGCGTGCATCAGATGATGGGCAGCGACCTCGCCGGCAAATGGATGCCGATCGAGAAGAAGAACAGCAAAATGGTGTTCATCGGCATCGAGCTGCCGAAGGATCTGATCACCGACGGACTCGACGCCTGCCTCGTGAAGTAATCCGGCACGCATCTCGCTTGGAAACGAAAACGCCGCTGCGAATGAATCGCGGGCGGCGTTTTTCATGAGCGACTTTCGATGCGGGTATGTAGTCGCGACCACGAACCGACATCGCTTTTTGCACGTCCAGGCGTTATATTTTTGAAATTCCGGCGTGAATTGACAGGGTTTTCCTCGTTATCGTCGGAAATTGCGGTTCAGTTACAATACAGCCCCACTGGAGAAGGGCAGTTCCGCTGGATGCGCGTCTTTCAGGCGCTCGCTCGGCGGAAGTCAGGAGAAGGGATGTCCCGTCGGGACGATGCCTCGATTTGCCGGGGGAAGGCAAATCAAGTCAAAGCACCGGGGCCGGAAATCCTGGGCCATGCAAATGCGCCCGTCGTCATCCGGAGCATCATCCAATATCGGTTTCCAGAGGAGTTCGGCCCCGCATCGACGCGTCGCGCAGCCCCAAGCGTACCGATGCGCTGCATGCGGGCAACGCAAGTGCGGGCGTTGCGAAGACATCGCCTTACATTGAAGAAGCAAGCAGATGACAACGAAACTCTTGACCGAAGCCGAAATCCTGAAGATGAGCGAGAAGGACTACATGAACGAGGATCAACTCGCCTTCTTCAAGAACCGGCTCGAGCAGTTGCAAGCGGACATTCTGAAGAATGCCGGCCAGACGACCGAAAATCTGCGGGAAACGGTGATCGTGCCGGACCCGGCGGATCGCGCGACCATCGAGGAAGAGCATGCACTGGAACTGCGCACGCGCGACCGCGAACGCAAGCTCCTGAAGAAGGTGCAGCAATCGCTCGCGCGCATCGAGTCCGGCGACTACGGCTGGTGCGAAGAGACCGGCGAACCGATCGGCATTCCGCGACTGCTCGCGCGCCCGACGGCCACGCTGTCGCTCGAAGCGCAGGAACGCCGCGAACTGCGTCAGAAGCTGTTCGGCGACTGAAATAGCTGCTGGCAGGCGATTATCGCGGGACCGCCCCGCCACGGGGAAAACGCCGCCGCAAAAAGTTGCGCTAGAGCAGAGAAATCAAGGAAAAGGCACCCATCGACGGGGTGCCTTTTTTGCTTTCGGGCTGGTAAAAAACGCCGCACGTCGATGTCGAAAGTCTTGATAAATCTTCCAGCGCCCTAAAATGATCCGGACGCGCCGCCGCGAAAGCATCATCGCGGCGGGCGCGAGCGCGGCGCCCCGCCTGCGGCCTCCGAGGCCCGGACGGAACCCCGCGCCGTGCTGTCCATCGAATTCTCGACTGCGCGGCGGCCGGTCGTTCGACGAAAGAGCCGCCCCGCGTCCTTCTGGTTTTCACAAGGAACGCACATGGAACAATTTCACGGCACGACCATCGTCTCCGTGCGCCGCGACGGCAAGGTCGCGCTGGGCGGCGATGGTCAGGTGACGCTCGGCAACATCGTCATGAAAGGGGGCGCGAAGAAAGTGCGCCGCATCTATGGCGGCAAGGTGCTGGTCGGCTTCGCCGGCGGCACGGCCGACGCGTTCTCGCTGCTCGATCGCTTCGAAGCGAAACTCGAGAAGCATCAGGGCAATCTGACGCGCGCCGCCGTCGAACTGGCGAAAGACTGGCGCACCGACCGCATGCTGCGCCGGCTCGAAGCCATGCTGATCACCGCCGACAAGGACACGACGCTCGTCATCACCGGCAACGGCGACGTGCTCGATCCCGAACACGGCATCGCGGCGATCGGCTCGGGCGGCGCCTACGCGCAGGCGGCGGCGCAGGCGCTCATCGAAAACACGGACCTCGCCCCGCGCGACATCGTCGAAAAGGCGCTCACCATCGCCGGCGACATGTGCATCTACACCAATCACAATCGCGTCATCGAGACGATCGAATAAAGGACCCAGCGATGACCACCATGACTCCCTCCGAAATCGTCTCCGAACTCGACAAACACATCATCGGCCAGGGGCGCGCGAAGAAGGCGGTTGCCGTCGCGCTGCGCAACCGCTGGCGCCGTCAGCAGGTCGGCGAACCGCTGCGCCAGGAAATCACGCCGAAGAACATTCTGATGATCGGGCCGACGGGCGTCGGCAAGACCGAGATCGCGCGTCGTCTCGCCAAGCTCGCGGACGCGCCGTTCATCAAGATCGAAGCGACCAAGTTCACCGAAGTGGGCTACGTCGGGCGCGATGTGGACAGCATCGTGCGCGATCTGATCGAAATTTCCGTCAAGCAAACGCGCGAATCCGAGATGAAGAAGGTCCGCACGAAGGCGGAAGATCGCGCGGAAGACCGCATCCTCGACATTCTCCTGCCAAGCGCGCGCCCGGTCGGGTTCGGCGCGGCCGAGTCGAGCAGCGAGGGCGACAACACCACGCGCCAGACTTTCCGCAAACGCCTGCGCGAAGGCGCGCTCGACGACAAGGAAATCGAACTCGACGTGGAACTGCCGCAAGTCGGCATGGACATCATGGGGCCGCCGGGCATGGAGGACATGACCGAGCAGATTCGTTCGATGTTCGCGAACATCGGCGGCGGCAAGAAGACGCGCCGCAAGGTGAAGGTGAAAGAAGCGCTGAAGCTGCTCACCGACGAAGAGGCCGGCAAGCTCCTCAACGACGAAGAGGTCAAGAGCCGTGCGGTGCAGAACGTCGAGCAGAACGGCATCGTGTTTCTCGATGAAATCGACAAGATCGCGTCGCGCAGCGAGGCGGGCGGCGCCGAAGTGTCGCGCGCGGGCGTGCAGCGTGATCTGCTGCCGCTCGTCGAGGGCACGACCATCAACACGAAGTACGGGATGATCAAGACCGATCACATCCTGTTCATCGCGAGCGGCGCGTTCCATCTCGCCAAGCCGAGCGATCTGATTCCCGAGCTGCAAGGGCGCTTTCCGATTCGCGTCGAGCTGGATTCGCTGTCGGTCGGCGACTTCGAATCGATCCTGAATTCGACCGATGCGAGCCTCGTCAAGCAGTACAAGGCGCTGCTCGCGACCGAAGGCGTCGAGCTCGATTTCACCGACGAAGGCATCCGGCGTCTCGCGGAAATCGCGTATTCGGTGAACGAGAAGACCGAGAACATCGGCGCGCGGCGGCTGTATACGGTGATCGAGAAGCTGCTGGAGGAAGTGTCGTTCGCGGCGGGCAATCACACGGGCCAGCCGGTGCGGATCGACGCGGCGTATGTGGACCGCGCGCTCGGCGAAGTGGCGCAGGACGAAGACTTGTCGCGCTACGTGCTGTAACGGCGGAGGCGTTGTCCAGGAACGAACCGGGCCGCGGAGCCCGGTTTTTTTCGTCTGATAAAAACGTACAGACGAAAAAAAGCCCGCCTAGGTTGGCGGGCTGAATCCATATCAGGAGGAGACATGGAGGAGACAGTTCCAATAATACATAGACGGTTGATGCGACGCAATAGAAATTTTAGTAAAAACCCCTATGGCGTGATTCTGTGGCATCTGTGCGTCACTTTTAGGATTCCGCCTGCCGATGACACCGCAAGAAACGGCGCGTAACCTCGTCTGCACGGCTCTACAGTGGTCCCGTACCCAAGAGCCTTCGAGGTCGTCATGAAAACCGTAGCCAACCCTGTCTTTTCATCCGATGAAACCCGCTGGCAAGCCGTCGTCGACCGCGACGAGCGTGCCGATGGTGCTTTCTTCTTCGCCGTGCGCACGACCGGCGTGTTTTGCCGGCCCTCGTGCGCGTCGAGGGCGCCGCGTCGCGAGAACGTCGAATTCTTCCTGACGACCAATGCAGCGGAAGCCGCTGGATATCGCGCCTGCAAGCGCTGCCAGCCGACCAGCCTGCCGCGCGAACTCGCCATCGTCGAGCGCGCGTGCAAGGTGCTCGACGCCGATCCGCAACAGCGCATGACGCTCGCCCAGTTGAGCGATGCCGTGCACGTCAGTCCGTTCCATCTGCAGCGCCTCTTTTCGCGGATCGTCGGCGTTTCGCCGCGTCAGTATCAGGCGGCGCAAC
Organism: Caballeronia pedi; assembly: GCF_001544915.2. Taxonomy (GTDB): domain Bacteria; phylum Pseudomonadota; class Gammaproteobacteria; order Burkholderiales; family Burkholderiaceae; genus Caballeronia; species Caballeronia pedi. The sequence goes on along the minus strand of NZ_FCOE02000004.1, from coordinate 200,931 downwards.
GCGCGGGCGTGCTGCGCGACGCGTTGCAGCGCGGCCGCGACGTGACTCGGGCGACGCACGACGCCGGTTTCGGCTCGCCGTCGCGCATGTACGAAGCCGTGCCCGCCGAACTCGGCATGACGCCGTCCGCGTACAAGCGCCAGGGCGCGGGACTGACCGTGCGCTACGCGACCGCCGCGACGCCGCTCGGCACGGTGATCGTCGCCGCGACGGACAAGGGCGTCTGCAAGATCGCGTTCGGCGACGATGCGGATACGCTCGTCGGACAGCTCGCCGCCGATTTCGCGCAGGCCGAACGCGTCGAGGATGCCGCGAAGATGGAGCCGTTTATCGCGCAGATTCGCGCGTATCTGCAAGGCACGCGCGAGCGCTTCGACTTGCCGCTCGACATCGGCGCGACGGCTTTCCAGCGGCGCGTGTGGGACGCGTTGCGGCGCATCCCGTATGGTCAGACGCGCAGTTACACGGACATCGCGGCCACGCTCGGCTCGCCTCGCGCGGTGCGCGCGGTGGCCAACGCGTGCGGCTCGAATCCCGTCGCGCTCGCGATTCCGTGCCATCGCGTGATCGGCAAGGACGGCGCGATCTCCGGCTATCGCTGGGGCACGCCGCGCAAGGAAGCGCTGCTCGAAACCGAGCGCGCCCACCACGAAGCCAACAAGGTCGCATGAAGCACACGCGCTCGCCGTCGTCATGACGCGCGGGCGCTTCGAACGCCTCGCGAGCCTCCCGACGCGGCTCCGCACCCCTCCTCCGCACACCCGCGCGAATCCTCCGAAAAACCCGCAAACCCTTGCGGTTTCTGGGCTCAAGCACGCCTGACACCGAGATGTTAAAGTGCCCGCTACCCTAAAAAAATGACCGGGCGCATGCGCTCGCGCTCCTCGCAGATTGCTTCAATGGCAAACAAGAATCCCGCTCACCCCAAGGCCGGCGCTTTCGCGCGCAGGCTTGCCGCGCTCGCGTCCGGGCCACACGCCGACGCGCTGCGCCAAGGCTTGCGCGGCATCGAAAAAGAAAGCCTGCGCGTGACGCCGCAAGGCAAGCTGGCGATGACGCCGCATCCGCGCGCGTTCGGCTCCGCGCTGACGCATCCGCTCATCACGACTGATTACTCCGAGGCACTCGTCGAACTCATCACGCCCGCCGAAGCCGACGCGGCGCTCACGCTCGATCGCCTCGACGTGCTGCATCGTTTCGCGTACGCGCACATGGGCGACGAGCTGCTGTGGAACGACTCGATGCCCAACTCGCTGCCGCCGGAGGACGAGATTCCGTTCGGCTATTACGGCACGTCGAATATCGGCACGCTGAAGAACGTGTACCGGCGCGGGCTCGCGCTGCGTTATGGGCGCACGATGCAATGCATCGCGGGCATCCACTACAACTATTCGCTCAACGAAAATGTGTGGCGCGCGTGGCAGGCGCTGGACAACACCAGCACGCTGTCCGCGAAGGATTTCCAGTCGGAACGCTACTTCGCGCTCATCCGCAACTTCCGCCGCACCAACTGGCTGCTGATGTATCTGTTCGGCGCGTCGCCGGCGCTCAACAAGCGCTTCGTCGAAGGCAAGACGCATCATCTCGACACGTTCGATGCCGACACGCTCTATCTGCCGCACGCGACCAGCCTGCGCATGAGCGATCTCGGCTACGCGAACAATCCCGCGCAGGCGGACCTGCTGCCGAGCTACGACACGCTCGACGCGTATCTCGACGTGCTCGCCAAAGCGGTGAGCCAGCCGTACGCGCCGTATGAGGCCATCGGCACGCAGCGCGACGGCGAATGGGTGCAGATCAACACCAACGTGCTACAGATCGAAAACGAGTTCTACTCGACGATCCGCCCGAAGCGCGTCACGTATTCGGGCGAGCGCCCACTGCATGCGCTGGCCGAACGCGGCGTGCAGTACATCGAAGTGCGCTGTCTCGACATCGATCCGTTCGAGCCGACCGGCATTTCGCTGGAGACCGCGCGCTTTCTCGATGCTTACCTGCTGTATTGCGCGCTGGAAGACAGCCCGTTGTTGCCGCCCGCGGCGAGCATCGAAGCGAACGGCAATTTCAGCGCGGTTTCGAAGGAAGGACGCAAGCCGGGGCTCACGCTGCAACGCGACGGCGCGAGCGTGCCAATGCAGCAGTGGGCCGAAGCGCTCTTCGATGCGATCGAGCCGGTCGCGAAGACGCTCGACGCGCTCAACGGCAAAGACGACCACACGCGCGCGCTTCAGGGGTTGCGGCCGCGCGTCGCGGATGCATCGCTGACCCCGTCCGCACGCGTGTTGCAGACGATGCGCGACAATCGGCAATCCTTCGACGCATTCGCGCTCGAACTCAGCGCGCGTCACGCCGAAACGTTCCGCGCGCGCCCGCTCTCGGTCGAAGACGAGCGCGCGATGGAAGAACTCGCGGCGAAATCGCTGGTTGAGCAGACGGTGGTCGAAAGCAGCGACACCGAATCGTTCGATGCATTCGTCGCCGCCTATCAGGACTACAAGCTGAATCCCGCGAGCGCGTGAGCGTTCACGCTTCCCCGCGACGAGCAGCTTTTTCCGTTCCGGCGCCCGCGCGCGCCGGAAAGCCTTACCGGCTTATGCAACAGAGGGAAACGCGTCACAACGTCATCCGGGTTGACGGGTCAAAATGTTGCCGACTTTTCGACGATCGGGGGAGCAATGAAAAAGATGTTCTTCGGCGCAGTCGCGCTGGGGGCTGCGTCGCTCGCGTTATTGAGCGGCTGCGCGGTGGATGACCAGGTCAGCAGCACCGTCATGGAGCAGGCCACTCAACCGCTCACCTGCATGAGCAAGCCCGAATGCGACGCATGGTGGGCGCGCGCCCAGGTCTGGGTGACGAACCATTCCGCATACAAGCTGCAGACCGTCACGGATTCGATCATCCAGACCGCAGGACCGTCGAGCGGCAAGCGCGCGCTCGCGTATCAGATCACCAAGACGCCGACGAACGAAGGCACCGCGACGATCGGCTTCGCCGCCCACTGCGACAACCCGCTCGGCTGCGAGCCGAACCCCTGGCAGGCAGGCGCGGACTTCAAGCAGTTCATCCGAAACGGTCCGGGGCTGCGGAAAGCGACGCCGCAAGCTGCCCAGGCAGTCACGGCGCCGCCCGCCGCGCCCGCGCCAGGCGGCGTGCAGGTCAGCCCGCTGGATCAGCCGGTCCCGCTCAATCTGGAGAACCAGCCGGGCCAGTCGGTGACGCCGCTCACGCCGCAGTGAATCAATGACCCATCGTGGCTGACGCGCCCTTCTTCGGCCGCGTCAGCCAGACCATCACGGCCAGCACGAGAAACGCGTAGAACGAAATGCGGAAGAAGTCGTTGGTCGACATCATGTACGCCTGCGCCGACACCACGCGATCCAGTTGCGCCGTCAGCGCCTGTCCCGACAGACCGAGTCCCGAAAGCAGATCCGAATAAGCCGTCGTGCCCGCCGAATACGGCGTGACCGATTCGGTGAGCCGCGCGTGATGGCGGATCATGCCGTTTTCCCAGAAGGTCGTGCTGACCGCCGTGCCGATCGCGCCCGACAAGGTTCGCAGGAAGTTCGACAGCCCCGCCGCGCCCGCGAGCCGTTCGTCGGAGACGCTGGAGAGCGTGATGGTCGTCATCGGCACGAAGAAGCACGCGACGCCGATGCCCTGAATCAGTCGCGGATAGATGATCTCGTGAAACGGCGTGTCGAGCGTGAAGGTCGAGTTCCAGTGCGACACGAACGCGAACGTGAGGAACGCGAAACTCGCGACCACGCGCAGATTCAGCCGATGCATGTTCTGCCCGATGAGCGGCGAGAGCACCAGCGCGAGGATGCCGACCGGCGCGGTCGCGAGGCCCGCGAGCCACGGCGTGTAGCCGAGCACGGTTTGCAGCCACAGCGGCAGCACCACGACCGAGCCGAAGAACGCGAGAAAGCCGAGCGACGTAATGAGCACGCCCATCGCGAAGTTGCGGTCGCGAAAGAGCGACAGGTCGATCACCGGTTCCTTCTCGGTCAGCTCCCACGCGAACATGAACGCGAGCGACACCGCCGCGACGATCGCCAGCGTCACGATGAAGTTCGAGCTGAACCAGTCGTGGTCCTTGCCGAGATCGAGCATCATCTGCAGGCTCGCGACGCCGATCACCAGCAACGCGAGCCCGACGCCGTCGATGCGTTGCTGGGTCGTCTTCGTCTCATGCCCGCGCAGCAGGAAGTACGCGATCGCCGCGGAAAACATGCCGATCGGCACGTTGATGTAGAAGATCCACGGCCACGTGAAGTTATCGGTGATGTAGCCGCCCATCACCGGGCCGAAGATCGGCGCGACGATCACGGTCATCGCCCAGAGGCCGAGCGCGAGCCCGCGCTTTTCCGGCGGATAACTGCGCATGAGGATGGTCTGCGACAGCGGCACCATCGGGCCGGAGACGAGGCCCTGCAACAGCCGGAAGGCGATCAGCGACTGAAAGTTGTGCGCGAGGCCGCACAGCGCGGACGCGACGGAAAACAGCAGCACGGAAATCGTGAAGAGCTTCACCTCGCCGACACGACGCGCGAGCCAGCCGGTCAGCGGCACCGCGATGGCCGACGCCACCGAATACGACGAGATCACCCAGGTGCCTTCGCTCGTCGCCACGCCGAGGCTGCCGGAAATCGTCGGCACGGCGACGTTTGCGATCGACGTGTCGAGCACCTCCATGAACGTGCCGAGCGCGAGGCCCATCGTCAGCAGGGCGAGGATGCCGCCGGTAAGCGGCATGGGCACGGGCGGCGTGGCGGGCGTGCTCGTCGCAGATGTGGACATTCTTCGGTTTCTCCGATGCGCCGACCATGCCGAAAGCACGCATCGCACGCAAACTATTTATTGTCGAGGCATTCTCTGCCCAGACAGCGAAATCGGCGCAATAAACGCCTGTTTCGTCCGATCAATCAAGGCAATTCTTCGCCGAGCCCGCACGGCGCGCAGACAGCCATCGGCGAGTTGCCGATGATGCGCGTCAGCATGCCGATCAACAGATCCAGCTCCGCGTGGTTGAACCCTTCGAGTTGCTCGTTGAGCACGGCCGCGCCGATCGCGGGCAGGCGAGCGGCGGCGTCGCGCCCCCGCTCGGTCAGACTCAGTTCGACCATCCTGCGATCGGCCTCGCTGCGCGCGCGGCTCACGAAGCCTTTCTTTTCGAGCCGGTCGAGCATGCGCGTCATCGAACCGCTGTCATACGACATCTCGCGCGACAGTTCCAGCGGCGTGCGCGCGCGCCCCGACGCAAGCAGCAGAATCACGCCGATCTGCGGCGACGTGAGATCGAGCGGCCTGAGCGCCTCATCGGTGCGCATGACGAGTACGTTGCGCGCCTTGGCCAGGAAGTAACCAAGGCTCGTTTCGAGCTGAATCGTGGCGGGATCGTAAAGCGGTTTGCTGTTCATGCGACATCGGTCAAACGGCTGTTGCGGAGTTGCGACACTACGCCGCGCTTCGCGAGGCGGATAATTGCGAAAAAGCAATCGGCAGTATCTTGAAAAGTAGTTGCACAGTCAATATTATTCTATGCAATGAGTTACGCGCGTAATGCGCAATTCGAGACCATGTTCTGATCGCCAGCCGTCGTTCGCCGACGCCCGAAGGACCTTCAAATGACCCGCTTTGTTCGCACCGCCCGCCGACGCTTCGGCCCCATCAGCAGCACGATCGCCAACGCTTCCCGTCACTTCGTCCCGCCGAAGCTGAGTTCGTGGAAACTCGCGTTGTATCTGATCGTGTTCCTGCTGCCGGGCGGTTCGTTCGCGGTGCTGGGCATGGGATGGTTCGAGAACCGGCAGCGGCGCAAGACGGCGGCTTCGGCGCCGAAGAAGGCAGCTTCGGCCCGGCCGTTGCTGCCCGCACCCTGCTCCGCATGTCCCGGAGGCGGCGGCGCAAGCGGCGCGTAAGGGGCGCATGCGCTTCCCCGTAACGCGTCGTAACCGATTCCTGCCGCCGCGTAACACCCGCCTTACGGCGAACCCGTTACGCTAACGTCTGCCCGACAACGTCCGGCGCGCGCATCGAGCGTGCGCCGCGTTCCGTTACCATCTCGGCTGATCGCGTCCGTCGCTTCGAGCGGAGCCGCGCCGACAGGAATTTCGACAAGCAGATGCCGTATCGTCCCGCCCTTCCCGCTTTCGCCGTCCCGCGCCGGCTGACCGCCACGGCGCTTGCCGCCACGCTCGCGATGTTCATCGCCGGCTGCGCAGTCGGGCCCGACTACCAGCGCCCCACGACGACGGTCCCGGCCAGCTACAAGGAAGCGCCCGAAGGCTGGAAGGTCGCGCAGCCCGCCGACCAGATCGACCGCGGCGCCTGGTGGACCATCTACAACGACGAACGCCTCAACGATCTCGAAACGCGCGTGAATCAGGCGAATCAGAGCGTGGCGCAGTTCGCGGCCGCGTATCGCCAGGCGCGCGCGCTCGTCGGCGAGGCGCGCGCGGCGTATTTCCCGACGATCGGCGCAGCGGCGTCGGCGTCGCGTTCCGGCACCGGCGCGGGCAACCGGTCGACCAACAGTTCCAGCTTCGGCCAGCAGGGTTCGGTCAACAACCAGTTCAGCCTCTCGGTCGACGCGAGCTGGGAACCGGACTTGTGGGGCAGCGTCTCGCGCACAGTTACCGCGCAGAAGGCGGGCCAGGAAGGCGCCGCCGCCGATCTCGCGAACGCGCGTCTGTCCGCGCAGGCCACGCTTGCGCAGAGCTATTTCCAGTTGCGCTCGCTCGACGCGCAACAAAAGCTCCTCGACGAAACCGTCGCGGCCTACGAGCAATCGCTCAAGCTCACGCAGAATCAGTACGCGCAGGGCATCGTCGCGCGCTCGGACGTGATTCAGGCGCAGACGCAGTTGCAGTCCGCGCAGGCGTCCGCCATCGACAACGGCGTCGCGCGCGCGCAATTCGAACACGCGATCGCGGTGCTCGTCGGCGAGCCGGCTTCCACGTTCTCGATACCGCCGATTCCGCTCGACGCGACCCCGCCCACCGTGCCCGTGCAGATGCCGTCCGCGATTCTCGAGCGACGCCCGGACATCGCTTCGGCGGAGCGCAAGGCGGCGGCGGCGAACGAGCAGATCGGCATCGAAATCGCCGCGTATTTCCCTACTCTTACGCTCTCCGCGCAAGGCGGCTTCGAAAGCTCGGTGCTGTCGCAGTTGCTGCGCGCGCCGTCGCGTTTCTGGACCCTGGGGCCGGACATCGCCGCAACGATTTTCGACGGCGGCCTGCGCGCCGCGCGCACCGACGCCGCGCGTGCCGCTTACGACCAGAGCGTCGCGACTTACCGGCAGGCCGTGCTGACGGCGTTCCAGGACGTCGAGGACAATCTCGCGTCGCTGCGCATTCTGGAGCGGGAAATCGTCGTGCAGCAGCAGGCTGTCGAATCGGCACAGCAGGCGCTCGCGATCATCAACAATCAGTACAAGGCGGGAACGGTAGCGTTCATCAGCGTGCTGACCGCGCAGACTACCGCGTTCACCGCGCAGCAGAAGCTTGCAAATATCGCGGGGCAGCGGATGGTGTCGTCGGTGGGGCTGGTGAAGGCGCTCGGCGGCGGGTGGGATGTGGCGCAGATGGATCGCGAGACGGGTGCGGTGGACGCGCCCGTCGCGGCTGCGTCTGGTGTGAGCGGGACGCAAACGGCCAATCGTTGACCGTCTGCTTTCCCTAACGCATGAAGGTCAGCGCAACCGTATCCGGATCCGTATGACGGCCAAGCAGATTCAACAGCCCCGCGAGGTTTTCGCGCTGCTCCGGCGCGGCGGTCGCCGTGCCCTGAAACCCGGTCGATTCCGGTGAAATCACGCCATTGCCCTTGAGCATCAACGGGCCCTTGCTCGTCGACAGATCGATCGTCGCCGATGCGCCCTGCGCCTGCAGCGCGACGCGATACGAGCCGAGCGGCTTGACCCGCGACACGCGCGATGCCATGTCGTCGAGCGAAACGACCACCTGTCCGTAAGCGTTGCGGTTCAGCAAACGGAATTCGGTCCACGAGAGCCGCACGCTGCCGTCGAAATCCAGCGTGTTGAACGGCGCGCCGAGGCCCGCAAGCAGCGTCGCGGGCACGGCGATCTGACCCGCCGTGACCGTCGCGCCACGCGTGGTGGCGTCCACGGTCACGGCGTCGGGCATCGCTTCGGTCTGGCGCATCGTCATATGCACGCGCCCGGTGAAAAGCGGCAGGAACGATGTCGTCCATTCGATACGCCCCGGCAGCAGCGTCGCGCCCGCGCCGTCGCTGCCCGCGGCGAGCATCAGCGTGGCCGAACCGCGCCACAGCGACCCCGCCGGATCGACCAGATTGACGTGGCCGCCCGTCGACTTCGAGAACTGCGGCACGATCCACGCGGCAGGCAGCATCACGAGCAGCGTGCCGGCGATCGATATCACCATCACGAAAAGCGCCGGCAGCGCGAGCCGGATACGTCGCGTCCAGTAACTCATTTCGTGCCGGCCGGTTGCAGCGACGCCGTCAGATCCACCTGGCCGTCCGGCTTCAGCGCCGTGACGTGCGCCTCCGACACCTGCACCTTGAACTGCTTGCGCGCGTCGTCGAGCCACATGGTCCAGTTGGGAAACGACGCGTTCTTCAACTGAATCTGCACCGCCGCGCCGATCACCTGAACCTGCGTGGGCTGCATGCCGTTGTCCGCGAGGGACTTCGCGAGCGCATCGCGCAAGGCGCCGCCCGTCGGCATCACGCCTTCGGTGGCGGGTGCGAGCGAGCGCGCGTCGTTGGCCTGCGCGGTCATCGTCGCGAGCTGGCGCTGCATCGTCGGCAGGGTGTCGCGCAGCCGCGCGCGGCCTTCGTAAGCAGGCGCCCACAGCACGAGATACACGAGCACGAGCCCGAGCGCGAGACCGCCCCACATGAGGAGCGTCTTCTCGCGCGGCGTGCGCGCTTCCCAGAATTCCGACAGTGAACGTCCGATTTCCGCTTTCATTGGGCGCTCCTGATGGTCCATTTGCCGGTGTTGCTATCGATCGAACCGTTCAGGCCATTGGCGGCGAGGCGCTTCGATAGGTCGGGATCGACCTTGGTTTCCGGCTTGAAGGTCACTTCCAGATGACGATCGCGATAGTCGAGTCCCGCGACGCCATTCACCGGCACCGGAGCAAGCGAGCGCGCGAGTCCGTCTGCGAGCGAAAGGAAATCCGACGGCGAAAGCTCGCCCGACGCCACCCGCAGCCGATCGAGATTGCGCGCCATCTGATCGGGCGCATCGAGCACGACGGTCGTCTTCGGGAACGCGTTGAGCAGCAACTCGGTTTCCTGGGCGCTGATCGCGTCGCGCTGACGCGCAAGCTGCAGCCATTGTACGTTGATGCCGATGATCGACACGACGATCGACGCCGCCACGAGCGCGATCGGCACGCGCAGGCGCCGCATCGTCGCGCGGTCGAGACGCCACGGCTGCGCGGCGAATTCGAACTGGCACAGGTCGAAGCGGCTCGCGAGCGCATTGCGCGCGAGCGCTTCGAAGCCGACCGGCAACGCGCCCGCGACGGCCGCGGCGGCATTGCGCGAGCCGGACAGGCGCGGCTCGTCGCCGGGCAGATCGACGAGCGAATACAGCGTCACCGGATGATCGCCCGCGAGCGCGGCGAGCGTCGCCTCGATCGACTCGGCGGGCAGCGCGAGACCTTCGCCGAGCGCCGAGCGTTCGCCACGCGCGATCGCGATCTCGATGCGCGGCGCGGCGAGCGAAGCAGGCGAAGGCGCGGCCAGCTCGCCGATCAACGCCGGCGCGGTCGACACGACATGCCCGAGCAGGCCCGCGACGAACGGCGTCGGCAGCACTGCCGTTTCCTCGCCTTCGACGCTCGCCGCCGGAACCGGCACCGGCAGACAGCGCATGGCGGGCACCGCCTTCACGTTGCGATGCCCCGCGCCCGAAAACGCGCCCACCACGAAGCGGAACCAGCCGCGATCGATCACGGCGACCACGCGCTTGCCATCGGCGAGTTCGACCGGATCGACGGCGACGTGGCACGTCTGCGGGTCCTGAATCAGCTGATCCTCGACGACGTTCGGCAGCGCCTGCCGCAAGCGCGGCCCCTTGAGCGGCGGCACGGCGGCGGCGAGCAACAGCGTGTCGCGCGCGGCGACGATCAGCACCGTCGCGCTCGCGCGCGGCAGCAGCCCGAGCGCCGCGCGGCCGATACGTTGCGGCTCGCCGCGCTTGTCGAGCAGCAGAAACGGCAGATCCGGCAGATGCCACTCTTCCGAGCGCACCGCGGGATCGCGCGGCGGTAATAGAACGATCAGTGTGCTCAAAGGCCACTTCCCCTCATCAATGGCAACGGCACGTCTTCACAGCGAGTCGCGTGTGTAGACGATGCGCGTCGTATGCGTCGTCGGATCGCGATACACGAGCGTCGTGCGTTCCAGTTGCGCGCGTTCGTGCTCGACGCGCCCGTGGATCACGAAATACTTCGTGGTGACGTCCATTTCGCTCGGATCGGTCGACACGGTCTTGACGCCCGCGCCGGTCAGCGCGAGCTGCACGTTGCCGATATCGTGAAAAAACACCGTCTCGCGGCGCGCGACGAACGCCTGCGCCTGCGACAGATTCATGCCGGGCACCACGGCCGCGATGACTTCGGCGGGCGCGGTGTTCATATTTACGGCGGCCGTCGTCGGCAGCACGGTGACGAACGGCCTGAGCTTCGCGACCGCTTCCGCCGAGAAGCCCGGCACGTCGAGCAGCGAATCGACGCTGATCATCTGCAAGGGCGCGACGGGCGCGTTGTTGTCGGCGTCCTTCAGGCCGGGGTCGTCGGTGAAGTTGCCGCCGCCCGTGCCGCCTTGCGCGAGCGCCGCGATCGTCGCTTCCGTGCTCGTGCCGGTCGCCGAGGTCGCGCTGTTGCCGGTCTGCGTCTGGAAACGCGTCGCGGAGCGCGCGAGGCCCGCGCGCATCTGCAGCGCCACCGTCTTGGCAAGCGAGCCGTTGATGCCGAGCATCGCGAGCAGCCGCTGGAACGCCTGAATCTGCGCGACGTTGATCGTCAGTACGCCGGGCGTCGGCGTCGAAACGAGGTTGCGCAGATTGAACTTCGCCTGCGCGTCCTCGATCGAGCCGGACAGATACGTCGACGCGCCCTGCTGCGCGCGCACTTCGCCGATCTGCCCGAGAAAGTCCGATAGCTTCGTTTTCGCGATCGGCACGCCCCACACGCCGCCGAGGTACGTGACCGTCGGCGAGGTATCGGCTTCCGAGCGCAGGATGAGGCGCGTCCAGTCGAGCGCGCTGCGCGAAATCCATTGCGCCTGCGCGAGCAGCCGCTGATTCTCGATACGTCGAATCTGCACCTGCTGACGCCACAACATGCCCGACACGAGAATCGCCGCCAGCGATACGACCAGCAACGCGCTGATGATCGCAACGCCGCGCTGCCTTTTCCGGTTCATCGCGCGCATGCTCACTCTCCGACCAGGAACACGCGCGTGAGCGGCGTCGCCAGCGTGCGCGCGCCGACCGCGACCTGAACGCCCGACACCGCGCGCGCCAGCGGCGCATTGCCCAGTTGCGGCACTTTCAGGTTGTTGTCGTTCTGGTTGATCTGCGAGAACACGTCGCTCATTCTCGTCGTCCAGCCTTTTTCCGGGATGTAGACGCGCGTCGCGAGCGAGGCCACGCCACCCATCAGGGGAATCGAGCTCCAGCCGTCCGCCGTATCGGCCGACGACAACGCGCGCCGCACTTCGCCGACGTTCTCGAGCGGCGGCGACGCATAGCGCACGATCCGGCTGTTCGAGAGCCGGTAGCGCACCACCTGCAGGCGCGGCGCACGGTCCGGCGCGAACACGCCGCGCACGATCTGCAGCGAGCCGTTGCCGATCTGCACGGCGGGCTGGCCCGCTTCGTCGTCGGTTGCGGCCTGACGCGCGTCGATGCGCATCTGGTCGAACAGTTGCGCGACGATGCGTTCGTCCTGCATCGCGTTCTCGATCGTCGCGCGGCCGCGGATCACGGAATCGAGCCCGCGCCACGACAACACCGCGAGCACCGCGAGAATCGCGATCGCGATCAGCATTTCGAGCAGCGTGAAGCCGCGCTCAGAGCGAGCGGTTCGTTTCATTCGCCACCACCGTGACCAGTTGCGCCAGATAACCGGAGCGGCCCGGCGTCGAGACGAACATCTCGACGCGCCGGAAAATCGGATTGGGCGTCTGGCTCACGCGCTGCGTGCAGGTGAGTTTCAGATTGCCCTGCGAGCAGTCGAAGCTGCGCGAGCCGATCGCCGGAAACTGGTGCGAAAGCCGCAACTGCGCGAGTTCGTTGTCCGCGCTCCAGCCCGCGAGCAGCCGCCGGTGCAGGTCCGCTTCGCCGGTCGCGAGCGAGCCGACCGCGCGCACCGACGCGGCCAGCGCCACCGCGATGATCGCCAGCGCGACGAGCACTTCGATCATCGTGAAGCCGCGCTGATGTCGACGAGCCTTGTGCATCATCGCACCTGAAAGCGGCCGCTGCCGCTACCGACGATGGTCACGCGCCCCGCCGCCGAAATCAGCGTGATTTCCATCGGCGCGTCGATGGCTTCGGTGCCGAACACGAGCCGGTTCACGGACTTGTCCGAATCGAGGAAATTGATCGTCACGCCGGTCACGCCGCCTTCCCAGCGGCGCGGGCGCAGCAGATCGTCGCGCAGCGGGCGCCAGCCGTCTTCCGTGCGGATGTCGAAGCGAAAGCCGCCGTCGAGCGGCTGCCACGCGATCGGCCGCGCGCGCACCTGCGCTTCGTCACCCGCCGATTCGAACAGCAGCGCGAGACGCTGCGCTTCCTCGTTGAGATCGGTGCGCGGGTTGCGCGTCAGTTGCAGCGACGCGAGCGACACGAGCAGCCCCGCGATGACCAGCACGACGAGCATTTCGAGCAGCGTGAAGCCGGCCTGACGACGCGCCGGCAAATGCCCGTTCACGATGTCTTGCGCCGACGGCTTACTGCCACGACCCGACGTCGGCGTCATTGCCTTCGCCGCCCGCCTTGTTGTCCGCGCCGTAGCTGAACACGTCGACTTCGCCGTGCACGCCCGGATTCAGATATTGATACTGGCCGCCCCACGGATCGTTCGGAAGACGCTCCAGATAGCCGCCGTCCTTCCAGTTGTTCGGCACCGGCTCGGTCGACGGCTTTTCGATCAGCGCGCGCAAGCCCTGCTCCTGAGTGGGATAACGGCCGTTATCGAGGCGATAGAGCTTCATCGCCTGCATGATGGTGCCGATGTCCTGCTTGGCGGCGACGCGGCGTGCCTCGTCCGGGCGGCTCATGATCTTCGGCACGATCAGCGCGGCGAGAATGCCGAGAATCGCGATCACGACCATGATTTCGATCAGCGTGAAACCGCGCTGGCGACGTCCTTGCGCCTGAACCTGTTGAATTCGCATGCGGCGTTGGGTCCACATTTGCATGACTGCTACCTCTTGAATTGAAAATATCGTTTCCGGGCCTCATGCCCGGTGATGATTGAAAAATCGCGCGGCTTCCTGTGTTGCCGAAGCCGCCGCACATTCTATCGATCCGCTTTCGTCGCGTGATTCAGACTCACGCGAGGCATCGCGTCGCGCTCAGCGCACCCAGATCGTCGGGCCGGGCGGATTCTGCGGCAGGAAGATCTCCGACTTCACGCCGTTGCGATCGATGATGATCGAGCGCGCGCGCACTTCCGAGAGCTTCACGCCCTGCGTGAGCGGCCCGCCCAGCGACACGGCTTTCGCCGCCTCGCCGCCGTAGCTCACGATGGCCGCAGCTCCCCCCTGCAACGCGAGAATGCCGAACAGATGCACGTCCGAGTTGGCCTGACGCTCCAGCCGCCCGCCGAAGATGGTCGCGGCCTGCTCGACCGACGGCGCGCGCGTCGCGGCCGCGGCGGGCAGCGGCGCGGTCTGCCGGGAGGTCAGCGTGACGACCCAGTACGTCAGCGTCACGCAAAAGAGCGCGAGCGCGGCGAGCGTGAGCAAACGAGTTTGAAGGGCGTTCATCACTGCACCAGATTATTCAGTTCGATGATCGGCAACATCACCGCGAGCACGATCACCAGCACGACGCCGCCCATCGCGAGAATCAGCAGCGGTTCGAGCAGGCTCGTCAGGAACATCGTGCGGCGTTCGAGCTCGCGCGCTTCGCCTTCGGAGGCGCGGTCGAGCATCGTGGTGACGTCGCCGGTTGCTTCGCCCGAGCGGATCAGGTGGACCAGCACGGGCGGAAACGTCTTCGTGTTGCCGAGCGCGCGCGACAGCGACGAGCCTTCACGCACCCGGATGATGGCGTCGTCGACGTTCTCGCGCATCGCCGTGTTGCTGAGCGTTTCGCCGGCCGCCTGCAGCGCGCGCAGGATCGGCACGCCGGCGGCGGTGAGGATCGCGAGCGTGCTGGCGAAGCGCACCGTGTTATAGCCACGCACCAGCTTGCCGACGAGCGGCGCGGTCAGCAGCCAGCGGTCGAACGACATGCGCGGCCCGGGCCGCGCGAGAATGCGCTTCACGAGCCACGCGAAGATCACGACGCCGATCAGCACCGCCCACCAGTAACTCCGGACGAAGGCGGAGAGCGCCATCATCATGACGGTGAGGAAAGGCAGTTGCTGCTTCGTGCTCGCGAACACGTTCACGACCTGCGGCACGACATAGCTCAACAGGAACGTGACGATGCCGAACGCGATGAGCGTGACGATGCCCGGATACGTGAACGCCAGAATGATCTTCTGCTTGAGCGCGTTGCGCTGCTCGATGTAGTCCGCGAGCCGCGACAGCACGAGCCCGAGCTTGCCGGTATGCTCGCCCGCCGCGACGAGCGCGCGATAGATCTCCGGAAAGTCCTTCGGATGCTGCGCGAGCGCGTTGGCGAACGAATGGCCGCCGAGCACTTCGGCGCGGATCGCAGCCATCAGTTCGCGGATATAATCGCGCTCCGATTGCTCGGTCAGCACCGCGAGCGTTTCGCCGAGCGGCAGGCCCGCGATCAGCAGACTCGCGAGCTGGCGCGTGAGAATGGCCTGCTCGCGCTGCGACAGACGCCGGCCGAGCGAGAGCCGTTGCTGACGCTCGCCGCGCGTGCGCGAGCCCGCCGCCTCGACGATGAGCGGCGTCAGCCCCTGCGTGCGCAACTGGCTGCGCGCGGCGCGCGCGCTGTCGGCATCGAGCACGCCTTTTTGCGTCTTGCCTGCGTGATCGATCGCTTCGAAACGGAAAGCCGGCATACGTTATTCCCCGCCCGTCACGCGCAGCACTTCTTCCAGCGACGTCACGCCCGCGGCGAGCCAGCGGTCGCCGTCGTCGCGCAGCGTGCGCATGCCCTGCTTGCGGCCCGCTTCGAGAATCTCCGCGTCCGCCGCATTGCGGTGGATCAGCGGGCGAATGATGTCGTCGATCAGGAGCAGTTCGTAGACGCCGCGACGGCCGACATAGCCCGACTGGCCGCATCGCTCGCAGCCGACCGGATGGTAATGCTTGGTGCCGTCCTCTTCGACGCGCTCTTCCTTGCACACCGGACACAGCTGCCGCACGAGCCGCTGCGCCAGCACGCCGAGCAGCGACGACGCCAGCAGATACGGTTCGACGCCCATGTCGGTGAGACGCGTGACGGCGGACGCGGCATCGTTCGTGTGCAGCGTCGCGAGCACGAGGTGGCCCGTGAGCGAAGCCTGCACCGCGATCTGCGCGGTTTCGAGATCGCGGATTTCACCGATCATGATGATGTCCGGATCCTGACGAAGAATCGAACGCAGCGCGCGCGCGAAGGTCATGCCGATGCGCTCGTTCACCTGCGTCTGACCGATGCCCGACAAATCGTATTCGATCGGGTCTTCCACCGTCATGATGTTGGTGGTCGTGGTTTCCAGCCGCGACATCGACGCGTACAGCGTGGTCGTCTTGCCGGAACCGGTCGGGCCGGTCACGAGCACGATGCCGTGCGGGCGGCCGATCAGCTTGTCGAAGTTGACCAGCGTGTCGCGCGCCATGCCGAGTTTTTCGAGATTCAGGCGCTGTGCATCCTTTTCCAGCAGACGCAGCACCGCGCGCTCGCCGTGGCCCGTCGGCAGCGTGGACACGCGCACGTCGACCGCGCGACCGCCCACGCGCAGCGTGATGCGGCCGTCCTGCGGCAAACGCTTTTCCGCGATATCGAGCTGCGCCATGATCTTGATCCGCGAGATCAGCGCGCCGTGCAGCGCCTTCTTCGGGCGTACGACATCGCGCAGCGTGCCGTCGACGCGAAAGCGCACGACCGACGCGTTCTCGAACGGCTCGATATGAATGTCCGATGCCTGTTCGCGCGCCGCCTGCGTGAGCAGCGCATTGATCATGCGGATGATCGGCGCGTCGTCCTCGGATTCGAGCAGATCCTCGACTTCCGGAATGTCCTGCATCAGACGCGACAGATCGACTTCGCCTTCCACTTCGCCGACCACCTGCGCCGCGCTGCCGTCGTTGCGCGCGTACGCCGAGTTGATCGCGGCGGCGAGTTCGTCGGCGGACTTGCGCACGATCGAGAGCGCGCCGAAATTGCGCGCGACTTCGGCGAGCGCCGCGTCGGTGGTGCGCTCGCTGATCCACACTTCGATGCCGTCCGCGTGCTGATGCGCAAGCAGAATCTGCCCGCTGCGCGCGAAGCCGTAAGGCACGAGCCGGGCCGCCAGCGGCGACGCCGCGCTGCTCGCGCTCTCGACTGCTTCGTTGACCGTGGTCACGGCCGCACTCCTTGTTGGCTGTTCGTCGCCGCGTTGCCCGGCATCGCGTTGGTCGCGCCGTTGGCCGGCATGGTGTTCGTCGCGCCGTTCGCGGGCGCCGGATAGGTCGGGCCGTACTGCGGCGCCTGGCCTGCGTCCGGATTCTGCGGCAGCGTCGTGCTCGGGCCGGGGCCGCGCGTCGTGTTGCTCCAGTCCAGCAGATTCTGCGCCGGCGCGCCGCCGCCCTCGCTCGGACCGAGCGGCTTCGGCGGCATCACCGGCACATTCTGGTCCTTGATGAGACGGTTGTCCGTCGTCGAGCCATATTGCTGCTGACGCAGATAGTCGTAGCGCGTATTGGCGATCTGCGTGGACGTGGCCTGATCGCGCACGATCACCGGGCGCAGGAACACCATCAGGTTGGTCTTCGTGCGCGTCTTGCTCTCGCTTCTGAACAGGCTGCCGATGAAGGGGATGTCGCCGAGCAGCGGAATCTTGCTGTTGTTGTTGTTGTACTGATCCTGCATCAAGCCGCCGAGCACGACGATTTCGCCGTCGTCCGCGAGGATGGTCGACTGCACCGAACGCGTGTTGATCGTCACGCCGCCCGGATCGGTCTTCGTGGTTTGATCGACGCTCGAATCTTCCTGATAGATCTGCATCTTGAGCACGCCGCCGTCGGTGATCTGCGGCTTCACGTGCAGCGTCACGCCGACATCGCGGCGGTCGAACGTGTTGAACGCGGTGACCGAGGTCGCGGCGTTGGCGGTCGGCGTCGCGTAGGAACCGGTCACGACCGGCACGTTCTGGCCGACCACGATCTTCGCTTCCTCGTTGTCGAGCGTGATGAGGTTAGGCGTCGAGAGAATGTTCGCATCCGCCGATGTCGACAGCGCCTGCAACAGGCCGCCGAGCCCGAACAGATTGCCGAAGCGGTGCAGCAGGCCGATGTTCAGGCCTTGCGCGAGCAGACCGCTGGTCGACGTGATCGCGGACGGATTCTGCGCGATCGCGTTGCCCTGCAAGGTCAGATCGACGATGTTCGTGTTGCCGCTGCCGAAGCTCGTGCTGCCGTACACCGCGTTATTGCCGCCGTTCGACAGCAACAGCCCTTGCCACTGGATGCCGAGGTTCGCGCCGGTCGTCGCGGAAAGCTCCACGATCAGCGCCTCGATATAGACCTGCGCGCGGCGCGCGTCGAGCTGGTCGATCACGGAGCGCAGGTTGCGGTAGACCGGATCGGCCGCGGTGATGATCAGCGAGTTGGTCGCGGCGTCGGCCTGGATCATGCCGCCGCCCTGGTCGTTGCCGGACTCGTTGTCCTTGTTCGACGAAAAGCTCGAATCGCGATTGCCCGAGCCGCCCGACATCGGATTGTTGCCCGTGCCCGAGCTGCTGCTGCCGAGACCGCCGGGCAGCGGCGGCATGCCCGACTGGCCGGTGGACGTCGACGAATTGCTGAGGCCGCCGCCGCTCTGGCCGAACGAGTTCGAGTTCGAGCCCGAGGTGTTGTCCGAGCTGTTGTTGCCCTTGCCGAGCATGCCGCGCAGCGTCTTGGCGAGGCGCGTCGCGTCGGCGTTGCGCAGCGCCACGACGTGCATGTTGCCGGGCTGCGTCGTGGGCGCGTCGAGCTTCTGCGCCAGTTGCTTCGCCGCGGCGAGGCGCGAGCTGCTGGAGGCGCGGAACATCAGCGAGTTGGTGCGCGCATCGGGCGTGACGGTGACTTTCAGCGTGGCATCGGTGCTGCCGATGGCGCCGGGATCGAGCAGCTTGTTCATCTGCTCGGCCACGTCGATCGCGTTGGCGTTCTTCAGCGTGACGAGGTCGACCGAGCGGCCCGCGGCGGTATCCACGCCCGCGATGATGCCCGCGATGCGGCGCACGTTGTCGGCGTAATCGGTGACGACGAGCGTGTTGTTCGCCGGATAGGCAGCGATCGTGTTGTTCGGCGAGATCAGCGGACGCAGCACCGGCAGAAGGTTGTTCGCCGATTCGTTATGCAACTGAAAGACCTGCGTGATCACCTGATCGCCGCGCGCGGCCGGCGCGTTACCGACGTAGGTCGGCACGCCCTGGAGCTTGGCGTCGGCTTCGGGCACGACCTTCAGCACGCCGTGATCCTGCACCAGCGCGAAGCCCTGCATGCGCAGCGACGACTGGAGCGTCTTCAGCGCCTGATCCTCGGGAACCGAATTCTCCGAGACGAGGTTGAGCTGCCCCTTGACGCGGGGATCGACGATGATCGTTTTGCCGGTGGCGGCGCCGATCGCTTTCGCGACCTGGTCGATGTCCGCGTTGACGAAATTCAACGTCACTTGCGCCTGAGCGGCTTGCGCGACGATAAGTCCCGCCGCCAGCAGTGCCGTCGCCGTGCGACGCAGTGCCATAGGTTGTCTTCTCATGGATGTGATGTCAGAGCCGGATTTTCATGAGCCGGCTGAGGCGGCAGCTCGTCAGCCGAACGCGCCGCCAACCGCGGTAGGACAGGCAGACCCGGCCGCCGCGATCATTTTAAAAAATATGACGATAACAGTTTCATGTAACGGAATTGTGCCAATTCGTTTGACACCAGGTCGCTCTTCCGCTGCTCGTGCGATAACCCGCTCCAGCGCTCTCAAGCTTTCGAATAACTTGCCGATAGACCGTATCTGGGCTGTTCCAGAGTTGGGCCGATGCACGCGGGAGCCGAATTGTAACCCGTCCAGAAGTCTTATTATTCATACATTTAGGACATATCCAATGGATATTCCTGCGCGCTCGCGTGCAAGCGGCTTCCGGCCGGTGCCATGGACGTATGTCTGATAGCCAACTTATGGTCTGAATCATCAGCCGGTATGATACGGTCGGTTCCGCATTCCGGGCGGATGCAAAAAGGGCGGGTTTTCCCCATGCAGCCCGGCCGCGGGCGTTGATTTGTTGGCGTTGGCGCCAAGGCGCCGCAACGGCGGCATGACGTTCCGCGTGTGCGGATGGAGTAGAAAGAAGATGAAGAGAATCGTGCGACTATTTGCGATATGCGGGCCGCTCCTTGCGGCCGCCTCCGCACACGCAGACTGCTTCGACGAAGCGGCGAAATATCAGAAGGTCAATCCGCTCATACTGCGCGCGATCGCGTGGCAGGAATCGCACAACAAGCCTGACGCCATCAACAAGAACGCCAACGGCTCGACCGACTACGGGCTGATGCAGATCAACTCGATTCATCTCAATACTCTGGCGCAGTATGGCATCTCGAGCGGCACGCTGATGGAACCGTGCAAGAGCGTGTATGTCGCCGCATGGCATCTCCGCCAGAAAATGAACAAGTACGGCAATTCGTGGCAGGCGGTCGGTGCTTACCATTCCGAAACACCCGCGCTGCGCGACAAGTATTCGGCACAGATCATCGAGATCCTGCGCCGCTGGAAGCTGGTTCAGGCCACCCGTTAAGGCATCGATGCGCGCCACGGCCCGCGCGCATTTGATGCAAAATCCCCTATTCGATCGCCTGCGCGGCCCTGACGGCCGCGCGGGTTCGCGCTCGCGCGCTCCCTTCCCCGCTACGCTCCACTGCGATGAACCAGACGCCATTGCCCATTACCGTGCTATCGGGATTCACCGGCGCGGGTAAAACCACACTCGTCGATGCCTTGCTCGCCAACGCCGCGGGCGTGCGTATCGGCGCCGTGACCTGCGGCAAGGCCGCGTCCGGCGCGGATCGCGAAACCACCGAACTGCCGAACGGCTGCCTGCTCCTGACGCTCGCCGACCGGTCGATGCAAGCGCTCGAAAGCGCCATCAGATGGATTGCGCAACAGCAGCGCTTCGATGCGATCGTGATCGAAGCGCCGGGTATCGCCGATCCGATGGACATCGCCGAGCAACTCGCTTTCGGCGACGACGAGGACGCGACGCTCGCCGGCCGCGCGCATCTCGATACCTTCGTCACCGTGATCGATGCCGCGAGCTTCATGCGCGACTACGCTTCGTCCGATTCGCTCGATGCGCATGAAGGCCACGACGAAGCGGACGGCAAGACGGTCGTCGAAGTACTCGTCGAGCAGATCGAATTCTGCGATGTCATCGTCATCAACAAGATCGATCTCGTCAGCGCGGACGAAGTCGAAAAGCTCGAACGCATCCTGCACGGTCTCAATCCGCGCGCGCTTCTGTTGCGCGCGCAGTCGGGCAACGTCACGCCCGCCGACGTGCTGAACACCAGCCGCTTCGATTTCGATGCAACCGCGAGCGCGCCCGGCTGGCTCGCGATTCTCAACGGCGAACATCCGTCGAGCGACGAACCGGATGCATTCGGCGTCGGCCATTTCGTGTATCGCGCGCGCCGGCCGTTTCATCCCGAACGCCTGTGGAAGCTGCTGCATGAGGAATGGCCGGACGTGCTGCGCGCAAAGGGCTTCTTCTGGCTCGCGACGCGCAGCGAAGTGGGCGGTTCGCTATCGCAAGCGGGCGGTACACTGCGGCATGGTCCGGCGGGCGTGTGGTGGGCCGCGCAGGATCGCAGCGAATGGCCGACCGATGACCCCGAACTCGAAGCGGAGATCGTCGCGGAATGGTATGGCGATCCGGACGACAACAGCGTCGGCGACCGGCGGCAAGAGCTGGTGCTGATCGGCCTGAATCTCGATCCTGCCACGTGGCAGGACCGGTTCGATGCATGCCTTCTGACCGACGACGAATGGGCGCTCGGCGCCGACGGCTGGCAACGCTTCGCCGATCCGTTCCCCGCGTGGGACGTCGAGGATCACGACCATGAGCACGACCATGAGCACGACCACGATCATGGTCCCGATTGCGATTGCGACGATCATCGCCATTGAGCAGACACGAAGCGCAGCCGAAAAAAAACCCGCCGAAGGCGGGTTATGACCAACTGGCTACCCTGGGTAGCCGCACAATCGGCAAGAAGCTTACCGCTTGTTCACTGCGTCCTTGAATGCCTTGCCAGCCGTAAACTTGACCGTCTTTGCGGCCGGAATCTTGATGGATTCGCCGGTCTTCGGATTGCGGCCGGTGCGCGCTGCGCGCTTTCCCGAGCCGAAGCTGCCGAAGCCGATCAACTGCACTGCGTCACCTTTCGAGACAGCCTTCTTGATCACTTCGAGCAACGTGTCCAGCGTTTCGCCGGTTTGAGCCTTGCTAGCGCCGGTCTGAGCGGCTACGGCGTCGATCAATTCCTGTTTGTTCATTAAGGTTCCTTTATCAGTTTAGGTTGACACGAACAGCGCGAACGCGCCGATTATACGTGCGCAAGCCGTGCAGTCGAGTAGGGACGGCCTTCTGGCGTGCCCGCCCGACGAATCGGCGTTCTGTCGCGCCATCTCACCGGCGTTGCTCCACTTCGTCGCCTTCTCGCCGCCTCTATACGCGGCGCTTGGTATGATAGCGCAGCGCAAACCCAATCAGGACAAGGGTTTCAAAGATTTACCCTTATATTTTTGGGGCTCCCGGCCGTTTTTTTGGCGCAGAACACCTGGGTCCGATCCATGCTACGCGAGCTGATCATCGAATACGGCCTGCCGTTGGTTTTTGCCAACGTTCTGCTCGAGTGCCTCGGCTTGCCGCTCCCAGCCTTGCCCACACTGGTTTTGACGGGCGCCATCACGGTCTCGGTGAGCTTTGCATCGGGCGATGTCGCGGGCCTTGCAGCGGGCCTGCCGCAGCTCTTTCCATCGGCGGCAATGGGGCCGCTCGCGGCGATCGTCATCACGGCCAGCATCGCCGCGCTCATCGGCGACACGCTCTGGTTCTGGCTCGGACGCCGCCACGGCGGCCGCGTGCTCGGCTTCCTGTGCAAGCTCTCCATCTCGCGCGATACCTGCGTGAACCGCAGCCTCGACTTCTTCGGGCGCTTCGGCGTGCGCATTCTCGCCGTGTCGAAGTTCATCCCCGGCTTGTCGACGCTCGCGATTCCCGTCGCGGGCGCGACCGGCATCGGCTTCGGCAGCTTTCTCTTCTATGACGCGCTCGGCGCGATCATATGGTCCGGCATCGGCGTCGCGTTCGGCGCGATGTTCGCGGATCTCGTCGATAGCGCGCTCGCCTGGCTCGACCTGTTCGGGCGCGGCGTGATGGTGCTCGCCGTCATCGCGCTCGCGCTCTATCTCGCCATACGCTGGTGGCAGCGTGTGTCGCTGTTGCGCAGGCTGCGCATGGCGCGTATCGATATCGCGATGCTGCGCGCGTTGCTCGAGCGCGAGCCACCGCCACTCGTCATCGACGTGCGCCGCCATGAACGTCGCGCGATGGATCCGTATGCGATCCCCGGCGCGCTGCTTCTGCACGACGACGCTGCGTCGCAACTCGCCGGCATCGCGCGCGATCGCAAGCTCGTGACCTATTGCGACTGCCCGAGCGAAGTCTCCGCCGCGCTCGCCGCGAAGGAACTGGCCACGCATGGCTTCACCGATGTCGCGCCGCTGCTCGGCGGACTCGCGGCATGGCGCGCGGCGGGCTACGCGCTCGAACCGCTGATGATCGAAGACGCCGCGAACGGCGCGGCGCGCGGTATCGCCAAGTCGTCTTCCGCCTGAGGTGTCTTCATCTACCGCATGACCGAATCCCTGCTTCTCGCTTCGCACGATCTTCCCGCGCGCTGGCGGCATCGACGCGTCTTCACTTTCGTCGATACGACATTCAGCGTCTTTCCTTCGCTGTGGCAACGCTGGCGCGCCGACGAGCAACGTTGCGACCGGCTGCATGTCGTCGCCGTCGCGCCGCTTGCCGCGCTCGACGATCCACCTTGCGCCGATGATCCAACGCTCATCGCTGAACTCGCGCGCGTGTGGCCGATGCGCGTGCCGGGTGTGCATCGGCTCGAATTCGACGATGGCCGCGTGGTGCTGACGCTCGCCATCGGCGACGACACGCAAGCGCTGCTGTCGAAACTCTGGCTGCGCGCCGACGCGTTCCATGTCGATGCAACCGGCGACGCGCGCACGTTGTGCAAGACGCTCGCGCGCTTTGCCGGCGACGGCGCGACGTTCAGCGCGTGCGCCGCCGATGCGCTTCATGCGCCCTTGCGACGCGCGCTGGAAGCGTCGGGATTCGCGTGTTCATCGGCGTCTACGGACACGCAGCTCATCGCGCGCTTCGCGCCGCGCTGGCGCGTGCGCCGTCACGAGCCGCCGCTTCCGTGCGATGCGAACCTGCGCGAAGCCATCGTGATCGGCGCGGGCCTCGCGGGTTGCGCGGTGAGTTCGCGTTTGGCTGCGCGCGGCTGGCGCGTTACGCTGATCGATCGCCATGCGTTGCCCGCGCGCGATGCATCGGGCAATCCGGCGGGCGTGTTTCATCCGATCGTCTGGCGCGACGACAGCGTCGCCGCACGCCTCACGCGCGCGGGCTTTCTCTACGCGTTACGCCGCTGGCAGTCGCTCGAAGATGCGCGGCACGACCTCTTGCGCAGCGGCGCGGGCCTGCTTCAGATCGCCGATAGCGCCGACGATGCCGACGCGCTCGCCGCCGCCATCGCGCGTTTCGCGTATCCATCGGACTACGTGCAGCCGATGACGCGCGACGATGCGGCGCGCCTCGCCGGCATGGAGGTCGCGCGCGGCGGCTGGTTCTTTCCGCGCGGCGGTGCGATCTCGCCGGCCGCGGTCTGCGCGGCGCAACTCGCCGATGCGTCCGCGCACATCACGCCGCGCATGCAGACCGACGTCACGCGCATCGCGCACGATGGCAAGCTCTGGCGCGCGTTCGACGCCAGCGCCGACGAGATCGCGCGCGCGCCGGTCATGGTGCTCGCGAATGCTCACGATGCCGCGCGGCTCGCCGGCCTGTACGGCGCACCGACCCGCAGCGTGCGCGGCCAGCTCACCGTGCTCGATCCGGGCGCGCTCGATGCATTGCGCATGCCGGTGATCGGCGAAGGTTATGCGGTGCCGCTCGGCGCGCAAGGCACGTTGATCGGCGCGACCTACGATATCGACGATCCCGACCGCGAGATCCGCGACGCCGGCCATCAAGAGAATATCGAGCGCGTCGCGGGCATGTTGCCTGGTCTCGCGCCCACGCCGAACAGAGTGCGCGCGGGCCGGGTCGCGTTTCGCTGCGTGACGAGCGACCGCATGCCGATGATCGGCCAGCTCGCGGATGAAATCGCCGCGCGCCGCGATGCGCATCGATTGTCGGGCGCGTGGCCGCTCGATCTGCCGCGTATGCCCGGCCTCTACGGCGCGTTCGCGTTCGGCTCGCGCGGACTCGTCTGGGCGACGCTCGCGGCCGAGCTGATCGCCGCGCAGATCGAAGGGGAGCCGTGGCCCATCGAACGCGAACTGGCCGAAGCGATCGATCCAGCCCGTTTTTTGCTACGCGCTTTGCGGCATGGAGAAATCGCCCCGGCCTAGTTGTCCCCGGCGCGCTGTGGATAACCCCTCGGAATGCATGCGAAAGACATGTGCACGCGTTGTGCACGTAAACGGGACAACTCGAAGCCGCCTTGAATCGGCCGAAAGTTGTTCCGGGTTGACCGCGCGGCCCCAACATGTTTACCGCGCGCTTTTGCTTCTCTCAAACGACTGAATAAAAAGACGAAAGCAGTGTTATCCACAGAACATGCGGATGCTTGTTAACTGCTACTACGTATATATAAAGTAAACCTGTAAACACCTGACGGCGAGGCTATCGGTCAGCCGTAAGCACGCAATCGGAAGCCGTCGATAACGGCAACCGGTCAGCCTTTCCATCCTGGTCCCGGCAAGGCAGTCGCTTTTACTTCATAAGAATCATGAGCTTGGACTTTCTGTCAGGGGCTCCGAGGTATGGCACAATCGCGCTTCTTCCTGCGTCGCGCCGTTCAGACGGCGACCGCTTCAATGGAACGATGGTTGCGCGCCAAGAATCTGATCAACGAAGCCGCACCGTCGTTTGCTGTGTTCGGCCCGACAATCGCGCGGGCGCCGCTTGTACGACTCCTGTCACACGAATCCGGGATCTCCGGTGCGACATTGAGGGCATGCAAGGCGCGCCGCTGTCAGCCGAATACGTCGTCTAATTCGTGCACGGCCTGTCCGTGACGCCGTGTTCGTTCGCTTTTCGTTTCGCCTGAATGAACCAGCGCTCGCCTTGACCCGGCGGATGCGCCTCGCCCGCGAGCGCGCGCCGTCGATGCGAGTCTCGTAACGGAATGTGCACGCTCTGCTGCAGCAACGAAGGAGAAGCCAATACGATGAATTCGGCATTTTCATTTTTGCCCGCGTGGCCGCTTGAGCCCGACGCCATTCTGTGGGCCGGTCTCGCGCTCGTCACGGCGGGACTCGCCGGAGAACTGCTATGGCGCGCGTGGCGCCTGCCGCGCATCACCGGGTTCGCGGTGATCGGACTGATCGCCGGCAACGCAGGGCTGGGCGTCATCGACTCCAGCGCGGGCGGTTTGTCGCGGCCATTGCTCGATGTCGCGCTCGGCCTGCTGCTCTTCGAACTGGGCGGGCGGCTCGATCTGCGATGGATCCGCCGCAATCCGTATCTGGTGCTCTCCAGCATCGCCGAATCGACGCTCACGTTCGGCCTCGTGCTGATCGCGCTGATGCTGCTCAATGTGCCGACGATGCCCTCGGTCGTGATCGCCGCGATCGCCATGGCGACGTCGCCCGCGATGGTCATCCAGTTGAAGACCGAGTTGCGCGCGGAAGGCCAGGTGACGCAGCGTCTCCTGACGCTCACTGCGCTCAACAGCATGTATGCGGTGATCGTCGAAAAGCTCGCGGCCGGCGTGCTGCATCAGGAAATCTACGGCAACGCGCTCGCGACGATCCTTCAGCCGCTCTATCTGCTGATCGGCTCGCTCGTGCTCGCGTTCCTGCTGGCGCGCGCGTGCAATCTGCTGGTCCGGCGTCTGCCCGCGAACGACGAGCATTCGTTCGTCGCGCTGTTCGGGCTCGTGCTGCTGGCCATCGCGGTGGCGCACCTCTTCAAGCTGTCGACGATTCTCGCACTGCTCGCCGCCGGCATCATCGTGAAGAACGCCGATGAGCGGCCGCAACTCTGGCCGTCGCATTTCGGCTCCGCCGGATGGCTGCTCACTGTCATCCTTTTCGCGCTGACGCTGACGTCGTTCCAGTGGCGCGATATCGCGCTCGGCGGCGTCGCGGCGCTCGGGCTGATCGTCGCGCGCTTCATCGGCAAGCTGGCGGGCGTGCTGATCTTCGCCAAACCGAGCGGCCTCGACTGGAAGCAGGGCGCGGCGCTCGGCCTCGCGCTCACGCCGATGTCGGCGCTTGCGTACGTGCTCGTCGACGACATGTACGTGCTCTATCCGGACTACGATCCGACGCTGCGCGCGATCATCATGTGCTCGATCGTCGTGCTGCAGATCGTCTCGCCTTTCGTGGTGTACCGTAGCCTGTCGGCGGTGGGCGAGCGGCGCGAGTAAGCGCGCCCCTCCGCTCAGGCATTGATCATTCAAGAGGCGCCATGGCACTCGAACCCTTCATCAACTCAGAACCGTTCACGTTCGGCGTCGAGCTTGAGATCCAGGTCGTCAACACGCACGACTACGATCTGACCCGCGCCGCGTCGGACCTCATGCGTCTCATCAAGGACGAAAAGATTCCGGGCAACATCACGCCCGAAATCACCGAAAGCATGATCGAGCTGTCGACCGGCATCTGCACGACGCACGAGCAGGCCGTCACGGACCTTCGCAAGATTCGCGATACGCTCGTCGCCGCGGCGGACCAGCTCAACGTCGGCCTGGCCGGCGGCGGCACGCATGCGTTCCAGCAATGGAGCGATCGCCAGATCTACGACGCGCCGCGCTTTCAGTACATCTCCGAACTGTACGGCTACCTCGCCAAACAGTTCACGGTGTTCGGCCAGCACGTCCATATCGGCTGTCCCGACCCGAACAGCGCGCTGTTCCTGCTGCACTCGATGTCGCGCTATATCCCGCATTTCATCGCGCTTTCGGCGTCGTCGCCGTACATTCAGGGCGTCGATACGGGGTTTCATTCGGCGCGCCTGAATTCGGTTTTCGCGTTCCCGCTGTCGGGCCGTGCGCCGTTCGTGCTGACCTGGGACGGCTTCGAGGAATACTTCTCGAAGATGGTCAAAACAGGCGTGGTCAACAGCATGAAGGACTTCTACTGGGATATCCGGCCGAAGCCCGGTTTCGGCACGATCGAAGTGCGCGTGATGGACACGCCGCTGTCGGTCGACAGGGCCGCCGCGATCGCCTGCTACATCCAGACGCTGTCGCGCTATCTGCTGCTCGACAAGCCGCTCACGCCGCGCGAGGACGATTACCTCGTGTACACCTTCAATCGCTTCGAGGCGTGCCGCTTCGGGCTGGAAGGCACCTGCATCCATCCGCAGACGGGCGAGCGCCGGACCATCGGCGAGGATATTCTCGCAACGCTCGATCTGCTCGGCCCTCACGCCGAAGTGCTCGGCTCGCAGGCCGCACTCGCGGAGGTGGCCGAGATCGCGCGCGGCACGAACGATGCGACATGGCTGCGCGGGGTGGTGGACAAGGAAAAATCGCTGCATGAGGCAGTCAGGCAGCAATGTCTGCAGTGGCGCAGATAACACCGCGCTTACGCTGAGAAAGATCAGCGAATCACGACGAAAGGCCGCTTCGATACGCTTCGAAGCGGCCTTTTTCTCTGGTTCGTATGAAACATTTGCATCACGTGCGCCGTCAGAAGGAGAACTGATTCGGTGTCGCTAAGGTTTACTTCAGGAAATCCGTATACATACGTAATAGTAGTTAACAAGTCCCGTGCCTCGCTGTGGAAAACGTCAAAAAGCAGTGCAAAGTCAACCAGCTAGCAGGACGATAACCATGCGGGGTCTTTGTGCGTCGCGAGATGACATTCGGGACAACGGAAAGTCGCTTGACGGCGCGTTAAGTGTTATCAAGAATACGTCCACATACAAAGAACACGCTTTTCCACGGGTTATCCACAGTTCTGCGTGGATAATTAAGGTGTACGTTTGTTCTATGTCGCTTAGAATGGCGACTCTGCGGATATGGCGTTATAGTCGGCAGGAAAACAGCGCCACTGGCAGCAACATAAGACGGCGCATAACGAAGAGGGTAGCAACGTCCCCATTCAGGCACCGCTAATTGGGTTGGCACGCCTGAATTTTGAGACGGCGGGGACCGAGAACGAAGGGCAGCTCGCAAGGGGTTCGGAGTACATTCTGCGGGCGACATTTCGAACGAGGTGTTCGCGGCGGTTGCGCGAACGGGCCGTCAGAACACATAAGCGGAACAACAAGCGAAAGATTATGAGTGAAGGCGTTTACGGAGAGCAGGCGACGGGGCGGGTGACCCACGGCCTGCTGAGGCTGAGCACCGCGATGCGCAGCCAGGCATGGGAATGGGCGGAAGGCGCGGGGCTGACGCCGACCCAGGGTGAAATTCTCGTTCTGCTGATGCAGCGCAAGGGGCCGATGCGCCTCGGCGAGATCGCGCGTGAAACGGCGTTGACCGCCGCCACGACGAGCGATGCGGTGAGCACGCTCGAAGGCAAAGGTCTCGTCGAGAAACGTCGCGCGCTCGACGACGGCCGCGCGCTCGCGGTGCGTCTGACAGCGCGTGGCCGCACGGCTGCGAAAAAGGCGCTGCAATGGCCGGACTTCCTCGCGAAGGCGGTCGGCACGCTGCGCGAGGACGAGCAGGTGGCGTTCTATCGCACGCTGTTGAAGACGATCCGTCAGCTCGAATCGCAGCAGCAGATTCCGGCGCATCGCATGTGCCTGTCCTGCTCGCACTTCGAAGCGAGCAAGAATCCGAAGAAGACGCCGCATCACTGCGCGCTTCTGCACCTCGACATGGCGGATACCGATCTGCGTCTCGACTGTTCGGTATACGAAGAAGCCGACCTCGCCACGCAGAAGAAGAGCTGGAAAATCTTCGCCCAGCTCGCCTGAGCGCGGTCGGTCGGTAGCAGCATCTGGCGTCATCTGGCGCTGTGAGGCCGCGGCGAGTCGGTTAGACTGTGCCCGTCGCGCCTCACAGCGAGGCGCGGCTCGTCACAACTCCGTCCGAGAATGCCGCCGATGAAACATGAAGTCCTGGCGATTCGCCACGTCTATTTCGAAGATCTGGGCAGCCTCGAACACGTGCTCGGCGACCGCGGCCACCTGGTGCGCTATCTGGACGTCGGGCGCGGCCGCATCGACGCGCCCAACCCTCTCGATCCCTCGCTGCTCGTCGTGCTTGGCGGGCCGATCGGGGCATACGAGGACGCGCACTATCCGCATCTCGCGCCGCTGCTGTCGATGCTCGAAAAGCGCATCGCGGCGGGCTTGCCGACCATCGGCATCTGTCTCGGCTCACAGCTGATCGCGCGGGCGCTCGGCGCGCGGGTGTATCCGTCGGGCCAGTTCGAACTCGGCTGGTCACCGCTCAGGCTGACCGACGCGGGCCGCGCGTCCGCGCTGCGTCATCTCGAAGCCGACGGCGCCGCCGTGCCCGTCTTTCACTGGCACGGCGATACCTTCGATCTTCCCAAGGACGCGACGCTGCTCGCATCCACCGATGTCTGCGCACATCAGGCGTTCGCCTGGGGCGATCACGTGCTCGCGCTGCAATGTCATCCGGAAGTGTTGACGGAGCGCTTCGAGAGCTGGCTGGTCGCCTATCCCGGCGATATCGCGAGGAGCGGCAGCACCGTTGCCGCGCTGCGCGAGGAAACCGCGCGTCACGGCGCGAATCTCGAACGCGCGGCGCGCGCGATGTTCGGCGAATGGCTCGACCGCTTCACCGTGGCGACGCGCTGACGTGTGATGGTATGAAGCATCGGGCGGCGGGCGTTCTGCACGCCGCGATTCGCGGTGCTATTCTCGATCGCTTACTTCTTGCGACGAGCCACCGCCATGAGCGCGCTGTTCAATCCCACGACCCTCCGCAGCCTCCAGATTCCCAATCGCATTTTTGTGTCGCCGATGTGTCAGTACTCCGCCGAGCGCGGCGAAGCCACGGCATGGCACATGATCCATCTCGGCCAGCTCGCGCTGTCGGGCGCGGGCATGCTGTTTATCGAGGCGACGGCCGTCGAGCCGGACGGCCGCATCACGCCGGGCGATCTCGGCCTCTGGGATGACGTCACCGAAGCCGCGCTGCGTCCGGTGCTTGCCGCGATCCGGCGGTATTCTAAGATCGCGGTGACGATGCAGTTGTCGCACGCGGGCCGCAAGGCATCGAGCCGCAAGCCGTGGGAAGGCGGCCAACTGATCTCCGTCGCCGATGGCGGCTGGATGACCTTCGCGCCGTCCGCCGTGCCGCACAAGCCGGAAGAAACGCCGCCGCTCGCGCTCGACGCCGCTGGCCTGATTCGCGTGAAGGAAGCGTTCGTCGCGTCGGCGAAGCGTGCGGCGCGGCTCGGCATCGACGGTATCGAGGTGCATTGCGCGCATGGTTATCTGCTGCATCAGTTCCTGTCGCCGCTCGCCAATCAGCGCACCGACGAATACGGCGGCTCGCGCGAAAATCGCATGCGTTTCCCGCTCGAAATCTTCGATGCCGTGCGCGCCGCGTTTCCCTCCGACAAACCCGTTGGCGTGCGCGTCTCCGCGACCGATTGGGTCGAGGGCGGATGGGGCATCGAAGACACGATCGCGTTCGCGTCGGAGCTGAAGAAACGCGGCGTCGACTGGGTCGATGTATCGTCGGGCGGTGTGTCGCCGTTGCAGAAGATTCCGCTGTCGTCGGGTTATCAGGTGCCGTTCGCGCAGGCCGTGAAGGAAGCCACGGGCGTGAACACCGTCGCGGTCGGACTGATCACCGAGGCGAAGGAAGCGGAGGAAATCGTCGCGAGCGGCCAGGCCGATTACGTCGCGATGGCGCGCGCGATGCTCTACGATCCGCGCTGGCCGTGGCACGCGGCGGCCGAGCTCGGCGCGACCGTCACGGCGCCGCCGCAGTACTGGCGCTCGCAGCCGCGCGATCAGAAGAATCTCTTTGGCGAGATCACCATCGGGCAACGCTGAAAAGCGCGAACATCATCCAGACGGTTGAGCATTCACGCGCCGGGAGTGTAGGATACCGGTCTGTTGAGCGTGAGCGTTCAACCGAGCGAACGCGGCGCCGTCGAGGCCACCGCGTTTTTTTTCATCCCGAGGTTCATCCCGATCGCGCGGGAGCGAAGCGTTATTTAAGGATTCGTTCGATGAGTTCACGCAGGGTCACCGTTCGCCGCTCCGGCGTACATGGCAAGGGCGTGTTTGCCGTGAAGCGGATTGCCGCGGGCGAGCAGGTGATGGAATACAAGGGCGAGCGCATTTCGTGGAAGGAAGCGCTGCGCCGCCATCCCCACAATCCCGAAGAGCCGAACCACACGTTCTACTTCGCACTCGACGACGGCCGCGTGATCGACGGCAAGATCGACGGCAACAGCGCGAAGTACATCAATCACTCGTGCGCGCCGAATTGCGAGGCCGAGGAAGTCGAAGGCCGCGTGTTCATTCACGCGCTGCGCGCCATCGAGGCGGATGAAGAGTTGAACTACGACTACGGACTCGTCATCGACGGCCGCATCACGAAGAAGCTCAAGCAGGAATACGAGTGCCGATGCGGCGCGAAGAAGTGCCGCGGCACGATGCTCGCGGTAAAGAAGGAAAAGGAAAAGAAGAAAAAGTAGGCCGCGCGCACGCGCTGCTTCGGTTCGAACGAGTCACGCAAACGCGTGGCTCTTTTTCATTCCGCGACGGGCGGCTTCTCTTCCTTCAGCGGCATGCGCACGATGAAACGCGCACCGCCTTCAGGCGCGTCCTCGTAGTGCACGGTGCCGCCGTGCAACACCATGATGTCGTGAACGATCGCGAGCCCGAGGCCCGCGCCGCCTTCGACGCTTTGCCCGTCGCCGCGGAAAAAGCGCTTGAAGAGATCCGGCTGCTGATCCGGCGGCACGCCGGGGCCGTTGTCTTCCACGACGACTTCGCCGAAGCGGCGGCCGTTCGCGTCGTGCCATTCCGTGACCGTCAGCGTGATGCGCGCGCCTTCGGCGCGAAACGGCGGAATGTATTTGAGCGCGTTGTCGATCAGGTTCGCGAGCACTTCGCGGCTGAGCACGATGTTGCCGCGCACGATCAGCGGATGCTCGTTGTCGGGATCGTCGAGACGCTGGAAGCCGAGATCCACACGCGCGGCGAGCGCACGCGGCACCCATTCGGCACCGGTTTCGAAAGCGAGCGCGGCGAGATCGAAATCGGCGAAACGCGCGGCCTGTTCGCCCGGTTCGGCGCGCGCGAGCGAAAGCAACTGGTTCGACAGACGCACCGCACGATCCGCCGATGCCCGCAGCTCCTTGACCGCTTCGATCGCCTTCGCGGGATCGCGCGAGCTGAGCGCCTGTTCCGCGTGCAGCTTGACCGCGGTCAGCGGCGTGCGCAACTGATGCGCGGCATCGGCGATGAATTTGCGCTGCGCGTCGAGCGCGGCCTGCAGGCGCACGAGCAGGCCGTTCATCGCGCTCGTGAGCGGGCGGATTTCGCTCGGCACGAAAGTTTCATCGACCGGTTCGAGCGAGATGTGGGTCTGCTGATTGAGCGTGTCGGCGAGATCGGTGAGCGGATTCAATTGCTGATTCACGACGCGCCAGACGATCACCCAGCCGGCGAGCAGCAGCAACAGCAACGGCATCATGATCGCGATCAGGAATTCCACCGCGATGCGATATCGCGAGCCCACGCGCTGCGCCACCTCGACGACGATCGGATTGCCCGTCGGCTGCGGCACGCGCACTTGCGCCGCGCGCACGGATACGCCCTGAAAGTGCGTCTCGAAAACGTACGCGTAATGAATGCGCCGCACGCTGGTGCCGGTGAGCGGCAGATCGGGCTCGCCGGCGATTTCCTCGTCGCCCGTGCTGATGCGGTAGATGAGCTGTTCGACGGGATCGGAGAACATCGCCTGCGCGAGCGGCGGCACGGTGACGGGGGCATCGACGCCCGCGAGCTGGATCTGCTTTGAGATCGCGGTGGCGAGATCCGCGAGCGAGCGGTCGACCACATGTTGCGTGTACTGCCAGGCGAGCCAGTACGCCATGAGACCGCTCATCAGCGCGAGCAGGGACAGCGGCGCGGCGAGGCGGCGCAGCAGCGTGCGCCGCAGACTCGGAGGCACCGGCGTCTCGGCGGCTTTCGAGCGCGCCAGATCGAGCCAGTCTTCGCGGGCGAAACGCTGGTCGCCCGCGCGGCGGGTGGGAAATCGCAAGGCGGTCTACGGCAGAAGCATTACGCCGCTTGCCGGATCTCCTGAAGCAGATAGCCGAAACCGCGAACCGTCACGATCTCCACGCGCGTGTTTTCGAGCTTCTTGCGCACGCGATGCACATAGACTTCGATGGCCGTATCGCCGAGATCGCCGCCGAAGTGCGTCAGGTGATCCTGCAATTGCGCCTTGCTCACGACGCGGCCATGACGCAGCAGGAGCATTTCGAGCACCGCGAATTCGCGCGGCGAGAGTTCGAGCGGACGTTCGTCGTTGAAGATGCGGCGATCGACACCCGAGAGGCGCAAGCCGCCGAGCGATACCTCGGGGCGCGGCACGTCGCCGTGCGGGCCGCTGCGGCGCATCACGGCGCGGATGCGCGCTTCCAGTTCCTGCGGCTCGAACGGCTTCAGCATGTAGTCGTCGGCGCCGCTGTTCAGGCCTTGCACGCGATCGTGCAGTTCGTCGCGCGCGGTGAGGATGATCACCGGCGTGTGACGGTTGCTCTGGCGGAAACGCGAGAGCAGCGTCATGCCGTCGATGCCGGGCAAGCCGAGATCGAGAATGACGAGTTCATGGCGGTTCTGCGCGAGCGCCTGCTCGGCGAAGATGCCGTCGTGCACCATGTCTACCGTGAAGCCGGATTGTTCGAGGCTGCTTTGAATGCCGCGCGCGATGGGGCGGTCGTCTTCGATCAGAAGGATTCGCATGGAGTCGCTCAAGTACAATGGGTTGAGCTCGGGCGGGCGGGGCGGTCGGTGACTTGCACGACGAGGCGGCGCGGGCTCGAGCCGGTTAAAACTCACATCTCATGCGGCGTTGCGCGACCGTATCCCGGAAGCCGCGTGCGGCCGTACACCTTTGTATTTCTGCCCGGACATGGCTGTCATCCCGATCCACGAACTCGAAGCCGCGATCAACTACTGGCGCGGCCGCTCCCCGTCGAGCGGCGACGAACTCAGCCTCTGCAAGGAGGCGAGCGCGCTGTCCAGGCCCTATGCGCTGCTGATTGTACAGCGTCAGTCCAGCACGACGCCCGAGCAACTCGACGACGAGGCGCGCGCCGCGTGGGAAGCTTACGCGTGCTTCAAGAATGGCATTCGGAACTGAAAGGTATTTGACGTTCAAGCTTTCTGTTTAATGCTCGAATGCTTGCATTTGCGCTGATTCGTCAAAAATCCGCGTTGATTCCGCCTTTCAGCGATGTCATGGTTGGTAACACGCGTGTTACCTTGTTTGCCGCCGTAATGAATTCGTAAAGTGTGCGCGAAACGGCCCTTTTGCGCAAAGGGTTTGTGAGGTAGGGAGCGTTAATGCGATAAAGTCGCATTCACTACGGTTTCCGCGCGCATCCGCCTCATGCTCGAACTCGATCATTTCGACCTCGCCCTGCTCGACGTCCTTCAGCGTTTCGGGCGCGCCACGCATCAGCAACTGGGCGAGCAAGTGCCGCTCTCGCCATCGCAGATCGGGCGGCGTCTGCAGCGGCTGGAAGCGACTGGGGTTATCGAAGGGTATCGGGTGGTATTGCGGCCTGAGAAGCTCGGTCTCGGCGTGACCGCATTCACGAGCCTGAAATTGAAGCATCACGGGGATTCGATCATCGAGCAGTTTCAGCAGCAGATCGAGATGCTGCCCGAAGTGCTCGAATGTCACGCGACCGTCGGCGATGCCGATTATCTGCTGCGGATCGTCGCGCCGGATCTGAACGCGCTCTCAGGCTTCGTCATGAAAAAACTGATGCGTGTGCCGGGCGTCGACAGCGTGCGCTCGAACATCGTACTGACGACGTTCAAGCGCAATGGCCCGTTGCCGCTCACTCATCTGGCCGAGGATGACCCAGGACTGAGCAAATCCACGTAAGCGAGCGGCACGAGGTCCGTCTGCGCGACGCCGAGGCGCGCGAACATCGCGTGCGCTTCCTGTTCGCCGCCGGCTTCGTCGTCGTCCTGGCCGAGCACCACTTCCAGTTCGACGAAATCGCCGAGGCCGTCTACCCGGTCCAGATGAATGCGCGTGCGCCCGACCAGATACACGTGCCGCTCCTTCGAGACGATGCCGCGCGTCGTCAGCGCCTGCGCGAGCAGCGCGTGCATTGCTTCCGGATTCGTGACCGGGCTGCGTGAGTAGTACGAGACTTTCGGGCCGTCGCGGTCGTCGCGCTGATAGAAGATCAGCTCGGACGGCGTGCCGTCGTCGAACTGGCGCAGCTTGAGGCGGCCGGTGGGCACGTCGTAGAAGAAGTCCTGTTGGCGGAAAACCAGCGGTGCGTCGGGGGCGAGCGCGGCCGCGCGCTCGCGGAGTTGCTCGAATCGATGCGCGCGCGCCTTGATTTCGATGTTGCGTGCCATGAAGGCTCCTCGAACACAATGGGATGGATGAGCGAGGGCTCAGCCTAGCAAACATTCGATGAAGCCCGCTTGAATGCACCTGCGCGCCGACCCGGTATTTCCACCGAGATGTCTTCTCAGACGGCCCATTGTGCGTCGATCAGCCGCAGCGCCGCTGCGATCGCCGGTTCCTCGCGGCGCTCCGCGAGCGTGACGAAGGACAGCTGCGTCGGCACGGTGACGCCCTCGACGATCGTCAGCGCATGCGCATGCGCCTGTGCGAGCGCGATCGAATCCCGCGCGAGCGAAAGCCCGACGCCCGATTTCACGAGATCGAGCATCGACGGCTCCTGATCCACCTCCGCGACGATCACCGGCATCGCGCCGGCCTCGCGAAAAATGCGCGACAGGAGCCGGTTATGCGCGGATTCGGGCGGCGTCCAGATCCACGGCAGCTTGGCGAGCGCCGCCCAGCTCCGTTTGCCCTTGTTGACGCGGTTGTGCCAGCCCGCCGGCGCGAGCACGCGATACAGAAACGGCGTGAGCCTGACGACGTGAAAGCGCTCACCATCACGCGTGCCGTCGATAGCCGGATCGCCGATGTAATAGCCCACGTCCAGCTCGCGCGCCCGCACGCGCTCCAGCACCCAGCCCGACATGCCGTGCCGCAGCGACGTCTCGATGCGCGGATGGGTCTCCACCAGTTGGCGCAGAAAGCCGCCGAGGCGCAGAAACTCGGGATCGAGAATCGTGCCGATGCGAAGCGTGCCGCTCACTTCATGACGTAGCGCGGCCGCCGCGCGCTGCACGTCGGCGGCCGCGGCGAGCGCGCGTTCGGCGTGCGGCAGCAGCGCTTCGCCATCGCGCGTCAGCAGCAGACCGTGCGACGTGCGCGAGAACAGCACGACGCCCAGCATCTCCTGCAGGTTCTTGATCTGCAGGCTGACGGCCGGCTGCGTGAGATGCAGTTGCGCGGCGGCACGCGTCAGATTGCCTTCGCGTGCAACAGTGATAAAGGCGCGCAGTAGGGTGTAGTCCATCGGCTGATATTAAAGCTTCTTATATCCCAGTTGAACATATCTCATTGGATTCGGGGGCGCATCCGGCAGTACGCTCGGGTTGAGTCGCACGAGACGGCGTACGAAGGAGACATCGATGAAACAGAACGCGCGCAAGCTGGAAGGTGAATTCGACTACATCATCGTCGGCGCGGGCACGGCGGGATGCGTGCTGGCGAATCGGCTCACCGAAGATCCGGACGTGAACGTGCTGCTGCTCGAAGCCGGCGGCAAGGACGACTATCACTGGATCCACATTCCGGTCGGCTATCTGTATTGCATCGGCAATCCGCGCACGGACTGGCTCTACAAGACGCAGGCCGAAGCGGGTCTGAACGGCCGCACGCTCGCGTATCCGCGCGGACGCGTGCTCGGCGGATGCTCGTCGATCAACGGCATGATCTACATGCGCGGCCAGCGCGAAGATTACGACGAGTGGGCGCATGTCAGCGGCGATCCGAACTGGTCGTGGGATTCGGTGCTGCCC
The DNA here is from genome assembly GCF_001544915.2 of Caballeronia pedi. GTDB lineage: Bacteria > Pseudomonadota > Gammaproteobacteria > Burkholderiales > Burkholderiaceae > Caballeronia > Caballeronia pedi. The sequence goes on along the minus strand of NZ_FCOE02000004.1, from coordinate 163,210 downwards.
GTGTTCGTGCGCAGCGAAGATCATCACGGCGGCGGCAATTCATGGCATGGCGCGGGCGGCGAATGGCGCGTCGAGAAGCAACGTCTGAAGTGGAAGATTCTTGAGACCTTCGCGCAGGCCGCGCAGCAAAGCGGCATTCCCGCGACCGACGATTTCAATCGCGGCGACAACACGGGCGTCGGTTATTTCGAAGTGAACCAGCGCGGCGGGATTCGCTGGAACGCCGCGAAAGCTTTCTTGCGCGAAGCGATGAAGCGTCCCAATCTCACCACGATCACCGGTGCGCATACGCAGCGTCTCGTGTTCGAAGGCATGCGCTGCGTCGGCGTGGAGTATCGCGGCGGCGATGTCGATTACATCGCGCGTGCGCGTCGCGAAGTCATCCTCAGCGCGGGCGCGGTGAATTCGCCGCAGATCCTCGAACTGTCGGGCATCGGCAATGGCGAGCGTCTGCAACGGCTCGGCATCGATGTCGTGAAGAGCCTGCGCGGCGTCGGCGAAAATCTGCAGGACCACTTGCAATTGCGCATGGCGTACAAGGTCAACGGCGTGCGTACGCTCAATACGTTGTCGGCGCACTGGTGGGGCAAGCTGTTCATCGGCATGCAATACGCGTTGATGCGAAGCGGTCCGATGTCGATGGCGCCGTCGCAACTCGGCGCGTTCGCGAAGTCCAATCCCGACGATGCATCGATCAAGCGGGCCGATGTCGAATACCACGTCCAGCCTTTGTCGCTCGAACGCTTCGGCGAGCCGCTGCATGCGTTCAACGCGTTCACGGCATCGGTGTGCAATCTGCGGCCGACATCGCGTGGCAGCGTGCATATCGAATCGCCGGATGCGCATGCGGCGCCGCTGATCGCGCCGAACTATCTGTCGACGGAGCGCGACCGCGAAGTCGCCGCGAATTCGTTGCGTCTCACGCGGCGCATCGTCGGCGCGCCCGCGCTGGCGCAATACGCGCCCGAAGAAATTCTTCCGGGCATCCAGTATCAGACGCAGGAAGAGCTCGCCGAAGCCGCGGGCAAGATCGGCACGACGATCTTCCATCCGGTCGGCACGTGCCGCATGGGCACGGACAACGATCCGGGCGCGGTCGTCGACAGCCGCTTGCGCGTGATCGGCGTGCGCGGGCTGCGCGTGGTCGACGCATCGGTGATGCCGACCATCACATCGGGCAACACCAACTCGCCGACGCTGATGATCGCCGAACGCGCAAGCGACATGATTCGCGAGGACCGTCGTAGCATCGAAGCGCAGGAAGTGATCGCGACGGCGCTTGCGTGACAGATCGATGAAACCCACGCTCCACATGTCGGGATGACATGGGCATGGCGCGTGCATGACGCAATGCTTATACGCACGGGGAATAAGCATTCGTCATGCCCTTATTGCGTGCATGGCCAAAGGCTCCAAGCATTTCGTTAGTTAGTGCAAATCCCAATGATTGCGCTGCATCATTGGCGCGACAATGGCCCCGGAATTAGTGATGCTCGGCATGCCACGTGCACACTTTGTGCGGCCGCAACAGCGGTGCGCGAAGCGAAGCAGTACCGGAATGGGGACAACGTTCGGTGCGCGCGGAAAGAAATAATAAGGCGCAGGCGAACACAGTTTGCCCAGCGTCTCACTTCGCATGGAAGGGGACATGATTCTCGGCGACACCATTCTGGAAACGCGAGGGCTCACAAAGGAATTCAAAGGCTTCACGGCCGTGAATGGCGTGAACCTGCGCGTTCGCCGCGGATCGATCCACGCGCTGATCGGACCGAACGGCGCAGGCAAAACCACCTGCTTCAACCTGCTCACGAAGTTTCTCGAACCCACTGCGGGTCAGATCGTATTCAACGGCACGGACATCACGCGCGAACGGCCGGCGCATATCGCGCGGCGCGGCATCATCCGCTCGTTTCAGATTTCCGCCGTGTTTCCGCATCTGACTGTCTTGCAGAACGTGCGCATCGGGCTGCAGCGGCAATTGGGCACGTCGTTCCATTTCTGGCGCAGCGAACGTTCGCTCGATGCGCTCAACGACCGCGCGATGGACCTGCTCACGCAAGTCGGCCTCACCGATTTCGCCGATACGAAAACCGTCGAGCTTTCGTACGGCCGCAAGCGCGCGCTGGAAATCGCGACCACCCTGTCGATGGAGCCCGAGCTCATGCTCCTCGACGAACCCACGCAAGGCATGGGCCACGAGGACGTCGATCGCGTCACGGCGCTGATCAAGAAAGTGTCGGCGGGCCGCACCATCCTGATGGTCGAGCACAACATGAACGTGATCGCGGGCATCTCCGACACCATCACCGTACTTCAGCGCGGCGAAGTGCTGGCCGAAGGCAGCTACGCGGAAGTGTCGAAGAATCCGCTCGTGATGGAAGCCTACATGGGCAGCGCCGATGCGGCGCTCACCGGAGCGCATGCATGAGTACGATCGTGGAGGAGCGCCGCTCGCGCGAGGCGAACGGCGGGGCGAACAATGCGCCCGCGCTGGAAATTTCGGGTCTGCAGGCGTGGTACGGGGAATCGCACATCCTGCACGGCGTGGACCTCAAGGTGAATCGCGGCGAAGTGGTGACGCTGCTCGGCCGCAACGGCGCGGGCCGCACCACCACGCTGCGCGCCATCATGGGTTTGACGGGACGAAGGACGGGCTCGATTCGCGTCGCGGGAAACGAAACCATCGGGCTTGCCACACACAGGATCGCGCATTACGGGGTCGGCTATTGTCCGGAGGAGCGCGGCATTTTTTCGAGCCTCTCGTGCGAGGAGAACCTGCTCCTGCCGCCGCTCATCGGCCCGGCGAAGGACGCGATGTCGCTCGACGAGATCTACTCGATGTTCCCGAACCTGAAGGAGCGCCGCGCCAGCCAGGGCACGCGTCTTTCGGGCGGCGAGCAGCAGATGCTGGCCGTCGCGCGCATTCTGCGCACGGGCGCGAATCTGCTTCTGCTCGATGAAATTTCGGAAGGTCTCGCGCCGGTCATCGTGCAGACACTCGCGCGCATGATTCTCATGCTGAAGTCGCGCGGCTACACAATCGTCATGGTCGAACAGAATTTTCGTTTCGCGGCGCCGCTCGCGGACCGCTTTTACGTGATGGAGCACGGAAACATCGTCGAGCATTTCGGCGCGGGGGAACTCGAAGCGAAGATGCCAGTGCTGCACGAATTGCTCGGGGTGTAGTTCTCTTCAGCGCAGTACATCAGCAGGGCAACACCAGTAACACCGCATCGAATCAAAACTCATGGAGACTGGAATGAAAAAGAAGACCCTCGCGCGCCTCTCTACTCTGTGCTTTGCGGCTGCGGCGGCGAGTGTGGCGGTGATGAGCACGAGCGCCAGCGCCGCCGACGGCAACAGCGTGAAGATCGGCTACGTCACCGATCTGTCGGGCCTGTATGCCGACATCGACGGCCCCGGCGGCCTCGAGGCCATTCGCATGGCGATCGCCGATTTCGGCGGCAAGGTCAACGGCAAGCCGATCGAACTCGTCTACGCGGATCACCAGAACAAGGCCGATATCGCTGCTTCGCGCGCCCGCGAATGGATCGACCGCGATGGCGTGAACGTGATCATCGGGGGCACCAATTCGGCGACGGCGCTGTCCACCGCGCAAGTCGCGGCGGAGAAGAAGACGCCGTACATCAACATCGGCGCGGGCGCGGACAACCTGACCAACGAGCAGTGCTCGCCCTACACGGTTCACTACGCGTACGACACGATGGCGCTCGCGAAGGGCACCGGTTCCGCGGTGACCAAGCAGGGCGGCAAGACGTGGTACTTCCTGACCGCCGACTACGCGTTCGGCAAGGCGCTCGAAAAGAACACGTCGGATGTCGTGAAGGCCAACGGCGGCCAGGTGCTCGGCGAGGTGCGCCATCCGCTGTCCGCGTCGGACTTCTCGTCGTTCCTGTTGCAGGCGCAGGGATCGAAGGCGCAGGTGCTCGGCCTCGCGAACGCGGGCGGCGACACGATCAACTCGATCAAGGCCGCGAAGGAATTCGGCATCACCAAGTCGATGAAGATCGCCGCGCTGCTCATCTTCATCAACGATATTCACAGCCTGGGACTGGAGACGACCCAAGGCCTCGTCGCGACGGACAGCTGGTACTGGAACAAGGATGAAACCACGCGCAAGTGGGCGCAGCGGTACTTCGGCAAGATGAAGAAGATGCCGTCGAGCCTGCAGGCAGCAGACTACTCCGCCGTGACGACGTACCTGAAGGCCGTGCAGGCGGCCGGCACGACGGACAGCGACAAGGTCATGGCGCAGCTCAAGAAGACCAAGATCGACGACTTCTACGCGAAGGGCACGATCCGCGAAGACGGCGCGATGATCCACGACATGTACCTGATGGAAGTGAAGAAGCCGTCGGAATCGAAGGAGCCGTGGGACTACTACAAGATCACCGCGACGATTCCGGGCGACCAGGCGTTCGGCACGAAGGCAGAGTCGCGCTGCAAGCTCTGGAAGTAAGCGTTCGGTAGTGCCTAAGCGCGTTCGCGCGGCGGGCGGCCGAAAGGGCCGCTTCGCCGTCGCACCCGCGTCAACACGTTTCTGACGGCAGGTTCAATGGAAATATTCGGCATTCCACTCGCCGCAATGATGAGCCAGCTGCTGCTCGGGCTGGTGAACGGCTCGTTCTACGCGATCCTGAGCCTCGGGCTCGCGGTGATCTTCGGCCTGCTCAACGTCATCAATTTCGCGCACGGCGCGCTCTTCATGCTGGGCGCGATGCTTGCGTGGATGGGCTACTCGTATCTCAGCATTCCGTACTGGGCCATGCTCGTGCTCGCGCCGCTCGTCGTCGGGCTGTTCGGCGTGCTCGTCGAGCGCTCGATGCTGCGCTGGCTCTACAAGCTCGATCATCTCTACGGGCTCTTGCTCACGTTCGGCCTCACGCTCGTGGTCGAAGGCGTGTTCCGCTCCATCTACGGTTCGTCGGGCCAGCCCTATGACGTGCCGTCTCTGCTGTCGGGTGCGACCAATCTCGGCTTCATGTTCCTGCCGAACTATCGCGCGTGGGTGGTCGTCGCGTCGCTCGCGGTGTGCTTCGCGACGTGGTTCGTGATCGAGAAGACGCGCATCGGCGCATATCTGCGCGCGGGCACGGAGAACCCGAAGCTCGTCGAGGCGTTCGGCATCAACGTGCCGATGATGATCACGCTCACCTACGGCTTCGGCGTCGCGCTCGCGGCGTTCGCGGGCGTGCTGGCCGCGCCGGTCATTCAGGTTTCGCCGCTGATGGGCCAGTCGATGATCATCACCGTGTTCGCGGTCGTCGTGATCGGCGGCATGGGCTCGATCATGGGTTCGATTCTCACCGGCCTGCTGCTCGGCGTGATCGAGGGTTTCACGCGCGTGTTCTATCCGGAAGCGTCCGCGACGGTCGTCTTCGTCATCATGGCGATCGTGTTGATGATTCGCCCGGCAGGACTCTTCGGCAAGGAAAAATGATGCAGAGAAAAGCGCTCTACGCCCTGTTGCTGATCGGCCTCGCGGTGGCGCCGTTTGTCGGCGTGTATCCGTTGTTCATGGCGAAGGTGCTGTGTTTCGCGCTGTTCGCGGCGGCGTTCAACTTGCTGATCGGCTATACGGGGCTGCTGTCGTTCGGGCACGCGATGTTCCTCGCGACGGCGGGTTATGTCACGGGTTACGCCATCCAGTCGCTCAACTTCACGCCGGAACTCGGCGTGATCGCGGGCACGGCGGCGGCGACGCTGCTCGGCCTCGTCGCCGGCCTGCTCGCGATCCGGCGTCAGGGCATCTATTTTGCGATGGTCACGCTCGCCCTCGCGCAGATGGTGTACTTCGTCTTCCTGCAGGCGCCGTTCACGCACGGCGAGGACGGCCTGCAGGGCGTGCCGCGCGGCAAGCTCTTCAACGTCGTCGATCTCGGCAACGACATCACGCTCTACTACGTCGTGCTCGTCGTGATGCTGCTCGCGTTCGCGCTGATCGTGCGCATCGTGCATTCGCCGTTCGGGCAGGTGCTGATCGCGATCAAGGAAAACGAGCCGCGCGCCATTTCGCTCGGCTACGACACTTCGCGCTACAAGCTGCTGGCATTCGTGTTGTCGGCGGGGCTGGCCGGTTTCGCCGGTTCGCTCAAGACGGTCGTGCTCGGCTTCGAAACGCTCGGCGACGCCTACTGGACGATGTCCGGTCTCGTGGTCCTGATGACGCTCGTCGGCGGCATGAGCACGATGTTCGGGCCGCTGCTCGGCGCGGCGATCATCGTTGCGCTGGAGGACCGGCTCGGGGATATCGGCAGCGGCATCGCGCGCATCACGGGCGTGGCGTGGTTCAACTCGCTCGGCGAATCGGTGACGATCGTGACGGGCGTCATCTTCATCGCGTGCGTGCTGGCGTTCCGTCGCGGGATCGTCGGAGAGATCGTTGCGCGGGTTCGGCCGCTGCAAGGATGAAGATATTTGATTCGCGATCCGAACCAATAGTGCAATTGCGAGAAGCACGCTGTATTGCAAGAAATACGCCCCGATGAGGTGCTTTTGTGCACCACTAGGGTAAATGCTAGGTTGTCGCGCAGTGTTGCGTTCTTTAACATGCGTCCTAGTTCTGTTGCACCCAGATTTTTGAGGTGGAGAACGAGGAGACATGAGGCACAAAGTGCCCGACCGAAAAGCGCTGTTGGATGAGTCCAACAGCGCTTTTTTATTTGCCCGTCGATAATACGAATAATCCCGCCGGACGATTTTTAGCGGGTTTTCCCGAGGTTTTCCGCCTTGTGCGGCCGCGTTGCGAATGCGTTGAAAAAACAATGCCGAAGCGCAGCGGAAACCCTTCAAAACGCTTGCTGCACGGCGCTCTCGTCCGCTAAACTGCATTTCCCGACCCGCTGGTCGGCGATTCGAAGCGGACGCTAAATTCGGGCATATCGGCAGGTGGTTCTTCACGCAAAACACGATTTACGGGGCGCAAATCAATGAAGTTGGTTTTACGCGGCAAGACGGTCGCAATGGCCGTCGCGGCTATGTCGATCAGTTTCTCGGCGGTTTTCAGCAATCAGGTTTTGGCGGACGTGAAAATCGGCGTGACGGTCTCGGCGACCGGTCCGGCGGCTTCGCTCGGCATTCCGGAAAAGAACACGGTCGCGCTTTTGCCGAAAGAAGTCGCGGGGCAGAAGGTGGAATACATCGTCCTCGACGACGCCACCGATTCCACCCAGGCGGTGAAGAACGCGCGCAAGTTGACGAGCGAAGATCACGTCGATGCGCTCGTCGGTTCCACGGTCGTGCCCAATTCGCTCGCCATGACCGACATCGCCGCTGAAACGCACACGCCGATGATTTCGATGGCCGCGGCCGCGAGCATCGTCGAGCCGATGGATGCGAAAAAGGCCTGGGTGTTCAAGACGCCGCAGAACGACATCCTGATGGCGACCGCGATCGCGCAGCACATGTCGAATCACGGCGTGAAGACGGTGGCGTTCATCGGCTTTTCCGATGCCTACGGCGAAAGCTGGTTCAAGGAATTCTCGAAGGCGGCCGATCTGGCGAAGCTGAAGGTCGTCGCGAACGAGCGCTTCGCGCGTAACGACGCGTCGGTGACGGGGCAAGTGCTCAAGATGATGTCGCAGAACGCGGACGCGGTCTTGATCGCGGGCGCGGGCACGCCGGCCGCGCTGCCGCAGAAGACGCTCAAGGAGCGCGGCTACAAGGGCAAGATCTATCAGACGCACGGCGTCGCCAATAACGATTTCCTGCGCGTGTGCGGCAAGGACTGCGAAGGCACGTTCCTGCCGGCGGGTCCGCTGCTCGTCGCGGAGCAACTGCCGGACAGCAATCCCGTCAAGCAGGCCGCGCTCACATACAAGAAGGCCTATGAAGGCGCGTATGGCGCGGGTTCGGTGTCGACGTTCGGCGGCCATGCGTGGGACGCGGGCCTTATTCTGCAGCGCGCGATTCCTGTCGCGCTGAAGAAGGGCCAGCCCGGCACGCCGGCGTTCCGCGAAGCGTTGCGCGCGGCCATCGAAGAGACGAAGAATCTGCCGGCGTCGCACGGCATCTTCAACATGAGCCCCAACGATCACTCCGGACTGGACCAGCGCGCACGCGTGATGGTGGAGATCGTCGGCGGCAAATGGAAGCTCTCGGGCAACTGACGAGAATCGCATATGGACTGATTCGGAGACAAAGGCGCGTTAGCTACACAACGCGCCTTTTTTCTGCGCTGGGCAGTGAAAAGCCGCGGCGAAAGAAGAGGGCGCAAAGCCTCGCATGCAGCGGCGCAACGGTCAGGGAAAACTCGCCTTGGCACGCAGTAACGCGGTAAATAGATTGGGGCGGCTCTTTGGTTAGCCTCGAAAGTCGCATCGATAACAACTCGCAGCAAGCACCGCCAGTGTGCGCGTTTGGAGACGAACAATGAAAACGAAGAAGGCATGGATCAAGACGGGCATTGCGCTCGCCATCGCGGGCAGCGTGCTCGCAGGCGCGGGCGCGGCGTTCGCCCAGGTGAAGATCGGCGTGACGCTCTCGGCGACGGGGCCGGCAGCATCGCTCGGGATTCCCGAGAAGAATACGGTCGCATTGTTGCCGAAGGAGATCGGCGGAAAGTCGGTCGAATGGATCGTGCTCGATGACGGCTCCGACACGAGCCGCGCCGTGCAGAACACGCGCAAGCTGATCGATGAAGATCACGTCGATGCGATCGTCGGTTCCACGGTGACGCCGAACTCGCTCGCGATGATCGATCCGGCCGCCGCCGGCAAGACGCCGATGATCTCGATGGCCGCGTCGGCCGCGATCATCTCGCCGATGGACGCCAAAAAGGCGTGGGTCTTCAAGACGCCGCAGAACGACGCCCTGATGGCCGATGCGATCGCGAGCTACATGGAGAAGCACGGCGTGAAGACGGTGGGCTTCATCGGCTTCGCGGATGCCTACGGCGACGGCTGGTACAACGTGTTCAACACGGCGGCGGCGGCGCACAAGCTGAAGATCGTCACGAACGAACGCTTCAACCGCACCGACACCTCCGTGACCGGCCAGGTGCTGAAGACGATGGGCGCGAACCCCGACGCGGTGCTGATCGCGGGCGCGGGCACGCCGTCCGCGCTGCCGGCGAAGGCGCTGAAGGAGCGCGGCTACAAGGGCAAGGTCTATCAGACGCACGGCGTCGCCAACAACGACTTCCTGCGCGTGTGCGGCAAGGATTGCGAGGGCGAGATCCTGCCCGCGGGTCCGGTGCTCGTGACCGAGCAGTTGCCGGACAGCAATCCGGTGAAGAAGTCGTCGGCGGCCTACAAGGACGCGTACGAGAAGGCGTACGGCGCGGGCTCGCTGTCGACCTTCGGCGGTCACGCGTGGGACGCGGGCCAGATGCTTCAGCGCGCGATTCCCGAGGCGCTGAAGAAGGGTCAGCCGGGCACGCCGGAATTCCGCGAAGGGCTGCGCGCGGCGCTGGAAAACCTGAAGGACCTGCCGGTGTCGCACGGCATCATGAACACGACGCCGACCGATCACAACGGCTTCGACAATCGCGCGCGGGTCATGGTGCAGATCGTCGACGGCAAGTGGAAGTTGCTGAACGACTGAGTCGACAGAACGCGCTTCATCGCGCGTTCGCGTGCCTTATTTTCAAGATGAACGGGCGGCGCACCGGCAACGGCGCGCCGCTTTGAACATGTTCCGGCTGCGGTTCTTTAACCGCCTGTTTCGGAAGAAGCTCCGAAGAGGAAGTATGGACTTATCGATTGCGGCGATCCTCGCGCAGGACGGGATCACCACGGGTGCGATCTACGCGTTGCTCGCGCTCGCTCTGGTGCTCGTTTTCTCCGTGACACGCGTCATTTTCATTCCGCAGGGGGAGTTCGTCGCGTACGGCGCGCTCACACTGGCCGCGCTGCAGACGCAGAAGCTGCCCGCGACCTGTTATTTGCTCATCGCGATGGGCATCGGCTGCTTCGTCGCCGAAGTAGGCGGTATCGTCAGGCATCCGGCGCGATATCACCGGATAGGCCGTTTGCTCGCCGTACTCGCGGGCAAGTATGTGCTGTTTCCCGTAGCGGTCTGGGGCATCACGCAAGCCGCCTTTGCGCAGCCTTTGCCGATGATCGCGCAGATCGCGCTGACGCTCCTGATCGTCGTGCCGATGGGACCGTTCGTCTACCGGCTCGCGTATGAGCCGATCGCGGAAGCGAGCACGCTGTTGCTGCTGATCGTCGCAGTGGCGGTGCACTTCGCGATGGTCGGCCTCGGCCTCGTTATGTTCGGCGCGGAAGGCTCGCGCACGACCGCGTTCTCCGACGCCACGTTCAATCTCGGCAGCGTGTCGGTCTCCGGGCAGAGCCTGTGGGTCGTCGGGACGGCCGTCGTGCTGATCGTCGCGCTGTACTTCTATTTCGACCGCTCGATTTCCGGCAAGGCGCTGCGAGCGACCTCGGTGAACCGGCTCGGCGCGCGTCTCGTGGGCATCGGCACGACGCAGGCGGGGCGACTCGCGTTCACGCTCGCGGCGGGCCTCGGCGCGCTCTGCGGCGTGCTCGTCGCGCCGATTACCACGATCTACTACGACTCGGGCTTCCTGATCGGTCTGAAGGGCTTCGTGGGCGCCATCGTGGGCGGTCTGGTGAGCTACCCGCTGGCGGCGGCGGGTTCGCTGCTCGTGGGGCTGCTCGAATCGTATTCGTCGTTCTGGGCGAGCGCGTACAAGGAGGTGATCGTCTTCACTTTGATTATTCCGGTCCTGCTGTGGCGAAGCCTGGCGAGCCCGCATTCGGACGAGGACGAGGAGTAAGCCGATGAAATTCCTGCATCGATATCGATTTTTCTGGGTGTTCCTGCTCGTCGTCTTCGCGCTGCCGATCCTGCCAGGGCCGGTCGCCGTGCCCGAGTACTGGATCACGCTGCTGAACTACATCGGGCTGTATTCGATCGTCGCGATCGGACTGGTGCTGCTGACGGGCATCGGCGGGATGACGAGCTTCGGACAGGCCGCGTTCGTCGGCGTGGGCGCGTATGCGACGGCCTTCCTGACGACGCGCTATGGCGTGTCGCCGTGGCTGGCGCTGATCGCGGGCGTCGTGCTGACGGCGTTCATCGCGCTGCTGCTCGGGCTCATCACGATGCGTCTCTCCGGGCATTTTCTGCCGCTCGGGACGATTGCGTGGGGGCTGTCGCTGTTCTATCTGTTCGGCAACATGGAGTTGCTCGGCAAGTATGACGGCATCAACGGCATTCCCGTGCTCAACCTGTTCGGCTGGCAACTGGAGTCCGGCCGCAGCATCTACTACCTGATCTGGGTCGTCGTGCTGCTCGCGGTGATCTCTGTTCAGAATCTGCTTAATAGCCGGCCCGGTCGCGCGATTCGCGCGCTGCGCGGCGGCGGCACGATGGCCGAAGCGATGGGCGTCAACACCGCGTGGATGCGCGTGGTCATTTTCATCTACGCGGCGGTTCTGGCGGCCGTTTCGGGCTTTCTGTACGCGCATTTGCAGCGCGCCGTGAACCCGACGCCGTTCGGCCTGAATCACGGCATCGAATTCCTGTTCATGGCGGTGGTCGGTGGCGTCTCGCATGTCTGGGGTGCGATTCTCGGTGCGACGATCCTCACCGTTCTGCAGGACTATCTTCAGACGCTACTACCCAAACTGCTCGGTGCGAACGGCAATTTTGAGATCATCGTCTTCGGCGTTGTGATGGTGTTGTTGCTGCAGTACGCAAGACAGGGCGTTTGGCCGTTCGTCGCGCGGCTGTTTCCGCGCGGGCCGCGCGCTCACGTACCCGATCACGGCGATTCATTGCCGCAGCGCAGCAAACCGGTGACGGGGGAGCGCTTGCTCGTCGTCGAGAAGGCGCGCAAGCAGTTCGGCGGACTCGTCGCGGTCAACGACGTGAGTTTCGAGGTGAAGGCGGGCGAGATCATCGGATTGATCGGACCGAACGGCGCTGGCAAGTCGACGACCTTCAATCTCGTCACAGGCGTGCTTCAGGCGACCAGCGGCGCGATCAGCTTCCATGGCGAGCGGATCGAGAAACTCACTTCACGTGAAATCGTCAAGCGTGGCATCGGACGGACGTTCCAGCACGTCAAGATGCTGCCGGGGATGACCGTGCTGGAGAACGTCGCAATCGGCGCGCACTTACGTGGCAAAACGGGCGTGTGGCGCAGCGTCGTGCGTCTGAACGCGGCGGAAGAGGCGCGGTTGATGGCAGAGGCCGCGAAGCAGATCGCACGCGTCGGGCTGGAGAAACATATTTACAGTGAAGCCGGCAGTCTCGCGCTAGGTCAGCAGCGGATTCTCGAAATCGCGCGGGCGCTGTGCTGCGACCCGACGCTGTTGCTGCTCGACGAACCGGCTGCGGGTTTGCGTTATCAGGAAAAGCAGCAACTCGCCGAGTTGCTGCGAAAACTGCGCGCCGAAGGCATGAGCATTCTTCTTGTCGAACACGACATGGACTTCGTGATGAATCTCACGGATCGACTCGTAGTGATGGAGTTCGGGACGAAGATCGCGGAAGGTTTGCCGAAGGACGTGCAGAAGGATCCGGCGGTGCTCGAAGCGTATCTGGGCGGGGTGGAGTGATGGCGAAGGAATCGAATGCAGTGGAAAACGCAATTCTGCAGGTGGATGGCTTGTCCGTGCGCTATGGCAAGGTAGAAGCGCTGCACGATGGGAAGCTCACGGTCGGCGCGGGGCAGATCGTTTCCGTGATCGGGCCGAATGGCGCTGGCAAGTCGACGTTGCTCAACGCAATCATGGGCGCGTTGCCGCAAACGGGTCATTCGAAGGGCAGCGTGCGATATCTCGGCGAAGAGGTGTCGGTGCTGCCGATCGAGCGTCGCGTTTCTCGTGGGATGTGCCTCGTACCCGAAAAACGCGAATTGTTCGCGACTATGGCGGTGGAAGACAATCTCGTGCTAGGGGCGTATCGGCGCAAGCGGGCGGGGGAGCGAAACTACCTCGACCAACTCGAGCACGTCTTCGAACTGTTTCCTCGTCTGAAGGAGCGGCGCAAACAGGCAGCAGGAACGCTGTCGGGCGGGGAGCGGCAGATGCTCGCCGTTGGGCGCGCCTTGATGGGAAAACCGCAGTTGCTCATGCTGGATGAGCCGAGCCTTGGCCTCGCACCGTTGATTGTGAAGGAGATCTTTCACATCATTAGCGCACTGCGTCAGACTGGCGTGGCAACGCTGTTAATCGAGCAGAACGCACGGGCCGCGTTGCAAATCTCTGATTATGGCTATGTGCTTGAGACGGGTGAATTCGCTCTCGAAGGAAAAGCCGACGTTCTCCAGCATGATCCGCAAGTCATCGAGACGTATCTTGGTCTGACGAAAAAGGTGGCTTAAACGCGACACGTGCAGTGCCCGTCGATGGCGTGTTTCACGTGAAACACGCCATTTTTTTCGTCCATGGACGGTCGATCGAATTCGAGGCAGGAAGGAAACCGTTATAATTCAAAGCTATTCCCTCTTCAGGTTCGTGTCGTTCGTACACGAGATCTCCAATGCTTTATCCCACAGAATTTGATGTGATCGTCGTTGGCGGCGGTCACGCAGGCACTGAGGCGGCACTCGCCTCCGCGCGCATGGGCTGCAAGACGCTACTTTTGACCCATAACATCGAGACGCTGGGCCAGATGAGCTGCAATCCGTCGATCGGCGGGATTGGCAAAGGCCATCTCGTCAAGGAAGTCGACGCGCTCGGCGGCGCCATGGCCGCGGCGACGGACGAGTCGGGTATCCAGTTTCGCATTCTCAACTCTTCGAAGGGGCCGGCGGTGCGGGCGACGCGCGCGCAGGCGGATCGTCTCCTCTACAAGCAGGCGATCCGTCATCGGCTCGAAAATCAGCCGAATTTGTGGCTTTTTCAGCAAGCCGTCGACGATTTGATGGTCGAAGGTGATCGCGTGGTCGGCGCAGTGACGCAAGTTGGTCTGCGTTTTCGTTCCCGTGCGGTGGTGCTGACAGCGGGCACGTTCCTCGATGGAAAGATTCACGTCGGGTTGAATAATTACGTCGGTGGTCGTGCGGGCGATCCGGCAGCGGTTTCACTGTCGGCGCGTTTGAAGGAGCTGAAGCTTCCGCAAGGCCGGCTCAAGACCGGCACGCCGCCTCGTATCGACGGGCGCACGATCGATTTCTCGAAGCTGGAAGAGCAACCCGGCGATCTCGATCCGATTCCAGTGTTTTCGTTCCTCGGACGAGTGGAGCAGCATCCGCAGCAGGTGCCGTGCTGGGTCACGCATACGAACGCGCAGACGCACGACATCATCCGCTCCGGGTTGGACCGCTCGCCCATGTATGCGGGCGTCATCGAGGGCGTTGGACCGCGCTACTGCCCGTCGATCGAGGACAAGATTCATCGTTTTGCTTCGAAAGACGCGCACCAGATCTTCCTGGAGCCGGAAGGGCTGACGACGAACGAGTTCTATCCGAATGGCATTTCGACCAGCCTGCCGTTCGATGTCCAGCTCAATCTCGTCCGGTCGATGCGCGGTCTGGAGCACGCGCACATCCTGCGGCCGGGTTACGCGATCGAATACGATTATTTCGATCCGCGCGCGCTGAAGGCATCGTTGGAAACGAAAGCAATCGGCGGTTTGTTCTTCGCCGGACAGATCAATGGTACGACAGGCTACGAAGAAGCTGCAGCGCAGGGCTTGCTCGCGGGCATCAATGCGGGGCTGCAAGTGCAAGAGAAAGAGGCGTGGTCGCCGCGTCGCGATCAGGCTTATCTGGGCGTTCTCGTGGACGATCTCGTCACGCGTGGCGTCTCTGAGCCGTATCGGATGTTCACGAGCCGTGCAGAATATCGTCTCTCGCTGCGCGAAGACAACGCGGATATGCGCCTGACCGAGGTCGGACGCGAGTTGGGTGTAATCGACGACGTCCGTTGGGACGCATTCAGCCGCAAACGCGACGCTGTTTCACGTGAAACACAACGCCTCCGCTCGACGTGGGTCAATCCGAAGACTCTGCCGGCGGACGAGGCTACGGCTCTGTTGGGCAAGCCAATCGATCACGAATACAGCTTGGCAGATCTTCTGCGTCGTCCTGGCGTTTCCTATGACGGCGTTTGCGCGCTGCGCGACGGCACATGTGGTCCCGAAGCGACGCTCGCCGAAGACCCGGTACTCGCGGCGCAGATCAAGGAACAGATCGAAATCGGCGTGAAGTATCAGGGTTATATCGATCGGCAGGCCGACGAGATCGTCCGCAACGGCGCGCAGGAGAATACGCGCTTGCCCGAGAGTCTCGACTATAACGAGGTCCGTGGCTTGTCCTTCGAGGCGCGCCAGAAGTTGCTGCAACACCGCCCAGAGACGATCGGGCAAGCATCGCGCATCTCAGGCATCACTCCCGCCGCGATATCGCTCCTGATGGTTCATCTGAAGCGCGGCGCGGGTCGTCGTGGCCGCAATTCGGCCGGCGACGATGCCGCATCCGCTAACCCGACGGCGGTTCAATGACCGAACGCAATCCAATCTTGGCGACGACGCTCGAGAAGGGCGTCGCCGAGCTCGGCCTTGCGCTGTCGTCGTCGCAAAAACAGTCGCTGCTCGATTATGTCGCGCTGCTCGGCAAGTGGAACGCCGTTTATAACCTGACAGCGATCCGCGATCCGCAGCAGATGATGATCCAGCACATCCTGGACTCGCTTGCCATCGTGCCGGCTGTATCGGCGCGTAAACCTGCAGCAGCGTTGGACGTTGGTTCGGGCGGCGGCTTACCCGGCGTCGTGCTGGCGATCGCACTGCCGGAACTGCGTGTCACGTTGAACGATATCGTTCACAAGAAAACTGCATTTCAGTCGCAAGTGAAGGTGCAGTTAGGTCTGAGCAATCTGTCGGTTGTGACGGGGCGCGTCGAAAGTTTACGTCCGGGCGTCGAAGTGCAAGAAAAATTTGACGTAATCGTGTCGCGCGCATTCGCAGAGCTCTCCGATTTCGTTACACTTTCGCGTCATCTGGTTGCCGATGATGGACGGATTCTGGCAATGAAGGGCGTGAGGCCCGATGCCGAAGCCACGCGTCTCCCGGCAGGGGCCAAGGTGCTCGGTATCGAGCGCCTGATCGTTCCGATGCTCGATGCGGAGCGGCATCTGGTCGAGATTGCCGTCGATCCAGAATAACGGTCCGCCGTGCGGTTTCCATTCGGCATTCCAGCCACGCTGATCTTCTGACAGCGAAGAAACGAGGACACTAAACGATGGCAAAAATCTTCTGCGTCGCAAATCAGAAGGGCGGCGTTGGAAAGACCACGACAGCGGTCAATCTCGCGGCAAGCCTCGCAGGGCTCGATCAGCGCGTGCTGCTGATCGACCTCGATCCGCAGGGCAACGCCACGATGGGCAGCGGCATCGACAAGGCGGCCTGCGAGAACACCGTCTACGAAGTGCTGGTCGATGGCATCACGCTTCGGGAGGCGCGCGTGCGGCCACCCGCCGTCAATTACGACGTGCTGCCGGCCAATCGCGAACTGGCAGGCGCCGAAGTCGAACTCGTGGATATGGAAAATCGCGAACGCATTCTGCGCGCCGCGATTGCCGAAGTAGTCGATGACTATGATTTTGTGCTGATCGATTGCCCTCCGGCGCTTTCCTTGCTGACGCTCAACGCGCTCTGCGCCGCACACGGCGTCGTGATTCCGATGCAGTGCGAATACTTCGCGCTGGAAGGGCTGTCCGATCTCGTCAATACCATCAAGCAGGTCCACGCGAATCTGAATCGCGATCTCAAGGTCATCGGCCTTCTGCGCGTGATGTTCGATCCCCGAATTACGTTGCAGCAGCAAGTGTCGGATCAATTGAAGGAACACTTTGGCAGCAAGTTGTTCGACGTTGTGATCCCGCGAAATGTGCGCCTCGCCGAAGCGCCGAGCTACGGGCTGCCGGGCGTCGTGTTCGACAAGTCGTCGCGCGGCGCGCAGGCGTATATCCAGTTCGGCACGGAAATGATCGAGCGCGTACGCGCGCTCGACGTCGTCAACTAAGAAACCCATTCGATGCGGCAGAGAACGCCGACGGAGGAACCGAAATGAGCGCTGTGATGAAGAAGAAGGGGTTGGGCCGTGGCCTGGATGCATTGCTCGGCGGCAGCGTCGACATCACGGAAGCCGTGCGCGGCGAAGGCACGCCCACGGTGCTGCCGCTCGACAAGCTGCAGGCCGGCAAATATCAGCCGCGTACACGCATGGACGAAGGCGCGCTCCAGGAGCTCGCCGCGAGCATACGTGCACAAGGCCTGATGCAGCCCATTCTCGTGCGCTCGGTCGGTGACGATCACTACGAAATCATCGCGGGCGAGCGACGTTTCCGCGCCGCGCGCATGGCCGGTCTTGACGAAGTTCCGGTTCTGGTAAAAAACGTGCCAGATCAGGCTGCTGCGGCGATGGCGCTGATCGAGAACATCCAGCGTGAGGACCTGAACCCGCTGGAAGAGGCGCAGGGCATCCAGCGTCTGCTCGATGAATTCCGCTTCACGCATGAACAGGCCGCCGAGTCGGTCGGACGCTCGCGCAGTGCGGTGTCGAATCTGCTGCGCCTGCTGAACCTTGCAACGCCCGTGCAGACGATGCTGCTCGCCGGCGACCTCGACATGGGCCACGCGCGCGCGCTGCTCGCGGTCGACGCCGCTACGCAGATCCAGCTTGCCAATCACGTCGTGAACCGTCGCCTGTCGGTGCGTGAAACCGAACGTCTCGTCGCAGCAACAACAAAAGAGGCGCCTGCGACAAAAGCGCGCGCCGCGAACGATGGCGGACGTGATACGCGTCGGCTGGAAGAAGAGCTGTCGGATCTGCTGTCCGCGAACGTGAAGATCAAGCTCGGCGGAAGAGGGCGCGGCAAGGTCACGATCGACTTCGGCAATCTCGACTCGCTCGAAGGCATTCTGACGAAGCTGCGCGGCAGCATCGAGACGACCACGCCCGCAGCCTGAATTCGCGCCACTTGTCCGAATTCAACGCAGATCGCCCGCGGTCCGATCTCTTCACGCGTATTTGGCGAGCCGTCTCCAAAGAGCCGGTTCTGTCGATTCTCGTCGTCGCGCTGATCGCGCTGCAGATCGCGCATCCGCGGCCGATGATGTCGCTGCCCGGCCTCGTCGACTGGCAGACGGTGCTCACGCTCGCCGGTCTCCTGATCCTGACCAAAGCGATCGAATTGTCAGGATTCCTGATGTGGGCCGCGCATCGGCTCGTGCATCACATTCACGGTGAGCGAACTCTTGCGCTCTTGCTCGTCGCGCTCGCAGCGGGCCTGTCGACCGTGCTGACCAACGACGTCGCGCTCTTCGCAGTCGTGCCGCTCGCGTTGTCGCTGCACAAGCTCGCGCCGCTGCCGATCAAGCGGCTCGTCATCGTGATCGCGCTGGCAGTCAATGCGGGATCGGTCCTCACGCCGCTCGGCAACCCGCAGAACCTCTTTCTATGGCAGACGAGCGGCGTCGGCTTCCCGGCGTTTGTGTGGGCGCTGTTGCCGCTGTGCGCCGCGCTGATGGCGCTGCTCGGCGTCGTCACGTTCGCGATGTTCCGTGCCGAACCGCTCGATCTATCGGGCGATGTCGAAGAACATCGCGTCGATCGCGTGCTGTGCGGCGTCAGCGTGCTTGCGTTCTCCGCGTTTGTCGCCCTCGCCGATGCGCATCACGCCGGCCCCGCGCTCGCCGTGCTCGCGATCGTCTTTCTGCTGTGGCGTCGCGAAGTCGTGTTCCGGATCGACTGGCTGCTGTTGCTCATCTTCGTGTTGATGTTCATCGTGCTGCGCAGCGCGGCCGCGTTGCCGTCGATTCACGCGGCGATCGCGCATCTCGGCATCGGCACGCCGGTGCGCGCGTACGCGGCCGGCGCCGTGCTTTCACAAGCGATCAGCAACGTGCCCGCGGCCATCGTTCTCGCGGAGTTCTCCAAGGATTGGCGCGCGCTCGCTTTCGGCGTGAGCGTCGGCGGTTTCGGCGTGGCGATCGGTTCGCTGGCCAATCTGATCGCGGTCAGACTGTCGGGCGAAAAGGGCATGTGGATGCCGTTTCACATCGTGTCGATACCGTTCTGGATCGTGGCGATGTGCATCGGTTGGGCGCTCGTTTGATGCTGATCGGAAGCTCTTCCATCGACTGATAATCTCCTTGCAATTGCAAGGAAAGTCTCACTTTTGAGACCGTTTTTTAAGGTTTGTCCGCTTGGCTTTTGACACACCTAAACTATTGAATCCCCGACAACAATCGCTTACAATCGCCCGGATTTATCAGCTAGGCCACCTCGAAAGCGCTGCGAAAGCGCAAGGTGATTTCCCGGACTTTTGGTTGAAGGTTTGAAGACGGTGCGAGAGGAAAATCGAGCGCCGGACGCTCACGCAACCGGCGAGGCGAACGCCTCCGGAAATCAGCCGCGCAGTTCGTCGAACGACTCGTGGGATGCCGAAGCGCAAGAAAACAATATCGTTCCGCTCACGCGGGATCAGGCAGAGAAGCTGTTTGGCCCCGAGGTGAGTCGTCCATCGCGTGTCACGCCTTTTAGAGTCGTGGCGGCGCAAATGGTTTTGTCCCTGGGTGCGACGCTGTTGTGGTGGCTGTTCTACAAGCCGCCGGGCGATGCTGCGCTGTCCGCATTTCTGGGGGGAGCAATCTGCTGGGTGCCGAGCGCCTTGTTCGCCTCGCGCCTGAAAGCGAAAAGCGGCGCGGAGACGGTCATGAGCTGGATGATCGGCGAGGCGCTCAAGATGGGAGCGACGATCGCCATGTTCGTGGCGGTCGCGTACTGGTACAAGAGCGCGTTGTGGCTGCCCTTGCTCGTTACGTACATCGTCGCCCTGAAGACTTACTGGGTTGCAATGGCGCTTCGGTGACGATTCTTGACGTCCCAGGTAAGTGCCTGCAGCACGGGTAGCAAGTAGCATCAGTTATGTACAGGTGCGGATCATGTTCCGCACTCGGGCCTCTCGGGCTGGAGCCGCGACGCGATGCGGCGGCTCGGCACCGACAGGCGGCGAAAGATTTTTGACAATTTGGGTGGCTTTAACGATATGGCAGCTAGCGAAGGAACGCACGCTCTGGATCCGTCCGAGTACATTGCGCACCACTTGCAGAATCTTTCCACGCACACACAGGCGTCGATTTTCGATATCCACGTCTGGAATCTCGACACGCTGTTCTGGTCGATCGTGTGCGGTCTCGTGACCATTCTCATTCTCGGTCTTGCGGCGCGCAAGGCGACGTCCGGTGTTCCCGGCCGTTTCCAGTGCGCCATCGAGATGCTGGTCGAAATGGTCGAAGACCAGTCGAAGTCGATGATCCACGGCAGCCGCCGCTTCATCGCTCCGCTCGCACTGACCGTGTTCGTCTGGGTCGCGCTGATGAATTCGCTCGACTTCATCCCCGTTGATTTGCCGGGCCGCGTGATCGGCTGGCTGGGTCTCGAACACGTTCTGCCCCACCATCGCATCGTGCCGACGGCCGATCTGAACGGCACCATCGGCATCGCGCTCGGCGTGTTCGTGCTGATGATCTACTACAACTTCAAGATCAAGGGCGCAGGTGGCTTCGTGCATGAACTCCTGTCCGCTCCGTTCGGCGCGCATCCGCTGCTGTGGATTCCGAACCTCGCGCTGAACATCATCGAGTTCGTCGCCAAGACGGTTTCGCTCGGCATGCGGCTGTTCGGCAACATGTACGCCGGCGAACTGCTGTTCCTGCTGATCGCCCTTCTGGGCAGCATGTGGACGTTCGGTGCGGACGCTTCCGTGCTCGGTTTCATCGGCCATGTGGTCGCGGGCACGGTCTGGGCGATCTTCCACATTCTGATCGTGTTGTTGCAGGCGTTCATTTTCATGATGCTGACGCTGGTGTACATCGGCCAGGCGCATGATTCGCACTGACGCGTGACGGCACGTTCCGGAATCGTTCAGTTTCAGGTTTTCGTTTTTTATAAATCCAGTTCCAAAGTCTTTAAATCAAAGGAGTGATCATGCAAGCTTTCATCGCCAACATCCAGGGTCTGACCGCCATCGGTATCGGCATCATCATCGGCCTGGGTGCAATCGGCGCCTGTATCGGTATCGGTCTGATGGGCGGCAAGTACATCGAAGCATGTGCCCGCCAGCCGGAACTGATGAACCCGCTGCAGACCAAGATGTTCCTGCTGGCTGGTCTGATCGACGCGGCGTTCCTGATCGGCGTTGGTGTGGCAATGCTGTTTGCGTTCGCGAACCCGCTGCTCGCGAAGCTCGCAGGCTGAGGTTCCTCGGAACTGTGCGTCTGACTTTTAAAGACGCCTGAACGGAACGGATGAGGCGCTGATCGAGCTCAACAAGCCGATGAGCGCCTTTTAACCGTTTCACCTCCGATCAAGCAACGTTTAAGGAAACACCGTGAATCTCAACGCAACCCTGTTTGCGCAAATGGTCGTGTTTCTGATCCTCGCGTGGTTCACGATGAAGTTCGTGTGGCCGCCGTTGATCAACGCCCTCGACGAGCGCTCGAAAAAGATTGCCGACGGCCTCGCCGCCGCCGACAAGGGCAAAGCGGAACTCGAAGCCGCGCACAAGCGCGTCGACCAGGAACTCGCGCAAGCGCGCAACGACGGCCAGCAACGCATCGCCGACGCTGAAAAGCGCGCAGCCTCAGTCGCGGAAGAAATCAAGGCAAACGCCCAGGCCGAAGCCGCGCGCATCGTCGCGCAAGCCAAGGCGGACGCCGACCAGCAGGTCGTGAAGGCGCGCGAGACGCTGCGCGCTGAAGTCGCGGCACTGGCTGTCAAAGGCGCCGAGCAGATTCTGAAACGCGAAGTCGATCAGAAGGCTCACGCCGATCTGCTGAATCAACTCAAAGCCGAGCTCTGATCATGGCCGAACTTGCAACCATCGCTCGTCCTTACGCAGAAGCGCTGTTCCGCGTAGCCGAAAGCGGCGATCTCGCGGGCTGGTCCACCTTCGTCGAGGAGCTGGCACAGGTTGCGCGTCTGCCCGAAGTGGAATCGGTCGCTTCGAACCCGAAGGTGAACCGTCAGCAAATCGTCGACCTGCTGCTCGCCGCAGTGAAGTCGCCGCTCGCGCAGAGCCAGCCTCAGGCGAAGAATTTCGTCGGCATGCTGGTGGAGAACCATCGCCTGCCGCTGCTGCCGGAAATCGCCGTCCAGTTCGACGAGCTGAAGAACGCCCGTGAAGGTGCTGCCGATGCTCACATCGTGAGCGCGTTCCCCCTCGAAGGCGAACAGTTGAACGACCTCGTTGCAAGCCTCGAACGCAAGTTCCAGCGCAAGCTGAAACCGATCGTCGAAATCGATCAGTCGCTGATCGGCGGCGTTCGCGTGACGGTTGGCGACGAAGTGCTCGATACCTCGGTCCGCGCGCGCCTCGCCAGCATGCAGACGGCTCTGACCGCCTGACGCTTCCAAAGAAGCGCCTTAGCTGGCACGCAACAGAATTGACTATCAGGAGCGAATAATGCAACTCAATCCCTCTGAGATCAGCGAGCTGATCAAGAGCCGGATCCAGGGCCTTGAAGCGAGCGCGGACGTTCGCAACCAGGGCACCGTGATCTCCGTGACCGACGGTATCGTGCGTATCCACGGCCTGTCGGACGTGATGCAGGGCGAAATGCTCGAATTCCCGGGCAACACCTTCGGCCTCGCGCTGAACCTCGAACGTGACTCGGTCGGCGCCGTTATTCTCGGTCAGTACGAGCACATCTCGGAAGGCGACATCGTCAAGACGACGGGCCGCATTCTCGAAGTGCCGGTTGGTCCGGAACTCATCGGCCGCGTGGTCGATGCGCTCGGCAACCCGATCGACGGCAAGGGCCCGATCAACGCGAAGGCGACGGACGCCATCGAAAAGATCGCGCCGGGCGTGATCTGGCGTAAGTCGGTGTCGCAGCCGGTGCAAACGGGTCTGAAGTCGATCGACTCGATGGTGCCGATCGGCCGTGGCCAGCGCGAACTGATCATCGGCGACCGTCAGTGCGGCAAGACCGCGGTGGCCGTCGACGCGATCATCAACCAGAAGGGCAAAGACCTTTTCTGTATCTACGTCGCAATCGGCCAGAAGGCTTCGTCGATCATGAACGTGGTGCGCAAGCTCGAAGAAACCGGCGCGATGGCTTACACCATCGTCGTGGCGGCTTCGGCTTCGGAATCGGCCGCGATGCAATACCTCGCACCGTACGCCGGCTGCACGATGGGCGAATACTTCCGCGATCGCGGGCAAGACGCGCTGATCGTTTATGACGATTTGACCAAGCAAGCGTGGGCGTATCGCCAGATTTCGCTGCTGCTGCGCCGTCCGCCGGGCCGTGAAGCGTATCCGGGTGACGTGTTCTATCTGCACTCGCGTCTGCTCGAGCGTGCGGCTCGCGTCTCGGAAGATTACGTCGAGAAGTTCACCAACGGTGAAGTGAAGGGCAAGAGCGGCTCGCTGACGGCACTGCCCGTCATCGAAACGCAAGCCGGCGACGTGACCGCGTTCGTTCCGACGAACGTGATCTCGATTACCGACGGCCAGATCTTCCTGGAAACCGACCTGTTCAACGCCGGTATCCGTCCCGCGATCAACGCGGGCGTGTCGGTGTCGCGCGTCGGTGGTGCGGCTCAGACCAAGGTCGTGAAGAAGCTGTCGGGCGGTATCCGTACCGACCTCGCGCAGTATCGCGAGCTGGCTGCGTTCGCGCAGTTCGCATCGGATCTGGACGAAGCCACCCGCAAGCAGCTCGAACGCGGGCGCCGCGTGACGGAACTGCTGAAGCAGCCGCAGTATCAACCGCTGCAAGTGTGGGAACTGTCGGTTGCGCTGTTCGCAGCCAACAACGGCTACCTGGACGATCTCGAAGTCTCGCAAGTTCTGCCTTTCGAAAAGGGCCTGCGCGAATTCCTGAAGACCAGCCACGGCGATCTGATTAAGCGCATCGAAGACAATAAAGACTTGTCGAAGGACGACGAAGGCGCACTGCATGCCGCGCTGAAGGACTTCAAGAAGTCGGGCGCTTATTGATCGGGATATTGAGGCATCGCGCGGGGCATACGCTTCGCGCGGCTTCGATCAAGGAGTAAGCAATGGCTGGAATGAAGGAAATTCGCGGCAAGATCAAGAGCGTGCAGAACACGCGCAAGATCACCAAAGCGATGGAAATGGTCGCCGCATCGAAGATGCGTCGCGCCCAGGAACGCATGCGTTCCGCCCGTCCGTATGCCGACAAGGTCCGCGCAATCGCATCGCACATGAGCAAGGCGAACCCTGAGTATCGCCACCCGTTCATGGTCGAGAACAAGGGCGTGAAGACGGCCGGCCTGATCCTCGTCACGACCGACAAGGGTCTGTGCGGCGGCATGAACACGAACGTGCTGCGTGCGTCGCTGAGCAAGATCAGGGAACTCGACCAGAGCGGTGTGCAGATCGAAGCGTCCGCGATCGGCGGCAAAGGTCTCGGCTTCCTGAACCGGCTGAAGGCCAAGGTCGTGTCGCAAGTCGTGCAACTGGGCGACACGCCGCATCTGGAAAAGCTGATCGGCGCGATCAAGGTGCAGCTCGACTTGTACTCGGAAGGCAAGATCAACGCGGTGTACCTGGCGTACACGCGCTTCATCAACACGATGAAGCAGGAAGCGGTGATCGAGCAGCTGCTGCCGTTGTCGGCGGAAGACCTGCACAAGGAAGCGGACAAGCAAGAAGGCGAGACGCCGAAGACCTCGTGGGATTACATCTACGAGCCGGACGCGCAAACCGTGGTGGACGAGCTGCTCGTGCGCTACGTCGAAGCGCTCGTCTATCAGGCAGTCGCGGAAAACATGGCGTCGGAGCAATCGGCGCGGATGGTCGCGATGAAGGCCGCCTCGGACAATGCGAAGACCGTGATCAACGAACTGCAGCTCGTCTACAACAAGAGCCGCCAGGCCGCGATTACGAAAGAACTGTCGGAAATCGTCGGCGGCGCCGCAGCGGTCTGATTTTGCTGACCGCGTGAAAGAACATAGTATCTAAAGGAAATGCGATGAGTACTACTGCTTTGGTAGAAGGCAAGATCGTACAGTGCATCGGCGCCGTTATCGACGTGGAATTCCCGCGTGCGCAAATGCCGAAGATCTACGACGCGCTCATTCTGGAAGGCACCGAACTGACGCTCGAAGTCCAGCAGCAGCTGGGCGACGGCGTGGTGCGCACCATCTGTCTGGGTGCATCCGACGGTCTGCGCCGCGGCACGGTGGTCAAGAACACGGGCAAGCCCATCAGCGTGCCGGTCGGCAAGCCGACTCTGGGCCGCATCATGGACGTGCTCGGCCGTCCGATCGACGAAGCCGGTCCGATCAGCTCGGAAACGACGCGCTCGATTCACCAGCAAGCGCCGAAGTTCGACGAGCTGTCGCCGTCGACGGAACTGCTCGAAACCGGCATCAAGGTTATCGATCTGATCTGCCCGTTCGCAAAGGGCGGCAAGGTCGGTCTGTTCGGCGGTGCGGGCGTGGGCAAGACCGTGAACATGATGGAACTCATCAACAACATCGCGAAGGAACACGGCGGTTATTCCGTGTTCGCGGGTGTTGGCGAGCGTACCCGTGAAGGGAACGACTTCTATCACGAAATGAAGGACTCGAACGTTCTGGACAAAGTGGCGCTGGTGTACGGCCAGATGAACGAGCCGCCGGGCAACCGTCTGCGCGTCGCGCTGACCGGTCTGACGATGGCCGAGCACTTCCGTGACGAAGGCCTCGACGTTCTCTTCTTCGTCGACAACATCTACCGTTTCACGCTGGCGGGTACGGAAGTGTCCGCTCTGCTCGGCCGTATGCCTTCGGCAGTGGGCTATCAGCCGACGCTGGCTGAAGAAATGGGCAAGCTGCAAGAGCGCATCACGTCGACCAAGACCGGCTCGATCACGTCGGTTCAGGCCGTGTACGTTCCTGCCGATGACTTGACCGACCCGTCGCCGGCTACGACCTTCGGCCACTTGGACGCAACCGTCGTGTTGTCGCGTGACATCGCTTCGCTCGGTATCTATCCGGCAGTGGACCCGCTCGACTCGACCTCGCGTCAGATCGACCCGCATGTGATCGGTGAAGAACACTACTCGATCACGCGTGGCGTGCAGCAAACGCTGCAGCGCTACAAGGAACTGCGCGACATTATCGCGATTCTGGGCATGGACGAACTGTCGCCGGAAGACAAGCTGTCGGTCTCGCGCGCGCGCAAGATCCAGCGTTTCCTGTCGCAGCCGTTCCACGTCGCGGAAGTGTTCACGGGTTCGCCGGGCAAGTACGTGCCGCTGAAGGAAACCATCCGCGGCTTCAAGATGATCGTCGACGGTGAGTGCGATCATCTGCCGGAGCAGGCGTTCTACATGGTCGGCACGATCGACGAAGCCTTCGAAAAGGCCAAGAAGATCCAGTAAAGGTCGGGTGTGTCTCTGGGGCGTCGGTCTGACGGCTGGCGTCCGCGAACAACACTCACCAGGAGTCGACATAAATGGCAACCATCAAGGTAGACGTCGTCAGCGCGGAAGAGCAGATCTTCTCGGGCCAGGCGAAATTCGTCGCGCTGCCGGGCGAAGCGGGTGAACTGGGCATTCTGCCCGGCCACACGCCGCTCATCACGCGCATTCGTCCGGGCGCGGTGCGCATCGAGGCGGAAGACGGCTCGGAAGAGTTCGTGTTCGTTGCAGGCGGGATTCTCGAAATCCAGCCGGGCATCGTGACCGTGCTCGCCGATACCGCCATCCGCGGCGCCGATCTCGACGAAGCGAAGGCAGAGCAGGCGAAGAAGCGTGCCGAGGAAGCGATTCAGAACAACACCTCGGAGCTCGAGTACGCGACCGCGCAAGCGGAACTCGCCTATGCGACGGCTCAGCTCGCAGCAATCCAGCGTCTGCGCAAGGCGCACGCGAAGCACTGAGCGTGACGCGCCGCGCGGCGTTCAGCAGAACGAGAAAGCAGCCTTCGGGCTGCTTTTTTTATGCTCCAAATCGGCAAATCGCGCACGCAAAACTGCATAACGGTTATGTAGGTCACGTTCGATTCGTCGATAAGTCATTGATCCAGCGCGATTTTTGTTGCCGGTGGCAAATCGGCATTGCGGGGAAACACTCAATGCCCGTATGCGTCTTGCGATGCACAATGGCCTCCATTTAGCCTTCATCGGGCGGCGATTCACCTTGGCGGAGACCATCGATGGCAATTGAACCGACGCAAGCCGGCGCGCAGATCGAACCGCGCGACGGCATTTCCCACGTTCGCGGCGCGGCCGACATCCCGTTGACGAACGCAACCGTTTCGCGATTTCTTCTCGAAACAGTGGGCCGGTTTCCCGACCGCCCGGCGGTCGTGTTCCGCGAGCAGAACATCCGCTGGACCTGGCGCGAGTTCGCCAATGAAGTCGACGTGCTGGCGAGCGGGCTGCTCGCGCTCGGCATCCGGGCGGGCGACCGCGTCGGCATCTGGTCGCCGAACCGGGCCGAATGGCTGCTGACGCAATTCGCCACCGCGCGCATGGGCGCGGTGCTGGTGAACATCAATCCGGCGTACCGGCTTTCCGAACTCGAATACGCGCTGAACAAGGTCGGCTGCAAGGCGATCATCGCGGCCGAGCATTTCAAGTCGTCGAAATATCTGGAGATGCTTCAGGCGCTCGCACCCGAACTCGCCGGCGCCGCGCCGAACGCGCTAAACGCCGCGAAGCTGCCGGAACTGCGCGCCGTGATCCGCATGGGCGAAGGCAAGACGCCCGGCATGCTCAACTTCGACGATGTGATGCGCACGGGCCGCGAGCAGGCCGGTGCGGCGAAACTGGACGCGCTGGAAGCGCAGCTCGGTCCGGACGACGCGATCAACATCCAGTTCACGAGCGGCACGACCGGCAATCCGAAGGGCGCGACGCTGACGCATCGGAACATTGTCAACAACGCGCGCTACATCGCGATGGCGATGCGGCTCACGGAGCAGGATTCGCTTTGCATTCCCGTGCCGCTGTATCACTGTTTCGGCATGGTGCTGGCCGTGCTGGCGTGCGTCTCGACCGGCTGCGCGATGGTGTTTCCGGGCGAAGCGTTCGACCCGGGCGCGACGCTCGCCGCTGTCCATGAGGAG
This sequence comes from Caballeronia pedi, assembly GCF_001544915.2. GTDB lineage: Bacteria > Pseudomonadota > Gammaproteobacteria > Burkholderiales > Burkholderiaceae > Caballeronia > Caballeronia pedi. Next base: position 135,174 of record NZ_FCOE02000004.1, on the reverse strand, counting down.
AAATGCACGGCGCTGCACGGCGTGCCGACGATGTTCATCGCCGAACTCGATCATCCCGACTTCTCGAAGTACGACCTGAGCCGCCTGCGCACCGGCATCATGGCGGGCTCGCCGTGCCCGATCGAGACGATGAAGCGCGTCGTTTCGACGATGCACCTGAGCGAGATCACGATCGCGTACGGGATGACGGAGACTAGTCCGGTGTCGTTTCAGAGCTCGACCACCGATCCGCTCGACAAGCGCACGACGACCGTTGGGCGCATTCAGCCGCATCTGGAGGTGAAGATCGTCGATCCGCTGGGCAACATCGTGCCGGTCGGCGAGACGGGCGAACTGTGCACGCGCGGCTACTCGGTGATGAAGGGCTACTGGAACGACGACGCGAAGACGCGCGAGGCGATCGTCGACGGCTGGATGCACACCGGCGACCTCGCGACGCTCGACGCTGAAGGTTACTGCAACATCGTCGGGCGGCTGAAGGACATGCTGATTCGCGGCGGCGAGAACATTTATCCGCGCGAGATCGAAGAATTCCTCTTCCGCCATCCGAAGGTGCAGTCGGTGCAGGTGTTCGGCGTGCCGGATCAGAAGTACGGGGAGGAAGTGTGCGCGTGGATCGTCGTGCGGCCGGGCGAACAGGCGAGCGAGGAAGAAATCCGCGAGTTTTGCCACGGGCAGATCGCGCACTACAAAATTCCGCGCTATATCCGCTTCGTCGACGAACTGCCGATGACCGTCACCGGCAAGGCGCAAAAGTTCGTGATGCGCGCCCGCATGATCGACGAGCTGAAGCTGGCCGAAGCGAAAACCGCGTAAGCAGCGCGCTACGCGGCGGCATGAAATGACAAAGGGAGCGCCGTGGCGCTCCCTTTGTCGTGGAACCAAACGCGCATGTCGTTGAACTCAGACACGGCAAACGTTTGTCCAGGCGAAAAAAAAGCGGGCCTGGAGCCCGCTAAAAACCACACGCTACGGGGTTAGCGCGAGGAGACCAAACGTGGGATGTTTCGAATGTTTCCACACTCGAAGAACGATCCCAACACGGATGCCCCCACCAAGAGAGCTTCGACCAAAGTCTGCCACCGGATCACGCGGCAATTTGCACAGCGCGCCCGAATACATCCGTGTTGAAACCGTTTCAACAGATTGTGGGCGAATTGATTCCGGGTCGCCGTAACAAAGTGTTTCAGGTTGTAACCCCCGTGGAATAAGGCTCACGGGAAATTTTCTCGCGCGATTCTTCTGATTCGCGCGGATATGTTGTCTGATATTCGGAGGATTTACGCGTTCGGTCCCCGTCGACCGATAAATGCCGCTTTAAGGACTAGTGCGATTATTCTAGCTTTCCGCGAAAATCGAACGCGTGGACGCATGAAATCGATGCGCAAAACCCTGACCGTACGATATTTCACTGACGAAAAGCTATGGAGACACGCATGACCATCGATGCAGCCTTGCTTCGCTACTACCGCGCGATTGCCGAAGCCTATCCTCCTTTGGGGGCGGATGCGGACGCGCAAACGGTTCGCAAGCGCTTCAGTGACATCGCCAAAGCATACGCGCGCGAGCGCGGCAGCGATGTGATTGCCGAGGACATCGAGATTCCGCTGGAAGGCCGCACGCTTGCCGCGCGCGTGTACAAGGCGAAAGCGGCGCGCGGCCCGCTGCCGCTCATCGTCTACTTTCACGGCGGCGGCTGGGTGATCGGCGATCTGGACACGCACGACGGTCTCGTCGAACAGCTCGCGCAGGATTCGCAGTGCGCTGTCGTGAGCGTCGATTACCGGCTCGCGCCCGAGTATCCGTTTCCCGCGCCGTGCGACGACGCACTCGACGCGTTGATCTGGCTCGCCGAGCATCGCTCGCGGCTCGGCTTCGCGACCGACCGGCTCGCCGTCGGCGGCGACAGCGCGGGCGCGCATCTGGCCGTCGTCGCGGCGCGCGGGGCGAACGAACGCGTGGCCGGCCTCGTCGGCTTGCAATTACTGCTCTATCCGGCGCTGCGGCGCCAGTTCGAGAGCCCTAGTTGCATCGCCAATGCGAACGGTCCGGGCCTCACCAACGACGAAATGAAGTGGTACTGGACGCAGTTTCTGTCGGGCGATGCCCCGCACGAGCACGATGTGCGCGCGTTTCCTCTGTCCGAACCGTACGAGCGCACGCCGGCGCCCGCGATCGTCGTCGCGGCGGGCTACGATCCGCTCTACGACGACGCCATCGAACTCAAGCGCTTTCTGGAAGCCAACCGCGGCCGCGTCGAGATGATCGACGCGCGCGACATGACGCACGGCTTCGCGCGCATCCATACGCAGTCGGACGCGGCGCTCGGCTGGCTGCGCCGGCTCGGCGAACGCGCGGGCGAACTCACGCGCGCGGCGCGCTGAGCGTTACTTCAGCCACTTGTCGTACACGCCCTGAAACTCGCCCGACGACCGGGCGAGATGCAGCCACTGATCGACATACTGCTGAAACGGCACGTCGCCGCGCGGTAGCAGATACGCCTTCTCGCCGAACTGGAACGGCTTGTCCGGATGCACCGAGCACAAGCCGGGATTGAGCTTTTGCTGAAGCAGGGTTTCGGATGCGTCCGTAACCATCACGTCGGCCTTGCCTTCGAGGATCTGCTTGAAGATGGTCACGTTGTCCGGATACTCGATCAACTGCGAGTGCGGAAAGAACTGCTTCGCGAACCGCTCGTTGGTGCCGCCCGGATTGACGATGGTCCGCACGTTCGGCTGATCGATCTGCGCGACGGTCTGATACTTGTCGACATCGTCGCAGCGCACGATGGGCGTTTTGCCGTCTTCCATGTATGGCGCGGTGAAGAACGCGCGCTTTTGCCGCTCGAGCGTGGTCGAGATGCCGCCCACGGCGATATCGCACTTGGCGACGAAATCGTTCATCAGGTTCGACCACGACGTTTTCACGTACTCCGCCTTCGCGCCCAGAGACTTCGCGAGACTGTCCGCGAGATCGACGTCGATGCCCTCGAACTGCCCGTCCGGACGCAGGAACGAATAAGGCTTGTAGTCGCCCGTCGTGCAGATGCGCAGCGTGTGGCGCGCGAGGATATCGTCGAGCCGCGAGGGCGCCACGGCGGCGGGCGCGGGTGCCGCAGGCTTCGCGCCGGCGACGGTGCCGGCCTGAATCGTTTGAGCCTGCGCGACGCCCGTGAGCGCGAGCGACATGACAAGGGCAGAAGCGGCGAGACTGACAGACGTGCGTTGCATCGATTCTCCTGGTTTTAGTTGTGCAGGCCCGTCGATCATAACGAGGCCTTTGGGTCTCGGACACTCGGCTGAACGGCATAGGCCGCGCGGCATCAGACTCCCCGAATTGCCGGGCTCAGTCAACGAAAACGCCGGTCCGGTCCGGTAGAATGATCGATTCTCTGCCTTCAGCATCCAGCGCCGTGGCACACACTCTCCTGAACGACACCTTCCTGCGCGCGCTCCTGCGCCAGCCGACCGACTACACGCCGATCTGGCTGATGCGCCAGGCAGGACGCTATCTGCCGGAGTACAACGCGACACGCGCCCGCGCGGGCAGCTTTCTCGGCCTCGCGAAGAACCCGGACTACGCGACCGAAGTCACGCTCCAGCCGCTCGAGCGCTTTCCGCTCGACGCCGCGATTCTCTTCTCCGACATCCTGACCGTGCCCGACGCGATGGGCCTCGGCCTGAACTTCGTCCAGGGCGAAGGTCCGCGTTTCGAGCGCACCGTGCGCACGGAAGACGACGTGAAGCGCCTCGCCGTGCCGGACATCGGCGCCACGCTGTCCTACGTCACCGACGCCGTGAGCCAGATCCGCCGCGCGCTCACCGACGCGCAAGGCCGTCAGAAAGTGCCGCTGATCGGCTTTTCCGGCAGCCCGTGGACGCTCGCGTGCTACATGGTCGAAGGCGGCGGCTCGGACGATCATCGCACCGTCAAGTCGATGGCGTATTCGCGCCCCGACCTGATGCACCGCATTCTCGACATCAACGCGCAAGCCGTGACCGCGTATCTGAACGCGCAGATCGAGGCCGGCGCGCAGGCCGTGATGATCTTCGACACCTGGGGCGGGGCACTCGCCGACGGCGCGTATCAGCGCTTCTCGCTCGAATACATCGCGAAGGTGGTTGCGGGCCTCAAGCGCGAGCACGACGGCGAGCGCGTGCCGGTCATCACCTTCACGAAGGGCGGCGGCTTGTGGATCGAGGAAATCGCCGCGACGGGCGTCGATGCGGTCGGTCTCGACTGGACGATGAATCTGAATACCGCGCGGCAAAAAGTCGGGTCGCGCGTGGCGCTGCAAGGGAATATCGACCCGAGCGTGCTGTTCGCGCCGCCCGCGGCGATCCGCACCGAAGCGCGCGCTGTGCTGGACAGCTTCGGGAATTTTCCGGGCCACGTCTTCAATCTGGGCCACGGCATCTCGCAATTCACGCCGCCCGAGCACGTGGCGGAACTCGTCGACGAAGTCCATCGTCACAGCCGTGCGATGCGCGCGGGGCTGTCGGCGCGCTGAGTCGCCATCAGCGAACATGCTGCGGTGCAGCGTCGATGCACCATGACGGGTTGTCAGGGGCTGGATCATTCCGTCCGGATCGCCCGGCTCACGCGACCTCCCTCGATGTCAAGACTGAACTTATGCACATTTTGTTCGCTGCGGCGCGCCATCAGACGTATGGGTCCGAGCAGCCAATAAAGTGTCGCTATATGTGCTTCAAGTCAATGATATTTAACGATTTTTCGTAGCTTTGTCCGAAATGTGGGCTGGCGCACACAAGGGTTTCGCGGCAGGCTTTGCGGCAATCCCGGGCGCACTTCTCAACAAAGTTATCCACAGGCCTGTGGAAAGCGACGGAAATCCAAAAATAATCGGCGGTTTACAGGCGATTCTGATGTTTCACTTTAACTTCGTCGGTTCCAGCCACGTCCGGGTGCCGCACCGCTGCGCGCGAGGCCGCGCACGGTGATCGAACTCTTCGTCCGTGTGGCCGTCGATCAGCCCATGCCGGTGCTGTTCGACTATCGCTACGCGCTCGAGCAAGCACCGGCCATCGGCATGCTGGTGCGGGTGCCGTTCGGGCGACGGGAAATCGTCGGCCTGATCTGCGAAATCACCCCTACAAGTGACGTGCCTGCCGACAAACTGCGCGCCGTCACGGGAATCTGCGAGGGCTGCGCGCCGCTCTCTGAAGCATGGATCGCGCTCACCCGCTTCGCCGCCGATTACTATCAACGCGGTCTGGGCGAAGTCGCGTTGCCGGCGCTGCCTCAAGCGCTGCGCGATGCCTCGCGCTGGGACCGCCTTTTCGCGGTCGAGCCGCGTTATCGGCTCTTGCGGGAAGGACGCGCGCATCTGCCCGACGCGTTGCCCGCGCGCGCAAGCGCTCTGCGCCGTCTCGCCGATGCGCTCGCCGAACAACCGTGGCTCGCCTTGTCCGATGCACGCGCGCTGCATCCGAAAGCGAGCGCGACTTTCGACGACTGGCTCGCGCGCGGCTGGATCGAAGCGGCGACGGAAATCATCGCCGGACCCGAAGTCACCGCTCCGACCGGCGCCGCGCCCTTGCCCGTGCTGACCGATGAACAGCGCGATGCCGTCGAGGCCATTTCCGGCGCGCAAGATTTCGCGCCGTTTCTGCTCCACGGCGTGACCGGCAGCGGCAAGACCGAGGTCTATCTGCACGCGCTCGCCGCGCTGCTCGCCGCCCGCCCGGACGCGCAAGCGCTCGTGCTCGTTCCCGAAATCAACCTGACGCCGCAGTTCGAAGCCGCGTTCCGCGCGCGCTTCGCGGCGCTCGCCGAAGGCTCGATCGTCACGATGCACAGCGGCCTCGCCGAAGGCGAACGTGCGCGCAACTGGCTCGCGGCGCATACCGGCAGCGCGCGCATCGTGCTCGGCACGCGCCTCGCGATTCTCGCGTCGATGCCGACGCTCGCGATCATCGTCGTCGATGAAGAGCACGATCCCGCCTACAAGCAGCAGGAAGGCCTGCGCTATTCCGCGCGCGATCTGGCGATCTATCGCGCGAAGCAACTGGATATTCCCGTCGTGCTCGGTTCGGCGACGCCGTCGCTCGAAACCTGGTGGCAGGCGGAGCAGGGCCGCTACACGCGGCTGACGCTCACGCGCCGCGCGGTCGCCGAAGCGGCGTTGCCGAGCGTGAAGCTCATCGATCTGGAAGAGGAAAGACAACGCGGCCGCGCGTCGGTGGACGGGCTGGCGGGGCCGCTTATCGCCGCGTTGAAGACGCGCCTTGAGCGCGGCGAGCAGAGTCTCGTGTTTCTGAACCGGCGCGGCTATGCGCCGATCCTGTCCTGCGACGCCTGCGGCTGGGTCGCGGGCTGCCCGCGCTGCAGCGCCTATGCCGTGCTGCATAAGCCGGAGCGCGCGCTGCGTTGTCATCATTGCGGATGGGAGTCGCGCATTCCGAAGTCGTGCCCGGACTGCGGCAACATCGATATCGCGCCGATGGGCCGCGGCACGCAACGCGTCGAGGAAACGCTCGCGAGCGTGGTGCCGGGCGCCCGCGTGCTGCGCATCGACGCCGACAGCACGCGCCGCAAGGGCAGCGCGCAGGCGCTCTTCTCCGACGTGCACGCGGGTGAGGTCGACATTCTCGTCGGTACGCAGATGATCGCGAAAGGCCACGACTTCCGGCGCGTGACGCTCGTCGGCGTGCTGAACGCCGATACGGCGCTGTTCTCGCACGACTTCCGTGCGAGCGAGCGGCTGTTCGCGCAACTGACGCAGGTGAGCGGACGCGCGGGGCGGGCGGGCTTGCCCGGCGAGGTGATGATTCAGACGCGCTATGCGCGCCACGCGCTGTATCAGGCGCTGTCGCGGCAAGACTATGTAGGTTTTGCCAACTCGACGCTCGCCGAGCGGCGCGACGCGCGCCTGCCGCCGTTCGTCTATCAGGCGATGCTGCGTGCCGAAGGCCGCACGCTGGAAGCGGCGCTCGCGTTTCTGGAACAGGCGGCGGCGGCGTTCGCGCCGCTACCGGGCGCGGACCGCGTGACGGTCTACGATGCGGTGCCGCTGACCATCGTGAAAGTGTTCAATGTTCACCGCGCGCAATTGCTGCTCGAAAGCGCGTCGCGCGCGGCGCTGCAGGCGTCGCTGCGCGCGTGGCAGCCGGTGCTGCGCTCGCTCAAGGGCGTGCTGCGCTGGAACGTCGAAGTCGATCCGCTGGACGTGTGACGGCCGCGGCAGCGCGGCGGTTCAGAGCTTGGCCCGGGATACGTCGCCTGCGGGCCGGTCGGGTTCGTCGGCGATCTTGTCGGACCGCTGCACGTGCGGCGACGCGCCTCGCACGAACAGCACGACGCAGACTGCGAACATTGCCCAAACGCTGGCTATCACCATCCAAGTGCTCATGCTCGTCTTTCTCCCGATATCGCGGCGAATCGGCCGCGAATGCCGCGACATGCGGCGCATTGCGTTTATATCGGCGCGGGCCGGGCATTGATTTAGGGGATGTCTCAAAAAAATCGGATTAGGGAAAATACTAGGGCGAAAGCGCCGACGACCGACTGGCGGTGCACCGCTCAAGCCCTTGTGGCACAAGGGTTCATCGTGGTGCAACCTTAGCGAAAATCTCGGTTGCACCTTTTATATCAGCGGAGTACGATTCGCCAACTTTTCAGGTCTCTGGCCGGCTGAGCACGACCGGCAAACGAAGGAAATATGGCGAGCACAACCCTTGGCGTCAAAGTCGACGATCTCCTGCGTTCCCGGCTGAAAGATGCCGCGACGCGCCTCGAGCGCACTCCGCACTGGCTGATCAAGCAGGCGATCTTCGCCTACCTCGAGCGCATCGAGCACGGCCAGCTTCCGCCCGAGCTGTCGGGCGCGAACGGTTCGTCCGAAATGTCCGACGCCGCGCCCGTCGACGGCGACGAAGACGGCGCGCCGCATCCCTTCCTCGATTTCGCGCAGAACGTGCAGCCGCAGTCCGTGCTGCGCGCGGCGATCACGGCGGCGTATCGCCGGCCTGAGCCGGAGTGCGTGCCGTTCCTGATCGGTCAGGCGCGTCTGCCCGCGACCGTCTCCGCCGAAACCGAAAAGCTCGCGACGCGGCTCGTCGAAGCGCTGCGTGCGAAGAGTTCGGGCGGCGGCGTCGAAGGGCTGATCCACGAGTTCTCGCTGTCGAGTCAGGAAGGCGTCGCGCTGATGTGTCTCGCGGAAGCGCTGCTGCGCATTCCCGATCGCGCGACCCGCGACGCGCTGATTCGCGACAAGATCAGCAAGGGCGACTGGAAATCGCACATGGGGCAGGCGCCGTCGCTGTTCGTGAACGCCGCGACGTGGGGCCTGATGATCACCGGCAAGCTCGTGACGACGAACAGCGAGACGGGTTTGTCGTCCGCGCTGACGCGCCTCATCGGCCGGGGCGGCGAGCCGCTGATCCGCAAGGGCGTCGATATGGCGATGCGCCTGATGGGCGAGCAGTTCGTCACCGGCGAGACGATTTCCGAGGCGCTCGCGAACAGCCGCAAGTACGAGGCGCGCGGATTCCGCTACTCCTACGACATGCTCGGCGAAGCCGCGACGACCGAGGAAGACGCGCAGCGCTACTACGCGTCCTACGAGCAGGCCATTCACGCGATCGGCAAGGCGGCCGGCGGGCGCGGCATCTACGAAGGCCCGGGCATTTCGATCAAGCTGTCCGCGCTGCATCCGCGCTATTCGCGCTCGCAGCAGGAACGCACGATGAACGAGCTGCTGCCGCGCGTGCGTTCGCTCGCGCAACTGGCGCGCCGTTATGACATCGGTTTGAATATCGACGCCGAGGAAGCGGACCGCCTCGAAATCTCGCTCGATCTGCTCGAAGCGCTGTGCTTCGATCCGGAACTCGCGGGCTGGAACGGCATCGGTTTCGTGGTGCAGGGTTATCAGAAGCGCTGCCCGTTCGTCATCGACTATCTGATCGATCTCGCGCGCCGCAGCCGTCATCGTTTGATGATTCGCCTCGTGAAAGGCGCGTACTGGGACACGGAAATCAAACGCGCGCAAGTCGATGGCCTCGAAGGCTATCCGGTCTACACGCGCAAGATCTACACGGACATTTCATACCTCGCGTGCGCGAAGAAACTGCTCGGCGCGCCCGATGCCGTCTATCCGCAATTCGCGACGCACAACGCATTCACGCTGTCCGCGATCTATCACCTCGCGGGACAGAACTACTATCCCGGCCAGTACGAGTTCCAGTGCCTGCACGGCATGGGCGAGCCGCTCTACGAAGAAGTGACCGGCCGCGACAAGCTGAACCGTCCGTGTCGCGTGTATGCGCCGGTCGGCACGCACGAAACGCTGCTCGCGTATCTCGTGCGCCGCTTGCTGGAGAATGGCGCGAACACGTCGTTCGTGAACCGCATCGCCGATGAATCCATTCCGGTGAAGGAACTCGTGCGCGATCCGATCGACGAAGCGCAGGAGATCACGCCGCTCGGCGCGCCGCACGCGAAGATTCCGCTGCCACGTCAGCTGTACGGCAACGAGCGCTTCAACTCGATGGGCCTCGATCTGTCGAACGAGCATCGTCTGGCGTCGCTGTCGTCGGCGTTGCTGGCGAGCGCGCATCATCCGTGGCGCGCCGAACCGATGCTCGAAGGCGGTGACACTGCCGACGGCGTCGCGCGCGACGTGCGCAATCCGTCGGATCTGCGTGATCTCGTCGGCACGGTCGTGGAAGCGTCGCCGGAGCAAGTGAGCGCCGCGATCGCGAACGCGGTGGCCGCCGCGCCGATCTGGCAGGCGACGCCCGTCGAAGATCGCGCCGATTGCCTCACGCGCGCCGCCGATCTGCTCGAAGCGCAAATGCACACGCTGATGGGCCTCGTCGTGCGCGAGGCGGGCAAGTCGCTGCCGAACGCCATCGCGGAAATTCGCGAGGCCATCGACTTCCTGCGTTACTACGCGACGCAGATCCGCGCCGAGTTCTCGAACGATACGCATCGCCCGCTCGGTCCGGTCGTGTGTATCAGCCCGTGGAACTTCCCGCTCGCGATCTTCATGGGTCAGGTCGCCGCCGCGCTCGCCGCTGGCAATCCGGTGCTCGCGAAGCCCGCCGAACAGACGCCGCTGATCGCCGCGCAAGCCGTGCGCCTCCTGCGCGAAGCGGGCGTGCCCGCGGGCGCGGTGCAACTGCTGCCGGGCAATGGCGAAACCGTGGGCGCGGCGCTGGTCGCCGATCCGCGCACGCGCGCCGTCATGTTCACCGGCTCGACGGAAGTCGCGCGCCTCATCAACAAGACGCTTTCCGAGCGCCTCGATCCGGACGGCCGCCCGATTCCGCTGATCGCCGAGACCGGCGGCCAGAACGCGATGATCGTCGATTCGTCCGCGCTTGCGGAGCAGGTCGTCGCGGACGTGCTGCAATCGTCGTTCGATTCGGCTGGCCAGCGCTGCTCGGCGCTGCGCGTGCTGTGCCTGCAGGACGATGTCGCCGACCGCACGCTCGAAATGCTGACCGGCGCGATGAACCAACTCGCGGTCGGCAATCCGGACCGCCTGTCGGTGGACGTCGGCCCCGTGATCGACGCGGACGCGAAGCGCGGTATCGACGCGCACATCGCCGGCATGCGCGACAAGGGCCGCAACGTGACGCAACTGCCGCTGCCCGACAACTGCGCGCAAGGCACGTTCGTGGCGCCGACGCTCATCGAACTCGACGGCCTCGACGAACTCAAGCGCGAAGTGTTCGGCCCGGTGCTGCACGTGGTGCGTTATCGCCGTTCGAACCTTGATAAACTCCTCGACCAAATTCGCGCGACCGGTTACGGGCTCACGCTCGGCATCCATACGCGTATCGACGAAACCATCGCGCATGTGATCGCGCGGGCGCACGTGGGCAACATCTACGTGAACCGCAATGTGATCGGCGCGGTCGTCGGAGTGCAGCCGTTCGGCGGCGAAGGTCTGTCGGGCACGGGTCCGAAGGCGGGCGGCGCGCTGTACTTGCAGCGGCTGCTGGCCAAGCGCCCGACCGGTTTGCCGAAGTCGCTCGCGAGCACGCTCGTGGTCGATCAGGCCGCCTCGAAGGACACGCCCGCCGCGGCGCTCACCGCGTTGCGCGACTGGGCGATCGGCGAACGCGATCCGCAGACGGCTGCGCGCTGCGACGGCTATCTGCAGCATGTGATGGCGGGCGCGACGGCGGTGCTGAACGGCCCGACCGGCGAGCGCAACACCTACACGCTAGGCGCGCGCGGCACGGTGCTGTGCGTGGCGGCGACGGCGAGCGGTGCGCGCGCGCAACTGGCCGCCGTGCTCGCGACGGGCAACCGCGCGTTGTTCAGCGGATCGGCGGGCGAGCAGCTGGCGGCGTCGCTGCCGGCGTCGCTGAAGCCGTATGTGCAAGTGCGCCGCGCGGCGGAAGACTTCGACGCGGTGCTGTTCGAAGGCGACAGCGACGAACTGCTGTCGCTCGTGAAGGAAGTCGCGAAGCGCCCGGGGCCGATCGTATCGGTGCAGGGCGTGGCGGCGGGGGCATTCGCCGACGCTGGCCACGACGGCGAGGACTACGCGCTCGAACGTCTGCTGACGGAACGCTCGGTGAGCGTGAACACGGCGGCGGCGGGCGGTAATGCGAATTTGATGACGATCGGTTGAGACACCCCTCGAGCGCTCGATTCAAACGAATTCAAACAAGCGGCAGCAGGCACGGCGATCCCGGCACAAGCTGCCATCCACACTGGAACCAGGAGAAGCTATGAAGCACACGATGACCACGCTGGCAGCAGCCATGACGCTCGCCGGCCTGTCGCTCGCGGGGACCGCAGTTGCGCAGCAAGCCGAGGACGTGAAGGTCGGTTACGCAGGCCCGTTGACCGGTGCGCAGGCGCACTACGGCAAGGACATGCAGAACGGCATCACGCTGGCTGTCGAAGATTTCAACGCCACCAAGCCGATGATCGGCGGCAAGCCGGTTCGCATCGTGCTGAACTCGGCCGACGACCAGGCTGACCCGCGCACGGGCACGACCGTCGCGCAGCGTCTCGTCGACGACGGCATCAAGGGCATGCTCGGCCACTTCAATTCGGGTACGACGATCCCGGCATCGCGTATCTACGCGAACGCGGGCATCCCCGAAATCGCGATGGCGACGGCGCCCGAATACACGACGCAAGGCTTCAAGACGGCCTTCCGCATGATGACCTCGGACACGCAGCAAGGCTCGGTCGCGGGTGAGTACGCGGTGAAGAACCTGAAGGTCAAGAAGATCGCGATCGTCGATGACCGCACGGCCTACGGCCAGGGTCTCGCCGACCAGTTCGAGAAGGCGGCGAAGGCGGCGGGCGGCACGATCGTCGTGCGCGAGTTCACGAACGACAAGGCTGTGGACTTCAAGGCGATTCTGACCAAGATCAAGTCGATGAATCCGGACCTCGTGTACTACGGCGGCGCGGATTCGCAAGCCGGCCCGATGGTCAAGCAGATGAAGACGCTCGGCTTCCGCGCGCCGCTGATGGCGGGCGAAATGGTGAAGACGGACACCTTCGTGAAGATCGCGGGCGACGCGGCTGACGGCACGGTGGCATCGCTCGCCGGCCTGCCGATGGACGAAATGCCGGGCGGCGCGGATTACTCGGCGAAGTACAAGAAGCGCTTCAACGAAGACGTGCAGACGTATTCGCCGTACGCCTACGACGGCGCGATGGCCATGTTCAACGCGATGAAGGCGGCCAACTCGACGGACCCGGCGAAGTACCTGCCGTTCCTCGCGAAGACCGACATGCAGGGCGTGACGGCGAAGCACCTGTCGTACGACTCGAAGGGCGATCTGAAGAACGGCGGCATCACGCTGTATAAGGTTGTCGGCGGGAAGTGGACGACGTTGCAGAGCGTGGGCGGGAAGTAAGGGCTCCGAGTCGAGCTAAAAGAAAGCCTCGTGATTCAGGTCACGAGGCTTTTTTGTTTGTTGTGTCGCGCTTATTCCCCGTCACCATCGCCCCGACGAGATTCTCCCGCGTCCACACGCTCATCAGCACAGCCGCCGCGACGTGCACGCAAACACACACCTCGACCGCAACCGAAAGCCACGCGTGAATCTCCTGCGGCCAGTCTTCACCCCAGAACGCATCGAGGCGCATGATCCAGCCCGACATCGCGAGCGCGAGAATCAGAAACCACAGAAAAAGCGCCATCAACCCGCCGAGCGGGTTGTGCGAGACATGATGCATCGGCTTGCCTGACGCAAGCGAGCGCAGATATTCGATGAGATGCAAGCGCGTCGGCCACCACGCCGAGAACCGCGCATGACGCGACCCGACGAAACCCCACAGGACGCGCGCGACCACGAGCCCCGCCGCGATATACCCAAGCAGACGATGCGTGGAATCCGTCGGCCCGAACAGATTCCACACGACGATGCCCGCGACCGCCCAATGCGTGAGTCGCACCCACGCGTCCCACACTCTCACGCGAGCCACGGGCGTCACGCTTATTCGACTTCCGACTTCACGACGGCCAGCGTCTTCGTGTCGTAATAGATCTCGACTTTCTTGCCGTTCTTGTCGTGGCCGTAGATTTCGTAGCAGTTTCCATCGACCTTGAACTTCTTGATCTTGTAGCCCTGCGCCTCGAGTTGCGCCTTGGCGTCCGACTCCTTGATCCACTCGCTCTTGGGATGCGCCGTGCAGTCGGCCTTCGCGAACGCCGCGCCCGACAAACCCATTGCCAACGACAAAGCCAGAATCTTAAGCATCGCTAACTCCCGGTGTTTTTTGAACTGGCTACTCTACTGCCACCGGGAGCGTGCTGCAAGAAGATTGAAAGTTTGTCCCTTAGCGCTGGCCTTGCTGGCGAATTTGTTCGAGTGTCGCGCCCGGCGTGCTCTGCTCCTGCGGGATGCGGATTTCGATCACTGCGGGCAAACCCGAACCCACCGCGCGTTCGAACGCGGGCATGAACTGATCGGTCGTCTCGACCAGTTCGCCGTGCGCGCCGAATGCATGCGCATACGCGACGAAGTCGGGATTCGTGAGTTCCGTGCCATGCATGCGATGCGGATAGTGCCGCTCCTGATGCATCCGGATCGTGCCGAACTGCGCGTTGTTCACGACGATGAAAATCACCGCCAGCCCATACTGCATTGCCGTGGCGAGTTCGTGGCTCGACATCATGAAGCAGCCATCGCCCGCGAACGCGATCACGGTGCGCTCCGGATACAGCGACTTCGCGGCGATCGCGGCGGGCACGCCGTAGCCCATCGCACCGCTCGTCGGCGCGACCTGCGAGCGGAAGTGCCGATACGAATAGTGCCGATGCAGCCACGTCGCGTAATTGCCCGCGCCGTTGGTGAGGATCGAATCGGCGGGAATCGTTTCCGCGAGCTGACGCATGACGTCGCCGAGCTGGACATCGCCCAGCATCGGGCGCGGTGCGCGCCATTCCAGATACGCGGCGTGCGCGGCCTCGGCTTCGCCCTTCCACGCGATATCGGACGGCGCTTCCAGCGCGGCCAGCATCGACGCGATTTCCGGCATGCCGGAGACGATCGGCAGATCCGCGCTGTACACGCGGCCGAGTTCCTCAGCGCCCTGATGCACGTGGATGAGCGTCTGTTTCGTCTTCGGGATATCGAGCAGCGTGTAGCCGCCCGTCGTCGATTCGCCCATGCGAGGGCCGAGCACGAAGAGCACGTCGGCGTCGCGCACGCGCGCGGCGAGCGCGGGATTGATGCCGAGACCGACATCGCCCGCGTAGTTCGGATGTTCGTTATTCAGCGTGTCCTGATAGCGGAACGCGCAGCCCACGGGCAACTGCCACTGTTCGACGAAGCGCGCGAAATCCTGCGTCGCCTGCGTGTTCCAGCCGCTGCCGCCCGCGATCACGAACGGCTTCTTCGCGTTCGCGAGCACATCGCGCAGGCGTTCGATCTGCGCCGCCGAAGGCGACGCGGCCACGCGCTGATACGGGGGCGCGGGCGGCGCGGCGTCGACCGCTTCGGTCAGCATGTCTTCCGGCAGCGCGAGCACGACCGGACCCGGACGGCCCGAGGTCGCCGTATGAAACGCGTGGCTCAGATATTCCGGCACGCGGCGCGGATCGTCGATCTGCGCGACCCATTTCGCCATCTGCCCGAACATGCGCCGATAGTCGATTTCCTGAAACGCCTCGCGGTCCATATGATCGCGCGCGCATTGGCCGATCAGCAGGATCATCGGCGTCGAATCCTGAAACGCGGTGTGCACGCCGATCGATGCGTGCGTCGCGCCCGGCCCGCGCGTGACGATCGCGATGCCCGGTTTGCCCGTCAGCTTGCCGACCGCCTCGGCCATGTTCGCCGCGCCCGCTTCGTGGCGGCAGACGATCGTCTGGATCTGCGCGGTTTCGTCGTGCAGGGAATCGAGCACGGCCAGAAAGCTTTCGCCGGGCACGCAGAACACGCGCTCGACGCCGTGATGCACCAGCGCATCGACGACGAGACGCGCGCCGGTGGTTCGACCTTCGGAAGATGCGGATTGCGCGGAGGGGACAGCGGACACCATGCGAAGAAGTCTCCTTTGAATATCCGGTGCGGCCGGAACGCGCGCCGGACGGTGAGCGAAATGCCCTAAAGCTTACGCCGTCGGGCGAGCGTTCGACCAGCGGCGAAGCGGAATCTTTTTCCGGTGCGCGCCAGCTCTAGTGCCGGACCGCCGTATTCCCATCAGCCGAAATACCCCTTTTTCTCACCCTTTATCCAGCGATGGACAAAAGGCGAAGTTCGCAATAATGGCCTCACTGAAAAGCGGGCATCGCAATGAAACGAGTGAGCCCGCTAGCTAAAGATCGCAGTCTCACCTCATCGGGGGCAAGTTTGAACATTCGTAAATTCATCGGCGCGAACAGCCGCGACGCACTGCGCCAGGTTCGTGAAGCGCTCGGACCCGATGCCGTGGTGTTGTCCAATCGCACGCTGGATGACGGCTCCGTTGAGATCGTCGGCGTCGCGGACAGCGATATCGCCTCGATCTCGCCCGCCGCGAATGAGCAGGCCGTGCGCTCGTCGGGGACGTCGCGCGCCGCGCTGGCTGCCGCCGCCGCCGCGCTGCCGGTCAGGCAGGCCGCCGCGAATCCCTACGCGAGCGGCGACGTGTTTTCGTCGGTCTTCGGTGCGAACACCGACGCCGACGATGAAGACGCGCTCACCCACGACCACGAAGCCGCCAACGACGAAGCGCCGCGCACGATGGCCGATTCGAATCCCTGGCTGATCGAGCACGCGAAGCGCATCGCGCAGCAGGCGGCGATGCCGTCGAACCGTCCGCTGTCGGCGTCGGCCGCCATTGCGCGCGGCATGGGCGTGCCGGTGCCGGTTACGCGCCAGGAGACGCGCGCAGAAAAGACGCCGGAAACGGGCAAGTACGCGTTGCGCCAGCAAGCGCAGGCGCAGGCGGCTCGCGCACCTGAAGTTCAACCGCAGGTTCAATCGAAGATCGACACGCCCGACTGGGCGCGCGAAGCCGCGCAAGTCGCCGCGCGCCGCGCCGCACAGAAGATCAACGCGAGCGCGCAGCACGCCGAAGCGCCCGTCGCGAGCGCCGCGCCCGCCACGCCGGAAGGCGCTTTCGAAGGCTTGCCCGCGAACGCGGCCGCGGTCGTGACCGAAGCGATCCGCGCGCGCATGGAACAGGTGGTCAACGAAACGGTGATGAACGAGCTGTCGTCGATGCGCTCGATGATGGAAGAACACTTTTCCGGCCTGCTCTGGGGCGAGCGCCAGCGCCGCAACGCGACCGGTGGCGCGCTGACCAAGCGTCTCTTCGCAGCGGGCTTTTCCGCCCAGCTCGTGCGCATGGTGGTGGACAACATGCCGGAGATGGAGAGCGTGGAAGGCGCGCTCGAATGGGTGCAGCAGGTGCTCGAAACGAATATTCCGGTGATGGACAGCGAAGACGCGCTGATGGAACGCGGCGGCGTGTTCGCGCTGATGGGCCCGACGGGCGTCGGCAAGACGACGACCACCGCGAAGCTCGCGGCGCGCTGCGTGATGCGCTTCGGCGCGAGCAAGGTCGCGCTGCTCACGACCGACAGCTACCGGATCGGCGCGCACGAGCAACTGCGCATCTTCGGCAAGATTCTCGGCGTCTCGGTCCACGCGGTGAAAGACGCCGCCGACCTGCAGCTCGCGCTCTCCGAGCTGCGCAACAAACATATCGTGCTGATCGACACGATCGGCATGAGCCAGCGCGATCGCATGGTCTCCGACCAGATCGCGATGCTGTGCGGCGCGGGTCATCCGGTACAGCGCATCCTGCTGCTCAACGCGACCAGCCACGGCGACACGCTCAACGAAGTCGTGCAGGCGTACAAGAGCGCGCCGGATCAGCCGCCGCTCGCGGGCTGCATCCTCACCAAGCTCGACGAGGCGACCAATCTCGGCGGCGTGCTCGATACGGTGATCCGCTACAAGCTGCCCGTGCATTACGTCTCGACCGGCCAGAAGGTGCCGGAGAACCTGTACGTCGCGACCAAGCGGTTTCTCATCAAGAGCGCGTTCTGCATTCCGCGCGACGGCTCGCCGTTCGTGCCGCAGGACGAGGAAGTGCCGGCGCTGCTGTCCGCATTGTCGGCGCGCGCCACGACCGAAATGCATGGGGTGCACTTTGGATAAGCTCGTGCTCGACCAGGCGGAAGGTCTGCGACGGCTCCTCACGCGTGCCGGTTCGCGCGTGGTGGCGGTTGCGGGCGGTCCGGCGGGCATCGGCTGCTCGTCGGCGGTGGTGAATCTCGGCGCGGCGCTATCCGTGCATGGCAAGGACGTGCTCGTGATCGACGAGCATCGCGATTCGGCATCGGTGAGCCGCATGCTGGGCCTGTCCGACCGAGGCGCGCTCGCCGCGGCGATGTCCGGCCGCCGCGCGCTCGCGGATGTCGTCGAGCGCACGCCGTTCGGCTTCTCGCTGATCGCAGCACCGCGCGACGAGCGCATCAGCCACGACGCCGCGCAGTGCCGCGCGTTGCTCGACGGTCCGGCGGACATCGTGCTGATCGATGCGCAACTCGATCGCCACGGCGCGCTGTCGACGCTCGCGGCGCAGGCGCATGACTTTCTCATCGTGACGCGGGTCGCCGCGTCGGCGATCACCGAGGCGTATGCGTGCATGAAGCGTCTGCACTACGCCCATGCGATCGGCCAGTTCCGCGTGCTCATCAATCACGTGCAGAACCCGGCCGACGCGGCGGTCGCGTTCGACAACCTGTCGGGCGTCGCGAGCCGGTATCTGGCCGTGTCGCTCGTGCAGGCAGGGTATGTGTCCGAGGATGCGCGCGTCGCTCGGGCGAAGGATCTCTCACGCTGCGCAGTCGAAGCGTTCCCGGCCACGGCCGCGGCGCGCGACTACCGCGCGATAGCGGCGGAGCTCCTCCACTGGCCGATGCGCCCCGCGCCGTACATGCGCGCGGCGGGCGGCCAGACAGACGCGCGAATTCCGGTAGGCGACCCTGAACAGGGCGGGCGGGAGGCGTCGCATCGTGCGGCTGCGCTTCACGACTTTGCAATGACCAGCACGGCGTCGATGTGATCAAGATAGGTGACCAAGATGTATAACGCCCAAGGCAAACTCTCACAGTCCGACGTGCTGACGAAATATGCACCGCTCGTTCGCCGGCTGGGGCTTCAGCTCGTCGCCAAGATGCCGGCGAGCGTCGATCTCGACGATCTCATCCAGGCCGGCATGATCGGCCTGCTGGACGCGGCGAGCCGCTACAAGGAAGATCAGGGCGCGCAGTTCGAGACCTACGCGAGCCAGCGCATTCGCGGCGCGATGCTCGACGAGCTGCGCGCCAACGACTGGCTGCCGCGCAGCATGCGCAAGACGTCGCGCGAAGTGGAATCGGCGGTGCACAAGGTCGAGCAGAACCTCGGCCGCTCCGCGAGCGAGACGGAGATCGCGGAGCACATGAACCTGCCGCTTCCCGAGTATCAGTCGATGCTGCAGGATCTGCACGGCAGCCAGTTGATCTACTACGAAGACTTCGACCGCTCCGCCGACGACGAGCCGTTCCTCGACCGATACTGCGTCGACCGTTCGGACCCGTTGTCCGCGCTGCTCGACGACAGCCTGCGCGGCGCGTTGATCGAAGCGATCGACAAGCTGCCCGAGCGCGAGAAGCTCCTGATGAGCCTCTACTACGAACGCGGCCTGAACCTGCGCGAAATCGGCGCGGTGATGGAAGTGAGCGAGTCGCGCGTGTGCCAGTTGCACAGCCAGGCGGTCGCCCGTCTGCGCGTGAAGCTGCGCGAGCAGGCGTGGTCGAGCGTCGAGGCCTGATTCAGTTCGTTTCGAAGTCTCGTGTCTCGGCGAACACGGTTTTGCCTTCGCCGAGACTTTTGGCGCGATACATCGCGCGGTCGGCGGCGCGCAGCACGGCGGTCATGCCGGACTGATGCGCGGCCGTCGCGCTGGAAAGCAGACACGCGCCGATGCTCGCCGACACCGACACCGGCCGCTCCTGCACCGATGTGAGCGCGTTCAGCACGGCGTGGATGTTGTCGGCCACCGCGAGCACGGCGGCCCGGTCGCGCACCTGATGCGCGAGCACGACGAACTCGTCGCCGCCCAGCCGTGCGATGGTGTCCGTCTTGCGCATGCGTTTTTCGAGCGATTGCGCGAACGATTGCAGCAGCATGTCGCCGACGGCGTGGCCGTAGGTATCGTTCACTTCCTTGAAACCATCGAGATCGATGAGCAGGAGCGCGGTGGCGTGAATGTCGTCCGCTTCGCGCGCGCTCATTGTGCGATCGACGATTCGTTCGAGCGCGTATCGGTTGGATAGACCCGTGAGCGGATCGGTCGATGCCTGACGCGCGAGATCGCGATTCGCGCTGCCGAGCCGGTCGACGAGCACGCTCAGATACACCGATGCGCCCAGCACGCTCAGCCCCAGTCCGATCGCGGCGGGCAGGTTCGCGCGCCACCACGGCTGCCAGATTCCCAGCGCCACGACGATGACGAGCGCCGTCGCGGACGAAACGGCGAGCGTGCGCTTGCCGTAACGGCATCCCGAACCGATCAGAAACCAGAACATCACCCAGATGAGCGGCAGCGCGACGGCGCCGCCCGCCGCGAACGCGAGCCCGAGAATCGATTGATCGGCGATGGTCGTGACGGTGAGACGCTTTTCCGATGGAGACGCCATGCGGCTGACGATCAGCAGTGTGACCGCGCCGTAAGACACATAGAGCGCGATGAGGCGCGCCACCAGCAACGCATCGTGCGACGGACGCAGCCACGCGAAAATGCCGTAGGCCAGCAGAACCACCGCTCCCATCCAGACCCGCAGCGTGGCCTGCTCGCGTTCGGGATTCCGGTGCTCGGACCATGCGAAGGCATAAGCCCGGCGTGCCGGTTGATGCGCCTGCTCCATACTGAACCCCTGGCTGGTGATTTCTTGCTTTTATCTTGCTGTTATCTTGCTGTCATGACCTGCGGCCCCGTCGCATGGCATCGGTCGAGTGGAGTTGCATCGAGTTGCACCGAGCAAGCGATCCGCTATTTTGCAACGTTTTGCGAAGACGCTGTGTTTCGTGTAAGAACGGCTTTCGGACTTCTATTTTTGATTCACTGCGATGCGCGAAGGAATGCTTTCTCTGGCGGGCGAATGGCTGCCTGTCTGCAATAGCGATGACGTGCCGGACGGCGGCGCGCGCGGGTTCATCGTTGCCGATGAACGCATTGTCGTGTGGCGCGACAGTATCGGCGCGGCGCATGTGTGGCGCGATTACTGTCCGCATCGCGGGGCGCAGTTGTCGCTCGGACACGTGATGCGCGATCAGATCGTGTGTCCTTATCACGGCTGGCGTTATGACATCGAAGGGCAATGTTTGCGGATTCCGTCGAATCCGTCGTTGCGTCCATCGAAGCGTGCGTGCGCGACGACCTTCATCAGCGAGGAGAAGTATGGCGTGATCTGGATGTGCTTCAGCGAACCCGTGCATGCGCTCGATTTCTTTCCCGAAGCCGCGATTTCGAGTAGCCGGCGCATCAATCTTGCGCCGCAGACGGTGAGGTCATCGGCCCCGCGCGTCGTCGAGAACTTTCTGGATATGGCGCACTTCTCGTTCGTGCATGTCGGGATTCTCGGCGAAGAGGCGCATACGGAAGTGCCGGATTACGACGTCGTGCAGACTGCCGATGGAGGACTCGAAGCGCGGCAATGTCGATACTGGCAGCCCGCTGGCATGCCGGGACAAGGCGGCGGCGCGATGATCGACTATGTGTATCGCGTGAAGCGGCCGTTGATCGCGAGTCTTACGAAGATGGCGTCGGGCGGGCAGGGCGCGTTGCACATCATGCTGGCAGCGTCGCCGGTGACGCAGACGGAAACGCGCGCGTGGCTCGTTTCCATTCACGAAGATGATTCGACGCACAGCGACCAGGAGCTATACGACTTCAACATGGAGATCCTGATGCAGGACACGCCGATCGTGGAGTCGCAATGGCCGCAGCGTCTGCCGCTCGATCTGGATGCGGAGTTGCATCAGCGATGTGACCGGATGGCGGTGGCTTACAGGCGGTGGCTGGCGGGGATGGGGTTTGGGTGGGGGACGGTGATCGCGGGAGCGGCCGCGGGATGATTGCGCGTCGGGGAGAAGATTTGGCGCGCCCGGCTGGGATCGAACCAGCAACCCCTGCCTTCGGAGAGCCAAAAATCATGTTTTTGGCTGTTCATAGAGGTTTTGCGATCTCAACAAAATCAGTCACTTAGATAATTAGTGTTCGGACACGTAAATGCGTGTTCGCGGCACGATCGGCCCTAATTCGGCCCTACGTTATACTTCTGCCCTCCTGGCAGGGGTTAGGGCATGGGTCAGAGATTCAAGATTGATCGTGATTTTTTGCGGGCGCTTTGCCCCAATGGGAAGTATCAGGAATTCGTTGACGCCGACGTCCGCGCGTTCGTCGTAAAGGTCACACCGGCAGGACGAGTTAGTTACACGATCCGGTGGACGAAGCCAGATGGGTCGCGTGGGCGGCGCGTAATTGGCTACTGGCCGGACATGAATCCGGGCGAGGCTCGCGATCTAGCAAAAAAGTCTTTGCGCGATGTCGACAAGACGGGCGACACGACTGCGGATGTACTCGAGCGGCGAAGACGGAAGGCCGAGGCGGAGAAGATCGTTGGCACGCCCACCCTCGATGCGTTTATCAACGATCGTTACGCAGATTGGCTGGCGGCGAACACACGCAGTAGCGCAGCGTCGATTGCGCGACTGCGAAAATCGTTTTCGGATCACCGAGAACGACCACTTAGCGACTTCACTGCGTGGATCATCGAAAAATGGCGGTCTGGCCGACTGAAGGCGGGCGTCGGTGCGTCCACGGTCAATCGCGACCTGTCCTCGTTACGCGGGCTGTTCTCGCGCGCCGTCGAATGGGGCGTGATCGCCGAGCATCCAATGCGCACGGTGAAAGCACTGCAAGCCCCGAGCGGAAAGGTTCGGTGGCTGTCGGACGACGAGGAAATGCGTCTGCGCAGGGCGCTTGATGACCGCGAAGAGCGCGAGCGGGCGGGCCGAGAGAGCGCAAACGCGTGGCGGTCGGCGCGCGGCTACGATCTCATGCGAAACCTACGCGATGTCGGATACGTTGATCACCTGAAGCCAGCCGTGCTGCTTTCCCTAAACACGGGCATGCGGCAAGGCGAGCTGCTTAAATTGGATTGGCGCGACGTAAATCTCGACCGCGCGATCGTTACAGTTGTGGATGCGTCTTCAAAATCGGGGAAGCAGCGACATATCCCACTCAATGAGGAAGCGCTCGCGGTACTTACCCTCTGGCGGAAACAACAACTCAAGCACAGCATCGTATTCGCAGGGGTGACGGGCGGAGTGCGCACTGATGTCAAAACTGCGTGGTCGAAGCTCCTGTCCGATGCGGAGATCATCGATTTTCGGTGGCATGACATGCGCCACCATTTCGCGTCGCGTTTGGTGATGGCCGGCGTTGATCTGAATACAGTCCGAGAATTGCTCGGCCATGCCGATCTCTCCATGACACTGAGATATGCGCATCTCGCGCCAGAGCACCTGTCGGCGGCCGTTGCCAAATTGAACCGGGCACCGGCGTCAGAGAATCTGCAAGCAGCTAATGAGGGACATTGATGGCCAATCAGATTTCGATGGAAGAATTCAACGAGAGTGTCGCGAAAGCTATCGAGGAGAAAGGGCGCGAGCGAGTTTCCTTGGCTTTGCGCGCTATCAACCTTCCAACAAAAGGACGATATCGAGACGACCTTGAATTCTCAGCAACTACGAAACGAGAGCTCGAGCGAAGGTATATTGAAGTGCGGAAAGAGCGAAGCGGTCACGACTTGCCGGATTGCGTATTTCAAGAGGACGCCGAGGTCTTTGTCTCCACGCTACAGCAATACGCCCAAAGCATGGACAAGATCGCGGCTATAGTTCCAGACAAACAGAAACGTCGGGTCGAACTGTTGATGTCGATTTCGAAGCAGACAATTCGCCTCGCAGAAACGCTCGAACAATTAGATGGCGACGCGCTCGGATGGCTGATGGCCATACTCGACCAGTCTGGCGAGCTGAAGAACGACCCACAAAAAGCGGTCACGTACGCGCGTGAAGGACGTAGGGAGTTGATGACGCTGTTGCCGAGAGCATCGAACGCGGCTGTCGAGGCAGCAAATACTCTCCCGCCGCATGACTTCCAACTGAGCGATCCCAAATTCACGGTTGCACTCTCCGTGGAGAGGCTGTTCTACGACAATGTAATGCTTGACCTTTTCGTGCCGTCGAAAAGCGGCTTCGCCTATAAGTGTTTGACGGAGGTTTTCGCGCTTGCAAAGTACGACGACGGTGACCCTTCTTATTGGATCAAGAAGGTTCGCGAGCACGAGACTTCGCTGACGGCTTGGATCGACGAGCAGCGAAGACGGTAAAGAAAAGCGTGGGGACAAAATACCCCACGCTTTTTTTCCCCACGCTTTTTTCGTTGTTTTTAGACTCGGTTCTTAAACTCGCTTCATGGTTGTTCAGCAGAGCAATCAGGAATTCACGAAGCGAGGAAAAATGCAAACGAGCTACACCATCCCCGAATTCTGTGCGGCGTATCACTTCAGCCGCGTCTACTACTACACCCTCAAAGCACAAGGTAAAGCGCCCAAGGAAATGCGACTTGGAAGGCGCGTTGTTATCACGCGCGCATGCGTTGAGGAGTGGGAGGCGAAGATGCTGGCGGAACAGCCCTTAGATCGGGAGGGCCACCAGCAATGAAGAGCAAAAAAAAAGGCTGGCCGGAAGGCCAGCCAAGAAGGTCCCACATGCTGAGGTCAGATGATAGGCAAGCATGTACAACGGCACCATCGGTCCAGTACGAAAATAACTTCTTGCAGACGAAAAAAACGCTGGCCCAAGGGCCAGCGAAAAGACTTTTTGGAGGGTGCTGCCATTCGATATTAGTGGGGCACAGCCACTCGCGCCATCGGTCGGGTCCGAAAATCACTTGCTTGACGAAGTCGGAATCGGTCGTCTATCCTCTAAATCGTGGGAGGAGACACCTCTCACTCGGGATTGCAGTCTCGACGGGACATAGGCGGACAACCGCCGATTGGCGGTATTTTTTCGTCCGCTGCCTTGCGTTCGCCTTCAATGGTCGGGCCTTGGTGGGGGAGCGTTCGCGCTCGCCGGTTTCCTATGTCGCCGGTACTGCAATCCCACCTTGCGCTCGGCCACCCCAATTGCAGTTGGGGGCCGGGTTCGTTAAACCCGACATAGGAGGCCGCACCATGCGTCCCGCTATCCCCGCTCGTCCTGAGCAAACCCGCCCTCTCGTTCCCCTCGTCTACATCGACATCATTCAGTGCGCCCAACACGCGTTGCGTGAAGCCACGCTGGCCGCTTCCGATCTGGATGCGCTCGACATTGCTGGCAACGCGCTGCGCCAGCTGGTGGACATCGCTCGTGCGGAGGCGCGTCATGACTAACACAACACGCGGCGCCATCCATCAAACACCATCCGCTGCTGGCTTGCTCGCGTTCTTCGCAGAGCGCTTTGACATGGCGCACGCCTCGGACAGCGAGTTGCAGTTCCTCGCTGACTGCCTATGTGTTGCCGTCGATGCAGCGTCGTCGTTGAGCACCGTCGCTTCCGC
Source organism: Caballeronia pedi (assembly GCF_001544915.2). Lineage (GTDB taxonomy): Bacteria > Pseudomonadota > Gammaproteobacteria > Burkholderiales > Burkholderiaceae > Caballeronia > Caballeronia pedi. The sequence continues at coordinate 110,078 of NZ_FCOE02000004.1, read as the reverse complement.
CGTTGGTTGTTTGATTGCGAGCGACCGAAGCGCCGAGCATAAGCATGCTCGCTCCGGCGCGCTTCAGGAGGCCGATCAATCAATCCTGCTTTACCGAATCGCCAACGAAATCGAGTTAATCGGACAGATCGTTGCAACAGCGTCTGACGCCGAATGCACACTTCGGAAACGGTTGATTGACCGTCTCAAAGCCGAGCGCTCCTGTCGTATCTCTAGCGATGAGTACTCCTCACAGGAGGAGCGTCATGGCTAAACAGCATGCGATGGCTGCGAAGGTACAGCAGATACACGATGTGTTGCAGATGATGCTGATTGCCATCGATGACCTCTCCATAAGCGACGGCCACCCGATTTACGGAGTCGTCTCAATGTTGATCGATCAGTCTCAAGACGTTGCAAACACGCTATCTGATCCTGCGTATGCGGGTGATGACGTGCCTCGCGATAGAAATGCCGGCGGTTCGAAGGAGGATGTATGAGTGCGGGCGATCAGGACAAAGTGGTGATGGAAATTCAGAAACGCGCGACGCAGCGCATCCGCATCGTTCATCGCTGGTACAAGGGCCGCGAGTACGTGGATGTCCGGCTTGTGGTGGTTAATGCCGCGGGGGAGTTCGTGCCCACGCAGAGGGGCATCATGCTTCGCCCTGAACTGCTCCCGCAGGTCATTCAAGGGCTGACGCTGGCCGCGCAGGAGGTTGTATGAACGAAAACTACAAACTCGGAATTCCGATCGCTGAAGGAGAATACGCGAGCCCTACTGAATGCGTGCTGATGTGCGGCTTCCTCGTGTTCCATGCAAAGAAGGCCGATGACGACGTGCGTCAGTTCGCACGCCGCGTGCTCGACGTAGTGTTCACCGCGGCCGCTGAGAAAGGGTTTCGCCGCGCCGATCTGCTCGAAACGATGATGGCCCAGAGCAAACCTTCGCCGCGCATGCGCGTTCTCGCGGGGCAAGCGACGGCGGCGATCGGCGATAACCTTGCCTTCGCTCGCGTCATCGCACGGGCTCATGTGAGCGCGGGAGGGGAACAATGAGCACCGTCTTTGACGAACACCAACGGATCCTCGAAGCACTTTCGTACATCCCGTCTGACGTTGAGCGCGACGTATGGTTTCGCGTCGGTGCATCGCTTAAGCATAGCGAAGGCGAAGCTGGCTTTGAGATGTTCGACAACTGGAGTCGGCAAAGCCCGAACTACGTGGCGACCGACGTTCGGGATACGTGGCGCTCGATCCGCCCTGACGCCGGTATCACGATCGCCACATTGTTCGCGATCGCGAAGAAATACGGCTACAACCCGCGCTCAAAGGCCGCAACGGTCGTCGATCCGGCGGAAGTCGAACGCCGTCGTGTCGAGCGCGACGTACGCATGGAGAAGGAGGCACAGCAACGAGCAAAGGCCCGCAAGCATGCAGCATCGCTTGCGGTCGCCGTCATTGAGAAAGCCCAGCCCGCTCACGACGATCATCCGTACCTGATGCGCAAGGGTGTCAGTGCTGTTGATACTCTCCGAGAAATGGACGCCGCGAAGCTCCAGAAGCTCATCGGCTACCGGCCGCAGTCCGGCGGCGCGCTGCTCGAAGGCCGCGTGCTCATCGCGCCAGTACGGGTCGGGAGCACCGTCACCACCATCGAGATGATCGATGAACAGGGACGCAAGTCGGCCTTGGCGAAGGGCGAGAAATCGGGCGGATGTTGGTTCGCCTCGAGCGCGCTCGAAAAGTCCGAACGCATCCTCATCGCCGAAGGCGTTGCCACGGCCTTGTCTGCCCATCTCTGCACGGGTGAAGCGGCGGTCGCGGCGCTCTCGGCGGCCAACCTCACGAAGGTCGCGCAGACGATGCGCGCTGCCTATCCCGATGCTGAGATCACCGTGTTGGCTGATCTCGGTAATGGGCAACAGAAGGCGGTGGAGGCGGCGCGAGCTGTCGGTGGCGCCGTTGCTGTGCCCGATCTCGGTGAGGAGCGCAGCGACAACGAGACCGACTTCAACGACATGCACAGGCGCTTTGGAGCGGCCGCAGTGGCCGCGCAGATCAAAAAGGCCGCAAAACCTGATGGCGGTGATCAGCCGGACAAAGGCTGTGTGCCTCGGGGCTTTTCGATCACGAAGGAAGGGGTGTTCTATACCGACGATGACGGCATGCCTCACTGGATGTGCTCGCCGCTTCACGTGCGTGCGTTGGTCCGCGATCGCGCGTCGGAGAACTGGGGCCGTTTGCTGGAATGGCGGGACGCCGACAATCACCCTCACGTGTGGGCCATGCCGATGGAGATGTTGCGCTCAGACGGCGCGGACATGCGGGGCGAGCTTGCCCGACTTGGGCTGGACATCGCGCCAAGCAATCGAGCGCGCAACAAGCTCACGGAGTACGTGACAACTGCTAAGCCGAAGGCGCGTGGCCGATGCGTGACGCGCACCGGCTGGCACAGCGGCGCGTTCGTATTCCCGGACCAAACAATCGGCAAATCAACCGAACGCGTGATCTTCCAATCGGAGGCAATATTGCGCGCATATTCGCAGGCGGGGACGTTGGACGACTGGAAGCGCGACGTTGCCGCTTACTGCTCGGGCAACTCTCGAATGTTGGTTGCAGTTTCGACGGCGTTCGCAGGGATGATGCTGGCTTATTCAGGTCAGGAGTCGGGCGGTCTGAACTTTGTTGGCGATTCGTCGACGGGAAAGACGACGGCGCTTCGCGCTGCTTGCAGCGTCTACGGCGGTCCGGAATACATGCAAAGGTGGCGCGCCACCGCGAACGGCCTCGAAGGGCTCGCCGCACTTCATAACGACACGCTGTTGGTGCTCGACGAGCTGGCGCAGGTCGATCCTCGCGAGGCGGGTGAGATTGCCTACATGCTGGCCAACGGCAGCGGCAAGGCTCGCGCAGGGCGCACCGGCTCGGCGCGTGCGCGTCAATCGTGGCGGCTGCTGTTCCTGTCGGCAGGCGAGATCGGCCTCTCACAGCACATGCAGGCAGGTGGGAAGAAGGCCAGGGCGGGTCAGGAGGTGCGCTTGGTCGAAATCCCGGCTGATGCTGGTCGGGGCTTCGGCTTGTTCGAAACGCTCCACGGGCAAGTCGGCGGCGCGAAGCTTTCCGCGCTGATCAATGAGGGCTGCAAGCGCAGCTACGGTATCGCCGCCATCGAGATGCTCAACGCGATCGCGAAGGAACCAGAGGTGATCGAACAGTCCCTGCGTCAGGAGACAGCGAAGTTCCTTGCCGACAACCTACCGGCCGATGCAAGCGGGCAAGCCCACCGGGTTTGCGAGCGGCTCGCGCTCATCGGATTAGCGGGTGAATATGCGACTAATAGAGGCATTACTGGATGGCAAAATGGAGAAGCGCAATCAGCGGCAGCCCATTGCTTTAAAGCGTGGTTAAATAATCGCGGCGGCGCGGGTAATCACGAGCACACTGCCATCCTTTCTCACGTTAAAGCTTTCTTCGAAGCGCATGAAGAATCTCGGTTTACCGATTTAAATGACGTATCCGAAAGGCCGACGGTTAATCGAGCAGGATATCGGCGAAAGGTAGAAAGCGGAGTTGAGTATTTAGTCTTTCCCGAGATATTCAAGCGGGAGATCTGCAGCGGTTTCGATTCGAGATCGGTGGCTAAGACGCTTGCTTCTGTGGAATGGATTCGCTCATCCGCCGATGGTCGGTCGGTTCGCGCTGAACGAATCCCAGAGAAGGGCCCCACCAAAGTCTACGTCTTCACGTCAAAAATTTGGACGGCGGCGTAACCCATCCAAAAAAACGCGGGTTACACGGGTTACACGGGTTACGCGAGCCGAAGGCCTTGCTGCACAAGGCTTTCAGCGTAACCCAACTCGAAAACCGCGTAACCCAACGCGGCAAATACGGGTTACGCAGGACACTCCGTAACCCAAAAAACGGGTTACACGATAGACGGGTTACAGAAATGGGTTACGGGAAAAGCTTATGAAAATCAATGATTTGCAGGGGGTGTAACCCATGTAACCCGTGTAACCCACAAAAAAGAGTAGGTTAGTGGTCACTGGAGCTCGCTGTCCCTGCCATGCCCACGGGATCTCCATGCGCCACGAACTTCGACGTGCGCTGAGCATGGAACCGGAGCTCGGCAACTGATCAACGCAACTGCACGTTGAGTTCGATGATCATAAAATACTATCGATATGAATCCCGGAATCGCAACGCTGATATCGAAATACGCACGAGATATTCCTAGTAAAGCGGACATGCCTTCATGGATTATAAATTGCAGCTTTAGACCGTCTATTCGGCGATTCGAGATTTTTGGACGCTCCGAAAATGAACCAGCGAAAACATAATCGTCAAGCGCTATTGCAATACTGCCTACGTCAGCATGCCACTCGACACTACATGGTGTGCCATGAACGTTATTGCGCATTGCTGTTTCCTTATGCCCGAGGGTATTCCTCTTCAATAGAGAAGCGGCCTCGGGCGTTGCGATGGTGGCGAAGAATGGCAAGGTGCATTGCTCGACCCATCTGCTGGGTTGCAAAACCCTGTGCGCGGTTCTTCAGAAGCGGTAACCAATACCGATGCGCGGATGGATCTGCAATACCTCCATGTTCACGCTACTGGAATCGGACCAGTAAAGTATTCCACCGTTGGGGCCAGAGTCTGTACGAATGCTCAGGAGATTGCGTGTGCGCCGAACATCAACAGACAATCCGGCGAACCAGTGCTGATCAAGATCGTATGTCGCACCAGCACTAACAACTGGTGCCAGATAAGGCGACGTGAATGTAAAATCGCTAATCCATCTACCCGAGTTCGGAAAATAATCGCGGTCCATAGCCTTGGTTATCGTATTGTCGTACGCAATGCCTACACCGATGAAGGGGTGTAGCCTGGGGTTATTAGCTTCAAAGAAATATTTCAAACTAAGCTCCGATTCCCATTGCATCGCGCTGCCCAAATCGACTTTCGCGAGCATGGGAGTTCCCGCTCGGGCACCATCATTTACTGTGGCATAAGCTTTGAACGTGTCTGATCCGCCAAAGCCGAGTTCGACCGCGATATGTTCCGTGACAAAATATCCAAGATTTGCTGACCAGTTAGCTGAAGTACCAAAGCTTACGCCGGTCATCCGCTCGTCTGGGTCAAACAATGGGCCGCTGCTGTATTTACTATTTCGAGATTCAAATGTGGGCCGCCATCCTCCGCTCATAAAGCCGTAAAAAGAGTTTGCTGTTTTTGCGTTGGCGGTGGAAACGCTGAAAAAGATGACCAAAACTGCTATGACAATCCTCACGATGATCTCCGATATACAATGTGACTCTTTCGGACGAGTCGTCTGCCGCACACCTACAATAAGATTGGCTGCAAAGCTCCAGCGCTCTGCGGCGCCATAGCATCTTGCAAAAACAATGAAGCACTTAGAGGTTGTTGTGTAAGGCGCTGTTCTGGATAAGATGCCATTTTCCTTGTGCGATTGCATTCACAACCTCGCCGCTCTGGCCGCTACAACGGATCGTGGCGATAGTGGATCGAGAACTGGAAATAAATTCGAGAAGGATATCTCTTTTATCCCATCCACCACCACTTAGCCTCAGCTCCTTGCAGGCGAGTACATCGGCGAATTCAGCGGACCCTTGCGTATTGAGTTCGAGAAATGCCTCCGCTTGATGTTGGATGTTTATACCTTTTGGGATGACTCCCACGAATACAGTTGAGCCAACTTGCACGGCTGCTGCATATCTACACAAATCAACTATGCAATACATCTGGCTTCTCCAGCATATGAAGGGGAAATGGGTACGCTCTCAAAATCAAGTACTGTTAATGCGAATAGGTAGGCCAAAATTGAAATCGCTCCTTTCCAGTATGACGAGCACGCTAAGCGCAGGATGGCCGCTTAAGCGAAGTTCAGGTGCAGAGGGAATAGCAATTAAACATCAGATCTTTCAAATCGGCAAAGTTTACGTGTCTATGCATGATTCATTTTTCAGGGAGAAATTCGACGCCACGCTGGTAAGTTAGAATCGAACGTTCGTATTATTCGTGGTTTCTGGAGTTAAATTCGAACGTAGGGGCTTTGTATTACGTTTTATTGCTTTTTTTGGGCCATTGTCATGTGCTTTCAATCTTTTGAGCCGTTGTGGCGGTCGCCCACCGTCCACCGCCAACGCACGCGCGGACGCCTGTGGCTTCGTATCCGAGCTCGCGTTCTTGAGCGTGACCCGCTCTGTGTTCGCTGCGCGCATGTCGATCGCGTCTGCAAATCGACGATCGTGGACCATATCGTCCCGCTCGCTCATGGTGGAACGGACGACGAATCGAATCTGCGCGGACTATGCTCGGCCTGTCACGACGCCGTGACGCGCGAACAGTTCGGATATCGGCAGAGAAAGGCGTTCGGCGCGGACGGTCTGCCGATCGATAGCGAGTGGTCGTAATGGTGTATGGGCGGGGGGCGGGTCGATTTTCGGCGTCGTGCGGTGCGGACACCGACCGTTCCCCTTCGCTTTCATAAACGTGGACAAAAAAAGTAAAAATGGCTCAACGGGGAAGGAAATCTGCGGCATCGCTGGCAATCGCGCCAACGGTGCCAATTGCGCTCGAACAGCGCCTCGTGCCTCCGCTTCACCTCAGTGACGCGGAGCGCGCAGTGTGGCTGGAGGTCGTCAACGATCAACCGGCCGGTGCTTTCAGCGCGACGCACGGTCCATTGCTGGAGATGTACTGTCGGCACGTCGTTAATGCACGCACGCTCGCCGACGAGCTCCTCAGCTTCGAGCGCGCGTGGCTTGCGCGTGATGATGGCCTGAAGCGCTATGACCGGTTGCTGGCAATGAGTGAGCGGGAAAGCCGCGCGGCCTCGTCGCTTGCCACGCGTCTGCGTATTACGCGTCAAGCCGTAGAGCATCCGACGACCGCAGGCCGTGCGATCGCCAATCAGAAAAAGGCCAGAAAACCGTGGGAGCTGCCCACGTGACGACGCGCAGGAGGCCCACGCGCAGCCAGCGCAACATCCAGTGGATCGAGGAACACTGCCGAATCCCCGAAGGTCGGCTTGTCTGTCAACCAGTGAAGCTGAGCAAGGAGCAGCGGCGCTGGCTCAAACGAATCTACGACACGCCGACACGTACCTTCATCCTCTCGATGGCGCGCAAGAACGCCAAGACGGCGCTCTCCGCCTTTCTCGTGTTGCTCCATCTCGTCGGCCCTGAGGCGCGGCCAAACAGCCAGCTCTACAGCGCCGCTCAATCGCGCGATCAGGCCGCCATCTTGTTCGAGCTGGCGGCGAAGGTCGTGCGTATGTCGCAAGACCTGTCTCAGTACGTGACGATCCGCGATACCGCCAAGGAGATGCTGTGCGGCGAGCTCGGCACCTTCTTCAAGGCGCTCTCGGCAGACGCAACGACGAAGTTCGGTTTGAGCCCCGCGCTCGTGATCCACGATGAGCTTGGCCAGGTCAAGGGACCGCGCTCGCAGCTTTACGAGGCGCTCGAAACGGCAAGCGCGGCACAAGAAAGTCCGCTGTCGGTCGTCATCAGCACGCAAGCGCCGACCGATGCCGATCTGTTGAGCCTTCTCATCGACGATGCGCTAACGGGCGCCGATCCACGCAACAAAGTTGAGCTATACACCGCGCCCACGGACATAGACCCGTTCTGCGACCGGGCCATTCGCCTGGCCAATCCGCACTTCAACGTGTTCATGAATCAGGCGGAAGTGCGTCGCATGGCAAGCGATGCCAAGCGTCTGCCGAGCCGCGAGGCCGCCTATCGGAATTTGATCCTCAATCAACGCGTCGAGGCGCGCAACCCCTTCGTCGCTCGCGCCATCTGGATGGAGAACGGGGGCACGCCGGCCGACATCGACGGCGAGGAAGTCTCCGGCGGGCTGGATCTGTCGAGCGTGAGCGATCTGACGGCGCTCGTTTTGGTGTCAGACGCGGGCGACGTTCACCCGACCTTCTGGTTGCCGGAGGAAGGGCTTGCCGAGAAGTCGCGCGCCGATCGCGTGCCATACGACGTGTGGGCACGGGAAGGCGCGTTGCAAACGACGCCGGGCCGGGCGATCGAGTATGAGTTCATTGCCGAACACTTGCGCACGGTGTTCGATCGATGCCATGTCAAAGCGCTCGCCTTCGACCGCTACAACATGCGCTTTCTGAAGCCGTGGCTAGAGCGTGTGGGCTTCACCGAAGAGGAGCTGAGCCGCTTCGTCGAATTCGGCCAAGGCTTCGTGTCGATGTCGCCAGCGATCCGGGAGCTGGAAGCGCGGCTGCTCGCGCGCAAGCTGCGTCACGGCCGCCACCCTGTACTGACGATGTGCGCAGTGAATGCGGTGACGGTTTCGGATCCCGCGGGCAATCGGAAATTCACCAAACAGAAGGCGACCGGACGCATCGACGGAATGGTGGCGCTAGCGATGGCGGTGGGTGCGACGCAACTTAATGCGGAAGAATCGGCGGTAGAGCCGCAGATGTTCTTTATCTAGCTCTTGATTCGGCATTAAATGCGTGTTATACCGCGTTGATGCAAAATTTATCTCGCTCAAACATTCGATTGACGCAATTTATTGCGAAGACCGCGCCTGCACCCTCGAACAAAGCGTTCTCGCGCTTCGAATCAAAGTCGCTCGATGACGGCACTCGTGTGCTTAAGGGCCTTGCATCGTCGCCGTTACCCGATCGCGTCGGTGACGTCGTCGTGCCCGAGGGCATCCAGTTCAAGACGCCTCTTGTGCTGCTTTGGCAACACGATCCGATGAAACCGATTGGCACTGTCACCAAGATGACGGTTACGTCGGCCGGCGCAGAAGTGGAGGCGACGATCGCACCTGCCGGAACCGCAGCCTACATCGATGAGGCTTACGGCCTCATCAAGGCGGGCCTCGTTCCGGGTTTGTCGATTGGATTCCGTCCCATCGAGGCGCAGTACGACCCGTCCACAGGCGGCTTTCTCATCAAGTCGTGTGAGCTCTTCGAGCTCAGCGTGGTGACCATCCCAGCCAACGCGGATGCGGCCATTCAATCCATCAAGTCAAACCTCAGCTCCCGCATTGGCTCACCGGTCGTGCGCTTGAGCGCTTCTCATCAAAAGGAAAACGATATGACCATCGCTGAACGACTCAAGGCTGTTGCTACCCGGCGCACGGCTCATCTCGAACGACGCAAGGCGCTCATGGACGCGGCGGCGGCCGACGGTGAGCGCACCCTCAATGACGATGAGGCGGAGGAATACGACCAACTCGGCCTCCAACTGAAGTCGCTCGATACGCACGAGACGCGCCTCAAAGAGCAGCAAGCGCTTGAAGCAAAAACGGCTGTGCCGGTATCGGGCGGCCCGGCATCTCATTCGCCCATCTTCCTCAAGCCGAACGTGGAGAAAGGCACGGCCTTCACGCGTTATGCCATTGCACTGATGCGTTCCAAGGGCAATGTCATGCAGGCGGTCGAGGTCGCCAAGGAGTGGAAGGATTCGACGCCGGAGGTCGAGCTCGTGCTCAAGGCGGCGGTGCAGGCAGGCACGACTACAGATCCGGCGTGGGCCAAGCCGCTCGTCGAATATCAAAGCATGGCGAGCGAATTCATCGAGCTGCTGCGCCCGGCCACCATCATCGGCCGCATCGAGCACTTCCGGCGCGTGCCGTTCAACATCAAGGTGCCAGGTCAGGTGACGGGCTCGTCCGTGGGCTGGGTGGGTGAGGGTCGGCCCGCGCCGGTATCGGCGCTCGCCTTCAATACCACCTCTCTTGGTCACTCGAAGGTGGCGGGCCTCGTTGTCATGACCGAGGAGTTGGTGCGCTTTTCCAGCCCGAGCGCCGAGGCGCTTGTTCAGCAAGACCTGATTGCCACGAGCAGCGGGTTTCTCGATGGCCAATTCATCGATCCGAACAAGGCTGAGGGCGCGGAAGGCGTGTCCCCGGCATCAATCACGAACGGCCTGAAGGCGATCAAAGCGTCTGGCGTCGATGCGGCGGCCGTGCGTACCGATGTAAAGGCCGCATTCGATGCGTTCATCGCAGCCAATCTCTCGGTTGCCAAAGCGGTGTGGATCATGTCGGAAAGCACGGCGCTGGCGCTTTCGATGATGCAGAACGCAATGGCGCAACCGGAATTCCCCGGCCTCACGATGGCGGGCGGTACGTTCTTCGGATTACCTGCCATCCTGTCGAAGACCGCCGGCGACATGATGATTCTCGCCAACGCCTCAGAAATCTTGCTGGCCGACGATGGTGGTGTGACGCTCGATGCGAGCCGAGAAGCGTCAATCGAGATGGACGGTGACCTGAAGGGCGGCGCGACGCAACTTGTATCGCTCTGGCAAAACGGTTTCGTGGCGATGAAGGCGACGCGCTTCATCAATTGGAAGCGCCGCCGGGCTGAGGCGGTTCAGTACATCACGGGTGTGAAGTACGGCGCGCCGAAGGCCTAAGTGGGAGCATTGATGCACCTGTTTCCTTGGCAGCTTAAGTCGGCCCGTCACGCGTCGGTCGTTTCCGTAGCGTCAGCGAACGGCCCCCAGGCCGTCCCGGTGGGCAGTGCGAGCAGCTTCATTGGCATGATTCGCGAGGCGTTTGCAGGTGCATGGCAGTCGGGCGAAGCGCTCGACTGCCGAGAGGACCTGCTGGCCTTCTCGGCAGTCTATGCGTGCGTCGATCGCATCGCCTCTGACATTGCCAAACTCGGCATCCGATACGTGAGGCGCGAGGGCGTGATCTGGCGGGAGTACCGCGCGCCCCGCTTTACAACGCCGCTGCGTCGCCCGAATGCGTATCAGAACCGCATCCAGTTCGTGAAGGCGTGGCAAGCGTCGAAACTGCTCTTCGGCAACGTGTACGTGCTGCTGGTGAGAGACGCCATGCGTAACGTCATCGCCATGTACGTGCTCGATCCGACGCGCGTGCGGCCGCTGGTGGCGACCAGTGGCGCGGTGTTCTATCAGCTCGGCGCGGATCCGCTCAAAGGCTTGCCCGAGCAGATTACTGTACCGGCAGCGGAGATCATCCACGATCGGGGCATCTGCCCCTGGCATCCGCTCATCGGCGTGTCGCCAATCGTCGCAGCCGCGGCCGCCGGCACGATGGGCAACCGCATCCAGTTCAACAGCCGCAAGTTCTTCGGCAACATGTCGCGCCCGGGCGGCATCCTGTCGACCACGGGCAAGATCAGCGACGAGACGGCGGACCGTCTCAAGAAGCATTGGGAAACGAATTACGGCGGGGAAAACGCAGGCCGTGTCGCAGTAGTGGGCGACGGTCTGCAGTACTCGACCGTCATGATGAGCGCAATCGACGCGCAGCTCATCGAGCAGCTGAAATGGGCGGTAGAGGATGTCGCACGTTGCTTCCATGTGCCGCTGTATAAGATCGGCGCGGACCCCACCGGCTCGAAGACGGCCGCCAATATCGGCGCGCTCGAGCAGTCGTATTACACCGACTGCTTGCAGGCGCCTATTGAAGAGCTTGAGCTGTGCCTGGACGAAGGTCTTGATGCGCCAGACGGTCAGGGCTTCGAGGTCGATGTGCGTGGCCTATTGCGCATGGATCCGGTCGCGCGGTACGACGCGCATTCGAAAGCGGTCGGCGGCGGCTGGATGGCGCCGAACGAGGCGCGCGCGGCCGAAAACATGCCGCCGGTGGCGGGCGGCGACACCCCTTACCTGCAACAGCAGAATTACGCACTCTCGGCGCTCGCCGAGCGCGACAAGTCTCCCGCACCGAGCCGCACCGAACGCAGCGAACCGACTGAACCAACTCATGGCGACGACCCCAAATAAGCCGCTCGTCTCGCTGGCGCGCGCCTGCTTGCATCTGCGCGTGGTGCCCGGTGAAGACGACACCGCAATCAATGACCTCATCGAGGCGGCCAGCGACATCGTGATGGACTATCTGAAGAAACCCGTGCCTGAGGAATGGAAGGTCGAGACCGACTCGACGGCAAGCACGGTGCCGGGTCCCGTGCGCGCTGCCGTACTGCTCGTGCTCGGGCACCTCTATGCGGACCGGGAAGGCGGCACAGACCCGATCAGCCCGGCCGTCGTGTCGCTGCTGATGCGCCATCGTGATCCGGCGGTGGCGTAATGCTGAAGGCTGGCTCGTTGGACCGAACGGTGCGCATCGAACGGCAGGCAGAAGCGAAGCCGGGGGAGATGGACATTCGCTGGGAGACAGTGGCGACCGTTCCGGCAAACATCCGCATGCTCAGCGGCAAAGAAGTGTTGGCGGCCGACTCGAACATCTCGCTGGGGACGGCGAGCATTCGCATTCGGTTTCGGCGTGACGTGAAAGCGGGCATGCACGTGGTGCACGGCGACGCTGGGTTCCGAATCAAGGCAGTGCAGCCGGATTACGCCGGCCGAGAGTACGTCGATCTCATCTGCCAGACGGACGACTTCCACCTTCCACCCCGTGGAAATGACGAGTCAGATTGAGATTCTGGAATTCCATTAATCGACGCAAAAAGCAAAAGGGGGTGGCAAATCGCTACCCCCTTCGGTTATTGCAAGTCCGTTGCTCGCTTGATCGGCCCTCGTGCGGCCCTAGGGGTTTGGCGCACTATCGTTCGGGGTAAGCAATTGGGCGGGGAGGCTTGTCACACTTGGCGCGCCCGGCTGGGATCGAACCAGCAACCCCTGCCTTCGGAGGGCAGTACTCTATCCATTGAGCTACGGGCGCATCGGAGGGATGCCTTGCGAAGAAAGAAGCACACCGAAAGGCGGCTGCAAGGCCCATGCGAATCCGAGAGGATACCTGTTTTCCGTGACTTCGTCCATCGCATGGGGACGGACGCGTCGCGCGATACATCGTCGCAAGCATCACACGATTCGGGTATACGCCCGCTCCACTGCGTCCGCCACCCCGCGCCGACAGTTAAGCGTTCCGTCTATAATCGACCGTGCCTTTCCCCAAGGCGCGCGCAAGCGCAATGCGGTAGCTGTCACGCTGTCACTGAACCGACTCACACCAAAAAACGGGAGACGAGACAAGCATGAGCGAAGCACCCCACGGAGCCCCGATCAAGACACCCGGCCAACTCATCGCCGCGGTCATCGCGGGATTCGGCATCCCGGTCGCCATCATCATCCTGCTCGCGGTGTACGTGAACAACTCGACGCGCATCGGCGCGGGCACGGACATCGAGCAATCGGTGAAGGAACGCATCGCGCCCGCCGCGCAGGTCGATGTCCGCGACGCCAACGCGCCGCGCGTCTACAAAACCGGCGAAGAAGTCTTCAAGGCCGTGTGCTCCGCCTGTCACACAGCGGGCACGGCCGGCGCACCCAAGTTCGGCGATGCCGGCGCGTGGGCGGCGCGCATAGGCGAAGGTTACGACACGCTCCTGCACAACGCGCTCAACGGCAAAGGCGCGATGCCCGCGCGCGGCGGCACCAGTCCCGACGATTACAGCGACTTCGAAATCGCGCGTGCGGTCGTCTACATGGCGAACGGCAGCGGCGGCAAACTGGCGGAACCGGCTCAACCCGCATCGGGCGCGGCAGCGAGCGCGGGCGCATCGGGTGCGGCGGCGGCTCCGGCAGGCGCGAGCGCCAATGAGAACGCCCAGGCGGCTGCGGCTGTCGCAGCGCTGGCGTCCGTGCCGCAGGCCGCGGCGCCGGCGGCTGGCGCCCAAAGCGCCGATGCCGCCCAGGCCGGCAAGGCGCTCTACGAGCAGGTCTGCCAGGCCTGTCACGCAGCCGGCGTGCTCAACGCGCCGAAGTTCGGCGACAAGGCCGCATGGGAACCGCGCCTCAAGGAGCCGATGGACACCGTCTACAACTACGCGCTGCACGGCAAGGGCGCGATGCCGCCGAAGGGCGGATCGAACGCACCGGATGCGGACGTGAAAGCAGCCGTCGACTACATGGTGAACGCGGCCAAGTAATGTTTTCGCCGGGCCACAAAAAAACCCTGCGTTTCATGGCGCAGGGTTTTTTATTTGAAGCACGAAAAAGCATCAGCTCTTCTGCAACATCGCCTTGAGCATCGCCATGCGGTCCTTCGGCGAAAGCGGCTTTTCCTCGGCCGTCGGCGGCGGCGCATCGTCGAGCAGCATCTCCGGGATGAAACGCGACGGCTCGCACACCACCGTCTCCCTCGCGCGCTTTCGTTTCTTGCACCAGTTCAGATGCAGGCTGCGCTGCGCCCGCGTGATCGCGACATACATCAGCCGCCGCTCTTCCTCGATGCGCGCATCGTCGACGGGCGCGTCATCGTCCGAGCCGCCGCGATGCGGCATGATGCCTTCCTCGACACCCACCAGAAATACGTGCGGGTACTCCAGCCCTTTCGACGCATGCACCGTCGACAGACGCACCGCATCCGGATCTTCTTCCTTGCCTTCGAGCATCGACATCAACGCGACAGTCTGGATCAGGCCGAGCAGATTCTTGCCTTCATCGGCGAAACCGTCGGCGGTGTCGTAGCCGGTCTGCTCCGTTCCGGGCGCGGCCTCCGGCTTCGTGCCCTTGCGCTTGAGCCATTCGAGAAATTCGAGCACGTTCTGCCATTTCGATTGCGCCTGGCGCTCGTCGTACGCGTCGTAGAGATACGCCTCGTAGTGAATGGCTTCCATCATGTCGTCGAGCACTTCGGTCGCGGGATCACGCGCGGCGCGGTCCGACAGGCGGCGAATCCATTCGCAGAACGTGCGCAGCGGCTCGACCTGCCGCGCCGACAGACGTGCCTCGATGCCGCCCATGAACACCGCCTCGAACAGCGACACCTTCGCCGCGCCCGCGAACGCGCCGAGCGCTTCGAGCGTCGTGTTGCCGACGCCCCGCCGTGGCGTCGTAATCGCGCGGATGAACGCGGGATCGTCGTCGGGATTCGCGATCAGACGCAGATACGCGATGAGATCCTTGATCTCGGCCTTGTCGAAGAACGACTGCCCGCCCGATAGCACATAGGGAATCCGCTCGCGCCGCAAAACCTGCTCGAAGATGCGCGCCTGGAAGTTGCCGCGATAGAGAATCGCGTAGTCGCGAAACTGCGTGCGCCGCTCGAACTTGTGCGCCGACAGCCGGAACACGACGGATTCGGCCTCGTGCTCCTCGTCGTTGCAGCCGGTGACGGTGATCGTGTCGCCCATGCCGTGCTCGGACCACAGCTTCTTCTCGAACAGCTTCGGATTGTTCGCGATGACGTTGTTCGCCGCCGTCAGAATGCGCACCGTCGAGCGATAGTTCTGCTCCAGCTTGACCACATGCAGCTTCGGGAAATCCTTGCCGAGTTGCGCGAGGTTTTCGAGCGTCGCGCCGCGCCAGCCGTAGATGGCCTGATCGTCGTCGCCGACCGCCGTGAACGCGGCGCGCGGGCCGGCAAGCTGCTTCAGCAACTCGTACTGACAGGCGTTGGTGTCCTGATATTCGTCGATGAGCAGATAGCGCAGGCGATTCTGCCACTTGTCGCGCACCTGCTCGTTCTCCGCGAAAAGTTGCGCGGGGCGCAGGATCAGATCATCGAAATCGAGCGCCTGATACGCGTGCAGCGTCGCCGCGTAACTGCGAAAGACGATCGCCGCCTGATGCTCGTCCTCGTTGCTCGCGAGCACGGCGGCCTGATCGGGCGAGACCATCGCGTTTTTCCACAGCGAGATCGTCGACTGCACCTTGCGGATCAGTCCCTTGTCCGTCGTGCCGAGCTGCTCCTGAACCATGCCGAAGCAATCGTCCGAATCCATGATGGAGAACTGCGGCTTCAGCCCGACGTGCTCCGCTTCCTGCCGCATGATCTGCACGCCGAGCGAGTGAAAGGTGCAGATCGTCAACTGATTGACGGGAATCTTGCGGCCTTCCTTGCCGGGGGTCGTGAGCGTCTTGCCTTCGAGCAGTTTCGCGGTGCGCTCGCGCATTTCGAGCGCGGCCTTGTTCGTGAAGGTGAGCGCGGCGATGTGCTTCGGCTCGAAGCCGCGTCCTTCGATCAGATGCGCGATCTTCTGCGTGATCACGCGCGTCTTGCCGCTGCCGGCGCCGGCGAGCACGAGACAGGGTCCATCGAGATAGCGCACGGCTTCGCTTTGCGCGGCGTTCAGACCTGCGGACATCGTTTTGGGCTTCTGGAGTTTGGGGCGCGCTTAGCTGTTGCCCGCGCGCGAAGGAGAGCGCGATGTTAACACGATAGCGGCGGCGCGGTTCCGTCCCCGGTTCGTGCCACAATATTCGAACGAATTTACGACAGGACGATGCCCGCATGAACACAGCACTCAAAGTCGGCGTAATGGGTTACGGCCTCGCCGGGGCGACGTTTCACGCGCCCGTCATCGAGCACTGCGGCCGGGCGGAAGTCACGGCCATCGCGACGAGCCAGGCCGAGCGCGCCCAGGCCGATTATCCGAACGCACGCATCGTCGCGGATTTCGACGCACTGCTCGCCGTCGACGGGCTCGAATGCGTCGTCGTCGCGACGCCGAACGACACGCACTTCGATCTCGCGCAGCGTGCGCTGTCGGCGGGCAAGCACGTGGTTGTCGACAAGCCGGTGACGCTGTCCGCGCGCGACGCCCGCACGCTCGCCGATCTCGCGCAGCAAAAAGGTCTCGTGTTCGCGCCGTTTCACAATCGCCGCTGGGATGGCGACTTCATGACGGTGCGCGCGCTCATCGAAAGCGGGCGGCTCGGGCGCATCACGCATTACGAATCGCATTTCGACCGTTTCCGCCCGAAAGTGCCGCAGCGCTGGCGCGAGGAAGCGGAGCGCGGCGGCGGCTTGCTGTTCGATCTGGGGCCGCATCTGATCGATCAGGCGCTGACGCTTTTTGGCGCCCCGCAGACGGTGACGGCGTTCGTGAAGGCGCATCGCGATCACGCGCACGCGCCGGATTACGTGCATCTCGTGCTCGGCTACGACGACAAGGAAGTGATCCTGCACGCGAGCGCGCTCGCGGCGCTGGAGCCGCCGCGTTTCGCGATCCACGGCACGCGCGGCAGCTATGTGAAGAACGGTCTCGATACGCAGGAAGATCAGTTGCGCGCGGGCATGCGGCCGGGGAACGCGGAGTTTGCGAAGAATCCGCCGGGCGTGCTGCGCGAAGTCGACGGCGATCTCGATCTGCGTCACGAATTCGCCACGAAGGATGGCGCGTATATCGAGTTTTATCGGGCGCTGGCGGCGTCGATTCAGGAGGGCAAGCCGTTTCCGGTTTCGCCGCAGGACGCGGTCGATACGATGACGATCATCGAACTGGCGATTCAGAGTGAGAGGGAGGGGCGGCGGGTGGCGTTCCCGCATGGAAGGGTGGTTGCCTGACAACCTTCTGAAAAATACTTTCGCGTGGGGATCGTACCGGGGGCGTTATGGAGAGGCCAATGACGGAATCAGAGATTAGAGATCGAATTGTCGAACGTTTGTCGATTCAAAAAGAGTCGCAAGATACGGTATTTTTTCGTGAAATGTTCATCAGCAATTTCGCCCGCCGCGCAGATCTCGTTGCTGTCAACGCAAAATTGGCTGCATTTGAAATCAAGAGTGCGCGAGACTCGTTAGAGCGACTGCCGGGCCAGTTGTCAGTTTACGCGAATCACTTTGAGCAGGTGACGGTCGTCGTTGCGACTAAGCATCTGCTCCAAGTTATGGGACGCTTGCCTCGCAGAGTGGGGCTATGGGAGGCAACGGCTTCGGGCGATTTGAACGAACATCGTAGCGCTCGTAGTCGAAGGGTCATCAAGTCCAATCTGCTCACGTTTCTACCAGTCGATGAGCTACGTCAATTGCTTCGCCGGCATGATCAATGTTCGACTGGTGACCGAGGCTCATTAATCTGCCACGCGAATAAGCTAGACCACGAGACGATTCGAATCTACGTGCTGGAGTTCATGAGGAGGAGAACTGCGAGATTGGAATCGAAACGGAAAACCAATCCACTGCAAGTTCACGGGCAAGAGCGAGTAACGCAGAGCATGGAAAGCAATCTTCAACGATTCCTCTTGCAGGCGCAGACGACGGGGAGCACAACAGCGACTCCCCGTAGGTTGAGTTAGTCTTGGTCTTCTGTGTCTGACGGCGCTGCTGAATTCGCAGCTAGGTATTGCGACAAATCAACTTGCTTCGACAGATGAATATTAACGCGGACCGATATCCAAGAGGCCGGCGCTTTCGCGTGCGGTGTTCCGGATGCAGCAAGCCGGATCATGTCTTCACCCCAAATATCGCGAGAGCCAATATCTGGCTCGACTTCAAGCAACGCTTTCGCGCATTCGACGTAGCCTTGGGCGGGCTGATCACTATTACGCCGCTCGAAAATCCATTCTAATTCGCGTGGGTAGTCTATGCGAGGGACCCATCGCATGATTGTCGCATCGTCGTAAACGACGGAGTGAATTGATCCGTAATCGCCATATCCCGCCACAGCGTCGCCACCAATCTGAGAGTGAAGCGCGCGCTCAGCAATGTCAATCGTCCCGTGTGTTTTTGACGAATCCGCGAAGTCAAGTGCGGACATAGGGAAGCTCGTGCCGAGGATCACTATATATAGTTGGGGAAATTCGTTGCGCAGAGTGTCGATAGTCGAGACAGTGGCCGCATGATATGCGGCGAACGACGCGCGAATATACTGGCAATCAACAAAGACAATGGCGTTAAGAATATCGTCGAGGGAATTCAGTGCTCCAACCACAACATCCGTATCTTGTTTGAAGTCGCGAATTCGAAACGCCACTTTGCCGACTTTTGCCTCGATTGCTCTAGCCTGTTGCGCGACGTCCCTTCTTCGAGCATTTCCACCCATCTGAACAACAGGAATCGCAGCCTCGAATTGACTCGTCAAGTCTCTCCAAGCTTTGAAATGTCCTGAGCCATCGCGCAGCGTCTTGTGTTCCACTGGAAGATGTCGACCATCATCAGTCAGATCGACAATGAATGGGAGGCCTTCCATTGATTCTGCTGCTTTTTCAAGCGAACGACCAAAATCGGTTGCTTTTGGCCAGCGACCTAACGTCAGTAATGGGAGCATATGCCTCTTCCGATCGAGTCTCAACATCTCGAGGCCTTTGAGCTCAGCCTGCCGTGTTCGTAACGCGGGATAGTAGCTATAGGAATCAAACCCGAGGTCCATACTTGGTGTCTCACTTTAAAAGTTTAAAGAAGACGATCAGCCTAAAAAGCCTCGGGCATGTGATCAAGGCGACTTATCCGAATTGACGGATAGCTTCTCCCGTCACAGTCAAATAAGGCCAAGCAAAATCCAAAACAAAGGGCGTGTATCTACGGCGGCCAGATTCGCGACACCAAGGCTCGTCAAATTGGCTCAAGAACGATAGCGCAATCGAGAAGGCTCGACGGATTGATCAATCCGACCACTACATGATCCCTTGACCGCGCCCGAATCCGTTTGACAACCCCAATTCGGTCGCGTAAATTCTGCCGCACGCGTCGGGAGAGCGCGTGGTTTCCGTATGCATCGAAACCGCGCCGCCGAAGGGGCACACCCGCAAACTCTCAGGCAAAAGGACCGACGACGTCGAGGAACGAAGTTCCTCGCACTCTGGAGAGCGGCAGCGGTTTCATCGAAAACGATCGAACCAGCTGCCCACCGAAGGGGCGCGCGATGAACCGCGGCACGACCGTGCACGGTTCGCGCAATCTCTCAGGTACCGAGGACAGAGGGGTCACGCATCGCAACCGCTCAGCGGCATGAGCCTTGCGCGCTGCTTCCGGCAGCACGAAAGGTCCATCCGCCAGGCGAAATGTGCGCTGCGTGGCCTTTTTTGTCTGGCGAACCGAGGCCCCGATGACTTCTCTTCAACACACGCCCCTGCACGCTGCCCACCTCGCGCTCAATGCGCGCATGGTCGATTTCGGCGGCTGGGACATGCCTGTCAACTACGGTTCGCAGATCGACGAGCATCGCGCCGTGCGCACCGACGCCGGCATGTTCGACGTGTCGCACATGCGCGTTGTCGATTTCGAGGGCGAAGCCGTCCGCGAATTCTTCCGGTACGCGATCGCCAATAACGTCGACAAGCTCACGACGCCCGGCAAGGCGCTCTATTCGTGCCTGCTCGACGGCAACGGCGGCGTGATCGACGACCTGATCGTCTACTACTTCTCCGAAACGCGCTTTCGCGTCGTCGTGAACGCGGGGACGGCGGAGAAGGACATCGCCTGGTTCGGCCAGTTGAACGCCGAAGGCGAATTCAACCTTTCCATCACGCCGCGCCGCGATCTGGCGATCATCGCCGTGCAAGGCCCGAACGCGCGCGAAAAAACCTGGCAAGTGCTGCCCGATACGCGCGCGCAAACTCAGGACATCAAGCCGTTCAACGCGGTCGTTTTCCCGTCGACGCCGAATGCCCAATACGGTGAGCTGATGCTCGCGCGCACCGGCTACACCGGCGAGGACGGTTTCGAGATCGTCGTCCCGGCGACGCATGTCGAAGCGCTGTGGAACGCGCTCGCCGCCGCCGGCGTGAAGCCCGCCGGCCTCGGCGCGCGCGACACGCTGCGTCTGGAAGCCGGCATGAACCTGTACGGTCAGGACATGGACGAGAAGGTCTCGCCGCTCGACGCCGGCCTTGCATGGACCGTCGATCTGAAAACGGAGCGCGATTTCGTCGGCCGCAGCGCGCTGGAAGCGCACGGTTCGAAAGCGAACTTCGTCGGGCTCGTGCTGATCAAGGAAAACGGCAAGGCGGGCGGCGTGCTGCGCGCGCATCAGAAAGTCGTCACGCCTCACGGCGACGGCGAAATCACGAGCGGCACCTTTTCGCCGTCGATGCAGGAGTCGATCGCGTTCGCGCGCGTGCCGACGGCCGTTGCCGTCGGGGACACGGTGCAGGTCGTCATCCGCGACAAGCAACTGCCCGCGCGCGTGGTAAAACTTCCGTTCGTGCGCAACGGCAAGGTTCTCGTCGACCTTTCCTGACGCCGTCGCGCTCGTTTTCTCCGATCAAGAACCTCACGAAAGAACCACGCAAGGAGCATTCAATGAGCATCCCGGCCGATCTGAAATACACCGAATCGCACGAATGGGTCCGCACCGAAGCCGATGGCACGCTGACCGTCGGCATCACCGATCACGCGCAGGAAGCGCTCGGTGACATCGTGTTCGTCGAACTGCCCGCTGCGGGCAAGACCGTCGCGGCGGGCGACGCGATCGCCGTGATCGAATCGGTGAAGGCCGCATCCGACATTTACGCGCCGGTCTCGGGTGAGATCGTCGCCGCCAACGACTCGCTCAGCGCGACGCCCGACCAGGTGAACGGCGCGCCGTACGAAAGCTGGCTCTTCAAGATCAAGCCGGCGGGCGACGCCAATCTCGACAAGCTGCTCGACGCCGAAGGCTACGGCAAGTCGATCGGCGAATAACTCATCTCAATGACGATGGCGGCTCGGAAAACGAGCCGCATCGCAGGAATTCACATGAAGCTCGAACACCCGGATCGCCTGATGAACCGCACCTCCCTGTCACTCGCCGCGCTCGAATGCCACGACGCATTCGCCGAGCGGCACATCGGCCCCGATGACGCGGACCAGCGCGCCATGCTCGACGCGCTCGGTTTCGCGTCGCGCGCGGCCTTCATCGACGCGGTGATTCCTGAATCGATCCGCCGCAAGGAAACGCTGCCGCTCGGCGCGTTCACGCAGCCCAAGAGCGAGGCGGAAGCGCTCGCGGCACTGCGCAAGCTGGCGGACGAGAATCTGGTGTTTCGAACTTATATCGGCCAGGGCTACTACGGCACGCACACGCCGGCGGTGATCCTGCGCAACGTGCTCGAAAATCCGGCGTGGTACACCGCGTACACGCCGTATCAGCCGGAAATTTCGCAAGGGCGTCTGGAAGCGCTGCTGAACTTCCAGCAGATGGTGATGGACCTGACCGGCCTTGCGATGGCGAACGCCTCGCTGCTCGACGAAGCCACCGCCGCCGCCGAAGCGATGACGCTGCTGCAACGCGTCGGCAAGCCGAAATCGAACGTGTTCTACGTCGCCGATGACGTGCTGCCGCAGACCATCGAAGTGGTGAAGACGCGCGCTAAGCCCGCGGGCATCGAAGTGAAGGTCGGCCCGGCCGCCGAAGCCGCGAGCGCGAACGCGTTCGGCGTGCTGCTGCAATATCCGGGCGCGAACGGCGATGTGCGCGACTATCGCGCGCTGGCCGAAGCGATTCACGCAGCCGGCGGCCATGTGGTCGCTGCGGCAGATCTGCTCGCGCTGACGCTCATCACGCCGCCGGGCGAATGGGGCGCGGATGTCGCGATCGGCAATACGCAGCGGTTCGGCGTGCCGGTCGGCTTCGGCGGCCCGCACGCGGCGTACATGGCCGTGCGCGATGAATTCAAGCGCCAGATGCCGGGGCGTCTCGTCGGCGTGACCGTCGACGCGCAGGGCAACTCCGCGCTGCGTCTCGCGCTGCAAACGCGCGAGCAGCATATTCGCCGCGAAAAGGCGACGTCGAATGTGTGCACGGCGCAGGCGCTGCTCGCGATCATGGCGAGCATGTACGCCGTCTATCACGGCCCGCGCGGTCTGAAGACGATCGCACTGCGCGTGAACCGCGTGGCATCGATTTTCGCAGCGGGCGTGAAGAAGCTCGGCTTTACGATCGCCAACGACACGTTCTTCGACACGGTCACGATCGACAGCGGCGCGAACACGACCGGGCTGCATCAGGCTGCTTACGCCGCGCATGTCAATCTGCGCCACGTGAGCGCCACGCAGGTCGGCGTATCGCTCGACGAAACCACCACGCGCGACGATCTGCTCAAGCTCTTCGCGCTGTTCGCGGAAGTCGCGGGCAAGACTGAAACGTTCGATATCGACGCGCTCGATCAGGCCGCGTCCGATTCGCTGCCGGCCGAACTGCACCGCACGAGCGAATACCTGACGCATCCGGTTTTCAATCGCCATCATTCCGAACACGAAATGCTGCGCTATCTGCGCAGCCTCGCCGACAAGGACCTCGCGCTCGATCGCACGATGATCCCGCTCGGCTCCTGCACGATGAAGCTCAACGCAACGTCCGAAATGCTGCCGGTGACGTGGCCCGAGTTTGCGCAGATTCACCCGTTCGCGCCCGCCGAGCAGACGGCCGGCTATCGCACGATGATCGATCAGCTCGAACAGATGCTCGTCGCGTGCACCGGTTACGCGGCGGTGTCGCTGCAGCCGAACGCGGGATCGCAAGGCGAATACGCGGGCCTGCTCATCATCCACGCGTATCACGAATCGCGCGGCGAAGGTCATCGCAATGTGTGTCTGATTCCGGCGTCCGCGCACGGCACGAATCCGGCGTCGGCGCAGATGGCGGGCATGCAGGTCGTCGTCGTCGCGTGCGATGCGAACGGCAACGTCGATATCGACGATCTGAAGGCGAAGGCGGAGAAGCATTCCGCGAATCTCGCGGCGATCATGATCACGTATCCGTCGACGCACGGCGTGTTCGAGCGCAATGTCCGCGAGATTTGCGACATCGTGCATTCGCACGGCGGCCAGGTGTATGTCGACGGCGCGAACATGAACGCGATGGTCGGCCTGTGCGCGCCCGGCCAGTTCGGCGGCGACGTGTCGCACCTGAACCTGCACAAGACGTTCTGCATTCCGCACGGCGGCGGCGGACCGGGCGTCGGTCCGGTCGCGGTCGGCGCGCATCTGGCGAAATTCCTGCCGAATCAGGCATCCACCGGTTACAAACGCGATGAGGCGGGCATCGGCGCGGTGTCGTCGGCGCCTTACGGCTCGGCCGCGATCCTGCCGATCTCGTGGATGTACATCGCGATGATGGGCGCGCAAGGTCTCACCGCCGCCACCGAAAGCGCGATTCTCGCCGCGAACTATGTCGCGAAGCGTCTCGCGCCGCATTATCCGGTGCTGTATAGCGGCGCGGGCGGACTGGTCGCGCACGAGTGCATTCTCGATGTACGGCCGATCAAGGAATCGAGCGGTATCTCGGTTGAAGACGTCGCGAAGCGCCTGATCGACTACGGTTTCCACGCGCCGACGATGAGCTTCCCCGTGCCCGGCACGCTGATGGTCGAGCCGACGGAATCGGAATCGAAGGAAGAACTCGACCGCTTCATCGACGCCATGATCGCGATCCGCGAGGAAATCCGCGCGGTGGAAGAAGGGCGCGCCGATCGCGAGGACAACGTGCTGAAGCATGCGCCGCACACGGCGGCGGTGGTCACGTCGGATGCGTGGGCGCACACGTACACGCGCGAGTCGGCAGCGTATCCGTTGAAGTCGCTGGTGACGCGCAAGTACTGGTCGCCGGTCGGCCGCGCGGACAATGCGTATGGCGATCGCAACCTGATGTGCTCGTGCGTGCCGGTATCGGAATACGCGGACGAGTAAGGCATCGCGCAGGAACCTGAGAGAGACCGCCGCCCGAAAGCGTAAAGCATTGTCGGGCGGTTTTGCGGCGCGTTCCAGAACAGCTAACATCTCACCCCGGACCAAAAGCCAAAACAGGGAGTACACATGGCGCTCAAGGTGCGAGAGGTGAAAGGGGCGAACCGCGTGCGTGCGGCGCGAGCGATGCTCGGCGCGATGCTGATCGCGGCATCGTCCGCGCAGGCCGCGATGAATTTTTGCGCCGCGCCCGCGATGCAGACGAGCGAGCGCACCAACGCCGATCCCGGCGTGAAGGCGCTCGTGAAAATGGTGCAATCGCATGTGAGCGATCAGCCGAAGCCGCGCGCGAAGCTGCACACCGAAGGCACGCTGCCGCATGAAGGCATTTACGACGAGAGCATCGAAGCGGAAAAAGACCTCGGCCTGATGCGCGATGCCGCGCTCGCGTGGCGCGCCACCGGCGACGAGCGTTATCTGCGGCTGGTCGACCGTTTCCTGCTCGCGTGGACGACGACTTATCAGCCGAGCTTCAACCCGATCGACGAGACGAACTTCGAATCGCTGATTCTCGCGTACGACCTCACCGCGAGCGCGCTGCCGGTCAAGACGCGCAACGCGGCGAACGCGTTCATCACGAAGATGGTGACCGGTTATATCGCCGATATGGACAAGCAGCCGCGGCCGCTCACCGGCAATTACCGGAACAACTGGCAGAGCCATCGCGTGAAGCTGGTGGCGATGGGCGCGTTCACGATCGATGACCGCAAGCTCATCAACGCGGCGCAGCGGCTGTTCGTCGAGCATATCGGCGACAACATCGCGCCGGATGGATCGACCGTCGATTTCGCCGAGCGCGATGCACTGCGCTACGTCACCTACGATCTTCAGCCACTCGTGACAGCGGCCCTCTCCGCGCGGCGGCACAACCGCAACTGGCTGCCGGAGCGCGCGCAGTCGGGCGCGACGCTCGCCGAAGCGCTCAACTGGCTCACGCCGTACGCGCTCGGCACAAAGACGCACGATGAGTTCGTGAAGTCGTCCGTGCCGTTCGACGCCAAGCGGCGCGAAGCCGGATTGCCGGGTTTCTCGGGACAGTGGGATCCGAAGAACGCGGCTGAACTCTTTCATCTCGCGGCACGTCTCGACGGCCGCTACACGCCGGTCGCGTTGCGGCTCGCACCGGCGCCGCCAGCCTGGCTCGCGGTGTGTCTGCCGCTGCCGGCGCGATAACTCTTACAGGCAGGAGCAGTCATGGCAGTCAGCGTATTCGACCTCTTCAAGATCGGCATCGGCCCTTCGAGTTCGCACACCGTCGGACCGATGCGCGCCGCGCTGATGTTCGCGCAAGGGCTCGAGCGCGACGCTCTGCTGGACTCGACGGCATCGGTGAAGTGCGAGCTCTACGGCTCGCTCGGCGCGACGGGCAAAGGCCACGGCACCGACCGCGGTGTGATGCTCGGCCTGATGGGCGATGCACCCGATACCGTGGATGCGTCGAGCATCGTCGCGCGGCTGGACGCCGTGCGCGCGTCGAAGACGCTCGCGCTGCTCGGCACGCGCAAGATTCCGTTCACGATCAAGGAGAACATCGCGTTCTATCGGCAGGCGTTGCCGGAGCATCCGAACGGCATGAAGCTTCACGCGTTCGATGCGAACGGCGCGTTGCTGCGCGAGGCGACGTATCTGTCGGTGGGCGGCGGGTTTGTCGTCACGGCGGGCGCGGCGAACACGGCAGTGCTAACGGCGTACGAGCATTTGCCGTATCCGTTCCTGACCGGCGACGAGCTCATGAAGATGTGCACGGAATCGGGCAAGTCGATCGCGCAACTGATGTGGGAAAACGAGCGCGTGTGGCGCAGCGAGGACGAAATCCGCAGCGGCCTTCTGCGTATCTGGGACGTGATGCAGGATTGCGTCGCGCGTGGGTGCGGTATCGGTAATCCGGAGGCGGAAGGGCATTTGCCGGGGCCGTTCCAGGTGAAGCGGCGCGCGCCGCAGCTTTACCGGGCGCTGACGGGCAAGCCGGAGCAGGCGCTGCGCGATCCTTTGTCGATGATCGACTGGATCAATCTCTATGCAATCGCGGTGAACGAGGAGAACGCAATCGGCGGGCGTGTCGTGACGGCGCCGACCAATGGCGCGGCGGGCATCATTCCGGCGGTGCTGCACTATTACGATCGCTTCGTGCCG
Source organism: Caballeronia pedi (assembly GCF_001544915.2). Classification (GTDB taxonomy): domain Bacteria; phylum Pseudomonadota; class Gammaproteobacteria; order Burkholderiales; family Burkholderiaceae; genus Caballeronia; species Caballeronia pedi. The sequence goes on along the minus strand of NZ_FCOE02000004.1, from coordinate 83,630 downwards.
GGGTCGAACACGCAAGGCGTGATCGACTTTCTGCTGACGGCGGCGGCGATCGGCATTCTGTACAAGATGAATGCGTCCATCTCAGGTGCTGAAGTCGGATGCCAGGGCGAAGTCGGCGTCGCGTGTTCGATGGCGGCGGGCGCGCTGGCCGCGGTGCTCGGCGGAACACCGGCGCAGGTGGAGAATGCCGCGGAAATCGGCATGGAGCATAACCTCGGGCTGACGTGCGATCCGGTCGGCGGAATGGTGCAGATTCCGTGCATCGAGCGCAACGCGATGGGTTCCGTCAAAGCCGTCAACGCCGCACGCATGGCGATGCGGGGCGATGGGTCTCACTATGTATCGCTGGATTCGGTGATCAAGACCATGCGGGAGACCGGCGCGGATATGAAGACCAAATACAAGGAAACGTCGCGCGGCGGGTTGGCGGTGAATATTGTGGAGTGTTGAGGCTTCGCGGCTTGCGTCGGACCGAGGTTCGGCGCAAGTCGTCCGTTCGGCGGATTTCTGAACGCAACCACCTTGCTTAGCATGACGATATGAATGTCATGCGGAGCGAACAATGCTGCAAGCTGTCAATACGAATTCCGAAGTCAGTCTCTGCGTTCTCAGCGTGCGGTACGAGGGCAATGACACTGCATCGCATGAGATAGATCTGAATCAGCTGGGTGTATCGATTCAGGGCTTTGCTTCTGTCTTTGCGCTGTGCGCGAACACGCTCGCAACGGGTAGACTCATTCTACAACTCGATGCACTCGATGTTCGTGTGGTTGCGCTTCCCGTCGCCGAACATCATTGCTTCGAAGTCCTGGCGATGGTGAAAAGCATGGCGACTAGCAGAGACCTGTGGTCTGGTGCATTCGGGGCTGTGCTCGCTGTCGTTGTTCAGTATGTACTTTCTCGACGCGATCAAGATCAAATGAAATTTCTAAGTGAAGCCCTGCAGGGCCAAACGAAGTATATGAACGAAGCGCTGCATGCCCTGCAGAGCCAATCGAAGTCCATGAATGAGGCGCTGCAGAATCAATCGAAGCATATGAACGAAGCGCTGCAGCAGTCCCTGCAGCACAATCAACATAACTTCGAAACGCTGAAAGCACTCGCCGACAAGCTCGCCGACGCCCTGCGCCCCGCCGCACGCCAGGCACTGTCCCCCATCGACCGCTCCTGCCAACGCATCGACCTCTACGCCGAAGGCAAGCAGTTCATGACGCTGGACTCCGATCACAAGCGCGCCTTCTCGCCTGGTGCCGGCATGGTCACGGAGCACCTTGAGCCCTACGTCGGCGTCATCTCGCAATTCGACATGACCACAGGCGCATGCAGACTCACGCTGGAAGGCGCAACCTCGCGCATTCCGGCCATCGTGGTCGATCCGATTTTCGATCGCCCGAACAATCGCTACGTGAAAGCGATGACCTCAGCCGATCCGATCCGCTTTCTCGCGAAGGCGGAACTGGACGACGAAGGCAATCCCATTCGGCTCTATATCTCCGACACATCGAAGCCGGAGTTGCACGAGGCGTCGGTGTAATCACGCCCCAATGAGATTCACCACCTTCACATTCCGAGTATCCGGCACTTCCGCATAAGACAGCACCTTCAACTGCGGCAGGCTTCTGCGGAGAAAACGAGCCAGCATCGCACGCAGCGAGTGCTGCACGAGCAGCACCGGCGGCAAGCCCAGATTCTGTTGACGCATGATCGCGTTCTGTGTCGAGTTCATCAGCGTTTGCGCGAGCCCCGGTTCGAGCCCCGGATTCGCCCCCGTCGACAGCGCCTGCGACAGCACGCGCTCCAGCGTCGGATCGAGTCCCATCACCTGCAAGTCGTCCGCGCCCGGATACCACTGCTGCGTGATCGCACGCCCCAGCGCGAGACGCACCGCCGCCGTGAGATCGTGCGGGTCGGACGTGCGCGGCGCGTGTTCCTGCAACGCGTCGAGAATCGTACGCATGTCGCGAATCGGCACGCTTTCGTCGAGCAGGTTCTGCAACACCTTTTGCAGCGTCGTGACCGACAGCACCTTTGGCACGAGATCGTCCGTGAGCGAAGGCGTGTCCTTGCCGATGCGCTCGAGGAGCGCCTGCACTTCCTGACGCCCGAGCAACTCGGCCGCATGCGTCACGACGAGATGATTCAAATGCGTCGCGACGACCGTGCTCGCATCGACGACGGTGTAACCGTACACCTGCGCCTGTTCGCGCAGATTCGTGTCGATCCACACCGCCGGCAGGCCGAATGCCGGATCCTGCGTCTGCGCGCCCGGCAGCGCGGCGGACACCTGTCCCGGATTGATCGCGAGCCACTGTCCCGGGAACGCTTCGCCGACACCCACTTCCACGCCCTTCAGCGCGATCCGATAACCGTTCGGCCGGAGTTCCAGATTGTCACGAATGTGGATGACCGGCGGCAGAAAACCGATCTCCTGCGCGAACTTCTTGCGAATGCCCTTGATGCGCTTGAGCAGTTCGCCGTCGCTGTTGCGATCGACGAGCGGAATCAGCCGATAACCCACTTCCAGCCCGAGCGGATCGATGAGCGACACATCTTCCCAGCTCGCCTCCGCATTTTCCGCCGATGCAGCCGCCGCGCTCGCCGCGAGCGGCGTGACATCGGTGACGGCGCTGGCCTTCTTCTTCGCCTCGGCGCGCTTGTTCATCGTGCGCGCGGCGTAGATCAGTCCGCCGCCGAGCAGCATGAACGCGAAATGCGGCATGCCCGGAATCAGACCCATGATGCCGATGATCACGCCCGTGATCATCAGTACGCGCGGATTCTGGAACAACTGGCCCGTCAGCTGCGTGCCGATGTCTTCCTCGGTCGCGACGCGCGATACGATCACGCCCGCCGCCGTCGAAATGATGAGCGACGGAATCTGCGCGACGAGGCCGTCGCCGATGGTCAGCAGCGTGTAGTTGGTCGCCGCGTGCCCGAAGTCCATGTCGTGCTGGAGCATGCCGACGATCAGCCCGCCCACGACGTTGATCACCATGATCAACAGGCCCGCGATCGCATCGCCGCGCACGAACTTGCTCGCACCGTCCATCGAACCGTAGAACTCGGCTTCCTGCGCCACGGCCTGGCGGCGCTTCTTCGCGGTTTCCTCATTGATGAGGCCGGCGTTCAGATCGGCGTCGATGGCCATCTGCTTGCCGGGCATTGCGTCGAGGGTGAAGCGCGCGCCCACTTCGGCGATCCGCCCCGCGCCCTTCGTGATCACCATGAAGTTGATGATCATCAGAATCACAAACACGACGATACCGACCGCGAAATTCCCGCCGACGAGAAAATGCCCGAACGATTCGATCACCTGACCCGCCGCATCCGGGCCGGTGTGGCCTTCGAGCAGCACGATACGCGTCGACGCCACGTTCAGCGACAGCCGCAGCAACGTCGAGAACAGCAGCACGCTCGGGAACGCCGCGAAGTCGAGCGGCTTCTGCGTGTACATGCTGACGAGCAGCACCATCACCGACAGCGCGATGTTGAAGGTGAACAGCAAGTCCAGCAAAAACGCGGGCAAGGGCAGAATCATCATGCCCAAGATCATGCAGATCAGGATCGGGCCGGCGAGGGCTCGCAAGTTCTGCGTGCCCAGCGCGTCGGGCCGTTTGGCGAAAAATCCAGCGCGCGCGTTCATGCTGCGGCTCCCTTGTCAGTGTTGTCGCCGGTCAGGGCCTCGGAGGCTTCCTGTTCGGCGTCGGCGTCGGATACGCCGCCCTTGTCCAGTTCCTTCGGCACGTCGAGATCGGACGGTTCGTCCGGCTTCGTGCCGCCATCTTCCTTGTAGCGCTTGAGCTGGTAGACCCACGCCAGCACCTGCGCGACCGCGCCATACAGCGCGCCCGGAATCTCGCGGTTGATCTCGACGTTGTGATACAGCGCGCGCGCCAGCGGCGGCGCTTCGAGCAGCGGCACGTTGTGCTCGCGGCCCAGTTCACGGATACGCCCCGCGACCAGATTCACGCCTTTTGCGACGACCTTCGGCGCGCGCATCTGGCCATCGGTGTATTTCAGCGCGACGGCGAAGTGCGTCGGGTTCGTGACGATCACATCGGCGGTCGGAATCGCCTGCATCATCCGGCGACGCGCGGCCGCGCGCTGCTGCGAGCGGATCTTGCCCTTGATGTGCGGATCGCCTTCGTTTTCCTTGTGCTCGCGCTTCACTTCTTCCTTGCTCATGCGCAGCTTCTTGGCGTGCGAGTAAAGCTGATACGGCACGTCGACGGCTGCGACCAGAAACAACCCGCCGATCGCCATGCCGCAGCACACGAAGATCAGATGCATCGCGTCGGCGAGCGCGAGCGTGAGCGGTTTCGTCAGCAGGCCGAGCACTTCGGCCTTGCGGCTCCAGATCGCCGAGCCGGCCATGCCGCCGACGACCATCGTCTTCAGCATCGACATGCCGAGCTGAACCGGCCCTTGCGCCGAAAAGATCTTGCCGAGACCGCTGATCGGATTCAGACGCCCGAAGTTCGGCGCGAGCGGCTTCGTCGTGATGAGCCAGCCGCCGAGCGCCATCGGTGCGGCGAGCGCGGCGAAACCCGTCAGCACGAGAACCGGCAGCACCGCGAACATGCCTTCCTTGCCTGCGTTCGCCGCGCCGATCATCATCTGGCGCGTGTCGAGCACGGTCGCGTGGTCGAAGGTGAACGCGCCGCGCAAGATCGATTGCAGATGCTGGCTGATCGGCCCCGACAAACCCCACACGCCGAAAAATCCCGCCGCCAGCAGCGCGAAGGACGCGAGCTCCCGCGAACGCGCAACCTGGCCTTCCTCCCGCGCCTTTTCCAGGCGCTTGGGAGTGGCTGATTCGGTTTTTTCGAGATCGCTTTCTTCTGCCACCGGGCCTTACTCCGTTGCTTGCATCGTTGTCAGTGCGGGCGGCGCGAAGCCGCTTTTTGATGAAAACGATTATTGCGGATGGCGTCGAGCGGCCATCGACGGATAAGGCTGGGGAAAAGGGGGTTATTCGGTAGATGAAAGCGCGGGAAACGAAAGCGGCGCGTGCCTCGCAGGAAGCACGCGCCGTTCGATGAGTAGTGCGCGTCGGACGATCAGCCGCCCGGCACGCGGCCATCCGGGCCGTAGAAACCGGCTTTGGACGGCGCGACCTGCAAGGCGGCGAGCGCTTTGCGGTTGTACTCCATGCGTGTGCGGATCAGCACGCCATTGTTATTGTTGCCCTGCTTCGCGCGGCGGGCCGCGGCAGTGAGCAACGCCCATTGCTCGGCGATCTGGCTGTCGTCCGCGGCGGCGGCCTCCATGCCGACGAAGCCGGCAGGGAAACCGAGCGCGTTCAACTGCTCGTCGCGCGCTTTTTCGAGCGCGGCGATGCGCTCGGTGAGCGCGGTCTTGTTCGCGATGATCTCGGGCAGCACCGGCAGCGGCTGCGCCGCGATCAGCGCTTTTTCCTCATCGGCGAGGAGGGATTCGAAGGCCTGTACAGCGGCGACTTCTTCGGTGACGGTGGCAAGCAGGGCGTCTCTCATTGCATCGCTCGAAAAGCGGTTTCACAAAAGCCGCCGGTGTCACGAACGCCGCTCGCCGCCGCGCGCCTCTTTGTCAAAGGCGCGGCCGGGTCACTGCGTTCAGCCGCCGGTCGGCGGGGTTCTCGTTTGCAGCAGATCGCGGGCGGTGCTCAAAATGCCGTCGGCGATCTTGCTCGTATCCATCTTCAGACTGCCGTCGCGGATCGCAGCCTTGATCGACTCGACTTTCGCCGTGTCGATGTCCGAACTGTTCGATGCGCGCAAGTCGCTCGACAACGATGACAAGCTCACCGTCGAGTTCTTCGCCGGGCTCGCGCCCGACTCTTGCGCGGCGCCCGTGGCGCCCTTCGCGTCGTTTTGCGACGCGCGTTGCAGGTTGTCCTGAAGGCCCGCCAGCGTGGTGTTGCTATTCGTTTCGATTTTCACGATGTCCATTCCCGAACGTGTTGAGTCTTTTATCGGCGAGGGTGCTTGAAAACTTTACCCTGCCGGGGACCGCCAACTGCCGTTCGCCGCGCTTATCGCCCTGAGAGCCTTATCTGGCGGGCATCGAGCGCATTTGCAACAAAATGAAACAAACGTGGGGGACCGAACACTTCGCCCGTTACAGCGCGATTTCCACCGTCTGACTGTCCTTCACGATGCCGGTGATGATCTGGCCACCGGCGGTTTTTACACGAACCTGTTGGCCGGGCGCGGCGTTGTTCATCGCGGTGCCGTCGGCGGAAATCGAAAAGCCGGAGCCGCCGGCGACCACATGCACGTTCTGGCCGATCGCCACCGAGCTTGCCGCGCGCAGCATGTCGGTGCGCAGCGGGAGTCCTGCGGGCACGCGCGACAGCGCGACCGCGCCGACGGCCTGCGCCGGGTCGGTGACGATGGCTTGCGGCATCGCGGTGAGATCGCCGTCGCGGGCGACCAGATCGGCGTTGCTCAGCACCTCGCCGGGCGCGATGGCGCGCGCGGCCAGATAGTACGTGGCGTTGATCGACACGCGCGCCTGTACATAGAGCGTCCACGGACGCTCGCCGACGCAGCGCACGCCCACCGTCATGCGGCCCCAGAGCCGCGCGCCGGTGGGCATGAACGGATCGAGCGACGAGCAGGCGGCGAGGCCGCGCGGGAAAACCGGCGTGACGGTGATGTCGACCTTGCCCGGCAGACCCGCGGCCTGTTGCTGGAGAAAATTGAGCGCGGCGACGCGGATCGATTCGCCGTCCTGCATCGTCGCGGGCGCTTGCGGCAACGCGGCGGCGACGGGAGCGGCAGACGGATTGAAGCTCACGCGTCTCATCGGCGATGCAGCGCCGGCGACGGGCGCCGCCGGGCTTGCCGCCACGGGTCTCGTATTCGTGTTGCGAACGGGCGCGCCGTCATCCCGCGTCACGACGACGGGCATCACGTCGCGCGAAGCGGACACGGCCGACGCTTTCTGGAGCACAGGCGCGGGAGCAGCGGCTTTCGCCTCGCCCGCTCCCGGAATGACGATCATGCCGCTCGCATCGTTCATGGAATCGTCGGCGGCATCGGCGCGGGCTTCGAGCGCGAGCGCGGCATTGCGCATGGCGGCGTCGGCGGCTTTCGTCGCCTGGCGATAGCCGCTCGGACGCGCGCTGTCAGGCGCAGGCAGCGCCGCGACCGGAGCCGGCGCGCGCGACACCGACGCATTCAGACTCTTCGCCATATCGGCTGCGGCGGCGGGATTGGTTTCCGCGTTGCCCGGAATGACGATCGGGCCGTCGCTCTGCTGCGCAAACGCGCTCGCCGCGACGCCCGAGAACAGCAGGCCACACAGCGTGCGGCGCGCGAACGTCGCTGCGGCGCGAGCCGTAGGGTTCGATGCACGCCTGGCGGACCTGCTCATCGACTTTCTCCATACCTGATTCGAACGGGCCGCAAAACACGCGGCGACTACTGACGAAACGAATTCTAGATATCGGCTGGCGCGGGCAAGCGCCGAATAGAGGCCCCGTTTCCCGGTTATTCGTCGGATTAGTTATTGCGCGCCGCTCCTAAGATTCGTGTCATGCAAAAAGGCCTCGGCGCTGCCGACAGGAGAAACCGCAATGCTAGACAGACTCGACAAGGAATTCGCTTTTGGCCGTGAGGCGCTCGACGTGCGCGCGTATCGGCAGGAATTGCTGTCGTCGAACATCGCCAACGCCGATACGCCCGGCTACAAGGCGCGCGACGTCGATTTCTCGACCGCGCTGTCGGGCGCGCTCAAGCAGAGCGGCGGCGCCTCGAACAATTCGACGCTGAAGATGGCGCAGCCCGTCAGCGTGAGCACGAGCGGCGGAATGGCCGCGACGGCGAAGGGCCACATGAGCGGCACGTCGAAGCTCGCCGCGTCGGGCGGTTCGAGCGACGACTACGGCAAGCTCGCCTATCGCGTGCCGAGCCAGCCGTCGCTCGACGGCAACACGGTCGACCTCGACGCCGAGCGCGTGCAGTTCGCGGACAACGCGCTGCACTTCGAGGCGGGCATGACGGTGCTGAGCTCGCAGATCAAGTCGATGCTCTCGGCGATCACGTCGAACAGTTAAGGAATAGCGATGCCCTCTTTGATGAACATCTTCAACGTCGCCGGTTCGGCGATGTCCGCCCAGGCGCAGCGCCTGAACGTCACCGCGTCGAATCTCGCGAACGCGGACAGCACGACCGGCCCGGACGGCCAGCCGTACAAGGCGAAGCAGGTCGTGTTCGCGGTCGATCCGCTCGGCGGCGCGCGCACCGCGTCGGGCCAGCAGGTCGGCGGCGTGCAGGTGACCGGCGTGATCGACGATCCGACTCCGATGAAAACCAGCTACGACCCGAGCAACCCGGCGGCGAACGCGGACGGCTACGTGACGTTGCCCAACGTCGATCCGGTGCAGGAGATGGTCAACATGATTTCCGCGTCGCGTTCCTATCAGGCGAACGTCGAAACGCTCAATACCGCCAAGCAATTGATGCTCAAGACCCTGACCATCGGAACCTGATTCAGACATTCAAGGAACACAACGTGACGACCAGCACAACCATCGGCAGCAACGGCACCAACGTGTCGAAGACGCTGCTCGACACCATGAACGGCACGTCGTCGAGTTCGTCGACGACGTCGACCTCGGCGACCGGCGCGCAATCGGCGTCGGATCTGCAGAACACTTTCCTCACGCTGCTCGTGACGCAGCTGAAGAATCAGGACCCGACCAATCCCGCAGACAGCTCGCAAATGACCTCGCAGCTCGCGCAGATCAACACGGTGACGGGCATCGGCCAGTTGAACACGTCGCTGTCGTCGCTCGCGACGCAGCTTTCCGCAGGCCAGCAGACGCAGGCCGCGCTGCTGATCGGCTCGAACGTGCTCGCGGCAGGAAACAGCATGACGGTGTCGAGCGGCGCGTCGTCGAGCTTCGGCGTGCAGCTCGCCAACGATGTGAGCGACCTGCAGATCGTCGTGAAGAACTCGTCGGGCCAGATCGTCAACACGCTCGATCTCGGCGCGCAAGGCGCGGGCGTCGTGCCGGTGACGGGCTGGAAGCCGGTCGATTCGAAGGGCGCCACGCTCGCCGACGGCAGCTACACGATCACCGCGCAAGGCACGATCAACGGCCAGCAGGCGACGGCGACGACGCTGTCGGCTTCGCAGGTCCAGAGCGTCGTGCAGATGACGGGCGGCGCGCCGGGTCTGAAGCTCGCGAACGGTTCGACGGTTGCGCTGACGAGCGTCGCTTCGATTCTTTGATTCCGCATTCACGGAGATACAGAACATGAGTTACCAACAAGCACTGAGCGGTCTGGGCGCTGCATCGAGCGACCTCGACGTGATCGGCAACAACATCGCGAACGCGAACACCGTCGGCTTCAAGCAGGGCGCGGCGCAGTTCGCCGACATGTACGCGAACTCGATGGCCACGGCCGTCAGCAACCAGATCGGCATCGGCACGCGTCTGTCCGAAGTGCAGCAGCAGTTCTCGCAAGGCACGATCACCACGACCAATCAGGCGCTCGACGTCGCGATCAACGGCAACGGCTTCTATCAGTTGTCGAACAACGGCTCGGTCGTATATTCGCGCAACGGCGTGTTCCATCTCGACGACACCGGCAAGATCGTCAACTCGTCGGGCCTGCAGTTGATGGGCTACGCGGCGGATTCGAGCGGCGTGGTCAACAGCGCGAGCACGGTGCCGCTCACGGTGCCGACCGCGAACATCGCGCCGACGGCGACCAAGACGATCACCGCCGCATTCAACCTGAACTCGCAGGACAGCGTGAAGGCGGCCGCGGACTTCGATCCGACCAACGGCAACACGTACAACGCGTCGACCTCCGTCGATGCCTACGACTCGCTCGGCGGCACGCAGAAAGTGTCGGTGTACTTTACGAAGTCCGGCACCAACTCGTGGGAAGCGTTCGCGGGCTACGGCGATCCGGTCACGAGCAAGACGGATCTCGGCCCGGTCACGTTCGATTCGTCGGGCAACCTGACCTCGGGCAAGACCTTCACGTTCACGATTCCGGACGGCGCGAGCGCGACGGCGGGCGCGACTCAATCGCTGACGCTCGATCTTTCCGGCACCACGCAGTACGGCGCGAAGAGCGGCCTCACGAACCTGCATCAGGACGGCAACAGCACGGGCGAGCTGACGGGCTTCACGGTCGGCAGCGACGGCATGCTGACGGGCAACTACTCGAACGGCGAAACGAAGGCGCTCGGCCAGATCGCGATTGCGAACTTCAATAACCAGAACGGCCTGCAGAACCTGGGCGGCAACGTGTACGCGCAGACCGCAGCTTCGGGCGCGGCGCAAGTCTCCGTGCCGGGTTCGACCAACCACGGCACGCTGCAGGGCGGCGCGGTGGAAAACTCCAACGTCGATCTGACGAGCGAGCTCGTGAACCTGATCACCGCGCAGCGCAACTATCAGGCGAACGCGCAGACGATCAAGACGCAGCAGACCGTCGACCAGACGCTGATCAATCTGTAAGCATCGGCCGCACGCAAGGAAGGAAGCGATTCATGGACCGTCTGATCTACACCGCGATGACCGGCGCAAGCCAGGCTCTCGAGCAGCAAGCCGTCGTGGCGAACAACCTCGCGAACACGTCGACCACGGGTTTCAAGGCGCAGCTCGCGGCGTTCCGCCAGGTGCCGATGTCGTTCGAGAACCAGTCCGCCGATGGCACGACGCGCACTTTCGTGCTGTCGTCGACGCCGAACGCGGACTACTCGGCGGGCCCGGTGCAACAGACCGGCAATCCGCTCGATGTGGCGGTTCAGGGCCCCGGCTGGCTGACCGTGCAGGCAGCGGACGGCAGCGAGGCGTACACGCGCGCGGGCAATCTGCATGTGGATCAGAACGGCCAGCTCGTCACGGCGAACAACCTGCCGGTGCTGGGCGGCGGCGGTCCGCTGTCGATCCCGCCGGGCGCGGAAGTGACGATCGGAAAGGACGGCACGATCTCCGCGCTGATTCCGGGCGACCCGCCGACGGCGATCGCGGTGGTGGATCAGCTCAAGCTCGTGAATCCCGATCCGGCGACGCTCACGCGCGGCGACGACGGTCTCTTCCGCACCGCGACCGGAGACCCCGCCGATGCGGACCCGAACGTCGTCGTGGCCGGCGGCGCGCTCGAGGGCAGCAACGTGAACCCGGTCTCCGCGATGGTCTCGATGATCACCAACGCGCGCCAGTTCCAGATGCAGACCAAGCTGATGGAATCGGCGGACCAGAACGAACAATCGGCCAACAAGTTGCTGAACTTCAGCTAAGCGGCGAAGACAAGACACTCAGGAAACAGACATGAATCGCTCTCTCTACATCGCCGCGACCGGCATGAATGCGCAGCAGGCGCAGATGGACACGATCTCGAACAACCTCGCCAACGTGAGCACGAACGGCTTCAAGGGCTCGCGCGCGGTGTTCGAAGATCTGCTGTATCAGACCACGCGCCAGCCGGGCGCGAACTCGACGCAACAGACCGAACTCGCGTCGGGCGTGCAGCTCGGCACCGGCGTGCAACAGGTCGCGACCGAGCGCCTCTATACGCAGGGCAACCTGCAGCAGACCGGCAACTCGAAAGACGTCGCGATCAACGGCCAGGGCTTTTTCCAGGTGACGATGCCCGACGGCACGACCGCCTACACGCGCGACGGCTCGTTCCAGACCAACGCGCAGGGCCAGCTCGTCACGTCGAGCGGCTATCAGCTGAACCCGGCGATCACGATTCCGCAGAACGCGACCTCGATCACCATCGGCTCGGACGGCACGGTGTCGATGGTGCAGTCGGGCAGCACGAACAGCACGACGGTCGGCGCGATCCAGCTCGCGACCTTCATCAACCCGGCCGGCCTCGAAGCGCGCGGCGAAAACCTGTTCTCCGAGACGGGCAGCTCCGGCGCGCCGAACGTGTCGCAGCCGGGTCTGAACGGCGCGGGTTCGCTGCAGCAGGGCTATGTGGAAGCGTCGAACGTGAACGTGGTGCAGGAACTGGTCAACATGATCCAGACCCAGCGCGCCTACGAGATCAACAGCAAGGCCGTGACCACGTCCGACCAGATGCTGCAGACGCTCTCGCAGATGCAGGTTTAACGCTTCAAACGAGTCACGAAGATGTCGCCTACTCAAATCCTCTCGCGTGCCACGATCGCCGCGCTCATTGCAGCGCTCGGCGCGTGCGGCCTCGTGCCGAAAGAGCCGATCGTCCAGCAGCCGATGACCGCGCGTCCGCCGCAGCCGCCCGTCGGCACGCGTTCGCCCGGCGCGATCTACAACGCGGGCTACGCGGGCCGGCCGCTGTTCGAAGACCAGCGTCCGCGCAACGTCGGCGACATCCTGACCATCGTGATTTCGGAAAACGTCAACGCGACGAAGTCGTCGGCGGCGAACACCAACCGCGCCGGCAACGGCTCGTTCTCCGTGCCGACGACGCCGGGTCTCTTCGGCGGACTCTTCAACAACACGAACCTGTCGGCCACCGGCGCGAACAAGTTCACCGCGGCGGGCGGCGCGAGCGCGGCCAACACGTTCAGCGGCACGCTCACCGTCACCGTCACGGACGTGCTGCCCAACGGCAACCTGATGGTGAGCGGCGAAAAGCAGATGCTCATCAACCAGGGCAACGAGTTCGTGCGCTTTTCAGGCGTCGTCAATCCGACGACCATTTCGGGCACCAACACCGTGTTCTCCACGCAAATCGCCGACGCGAAAATCGAATATTCGGCGAAGGGTTACATCGACGAAGCGCAGAACATGGGCTGGCTGCAGCGCTTCTTCCTCAACGTCGCGCCGTTCTGATCATGAATCCGCTTCTTCGTTTCGTTTCGTTCTCGCTCGCAGCGGCGCTCGTCGCGCTCCATACCGCACCGCCCGCACACGCCGAGCGCCTGAAAGACCTCGTCTCGTTCCAGGGCGTGCGTGACAATCCGCTGATCGGTTACGGACTCGTCGTCGGTCTCGACGGCACCGGCGACCAGACGATGCAGACGCCGTTCACCACGCAATCGCTCACCAACATGCTCGGCAACCTCGGCATCACGGTGAATTCCGCGACGACGCAGAACATGCAGTTGAAGAACGTGGCCGCCGTGATGGTGACCGCGACACTGCCGCCGTTCGCGCGCCCCGGCGAGGCGATCGACGTGACGGTTTCGTCGCTCGGCAACGCGAAGAGCCTGCGCGGCGGCACGCTACTGATGTCGCCGCTGAAGGGCGCCGACGGTCAGGTGTACGCGATGGCGCAGGGCAACCTCGTCGTCGGCGGCGCGGGTGCGAGCGCGAACGGCAGCAAGGTGCAGGTGAACCAGCTCGCCGTCGGTCGCATTTCGGCGGGCGCGATCGTCGAGCGCGCGGTGCCGTCGGCGTTGCAGCAGCAGGGCGGCGTCATGCAGATGGAACTGCGCGAGATGGATTTCGACACCACGCAACGGATCGTCGCGGCGGTGAACAACCAGTTCGGCATGGGCACGGCGCTCGCGCTCGACGGCCGCACGATTCAACTGCGCGCGCCGCAGGATGCGAGCGAGCAGGTGTCGTTCATGGCGCAACTGCAGAACATCGACGTGCGTCCGGCGCAGGCCGCCGCGAAGGTGATCCTGAACGCGCGCACCGGCTCCATCGTGATGAACCAGATGGTCACGCTGCAGAACTGCGCGGTTGCGCACGGCAATCTGTCGGTCGTGATCAACACGAAGACGGCGGTGAGCCAGCCGGGCGCGTTCTCGAATGGCCAGACGGTTGCCGCGAAGGAATCGTCGATTCAACTGAAGCAGGACAGCGGCGCGCTCAAGATGCTCAACGCCGGCGCGAATCTCGCGGATGTCGTGAAGGCGCTCAACGCGCTCGGCGCGACGCCGGCGGATCTCATCTCGATTCTTCAGTCGATGAAGGCCGCGGGCGCGCTGCGCGCAGACCTCGAAATCATCTAAGGAACGAAAGCTCATGAACTCGAACACGAGCGGCATCGCCAGCACCGCGCTGGCATCGACCGATACGACGAGCGGCTTGTCGAACCTGTCGAACCGTTTCGCACTCGACACGCAGGGCTTCGATGCATTGCGCGCGCAGGCCAGCGCGGACCCGCAGCAGGGACTGAAGCAGGCCGCGAAACAGTTCGACGCGGTCTTCACGCAAATGATGCTCAAGAGCATGCGTGACGCGACGCCTTCGGACAGCCCGTTCGAATCGAACGATACGAAGTCGTTCACGTCGATGCTCGATCAGCAGCTTTCGCAGCAGATGTCGTCGAAGGGCATCGGCGTGGCGGACATGATGTTGAAGCAGCTCATGCGCAACGCGGGCGGCAAGACCGACGCGAGCGGCACGAGCGGCGCCAATGCGATGAACGCGATGCAGGCGCTCGGCGGCATGTCGGGCGGCAGCGGCGATCTCGAAGCGAACGCGGGCAATCTCGCCGCGATGAACGCGATGGCGAAGGCTTACGCGGCGGCCCAGGCCAGCAAGAGCAGCGCGTCGCTGGCAGGCAAGGGTTACACGGCGGCGGACTCGCTCGAACCGCCCGCGCGCGGCAACGGTTCGGACAAGGTGAACGCGTTCGTCGACCGCCTGGCCGTGCCGGCGCAGGCCGCGAGCGCGGCGACGGGCATTCCGGCGCGCTTCATCATCGGCCAGGCGGCGCTCGAATCGGGCTGGGGCAAGCGCGAGATCAAGAGCGCGAACGGCGCGACGAGCCACAATATCTTCGGCATCAAGGCGACCAGCAACTGGACCGGCAAGACCGTCGATTCGGTCACGACCGAATACGTGAACGGCCGGCCGCAGAAGGTCGTGGAGCGCTTCCGCGCCTACGATTCGTACGAAGAAGCGCTCACCGACTACGCGAGCGTGATCAAGAACAATCCGCGCTATGCGCCGGTGATTCAGGCTTCGCGCGATGTCGCGGGCTTCGCGCACGGCATGCAGAAGGCCGGCTACGCGACCGATCCGCAATACGCGAAGAAGCTGATTTCGATCATGCGCCAGATCGTCTGACGCAGGACGGGAAGCGCGAATGTTCGGATCAAAAGCGGTGGCAAACGTTTTACGTTCGTCGGGACGGCGCACCACATACATTTATCGCCGGGCGACCCTAAACTTTTGAAGAGGTATGCCGCTAACCTGAATAATCGAAGTGCCGGACCGATTGAGGTTCGGTCGACGCGCGACGCCCGGGACCGGGCGGCGCGAGCACAATGAACACGGCTAGCACCATGAACACCTATCAAAAGCATGACGTTGCCGACGAGGATATTGCGCCGGTCGTGGATTTCGGGCGGCGCAATCCGCTGGAGATCGGCGTGGCGCTACGCAATCTCGCCAATCGCGGAGACTTTCTGACAGCGCAATACGGCGACGGGCAAATCGTTACGCGTTTGCTCGACGTCGATGTGACGGCGCATCGATTCACGTTCGACTGGGGCGGCGTGGCGGAGCAGAACCGCGGCGTGCTCGCGTCGCAGAAGCTCGTGTTCAGCGCGGCGCCGGACGGCGTGCGCGTCGAGTTCACGACGCCGCCCCCGAGCGAGACCGTGTTCGACGGGCGCCCGGCATTCGAGGCGGAGTTTCCGCCGGTGCTGTATTACATGCAGCGGCGCGAGTATTTCCGCGTCGAGGCGCCGGTGCTGGATCCTTACATCTGCACGGGTTCGTTGCCGGATGGCGAGCGGTTTCGCTTCGAGGTGCATGATCTATCGCTTGGCGGCGTCGCGTTGCGTACGACGGATGAGCGCGTCGCGGATCTGGAAATGGGCATCGTGATTCAGGATGCCGAGCTGCATTTCAGCGCTAATGGCAGGGTTACGCTGGATATGAAGCTGGTTTCTCATCGGGAGTCGATGACGGCCAAGGGGGATCGGCGGTATACGATTGGGTTCAAGTTTGTTTCGATGCCGGGGTCGGCGGAGAATACCCTGCAGCGGTTGATTACGCAGTTGGAGATGAAGCGGCGTTCGCTGGCTAAGTGAGTTTGTTTTCGCCGGATCCCGTGAGCGTGTCGGTTTATTGGCGTTGCCCCTGTGCGGGGCGGCAGTCACTTTCTTTGCTGCTGCAAAGAAAGTAACCAAAGAAAGCAGCTATCCCCAGCCGGAACGCTTCACACCGGCCGCGGCACAGGCGATCGATCTTGGCACAGCAGTAGCGAGTGCCCTCATAGGCCTAATCGGTCTTGGACCGCGCACGGTCTGCCACATCGCACCGCGCGCGCGACTGGTTCAGCACGAAATGGCTCCGGCCCGCTTCGCGGCCGATGGGTCAATCGGGTCTACGTGTGCTTCTGCGTTTCTCTTTTCTCGTTGGTTTCCCTTGCATACCCGACGGCAGCGCGCAGCGCTGTGCCGAAGCTATTTCGTGCTGAACCAGTGCGCCTGGATTTCTAGCTCGTCAGACCGTGCGCGGTCCACGCCGGGCTTGGCCTATGAGGGCACTCGCTACTGCTGTGCCCTAGCCGTTCGCCTGTGCCGCGGCCGGTGTGAGGCGTTCCGGATGGGGAAAGCTGCTTTCTTTGCCTACTTTCTTTGCAGCAGCAAAGAAAGTAGGTGCCGCCCCGCACAGGGGCAACGCTAATAAACCGACACGATCACGGGATCCGGCGAAATCGAAGCAAGAGCAAAGAGCAAAAAACAAAACCAGCGAATTAACCCCAAAACCCCACGCTCTTCGCGCAATAGCCATTGCGCCCTCGCTCCGATAATGGCCCCATCGCAAAGAACCGCCCTCACGAAACCCGCAAACGCAGAGCGCGGCCCCACTCAATTTCCCCGGCAATCGGCCGATATACAAATCAGCCATGCGGCAGCGCCATATCAACGCCGCCTCACCAGGATTCATGCATGTCCAATAACATCTTCAGCATTGGTCTTTCCGGTCTGAACGCGGCCCAGTGGGGTCTGACGACGACAGGGCAGAACATCAGCAACGCCGCGACGCCGGGCTATACGCTCGAGAAGGTCTCGTATCAGGAAGCGTCGGGGCAATTCACCGGCTCGGGTTATCTCGGCAATGGCGTCCAGGCGGTCACCGTCACGCGCCAGTACAGCCAGTACCTGACGACGCAGGTGAACAACACGCAATCGTCCAGCAGCGCGGCCAGCACGTATTACTCGCTGATCTCGCAACTGAACAACCTCGTCGGCGATCCGACCAAAGGCATTGCGCAAGGCATCACGAATTACTTCTCCGGCCTGCAGTCGGTGGCGAACTCCGCGAGCAGCACCGCCGCGCGCCAGTCGCTGATGAGCAACGCGCAAACGCTCGCGGATCAGATCAACTCGGCCGGCGAGCAATACGACCAGTTGCGCCAGAGCGTCAACACGCAACTCACGAGCGCGGTCTCGCAGATCAACAGCTACTCGCAACAGATCGCCGATCTCAACAAGCAGATCAACATCGCCAGCGCGGGCGGCCAGCAGCCGAACCAGTTGCTCGATCAACGCGATCAGCTCGTCACGAACCTGAGTTCGATGATCGGCGTGCAGGTCGTGCAGCAGGACGGCAACTACAACGTGTTCATCGGCAACGGGCAGCCGCTCGTCGTCGGCAATACGCAATACGGGCTGCAAGCAGTGCCCTCCGCGTCCGATCCGAGTGAGCTCACCGTCGCGTTCCAGAGCCGCGACGGCTCGACGCAAACGGCCGCGAACACGCAATACCTGGACAACTCGGCGCTCACGGGCGGCGTGGTCGGCGGGCTCATCGACTTTCGCACGCAGACGCTCGATCCGGCGCAGGCGCAACTCGGCGCGATCGCGACGAGCTTCGCCAGCCAGTTGAACGGTCAGAACGCGCTCGGCCTCGATCTGAACGGCCAGCCCGGCGGCGCACTGTTCGCGACCAGCGATCCGAACGTCATCGCCAACGCGCGCAACAAGGGCACCGGCTTGCCGACAGCGACCATCGCCGATGGCACGCAACCGCCCGCCAACGATTTCACCGTCACCTACGACGGCAGCAAGTACACCGTGACGGACCCGGCGTCGGGCCAGCAGCTCGGCACCATCGATCCGGCAACGGAGACGCAGAAGACGATCAACGGCCTGAACATCGATGTGTCTTCGCTGACCGGCGTGCAAAAGGGCGACTCGTTCACGATCCAGCCGACGCGCGGCGCGCTCGACAACTTCAAGCTCACGACGAGCAACGGCGCGGCGATCGCGGCGGCATCGCCTGCGGTGACGTCGGCGGGCAGCACGAACACTGGCACGGCGTCGATTTCGTCGGCGACGGTGACGCAAAACGCGATGTCGTCGGACATCAACCTGAAATACAGCGCGGCGGCGAACGGCTTCACGTCGGACGTGGCGGTGACCGTCAACGGGACCAGTTACGCCGTCGGCCAGACGATTCCCTACGATGCGTCGAAGGGCGTGACGGTCTCGGCGAACGGCGTTTCCGCGACCATCAGCGGCACGCCGAAGGACAACGACGCTTTCAAGATCGCGCAGAACAAGGGCGGCACGAGCGACGGCAGCAACGCGCTCGCGATGGCGAACCTGGTGTCGGCGAAGTCGCTCAACGGCGGCACCGACACGCTGACGAGCTCGTACGCGGGCTACATCAACACGATCGGCAACACGACCAATCAACTCAAGGCGACGAGTTCGGCGCAGACCGCGCTGCTCACGCAGGCGACGTCGGCGCAGCAATCGGTGCAGGGCGTGAACCTGAACGAAGAAGCCGCCAACCTGATTCAGTATCAGCAGCTTTATCAAGCGAACAGCAAGGTGATTCAGACCGCCGCGACGCTGTTCCAGTCGCTGCTCGGCATGTTCAACTGAGGTTAAACGCGATGCGTATTTCCAGTTCCCAGTACTTCAATCTGAACGTCGCTTCGATGAGCGACCAGCAAAGCACGCTCGCATCGATGTATCAGCAGATCTCGTCGGGCAAGCGCATTCTCACTGCGTCCGACGATCCGCTCGGCGCGGCGCAGGCAGTGCAGCTCACGTTGAAGAGCGGCGCGCTCGCGCAGTACAGCACGAACCAGACGACGGCGCTTTCTTCGCTGCAGCAGGAAGACTCGACGCTGGGCAACGTGAGCAGCGTGCTGCAGAGCATCCAGACGCAGATCGTGCATGCGGGCGACGGCTCGCTCACCGACGCGGACCGCACGTCGGTCGCCAACTCGATCCAGGGTCTGCGCGATCAGCTCTTCAGCCTCGCGAACACGACGGACAGCGACGGCAACTACATCTTCTCGGGTCTGAAGGGCGGCACGGCGCCGTTCTCGAACGATCCTTCGGGCGTCGGCGCGAACTACTCCGGCGACTTCGGCCAGCGCGCGGTGCAGATCAGCGAAGGGCGCTCGATTTCGGTAGGCGATACGGGCGTATCGATCTTCCAGAGCGTGTCGCCTATGGAAAGCGATCCGGTGTCGAGCGCGGGCGCGTCGAACGCGGGCACGGCGACGATCAGTCCGGTGAGCGTGAGCGACACGAGCAACGCCGGCAACGCGAGCAAGTACACGATCACGTTCTCGGTCTCGCAGACGGACGGCTCGACGACTTACTCGATCAATTCGAACCCGGTGGACAACACGCTGCCGACCAACGTTCCATACACGAGCAAGAGCGACATCACGCTCGGCGGCCAGAAGGTGACGATCGAAGGTACGCCCGCGGATGGCGACACCTTCACCGTGCAGCCCGCAGCGACGGACAACAACGATATTTTCGCAACGCTCGACAGCATCGTGAGCGCGCTCAAGCAACCGACGGGGACGCCGGCTGCGCAAGCCACCTTGACCAACGCGCTGACGACGGCGGGCACGAAGGTCAACAACACCTTCAACAACGTGCTGTCGGCGCAGACGGTGGTGGGCGGACGCGAGCAGGAAGTGCAGTCGACGCAGACCGCGATGCAGACCAGCCAGACGCAGACGGCGAGCGATATCGCGAATCTGACGAGCATCGATCTGGTTTCTTCGATCAGCCAGTATGAGCTGACGCAGAACTCGTTGCAGGCGGCGCAGATGGCGTTTTCGCAGATTCAGAAGATGTCGTTGTTTGATTACATCGGGAATTGATGGGGCTTCTTTTAGCCGCTCTGGTTTGGCTAAACGTACAAGGCGCGCATGCGAAATGGGATATTTCGAGTATCCCCGCTGCGCGCAGTCGGACATGATGTCGTCACGCGGCATCGAGGAATCTGCATATCGTTGAGGCTCGTCGCTGTTGCGCAGTCGTCGCCTTTTCGGGCAACGCTATCGTGTGTTTCGCGGTGCCGCGATGGCCCGCGATCCAGGGAGGCTGCGTGGTAACATCGGGTCGACTTGCTCCGGCGCGGGGCAGCAACTTTCAGAATTCCGAGCATCACAACGACATGAGCAATCATGAGCGCTTCAACGTCGTCTATGACGGTCCCGCACTCGCGGAACATCGAATGGACGTGCGCGATCTTGCGCCCTCGCTCGTGGCCATCGCCGACTTGTTCACGGCAGCGAACAAGGAACTGAATGGCGATTCCGCCGATGTCCGCGTCGAGGTCAAGGGCAGCTTCAAGGCTGGGTCATTCGAACTCGATCTCATCTTCGTACAGCAACTGCTGGCACAGATCCGGGATATCTTTGCCGGGTCCAGCGCTTCGGCAATCTCCAATGCGTATACGATCCTCACCATCCTCGGGCTCATTGGAGGTGGGGGTGTAGTCGGACTGCAGCGCAAGCTGCGCGGACGCCGACCGCATCGCATCGATCAGATCGGCGAAGTGTCGCACGTGTGGATCACGGAGACCGAATCCGTCGAGGTCGAGGCGGGTGTCGTGCGTCTCTGGCGCAATACGGTCGTGCGCTCCAGTCTGAGCAAGACCTTGTCGCCGCTCGAACGTGAGGGCATCTCGAACTTCGGTATCGTGCGCGGCGAGCAAGTGGAACTTATCATCGAAGACCATGAGCTTGCGTCATTTGCCACAATCAACAATGACAGTGGTGAAGTCGTATCGGACTCCGTTGCAAGGAAGGTCGTGCTCGTTGAATCCGTCGTTTTCAAGGACGGAAACAAATGGCGCGTTCACGACGGCCAGTATCCGTTCTTCGCAGCAATCGACGACGAAGCGTTCCTGGCCAACGTGAATGACGGCGAACGCTTCGGAAAGGGCGACGTTCTGGTGGTGGACCTTCGCCAGATGCAGACAATCGAGGCGGGCACATTAAAGACCGAATACCGAATCGTCAAGGTGCACGAACATCGCGCGCCTTTGCAGCAGACGCTTCTCTAGCGATTCAAAGCGCCCCCGCCACCCGCCCCACCTGCGCGATCCCCACATCGAAGATCCGCTGAAAAAACGGCATCAGATTCGGCACCATCAACTGCAGCAAGAGCAGCCCGACGAGCATCGTCACCGGAAAGCCGACCTGAAAAATCCCGATCTGCGGCGCGGCGCGATTGAGAATGCCGAGCGCGAGATTCGCGGTCAGCAGCGCCGCCACGATCGGCAACGCGAGCAACAATCCGGTCGAAAAAACACTGCCACCATACCCCACCAGCACGCGCCATCCCTGCGCATGCGATGCCGTCGCGACCACATTCGCCTCGATCGGCACGCTCTGAAACGTGCCGACAAGCGCGCTGACAAGCTGCAGATGACCATCGAAGACGAGAAACGCGAGCATCGCCAGCGTGTTCAGATAGCGCGACACGACCACCGCATTGCCACCCGCGCGCGGATCGTAAAGCATCGCGAAACCGAGACCCATTTGCTGGCCGATGAACTCGCCGGCCGCATCGACAGCGGCGAACGCGATCTGCATCACCATCCCGATAGCCGCGCCGATCAGAAACTGATTCACGATGATCCACACGCCCGCTGCGGAAAACACCGTCGCCTGAGGCATGGCGGGAAGCGTCGGCGCGACGATCAGCGCGATGAACGCGGCGAGCGCGATCTTCACGCGCATCGGAATCGCCATGTGACTCAGCACGGGCGCGGTCGCGATCAGCGCGAGGATGCGCACGAACGGCCACAGAAACGCCGTGAGCCAGCCGTTCAGTTGCGCGTAGGTGACGGAGAACATCGAACGAATCTCAGCCCGTGACTCAGCCCGTGATCGCGGGCGTGATCGTGAAGACGTGGCGCATGTAGTCGAGCAATGTCGACAGCATCCACGGACCCGCGATCACGAGCGTCACCGCCACCGCGATCAGCTTCGGGATGAACGACAGCGTCGACTCGTTGATCTGCGTGGCCGCCTGAAACAGGCTCACGACCAGACCGACGACGAGCGCGACCAGCAACAGCGGCGCAGCGAGCAACAAGGCGACGTACATCGCCTGATGCGCCATGGTCATGACGGATTCGGGTGTCATGCGCGTCTCCTCAGGATACGAAACTTTGCGCCAGCGAGCCGATCAGCAACTGCCAGCCATCGACGAGCACGAACAGCATCAGCTTGAACGGCAGCGCGATGGTCGTGGGCGACACCATCATCATGCCCATCGACATCAGCACGCTCGCCACCACCATGTCGATGATGAGAAACGGAATGAAGATCGTGAAGCCGATCTGAAAACCCGTCTTCAGCTCGCTCGTGACGAACGACGGCACGAGCAGCGACAGCGGCACGTCCTCGGGGCCGTTCATCGGCGGGGCCTTCGAAATGCGCGCGAACAGCGCGAGATCGGTTTCGCGCGTCTGCTTCAGCATGAACTGCTTGAACGGCGCGACGCCGCGCGTCATCGCCTGGTCCATCGCGATCTGGCCTTCGGAGAAGGGCTTGTACGCGTCGTTGTATGCGCGATCGAGCACCGGCGACATCACGAAGAACGAGAGGAACAGCGCGAGGCCGACGAGCACCTGATTCGGCGGCGTGCTCGTCGTGCCGAGCGCCTGGCGCAACAGCGACAGCACGATGATGATGCGCGTGAAGCTCGTCATCATCAGGACCATCGCGGGGAGGAACGAGAGCATCGTCAGCAGCAGCATCGTCTGCACGCTGAGCGAATACGTGGTGCCGCCGTTGGGGCCGGGGCTCGTGTTGAATGCCGGCAAGCCCGCCGTGCTCTGCGCGAACGCGAGATACGGCGTCAACCCGATGATGACTGGCAGCGCGATCTTCACACCACGCGCGATGTTACGACTGACCTGCATGCTTGCTCCCGCCGACGAACACTTTCGATAGGCTGAATTGTTGTCGATCCCGGTCGCGAACGATGACGCGAACAGAGGGGAAAACCCGGGCTAACTCGTTCTATTGCGAAACGTTCGCCGTAAACGCACATCGGGCGTTCGATCCTTGCGGACCACGCCCGATGTATCGGTCAAACGGAACGAACTTACTTGACGAACTTCTGGAGCCGCTTGTTCGCTTCGCCGGCCAGGGCGTCGCGAAAGCGCGCGCCGAAGCTGCCAGCCGACGACGGCGCCGGCGCCGCGATGCCTTCCACTTCGGCCGATCCTGCGGGCATCGTGTGCAAGAGACGCACATTGCCGGGACCGGCGCCGAGCACGAGCCACGTATCGCCCACTTCGATGACAGCGACGCGCTCCTTGTTGCCGAGCGATGCGCCGCCCACCACCTTCACGAGACCGCTGCGCTTGCCGCCCTGATAGCCGAACTTGCGCGCGAGCCACGCGCAGCCGAACACGAAGCCGATCACGACGACCAGCCCGACGAGCGTCTGCAGCACCGCGCCGAAACCGAGCGACGGCACCGCGGTGCCCGCGCCGACGCCCGAGGCAATCTGCGCGGCGTGGTTCACGGCATTCATGTCGGCGGCGCGCGCAAGAAGCGGCGCTGCGGACAACAAGGCGGCAAAGCGTTTCATCGATTCAACTTCCGGATACGTTCGGACGGCGTGATGATGTCGGTCAGGCGAATGCCGAACTTGTCGTTCACGACGACCACTTCGCCCTGCGCGATGAGACAGCCGTTCACGAGCACGTCCATCGGCTCGCCGGCGAGGCCGTCGAGCTCCACGACCGAGCCCTGCGCGAGTTGCAGCAGATTGCGGATCGCGATCTTCGTGCGCCCGAGCTCCACCGTCATCTGCACGGGGATGTCGAGAATCATGTCGATGTCGTTGCGCGTCGACGGCGCCGCGGCCTTCGACAGCGGCTGGAACACGCCTGCGCTTGCTGCAACTGGCGTGTCGTTGCCGTTCTGTTCGGCGAGCGCGCTCGCCCAGTCGTCCAGCAAAAGCTCTTCGCCTTTTTCCGGCGCGCCGGGTGCGTCGTTCTGCATCAGATCACTCATATCCACCTTCCTTCATCGTATCGCTCGCGCTGATCATCTTCTGCACGCGCAGCGCGTATTGACCATTGAAAATTCCGTAGCCGCATTCCATGACCGGCACGCCATCCACTTTCGCGACGACGTGCTCCGGAACATCGATCGGCAGCACGTCGCCCGCGCGCATGTTGAGAATCTGTTCGAACGACGAGCGGATCTCGGCGAGATCCACCGTCAGTTCCACTTCGGCGGACTGCACCTGCTGCGACAGCACGCGCACCCAGCGGCGGTCCACTTCGAGCGCTTCGCCCTGGATCGGCGAGGAGAGCACGTCGCGGATCGGCTCGATCATCGAGTACGGCATGCAGATGTGCAGCGTGCCGCCCGTCGAACCGAATTCGATCGTGAACTGCGTCACGATGACGATCTCGTTCGGCGTCGCCACGTTGGCGAACTGCGTGTGCATCTCCGAGCGCATGTATTCGAACTGCAGCGGCTTCACGCTGCGCCACGACGTGGCGTAGTGCTCGAACACGAGATTGAGCAGCTTGCTGATGATGCGTTGCTCGGTTTGCGTGAACTCGCGGCCTTCGACGCGCGTGTGAAAGCGCCCGTCGCCGCCGAACAGGTTGTCGACCACGAAGAACACGAGGTTCGGATCGAACACGAACAGCGACGTGCCGCGCAGAGGCTTCACATGGACCAGGTTGAGATTGGTCGGGATCGGCAGGTTGCGCGTGAATTCGCTGTACTTCTGCACCTTCACCGGGCCGACGGAGATTTCCGCCGAGCGCCGCATGAAGTTGAAGATGCCCACGCGCATGAGACGCGCGAAGCGGTCGTTGATGATTTCGAGGCCGGGCATCCGGCCGCGGACGATGCGTTCCTGCGTCGCGATGTTGTAGGGACGTACGCCGACGGGTTTTTTCTCGTCAGTTTCCTGATCGATTTCGCCGGTGACGCCTTTGAGGAGGGCATCGACCTCCTCCTGCGACATGAACTCTTCGTGGCCCATGAGTGGTTACTCGCTGATGCGGCGTTACTGGACGACGAATTCGGTGAACAGCACTTCCTCGACGCGCACCGGCTTTTCAGCGGTGCTCGCCGCGGTTTCGACCGCCGCGCGTAGCTCGTTGGCGAGCTGTTTCTTGCCGTCGACGGTCGCGAGATCGTCGGGGCGTTTGCCTGAGAGCAGGAGCAGCACGCGGCTGCGGACTTCGGGCATGTGCTCGGTGACGAGCAACTGGACCTTTTCGTCTTTCAGCTTGAGCGTGAGGCCGGCGCGCAGATAGTGCATGCTGCCGTCGTCGGACTGGAGGTTCACTGTGAGCGATTCCAGCGGGAAGAACACGGGCGGCGGTTCGGGCGCGGGTTTGGCCGCGCCGTGGGTCTTGCCGAGGAAGAAGTAAGCACCGCCGGCTCCCGCGCCGAGCAGCACGATCGCGCCGATGGCGATGATCAGGATCTTTTTGAGCTTGCCGCTCTTCGCGGGAACGATGGATTGCTGGTTTGCGGTCGTGGTAGCCATTTGCTTGCCTCTTTCGATAGGGTGAATTGTTGGCTATCGCCGTGTAAAGCGATGGGTCGAACAGAGGGGGGATTTGGGGTTATTCCATCCGATTGGTTTGAACCCTCTTTGGGGCCCTGGCGCGGGCTTATTGCGCTTTCTCTTTGGCGTTTGTTAACGGGCGATTCTCGGGAAACTTGTATTCGTGTCGGTCTATTGGTGTTGCCCCTGTGCGGGGCGGCAGTCACTTTCTTTGCTGCTGCAAAGAAAGTAACCAAAGAAACAGCTTGTCCCAGCCGGAACGCTTCATGCCGGCCGCGGCACAGGCGAACGGCTAGGGCACAGCAGTAGCGAGTGCCCTCGAAGGTCTAATCCGGCGTGGACCGCGCACGGTCCGACGAGCTAGAAATCCAGGCGCACTGGTTCAGCACGAAATAGCTTCGGCACAGCGCTGCGCGCTGCCGTCGGGTATGCAAGGGAAACCAACGAGAAAAGAGAAACGCAGAAGCACACGCAGACCCGATGGACCCGTCGGTCGCGAAGCGGGCCGGAGCCATTTAGTGCTGAACCAGCCACGCGCGCGGCGCGATGTGGCAGACCGTGCGCGGACCACGCCCGATGTGGCCTATGAGGGCACTCGCTACTGCTGTGCCAAGACTGATCGCCTGTGCCGCGGCCGGTATGAAGCGTTCCGGCTGGGACAAGCTGTTTCTTTGGTTACTTTCTTTGCAGCAGCAAAGAAAGTGACTGCCGCCCCGCACAGGGGCAACGCAAATAGACCGCCACGATCACGGGATCCGGCGAAACCAAAAGCAAAAGCCCCCACGCCATCAGGCAAACGTATCGACAAGTCCAACCCTGCGCCGCACCGGCAAACTCAAGCTGGAAGCGACCGAATCATCCCCCCCACCGATCCCACCAACCCCACGCCCACCCCGCGCCCCGGACGAGCGCTCCCCTCCGCTTTCCTGCTGCGACTGCCTTCCAAACGCAGCCCCATCCGAAACCGAAGCACTTCCGAGACTGATGCCATTCGCTTCCATGGCCTCACGCAGCTTCGGCATGGCGGCCTCGACCGCCTCCCGCACCTGCGCATGCTGCGAAACAAACAACGCGTGCGCGTGATTCTCCGAAACCTGCAACGTCACCTGCAACGGCCCCAGATCCTTGGGATTCAAAGTCAGCTCAGCACTCTGCTGATCCCCTTTCGACAAAAACACGACCTTCTGGCTGAACGCATCGTCCCAGCCGGACGCGCCGACGTGCGGCGCAATCGCCGCGCTCGTCGCCGACGCCATCGCGCCTTGCGGGCTCGACACCGCCGAGTTCGCGGATGTGGCCTGCATCGCCACCGCATGCGCGGCTGCATCGGCGGCTTGCTTGTAGGCGGCGGTCGCGGCATCCGCGGGCATCGTCGCGACGGCCAGCGCGGTCGCATCGGTCGCCTTGGCATCCGCGTTCACGTTGCTCGCCAGTACGGCCAGACCCGCACCCTTTCCGCCCTTGCCGAACAAACCGCCTTGATCCTCGCCCTTCGCGCCTTCGCGCGCGCTCGCGACGGAACCATTCGCCGCGGCATTGGCGGTCGTCGGATTGACCGGCGGGTTGTTGATCGCTGCGAGCGCTGCCTGAAGCGGGTCCTGCGCCGACTTCGCATCGCTGCTCTTGTGGGTTTCGCCGGTCGATTTGTCGTCGTCGGCCGAAGCGGTAATGGCGTTGGTCAGATCGGAGAGCGTGACGTCAGTGTCGGTATCGTCGGCGTTGGCTTCATCCGCGCGCGCTTTCGCCTGCGCAGCAGCGGCAGCAGTCGCATCCGACGAAGTCCCCGATGCCGCCGGCTTCGATGCGTCCTTGCCCGTGTTCTTCGATGCCTCTTTCGGCGCGTCCGTCCGATCGGGCTTCGACGCAGCCTGCGCATCCGACGCGTCGTCGCTCTTCGACGCGGCATCGGCAGCGCTGTCGTCCGGCTTCGGCGCGTCATGCACGCTCGATTTATCGGCCGATGAATCCGCCAGCGCCTTCGCCGCCTGCGCGTCGGCATTGGCGCGGTCGGTGATGCCTTGCAGCGTCATGCCGAACGACGCGCCCGCGCTCGCCGCGCGCTGCGCCGCGGCCTTGCTCGATGACGCGGCGCCCGTCAGCGCGCCGAGGAAAGATACGGAGGACATACGAGTCTCTCAAATGCAATGGGTTAAAAACGGTTCAGGCACGCTCGGCGCGCATGCGCAGCACCTTGGCCGCGTGCTCGTCGGCTTCGCGCTGCTCGACGCGCGCCGCTTTCTTCGCGAGCATCGCCTCGCCGCGCGCGGCCAGCACTTCGTAACTGCCGAGCTTCTGCTTCTTCAGACGCCAGTCGGGCTTGGCCGCCTCGATGCGCTGATCGGCCATGACGAGCGCCGTGCGTTGCTGCGCAATCGCTGAATCGAGCGTATCGACGAACGCCTGGAAGTTGCGCAGCGTCTGCGCCGTGGTGCCCTCCTGCGCCGATGCCGTGAACCGCGCGTGGTATTCGTCGCGATAGGTCACGAGCGAATTCAGCTGCGTCTCGATGTCGTTGCGCTCCTGCTGAAGTTTGCCGAGCTTCTTCGTGGCGGCGTCGAGTTCCTCAGCAGCAAGTTCGATGAGCGTGTTGATCGGCAGATTCCTGGTCATGGCGTGGCGGTCCCGTATGGTCTTTTGGCGTTCTTATGACGAATGCTTCGGATACTAGTCGAAAACTATTCGAACAGTTGATTCAACATCGCGATGCTCGGCTCGAACGGCGCCTGCTCGCGAAAGCCTTGCTGCAAAAACGACTCCATGCGCGGATACAGCGCGATCGCGCGGTCGAGCAACGCATCGCGCCCGCTCGAATACGCGCCCACGTTGATCAGATCCTTGTTGCGCTGATAGCGCGACAGCATCTGCTTGAAGAGACGCACGCGTTCGAGATGCCTGTCGTCGATGAGCGCGGTCATCGCGCGGCTGATCGACTGCTCGATGTCGATGGCCGGATAGTGCCCAGCCTCCGCAAGCGAGCGGTTCAGCACGATATGGCCGTCGAGAATCGCGCGCGCCGAGTCGGCGATCGGGTCCTGCTGATCGTCGCCTTCGGTGAGCACGGTGTAGAACGCGGTGATCGAGCCGCCGCCTTCCGGACCATTGCCCGTACGTTCGACGAGCGCGGGCAGCTTCGCGAACACCGACGGCGGATAACCCTTGGTCGCGGGCGGCTCGCCGATCGCGAGCGCGATCTCGCGCTGCGCCATCGCGTAACGCGTCAGCGAATCCATCAGCATCAGGACGTGCTTGCCCTGATCGCGGAAATATTCGGCGAGCGAAGTGGTGTACGCGGCGGCCTGCATCCGCAGCACCGGCGACACGTCCGCCGGCGCCGCGACGACGACCGAGCGCGCGAGACCATCCTCGCCGAGAATCTGCTCGATGAATTCCTTCACTTCGCGGCCACGTTCGCCGATCAGCCCGATCACGATCACTTCCGCG
The DNA here is from genome assembly GCF_001544915.2 of Caballeronia pedi. Lineage (GTDB taxonomy): Bacteria > Pseudomonadota > Gammaproteobacteria > Burkholderiales > Burkholderiaceae > Caballeronia > Caballeronia pedi. Next base: position 54,506 of record NZ_FCOE02000004.1, on the reverse strand, counting down.
CTCGTGTAGCGCGCCATCGTGCCGAGCAGCACCGACTTACCGACGCCCGAACCCGCGAACAGGCCCATGCGCTGGCCGCGCCCGACCGTCAGCAGCGTGTTGATCGCGCGCACGCCGACATCGAGCACCTTGTGGATCGGCTCGCGGTTCAGCGGGTTGATGACCGGCGCGTTCAGCGGCGCATCGACTTTCGCGCCGAGCGGACCGAGCCCGTCGAGCGGGCGGCCCGACGCATCGACCACGCGCCCGAGCATTTCCCAGCCGACCGGCAAGCGCTTCGCGCCGGCCATCGGATCGTTGATCGGCGCGCTTTCGAGCGGATAGACGCGCGCGCCGGGCAGAAGGCCGGCCACTTCGGTGGTCGGCATCAGAAAGAGCTTGTCGCCCGAAAAGCCGACCACTTCGGCTTCGGCGGTCGGAATCGCGCTGCCGGGCGGCAACTCGATCATGCATTCGGAGCCGACGCCCATCTTCAGGCCGACCGCTTCGAGCACGAGCCCGGCAGCACGCGTCAGACGCCCGCACGGCCGCAACGGCTTCGCGATCGCGTTGCGCGACTTGAGCGCATCGAGCGTTTCGCGCCACGCGTCGATGTGCGGATTGCCGGCGATATCGGCCAGTTCGGCGATGGTGCGCGCGGCGAGTTCGTCGGGCGATTCGTCGCCGACGGATTCGTCGTGAGCGAGCGGGCCGAACGATGCGCGCGCGATTTCCTGTTCGAGCGCGCTTAGTCCATCCTGCGTGATCCGTTGATTCACCACGGCTTGGTTCTCCCCAAAGCGGCCACGACGCGTTCCCAGCGCGAGACGTTGGTCGCGTCGATCTCGCCGGTCGCCGCGTGCGCCTTGCAGCCGCCGCGCTCGATTTCGGGATCGGGGCGCACGGTCCAGCCGGCGCTTTCGAGTTCGTCCTTCAGATACGCATCGACGATCGGCAGATCGGCCGGATTGACGACGAGCGTCGGCGCGCCCGACAACTCCGGCTCGGCGGCGATCACTTCGCGGGCGACGGCGACGAGCGCGGTCGGATCGAGCGCGAGATGCTGGCGTACGACCTGCTGCGCGATATCGACCGCGAGTTCGGCGAGCGATTCCGCGATGGCGGCATCGGCGGCCTGCAACGCGGTCTTGAACGCATCGGCGATGTCGGCGAGGCGCGCGGCCTGCGCGAGCGCTTCCTTGCGGCCGTCCTCGAAACCCTTCGCCTGACCCTGCTCGTAACCCGCCTGATAACCCAGCGCCTGGCCCGCGACATGACCCTTCGCGAGTCCTTGCTGATACGCGTCTTCCTCGACGCGGCGCAGGTGTGCTTCGAGCGCGGCCTGTTCCGCCGCGCTATTATCGACCTTGATTTCGACGGGATCGAACGACGCCATCTCCCAGCGCTGATACGCCGAGACCGGAGCCGCTTGAGCCTTGCGCGCGCGGGCGTCAGACATATGCATCCTCCGCCTTGCCGCCTAGCTGGATCTGCCCGTTTTCCGCGAGATTGCGCACGATCTGGAGAATCTTGCGCTGCTGCTGCTCGACTTCCGACACGCGCACCGGACCGCGCGAATCGAGGTCTTCGGCGAGCAGTTCGGCCGCGCGCTGCGACATGTTCGACAGGAACTTCTGACGCAGGGCAGGCTGCGCGCCCTTCAGCGACACGATCAGCGTCTCCGACTCCACTTCCTTCAGCAGCAACTGGATCGCGCGGTCTTCCAGGTCGAGCAGGTTCTCGAACACGAACATCTGGTCGATGATCTTCTGCGCGAGTTCGGCATCGTATTCGCGCACGTTCGAGATGACGCCTTCCTCGTGATTGCTCGACATGAAGTTGAGAATCTCCGCCGCCGTGCGGATGCCGCCCATCGGCGCGCGCTTCAGGTTGTCGCTGCCGGAGAGAAGCGTGGTCAGCACGTCGTCGAGTTCGCGCAGCGCGGCGGGCTGAATGCCGTCGAGCGTCGCGATGCGCAGCAGCACGTCGTTGCGCAGACGGTCGGTCAGCAGCGAGACGATTTCCGAAGCCTGATCGCGGTCCAGATGCACGAGGATCGTCGCGATGATCTGCGGATGCTCGTTCTTGATCAGTTCCGCGACCGCGCCCGAGTCCATCCACTTGAGGCCTTCGATGCCGCTCGTGTCGCTGCCTTGCAGGATACGGTCGATCAGCGCGCCTGCCTTGGTCTCGCCGAGCGCCTTGGTCAGCACCGAGCGGATGTACTCGCTCGAATCCAGCGACAGCGCGGTGTGCTGCTCCGCCTCCGACACGAATTCGGTCAGCACGTTGTCGAGCTGCTCGCGCGTCACGTTTTTCAGGGCCGCCATGGTCGCGCCGATCTTCTGCACCTCGCGCGGCGCGAGATACTTGAATACTTCGGCGGCTTCTTCCTCACCGATCGACATCAGGAGGAGAGCGGCTTTGTTCAGGCCTTCAGCGTTCATCGGACACCCAGTTTTTCACGACCGTCGCAACGATTCTCGCGTCCTGACGCGCCACCATGCGCGCGTAGTCGAGATTGCGATCGAATTTGGCTTTCTTGCTTTCATGACCGAGGAGACTCACCTCGGCATCCTTGTCTTCGTCTTCCTTCTTCTCGCCGTCGAGCGACGGACCGTCGAGCAGCGAGAGTGCATCCGGTGCGCCGAGCGTCGGCGCGACTTCGGGCGGCGGCGGGAAGGCGCGGCGCATCGCCGGCTTCACCATGCTGAAGTACAGGAACAACCCGACGATGCCGATGCCCACGTACTTCGCCGCCTGGATGCCCCACGCGATCATCTGCGGGGTGCGCCACCACGGCGCGTCGGGCGTCACGTTCAGATCGGCCGAGAACGCGCTGTTCATGACGTTCACCGAGTCGCCGCGCTTGTCGTCGAAGCCCATCGCGTCCTTCACGAGTTGCTGGACCTGCGCGAGCTTGTCGGCGGCGAGCGGCGTCATGGTGACGTTGCCCTTGGCGTCGAGCTTCTTCTCGTAGTTCACGACCACCGCCACCGACAGACGCTTGATGCCGCCCGTCGCCTGCTCGTAGTGGCGCACCGTGCGGTCCACTTCGTAGTTCGTCGTCGTGTCCTTGCGCTGGTTCTGCGGCGTGGACTTCGCGCCCGCCACGCCCGACGCGGCTGCGTCGACCGGCGCGGACGCCGGCTGCGGCGGCTGGTTCGACAGCGCGCCCGGCACGCCCGATGCGCCGCCGCCCGACGTCTCGCTCGATTCGCTCGATTGCTGGCTGCGGATCGCCGTGGCTTGCGGATTGGCGTTCGGGCCGTAGCTTTCGGCGGTCTGTTCGAGCTTCGAGAAGTCGATGTCGGCGCTCACCTGCGAGCGGGCGTTGCCGGCGCCGAAGAGCGGCGCGAGGATCGCGTCGATGCGCTTTTGCGTGTTGTGCTCGATCTGCTGCACATACTTCAGTTGCGACGCGTCGAGGCCGTTCGCGGCGCTCTGGCTCGTGAGCAGATTGCCGTCCTGATCGACGATATTGACGTTCTTGACCGGCATGTCCGAGACGCCCGACGCGACCATGTGCGCGATCGCGACGACTTGCCCTTCGTCGAGCACGCGGCCCGGATACAGATTGACCATCACGGAGGCGGTCGGCAGTTCCTTGTCGCGCACGAACACGCTCGGCTTCGGAATCGCCAGATGCACGCGCGCCGACTTCACCGATGAAATCGAGCCGATCGTGCGCTCCAGTTCGCCTTCCAGCGCGCGCTGATAGTTGACCTGCTCGGCGAACTGGCTGATGCCGAACTTCTGGTTGTCCATCAGCTCGAAGCCGACCGAGCCGGCTTTCGGCAAGCCCTGGCTCGCGAGGCGCAGACGGGTTTCGTGAACCTGCGCGTCGGGCACGAGAATGGCGCCGCCGCCGTCGGACAACTTGTACGGAATGTTGCCCTGCTGGAGCGCGGCAACGATTGCGCCGCCGTCCCGGTCCGAGAGGTTGGAGAAGAGGACGCGGTAATCCGGCTGGCGCGACCACATGACGAGGCCCGCCACTACCATCACCAGAATCGCGGCGGCCACGATGAGCGGCACGCGCGGATTCGAGCGGAACTGGTTGAGCATCGGCACGCGCTGCGCAAAGCCGCCGAAGTCGGCGCCCGCGAGGCCCGGGCCGGCGCCGATCGTTCCGGCTGAACCCGGTTGTGCGCCCGCCAGGCCCATTCTGGCGTCGGGCGTGATCAGTGAGTTGTTGGGCGTTTCCATTTAGCGTCGAAGCTCCGAATCCTGTTGTTCTCCTGCCGCCGGTATCCGCTGATGTAAGCGGCGGTGGAGGACTTTTCACGATGGGGATTATCCGCAGAAGATTGCAAGTCGATTCAGCGAATAGAGCGGGGTTTTCCCCGTTCTTCCCGTGCTTTGAAAAACGGCCCGCTGCTAAGCTTTTTCGTACTCGGCGAACCTCCGCGAAACGCGTCCCGAGCGCCAGGTCCCCCGCTACGTGCGGCACCGGCTTTCCCCTGTCACCCGGAGTCAACATGAACTTTCCGATCAATCCGCTTTCCGCCGCGCTCTCGGCCATTCAGTCGATGGCCTCGCAAGCCGCCGGCGGGACCTCCGGCCCGACCAGCGCGTCGGGTGCCGTCACGGGGCAGGGCGGGACATCGGGCGCGGCGAGCGTCGGCAGCTTTTCCGATGCGCTGAAATCGTCCATCGACAAGATCAGCGACAACCAGACCAAGGCGCTCGGCGAGGCGCACGCCTTCGAGATCGGGGCGCCGAACGTGTCGCTCAACGACGTGATGGTGGACATGCAGAAGGCGAACGTCGGCCTGCAATTCGGGTTGCAGGTGCGCAACAAGCTCGTGTCGGCCTACAACGACATCATGCAGATCTCCGTCTGACGCGGACTCCGCGATCCAGCCCTTTATCGTTGCGACGGTCTGGAGCCTTGCTTCCTAAAGCTTTGCCGCGTTTCTCCGATAACCCCGATAACGGCACGGCGAACGATGGTTCGTTTGCCCGCACCGGTTTTGCCGGGCCCATACGGATCAGGACGAGAAACAAGGCGTCCGCTCGAAGCATGCGGACACCGCGGCATCGCATAAGGAGAACCGAGAGATGTATTCCCCAGGACACGCTGGAGCTAGCGCGTACGCACGCGTGGGCGTTCAGACAGGAGTGATGGGAGCGAGCCCGCATCGGCTGATCGTGATGCTGTATCAGGGCGCGCGCCAGGCGATCGCGCAGGCGCGCATGCACCTGCAGCAACGCAACATCGGCGCGCGGGGCGCTGCGATCAGCAAGGCCATCAGCATCATCGAGAGCGGCCTGCAGCAGGCGCTCAACAAGGATGCGGGCGGCGAGATCGCGGAGCGTCTGGACGCGCTCTACACGTATATGACGCGCCGGCTGCTGGAGGCGAATCTGAAGCAGGACGAGACGATGCTCGTCGAGGTCGACAACCTGCTCGCAACGCTCGAAGAAGCCTGGGTGGGAATTGGACCGGAAGTGGCGCAACTGACCGCGACGCCCGTTTGACGGGACTCTCGCGTCGACTGCCTCGAAAGAATGAAGACGACACAAGACTATTTCGCCCACTACGAAGCCATTGCAGCGGTTTCCGGCCAGATGCTGGCGGCCGCGCGCGGCGGCGAATGGAGCGAGCTGAAGACGTTGCAGGGCACTTACCGCGAGTTGGTCGAGCAGTTGAAGGAAGTGGATTCCGGCTCGGAACTCGACGACGACGCCCGCGCGCGCAAGCTGGACCTCGTGAAGAAGATTCTCGCCGACGACGCCGCGATCCGCGATCTGAGTTCGCCGAGCCTCGCGCGCCTGTCCGCGCTGTTCACGGTCAACAGCCCGGCGCGCGTACTGAAAAAGATGATCGGACTGCGTTAGGGGTCCGTGGGCGCCGGCCGTGGCGCAATTGAGGATGTGGGCATGACTGGACTCGACACCGCGATCGCATCGCTGCTCGCCAGCCGCACCGAGCTCCTGCTGTCCGCGATTCGCGCGCCGAACGGCGTCAGCGGCACGGGCGTGACGGGCGCGAGCGTCGGGCAGACGACGACGCAGACGGACATGCCGCTGCCAGTCGGCGCGCCCGCGCAGAACGCGGCGCCGGCGGCATCGGCGCAAACCGCGCTTTCCAGCGTCGCGCGCACGCTCGACGTGATCTCGCGCCTGGGCGGCGCGACGCCCGCGCTGACCAGCGACGCCCCGCTCTGGCCGACCCCGCCGCGCCCCGCGAGTGCCTTCGCCGCGCTCACGACCGGCCTCTTCGATACCGCTTTCTCCGCCAACGCCGCCGCCGTCGCGGCCGCGCGCGCCGCGACGCAGAATCTGCCGCCGCTGCCCGCCGCCGCGCTCGCGACCGCGCTGGCGAAGACCGTCGACGAAAGCGGGCTGTTCTACGAATCGCATCTGGTGCAATGGCTCGCGGGCCAGCGCAGCGCCGCGTCGCTCGGCAACGAGCCGCAGGCGCGCGCCGATGCACGCTCGCTGTCCTTGCAGCTCGATTTCGCGAACGGCGACGCATGGCTGGACGATGCGCGCGCGTCGCAATTCACGCCGGATCTGCCCGATTTTCATGCGCGTCCGGTCGCGATGCCGCAGAACCCGCAACAAGCGGCCGCGCTCGCGGCGTCGGTGCGTGATGCGCCGGCGTCGGCGCTCTCGAATTCGCAGAGCGGGAACGCGCCGGGCGGGGCGAACGCGCAGACCGGCCCGCAGGAATCGGCGTTGCAGGCGTCGCTAGCGGCGGGCATCCATCCGGCGACGCTGAATGTCGTGCGTCAGCAACTCGACGTGCTCGCGAACCAGCAGTTCCGCTGGCAGGGCGAAGCGTGGCCCGGCACACGCTTCGAGTGGGAAATCGCCCGCGAACCGCGCGATCCGCGCACGCCCGACGATGCCGCCGATGCCGCCGACAAGCACGCGTGGCGCACGCGCATCACGCTGTCGCTGCCCGCGCTCGGCACGGTCGACGCCGAACTGGTGCTGACGGGCGAGAAGCTCGTCGCGCGCATCAAGGCGGGGGATTCGGGCGCACGCCGTCTCGCCGCCGATGGCGCCGCGTTCGCGCGTCAGCTCGAAGCGGCGGGCATTGCGCTGGCGTCGCTGTCCGTGCGCTCGATGGACGGCACGACCGATCTCGCGCTGTCTGCCGACAAGCCTGTCGTGAAAAAGCCGTTGCGCTCGCCGCTCGAACATCTGTTTCGCCCGCCACGCGGTGAGGGGAGTGAAGCATGAGCGGACAGGATCAGCCGCCGTACGCGCGCAGGCAGGCGACCGCGCTCGCCTACGACTCGGGCAATCGCGAGGCGACGCCGCGCGTCGTGGCGAAAGGTTATGGCATGGTCGCGGAGATGATCGTGCAGCGCGCGAAGGAAGCGGGGCTGTATGTGCACGAATCGCCGGAGATGGTGTCGCTGCTGATGCAGGTCGATCTCGACGCGCACATTCCGCCTGCCCTGTATCAGGCGGTGGCGGAGTTGCTTTCGTGGGTGTATCGGCTGGAGAACGAGGAGCCGATGCGGGAAAGCGGGCGCGCGCTCGTTACGCGGCAAACGCCCGCCTGACGATCCCCCCATGATCAAACCGCGCCGGCAGCGTGCCATACACCCGCCCTGTCTCACCGCGCGCATCGCCGAGCCGCGTATCGATGAACGCATCCGCGACTTCCTGCGGCGCGTGCCGCGCGAGCAACACCCCCTGCGCGCATAGCGCCAGTTGCTGCGCGATGCGCCGCGCCGACGCTTCCCGCACAGCCGGATCGCCCGTCAGCATGTCGAGCAGCGACGCCAGCGCGCCCGCCAGCGCCGGATGCGTGGCCGCTGTGCGCTTCCAGTCGGCGAGCAGCGCGTGCGCGGCGTCCTGCTCGCGCTCGAACGCGCGCAGCACGTCGAGACACATGACGTTGCCCGACCCTTCCCAGATCGAATTGACCGGCGCCTCGCGATAGAAACGCGCCATCGGCCCGGTTTCGACATAGCCGTTGCCGCCCCAGACTTCCATCGCTTCGCCGGTGAATTCGAGCGCGCGCTTGCAGACCCAGAACTTCGCGGCCGGCGTGACGATGCGCCGCCACGCGCGCTCGGCGAGCGCGCTGTCCGGCACGGCGCTGCGCTCGAACGCGCCCGCGAGCCGCATGAAAAGAACCGTCGCGGCTTCGGATTCGAGGGCGAGATCGGCGAGCACGTTGCGCATCAATGGTTGATCGACGAGATGCGCGCCGAACGCGCTGCGATGCCGCGCGTGATGGATCGCCTGCACGAGCGCCGCGCGCATCAGCGCCGCGCTGCCGATCACGCAGTCGAGCCGCGTGAAGTTCGCCATCTCGATGATGGTCGGCACGCCGCGCCCCTCGTCGCCGATCATCACGCCGTAGGCGTCGCGAAACTCCACTTCGCTGCTCGCGTTCGAGCGGTTGCCGAGCTTGTCCTTCAGGCGCTGGATCTGGACCGCGTTCTTGCGGCCGTCCGGCGCGAAGCGCGGCACGTAGAAGCACGACAGGCCGCCTTCGTCGGCGGTGCGTGCGAGCACCAGATGCGCATCGCATTGCGGCGCGGAGAAAAACCACTTGTGACCGACCAGCCGATACGCACCGCCGCGTCCCGGCGCGCCCAGCGCGTACGCGCGCGTGCGATTGCTGCGCACGTCCGAGCCGCCCTGTTTTTCGGTCATGCCCATGCCGATCATCATCGAATGCTTGCCGGCTTCGAGCGGGATGTCGCGCGGATCGTGCTCGCGCGACAGCAACGGCCGCTCGATGCGCGCGAACAGATCGAGCTCGTTACGCAGGATCGGAATGCTCGCGAAGGTCATCGTGATCGGGCACAGCGAGCCCGATTCGAGCTGGCCGTGCAGATAGTAGCCGGCGCACCGCGCGGCCATCGATCCGGCGCGCGCGGCCGGCTCGAACGGCAACGCGTGCAGCCCCTCGTGCCGCAGACGCCGCAACAATTCGTGCCAGGCCGGATGAAATTCGACCGCGTCGATGCGCTCGCCGCGCGGATCGTGCGTCGCGAGTTCCGGCTCGTGCCGGTTGGCGAGTTCCGCCAGCGCGACGACATCCGGCTGCGTCAGCGTCATGCCGTCGCGCGAGAGCGCCTGCGCGTGCCATTGCGCGCCTTCCCGCCCGAGCGCGCCCGTCAGCGCCGGATCGAAGGCGAACGCGTCGTAGCCGACGAGCGGCGGCGCCTGATTCGTGACTTCGTGTGTCTGCCCGAACGGGCGATCGGCGGAATCGGACATCGCTGGTCTCCTTCATTTCCACGCGCGCGCTGGCGGCGCGGCGATGCGTCACTGTCGGGCGGGCGCAACAGCCGCTCCGGGCGTCTCGCCCCATCTCGAATTCAGGAATCATAGGCCGCGCATTCATCGGACGGGTAGACGCATCGTTCTTTTCACAAATCAGCATGCTTTTCTGATGCCCGTTCCTAATGCGCTGGTCACTGAGATAAATCTGATTGTTCATCCCGCCCCGATGACGCGCAGGAGCCCGAACCTATAATCGGCTCGCCTATTCCGGCGGATGCAAATACGCCTTTCACGGAAGCATTCTCAATGAGCATCAACCTCAATCAACTCGTCCAGGGCGCTTTGTCAGAAAGCGTGTTGCAGCACATCGCCGGGCGCATCGGCTGCGCGCCGGAATCCGCCAAGCGCGTGGTGTCGCTGTGCGGGCCCGTGCTGATCGGCGCCATGATGAACAAGGCGTCTTCGCTCGAAGGCGCGCGCAATCTGTTCGCGGCGATCATGTCGCCGGGCACCAATGCGCTGATCGCGGAGGAACTGCCGCATTTCGTCGTGCAGGACGAGGGATTCAGGACGCTCGTCGACACCGGCGCGAAAACCGACGAGGCGATCGCCTCGCGCGACAGCCTCAACGGGCTCGCGGAGCGCATCGCCGAATACACGGGCGTGGCGGCAAACGCCACGCGCACGCTGACCGGCGTGGTCGGCGCAACGCTCTTCGGCGTGCTCAAGCGCTATCTCACGCAGCACAACGGCCAGGCGGCCCAGCTTCCGGCTCTGCTCGGCCATCAGTTGCCGGTGGTGCGCGCCAACATGACGGACGCATTCGCCAACGCGCTCGGTCTCGGCTCGGTCGGCGCCTTTCTCGCGGGCGTCGCTTCGCGGCTGAAGGCCGTGGCGGCGCATCTCGACCATCCGGCGACGCACGAAGCCGCTGCGTTTCCGCTGCAGCAGGAACCCATCGCCGCTCCGGAGCCGCCCGCGAAGGAGCACGCCGGCAAGAAGAAATGGTGGTGGGTCGCGCTCGCCGCCGCGCTCGCGCTGTTCGCGGCGCTGCTCGGACGCGGCTGCTCGACGGAAAAGCAGGAGGACACCGCGCCCGCCGCGAAGCCGGATGCGGCGTCTGACGCGAGCACCGACATGGCCGCGGTCACCACCGCCGGTTCCGACGCGGCCGCGACGATTCCATCCGCGAGTCAGGCATCGATGCCCGTCGCGCTGCCGGGCAAGGACTCGACAATGTCCTTCGCGGTCGACGCCTCGGGCATGCCTACGCTGACCGCCAGGGTGAACAGCGAGAAGGAGCGGCAACACCTGCTCGACATGCTCGCGGTCAAGCTCGGCATGGACAAATTCCAGGCCAACATCACGGTCGATCCGGACACGAAACCGGCCGCGTGGCTCGGCAAGCTCGACGACCTGTTGCCGGTCATGGCGCTGCCGGGCGCGCAGGTGCGGATCGCGGGCGACAAGGTCGATCTGAGCGGCCGCGCCGCGGACACCGCGCTCGGCTGGCTGGACAAGCTGAAGGCATCCTTCGGCGAAGGCTGGGCGATCACTTCCGATACCCCGGCCGCAGCCAAAGCGCTCGCCGCCTCCGACGCCCAGGCCGCAGCGTCTTGCGCCACCGCCGACATCGCGAAGCAACTGAATGCGCGTCCGATCAACTTCGGCTTTGCGTCGAATTCGTTGCCGCGCGCCGCGCTGGACCAACTCGCGTCATCCGCGAAGTCGCTGAAGAATTGCGACGCATCCGGCAAGCCGATCAAGTTGCAGATCGGTGGTTTTACGGACAGCTCGGGCGATCCGGCGGCGAATATCCGTTTGTCGGAAAAGCGCGCGCAAGCGGTGCGCAGCTATCTGATCCAGCACGGCGTGCCCGCGGATACGCTCTCGGCGGAAGGTTTCGGCGACGCGCATCCGATCGCCGGCAACGCGACGCGCGAAGGCCGCGCGGCGAATCGCCGGATCGAGTTCAAGGAATTGAACTGATACGGTTAACGCCCGGGAAGTTGCTGTAAGGAACGCGCCGGCTTGCTCAATGCAAGCCGGCGCGTTTCATTTTCCCGGCTCGGCGCGACGTGCGCGCGGAAAGCCATCGCCCATGAAATCCTGATCGAGATTCGCCGGCAGCATTTCGCGCGCGACTTCGATCCACGCGCGCGCCGCGTGCGACAGATACCCGTTGCGCCGCCAGCCGAGCGCCATATCCCAGTGAATCTCCGGCGCGACGACCGGGCGGCAGGTGAACGCGTCGGCGTCGAGGCGGCGGCAGTAGGGCGCGGGCAGCAGCGCGATGCCGATGCCCGCCTGCACCAGCGCTGCCATGAAATCCCAGTGTCCGCTGCGGCCGACGATCGTCGGCGCGAAACCCGCCTCGCGGCACGCGTTGAGCACGACGTCGTTCAGCGCGAGGCTTTCGCCGTAGAACACGAACGGTTCCGCAGCGAGATCGGTGAGTGCGACTTCGCGCGCGTCGTCCCAGCGCGAACCCTTCGACGCGACCAGCCACAGTATCTGCCGGCTGACGGGCAGGACGTCGAACATATTGGTGTCGACGGGCTGCAGGACGCCGCCCAGTTCCAGTTCGCCGTCGATGAGCGCCGCCTCGATCGCCTTCGAGCCGCGCTCGAACAGCTTGAGTTCGACTTTCGGATAGCGGCGCCGGAACTCGGCGATAGCGGGCGTGAACAGCGAGCCGCCCATCGGCGGGATGCCGATCGTCAGCGTGCCGCGCCCGAAAGTGCCGAGATCGTTCAGCTCGGCCTCCAGCCGCGCGTGCGCCGCCAGCACCTCGACGCCGCGCTGATAGACGATCTGCCCGGCGTCGGTCAGCACCATCTGACGACCTTCGCGCAACAGCAGCGGCGACCCGACTTCATCCTCCAGCGCCTTCACCATTTTGCTGATGGTCGGCTGGGTCACGAACATGTGTTCGGCGGCGGCGGTGAAGCTCTTCTGCTTCACGACCTCGATGAAGTACCGCAAGGCGCGCAATTCCATCGTCGGCTCCTGAATTCCAGTTCGGAATGTTTTGGATAAGCTTAATTCATTTTAATTATGCAAGGAGCGACCATATACTCGGACTACAGGTTAACCCTAGTTCATCGATTTCAACGCATACGAGCCCGCCATGTCCGCCGCCCTGACGACCCCTTCGCAATCCGCCTTCGGCCGCTTTCTGCGCGTCGCGGTGCAGTCCGCCGCGCTCGCGGCGATCTGGGTCGCGGCGGATTTCGTCGCGCGCAAGCTGGCGTTGCCGGTGCCGGGCGGCGTGGTCGGCCTGGTCGCGTTGCTCGCGCTGCTGTTCTGCGGCGGCATCGCGCCGCGCTGGGTGAAGGCGGGCGCGGACTGGCTGCTCTCGGACATGCTGCTGTTCTTCATCCCGGCGGCGGTCGCGGCGGTTCAGTACGGCGGCCTCTTCATGGAAGACGGCTGGCGGCTCGCGCTCGTGGTGGTCGGCGGAACGTTGATGGTGATGGTGGCCGTCGCGTTCGCCGTCGACCGTGCGGCGCGCCTCGAACGCCATCTTGCGTTGCGCCGCGTGCTCGTCGCACGGCAGGCCGCACGGGCGTGAGTCAGCCGACATGAACCACTTCTACGCGTCCCTCATCGAAGACGACGCCGCGCGCCTCATCGCGGCGGGCTGCTTCGTGCTGACCGTCGCGCTGTACTTCGCGGCCAAGCAGCTCTACGCGCGCTTCAGGCAGCCGTGGCTCACGCCGCTTCTGGCCGTGCCGGCGGTGCTCGCACTGATCGTCGTGATGGCGCGCATTCCGTACTCCGTTTACTTCGCCGACACGCGCTGGCTCATGTGGCTGCTCGGCCCGGCGACGGTCGCGTTCGCGGTGCCGATCTACGAATACCGCGAACTCATCAAGCGGCACTGGATTTCGCTGAGCGTCGGCGTGACGGTCGGCATTCTGGTGGCGGTCGGCGGATCGCTGATGCTCGCGAAGCTGCTGCATCTGTCGCCGGAATTGCAGCGCAGTCTCGCGACGCGCTCGGTCTCGACGCCTTTCGCGCTCGCCGTTTCCGACAAGATCCACGCGCCGAAGGACCTGACCGCGCTATTCGTGATCGCGACGGGCGTGTGCGGCATGCTGTTCGGCGAGATCGTGCTCGCGCTCGTGCCGCTGCGCACGCGGCTCGCGCGTGGCGCGCTGTTCGGCGCGGCGGCGCACGGCGTCGGCACGGCCAAGGCGCGCGAACTGGGGAGCGAAGAGGGCGTCGTCGCCAGTCTCACGATGATGATCGCGGGCGTCGCGATGGTGCTGCTCGCGCCGTTGCTGTCGGCGCTGCCTTTCTGAGCGCGGAAAAGCGCCGCGAAAAGTCCCCACGCGCGTCTCAGAATCGGATCGTTCCCACGGGACTTTGCTACAATCGGCGTTCGCTTCCGAGGAGCGTTGCGACGGCCAGAAACACAGGCCGCCAGGCTCGGAGCATTCAATCCGGACGGTTCGAAGGCTGATCGAAAGCCCGCTGAGCCACCGCATCGAACGGCGCTCACGTCAACATTTCTAGACTATTTAGAAAGGAGGGCGTGATGAACGCCGCAGTTCTCGATTCCAAGAATTCCAAGGATTACGTCGTCGCCGACATGTCGCTGGCCGCATGGGGCCGCAAGGAACTCGACATCGCCGAAACGGAAATGCCGGGTCTCATCCAGACGCGCGAGGAATATAAGGCGCAGCAGCCGCTGAAGGGCGCGCGCGTCGCCGGTTCCCTGCACATGACGATCCAGACGGGCGTGCTGATCGAAACGCTCACGGCGCTGGGCGCGGACGTGCGCTGGGCATCGTGCAACATCTTCTCGACGCAGGATCACGCCGCCGCCGCCATCGCCGCGGGCGGCACGCCGGTGTTCGCGTTCAAGGGCGAATCGCTCGACGAATACTGGGAGTTCTCGCACCGCATCTTCGAATGGCCGAACGGCGAGTTCGCCAACATGATTCTCGATGACGGCGGCGATGCAACCCTGCTGCTCATTCTCGGCTCGAAGGCGGAGAAGGATCGTTCGGTCATCTCGAAACCGACGAACGAAGAAGAAGTGGCGCTCTACAAGTCGATCGCTTCGCACCTCGACGCCGATCCGACGTGGTATTCCACGCGCCTCGCGCACATTCAGGGCGTGACGGAAGAAACCACCACGGGCGTGCATCGCCTGTATCAGATGGAAAAGGAAGGCCGCCTGCCGTTCCCGGCCATCAACGTGAACGATTCGGTCACGAAGTCGAAGTTCGACAACCTCTACGGCTGCCGCGAATCGCTCGTGGACGGCATCAAGCGTGCAACCGATGTGATGATCGCGGGCAAGATCGCCGTCGTGGCCGGTTACGGCGACGTGGGCAAGGGCTGCGCGCAATCGCTGCGCGGTCTGGGCGCGACGGTGTGGGTCACGGAAATCGATCCGATCTGCGCGCTGCAAGCCGCGATGGAAGGCTACCGCGTCGTGACGATGGAATACGCCGCGAGCCGCGCCGACATCTTCGTGACGGCGACGGGCAACTACCACGTCATCAACCACGACCACATGAAGGCGATGCGCAACAACGCGATCGTCTGCAACATCGGTCACTTCGATTCGGAAATCGATATCGCTTCCACGCGTCAGTACACGTGGGACAACATCAAGCCGCAGGTCGATCACATCGTCTTCCCGGACGGCAAGAAGATCATCATTCTGGCTGAAGGCCGTCTCGTGAACCTCGGCTGCGCGACGGGCCATCCGTCGTTCGTGATGTCGAACTCGTTCACCAACCAGACGCTCGCGCAGATCGAACTGTTCACGCAAGGCAAGAAGTACGAGAACAAGGTCTACGTGCTGCCGAAGCATCTCGACGAGAAGGTCGCGCGTCTGCATCTGGGCCGCATCGGCGTGGAACTGACCGTGCTGTCGGACGAGCAGGCAGGCTATATCGGCGTCGACAAGAACGGCCCGTTCAAGCCGAACCACTATCGCTATTAATCGCAGGCGGCGGCGTTCGTCCGCACGGGGGCATGCGCTCCCGTGCGGCGCGCGCGAGCTGACGCATCAACCGGAGAACCTTCGATGACCGTGCTGCTGACATGGCTGATCAACGCGCTCGCGCTCCTGATCATCACCTATCTCGTGCCGTCGATCCACATCCGCAGTTTTGGCACGGCGCTCATCATCGCGGTGGTGCTCGGGCTCATCAATGCAGTGCTGAGGCCGCTTCTCATCATCCTCACGCTGCCGGTGACGATCCTCACGCTCGGGGTCTTCATACTCGTCGTGAATGCGCTGTGTTTCTGGCTGTGCTCGTCGCTGCTGAAGGGCTTCGAAGTGTCGGGATTCTGGTCCGCGTTCTTCGGCTCGATTCTGTACAGCATCGTGTCGTGGCTGTTGTCGGCGCTCATTTTCGGGAACCGCAACTTCGGCTGACGTCGCCGCTCGATCATCCACCATCATGAAACCGATCGAACTCTCATTCGAGTTTTTCCCGCCGAAGACGCAGGAAGGCGTGGACAAGCTGCGCGCGTCCCGCGCCGAGCTCAAGAAGCTCTCGCCCAAGTTCGTTTCCGTGACCTTCGGCGCGGGCGGCTCCACGCAGCAAGGCACGCTCGACACCGTGCTCGAAATGGCCACGGAAGGCTTCGAGGCCGCGCCGCATCTTTCGTGCATCGGCTCGTCGCGGGACAGCCTGCGCGCGATCCTTTTGAATTACCGCGAGCACGGCATTCGTCATATCGTCGCGCTGCGCGGCGATCTGCCTTCGGGCATGGGCGAAGTCGGCGAGTTGCGCTATGCGTCCGAACTCGTGGCGTTCATCCGCCAGGAGCACGGCGACTGGTTCAACATCGAAGTGGCCGCGTATCCGGAGTTTCATCCGCAATCGAAGTCGCCGCGCGCGGACCTCGAAAACTTCGCGCGCAAGGTGAAGGCGGGCGCGAATTCCGCAATCACGCAGTACTTCTTCAACGCCGATTCGTACTTCAGGTTTGTCGAGGAAGCGCGCAAGCTCGGCGTCGACGTGCCGATCGTGCCGGGCATCATGCCGATCACCAACTTCTCGCAACTGATGCGCTTCTCCGACATGTGCGGCGCGGAAGTGCCGAAGTGGATCGCGCGCCGGCTCGAAAGCTTCGGCGACGATCGCGAGTCGATTCGCGCATTCGGCGTCGATGTGGTCACGGGTTTGTGCCAGCGTCTCGTCGACGACGGCGCGCCAGGGCTGCATTTCTACACGCTCAACGGCGCGTGGGCCTCGAAAGCGATTTGCGAAGGCCTCGGATTCAAAAGCGTCTGATCTGCATCAATGCTTCACCCGCGCGGCGCTCGTCGCGCGGTTCTTGTTTCTTCTCCCGTGAAGTTCGCCTTTTTTCGCCGGCTCAAGGCCGCGCGCGCAATATTTCGTCGTCCGGTCTATCACGTCTGCGCATGAGCGATAACATACCCTTATCGGAGTGCCATCGGCGACAAACTCTAGTGGGGAAAACCAAGCGCGCATGTCACTTTTGTTCGTGCTACGGTAGCGCCCGACTTTGCGCACACGCGCCGAAAAACGGGCGGTGCGATCAAGTACACTCGCGCTACGCCGGCCAGAAGCCGGCATCGACTTGGAGGAAACATGAACAAAAACAGCCTGTTGCGAGCCGTCCGCATGTCGGCGCTCGCGGGCGCCGTGGCCACGGCATCGCTCTTCGCGGCGAGCGCGGCGAACGCAGCCATCCCGAACAAGACGCTCGTGTACTGTTCGGAAGGCAGCCCGGCCGGTTTCGATCCGGCCCAATACACCACCGGCACCGATTTCACCGCGAACACCTTCACCGTGTACAACCGTCTCGTCGAGTTCGAGCGCGGCGGCACGAAGGTCGAGCCGGGCCTCGCGGAAAAGTGGGACGTCTCGTCCGACGGCCTCACCTACACGTTCCATCTGCGTCACGGCGTGAAGTTCCAGACCACGTCCTACTTCAAGCCGACGCGCGAATTCAACGCGGATGACGTGATCTTCACGTTCAACCGCATGCTCGATCCGAACAATCCGTTCCGCAAGGCGTACAACGTGCAGTTTCCGTACTTCACGGACCTCGGCATGGACAAGCTGATCTCGAAGATCGAGAAGGTCGATCCGTACACCGTGAAGTTCACGCTGAAGGAAGTGAGCGCGCCGTTCATCCAGAACATGGCGATGGAATACGCATCGATCCTGTCCGCCGAGTACACGGACAAGCTGATGAAGGACGGCAAGGCTGCCGACATCAACCAGCAGCCGGTCGGCACGGGCCCGTTCATTTTCCGCAGCTATACGAAGGACGCGACCATCCGCTTCGACGGCAATCCTGACTACTGGAAGCCGAACGCGGTGCAGATTTCCAAGCTGATCTTTTCGATCACGCCGGACGCCGCCGTGCGCGTGCAGAAGTTGAAGAACAACGAATGCCAGGTGATGAGCTATCCGCGTCCGGGCGATATCTCGACGCTGAAGTCGGTGTCGAACGTCGATACGCCGTCGCAGGCGGGCTTCAACGAAGGCTATGTCGCGTACAACGTGACGAAGAAGGACCTCGGCAATACCGACGTGCGCCGCGCGCTCGACATGGCCATCAACAAGAAGGCGATCATCGATTCCGTGTATCAGGGCGCGGGCCAGGCGGCCACCGCACCGATGCCGCCGACTCAATGGTCCTTCGACAAGAACCTGAAAGGTCAGGCCTACGACACCGCGAAGGCGAAGGAACTGCTCGCCAAGGCGGGCTTTCCGAACGGCTTCGAGATCACGCTGTGGGCGATGCCCGTGCAACGCGCGTACAACCCGAACGCGCGCCTGATGGCGGAAATGATCCAGGCCGACTGGGCGAAGATCGGCGTGAAGGCGAACATCGTGTCGTACGAGTGGGGCGAGTATCTGAAGCGCGCGCACGCGGGCGAACATGATGCGCTGCTGATCGGCTGGACCGGCGACAACGGCGACCCCGACAACTGGCTCGGCACGCTGCTCGGCTGCGATGCGGTGAAGGGCAGCAACTTCTCGAAGTGGTGCTACAAGCCGTTCGACGAGCTCGTCGTGAAGGGCCGTTCGACCACCGACGTCGCCGCGCGCACCAAGGCTTACACCGACGCGCAGCAGATCTTCGCGCAGCAACTGCCGTTCTCGCCGATCGCGCACTCGACGGTCTATCAGCCAGTCAGCAAGAAGGTGACGAACATGAAGATCGAGCCGCTCGGCTACGTGCGCTTCGATGGCGTCGGCATGCAATAAGGTTTTGCTGCGGAGCGCTTTTTGCACTAAACCATAACTAATCGAAAAGGTCCGGCGGCGCGGGTCGAAGTACGATCCAAGCCGCCGGACACGTTTTGAGTCCCTCCAATACCGAAAAAAGGCGATCATGTTCCGATTCGTTTTGCGACGCATAGGAATGGTGATACCGACGTTCATCGGCATTACGATTCTCGCGTTCGCGCTCATTCACCTGATTCCTGGCGACCCCATCGAAGTGATGATGGGCGAGCGCGGCGTCGACCCGGCGATGCACGCCGAAGCCATGAAGCGCCTCGGCCTCGATCAGCCGCTTCCGATCCAGTATCTGACCTACGTCGGCCACGCGCTGAAGGGCGATCTCGGCACTTCGATCATCACCAATACGAGCGTGATGGGCGAGTTCCTCGCGCGCTTTCCCGCGACCGTCGAACTCTCCATCTGCGCGATGATCTTCGCGCTCGTCGTCGGACTGCCGGCGGGCGTCGCGGCGGCGCTGAAGCGCGGCACGGTCGTCGATCACGGCGTGATGGGCACCGCGCTCACCGGCTATTCGATGCCGATCTTCTGGTGGGGCTTGATCCTCATCATGTTTTTCTCGGCCAAGCTCGGCTGGACGCCGGTGTCGGGCCGCATCGCGGTGGAATACGACATTCCGCATGTCACCGGCTTCATGCTGATCGACTCGATCTTTTCGACCGACGAAGGCGCGTTCAAATCGGCGTTGTCGCATCTGATTCTGCCGACCATCGTGCTCGGCACGATTCCGCTCGCGGTCATCGCGCGCATGACGCGTTCCTCGATGCTCGAAGTGCTGCGCGAGGACTTCATCCGCACGGCGCGCGCGAAGGGTTTGTCGCCGCTGCGCGTGATCGTCGTGCATGCGCTGCGCAATGCGCTGATTCCCGTGGTGACCGTGATCGGCCTGCAGGTCGGCACGCTGCTCGCGGGCGCGGTGCTGACCGAGACGCTGTTCTCGTGGCCGGGCGTCGGCAAGTGGCTCATCGACGCCATTTCGCGTCGCGATTATCCGGTCGTGCAAGGCGGCATTCTGATGATCGCGACGCTCGTGATCGTCGTGAATCTGGTCGTCGATCTGCTCTACGGCGTGTTGAATCCGCGCATTCGCCATACGAGGTAACTGTAAAGATATGGCCGATATTCAAAACAACCTCCCGCCGCAGGCGGTGATGCCGCCGCCGTCCGGCCGCATGGTCGCGGCGCGCGAGTTCTGGGCGAACTTCTCGCGCAATCGCGGCGCTGTCGTCGCGGGCGTGATCGTGCTCGTGCTGATCCTCATCGCGCTCACCGCGCCGCTGATCGCGCCGCACAGCCCGATCGAGCAATACCGCGATTACGTGAAGATTCCGCCCGCGTGGCTCGAAGGCGGCAACCGCATGTTCCCGCTCGGCACCGATGAAGCCGGCCGCGACATTCTCTCGCGTCTGATGTACGGCGCGCGGCTGTCGTTCTGGATCGGCTTCGTGTCGGTGATTCTCGCGTTGCTTCCGGGCGTCGTGCTCGGGCTCATGGCTGCGTTCTTCAACTGGCTCGATACGCCGATCATGCGTGTGATGGACGTGCTGCTCGCGTTGCCGTCGCTGCTGCTCGCGGTCGCCGTCGTGGCGATCATCGGGCCGGGGCTCGTCAACACGATGCTCGCGATCGCGATCGTCGCGTTGCCGGGTTATGTGCGCCTCACGCGCGCGTCGGCGCTCGGCGAATTGCAGAAGGAATACGTGACGGCATCGCGCGTCGCGGGCGCGGGCACCGTGCGGCTGATGTTCTCGCAAGTGCTGCCGAACTGCGCCGCGCCGCTCATCGTGCAGGCGACGCTCGGCTTCTCCTCAGCGATTCTCGATGCCGCCGCGCTCGGCTTCCTCGGTCTCGGCGTGCAACCGCCGGCGGCGGAGTGGGGCGCGATGCTGGCATCGGCGCGCGATTACATCGAAAGCGCGTGGTGGATCGTGACGATGCCGGGTCTGTCGATTCTGGTCTCGGTGCTCGTCATCAACCTGCTCGGCGACGGTCTGCGTGACGCGCTCGATCCGAAACTCAAGCGGATGGGCTGACATGAACGATCTACTGACTATCCGTAATTTGCAGGTGACGTTCGGCGGCACGCAGGCCGTCGATCGCATCGATCTTTCCGTGAAGCCGGGCGAAGTGGTCGGCGTCGTGGGCGAGTCCGGCTCGGGCAAGAGCGTCACGATGATGGCGCTGATGGGCCTCATCGATGCGCCCGGCAAAGTGACCGCCGATCAGGTCACGTTCGACGGCAAGGACTTGCTGAAGGCGTCGGCGCGCGCGCGTCGCAGGATCATCGGCAAGGACATCGCGATGGTGTTTCAGGACGCGCTCACGAGCCTGAACCCGAGTTATACCGTCGGCTATCAGATCAAGGAAGTGCTGAAACTGCACGAAGGTCTGCGCGGCGATGCGCTCAACAAGCGCGCCCTCGAACTGCTCGATCAGGTCGGCATTCCGGACGCGAGGAGCCGCATCAACGCGTTTCCGCATCAGATGTCGGGCGGCATGAACCAGCGCGTGATGATCGCGATGGCCGTCGCGTGCAATCCGAAGCTGCTGATCGCCGACGAGCCGACCACCGCGCTCGATGTGACGATCCAGGCGCAGATCATGGAACTGCTCGTCAAGCTGCAGAAGGAACGCGGCATGGCGCTTGTGCTGATCTCGCACGATCTGGCCGTCGTGTCCGAAGTGGCGCAGCGCGTCGCGGTGATGTACGCGGGCGAGATCATTGAAACGAATCACGTGCCGACGATCTTCAGCGACCCGCATCATCCGTATACCGAGGCGCTGCTTGCGGCGATTCCCGAGCATTCGCGCGGTGCGGAGCGCCTCGCGGCTTTGCCGGGCATGGTGCCGGGCAAGGACGACCGGCCGAGCGGATGTCTGTTCGCACCGCGCTGCAAGTATGTCGTCGACGACTGCTGGAAGGGCAGGCCGGGTCTGCTTCAGCTCGACAAGAACGATCCGGCCGTGCGCGCGCGTTGCATCAAGCCGTTGAACATCGATGTGGTGGTGGAAGGAGGCGCGCGATGAACGCCGTACCGAAGGAAATCAGTCAGGACATCGTGCTCGCCGCCGACCAGCTCACGAAGCATTACGACGTGAAGCGCAGCGCGTTCAAGCACGGCACGGTGAAGGCGCTCAACGGCGTGTCGTTCGAACTGAGGCGTGGGCGCACGCTCGCGGTCGTCGGCGAATCGGGCTGCGGCAAGTCCACGCTCGCGCGCCAGTTGACGATGATCGAAGCGCCCACGTCGGGCCGCCTGCTGATCGACGGCGATGATGTCGCGGGCGCGAGCAAGGCAAAGATCGCCGAGTTGCGGCAGCGCGTGCAGATGGTGTTTCAAAACCCGTTCGCGTCGTTGAATCCGCGCAAGACGGTGGAGCAGACGCTCGGCGAGCCGCTCGCGATCAACACGTCGCTCTCGTCGACGGAGCGCGCCGAGCGCATCGCGAAGATGATGCGCACTGTCGGATTGAGGCCCGAGCATGCGACGCGTTATCCGCACATGTTTTCGGGCGGGCAGCGCCAGCGCGTGGCCATTGCGCGCGCGATGATTCTCGATCCGCAGATTCTCGTCGCGGATGAGCCCGTGTCCGCGCTCGATGTGTCGATCCAGGCGCAGATCCTGAACCTGTTCATGGATCTGCAGCAGCAGTTCGGCACGAGCTACGTGTTCATCTCGCATAACCTGTCGGTGGTCGAGCATATCGCCGACGACGTGATGGTGATGTACTTCGGCGGCGTCGCCGAAGTGGGCGACAAGAAGACGATCTTCGCGAAGCCGCGCCATCCGTACACGCGCGCCCTGATGTCCGCGACGCCTGCAATCTTCGAGGAAGACCGGACCATCAAGATCAAGCTGCAGGGCGAGATGCCGTCGCCGCTCAATCCGCCGTCGGGTTGCACGTTTCATCAGCGCTGCCCGTACGCGATCGAGCGATGCCGCGTGGAGGAGCCGAAACTGCGTCCGGTCGATGGACGTCAGGTGTCGTGTCATCGCGCCGAGGAGGTCGGCGAAGGCGAGGCCTGAATCTCGCCGGGACTGCGCGCGCCGCGTCACGCGGATGTTTTAAGATGTCGGTCGTGCCGGATTCTTACGACAAGCCGCGCTTCCTGCGCGCGGCGTTCGCCCAAGCGACAGCCATCGTGCTGTCGTTTGTGCTGTTTGCGGCGGGCATCGCGGTTTCGCCGCCGGGGTTCGCGGTAGTCGGATCGCGCACGCCGCAGGCCGCGGGCGATGCGGGGTCCGCCGCCGCGCCGTCCAATCCGCCTCCGCCTCCACCGCCGCGCGCGGACCGATCGGAAGGCACCACGGCGAGCGGCCCGGTGCGCGCGCAGCCGCCGCGCATGCCGTTCTACGTCGCGACCAAGGGTACGACGACCATCTATCTGCTTGGCACGCTCCATGTGGGATTCGCGAGCGACTATCCGCCCGAGCAACCGTTTCGCAAACCGATACTCGCGGCGCTGGATGCATCGCCGACACTGGCGCTCGAAATCTCTCCGGACGAACTGCTGCTCTCTCAGGACGATGTGAACCGCTACGGCATGTGTCGCAGCGAATGTCTGATCGACTATCTGCCGGACGCGATGTGGAAGAAGGTCGAGACGCGCATGCGCAACAATCCGGAAGCGTTGAAGGAGTTGCGGCACACGCGGCCGTGGCTCGCGTCGATGCTGATCGAAACGTACGACACGTTGAAGGCGGGCTTTCAGAGCGAGTACGGGACCGAGGCGCAGTTGCAGAACGTCTATCTGCGGGCGGGGGGGAAGATCGTCGGGCTGGAGACGCTGAACGAGCAGATCACGACGTTCACGCGGCTCACGTCGGCGCAGCAACGGGAGATGCTCGCGCAGGATCTGGTGCAGACGCCGGCGGAGAATGTCGCGGATGTGAAGGAGCTGCACCGGCTATGGCGCATCGGCGACGCGGACGCTTTGAAAGCCTGGGATGACGCGAAGAGCAGCAAACTCGCGAGGAATCCGGCGCTGGCGGCGCAGGTGGATGGTCGGGTGGTGTATGAGCGGAATCGAAGGTTCGTGCAGCGGATGGTTGGGCTGGCTGGGCCGGATAAGCCGGTGTTCGTGGCGATCGGGGCGTTGCATCTCGGGGGGGCGAGGGGGGTGGTGGAGTTGTTGAGGAAGAGGGGGTTTGTGGTGGTGGGGGGGTGAGGGCAAATGCGAAGCCTTCGTTCCTCAATCAACCGTAAAGACGCGGACCCTTGCCCCAACGACCGTAGCCCGAGGCGGTACATCGTTCAAAACGACGGCGTTCGCGCCGATCCTGGCCCCCGTTTTAACAACGACCGGGCCGAGTACGCAAGCGCCCGCGCCAGAGCACATCGTCTTCGATCACTGGCGCGCCGGGCCCGCCCCGACCGCCGATTACGACGTTTGGCGCTATCACGATATTGCTGCCGAGCACAGCCTTGCTATGCACAACGATACCTAGTCCCTGATAGCCAAACGTGACGTTGCGTCCCACCTTCACTGAAGGCGGCAAGACGACTGAAAAAACGATGCGATTGATTACCTGCAGCATCCATGGCAACAACGGTATGCGAAGTCGATACAGTAAATTGGAGAACCGGAAGATATAAATCATGAGCTCATGAAGCGACCGTCGCCCTTGGCGGCGAATCAGTGTTGCGGCGGCGATACCGGAGGAAGCTTTCCACGTGTCGTGCGTAATTTCAGCAACATCAGGGCGAAGCGGACATTGGTGACGAGATAGCGCTTCCACATGCGCCGAGGTTCCTGAATGACGCGATACAGCCACTCGAGCCCGGCACGCTGCATCCAGCGCGGCGCGCGACGCACTTTGCCCGCGACGACGTCAAACGTGCCGCCCACGCCCATCACGAAATCGACGCCCAGCCGCTCCCGCCATCGGTTGATGAAGTTCTCCTTTTTTGGCGAAGTGATCGCAACAAAGAGCATCCGCGCGCCCGACTCTCGAATCGTGTCGACGATGCGCTCTTCGTCGTCCCAGAAGTAGCCGTGATGGCAACCGGCAATCTGTAGTTCCGGGTGCTGCGCACGCACGACATCGGCCGTTCGCTCGACGACGTGCTGTGTCGCACCGAGCAAGAATACAGATAGACCGCGTTCGGACGACATGGCGAGCAGGCGCTCGAACAGATCGACACCAGCCACGCGCTCTGGCACAGGTATGCCGAGCAACTTCGCGCCCCAGACAATGCCCATGCCGTCGATGTTGATGATGTCGCACGCCTTCACCGATGCCGCAAGCGAAGGGTCGCCTTGCATGTGAACGAGCTTCGCGACGTTGATTACGACGTGCTGTGTGAATATTCGTTGCTCGACGCGCCTGCGAATCCAATCAACGCTTTCCTCCATCGTTGCGACGTCCATTGGACATGAAAAGAGTTCAATGCGATGCATGATGCGGCTCTGGTTGATTCGTTTCGTGTGCGGCGTAAAGGCTCAATGCGTAAAACGCCCAAGCCTGCGTCCAACGTAAATAGTTGATGCGATTAGTCACCCAACGCCCTTTTTGATAAACAAAACGCTTTTCTGCTGGCATATAAAGGGACTCTTTGGCACGGCTCAATACTCGCTCGACAAGGAACTGATCGTTACGAGTTCCGCCAACCTTCAACAATGTAACGATTGCTTGGGCCACCGAGTGAGTGTCGAGCGGCCAAGTACGGTCGTGGTAATACTTGACGGTGCCGTCGAGCAAGAAGAAGTGCTGCCTGTAATAGTCCATGCCCCGGTCGATCGCCTCGCTGAATTCTGCGGTGCCCGTCGTTTCCTGCAGCAGCGTCAAAGCCTCGAGGTTGTAGCCGGTATGGAAACCGTCGATGAAGCCGTGGTGCCCCCTCGTGCCATAGATCCACGCGCCATCAGTGCGCTGCATCGACACCGACTGTCGCGCCACTCGCAGAGCTCGATCGCGCATATCGTCGTTACCCACGCGCACCGCAGCTTCTGCCACGAGTGCTGCAGACCAAAGACTTGCGTTGTGCACAAACGCGGACTCGCCGGGGATGTACGCATAATATTCGACGCCGACATCGTTGGTGTACAACGAGTCGAGGAACAAGCCAGAATCGATTGCAGCTTCGATGAACACACCATTACTCGTTACCTGTCCGAGCGCATACAGCGCACGCGCGACGTAACAGGTGGTAATCGCGTTAGGTTTGCCGCGCGGCACATAGAAGGCGCGGGCGGCCCAATCAAAGTGATAACCCCACGCTCGGTGACGCCATGCATCGGTGTCTACGCTTTGCGTGAGAAGCCATTTGCCCAACTCCACTGCTTCCGCAAGCTCGGCGTCATCATCGAGGTATTTATAGCGCTCCAGCAGACCAAGCACGATCAGCGCGATGCCCTTCGGGTTGCGCTGCTTGGGTACGGCCACAAGCGGACGGACGTTCACGGGGCTGCGTTTATGCAACTGCAACCAGGCGACGCACCCCAAAGGCCACACTTTACCGCCGACACGTTCGAACAGGTCACTGTTCAAAGCGTCGAACGGATCGTAACCGGCGTAGTTGTCGGCACGGCAGTTTTTCAGCAACGCATTGGCGATTGCGTTGGCTTCGGCCGCAAGCGGACTATTTTGGAAATGAGTCATCCATCACCTGTTGATATGTTCGGGCGAGTTTCTCGACCGTACGTTGAATCGTGAATTGGTCAAGAAAGCGCTGTCGGGCGGCCGCCCCCAGTCGCCCACGCAAAGCCGGTTCGCAAATCAACGTTCGAATCGCGTCAGTAAGCGCATCCGCATCATCGGGCGGCACAAGGAGGCCTTCTTGCTCATGCGTGATGGCATCAACGACACCCGGGATGGTCGTTGAAACGATCGCGATTCCTGATGCCATGGCTTCAACAATGGACACCGGGAATCCCTCGCTACGAGAAGGAAGAAGGAATATGTCTGCTGTTGCGAGCAGGTGCGCTTTCGAATCGCCCGATACCCAACCGAGGTATTCCGCTACGCCCGACAGACCTCTGCGGTCGATGTCGGTTGTCAACGTCCGCACGTCTCCGTCCCCTCCTAAAAGAAGGCGGAATGAGTGACCCTGATTCCTGAGCGCCTCGGCCGCTTCAAGTAGCACGGCCAAACCCTTCGCTTCGCTGAGTCGTCCAAGAAACAGCATGACGGGAGGCCCAGAAAGTGGCGGACGCGTGGCTTCAACAGATGACATATCAGCTATTCCGTTATAAATCAGCTGAAACTTGCCCGACTCGCACATGTGCCGCCGCATTAACCAGGCGTGCACTTCTCGCGAAAGACAAATGACTTGAGAGGCGTGCCTCAACATCCAACTGACGGCAATACGCGCTGGACCAGGTAAATCGTCAACAAAATGCGCTATCGCGCCGCTATGAATATGCACGACATACCTCTGGCGCAATCCGATGCACGTCGCCGCAAGCAGCCACTTTCTCAGCAGAGAGCCTTTAATCGAAGTATGTATATGCACAATGTCAGTTTGTCGGGTCGCTGACTCCCGCACGACACGCCACCAAGCCGACAAATACTGGAAAATTCCCACAGCACCTTGATGCCCGCACGTCGCACTGAAGTGGACGTCGTAATTCTGCGCTTCGAACAACGATCTGTTCTCAGCGTAGCCGTTAAGAACAGACGCGATTCCCCCTTTCGCTGACTTATTTGGGCCGACGTGCAAGACCTGCACTGCGCAGCGCTTGCTGACATTCCCTTTCATAGAAAAGCGCACCCGATTCATTTATTGACCTGTTTTTCGGACTCGACGCGAGTTCTGACTTCGACATCGCCGTAATACATGGTTCTTTCCGATACATCTGAGGGACGCACTTTCCAATCCCACTTGTATATTCCGACTTTCAAATAGGCATCTCTGTCGTTCGGATAGGCGTTCGCCGATGTGCCGCCGCGTACGACGAGCGCACCGTCTTTATAAAGGTCAGTGACCGCAAAAGCACCGGTATCGTCGGGTCTATAGCGAAGCATCCAACAGACGACTCTCCCGCGATCCTTCTTCGTATCGCCGAACGTGATGTTCTTGACAGCGGGACGGCCACGAACGTCAACCTGATAGTGATCGCCCGCAAGCATCAGGGAAAACGGAGGTGAACCGAATCCGAAAGATTGATGTATCTGCGTGATGATTTCTGGCTGCTTGCGATCGAATTCGTAGTCAGGTGGGGTCATCGTTGACCAGCGAATTTCATAGTCTCCGCTCACAGCAAAACGCGTCAGACGAACAAAGGCGAGTTCGACTCTCGGAACGCCATTCGCGACGCCAGTAAAATCGTCGTCAATTCTCATCGATCCCCGTAGCGCGGATCCTTGAAACTCGGGGACATGAACAACCCTAAGCGCGTCCGTTCGCGATGCCTGTCGCTCAATGCGTTGATCGATCCCGCTTTTCCAGGAAGTAGAGTATGAGACGGCATATCGGCCGTCATCTCCTCCTTGGCATCCATTGTTCGCCGCTGCGCCTAGTCTCGGCAGAGCGAAACAAAGCCAAAGTAGGAAGACTAGATCTCCGCGCGTTTTCATTTTATTTGATCCCATGAGAACCGTTCTCACCTGTTGTCTTTAGCGGAATACCAAGGCGCCGGAAGACACGAGAAGCGAAATGCCGAAAAAGAAGCGAACCACAGATCGCATCTGGACCAGCGCGCGTGAGCCACCGCTTGTCACACAAAAAAGCGCGGATAAGATGTAAATGACCAGCGGATAGAACAGCGAGATTCCGGAACGAATGCTCCAGAATGACGAGAGCAGAACAACGGAGTAGGCGGTAATCCAATAGCTCGACGTGTTGTTCAGCGACACCTTCCTGTAATAGAACCCCATGATGAACGCATTGACGAATCCAACAGAAATTAAACCGGCGTATCCGAAATCAATGAGGTAACTGTACGGAGCGCCAACCGACTGTGCGGTATCTCTGTTTGTAAAAAGTTGCTGCATTAAAGATGCACCATGCGCGATCTTCACAGGCGAGAAGATCGCGATAAATTCTCCGAACGTGTATAGACCATAGAGCATGTTTCCATTCAGCGCGGTGACGATGTGTTCGCCGAAGACATAGGGAACCGTAATTTCAGCGTGTACAATCCAGATGGGAAGCATTAATGTGGAGACCGACCTCGATATAGTGTCGCCTCCACCAT
Source organism: Caballeronia pedi (assembly GCF_001544915.2). Taxonomy (GTDB): domain Bacteria; phylum Pseudomonadota; class Gammaproteobacteria; order Burkholderiales; family Burkholderiaceae; genus Caballeronia; species Caballeronia pedi. The sequence continues at coordinate 25,922 of NZ_FCOE02000004.1, read as the reverse complement.
AACGCAGCATTGCGCCCAAGCCGACAATTACGTACACCGCGATCAACGTAAGTATCGCGAAAGGCAGAATGATCCGCAGCTTCGCGCGGCGATTGAACGCCCAAATCAGACCGCAGCCGAAGACGATATTGGCCAGCTCCTGCCGCTGGGTCATCATCAAATTCAGAGAAATACCTATCGTTAGTGTGAATATCCGCGCGATACGGTTGTTCTTTACTCCTAAAACGCCGAAGCAGAAAAAGGCCGTCGACAACGGTGCGAGTAGCCGTGAGGGATAGTCCTCAAATCCGCCAAGTGTCAGCTTGTATCTCGCCATCGGATCGCCGAGCAGCGGAATCGACCCGATGTTTGCGAATTTCGATAACTGGAAGACTGATGCAACGAGGAATAGCGCAAAAGCAAACCGCGGATCGATACGCAGGGGGGCGATGTTCACCGAATTGCCAGCGTTTGGTGCTTTGCCGGTACGCATCGAGATTCCGGTGAGCCATAGCGCGACGACAAACGAGACTAGATAGGTCAATCCGTAGGATGGCGTCGCACCCGTGAAATAAAAGTAAGTGGACGCCCAACCAATAGGATTGTCGATGCCAGTCAGCAACAGGACGACGCCGACAAAGACCGCAAACGAGATCGGCGACATCAGGTGAAGAAGCAAAAGCCTCCCGCCTCGTCTCTGATGCATGGGCGGCGTCCTGTTCATTCGAACAGGCGCATCTTGATTCGCCGGAACGGAAGGCCGCTGCATCGCGCGATATTCTTGCTTGTTGTCGAGAGGATTATTCACAACACTAGAATCTTGCGGGCGTAGGATTCAGAAGCGCGGCGTGCGAGCTTCGCGATAAGCCCGTTTCTGATTGCCGCCGTGACCACGGCCGCCGCAAGCACAGACAAAAAGCCACCCGTTCCGCCGAGCCACACTAGGAGTGCGCACGCGACAGCAAACGCAAACGTCGTTTTTATGTTGACGCGAGCAACCGCGCCAGCCTTTTCGAAGAGCATCATCACGTTGCTTGGGACAGCGCTCGACATTGCGACCGCATATTGCATCGAGAGCAGCAGGCCCGCGATGATCAATGCGTTCCGGTAATGGAAGTTGATGCCATCTGCGCCTGAATACACGACTACTGCCACCAAAACGACGTTCAATCCCAAGACTCCGCCATTCGAGCCCCGAACCGTGCGATGCATCGTCTGCAAGGTAGACTGGATCGGCTTATTGGACGCGACCAGCTTCGCCAACTCCGGCAACTGCGTCATAGAGACAGCCCGGGGAAGCAGAACGGCCACGGCGGTGATCGACGAGAGCAGGGAGAAGCCGCCTGCAAACTCCGCACCGCAAGTGAGCGAGGCGATGGGAACGAACAGCAAATTGACGCCACTGGAAAGGAAGCCGGTCATGCCAGACTGCAAGCCCTTGACGTCGAAGCGATGATCCAGCGCCGCGCGAGATGGCGCGCCGATGGCCCCGAACATGCAGAACGAAACCGCCAGCAGCGCATATGCGAGCGCAGCGGAGGCCGGCACGCCATGGGCCCTGCACAAACATAGCGCAACGTACGAGCAGCCGATCAAAGCAAAATCGAAGAGCACCGCCACGCGATACGATTTGCACGCGACAAAGTAGTGACGGGCGAGTTGATACATCGACCATCCGCATAGCAATAGCGCGAATGACGACGCGTCGATGGCGGAGGGCGAAACTGCCGCCACGACAAACGAAGCGCAGCACACTGCAATCGCCGTCGTCCCCGCCATGGTTGCTGCCGAATAGAACGAATCGATTGCCTGTCGTCTGTCCGCCGCCATGGGAACGCGCACCAGGATCAGGCTGGCCCAGCCAATCCCCGAAAAAAAGGCAGCCAGTTGCGCAAGCGACATACAGGAAGCCGTCAGCCCGAGGTCCATCGTCGAATAGACGCGCTGAACGGAGGCAAAGACGACGACACGGTACAAGCCAGGCATGCCTGTGCAGATCAGCGCCTCGACCCGTCCGAGCCAGCTACGCCACTTGAGCATCACGCGAAGACGCCTCTTGTGTCGATCAGCACTTTCGATTGCAGCCGGTTGCTATCGAGTCCCTTGAACTCGCGATGCTCGACGAGTAGTACGACGATGTCCGCCACACTGATCGCGTTAGCCAGGTCGCGGAGTTCGACCTTTCCCCTGAGCTTCTCGGGCAGCTCCGAAATGTTCGGTTCGACCACGACGATCCCGGCACTGCGCTTGTCGGCCAGCGCCGCGACGATCTCCACCGCCGGACTCTCCCGCAAATCATCGATGTTCGCCTTGAACGCCAGCCCCAGACAAGCGATCACCGGCTCTTTGAAACGCTTCGCCGCGCGCTCGACCCGCTCGATCACCCAGTGCGGCTTGGAATCGTTGACAACCCGAGCAGTACGAATCAACCGCGCCTCATCCGGCGCCGAATCGACGATGAACCACGGATCCACCGCAATGCAATGCCCGCCGACACCCGGCCCCGGCTGCAGAATATTCACGCGCGGATGGCGGTTGGCGAGCTTGATCAGTTCCCACACATTGATGTCGATCCGGTCGCAGATCAGCGACAGCTCATTGGCGAACGCGATACCCACGTCGCGCGACGCGTTCTCGGTCAGCTTGCACATCTCGGCCGTGCGCGCGTCGGTGATCACGCACTCGCCGGTGACGAAGGTCTGATAGAGCGTGCGCGCCGCATCGCTGCATCGCGGCGTCATCCCGCCGATGATGCGATCGTTCTCCACCAGCTCGCGAATCACATGCCCCGGCAGCACCCGCTCGGGACAATGCGCAACGCGAATATCGGAGGCTTCGCCGCGCTGCTGCGGAAAGCTCAGGTCCGGCCGCATCTCGGCCATCCAGGCGGCCATTTGCTCGGTCGCACCGACAGGCGAAGTCGACTCGAGCACGACGAGATCGCCCTTCTTGAGCACGGGCGCGACCGTGCGGCTGGCGGCTTCGATATACGAGAGATCGGGCTTGAAACCGTCGGAAAAAGGTGTCGGCACCGCAATCAGGAACGCATCGGCGGCTTGCGGCGTCGTCGTCGCCTTGAGATGGCCTTGCGTCACCGCGGCGTGCACCAGCATGTCGAGCTCGGGCTCGACGATATGGATCTCGCCGCGATTTATCGTGTCGACGGCGTGCTGGTTCACATCGACGCCAATCACCTTCTTGCGACGCGCTGCAAATGCCGCCGCCGTCGGCAAGCCGATATAGCCAAGACCGATGACGGAGATAGTTTCGAATTCCATAACTTTTCTTCTGTATTGCCGGGAGTATTCAGGCGGCCAGAGCGGACGCAGGCTCCAGCCGTTGCAGGGCGGTCGCGATCCGGTCGCATGCGCGGCCGTCGCCATAGGGATTCGCGCCACGGCTCATCGCCGCGTACGCATCGGCGTCGCGCAGCAGATGCGTGACGTTCTCGACGATCGCGCGCGTGTCCGTGCCGACGAGCTTCACCACGCCCGCATCGACCGCTTCCTGACGCTCGGTGGTCTCGCGCATCACGAGCACCGGCTTCGCGAGTGAAGGTGCTTCTTCCTGAATGCCGCCCGAATCGGTCAGGATGAGATCGGCGCGATCCATCAGCCGCACGAACGGCAGATAGTCGAGCGGCTCGATCAGATGAACATTGCCGATGCCCGTCAGAAAGCGATTCACCGGCTCGCGCACGTTCGGGTTCAGATGCACCGGATACACGATGTCGACATCCGGCGACGCATGCGCGACCTGTGCGAGGGCGGCGCAGATCCGCTCGAAGCCGCCACCGAAGCTCTCGCGTCGATGTCCTGTAACGAGCACGAGCCGTCGGCCGGGCGCGAACGATGGCAATGCCCGATCGGCGTGTGCGCGCAATGCCTCGTCGTTCGCCAGACGTTCACGCACCTGTAGCAGCGCATCGATGACCGTGTTGCCCGTCACGACGATGGACTCATCGCGTACGCCTTCGGCGAGCAGGTTGTCGCGCGCACGGCCGGTCGGCGCGAAATGCAGCGACGCCAGCGCGCCAGTCAGCTTGCGGTTCGCTTCCTCGGGCCACGGCGACGTCAGATTTCCGGTGCGCAAGCCCGCCTCGACATGCCCGACGGCGATGCGCTGATAGAACGCGGCGAGCGTCGTCGCCATCGTGGTGGTCGTGTCGCCGTGCACGAGAACCATGTCCGGGCGATACGTCGAAAGCACGTCGCGCATGCCGCTGAGAATCGCGGCGGTGACGTCATAAAGATCCTGCCCGCGCTTCATGATGTTCAGATCGAAGTCGGGGTGGATATCGAACAGCGCGAGCACCTGGTCGAGCATCTCGCGATGCTGGCCTGTGACGCACACGCGGCACTCGATGCCGTCCTCGCGTGCCAGACGCTTGACGAGTGGCGCCATCTTGATTGCCTCGGGACGCGTACCGAATGTAAACAGCAGTTTCTTCACAGAAGTGAGCCTATTGAGATTCGTGAGCAGTCGCGTTTCACTCGGTGCGACTCGCATACTGAGAAAACGCCCCATACGCCATCCCGCGCGCCGGCGTATCGGTAAGCAGTACGCCATCCACCTGCACACCCGCACTGGCAAGCTGACGCGAGGTCTGACGCAGCTCCGCCGCAGTATGGAAACCATGACGCGCGACGAGCAGCGTCGCGCCCGCATGTCTGCCGATCAACCCGGAATCGGTCACCGCCAGCACAGGCGGCGAATCGATGATCACGAAGTCATAGCGCGCGCGCAGTTCGTCGAGCACGCGCACGAAGCGCTCGCGCATCAACAGTTCGGCGGGCAGATCGGGGGCGGCGCCGCCGGTGATCACATCGAGATTTGGCAGCGCGTCGCGATGAATCACGGCATCCAGTTCGGTGCCGTTCAGCAGTTCCGCGAGCCCCGGCTTGCGAGGCAGTGCGAACATGCGATTGAGATCGCCACGGCGCATGTCGCCGTCGATCAGCAGCACGCGCTGACCGCCCGCCGCGAGCACGGTCGCAAAATTGGCCGACACGAACGACTTGCCGATACCCGGACGCGGTCCCGTCACCATGATCACGTTGTTGCGCGGCTTCATCACGCCGAACTGCAGCGCGGTGCGCAAGCTTCGCAAGCCTTCGATTGCGACATCGTTCGGCGCGACATCGGCGAGCACTTGCGGCTTGATCGTCATGCGACGGCGCGACGTCTGAAGCGACGCTTGTCGCTCGGAGTGCGAGATGATCGCGTAGACCGGCAGGTCGAGCGCCTGCTCGATTTCCGCGGGCGTTTCGAGGCCGCGATTGAACATGCGCCGCGCGAGCGCGAGCGCGCAGCCGGCCATGAGACCGAGCGCGACGGAAAGCGCAAGAGCTAGCGCCTTCTTCGGTGCGACGGGTTTCTCCGGCGTCACCGCATAGTCCACGGTGCGGACGTTGCCGAGCTGCCCCGCCTTCAGCACGCGCAGCTGTTGCGTGCTGTTGAGCAGGCTCGTATAGAGATCGTTGCTGACCTTCACGTCGCGCAGCAGGCGCACGGCATCCTGCTGCACCGACGGCAGCGTGTTGATCTGCTTCTCGGTCTCTCCGGACTGCTGCTGCAATTCGCCGATGCGCGCATCGATCGCAACGACGGAAGGATGCATCGCGGTATAGCGCTGCACGAGATCCACGCGCTGCTGCTGCAATTCGATGATCTTGGAGCGGTTCTCGACGACCATCTGCAACAGCAGCTTGCTTTGCTCTTCCAGATCGACCGCGCCGTTCTTCGCGCGAAACGCGTTGTAGCGCGCTTCGGCGCGATCGAGGTCGGCGCGCAGTTGCGGCAATTGATCGCCGAGGAACGCGAGCATCTGTTGCGCCTGCGCGGACTTGCGGTCGACGTTGCGTTGCACGTAGAGCGTCGCAATGGTGTTGACGGTCGTCGTCACGCGTTGGGCGTCCGGGCCGTCGAGCGACATGCCGATGATGCCCGACTGCTTCGTCTTCTCGCTGATCGTGAGCGCCTTCTGCAAATCCGCGATGGTCTGCTGCGTCGATGCACGCTTCAAGTCGAAACGCGTGCCGGGACGCGCGAGCAGCGATGTCACCAGCAGCTTGACGGGGCCGTCGCTGCCTTGCGCCGTGGCCGTTTCACCGACGCGGCCGCGCAGGACGGTCATGCCATCGGGACCTTGCAGCTCGTAGCGCTCGCCTTCGCCGGCGATCAGCGTGAATGTCTTGTCGAAGAGGCGCGGTGACACGTCGAAGGCCGAGACGCCGATGCGCTCGCCGCCCCACGCGTAACTTCCGAGTCCGAGCGGCGCGCTCGCGAGGCCGTCGCCGGCGGTGTAGCGGACATAGGGCGCGCCAACGAGCGGCACATAGTGCGGACGCGCATCGATATCGAGATGCAGCCGCGAAACCGCATCGCCGACCACCATGCGCGAGCGCATCAGTTCGATTTCCGCATCGGCGCTCGCCTTGCTCTGAAACAGGGCCGCGAGGTCGCCGAGCTTGTCGTTCAGCGTGCCGGTGCCGCTGTCGTCGTCGACCTGAATGAGTGCGTCGGCGCGATAGGTCGGCGTCCAGAGAAACGCGTATAGCGATCCGGCCGCGAGCGTGCACGCAGTGACGATCGCGATCAGCCCGCGACGCTCGCGCAACACGGAGACGATCTCCGAGAGGCGGATTTCATCGTCGCCGGCCGCGGGTTCTGGCGCGGAAGGTTTGAGGATCATGTCGTTCATCGTTGTGCCGCCAGCGTGCGGGTCCATTGCGAGACGCCTTCTTGGATCTGGGCGAAGGCCAGGTCGAACACGGCGCGGTGCCGCTGGTAGGGATCGGTGATGTCCGCGCCGTGTTCGTCGCAGAGACGAAACACCTTGCCGCGCGTCGACGGAAACGTCGTCTCGACCCATTCGCGCTGCGGCTTGGTCATCGTGAGAATCAGATCCGCGGCGCGGGCGAGCGGCGCATCGAGTTGCGTGGCGACGTGCGCATCGAGCGCGATGCCGTGCTCACGCGCCAAATCGGCGACGACCGCATCGGCAGGCGCGCCCACCAGCGCGTGCGTACCCGCCGACATCACGTCGAGATGCGGCAACTCCCGCTTGAGCAACGCCGCCGCCAGCGGGCTGCGGCAGATATTCCCTTCGCACACCATCAACACCGAGCCGATCATTTCGCGATCACCCCCGCCGTGAGCCCAGTGCTGATCAACGGCATCAGCAAACTGATCACGCGGTTGAAGCGCACGAGCCCGCTGCCATCGACATACACAACGTCCTTCGGCTGCAGCTCGAACTCGTTCGCCACGAGCATCGACACGGGCGAGCGGCTGTCGAGGTGATACACGCGCGCAGCATCGCCGCCCGGGCGGATCACGAACATCTGCGCGGTGTCCGCCGTGGCCGAGTTGATGCTGCCCACCTGCGAGAGCGCATCCGCGAGCGTGAGCCGGCCGTCGCGGCGTGGCGCCGCCGAACCTGGCTTGTTCACTTCGCCCATCACATAGACGCCGTTGTCGTCGCGCGACGTGACGCGCAGCAGGTCGCCTTCCTTCAGATACAGCTTCGACGGATTCAGCCCCTGCGCGAGCAGTTGCGGCACGTCGATCCGATATGAATCGCCGCCGCGCACCAGCACGACATCGCTTTGGTCGGCGTTGTCGTTGAAGCCGCCGGCGCGCGCGATCGCGTCGTAGAAACTGAGCGGCACGTCCGTCAGCGAGAGCGCGCCGGGGGTGTGCACCTGACCGTCGACATAGACCTGGCGCGCGCGATACGACGCCATGCGCACGGTGACCTGCGGCTTGACGAGATACGTCGAGAGGGCGGTGGCGAGTTTTTGTTGAATCTCATCGGTGCGCAATCCGGCGACCGCCAGCGTGCCCGCGTAAGGAAAGCGCAGATTGCCCTTCTGATCGACGACGAAACCGGCCGCCGGATCGCTCGTCTTCGCGGGCGCCTGACTCTGGCCAGCGCCTTGCGCAGCCGCGAGTTCCGGGTGATCCCAGACGACGATCTGCAGCACGTCGCCCGCGCCGACCGTGTAGGCCTTCGGCGCGCCGAACAGCCGCTTCGCCTGCTGGTCCTGATTCATCTTGCGTCGATCGGCATCGCGCCTGACGAGCGCGAGATCGAGTTCCGTGACGGGAATCGCGGGCGTCGCCGCAGTGGCTTCGATGTGCGGACCGGCATCGCCGCCGCTCGCGGTCGCATCGCCGCTGACCGGCATGCGGAAACCGGGCGCGAACGCGCACGCGCTCAACATCGCCGCCAACGCGATGGCCACTGCGGTCCGTGGAAAGAAGTGCTTCATGGAAGGGTCCTGCGAGTCAATACGCATTGCGATGAACGAAGCCCCGCACGACGGTCGCGAGCACGATGCGCATGTCGAGCGCGAACGACCAGTTGCTGAGGTAATAGAGATCGTGTTCGACCCGCCGCTGCATCTTGTGGACGGAATCGGTCTCGCCGCGCAGTCCGTTGATCTGTGCCCAGCCGGTGATGCCCGGCTTGATGCGGTAGCGGTGGATGTAGCCGTCGACGACATGCTGATAGAGCGCGTCGTGCTCCATCGCGTGCGGACGGGGACCGACGACCGACATCTGGCCGCGCAGCACATTGAAGAACTGCGGCAGTTCGTCGAGGCTCGTGCGGCGCAGGAACGCGCCGACGCGCGTGACGCGCGGATCGTCGCGCGTCGCCTGCACGACGAGGCCGTCGTCCGTCGCGTGCGTGTGCATCGTGCGGAACTTGTAGATGTCGAAAGGCGTGCCGTTCGCGCCCTGGCGCCGCTGCCTGAACAGCACGGGACCCGGCGACGACAACTTGACGGCCAGCGCGATCCCGACGAGCACGGGCGACATGCCGACGACCGCACAAACGGAGAAGATCCGGTCGAAGATCGCCTTGCTGGCGAGCGCGCGCGCCGTGAGCGGCGCCGCGACGAGATTGATCGCGAACGTGGCGTCGAGGCGGGCGGCTTCGCCGCGAAAACGCGTGAGCTGGTCGATCTCCGGCACGAAGCGAATGTTCAGCAGGTCGTCGCGGAAGACGTCGAGAAAGCGCAGCAGCGCGGCTTCGTCCGTGAGCGGCAGCGCGAGCCATAACTCGTCGATGCGTTGCGCGCGCACATGCGCGGCGAAACCGTCGAGATCCGTCGCGCCGGAATCGGCGTCCATGTCGAAGAGGGCGTCGACGCGGCACGCCGAATCGGGCATGGCGCCGATGCTCTGCACGAAGGCCGCGCAACGCGCGCCGCGCCCGACCACCGCCACCGATACGCGACGCACACGGCGCGTACCCGCGATCCGGTCGATGAGGCGGCAGAGCATCACGCCGATGGCCGTCGGCAGGAACAGGCCGGCGAGCCATGCGTGCGAAGGCTGGTATTCGCCGTGCATCCACTTGATCAGGCACACCGCGCCGGCCTCGCAGAGCACCCAGCCGAGCGCAGGAAGAAGCACGGCGCGCGGCAGCGATGCGCGACGCGTCGGGCTTTTCACATAGAACCCGGACAACGCGCTCCACGCGAAGACGATCGCGAAAGCGGCAACCGCGCTGTCATAGCCGGCGGTGACGCCCTGGCCGAAATTCCGTTGGGCCGCGAGCGCGCTGGCCGCGACGACGATTGTCTCGAGCAGGCGAAGCAGCAGGTCAGGCCCTGCGGGCAAGGCGAGCAAATGGGAGTAACTCGGCAGACGCATGACGGAGTCGGTGGCGAAAAACCAGTTCGTCGACGTCCGCGCGACGCGGCGCACACGGCGAACCGATACCCTCGGTCAGCTTGAAAAGCACGCGATGCTTTCCTAGAACAACGAGGGCGCCAGAGTCTGAGTCAGGCTGCCTGCAAGCAGATATAGGCGCGTTCCGAATTGCCGCCAAATGTCAGCAACATGTAGACGCGCGTCTACGAAATTGGAGAAATGTATGCCGCGAAGTAAGAATGCGGCCGGGAGGAGAGGGAAGGGGAGGTGTTGCCAGCGTGCGTGCGTGCCGCGGTTTTGTTACGCGGCATGCACACAGGTGAAGCGCGGTCGTTCAGATGAACATCAGCCAGTTGAGCAGAAAAATATTGGTGATCAAAAGGGTGAGCGCGGTCGGCACCTGCACCTTGATCACCGCGTTCTTGTCCGGCAACTCCAGTAACGCCGCTGGAACGATGTTGAAGTTCGCGGCCATCGGCGTCATCAGGGTGCCGCAGTAGCCGGAGAACATGCCAATCGCGGCCATCGTGGCGGGATTGCCGTGGAACACGCCGACGAGAATCGGCACGCCGACGCCGCCCGTCATCACCGGGAATGCGGCGAAGCCGTTGCCCATGACCATCGTGAATAGCGCCATGCCGACGACGTACACCGTCACCGCGACCAGTCGGTAGTCCATGTTCACGTAAGCCGTCGTGACGTGCGCAACCGCCTTGCCGACGCCCGCATCCGAGAACACGAGGCCGAGCATGCCGAGCATCTGCGGCAGCACGGCGGCCCACGAAAGCGCGTCGATCAGACGGCGCGTCTCGCGCATCGACTGGCCGACGGTGTCGCGCGTCATCACGCACGCAATCGCGAGCGCGATCACGCAGCCGACGCCGAAGCCGATCAGCGTCACGTTCTTCAGTTCGACCAGCGGCACGCCGCCGAACACGAGATACTTCGCGCCGAGCGTGAGGATCACGGTGACGACGGGAATCGTCAGCGCGGGCACGAACAGCTTGTTGCCGAGCCGCACGGCGCTCTGGCGGCGCGTGTCCTCGGAGAGCATCTTCGGCTTCGCGCCGGTGACGCCGTGAAAGCCCGCGATCAGCGCCATCGCCACGACAAGCACGCCGACGACCGTCACCGGAATCCAGTCGCCGAGGAGAAAGATCAGCGCGTAGATCAGCCAGAAGCCGCCCGCGGTCAGACGCCGCGGATGCGACTTGTCCGTGATGATCATGCCGCCGACCACCAGCAGGATGATGCCGACCAGATAGAACAGATAGTTGATCGTGAGCGTCATGCCTTCTCTCCCGCGACGTTGCGCGTGAGCGCGTCGAGTTCGCGCGCGAGCCTGCGGTCGAGCAGCCACAGCCGGAAGCCGTGGATCAGGAACGCGCAGATCGCGGTGGGAATGCCCCACACGGCGACGTGCATCGGCTCCACGACGATGCCCGCTTCCTTCAGGAACGTGACCATCAGCACGATCGCGCCGAACGCGACGAAGATGTCCTCACCGAAGAACAGGCCGACGTTGTCGGTGGCGGCGGAATACGCGCGCAGCTTGAAGCGCGTCGCGTCGGAGAGCTTGCCGTAACGCGCTTCGGTGGCGCCTTCGGCCATCGGCGCGAGCAGCGGGCGGACCATCTGCGGATGGCCGCCGAGACCCGTCAGTCCGACCGCCGCCGTGATTTCACGCACGAACAGATAGACGATCAGCAGACGCCCGGCCGTCGCCGCCTTGATGCTCGAAATCCACATCTGCGCGCGCTCGCGCAGGCCGTGCCGTTCGAGCAGGCCGATCACCGCGAGCGGCAGCAGGATGATGAGCGGAATGTTGCGCGTCTTCAGAAAGCCGCTGCCGATCGCGGTCAGAATGCGCTCGACGGGAAAATGCGCCGCGAAGCCGGTGATGATCGCAGCGGCGGCGACGATCAGCATCGGATTGAAACGCAGCACGAAACCTATGATGATGACGGCCACGCCGATGAGCGGCCATAAATTGACAGGGGTTGCCATGAGTTCTCCAAACGATATCGACATCACGCCTCGTACCGGGCGCGTGGTTTTACCACATGCGGCTCTTTTGCCTGCCAGGGCCGCTTGTTGAAACGCCCCGGCTGGACGGGGCGTTCAATTCTTCGATGAGCGCCTCAGGCGGCGGCGTGCGCGGCGCGGACTTCGATGCCCGCGTCCGCCAGCGCGCCGCGAATGCGCCGCGCGAATTCCAGCGCGTGCGCGCCGTCGCCATGCAGGCAGATCGTCTGCGCGTTGAGCGGCACCCATTCGCCCGACACGGCCCGCACGCGCTGCTCGCGCACCATCGCGAGCGTGCGGTCGAGCACGAGGTTTTCGTCGTCGAGCAAGGCGCCCGGCTCCTTGCGCGGCACGAGCGAGCCGTCCGCGCGATAACCGCGATCCGCGAACACTTCCTCGATCGCGATGAGGCCCACGCGCCGCGCCGCTTCGACCAGCCCGCTGTTCGCCAGCCCGAACACGAGCAGCGACGGATCGAAGTCATGGACGGCGGAGACGATCGCATCGGCGATTTCGGTGCTTTTCGCGGCCTGGTTATAGAGCGCGCCGTGCGGCTTCACGTGCGCGATGCGACCGCCCTCGGCCTGCGCGATCGCCGACAGCGCGCCGAGTTGATACAGCACGCCCGCATAGATTTCCTCGGGCGGCAGATCCATTTCCCTGCGGCCGAAGTTCTCGGGATCGTTGAAGCTCGGATGCGCGCCGATGGCCACGCCCTTTTCGACGGCCCAGCGCACGCAATCGCGCATCGCGGTGGCGCCGCCGGCGTGCCAGCCGCACGCGATGTTCGCGGAACTCACGAGATCGAGCAGCGCTTCATCGGAGCCGCAGCCTTCGCCGAGATCGGCATTGAGATCGATTTCCATGATGTTTTTGCAGTCGTTCCGTTGAATGTTGGGTGTGATGCGCCGCGTCTCGCGCACGGCTTGCGATTCAGGAGCCAGCGCGCGCGATGCGTTCCTCGTGCATCGCGATGGCCGTTTCCACCTGGCTCACGTATTGCCGCTCGTCGGCGAGCGCGTGGCGCGCCTCTTCCACCGACGTTTCGATGAAGCGCACGCCGCCATTCAACTTCACTTGCGCGAGCTTCCACAAATCCGCCTTGATCACCGCGCCCATCTTCGGATAGCCGCCGGTGGTCTGCGCATCGCCCATCAGGACGATCGGCTGGCCGTTCGGCGGCACCTGGATCGTGCCGGGCAACACCGCGTGCGACAGCAGCTCGATCTTCTCCCTGCGTTCGAGCGCCGTGCCCGCGAGGCGAAAACCCATGCGGTTGCTGTTCGGCGTGATCGTCCATTCCTCGTTCCAGAAGCTGTCGTGCGCCGCGTCGCTGAAACTGTCGTACTCCGGGCCGCGCAGCACGCGGATCGGCACCGCCCACGCGAGGCCCGGCGCATGACGGCCGCGCCGCACGGGTTCGTCGACGAGCACGAACTTGCACCACGCCGGCGCCTTCACGCCGAACGCGGGCTCGTCCGGCGAAAACGCAATGCCCTTGTGCGGCTGCGGCACGCCGACCGGCAGGCGGTCGCCGTCGCGCAGCGCGCGCCCGCCGAGGCCGCCGAAGCACGCGGCGAGATCGGTCGAGCGCGAGCCGAGCATCGGCAGGACGTCGATGCCGCCCGCGATGCTCACGTAGGCGCGCATGCCGCGCTTCGCCCCGCGCAGCGTCAGTTCCTGGCCCGCACGCACCGGCAGGCTCCACCACGAATAAACGGGCTTGTCGTCGAGCGTCGCGCCAAAATCGGTGCCGGTAATGGCGACGCGCGTCGCGTGCTTGAAGCGCAGCACTGTCGGCCCGAAGGTCACCTCGATGCCCGCCGCATCCGGCCGGTTCCCGACGATGCGATTGCCGATTTCCAGCGACAGCGCGTCGAGCGCCCCGCCCGAGCTCACGCCGAGATGCCGGTAGCCGCGTCGGCCGAGGTCCTGCACGGACGTGAGCACGCCCGCGCGAATTACGTCGATCATGCGCGCACCTCCAGCGCCGTGAAGCGCACGCGGTCGCCGGGCTGCATCAGCGTCGGCGGGTTTCTGGCCGGATCGAAGAGCTTCAGCTCAGTGCGCCCGAGCAATTGCCAGCCGCCCGGCGACACCGCCGGATAGATGCCCGTCTGCGCCCCGCCGATTCCCACCGATCCCGCCGGCACTTCGAGACGCGGCTCAGCCCGGCGCGGCATGGCGAGCGCCGGATCGAGCCCGCCGAGATACGCGAAACCCGGTTGAAAGCCGAGAAAGAACACGACGTATTCGGCTTCCGTATGACGTTTCACCACTTCGTCGACGGAGAGACCCGTGTGCTTCGCGAGCGCGGCGAGATCCGGGCCGTCGGCGCCGCCGTAGCGCACCGGAATCTCGATTTGCGCGCTGTCCATATCGGGCGTCCCGGCGGCGTCCCAGCCGGTTTCCAGTTGCGCGGCGAGCGTTTCGTAGTCCGCTTCGAGCGGGTCGAACACGATCGTCAGGTTGTTCATGCCCGGCACCACTTCGACGACGTGCGGCATGAGACGCGCGTGCTCAGCCAGCGCCCAGAAGCGGCGCTGGCAGTCGAGTGTGGCGGGCGGCGCGGCTTCGCACACGAGCGCGGTGTCGCCGAGCGGATGAATTCGTGGTGTTGTCATGCCTCTGATTTGCCTTTGCAGGATGCGAAACTCGTCGATTCGATGAGCTTCGCGTCGTCGCAGAATGTTACATTGTCAATAAATTATCAAGAAATTATCAATTCACGTTTTCGCCGACGCGTCTCATTGCTCGCAAAAATGACGTTGCGCTACACTCCAACGCACTCCAAACCGGTCATCGCCATGCCGCGCAATCCCACCAAGATCGTTTCGTCCGAGCATCTCGTCTCCGAAGCCAGCGCGGAACTCTCGGAATTCGAGTACGGCCTCATCATGGCGGGCAACGCGTTCAATCGCTGGATGGTGCGCTGCATGTCCGCGGCGGGCGCGAAGGACATGACGGCGGTGGAAGTGTCGCTGCTGCATCACGTGAGCCATCGCGACCGCAAGAAGAAGCTCGCCGACATCTGCTTCGTGCTGAACATCGAGGACACGCACGTTGCTACGTATGCACTGAAGAAACTCGTCGCTCGCGGCTATGTGCAAAGCGAGAAAATTGGCAAGGAAGTGTTCTTCTCCGCGACCCCGGCGGGGCGCGAGCTGTGCGGCAAGTATCGCGACGTGCGCGAGGCGTGTCTCATCGAGACGCTGCGCGAGAGCGGCCTCACCAACGAGCAGATCGGCGAGGCCGCGCAATTGATGCGCAATGCGTCCGGTCTCTACGATACCGCCGCGCGCGCGGCGGCCTCGCTTTAGCGTCTAATAGATCGCGGATTCGGTGACGATCGCGTCGAGCGGCATGTCGTGGACCTCGCGCGGCAGCGCGCCGCACTTGCCCGATTCGTACGCGATGCCAATCGTCGCCGGCCGAGCGCCATTCGGCCACGCGGCGAGCGTGCGATCGTAATAACCGCCACCGTAACCCAGCCGATATCGATCCGCATCGAAACCGACGCACGGAATCAGCAGCAGTTCCGGCACCACGACCTTTTCTTCAGCGGGCACTGGAATCCGGTAACGGCCTTCCTTCATCGGCGCGTGCGTGTTCCACGCGTGGAAAACCATCGGCGCATGGGGTTTGACGACCACCGGCAGCGCGGCGCCGCGAGCTCCATCGGCGGCGAGCCAGTGCGCGAGCGCTTCGCGTGCGTCGAATTCGCCCGCGACCGGCCAGTAAAAGCCCACGCATCGCGCGACGTGCCGCGCGAGCAGTTCCTGAATGCGCGCTGCGAGCGCCTCGTTCTTCGCGGCCTGGGCGGCTTGCTCGCTCTGCGCCTCGCGGGTCGCGAGAAGCGTGGCGCGCAAGGCGCTTTTGGGCTCGCTCTTGGGTTTGTCGCAAACGTTGCGTGCTATGCTTTCCTCCGATCTCAGGACTCGGTTCAAGACCATTCGCGCTCCAGAAATAACGATGTCAAAACGCCTCAAACGAGTATATCTCGCGGTCAGCGCAGCCCTTGCCGCAGCGACGCTCGTCGCGTGCGGCACGGCTTCCGCCGTCCGTCCCGACGCTGACCTGTCGCCCACGTCCGACGACCGCATCTTCATGCAGCTGCGCGATGCCGCGCGCGCGAACGATGCGGGCAAGGCCGCCGTGCTCGCATCGCAGATTCCGGACTACCCGGCGCCGAGCTATATCGAATACTTCACGATCAAGCCGCAGCTTTTCGATTCGCAAGGCCACGCGCGCATCGACGCGCCCGACGCGCCGGTGCTTTCGTTCCTGCAGCGCTACGACGGCCAGGCGATCGCCGACCGCATGCGCAACGACTATCTCGTCGTGCTCGGCAGCCGTCACGACTGGAAGAACTTCGAGCAGCAATACGCCCGTTTCGTTCTCAACGACGACACGCAGGTCAAGTGCTACGCGCTCGAAGCGCGTCTGTCGCGCGGCGAAAACATCGCGGACGCGGCGCGCGCGCTGCTCGTCGAGCCGAAATGGTACGGCGACGGCTGCGTCGATCTGATCGGCGCGCTCGCGGAGTCGGGCCAGTTCACGAGCGACGACATCTGGCAGCAGATCCGTCTCGCCTACGAGCAGAACTACACGACCACCGGTTCGAACATCGTCGAGGCGCTCGGTCAGGAAAAACCGAAGGACTCGCTGTTCGACGACGCCGTCAACAAGCCGCCGCTCTATCTCGCGCGCGGCGTGATGCCGAACACGCCGGCGCATCAGTTGACGCTGCTCGCGGTCACGCGCATGGCTCGCAACGATCCGGCGATGGCCGCCGCCACGTTCAGTTCCGTCGCGCCGAGCCTGACGCCGACTGAGCGCGCGACCGGCTGGGGCACGATCGGCTATCAGGCGGCGCTCAAGCGCATGCCGGCGGCGGCGGACTGGTATCGGCTGTCGGCGAACGCGCCATTGTCGAACCCGGCGTACGAATGGCGCACGCGCAGCGCGCTGCTCGCCGGCGACTGGAACATGGTGCGCTGGTCGATCGAGCAGATGCCGCCGACGCTGCGCGCGCAGCCGTCGTGGGTCTACTGGCACGGGCGCGCCGTGAAGCAGGCCGGCGACACGGCCACGGCGAATCAGGAATTCCAGACCATCGCGGATCAGTACAACTTCTACGGGCAACTCGCGCTCGAAGAACTCGGCCAGAAGATCACCGTGCCGCCGCGCACAACTGTATCGGACGCCGAGATCGCGCAGATGCAGTCCGTGCCGGGCTTCGCGCTGTCGCAGCGTTTTTACGCGCTGAACATGCGTCTCGAAGGCAACCGCGAATGGAACTGGCCGCTGCGCACCATGACCGACCGGCAACTGATCGCCGCCGCGCAGTACGCGAAACGTATCGAGATGTTCGACCGCACCGTCAACACCGCCGACAAGACGAAGGCCGAGCACGATTTCTCGCTGCGTTATCTGTCGCCGTTCCGCGATATCGTCGAGCGCGACGCGCAGAACACCGGTCTTGACATCGAATGGGCGTATGGCCTGATCCGCCAGGAATCGCGCTTCATCATCAACGCGCGTTCGGAAGTCGGCGCGGGCGGTCTCATGCAGTTGATGCCGGGCACGGCGCAACTCGTCGCGAAGAAGATCGGCCTCGGTCCGGTATCGCGCGCGCAGATGAACGATATCAACACCAATATCCTGCTCGGCACGAATTACCTGTCGATGATCTACAATCAATTCGACAACTCGGCCGTGCTCGCCACCGCCGGCTATAACGCCGGTCCGGGCCGCCCGAGCCAGTGGCGTCAGGGCTTGCGCGCTCCGGTCGAGGGCGCGGTTTTTGCTGAAACCATCCCATTCACCGAGACACGCGATTACGTGAAGAACGTGCTGTCGAACACCGTGTATTACGCTGCGCTGTTCGAAGGCCGTCCGCAGTCGTTGAAGGCGCGTCTGGGCTATATCGCTCCCTGACCGGCCCGAAGCGAACCTCACGCCCGCGCGTCGCACGACAGGACGCGCGGGCGTTTTCATTTTCGGCCCGCCGTTCTGAACCGAACCCGCATCCGTCAGGCCGCGACCCAAGAGGCGAACCATGCGACACCAACAAGTAGCGCTGATCGGCGGTTCGGGTTTCATCGGCAGCCATCTCATCAATGCGCTCGTCGATCTCGGCAAGACCGTGCGCGTCGCGACCCGCCGGCGCGCAACCGCCGCGCATCTCACGCTGTTGCCCATCGATGTCATCGAAACCGATGTGCACGATCCCGTGCAACTCGCCGCGTTCATCGATCAGAGCGATGCAGTGATCAATCTCGTCGGCATTCTTCAGGGGCGGCGCGACGATCCCTACGGGCCGGATTTCGCGAAAGCGCATGTCGAGTTGCCGCGCAAGATTGCCGCCGCGTGCGAGGCGAAGGGCGTGCGGCGTCTGCTGCACATGAGCGCGATCGGCGCCGACCCGCAAGGCCCGAGCATGTACCTGCGCTCGAAGGGCGACGGCGAGAAGATCATCCGCGAGTCGGGACTGGACTGGACGATCTTCCGCAGTTCCGTGGTGTTCGGGCCCGAGGACAACCTGCTCAACCAGTTTGCGTTTCTGGAGCGCATGTTCCCGGTCATCCCGCTCGCATGCGCCGATGCGCAGTTTCAGCCCGTGTTCGTCGGCGATGTGGCGAAAGGGATGGTCAACGTGCTCGACCTCGACGCCGCCAACGGCCACGTCTACGAACTCGCGGGTCCCAGCGTCTACACGCTCGCGGAACTCGTGCGCTTCGCGGGCGCGACCATCGGCAAGCATTCGCGCATCATCAAGCTGCCGGAGAGCCTCGGCCGTCTACAGGCGATGACCATGGAAATGGCGCCCGGCCAGCCGATCATCTCGCGCGACAATCTCGATTCGATGAAGACGCCGAACATCGCGAGCGGGCCGCTCGCGCCGGAACTGGGCATCGACGAGCCAGCGAGCATCGAGACGATCGCGCCGCTGTATCTGACCGGCAACGCGTCGCGCTCGCGCTTCAACGCTTACCGCGCAACCGCGCATCGTTAATTCTCTTTTTTTGATCGCATGAAACTCGTTATCGGTGACAAGTTCAATTCTTCCTGGTCGATGCGGCCGTGGGTGCTGCTCGAACATTTCGGCATCCCGTTCGACGAAGTGCTGATTCGCCTCGGCCAGCCCGACACGAAATCGAAGATTCTCGCGGTCTCGCCGTCGGGCAAGGTGCCGTGCCTCGTCACCGATTCCGGCGCTGCCGTGTGGGAATCGCTTGCGATCGTCGAGACGATCGCCGAGCTGCACCCCCAGCATGCGATGTGGCCGCGCGACGGCGCCGCCCGCGCGCATGCGCGCAGCATCAGCGCGGAGATGCACGCGGGCTTCGCGGACCTGCGCCAGAACATGCCGATGGAAATCACGACGCACGCGCCGGGCACGGGCGCGACGCCGGGCGCGCTCGCGAACATCGCGCGCATCGAGGCGATCTGGGCGGAGTGCCTGGCGAAGTGGGGCGGACCGTTCCTGTTCGGCGATGAATTCGGCATCGCGGACGCGATGTTCGCGCCGGTCGTCATGCGCTTCAATACCTACGCGCCTGAACTGAGCGCGACGTCGCTCGACTATGCGAAGCGCATCACGGCGCTGCCGGCGGTCGCGGCGTGGATCGACGGCGCGCGCGAGGAAGCGCGATGAATATCTACGCAGTCGGCGGCGCGATCCGGGACGAATTGCTCGGCGTGCCGGTGGTGGATCGCGATTATGTCGTCGTGGGCGCGACGCCCGAGCAGATGGTGGCGCAGGGGTATCGCCCGGTGGGGAAGGACTTTCCGGTGTTTCTGCATCCCGAGACGCACGAGGAATACGCGCTCGCGCGCACCGAGCGCAAGACGGCGGCGGGCTATCACGGCTTCCAGTTCTACTATTCGCCGGACGTCACGCTGGAGGAGGATCTCGCGCGGCGCGATCTCACGATCAACGCGATGGCGCGCGAGGTCACGCCAGCGGGCGAACTGACCGGGCCGGTCATCGATCCGTTCGACGGCCAGAGCGACCTGAAGAACCGGCTGTTCCGGCATGTGGGCGATGCGTTCATCGAAGATCCGGTGCGTATTCTGCGCCTCGCGCGCTTCGCGGCGCGTTTCGCGAATTTCGATGTCGCGCCGGAAACCGCCGAGCTGATGCAGAAGATGGTCGCGGCGGGCGAAGTCGATGCGCTGGTGCCCGAGCGCGTGTGGCAGGAAGTGTCGCGTGGTTTGATGGAGAAGAAGCCGTCGCGCATGTTCGAGGTGTTGCGCGGCTGCGGCGCGCTGGTGCGGATTCTTCCCGAAGTCGATGCGCTGTGGGGCGTGCCGCAGCGCGCGGATTATCACCCGGAAGTGGACACCGGCGTACATGTGATGATGGTGCTGGACTACGCCGCGTCGCAGCGGTTTGCGTTGCCGGTGCGCTTCGCCGCGCTCACTCACGATCTCGGCAAGGCGACGACGCCGGAGGATATCTTGCCGCGTCACATCGGTCATGAGGGGCGCAGCGTCGATCTCTTGCGGCCATTGTGCGAGCGGCTGCGCGTGCCGAATGAATGCCGCGATCTGGCCGTGCTGGTCGCGCGTGAGCACGGCAATATTCATCGCGTGATGGAGATGGGCGCGGCGGCGCTCGTCAGGCTCTTCGAGCGGTCGGATGCGTTGCGCAAGCCGGCGCGGTTTGCCGAGGCGCTACAGGCGTGTCTCGCCGATGCGCGTGGCAGGCTGGGGCTGGAGAAGCAGGCTTATCCGCAGGCGGAGCGGTTGCGGGAAGCGTTGGTCGCGGCGCGTGCGGTCGATGCTGGCGCGGTCGCGCAGGAGTACGCCGAGCAGCCCGCGAAGATCAAGGATGCGGTGCACGATGCGCGGGTGGCGGCGGTGAAGGGGGCGCTGGGGGCGTGAGGCCTCAAAGCGCCCGAGCAATCAGCGAAAGCAAAACCGACAACAACAACGTCGACATAAACGGAAATGAGTACTCACGTCCAAAGATCCGCAGCGTGAAATCCCCCGGCAGCCTCCCGATGCCGATTTTCTTCAGCCACGGCATCGAGCCGGACAGAATCGCGAGCGCGATAAAAGTCGTGAGCAGCCAGCGAATCATGATCGCGCACTCATAGCGTGTGAGAACGATCGCCCGCCGCGAAAGCGTCGAGCGTCCCGGGAATACTGCGCGAGAACGCGATCACCTTGAACAGCTCGCCCATCTCCGCTTCCGAAAGCAGCTTCTGCACCGCATTCGCAGCAGGCAGAAAGCGCTTGACGTCGGCAGGATCGAGATCGCTGAGCACATCGGTGATGCCGGCGTTCATCAGAAACCGCGCCTGCGACGTGAAGCCCAGCAAATCGGCGCCTGTCTCGACGCCCGCTTCCGCGATGCCCGTAAACTCCACATGCGCGGTGATGTCCTGCAAGCCGGGATACAGAAACGGATCGCCATGTGCGCGATGCCGGTAGTGGCACATCAGCGTCCCGGCTGCGCGCTGCGCATGATAAAACTCGCGCCGCGGAAAGCCATAGTCGACGAAAAACGCCGCGCCACGCGTCAGCATCGTGCAGACGGTCTTCGTGAACGCGAGCGCCGCTTCGTGCGTTTCAGTGACGTATTCGGCGAACGGTTCATCGTTCGCTTCGTCGATGGCGGCATCGATCAATTCGACTTGCGCGTCGGGTTTGATCGGCCGGTCGTCGAACGCAAAACGGCCGTCCAGCACGACAACGCCGCGCTCGTGCCACGCGCCGAGCTTGCGCACCACGAGGCGCACGGGCATCGCGTCGAGCACTTCGTTGCCGATCACGACGCCTTCGAACCGGTCGGGCAGCGCGTCGAGCCATTTCACCTTCGCGGCGAGCGCGGGCGCCTGCTTTTCGATGGTCTCGCGCTGGCGCGCACGCAACTCGCCGGAGAGATCGACGATCGCGTAGCTGTCGAACGGCACATCGAGATCGGCGAGCGCGGTCAGAAGGCCAGCCGCGAGCTTGCCGGTGCCCGCGCCGAATTCCATCAACTGCCGCGTGCCGCTTTGTCGCAAAGCCTGCGCGACGGGCCGCGCGAGCGTCGTCGCAAAAAGCGGGGACAGTTCGGGCGCGGTGACGAAGTCGCTGCCGTCCTCGGCGCGGCGGCCGAATTTCATCGCGCCACCGCCGTAATAGCCGAGGCCCGGCGCGTAAAGCGCGAGGTCCATATAGCGGTCGAACGGCAGCCAGCCGCCCGCCGCGGCGATACGTCCCCGGATCAGGTCTGTGAGCGCTTCGGACTGCGCGAGCGCATCGGCGCCCGGAGCAGGTAAACTATCGGATTGTCTGGCATTCGGATTCATCCCAGTATTGTAAATGAGCGCTTCCACGCCGTTTTCTTCCGTCAACTCGCCGTCTTCCGGCTCCGTGTCACGCTCTCGGACCGTGCTCGTCACGGGCGCGGCGAAGCGTATCGGGCGCGGCGTCGCGCTGGAATTCGCGCGGCAGGGCTGGGACGTCGCCGTGCACTATGGCGGCTCGGCGCTCGATGCGCGCGAAACCGTCGCGGATATCGAGGCGCTGGGACGCCGCGCGGTCGCGCTGAAGGCGGATCTGGGTGTCGAGGCCGAAGTGGAGCGGCTCGTGCCCGCGTGCGTCGAAACGTTCGGCGGACTGAACTGCGTCGTGAACTGCGCATCGCGCTTCGACGAAGATACGGCGATCGACTTCGGCTACGCGAAGCTGCTTGAGATGACGGCCGTCAATGTCGCGGCGCCGCTCACGCTCGCGCGGATGCTGCACGCGATCACGCCCGATACCGCAGCCGATGACGATGCGCAACGTGGCGTCGTCATCAACGTGCTCGACCAGAAGCTGTACAACATGAATCCGGATTACCTGTCGTACACGCTGACGAAGGCGGCGCTCGACAACGCCACCGTCGCGCTGGCGCAGGCGCTGGGGCCGAAGCTGCGTGTCGTCGGCCTGGCGCCGGGCCTGACGCTGATTTCCGCCGGGCAGACGCCCGCGTCGTTCGAGGCGGCGCATCGCGTGACGCCGCTCAACCGCGCATCGACGGTGGAGGACGTGGCGCAGGCCGCCTGCTATCTCGCGAACGCGCACGGCGTGAACGGCACGACGCTCGTCGTCGATGGCGGCCAGCACCTGGTGCCGAGCCCGCGCGACGTGATGTACATGATCGGCGCGCAAAAGCCCTGAAACGCGCTCACTGAATACTGGAACTCATATGCTTGCCGCACTTTCGCATCCCCGGCTGACCGATTGCCGGAGGCTTTTTCTGCGTGACTACGAAGTTCGCATCAACATCGGCGTGCATGACTTCGAGAAGCGCGGCGAGCAACGCGTCGTGATCAACGTCGAACTGTACGTGCCGCTCGCGCTGTCGACGCCCGTCGCGGACAAACTGTCCGAAGTGGTCGATTACGACTTCATGCGATCGACTATCGCTGCGCGCGTGAAGCAGGGCCATATCCACTTGCAGGAAACGCTGTGCGACGACGTCGCCGCGGCTCTGCTCGCGCATCCGAACGTGCGCGCGGTGGCCGTATCGACGGAAAAGCCCGACGTCTATCCCGATTGCGACGCGGTCGGCGTCGAAGTCTTTCGCATCAAAGAGGAACGAGCATGAACGCGCGTGACACGATCGAAGCCGCCGAGGCACAGAAGCCCGCGCGCGAGGCGTTGACCAAGCGCCAGCAGAAGGAAGCGTACGAGAACAACAAGCTGTACAAGCGCATCGTGCGGCAGGTCGGCGAGGCGATCGGCGACTTCAACATGATCGAGCACGGCGACAAGGTCATGGTGTGCCTGTCGGGCGGCAAGGACAGCTACGCGATGCTCGACGTCCTGATGCGCCTGCGCGAGCGCGCGCCAATCGACTTCGAACTCGTCGCCGTCAATCTCGACCAGAAGCAGCCGGGCTTTCCGGAGCACGTCCTGCCGGATTACCTGAGCAAGCTCGATATTCCGTTTCACATCGAGAATCAGGACACGTACAGCATCGTCAAGCGCCTGGTGCCGGAAGGCAAGACCACATGCTCGCTGTGCTCGCGCCTGCGTCGCGGCATCCTGTATCGCGTGGCGGGCGAGCTCGGCGCGACCAAGATCGCGCTCGGGCATCATCGCGACGACATCCTGCAAACGCTGCTGCTCAACATGTTCTACGGCGGCAAGCTCAAGGGCATGCCGCCCAAGCTGCAATCCGACGACGGCAAGAACGTCGTGATCCGTCCGCTCGCGTATGTGAAGGAGACCGATCTCGAAAAGTACGCCGAACTGCGCGAATTCCCGATCATCCCGTGCAATCTGTGCGGCAGCCAACCGAACCTGAAGCGCGCGGAAATGAAGGCGCTGATCCGCGAATGGGACAAGCGTTTCCCCGGGCGCGTGGAGAATATGTTCAACGCGCTGTCGAACGTGGTGCCGTCGCATCTGATGGACAGCGCGCTGTTTCCGTTCGCCGGCCTGCGCGCGACCGGCGAAGCCGATCCGCAAGGCGATATCGCGTTCGACGAAGAACCGTGTGCAAGCGAACCGTCAGGATCGCCCGGCGCGGTTTCAATCGTGCAGTTCGACGATCTGTAACCTTTATCCAATAAGGCGCAGCGTGGGTTTCGCCGCATTGCGCCAAAGAGCCGCGTGATAAATTGGCGGCTCGTCATACCAGCAAGGCTCCCAGCGATGAACATCGTGATTCTGGCTGCCGGCATGGGCAAGCGCATGCGCTCCGCCCTGCCGAAAGTACTCCATTCCCTGGCGGGCAAGCCGTTGCTCGCCCACGTGATCGATACGGCGCGCACGCTCTCGCCGACGCGTCTCGTCGTCGTCGTCGGGCACGGCGCGGACAAGGTCCGCGAGGCCGTCGGCGCGCCGGACGTGCAATTCGCGCTGCAGGACAAGCAGCTCGGCACGGGCCACGCGGTGCAGCAGGCGCTGCCGTTGCTCGATCCTTCGGTTCCCACGCTCGTGCTGTATGGCGACGTGCCGCTCACGCGCGCGAGCACGCTAGAACGCCTGATCGAGGCCGCGGGCGCCGAGCGTTACGGCGTGCTTACCGTGACCGTCGGCGATCCGACCGGCTACGGGCGCATCGTGCGCGACGCTTCGGGCAAGGTGAAGAAGATCGTCGAGCAGAAGGATGCGAGCGAGGAAGAGCGGCGCATCGCGGAAATCAACACCGGCATCGTGATCACGCCGACGCGCACGCTCGAAACGTGGCTCGCGTCGCTGAGGAACAACAACGCGCAAGGCGAGTTCTATCTGACGGACGTGGTCGAGCGCGCCATCGACGCGGGTGTCGAAGTGGTCACCGCGCAGCCGGACGCCGAATGGGAAACGCTCGGCGTGAACAGCAAGATTCAGCTCGCGGAACTGGAGCGCATCCACCAGCGCAACGTGGCGAACGCATTGCTCGACGCCGGCGTGACGCTGATGGACCCGGCGCGCATCGACGTGCGCGGCACGCTCGAATGCGGCGCGGACGTGTCGATCGACGTGAATTGCGTGTTCGAAGGGCGCGTGACGCTCGCCGACAATGTGACGATCGGCCCGAACTGCGTGATCCGCGACGCCACGATCGGCGCAGGCACGCGTGTCGATGCGTACACGCACATCGAAGGCGGCACGACCGGCGCGAACGTCGTGCTCGGTCCGTACGCGCGGCTGCGTCCGGGCGCGAAGCTCGGCGATGAAGCGCATATCGGCAACTTCGTCGAGGTGAAGAACGCGGTGCTCGGGCGCGGCTCGAAGGCGAACCATCTCACCTATATCGGCGATACGGATATCGGCGCGCGCGTGAACGTGGGCGCGGGCACGATCACCTGCAACTACGACGGCGCGAACAAGCATCGCACCGTGATCGAGGACGACGTGTTCATCGGCTCGGACACGCAACTCGTCGCGCCAGTGCGCGTGGGCCGCGGCGTGACCATCGCGGCGGGCACGACGGTGTGGAAAGATGTCGGCGAAGGCGAGCTGGTGCTCAACGAGAAGACGCAGGTGAGCAAGACGGGCTATGTACGCCCGGTGAAGAAGAAGTCGTAAGGCTGTCGAGAGATTCAGCCCAACGCGCGCGGCGCTTCGTGCACCGCGCTTTCGAATGCAAGTTTCAAAGGATGAACGTCCATGTGCGGAATTGTCGGCGCGGTAGCGCAACGTAACATCGTCTCGGTGCTGGTCGAAGGTCTGCGCCGCCTCGAGTATCGCGGCTACGACTCGTGCGGCGTGGCCGTGCTGAGCCACGGCGAGCCGCGCCGCGCGCGCAGTGTCGCGCGTGTGTCCGATCTCGA
>NZ_FCOE02000003.1 GCF_001544915.2 Caballeronia pedi | reverse complement strand
GGTGGTGGTGCAGGCGGGGTCGTCGGAAGCGGGCAAGCAACTCGCCGCCGAAACCGCCGACGCCGTCTTCACCGCGCAGCCTAATCTCGCGGCGGGCAAGCGTTTCTATGCCGATGTCAAAGGCCGCATGGAACGCCTCGGCCGCGCGCGCGAGCATTTGAAGATCTTGCCGGGCGCGTTCGTCGTGGTGGGCGATTCGCACGACGAAGCGCAGGAGAAGCGCGCGCTGCTCGACACCTTCGTGCACGACGACAGCGGTTTCGCATCGCTGTCGATCGCGCTTGGCCACGATGTTTCATTGTTCGATCCCGACGGCCCCTTGCCAGAGATTCCCGAAACGAACGCGAGCAAAAGCGCGCGCGACCGCGTGATCGACATGGCGCGCGCCGAAGGGCTCACCGTTCGGGAACTGGCGCAGCGCGTCGGCGGCTATTCCGGTTTGCAGATGGTCGGAACCGCGACGGAGATCGCGGACCAGATGGAGCAATGGCTCGTCGAGGAAGGCAGCGACGGCTTCAACGTGATGTTCCCGTTCCTGCCCGAAGGACTCGACGATTTCGCCACGAAGGTCGTGCCCGAGTTGCAGCGGCGCGGCATCTTCCGGCGAGCCTATGAGGGCGCGACGCTGCGCGAGCATCTCGGCCTGCCGAGGCCCGCCAACCGCTTCTTCGAAGGCTAGCGCTCAGAACGTGCGCCCTTCGACCAGATGCGTCTTCACGCCATTGAGCATGTAATCGCCGACGACCTTCGCCTTGTGATGCAGCGGGTTGTGGCTGAAGATCGTGCGCAGATTGCGCCAGTGGCGGTCGAAGTTATGCTTGCGCGAGGTCGCCGACGCGCCGCCCGCATCGAACAGCCGCTCGCCCGCCTGCAACGCGAGCCTGCCGACGACGACCTGCGTGCGCGCGGTCGCGAGCGCGCCTTGCAGCACGAGTTCGTCCGCATCGGGGTCGCCGCGCAGAATCGCATCCGATGACACGCCGAGCGCGCGTGCGTTCTCGCGCACCAGCACGTCGATGGTATGGCTCAGCGCCGACAGTTCGCCGACGACCTGCTGGATGAACACGTCCTCGCGCGCACTCGGCGCGGTAGAGTGCATCACCGGGCGGCCGTGCGCGGTCACGTAGCCGCGCGCATCGGCGACGATGCTGCGCACGATGCCCGCCGCCACCGCCACCAGATGCAGTTGCCGATACGCGCCGCCATGCCGTCCGACGAGCGAGCCGTAACCCTTCTCTGTCACTTCGTGCGCGTCGACGCGGACGTTGTCGAATACCGTGCTGCCGCTCGCGGTCATGCGCTGGCCCATGCCGTCCCAGTCGTCGAGCACCTGGACGCCTTGGGCGCGCACCGGAATGATCGCCGTGACGCCTTTGCCTTCTTCGTCGACGAGATTGGTGCGAACGAAGTCGGCATACGCGGTGCCCGTGGTGTAGTACTTCTTGCCCGTCACGCGAAAATGGTCGCCTTCGCGCCGCAGCACGGTTTCGATCTCGCCCGCGCGCGCCGTGCCCTGTTCGCCCGATGCGCCGCCGAACAGCGCCCCTTCGACGATGCGGCTCACTTGCCGGTCGTGAAAGGGCGTACTCGGCGCGAGCCGCAATGATTCGACCACGTCGAAATGCACGCGCAGCGCATGCGCCACGTTCGATTCGGCGGCGGCCAGCGTGGTGACGACATGGATCGCGTCTTCGAGCGTGCCGCCGAGACCGCCGCGCTCGACGGGAATGCGCAACGCGCCGAGACCGGAGCGGCGGAACGCATCGAAGGCCGCGAACGGCAATTCGCGACGGATTTCGCGCTGGGCGGCGTCGACGCCGATTTCTTCGGCCAGCGCAGGAAGGGCGGCCAGGGCTTGGTGATACGGGGTCGTGCTCATGATTTTTTATTTGCGAGAGAAAAGTTATCGGCGAAATGTCGCGCCGGGATGACGCTCGTTCAGACGGCCATTCGCGCCGCCGAGCTTTTCGCGCAAGGTGCCCGGCGCGTAGGCGGTCTTGTAGCGGCCGCGCGCCTGCAACTCCGGCACGATGAAATCCGCGAAATCCTCGTATGCTTCGGGCGTGACTGCGTAACTCAGGTTGAAGCCGTCGATATCCGTTTCATCGACCCAGTCTTCGAGCGCGTTCGCGACTTCATCGGGCGCGCCGATGAACACCGGTCCGCGCCCGCCGATCGCGTTGTGCAGCGCCAGTTCGCGCACCGTCCACACGCGTTCCGGATCGAGCTTCGTGAAGCCTTCGAGCGCGGAGGACGTGCCGGCGTCGAGCTGCATGTAGCGGATCGGCTCGTCGGGGTCGTAGGTCGAGAAGTCGATGCCGGTCCAGCCGGAGAACATCGCGAGCGCGGCTTCGGGCGTCACGTAGCGGCGATAGTCCTCGTATTTGTCGCGCGCTTCCTTCGACGTGCGGCCGGTGATGACGGTCGCCATCGTGAAGAACTGGATATCGCGCGCATCGCGGCCTGCTTTCACCGCTTCGGCGCGCGTGTCCGCGACGACGGGCGTGAGCACCTTCTTGCTCGGCCCGCTCAGATAGATGCCTTCGGCGTGACGCCCCGCGAAGCGTTGCCCGCGCGCCGACGATCCCGCCTGGAACAGCACCGGCGTGCGCTGCGGCGAAGGCTCCGTCATGTGGATGCCGTGCACCTTGAAGTACCGGCCTTCATGCTCGACGCGATGCACCTTCGACGGATCGGCGAAGATACCCGTGGCCGTATCGCGCACGCTCGCGCCGTCTTCCCAACTGCTTTCCCACAGCTTGTAGACGACGTCCATGTACTCGTCGGCGATGTCGTAGCGTTCGTCGCGCGAGGCCACGCCGTTCTTGCCGAGCACTTTCACGCTGCTCTGCGCGAAGCCCGTCACGATGTTCCAGCCGATGCGCCCGCGCGTCAGATGATCGAGCGTCGACATGCGGCGCGCGAACACGTAGGGCGGCTCGTGATTGGCGTTGCTCGTCACGCACAGGCCGAGGTTGCGCGTGGCGTATGCCATCGCGGAGAGCGCCATCACCGGGTCCTGCTTGGGCACCTGCGCGCCGTGACGCAATGCGGTGTCGATGCTGCCGCCGTACACATCGTTGACGCCGATGCTGTCGGCCATGAAGAGCGAATCGATCAGCCCGCGCTCCAGCGTGCGCGCCAGATCGACCCAGTAGTCGAGCGTGTTGTATTCCAGCGAGCGGTCGCGCGGATGCCGCCACATGCCCGGCGAATGATGCACCGGACTGTGCAGCGCGAACGCGTTGACGCGAATCTGCTTCGGCTTGCTCATAGAAAGGGCTTGTCCCCGTTGATGGTCACGCGAAAGCCCGAGCGCACGTCCGGGTAGTAGTCCCACACGGCCAGATGCTGCACGGCGCGGTTGTCCCAGAAGGCGATCGAATGCGGCTCCCAACGAAAGCGCACCTGAAAGTCGGGCGACGCGAAACGTTCGAACAGCAGACGCAAAATGCCTTCGCTTTCGGCTGCGGGCACGCCGTCGATATGCGTCGTGAAATTCGAATTCACGAAGACACCCTTGCGGCCCGTTTCCGGATGCGTGCGCACGACCGGATGCGATGCTTTCGGAAACGTCTTGCCGCTATCGTCGATGCCGCGCAGGCGATTGCGTTGCCGATACGTCGGCTCACCGTCGTGCGTGGCGCTCAGTCCTTCGAGATAGCTCCGCAAACCCGGCGACAGCGATTCATACACCGCGTACGAGCTGGAAAAGAGCGTGTCGCCGCCGTGCGCCGGCAACGTGTGCAGATGCAGGATGCTGCCCATCGGCGGTTCTTCGTCGCACGAGACATCGGAATGCCAGCGGTCGCCCGCGACGCGCTTCGTGGTCGAATCGCTATGGATTTGCAGGATTTCCGGGTAGCCATCCGGGCCGGGACTGTTCGGATGCACATGCAGCGTGCCGAAGTGTCGGCCGAGCGCGAGATGCTGATCGAGCGTGATCGGCTGATCGCGAAAGAAGATGACCTGATGCGCGAGCAGCGCGCGACGCACGTCGTTCACCTGTTCGGGCGCGAGCGGCCGCATCAGATCGATGCCGCCGATCAGCGCGCCGATATGGCGCGTCAACGGCTGCACGGTGATGGTTTCGTAAGCGGTATCAAGCATGATCGGGTTCCTCGATAGTAGCGGCGCGATGGCTGGCGGCGGGATGCGGCGCGGACAGATGCGCGTGCCCTTCGCCATAGAGTTTTTCGCGCAGCGTGCCCGCGCGATAGTCCTGCTTGTAGACGCCGCGCCGCCGCAGCTCCGGCACCACGAGATCGACGAAATCCTCGTGCGTGCCCGGCAACAGCGCGTGGCTGAGATTGAAGCCGTCGATGCCGGTCTGCGCCTTCCAGCTTTCGAGCGCATCGGCCACTTCCGTCGGCGAGCCGATGAACACCGGCCCCTTGCCGCCGATCGCGTTGAAGATCGCCAGCTCGCCGATGGTCCACACGCGCTCGGGATCGGCGACGGTGAAGGCTTCGATCGCCGACTGCATGCCTTCGCTCTTCACGTAGCGCAGCGGATCGTCGGGGCTGTACTTCGACAGATCGATGCCGCTCCAGCGCGAGAACAACGCAAGCGCGCCTTCGAGACTCACGTGGCGCTGGATGTCCTGCCATTTCGCCTGCGCTTCTTCCGACGTCGGCGCGACGATCACGGTCGCGAGCGCGAAGAACAGCACCGAGGCCGGATCGCGGCCGAGCGCGGCGGCGCGTGCGCGCACATCGGCGACATCGCGCGCCACCAGTTGCGCGGTCGGCGAACTGAGAAACACGCATTCGGCGTGACGCGCGGCGAAGTCTTTACCGCGCCTGGACGTGCCCGCCTGATAGAGCAGCGGCGTGCGCTGCGGCGAAGGCTCCGAGTAGTGCGTGCCCTGCATCGAGAAGAAGCGGCCTTCGTGGCGGATTTCATGCACGCGCGCCGGGTCCGCGAATACGCGCGTGTCACGGTCGCGCACCGCCGCGCCGTCCTGCCAGCTTTCTTCCCACAGCCGGTAGACGATCTCCATGTACTCGTCGGCAAGGTCGTAGCGCTCGTCGTGCGGACGCGCGTCGGGCTGGCCGATCGCACGCGAGCCGCTTTGCCCGAAGCTCGTCACGATGTTCCAGCCGATGCGCCCGCGCGTCAGGTGATCGAGCGTCGACATGCGGCGCGCGAACAGGAACGGCGCTTCGTAGCTCACGCTGCTCGTCACCGCGAAGCCGAGATGTTCCGTGACCTGCGCCATCGCGGAGACGAGCAAGAGCGGATCGAGACGCGGAAACTGCAAACCCCAGCGCACGCCGGCAGCGTTCGAGCCGCCATAGACGTCGTACTGGCTGATGCCATCGGCGAAAAAAAGCGCGTCGTAGCCGCCGCGCTCGGCGGTGCGCGCGAGATCGGTCCATAGCGACAGCGAGTTGTAGTCGAGCGCGCGGTCGCGCGGATGCGCCCATAGTCCGGGCGACAGATGCGTCGGCGCGAAGGCCAGGAACGCGTTGATGCGAATCTCTTTTGACATGGCTCAAGCCTTCGATGTGATCGGGAAATGACATGTCACGCGATGCGTTGCCGACAAGCGTTGCTCGGGCGGCGTATCGACGCGGCAGACGTCGCGCGCGGCGGGGCAGCGCGTGTGAAACACGCATCCGGCGGGCGGCGCGAGCGGCGACGGAATCTCGCCGCTTATCGCGTGCACATCGGGCGCATCGGGTTCGGACGCGGCGATCAGCGCATGCGTGTACGGATGCGCCGCGCGCTCGACGATATCGTCACGCGTGCCTTGCTCCATGAAGCGGCCGAGATAGAGCACGCCGATATGGCTGCTCATGAAGGCGACCACCGCGAGATCGTGTGAGATCAGCAGATAGCTCAGGCCGAGCGTGTCCTGAAGATCCTTCAGCAGGTTGAGCACCTGCGCCTGAATGGATACGTCGAGCGCGGACACCGGTTCATCGAGCACGAGAATCTCCGGCTCCAGCACGAGCGCGCGCGCAATCGCCACGCGCTGGCGCTGGCCGCCGCTCAGCTCGCCCGGACGACGGCGCTTGAACTCCGCGGGCAGGCCGACTTGCGCGAGCAGTTCATCGAGACGCTTGTGCAAGGCATCCCGCGCGAAGCCGCTTTTCTGGATGCGCAACGGTTCGAGCACGATATCGCCGATGTTCATCTGCGGATCGAGCGAACCGAACGGGTCCTGCAGCACCGCCTGAACGGCGCGTTGCCGCCAGCGCCGGTCGGCGTCGCGCGTGGTCTTGCCGAACACGCGCTCGCCGAAGCGCACTTCGCCGCGTGTCGGCTCGTCCGCGCCGAGGATGATTTTCGCGAGCGTCGACTTGCCCGATCCCGATTCGCCCACCAGCCCGAACGTGCCGCCGCGCGGCAATACGAAAGAAGCGTCTTCCACCGCGCGCAGCATTTTTGAACTGGCGAACAGACCGCCGCGCACGGGAAAGGCGCGCCCGATGTTCGATACGTCGAGAGCGTTCATGATGTGGCCGTCGCGAGAAGAGCGTCGGCGGTCTGCGGGTCCGGTTCCGGATGCCAGCACGCGACGCCGCGATGCGTATCGATTGCGCGCATCGCCGGATACGCGCTCAGGCAATCGGCTTGCGCGCGCGGGCAGCGCGGCGCGAAGCGGCATCCTTGCGCGATGCTGCCGGCCAAAGGCGGCTGACCCGGAATGACGGTAAGCCGATGTTGCCGCTCGCGCAGACGCGGCACCGCGCCGAGCAGGCCTTTCGTATACGGATGACGCGGCCGCGCGAACACGTCGCCGACCGGCCCTTGCTCGATGATGCGGCCCGCGTACATCACGGCGACATCGTCGCAATAGCGGCGCACCAGATGCAGATCGTGCGTGACGAGCACGATCGCCGTGCCGCGTTCGGCCTGCACTTCGCGCAGCAGATCGAGGATCTGCAGGCGCACGGTGATATCGAGCGCGGTCGTCGGTTCGTCGGCGATCAGGAGGCGCGGATTGCATGCGAGGTTCATCGCGATCGCCACGCGCTGACGCATGCCGCCGCTGAACTGATGCGGATAGCTGTTCAGGCGGCTTTCCGGCGCGGAAATGCGCACGCGCCGCAGCAGCTCGATCGCGCGCGCCTCGCGTTCCTTGCGGCTCGTGACGCCGTCGCGATAGCGGAACATCTCCGTGATCTGCCGGCCGATCGTGAGCAGCGGGTTCAGCGAGGTCATCGGGTCCTGAAGGATCATGCCGATTTCGCGTCCACGCAGCGCGTTCATCGCGGCGGGCGTCTTCGCGCGCAGGTCGGCGCCATCGAGCAGGATGCGCCCGCCGCTCACCCGCACGCCGCGCGGCGGCAGGCCCAGCACCGACAGACACGTCACGCTCTTGCCCGAGCCGGATTCGCCGACGAGGCCGAGCGTGCGCCCGGCGCGCACGGCGAAGCTGACGCCATCGACGAGCCGCGCGTGTTCCGTCTCGACGACGAGGTCATGAACGGTCAATACGTTCATCTCAGCACTCCGTCGCCACGTTGCAGCGATTCGCCGATGCGATTGCTCGACAGCACCGTCGCGATCAGCACGAGTCCCGGCAATGCCGAGAGCCACCATGCGGTATCGAGATAATTGCGGCCTTCCGCGATCATGCCGCCCCAGGAAGGATCGGGCGGCTGCACGCCGAGGCCCACGAAGCTCAGCGCCGCTTCCATGAAGATCACGAGACCGATGTCGAGCGTCAGCAGCACCGCGAAGGTGTTGCGCACGTTGGGCAGCAGATGGCGCATCACGACATGCAGCGGCGTCGCGCCGGCGAGCTTCGCGATCAGGATGAAGTCGCGCTCGCGCAGGCTCAGCGCTTCGGCGCGGATGATGCGCGCGAAACGTCCCCAGTTCGCGAGCGTCACCACGATGACGATGTTCGTCATGCTCGGTCCGCAGATGCCGACGATCAGCATCGCAAGAAATACGGGCGGCAACGCGTATTGCGCATCGACGATGCGCATGAGCGTGGCATCGAAACGTTCGCCGAGGTATGCGGACAACAGGCCCGCGATCGCGCCGAAGAACCCCGCGAGCAACACCGCGCAGAACGCGATCGCGAGCGAGATGCGCCCGCCGTAGAGCGTGCGCGTGAAGACGTCGCGGCCCATCTGGTCGGTGCCGAACCAGTGATGCCAGGTCGGCGACTGGAACGTGGCTGACAGATCGATCGCGTTCGGATCGACGTTCGAGAGCAGCGGCGCGAACGCAGACGCCGCGACAATGGCGACGAGCAGGCCGACGAACAGGAGAGATCGCGTGCTCATCGCTGGTACCGGATGCGTGGATCGACGAGTGCATAGAGCACGTCGACCGTGAGATTGATCGAGACGAACAGCAGCACCGACACGATCACGGCGGCCTGCACCACGGTGAAATCGAGTGTGCTGATGGCTTCGACCATCAGGCTGCCGAAGCCGGGCCACGAGAACACCGTTTCGATCGCCACCGCACCGCCGATCAGCACGCCGAACTGCGACGCCGTGAACGCGACGATCGGGAGCGCCGCGTTGCGCAGCGCATGTGTGCCGATCACCACATGCGCGGGTAAGCCCTTGATGCGCGCCATGCGGATGTAATCGGCTTCGAGCACGGTGAGCATGTTGGCGCGCGTGAGCCGGGCGATGCCCGCGGCGGAATACCACGCGAGCGCGCATACCGGCAGGATCAGATGACGCCATGTGCCGTGGCCGCCGGTCGGCAGCCAGCCCCATTGCACCGAGAAGAGACGGATCAGCAGCAACGCGACGAAGAACGGTGGCGCGGCCTGCCCGAGCACCGAGAAAAGCGACGCGACGCGGTCGATCCAGCTTCCGTTCCGCACCGCCGACGCGACGCCCAGCGACAAACCGACAGCCAGCGCGAGCGTCAGCGAAATGCCGACCAGCAACAGGCTCGATGCGAGCCGGCTCAGCGCCATCGAAAGCGCGGGCGCGCCGAAGTGGAACGAGTTGCCCATGTCGCCGCGCAGTACGCCCGCCAGAAAGCGGGCGTACTGCAGCGGGACCGGATCGGCGAGACCGAGTTGCTCGCGAAAAAGCTGACGGTCCGCTTCGGTCGCCTCGGGCGGCATCAGCAGATAGGCGGGATCGCCCACCATGCGCACCAGCACGAAGATCAGCACCGACATCAGCCACACCGTGAGCAGAGCCGAACCGAACCGGCGCAGGAGATAGGCGGGCATCGCTCAGTTTCCGGCGACCGTCTGCGGCGCCCACTGGATCGTGCGGAAGTTGAGGAAGCCGCCGCCTTGCTGCGGCTGCCATTGCAGCGTCTTCTTCTTCGCGTACACGTAGGTGAATTCGGAGATGAAGAACGCGGCGGCATCGTCATGCAGCTCGCGGCCGATCTTCTGGAACACTTCGCCGCGCTGCTTCGTATCGCTGACGCGGGAGACGTCGGCGAGCAACGCATCGACCTTCGGATTCGAGTAGTCCGACCAGCTTCCTTCCGATGCGAACGCGCCGCCGACCGGATGCACCGGGTCATACAGCGCATTGGTGAACTGGCTGAGCGCGAGCGGCCCGGATGTGTGCGTGTTGTTCAGGCGCTGGAAGGTCGCATAGGTCAGGCGATTGAGCTTGACCTTCACGCCCACTTGTCCCCAGTACGCCGCGATCGCCTCGGCGACGCCTTGCGGCATGTCGCCCTGAATGTTGAGCGTGGTCTCGAAACCCTTCGGATAGCCCGCCTGCGCAAGCAGCGCGCGCGCCTTCGCGGGATCGTAGGGATACGGCTTGATCGAGCGGTCCGAACCGTATGGATAGTAGTTCGAGATCATCGTGCCGAGCGGCTCGCCCACACCGTACAGCACGCTCTTGATGATGGCGCTGGTGTCGAGCGCGTAGCTGAGCGCCTGACGCACCTGGACGTTGGAGAAGGGCGAGTTCTTGTCGGTGGTGTAGACGCGCACGTAGACCGGCGACGCGACGCGGCTTTCGATCACGTCGAGGCCGCTTTCCTTCTTGAGCCGCGCGTAATCGGAGAAGGGCAGCGCTACGGAGAGATCGACTTCGCCGCGCAGCACCGCATTGACGCGGCTCGCCGGCTCGGTGATCGCGCGGAAGATCAGCGTCTTCACGCGCGGCTTCTCGCCCCAGTAGTCGTCGAAGCGTTCGAGCACCAGCTCGCTGCCGCCGGGCGCGAGCGACTTGAACTTGTACGGCCCGAGCGAAAC
This sequence comes from Caballeronia pedi, assembly GCF_001544915.2. Lineage (GTDB taxonomy): Bacteria > Pseudomonadota > Gammaproteobacteria > Burkholderiales > Burkholderiaceae > Caballeronia > Caballeronia pedi. Next base: position 460,205 of record NZ_FCOE02000003.1, on the reverse strand, counting down.
CGGTTTTTGCGCGAACGCATCGGGATTCGGCAGGCTCGCGAGATAGTCGGCTGGAATGATGTAGAGATAGCCCGCGACCTTGTTGGCGAATGCGCCATCGGGCTGTTTCAGCTTGAAGACGACGGTGAGGTCGTCGGGCGTCTCGATCGACTCGACGACCGGCGCGAAGAACGGCCGGCGCGTGCTCTTGCTGCGCGGGTCCAGCACGTGTTCCAGCGATGCCTTCACATCGCGCGAGTTCAGCGTTGCACCGTTATGGAACTTGACGTTGGGACGCAGCTTGTAGGTGAACACGCGTGAGTCGGCGGACACCGTCACGCTCGTCGCGAGGCGCGGCACGAGATTGCCCTTCTGGTCGAAGCCGTAGAGCGTGTCGTAGATCTGCCAGCCGTAGCGCAGCGAGTCGCCGCTCACGGCGACCAGGCCGTCGAGGTTGTAGAACTCCTTTTCGACGCCGATCACGACCGTGTCGCGATCGACGGCGGGCGCGGCGCTTGCGGCGCGTGCGGGTTCGGTGAAAGCGCCGGACAGAGCGGCGGCGAAGACCAGTCCGCGAAGGACTGACGAGAACGTACGCATAGGTTGGTCTGAGTGCCGGGCGAGGGAACGCCCTCGTCTAGTTGGAAAAGCCTGCGGATGAAGCGAGCATGATGACGCGCACGCCCCGGAATTCGAAACGAGCAAAAGTGATATCGATATCAAGGCAGCGTTCAGGTCGATTCGAGCGGTGGTCATTAAGCGAAATGAGTCGGAATGCCAAGTATCGTGGTGGTTCGAGCTGAATTGAAAAGCACGAAACATTCGTTTGCGACGAGGCGCGGACCGTCGATACTCGATCACCCGACACACTTCACCGAATGCACCGTTCATGAGTCAATCGTCCCCTCTGCAAGACCAGCATGCGCGCGACACCCTGCGTCTCATCGGACCCGATCCCGAGGACTGGGTCATCGGGCGGGACGGCATCGATCACAACGTGCTGATCGTCGGCGGCGGGCAGACGGGCGCGGCTTTCGCGTACGCGCTGCGGCGCGCGGGCATCGGCCGCGTCAGCGTGATCGACGCCGCGCCCGACGAGACGCGCGCGGGCGCGTGGACGACCTACGCGCGGATGAAACGCCTGCGCACGCCGAAGACGCTTGCGGGACCAGAGGCGGGCTTGCCCGGGCTGAGCTTTCAGGCATGGCACGAGGCGCGTTATGGCGCGGCGGCCTATGCGGACATCGAGCGCATCGGGCGCACGCAATGGGCCGAATACATCGCGTGGTATCGGCAGTTTCTCGGCATCACGATTCGCTATGGCACGACGCTCACGCTCATCGAGCCTGCGGGTTCGCATTTCCGCGTGCATCTGACGATTCGCACGGAGCGGGGCGTCGAGACACGCGTGGAGACCGCGCGCAAGATCATTCTCGGCAATGGCGTCGCGGGTAACGGCAGCCCCAATATCGTGCCGCCGCTCACGGCGTTGCCGTCGAGCCATCTCGCGCATACGTCCGATGCGATCGATTTCGCCGCGCTCGCGGGCAAGTCCGTCGCGGTGATCGGCGGCGCGGCTTCGGCTTTCGATGCGGCGGCGGTTGCGCTCGAAGCCGGCGCGCGCGACGTGCACCTGTTCGTGCGCCGCGCCGATCTACCGGCGGTGCCGGTGAGCCGTGCGCGGGCCTATCCGGGCGCCTACGACAACTTTCCCGCGCTGCCCGACGCGGTGCGCTGGCGCCAGGCGTTGCGCTTCAGGCGCGCCGGCTCGACCGCGCCCGCCGACGCGGTCGAGCGCGTAGCGCGCTTCGACAACTTTCATCTGCATCTGGGCGCGCCGTGGCATGAAGCGGGCGTCGCGAATGGCCGCGTCCACGCCCGCGCCGCCGATGGCGACTTCGCGTTCGATTTCGTGATCGCGGGCACGGGTTACGCGGTCGATCTGCACGCGCGGCCCGAGCTTGCGCGCATCGCGGATCAAGTTTTGCTGTGGCGCGACCGATATCAGCCCGCGCCCGACGAACGCGACGATGCGCTGGGCGCGCATCCTTATCTCGGCGACGCGCTCGAATATGTGGAGAAGCGGCCGGGCACGGCGCCGTTCCTCAGGAACATCCACGTGTTCAATCCGGCGGGCTTCGTGAGCCGTGGCGTGCCGGTCGGCGACGTGCCGTGCATGAAGCGGGATATTCCGGCTGTCGTGCGGCGCATCAGTCAGGATCTCTTTCTCGATGATCTCGATGCGCACGAGGCGCGCATGAGCGCCGAGGTGCCGACGGATTTCGATACGCCGCTCTACGAGCCGCGTGTGTATCGCGAGCGGGATGTCGAATCGGCGGGTTGAGTGCGTCAGCGCTGCACGAGCGCGACGTCGCGCGTCCTTTGCGGGATCGCCGATTTCCTAAGCGCGGAAAATCATATCGATGTGCCGGCTACGCGCTTATGCTCTTTCATTTCGCAAACCTCTTGCCAGGAACTCATGACACATCGACCCGCACCGACCGATATCGATATCCATCCGCTGATCGCCGGACGATGGAGCCCGCGCGCATATGCGGAACAGCCTGTCGCCCACGCGGACGTGCTCGCGTTGCTGGAGGCCGCGCGCTGGGCGCCATCGGCCTACAACGTGCAGCCGTGGCGCTTTCTCGTCTTCGAGAAGGGCGAGGACGCGGCGGCGTACCAGCGCGCTTTCGCGACGCTGGTGCCGTTCAACCAGTCATGGAACAGGCACGCGCAGGTGCTGATCGTGGTGATCGCCGATACGCTCAACGCAAAGGGCGAGGCGAATCCGACCGCGAGCTACGATGCCGGTGCGGCCGGGCTGGCGCTGTTGCTGGAGGCGCACGCCCGCAATCTCGCCGCGCATTCGATGAGCGGCTTCGACACGAAGGCCTTGCGTGAGACCTTCGGCATCGCGGAGCGCTATGTGCCGCTCGCCGTGATCTCCGTAGCGCATCATGGCGACACGGACGCCTTGCCCGAGGCGTTGGCCGAGCGCGAGCACGCGCCGCGCAAACGCTTGCCGATCGGCGAGATCGCGCAGTTCGGTGCGTGGAAGAACGCTCAGTCCTGATCCGGCGTCTGTTGCAGCATGCTCTGGATGTTGTCACGCACCGCCGGGCTGCTCTCCAATTGAACCAGACATCTCGCAGAAGGCGATGACATGACGGACGAGTCGCCGTTCCAGCGGAACGGCGACCAGGTAAGTCACGGCTATTTCCGTGGTTTCGCTTCGTACTTTCTCCAGTACTGAAATTCTTCTTCGTGCACTTCGTATTCCAGTTCCTCGACTCGCTGTCGAAGCCTCTCCTGCACATCGGCGACGGCCTGGTTGTAGATGACTGGACCGATCTCCTCGAGAAAAAAACCCAGCAGCGCGCCAGCGGCGATATTGCCGATCGGTTCCTCCATGTTCTTCTCGAAGTACTTTTGAAGGGAGGCGATCGCATCGGCGCGAACTTCTTTGGTCAATTCAATGGTCATGGCGTTGCGTCCCGGCATGTTGCGTGCTGGTGACTTGTCGTTGGTCGTGTCGAAGTTTATCGGCCATCGCGCTCTTGGCTGGGCGTGCAGCCGATGGCTTATCGCCAAACTGACAAAAATGCCAGCTACGCGTCAACCAAACGCACACGTGAGCCGTTAGCCGGATCAGGTCATCCGCTTGCTCTGTCAAACACGCCAATCGACCTTGCGATGAAACTTCGATTTGCCATACAGAGCACGGCCGGCTATCAGCTTTCATTGCGCCTGCAAGCAGCGCGTCTTTATCGGTAAGCCTCGTTCGAGGCATAACCATCTCCCTTGCTATTTCTTTACGAAGTACCCAAGGCCAGAAAGGTAATTGAATTATTACAAGATATTACCGGCAATCGCCGCCGGGGTTGTGGAGACCACGCACTTGAAGATCTTACATAGCGAGTCATCAACGGGGTGGGGCGGCCAAGAGATCCGCACGTTGAAGGAGATGGTGGCGCTGCGTGAAAACGGCCATACCGTCGAGCTGGTTTGCCCGCGCGACGCGCGCCTCGGTGAGCGTTGCGCCGAGCTCGGGTTCGCCGTGCATTACGCGCGCATGCGCAGCGGCGGCGACATGCAATCGATGCTGCGCATCAAGGCCCTGCTGAGCCACCGTGCGTTCGATGTGCTCAATACCCACAGCGGCCACGACAGTCTCGTCGCAGGGACGGCCGCGCGGCTCGCGCGCACGCCGCTCATCGTGCGCACGCGGCATCTCGCGTTGCCAATATCGTCGCTCGCGACTTATTCGTGGATTCCGCACCGCGTGATCGCGGTAAGTCATTACGTGCGCCGCTACCTGATTTCCGCGGGCGTCGCGGAGAAGCGCGTACAGACGATCCATGACGGCATCGTCAAACAGCAACCCGTCGCGCATTCGACCTTGCGCGCGGAGCTCGGTCTCGGACAGGACGCGTTCATCGCCTGCATGGTCGCAATCATGCGCGACAAGAAAGGCCATGAAGATCTGATCGCAGCAGTGCGCCCGATGCTCGATACGCATGCGAATCTGCATGTCGTGATGGCGGGCGATGGTCCAAGTTTTGATCGCATAAAAAGCATCGTCGTGAGCCTTGGACTCGCGCATCGCATTCACTTGCTCGGCTTTCGCACCGACGTGCCGAACATCTTTCGCGGCTCCGATCTCTTCGTGCTGCCCACACATCAGGAAGCACTCGGTCAGGCGTTCATCGAGGCGATGGCCGCGGGCTTGCCTGTGATCGGCACACATGTCGATGGCGTGCCCGAGCTCATCGAAGACAATGTGAACGGCCTGCTCGTGCCGCCGCACGACCCCGTTGCATTGCGCGGCGCGATTGCGCGCATGATCGACGATCCGGCGTTGCGGCAGCGTCTTCAGCGCGAAAGCCTGCGCATCACCGAACGCGGCTTCACCGTCGGCGACATGGCGCACGAAACAGCGCTCTTCTATGGACGCGCATTGCACGAGCGAGGCCATCGCCGATGAGCCGCAATCAGGCACGCGCCATTCCCGTGCTGATGTATCACCACGTCAGCACATCGTCCGGCATGATCACCGTCGCGCCCGAACATTTCGCCGCGCAAATGGCGTATCTCGCGAGCGCGGGTTATCGGACGATCGGCGCGACTGAGCTCGCGGCTTTTCTGAGCGGCGAAGATGTGCCGGCGAAATCCATCGTCGTCACTTTCGACGATGGCTATCTCGACAACTGGGTTCATGCGCATCCCGTTCTGCAACGTCATGGATTGACGGCGTTGTGTTTTCTCGTGAGCAGTTGGCCTGGCGAAGGCGGCGTGCGGCCGAATGCATCGAACGCGCGCTCCGCGCTTCCGGCTTTGCTCGATCATCACGCGGGCGAACGCGCTATCGAGAGCGGCCGTGTCGATGACGTCATTCTGCGCTGGTCCGAAATCGAAGCAATGCGCGAAGCCGGCACATTCGAGTTTCATAGCCACACGCATACGCATGTGCGCTGGGATCAGGTCACGGCTTCGCCGGGCGAAAAGCGCGAACGCCTGCACGAAGACTTGAGCGCGGCGCGCACGGCATTGCGCACGCGTCTGGGCGATGTGTCCGATCATCTGTGCTGGCCGCAAGGCTATTACGACGACGACTACCGCGAAGTCGCGTTAAACGCGGGCTTCAGGCACTTCTATACGTGCCATCCGGGAACGAACGTCGGCGTGAATCCGCTGGATCGCAACGGATCGGTGGATGGCGAGCGCACCATCAAGCGACTGGAAGTGCGCGATCGTCCGGCCTCGTGGCTGGCGTCGCGCTTATGGGTGCATACGCGGCCCGCCATCAGCCGCGCCTATCTGACGATCAAACGCTGATTCAAGCGCGATGCGCCTGCATGAAAGCGCTGATCGCATCGTTCACCGCATCGGCGGCATCGCGATGCGGTGAATGTCGGCATTGTTCGAGCTTGACGAGTTGCGTGTGATCGACTGCCGCCTTGATGCTGTCGAGTTGCAGCATCGATGCGTACTCGTCGTCATAACCTTGAATGGCGAGCAATGGCCGCCTGATCGACGTTATCTCTTTCGTGATATCCCAATGCAGGAATGCGGGATTCAACCACGCGTCGTTCCATCCGTAAAAGGCTGAATCCACGTCGTCGTGATAGGTCTGGAGCTTCTCTCTGAACGAGGTCGTTTCATACGTGTTGCGGGCTTTTTCGATGCCTTCGACCGTCATCGGCTCCACGAACACATGCGGCGCCATGATGGCGAGACCTGCAAGCGAGTCAGGAAAGGCGCTTGCGTAAAGCAGCGCGATCGTGCCGCCATCGCTATGCCCGATGAGCCACATGCGTGCGCGTTCTGCCGCGTTGATCTTCAATGCATCGAGCAAGGCGGGCAGCACGTCATGCGCCTGCACATGAAGAAACTCGACTGGCCATTTGTCTTCGGAGCGACGCGGTGTCGAACGTCCATAACCGGGCCGCGAATAGACGAGGCCCCGGCAATTCAGCCGATCGCATAACATTTGCGGCCAGCCTTTCCATAGCGCGATCGAACCCAGCCCTTCATGCAGGAACAACGCGATGGGCGCATCTGCGCGGTCCCGATTCAACCATTGATACTCGATGCGCACCGGATATGCGCCGCCCTTCAATTCGACGAAGCGCGTCGTGTCGACGCTTGTTGCTGGATCGTGCATGGAGAGGAAAGTGCGGGACATGAGAGAGATGAAGATTAACAGACGCCCTTGTCACGTTCTCGTCATAAAGAAAAACCCGACCGGAACATGCATGTTTCAACATGTTTCAAAAGAATCGCCGAATTCCGCTTCACGGCCGTATTCGATTGTTCTGATTTTTTATCTGGACGCCGCTGAACTTTCTATGCGAAAGTGATTCGTAAGAAACGCGCTGCACTGCAATGCAGATGCGGCCCTTTTTCGATCCTATGGAGAGCCATGCATGAATCGACCGAAACGGATGTTATTGGAAAACCTTGCCTGGGCACGCGAGACCGCTCACGCCGATGCGCAATTCTTTCCTCGACTGGCGCAAGGGCAAAGCCCGAAGGTGCTGTGGATCGGCTGCGCGGATAGCCGGGTGCCAGCCGAAACCGTGACGAACGCCAACCCCGGCGATCTCTTCGTTCATCGCAACATCGCGAACCTGTTCTCACCGTCCGATGACAACACGATGAGCGTTCTCGAATACGCGGTGCGCGTGCTGAAAGTCGATCACGTGATCATTTGCGGGCATTACGGATGCGGCGGCGTGCGCGCGTCGCTCCTGCCGCAATCGAGCGACTTGCCGCACGTGAATCGACGTATCGCGCCGTTATGCGCATTGGGCGAGCGGCATCGCGATGAACTCGATGCACATGCCGAACTCGACGCGCGGGCGAATCGCCTGGCCGAACTGAACGTGCTGGAGCAAGTGCGTCTGTTGCAGCAACACGCGGTCGTGCGCGATCGCGAAGCGCCACCGCTCGTTCACGGCTGGATCTTCGGGCTTCATGACGGCCTGATCAACGTGCTCGCTTGTGGCTATGAGGCCGAGGGCATCACGCAAGACGACAGGCGCATGCAGGTCGCATCGCTTCAGGCCGCCTAGACCGGCTGAAATCCCATCGATCGTTTCTCGATGCGATGTCGCTTTCGCGATCTTCGCAGGCCCCCACTCGTTCGAAAAAATCATGAACTCAATTAACCGATTAGCCACTTTTCCGCGTGACCTTTTCGCGGGTACGGTCGTGTTTCTCGTCGCGATGCCGCTGTGTCTCGGCATTGCCAATGCATCCGGCGTCGAGCCGTTCGCCGGGCTTTTGTCCGGCATCATCGGCGGTCTTGTCGTCGCGTTGCTGAGCGGCTCGCAATTGAGCGTGAGCGGTCCGGCTGCGGGTCTGATCGTGATCGTCGTCGATGGCATCGCGGGGCTCGGCAGCTTTTCCGCGTTCCTGCTCGCCGTGCTGCTTTCGGGCGCGATCCAGTTCGGCTTCGGCGTGCTGAAGGCGGGGCGCTTCGCGGCTTATGTGCCGTCATCGGTCATCAAGGGCATGCTTGCCGCCATCGGCCTTTTGCTCGTGATCAAGCAGATTCCGCTTGCTGCGGGCTTTGCCAATGAAGGCGCGCCGGTCGCGAGCGGCCCCGGCATGCTCGGCACGCCGTTCGGTCCGATATCGATGGCCGCGTGCATCGTGGCCGTGATCTCGCTCGCGATGCTGGCAGGCTGGGAAACGCGTGTGATGCGCCGCTTCGCCCTCGTGCGCGCCGTACCCGCTCCGCTCGCAGTGGTCGCGTTCGGCATCGGCATTACGCTGCTGCTCGACTATCTCGCGCCGGGGTTTGCTCCGCCGTCGCAACATCGCGTCGCGTTGCCGTCGATTGAAACGTTTGCGGCGCTCACGAATGCACTGGAATTGCCGAACTTTTCGCAGTTCGTGAATCCCGATGTATGGCGGCTTGCCTTCACGCTTGCCATCGTCGCGAGTCTCGAAACGCTGCTGAGCCTCGAAGCCGTCGAGCAACTCGATCCGAAGAAGCGCGCGGCGCATCCGGATCGCGAACTCAAGGCGCAGGGCATCGGCAACATGATGGCGGGCGCGATCGGCGGCCTGCCGATAACGTCGGTGATCGTGCGCAGTTCAGCGAACGTGAATGCGGGCGCGCAAAGCCGCTGGTCGTCGTTCGTGCATGGCGCGTTGCTGCTCGCGAGTGTCTTCGCGTTGACCAGCGTGATTAACCTGATTCCGCTCGCCTGTCTCGCTGCGATCCTGATCTTCACGGGCCTCAAACTCGCCAAGCCTTCGTTGTTCGCGGCCGTGGCGAAGCAGGGCATGGAGCGCTTTGCGCCGTTCATCGTGACGATTGCAGGCGTGCTGCTGACGGACCTGCTGATGGGCATTCTCCTCGGCATCGCGTGCAGTCTGCTGCTCGCGATCAGCGCGAATGTCAAACGCTCGATCACGATCGCGCAACACGACGATCACTACCTGCTGTCGTTCCGCAAGGACGTATCGTTTCTCGGCAAGGTGACGCTCAAGCATCATCTGCGCACGATTCCCGATGGTGCGACCGTGATCGTCGATGCATCGCGGGCGGACTATATGGACCCTGACGTGCGCGAAGAAATCGATAACTTCGTGGCGGCGGCGCCTTCGCGCGGCATGCATGTCGAATGCAGGAAGCTGCCATCCCCCCGGCCTCAAAGGGACGTGCGCGGAAGATGGCTCCGTGTGAGCAGGCGAGCGATGTCGTCCGAGTAAGCGCGCTCAACCCGGCGTCGATGGCGTCAGTTGCGCGTAGACATCGTGCGCGAGTTCGAGCATCACCTTGCGATCGATGCCGCCTGATACCGCGTAACCGAAATCGCCATCGATCCAGTAGAACACGTTCACCGGGCCATCGCGATACAGCTTGAATGCCGTCGTATTCGTGCTCGTCTTGCGATGCGAGATGCAAAGCGTCACGCGCTCGCCTTTGGCATCGCGATACATGAATTGCGCTGTCGGGCCGTTTTCGCCCGGAAGCAGACGGCCGCCCATGAGTTCGAAGCCGCTTTTCGTGAGCAGCGGCGGATGCACGTCGGTGCCGAGTCTGTCCGACAGATACTGGACGAAGTCCTGGTCGCGATCCTTGCCGATATCATCGGGACGATCGACCGCGGGCATATACACGACATGCGCAAGTGCAGCCTGACGCGCCATGCCTTCCATGCCTTCGGCACTCACGCTGCGCGTATTCGATGCAAGCATGCCCGGTAGCGACACCGCATCCCGCCCCATGTTCACGCCGAACCCAATGCCGATGCCCAGCACGAGCGACGCCGCCATCCCCGCGACATGTGACCAGTTCATCGCGCCGAACCAGCGCCGCTTCTTGAGCGTGCGCAGGCGCGCGGGCATGGGTTCGTTGAGCACGCGGTCGTAGCGCTCATGGAACATGTTGTTCAGCGAAAAGTAGTCGCTCACACGCGCGGCCAGCGCGGGATTGAGTTCGATGGCGCGTTCGACCTGTTCGCGGCGCTCGGGCGAAAGCGCGCCATCGACGTACGCGTGAAGATCGTCTTCGCTGATCGGAGTCTTGTGCTCGTTCATCGCACCACCTTCAATCGGGCGCTGGGTTGCGTGCCCGCCATCAACGCACGCAGGCGCTCGCGACCGCGCGATAGCCGCGACATCACGGTGCCGATGGGAATATCGAGCGCGACCGCCACTTCCGCATAGCTCATCTCTTCCAGCCCGACGAGGAGTACGACTTCCCGCTGTTCGGCGGGCAGCCGCTGCAATGCATAGTCGAGGTCGCGCACTTCGAGCGAGCGCATCTGATTGCCCGGCGCGGCGAACTCGCGCTCGCCGATGTCGTCATCGTCGACGGACACATGCACCGCGCGCGCCGACGCCTTGCGTATCTGATTCACGAATACGTTATGCATGAGGGTGAAAAGCCACGCGCGCAGATCGGTGCCCGCCTCGAACATCGTCGTGCGCGACAGGGCTCGCTCGATCGTGTCCTGCACCAGATCGTCGGCGAGGTCACGGTTGTTCAGAAGCGCGCGCGCATAGCGGCGCAATCGCGGGACATGTTCGATCAGTTCGTCACGGATGGCCATCGCGCTATCCGTTGTCTTGCTGGCGCACGAGCGTCAGCGCGTCGGCGGCGCGCATGAGTCCGTGCGTGTCCGCTCGTCCGCCGAGCACGTAACGCTTGCCGCCGGCAATCCACGAAAGCAGCCGGATATCGCCCACGCGTTGCGCGCTCCAGTGCGGCTCATCGCTCGCGAATGGCGCGGCGGCGATCAGCAGGATGACCGCATTGCCGTCCGCGTTGCGGTAATCGAGTTCGTCGATATGCGTGAACTTGCCCGCAGGTCGCGTCCGGGTTGCGATCAATTCGAGCCCGACAGGCGTCAGTTCGATGAAATGCGGATCGTGCGACACGACCGGCCGCACGTTCGCGCCGTCATGCCTCGATGTCTCCATCAAGGCCATGACCGCGGCGGCATCGAGCATGTCGGCGGAAACGTGCGTCGCCGCGCACCAGCCGACGGCGGCGGCGGCCATGCTCGCGGCGATCAGTGCGTTGCGCCACGCGCTGCGCATGCGCCCGCAACGGCGGCCGTCTGCGAAGGCTGGAATGTCTCGTCGGTCGAGCGAGTCGTTCATGTTGGTGCATCGATATTTGCAGGCTCTCGATGCGCTAACATGCCGGACGAACGTTTTATTCCCTCAGCCGGCCGATTATTTTCAAAGCCTGCATGATCAGGACACGATCGAAACCGAAAATCCGTCCCATCCCTTGGTGCCGACCGTCTGTATCGCCGTGGAGGACACATGCGCATCCGCGGCGAGCATGTCGAAGAAGCGGCGCACACCGATGACGTCCGGGTCAATGCTATCCGCATCCTCGACGCGGCCTTGACGAACGACATTGTCCGCGACGATCACCGTTCCGGCCCGGCTCAGTCGCAGCACCAGACGCAGATAAGCCGGATAGCTTTGCTTGTCGGCATCGAGAAAGATGAAATCGAAAGGCGGAATGCCGTCGCGCACGAAGGCTTCGAGCGTATCGACTGCATCGCCGACGATCACCGACACCACGCCCGACAGTCCCGCACGTTCGATATTCCCGCGCGCGACGTCCGCATGATGTTCGACGGCTTCGAGCGTGAGCAAGGTGCCGTCGACGGGCAGGGCGCGCGCGAGCCAGATGGTGCTGTAGCCACCGAGCGTGCCGAGTTCGAGAATCCGCCGCGCGCCGCTCATGCGCGCGAGCATCTGTAGCAGCTTGCCCTGATTCGGCGCGACGCTGATCGCCGGAAGTCCCGCTTGCGTGCTGGCTTTCAAGGCCGCTTCGAGCGCTTCGTCGGGTGTTTGCGTGCGGTCGCACAGGTACTCGTCCATCGCGGTCCATTGCTGCTCGTTCATCGCATCTCCTTGGACGTTGCCGGGAATCGCGTCGACGGACGCGATAAACAATTCAGATGGCGGCTCGGGCGATGGCAGCCGCTTCGCGTCGCATTTCATGGCCGAGCCGATCGACGGTCAATCGGATTGCATCGATCAACACGCGCGCCGCCGGCGATGGCGTTCCGCCCGCGCGCATCGTGAGCCCGATTTCCCGTCGCGTGTTCTGCAGCGGAATGTCCATCACCACGAGCTGGCCCGATTCGCATTCGTAGTGCAGTTGTTGCGCGGACACGGCGGCGAGCATGTCCGTGTGCATCAACAGGCCGCGAATGACGGCGAGGTCCGCGGTTTCGACGCTCGGCATCGGCGGCTTCAACTTCCAGCGTTTGAACTGCGACTCGAACATGCCGCGCGCGGGCGCCTGACTGCGCGGCAGAATCCATTGCGCGGCGATCAGGTCCTTGAGCGTGAGTCCGTTCGCGCTCGCAAGCGGATGCCCACGCCGCGCGATCACGACGATGTCTTCCGACATCAGCCGCTCGTTGACGAGTCCACTCGATGCATCGTTCTGACGCAGCGCGCCGAGCACGAAGTCGATATCGCCCGATCGCAATCCGGCGACCAGCGTTTCGTACGAACTCTCGTCGGTCACGATGCGCACGCCCGGATACTGCGCGGCCACGCGTGCGATCGCGCCCGGCAGGATCAGCGTTCTGCCGAGCGGCAGCGCACCGACGGTGACATAACCTTGAATCGTGCCGCGCAAGGCCGCGAGATCGTCGGGGATGTGGCGCAGTTCGTTGAGCGCGCGGCGTACGTGCAGCACGAAGGTTTCGCCTTCGCTCGTGAGCAGCAGTCCGCGCGGGCTGCGATAGAACAGTTGCATGCCCGCGCCCGTTTCCATGATGCGGATCGCGCTGCTCACGGCCGGCTGGCTCAAGCCGAGCGTTTGCGCCGCGCTCGGCATATGTCGATGGCGCGCGAGCGCGGAAAACAGTTGCAGCCGCCGCGTGTTCAGAAGAAAAGCGGGGAGCGTGCCGCCCGTCGCGGTGCGGCGGCGCGACTGCCGCGCCGCGCACCATTGCGCCAGTTCCTCCAGCTCGCCGAAGATGCGTTCGCAGCGCAACAGCACGGCGCGCCCCGCTGGCGTCGGCAGCATGCCCGAGGGGCGGCGCTCCAGAAGTGTTTCGCCGACAGCAGCTTCGAGTTCCTGCAGCGAGCGCGTGACCGCCGATTGCGCGCGGAATAGCGCGGCGGCGGCGCGTGTGGCGCTGCCGGTTTGCGCGACGAGACGAAAGGCGCGCAGATACGCGAGGTTGAGCAGTTCGCGATTGTCCATGTGCGAAAGATCGATTCGAAGCCATCAGTTTGATTTATCGCATCGTAACGCTTCCCGAGGCGCACGCTCACTTTCCGCTAATTGTGCGCGCCGATCATGACGACATGCAGAACAACGGGCGCCCGCGAAAGGCGCCGTCCAATGATCGGAGGGTTGTGTCATGTACCAGCATATTCTTGTCGCCGTGGGACCGGGCTTCAGCGAAGCCGCCTTGTCGAGCGCCATCGCCCGCGCGCGCGAAAGCGAGGCGCGCCTGACCGTGTTGCATGTGATCGATTCCGCGCCGTGGTGGGCAGGTTGGCAGTGGGACAGCCTGTGCGACACGCAGTCGCTCGTCAATCAGCTTGCGCTCGTGATTCGCCGCAGCAGCGAGAAGCGGCTTCGGCACGCGGGCATCGAAGCAGAGTGGGTCACGCGCACGCTGCCCGCGGATGGCCGCAGCATCGGCCGCGTGATCGCGGCTGAGGCCAATCGCCTCGATGCGGATCTCGTCGTGCTCGGCGCGAACAAGCGCGGCTTCCATAGCCTCGGTGTGAATCACGTGCGCAATGTCGTGTGCCGTCACACGGATAGGGAAGTGTTGATCGCGAGCGCGTGCGAGTCGGAGCAGGCGAATCTCGTCGACACGCGCGATCAGACGTCGAGCACTCTGAAGCGTTGCAATGCTTCGATTTGCGTCTGAAGATTGCGCGCGCGATCGTTGCGGCAAAGCGCTTGCGCCGATGACGCATCGCCTTGCCGCAACGCTTCGACGATTGCGCGCAAGGCTTGCGCTTGCGATTCGTCGAGATCGATGAGCCGCAGCGTCAGCTCGCGCACGCGTCGCAGCTGATCCGAGCATTCACCGACGATCTGCGTGAGACGCGGGTTATCGCTCAGTTCGATGAGGCGCGCATAAAAGGCTTCACGCGCGATGGACCACGCGTCGCGATCCTGCTTCGCGAAGGCGCGGTCCATTTCGATGCACGCTTTTTCCAGCGCTTTCAGTTCGCGCGCGCCAGGCTTGCGCGCGGCGATCGCTGCGGCAGCCGTGGCTTCGAGGCTCGTCTGCACCTGAAACACTTCTTCGATATCCGCCATCGAAATATTGCGCACGCGCACGCCGTGCCGGGGAATGATCTGCACGAGATGCTCGTTCTGCAGACGAATGAGCGCTTCGCGCACGGGCGTGCGGCTCACGCCGAACATTTCGACGAGTTCCTGTTCGAGCATCTGCGTGCCGGGCCGCAAGTCGTTGCTGAGAATTCTTTCTCGCAGCGCCTGATAGACCGTGTCGGTCGATTTCTCGCGCGCTTTGCTGATCGCTTCGGCGGTTCGGGCTTGAGCCATGGGGCATTCCGAAAACATTGCCGTCGATGCACGGACGAAATGTCTGTCGGGCTCTTGATAAAGGCCGGCAGACGGAATGCCATCATTATATGAAAACAAAATCGCCGTATCGCTCAATGTATACGTTAGCGCACGACAAAAAGCCGCCCCGTGAAGGGGCGGCTTGAAAGGGCGTGCGCGAGCGTGGCGATCACTTATCCCAGACTTCTTCCGGCAGCGGCAAGCCTCCGAGGTCGTCCGCCGTCAATGGACGATCAACCGTCACGCCGTCGCTTTCCAGCATCAGCATGACTTGTCGCGTGTGTTGGGCGCTATGCCATGCGGTGCGTTCGAGCACTTCGTGCATCGAGCGTCGGCCATAGTAGGTCGGTACGTCATAAGTGAGCGAGCGGTCGGACTCGTGTTCCCACCAGTCGAGCAGTTGCGCGCGTACACCTTCGCCCCAGCGCGCGATATCTTCCGCCTGCCATTCCTGCGGCGGCACATCGTCGAAACCTTCGAAGCGCAATTCGATCTGATGCGCGGCCTGCACGCCCATTTCAGCGACGCGAAATACGTGAAACGTCAAACCGGCCGGCGTGCGATTGCGATTCCGAAAGGGCTTGCGAAAGTATTCGACGCCGAATTGCCGCGCATAGCGCGCATTCGCTTCGAGAACATGCGCGAGCTTCCTGACAAGTTGTTCAGGCGGCAGAGGCGGCGTCGGCGTGGTCTTGAGATCGAGGAAACGGATCACGTCGTTGATCGACTGGCATAGCGTGTACTTCGTCCCCAGCGCGACCACGGGCACGCTGCGCGCGCCGAGCGCCGCGAGTGCCGCGCGACCCTCGGGATCGTTGTGCACGTCGATCGATTCGAACGCTATGCCCTGGCGCGTGAGAAATTCTTTCGTGCGCAAGCACGACGAACAGCCCGGTTGCCAGAACACGCGGATTCGTGTGGCGCTTGCGACGTCTTGCATGATGGTTCCTTCGAATCGTGCCTGATTCAAGGCATTTTCGATCACGCGACCGACACGGCAAAGCAATGCTTCGTCATGCCGGCATCGCCACGGACGATGGCAAGCGTACTTTAAGTACACTGCCGACGTGTCCTCCATGCAAACCAGCCCATGCCGCCGATCGATCCGCTTTCGCTGAGACTCTTCCTCGCCGTCATCGATGCGGGCACGATCGCCGCGGCCGCGCAGCGCGAACACATAGCGGCGGCGGCCGTGAGCAGACGCATCAGCGAAGTGGAAGCGATGTTCGGCGTGCCGCTGTTGCACCGCACGAACAAGGGCGTCGAGCCGACCGAAGCGGGAGAGCGGCTCGCGGCGCTTGCGCATCGTGCATTGCATCAATTCGACGATATCGCCGTGCAGATGCGCGACTTCGCGAGCGGCACGAGCGGCATCGTACGCATTGCCGCGAACATATCGTCGATCGTGCAGTTTCTGCCGCGCGATATCCAGTCGTTTGCGGCGCGCCATCCGAACGTGCGCATCCAGCTCGATGAAAAGCCGAGCGCGCAGGTCGTGCGCGCGGTCGCGGACAACGCGGCGGATATCGGCGTTTTCACGTCCGTGCCGCACGGCCATGCGATCCACGCTATTCCGTATCGCACGGACAACCTCGTGCTCGTGACGCCGCCGGGGCACGCATTGGCGCAAGCGCGCTCGATTGCTTTCGCCGATTCGCTCGATGAAGAGTTCGTCGCCTTGCCCGCCGATACCGCGATCAGCCAGCGCCTCACGCGAGCGGCGAACGAACGCGGACGTTCGGTGCGTGTGCGCATTCAGGTGTCGAGTTACGACGCGCAATGTCTGATGATCGAAGCGGGATTGGGCCTTGGCGTGATGCCCGAGGCGGTGGCGAGACAACACGCGCTCGCCATCGTCGCATTGAGCGATGCCTGGGCCGCGCGCGAACTGCTCATCGGCGTGCGCTCGCTCGATGCGTTGCCGGAGGCGTGCAGGAAACTCGTCGCGCATCTCACGAACGGTTGATGCGGTGCTAACATCGGCGCACAGCCGGTCTTCCCTGGAGACTTCAAGCATGGCCGCCATATCGAACGATCAGCCCGTCGAAAGCGCGAGGCCAGCGAGACGCAACACGACCGAGCTTGCTTATCGCGAGTTGCGTCGGCGGATCATCGAAAGCGAATTGACGCCGGGTTCGTATCTGCTCGAACAGGAACTCGGGCTGATGCTCGGCTTCAGCCGCACGCCGATCCGCGAAGCCGCGCTGCGTCTGCAAGGCGAGGGACTCGTGCAGATCGTGCCGCGTCACGGCATCCGCATCGTGCCCACGTCGATCTCCGATATCAAACACATCTATCAAGTGCTGATCAGCCTCGAATCGACGGCGGCGGCGCTCGTTGCTACGCGAAAGAGCGTGGATCTCGCGCCGCTCGTCGACGCATGCAAGACGATGACCGCCGCGCTCGAACGCGCCGACATGCTCGCGTGGGCCGAAGCGGACGAGGTCTTTCACGAGACGCTTGTCGCGTTGAGCGGCAATGCGCGGCTGCATGGCATCGTCATGAATTGCCGCGACCAGGTGCATCGCGTGCGACGCTTCACGCAGATGGTCAAGGCACATCCGCAGCCATCGAAGTCGATACAGGAACACTACGACATCATCGATGCAATGCGTTGCGGCGACGCAGCGAAGGCGAGCGAGCTATATCGCGCTCACCGCGAACGCGGCTGGCGGGACCAGACCAGCGTGCTGCAACAATTCGGCATTCAGCAAGCCTGATTCAAACCTCGCGCCAGCTTCGACGAGGGTATGTACGCCCTTCGTGAATCTGGACTTTTGCGAATTTAATGCATACATTAACTTGCACGGTTAAGCGATACAGCCGTGCGAGCGCTGCCCCACGTGCGTAGCGCTCATGCAGATTGATACCTCCAGAGCAGGTCCGAAAACCACAGTGCGGCCGCATGGCGCCGAGCACGTTGCGAGACCGCCGATCATGGATGGAGACGCCTACATGTTTGCGCCTGGAAAGATCGCGCGATTCGCGCGCGGTGCCTGTCTCATGTCTCTCGCGGCTGCGATGGTCTGCAGTATCGGCGCGCGCGCCGCGCCGCTCACCGTCACGCACTGGGGCGACGGCATGTACGGCGTGCCCTTCGCGGTCGCGATGGAAAAGGGCTTCTTCAAGGAAGAGGGCGTCGACGTGACGGGCTTCATCACATCCGAAGGCGGCGGCACCACCGTGCGCAATGCGATGGCGTCCGAGATTCCCTATGGCGAAGTCGCGCTGCCCGCGGCGATCTCGGCGGTGAAGCAGGGCGTCGACCTGACCATCGTGCATGGCGGCGTGCAGAGCCTCGCCGATCTCGTCTGGGTCGAGCAGAAGAACGGCACGATCACCAACATCCAGCAGATGAAAGGCAAGACCATCGGCTATAGCAGCCCGAAGTCGACCACCGATACGGTCGTCACCATCGCGCTCGATCGCGCGGGTTTGACAGGGCAGGTGCAGCGCAAGCCGGTCGGCAGTTCGAGCGGCATGCTGACTTCGTTGCAGCAAGGCGCGGTCGATGTGGCGTACATGACGGAACCATCGTATAGCGCGAAGAAGGATCAGTTGCGCATCGCGTTCAGATCGACGGATATCGTGCCGAATGAAACGCAAACGGTCGGCATCGTGCGCACCGATTATCTGAAGGCGCATCCCGAAGTGATCAAAGGCATCATCAAGGCGCGACGCAAGGCCGTGCAGTACATGATGGCGCATCGCGACGAGGCCGGGCAGATTCTGGCGAAGCAGTACAAGATGGACCCGGCCGTAGCGGCCTCCGCGCTCAACAACGTGCTGGACTCCGACCCGAAGTACTGGAGCGAAGGCAGCTTCGATCGCAAGAGCATGGACGAAGTGCTCAAGGGCCTGATTCTCGTGAAGGCGATTCCCGAAGGCCCGTTCGACTGGTCGAAGATCGTCGACGAATCGCTGCTTCCCGCCGATCTGCAAACGAAGAAGTGAGGCTGCGATGAGCGTGTTGTCACGTCGCACGAAGATATCGGTCGTATCGCGCGATCCTGCTTCACAGGACGCCGAGCGCGTTCAGGCGCGTCTCACCGATGTCACGCGCATCTATCCCGGCGCTGCGGGCAAGCCGCCGTTTCACGCGCTCGGTCCCGTGAGCCTCGAATTGCGCGCGGGCGAGTTCTTCTCGGTCGTCGGGCCATCGGGTTGCGGCAAATCGACCTTGCTCGATGTGCTCGCCGGCCTGAATCCCGCAAGCGGCGGCACGGTCGAGTTCGAAGGCAACCCCGTGGGACGTGAAGTGCCGGATGGCGTCGCGGTCGTGTTTCAGGAAGACGCGAGCTTTCCGTGGCTCAACGTATTCGACAACGCCGCATTTGCCGCGCGCCGCGCGGGCGTGGCGGAGAACGAAGTGCGCGAGCGTGTCGATCATGCGTTGTCGTTCATGGGCCTGAAGTCGTTTGCGCGCGCGTATCCGGCGCAATTATCGGGCGGCATGCGACAGCGCGTCTGCATCGCGCGCGCGATGTGCGTGCGTCCGCGCCTGATGCTGCTCGACGAACCGTTCGGCGCGCTCGATCAGCAAACGCGTCTGCTGATGGGCGACGAAATGCTGAAGCTGTGGCGCGATACCGGCGCGACCGTCATGCTCATCACGCATTCGATCGATGAAGCGGTGCTGCTGTCGGATCGCATCGGCGTGATGTCGGCGTGTCCGGGCCGCTTCATCGCGACCATCGAAACTGGGTGGACGCGCCTGCGCGACAGCAAGATCGCACTCGATCCGCGCTTCGGTGAACTCACCGCGCAAGTGTGGGGCCTGTTGCGCGACGAAGCGTTGAAAGCGCTCGGGAGCAGGCCGTGAACGAGGCCGCGCGCTGGCGCATCGGGCTCGTCGTCGCATTCATCGCGCTGCTGGAAATCGCGACGCGTCTCGCGTGGATCAATCCCGTCTCGTTCATTCCGCCTTCGCGCATGGCGGTCAGTGCGTGGGACATCATCACGTCAGGGCAATACACCATCGATATCGCGCAGACGCTCGGCAGCGCGCTGGCGGCCGTGGCGCTGGCCGTGGTCGTCGGCTTCTTCGGCGGCGTGCTGCTGTTCCGTTTGCCGCGCCTGCGCCGGGTGCTCGATCCCTTGCTGCTTTCGTATTACGCGGTGCCGGTGTTCGTGCTGTATCCGATTCTCATCGTGATCTTCGGGCTGAACCGCTGGCCGCTCGTCGGCATCGGCTTTCTGTTCGCCGTCGTAGCGATGGCGGTGAACACGCTCAACGGGTTGGAGCGCGTGCCCCGTGTGCTCTTGCGCACCGCGCGCGTATGCCGGCTGAGCACGCTCGATGAAATTCGTCTGATCACGCTGCCTTCGAGCCTGCCGTTCGTGTTCACCGGAATCAAGCTGACGGTGGTGTACGCGTTCATCGCGGTCGTCGCGGGCGAGTTCGTATTGTCGGGCTCCGGCTTCGGCTATCAGATCGCATTCGCCTACAACGCATTCGACAATCCGACGATGTACGGCCTCATGCTGCTGATGCTCGTCTTCGTCACGACCATCAACGGCTTGCTGCGCCAGGCTGAAAAGCGCCTGTACCGGCGCATCAGAAGGGAGGCGGCATGAGTACTGTCGTCATCACGCACGGCACGAGAACGCGACATGCGCAACGCTGGACCGATGCGCTCGTGCTGATCGTCGTGCTCGTCGCGCTGTGGCAGATTCTGAGCGAAGCGCTCGGCCCGGATGTGCTGACCACGCCCGCGCATACCGTGCAGCGCGCGATGCATATCGTCAGTGATGCTGATTTTCCTGCGAGCCTGTACGTGACCTCGCTTGCGTTCGCCTCGGCGTTCGCGATATCGGCGGTCGCGGGCGTCTGCCTCGGCCTGCTGCTCGGCGCGCGCCGCATGGCCGGCGAAGTCATGGAGCCGCTGATGATGGGCTTCTATTCGATCCCGAAGGTCACGCTCTATCCGGTCGTGCTGCTCGCATGCGGTCTCGGGTTATGGGCGAAGATCGTCTTCGGCGTGATGCATGGCATCGTGCCGATCACGCTCTTCACGATGAACGCGGTGCGCAACATGCCGCCGATCTACGCGCGCGCGGCGAAGACGTACCGCATGAGTCCGGGCGATTTCGCACGCCATGTGCTTTTTCCGGCATGCGTGCCGGAAGTGGTGTCGGGTTTGCGTATCGGCTTTTCGCTGACGCTGCTCGGCACGCTGATCGGCGAAATGTTCGCATCGCAGAGCGGCATCGGAAGAATGCTGATGATCGCGATGAACCGCAACGAAACCAGCACGATCATGGCGCTCGCGCTGATGCTCTTCGTCTTCGCCACGCTCGTCAACATGCTGTTCCTTGCCTGGCAACGTCATCTCACGCATAGCGACTGATCATGAAAACGCTTTTCGACAAGCTGTGGGACAGCCACACGATCGCGCATCTCGCGGGCGGAATCGATCTGCTGCAAGTGGATCGCCATCTGATGCACGAGCTGACGGGCGTGGAAGCCGTGCGCGTGCTGGAGCAGCGTAACCTGAGCGTGGACAGCCCCGCGCTTACCTTCGCGACGCTCGATCATGTCATCTCGACGAAGCCGGGCCGCCGCGCAGGCGATGCCGAATGGGCCACCGATATGGTCGATGCGATGCGCGATCAGATGGCGCATCACGCGATTCCCATCTTCGATATCGGCAGCGACGGACAGCAAGGCATCGTGCATGTGATCGGGCCGGAGCTCGGGCTTTCGCTGCCGGGCACGTCGATCGTCTGCGCGGACAGTCACACCTGCACGCACGGCGCGATGGGCGCGCTCGCATTTGGCATCGGTTCGACGGAAGTCGTGCATGTGCTCGCAACGCAAACCATTCGCCAGAAGCGGCCGAAGACGATGCGCGTGCGCTTCGACGGCCGCGTGCGCGAAGGCGTCAGCGCCAAGGACATGATTCTGTATGTGATCGGCAAGATCGGCGCGGCGGGCGGAACGGGGCATGCTGTCGAGTACGCGGGCGAAGCGATCGAAGCCTTGTCGATGGAAGGGCGCCTCACGTTGTGCAACCTGAGCATCGAACTGGGCGCGAAGTTCGGACTCATCGCACCCGATGAGACAACGTTCGCCTATCTGCGCGATAAACCATACGCACCGCAAGGCGCGCGGTTCGACGCCGTACTCGCTGACTGGAAAGCGCTCGCAACGGATGAAGGCGCACACTTTGACCGCGAGGTGACCATCGATGCCTCGGCGATTCGCGTGCAAGTGACGTGGGGCACGAGTCCCGAACATGTGATCGCACTCGACGACGCGGTTCCCGATCCGGCGACGCTCACGGATGAATCGCGTCGCCAGGCGGCGCAGAACGCGATCGATTACATGGGCGTGCGCGCGGGACAGCATCTCGATGAGCTTGCCGTGGACCGCGTGTTCATCGGCTCGTGCACGAATAGCCGCATCGAGGATTTGCGCGCGGCGGCGCGCGTCGTCGATGGACAGCATGTCGCGCGCCATGTGAAGGCTTGGGTCGTGCCGGGTTCACTCACGATCGCGCGTCAGGCCCATGATGAAGGGCTCGACGAGATATTTCGTGCGGCAGGCTTCGAATGGCGCGAGCCGGGCTGCTCGATGTGCGTCGGCGCGAATGGCGATGTCGTCGGGCGTGGAGAGCGTTGCGTCTCGACGTCGAATCGCAATTTCATCGGCAGACAAGGGCCGGGCGCGCGCACGCATCTCGCGAGTCCCGCGGTTGCCGCCGCCAGCGCGCTCGCTGGGCATATCGCCGCGCCGCAGGCAGGAGCATCGCGATGAAAGCTGTCACGACGATCACGGGCCCGGCCGCGCCGCTCTTGCGCGACAACATCGATACGGACCTCATCATTCGTATCGAACGCATTTCGCAACTGAAGCGCGGGCAGCTCGGGCCTTATCTGCTGGAAACATTGCGCTACCGCGGCGATGGACCATCAAGCGGCCTGCGTGAAGACTTCGTGCTGAATCAGCCTGCGTTCGTCGATGCATGCACGATCCTCGGCGGCAAGAATTTCGGCTGCGGCAGCTCGCGCGAGATGGCGGTATGGGCGCTCGAGGAAGCGGGCATTCGCTGCGTGATCGCGCCGTCGTTCGGCGACATCTTCTTCAACAACTGTCTGCAGAACGGCTTGCTACCGGCGCAACTCGATGCGAACGCGATCGAGCGCATCGCGGCAGCTTCAGGCGATGGCGCGCATGTCGATGTCGATCTGCGCGCGCTCGAAATACGCGCGCCGGGACTGGAAGCGATTCGCTTCGAATTCGACGCAGCGCAACGCGATGCGCTGCTCGAAGGACTCGACGAAATCGACCAGACACGACGCTTCGCAGAACAGATCAATCGCTTTCGCGCCGATGACCAAAAGGCGCGCGGCTGGGCTTACCTTGCCTGACTTCCGGAGACTCATCTTGACCCGTTCCGCACGCTTTCGCGAGTTGTTCAAGGAAGGCCCCTTCGTCTGCATGGGCGCGCACGACGCCATTACCGCAATGCTCGCGGAACAGGCCGGTGCGAAGTCCATTTATGTGTCGGGCTTCGTCGCGTCGGGTGTCGTCGCGGGGCAGCCCGACGTCGGCGTGCTGTCGCAGACGGAAATGTTCGAGCACATCCGGCGCATCTGCCGCGTGACATCGGTGCCGATCTTCGCGGATGCCGATACGGGTTACGGCGGCATTCTCGACGTGCAGCGCACGATGCGTCTCTGGGAAGAGGCGGGCGCGTCCGTGTTGCATCTGGAAGATCAGGCGTTGCCGAAAAAATGCGGCCACTATGCGGGCAAGCAACTCGTATCGAAGGAAGAGATGGTGCTGAAATTACGCGCGATGATCGACGCGCGCCGCGATCCGGATTTCTTCATCGTGGCGCGCACCGATGCGATTGCCGTGACAGGTATCGACGACGCCATCGAGCGGCTCGAAGCGTACGCGCATGCGGGCGCGGACGGGCTCTATGCCGATGCCCCCGAGAGCCTCGAACACATGCGCGAGCTGACGCGGCGCCTCAAGCCGCTCGGCAAGCCGATTCTGTTCAATCAAGCGCGCACGGGCAAGAGTCCGTACGTGTCGATGAAAGATGCGTATGAAATCGGCTTCGACTACACCTTGAGTCCCATCGAGCCGATGCTCGCGATGCACAAGGCGGTAAAGGACATGCTTGCCGTGTTCATGCGCGAAGGCTCGACGGATGCTATAGCCGATCGTCTGACGCCGTTCGACGAGTACAACCGATTCGTCGGACTCGACAAGGCGGTCGATGTCGAAAAGCGTTTCGCGAAATAGCCATTCACTTGCGCGGCGTCACGCCTCGTTTCTCCGTAGCGCGCAGAAAATCGAAATCGACGCCCTTGTCCGCCTGCGTCACGGTGTCGTAAAACAGCTTGCGATAACCGCGCTGCGCGCTCGGCGGCGTGACCGGCGATGCCTGCACGCGCGAGGCGAGCTCTTCATCGCTGATGAGCAGACTGATCTCGCGCTTCGACACGCTCAGGCGGATACGGTCGCCGCTTCGAACGTGCGCGAGCGGCCCGCCGACCGCCGATTCCGGCGTCACGTGCAGGACGATCGTGCCGAACGCGGTGCCGCTCATGCGTCCGTCGGAAATGCGTACGATGTCCTTCACGCCCGCGATGGCGAGCTTGCGCGGAATCGGGATATAGCCCGCTTCGGGCATGCCCGGCGCACCCTTCGGGCCGATGTTCTTCAGCACGAGAATATCGTCGGGCGTGACGTCGAGATCGTCGGCATCGATGCGCGCCGCGAGATCCGCGCCGCTCTCGAACACGACTGCGCGACCTTCGTGCTCCATCAGCTTCGCATCGGCGGCCGACTGCTTGATGATCGCGCCACCCGGGGCGAGATTGCCTTCGAGCACCGCGATGCCGCCTTGCGGATAGATCGGCTGGTCGAACGCACGCACGACGTCCTGCTCGAATGCCGGACCCGCGGCTTCGATCTCTTCGCCGAGCGTGCGGCCCGTCACGGTCAGCGCGTCGAGGTTCAGAAGCGGCTTCAGTTCGCGCAGGAGCGTCGCCATGCCGCCGGCTCTGTGGAAGTCCTCCATGTAATGCGAGCCTGACGGCTTCAGGTCGACGAGCACAGGCGTCTCGCGTCCCATGCGATCGAGCGCCTTCAGATCGACGTCGTAGCCCATGCGGCCGGCAATCGCGGTGAGATGCACGATGCCGTTGGTCGAGCCGCCGATCGCGAGCAGCACACGCATCGCGTTTTCGAATGCTTCGGCGGTGAGAATCCTGTCGATGGTGAGGTTATCGTGCGCCATCCGCACGGCTTGCGTGCCGGTCAGTTCCGCGATGCGCATGCGGTCCGACGTCACCGCCGGCGGCGACGCGCCGCCCGGCACCGTCATGCCGAGCGCTTCCGCAATGCAGGCCATCGTGCTTGCCGTGCCCATCACGGAGCACGTGCCCACGCTCGCGACGAGCCGGTCGTTGACCGCCGCGACCTCCGCTTCGTCGATCTCCTGCGCGCGAAAACGCCCCCAGTAGCGCCGGCAATCGGTGCATGCGCCCACGCGTTCGCCGCGATGCGCGCCCGTGAGCATCGAACCGGTAATGAGCTGAATCGCGGGAATGCCCGCCGATGCCGCGCCCATCAGTTGCGCGGGCACGGTCTTGTCGCATCCGCCGATCAGCACGACCGCATCCATCGGTTGCGCGCGGATCATCTCTTCCGTGTCGATCGACATCAGATTACGCAGATACATGCTCGTCGGTTGCGAGAACGATTCGGCGATGGATATCGTCGGAAAGTCCATCGGCAAGCCGCCCGCGAGCATCACGCCACGTTTCACCGCGTCGATGAGTTGCGGCGCATTGCCGTGACACGGGTTATACGCGCTGCCTGTATTGACGATGCCGATCACCGGGCGATCGAGCGCGCTGTCGGTATAACCCGCGCCTTTGATGAACGCCTTGCGCAGAAATAGCGAAAAGCCGCTGTCTCCGTAGCTCGTCAGCGATTTGCGCAGGCCGCCCGGTTGCGCGGGTTCGTCGCCGGGCTTCTTCTTGAATGTGTCGGTCATGGTCGCACTGCCGTTCGATGAGCGTTGGATGCCCTCGATTATCGCGGCTTTCCATGATGCCTGCGTCGCTCAACGTGCGATCAACCGTCGATCGTTTCGTGCACGCCTTGCTCGCCGCGCTTCCAGTACGCCGATGCGCGAATGCGGCGCTTGTCGATGCCGCGTTCCTCGCAGAGCAGCTTGCGCACGGCGCGCATGAGCGTGGCTTCGCCTGCTGCCCACACATAGCCTTCGCCATCGGGCAGAAAGGTTTCGCGCAGCGCAAGCAGAAGCTCGCCGCCGGGATGTTCGCTTTCATTGCGATAACGCCATTGCGCGTAGAGATCGGCGCGCGTGTCGAATTCGATGCGTGCAGATTGATCGGCCACTTCGATCAGCGTCGCGACGCGCGTGCCTTCGGGCAACTCTTCGAGACGACGCGCGATGGCGGGCAGTGCGGTTTCATCGCCGATCATCAGATGCCAGTCGAATTGCGTCGGTATCACGAAGGAACCACGCGGTCCGCCAATGCCGAGATACTGGCCCGGCGCGGCTTGCACGGCCCAGGCTGTCGCGGGACCGGCTTCATGCAGCGCGAATTCGATATCGAGTTCGCGTTTCTCCGTGTCGAAACGACGTGGCGTGAAATCGCGCGCGATCGGACGCGGCTTCGAAGGATCGAACTCGGGACCATTGGGGCCCGCTTGCGGAAGCGCGGGCATCGTCTCGCCGGGCTGCGGGAAAAACAGCTTCACGTGGTCGTCGAACGAGGCGCTGACGAAGTCCGCGAGATCGTCGCCCGTGAAGCTCACGCGCACGAGATGGGGATTGAGCGCCTGCACGCGCGTGACCTGCAGCAGGCGGAACCTGAGCGCGTGGCGCACGCGCGTGACTTCGAGATCGGGCCGGTCTTGCAGAATGGATTCGGTCATCGTGTGTGGCTCCTTCTTACGCCTGCTTCGGCGCGGGGTTCTGTTCGATTTCCGCCGTCGCGCGGGCAAGGATCGCGGCGATGCGGCGTTGTTCGTCCTGCGGCGCATCGGTGCGCAAGAGCAGCGCTTTCTTCAGCGCGCGGCGCGCGGCGATCAGTTCGGGCGCCCAGCCGCTGTCGGCCGATGCGTCATCGACTTCCTCGCCCATGTATGCGCGCCTCACCAGATCCATCTTGCGCGCGAAGTGCGTGAGTTTCGCGAGCATGATGTCCACACGCTCGCGGTTCGATGCGAGGTAGTCGCGGCCCGCATCGGAGAGCGCATAACGCTTGCGATTGCCTTCCAGTTCGACGGTCGTATGGCCCAGTTCTTCGAGATACGTGAGCGCCGGGTAGACCATGCCGGGGCTCGGCGCGTAGAAGCCGTTCGAGCGGTCTTCCAGCGCCTTGATGAGTTCGTAGCCGTGGCGCGGTGCTTCGGCAAGCAGCGCGAGCAGCAGCAGTTGCAGGTCGTCGGAGGAAAACTTGCGGCCGCGCGGCATGCCGTCTTCGCCGCCGAATCCACCGCCCATGCCGCCCATTCCACCCATTCCACCCATGCCGCCGGGACCGCTGCCGAAGCGGCCGCCGCCGCCATGGCGGTGCCGTCCGATCATGCCCCAGCGTTCGAAGGCGAAGCGTTCAGCCCACTCGGGCGCTTCGAAGGGAGAACCAAAACCGAATGCGCGGAAACCGGCTTCACGCGCGCGTTGAAAGCAACGGGATTTCATATGAACACTCCAGATATGTCGTAAAACATATCTAAAGATATATATCGTAAGAGTGTCTGTCAAGGCGAGTTTTCGGGGATCGATCAGACTGCTGCGCGTGCATTTTGAACGCCGCATACAATCCCTCGAATTGTCTTTTGCATACATAGAACCATGAGCCACTTTCGTCCCGTCAAGCTGGAGCACGCCAGCCGTCTTATCAACCATGGCCCGACCGTTCTGGTCACGAGCGCGCACGAAGGCCGGCGCAACGTAATGGCCGCCGCCTGGTCGATGCCGGTGGAATTCACGCCGCCGCGCATCGCCGTCGTGATCGACAAGCGCACGTACACGCGCGAACTTGCCGCCGCGAGCGGCACGTTCGGCATCATCGTCCCGGGTGCGGCGATGATCGATCTCACCTATGCCGTCGGCACCTCGAGCGGGCGCGAGATCGACAAGTTCGACGCCTTCGGCATCGAAACGGTGAAGGGGCCGGTGCTCGGCCTGCCGCTCATCGAGACGAACTGTTCGGCGTGGCTCGAATGCAGGCTGATCGACGAGAAGCACACGGAAGACGCCTACGACACCTGTTTCGCCGAAGTCGTCGCGGCCGCCGCCGATGCGCGCGTGTTCGTCGATGGCCACTGGACCGTCGACGAGTCGAACCAGCCGCTGCACACGATTCACCATCTCGGCGCGGGCAAATTCGTGCGTGCGTCGTCGATGCAACTGGCCAAACCGCTCGCGCGCTGACGCTGTTGCTGTTCCCCCTCTAGCCCCGCACCGAGGGCTAAAGTTTTCCCATTCCCCAGTCGATAAAGAGACGTCGACCGTGAAAGACCGAAAGGCTATTCGCGGCGGCGCTTTTGAGCCTGCGATCCGTCATTGAATTCGGACGCGGGCGATAGATGGGCGAGGACGGGTCTCCTAAGGTCTCTTGCAGCGCGATACGGCGATATCGCGCGACAGAGCGGCCGTGGTGGCGACCGCTTGCACCGTCAGGGGAAAGGGGCGTGGTATGAAACAGCGTTTTTCGGTTATGCGGTTTCTGGTGTATCTCGTGGGCTTCACGAGTCTTCTGCTGCTGAGGCTCGTCGTTGCGCCTGACGGGCTGGGTGGCATGACGGCGTTCATTGCGTGCGTGGCAGCGTTCGCTGCGGCGTACATGGTCTGGTATGCATCATCGGAAGGGTATTTGCGCAATCTGATGAGCGGCGTCGTGGTGTATCTCGCGCTGGCGGCGGTGGTGGCCGCGTGTCCGCCTTTCGTGCTGGTGCTGGCGTTCTGGTCGATCACGGGATTGCTCAAGCGGCGGCGTGCGCTTCTCGTGCATGCGATGTCCAGCATCGCGCTCTTCGTTCTGATTTTCCCGACGCCGTTCGCGCAACGCGTCGGCGTGCCCGAACTGGCGGGCGCGCCAGCCGGTATCGCGTATGGGTGCTTTGCGATCGCGTGGTCGGCGTGGGCGTCGCGTAGTCCGCTCAAGCTCGGCCTCTTCAAATTCGCGACGATGCTGCTCGCGGTGCCTCTGATCGCCTCGTTCGTCGCGCTCGTCGGCGGCGGGATGCTGAGTCGGCCGGAACGGCGCGTGCGCAATTCGATGATGCGCGCGCGCAAGGCGTTGACGCTGGCGTTGCCGGCGCCGGTGGTTATCCCCGCGCCGAGGACGATCGTGGCTGGCAGGGCGGCGGAAGTGCTGGCGGCGGTTGACTGATCGATGCGTGTTCAGCGGGCGGACTGAGGCGGCACAGTCGCGGCCGACGGCAGGCCGGGCGGCGGTCCGCTATCCGAGAGCGCGAATATGGGCATTGCGCTCGGGCAGCGAAAAGTCGTGAGCAGGTCGCTCGTCAAGGGGTTTGCCACGCTGCCCGTGCTCGCGACATCGAGAACCGCCTTGCGACCATCGAAATCCAGCGCCACACGCGTGCGTCCGGGCGTCGCGGTCGGCGTTACTTGCCCTTTGTGGAGCAGCCGCAACAAGGCCCACGGGCCATCGACTGCGATGGTCGAGGTCTCCTGGCGAATCCGCGGGCTCGCCGTGATTTCCGCATGAACGCCGCCGCGAGGACCGGGCCATGCCGCGACCAGCGGCCTGACCGGGCCATGCTGATACAGCATGCTCTGTCCGTCGATATCGATCGCTAGGCTCAGGATCGTCGGATCGACTTCCGGAACGCGCAGTTCCATCTTCCATGACAACTGCTTGCCCTGTTCTCCGAAGAACACGTTGCGAATTTCCTGGGCATGCTGGAAAGGCTCCAGATCGGGGCCGTGAACTGGTTCGGTGGCGCCCGGCAAGGTCTTGTAGCGCCACGGTTTGCCAGATACGTCGACGAGCGGGCCGAGGTTCTTGGTGAAGAAATCGTCGATGACGCCGCCCAGCGCAAACATGCGCGTGAAGTCGTCGATGCTGACATCGCGCTTGCTGTCGGGCGCGAAGGGAAAGTTGCCCTCGATTGCCAGACGGCAAGCGTCGCCGACCACCGACTGCATCTGACGCGAAAGCAACTGGCCGATGCCCTGAGCCACTTCGCGCGAACCTTGCGAAGACAGGCCCAGCAGCACTTCGCGAAACGGCGCTGGCATCGTGTTCGCGGCCATCTTCAGTTTGGCGGACGCGTCGCTCGCGGGCGGCAGACTGTTGTTCGCGATCGCATTGTCCGCGACCGTCAATGCCGTGTAGTTCTCGTTGAGCAAGGCGCTCACGCCATCGAGGCCGGTCTTGTTCGCCTGAGCGGGCGGCGCGGGCGCACCGTTCTGAGCGGCCGCGTCGCCGGTGACCATCTCTCGCAGAGCCGCAAAACGATTGTCGACGATTTCGCGCTCGATCCGTTCTTCCGCGCGGATGCCGAGCGCCTTGTCCGCCTTCTGCGAAAGCTGGTCACTGGTCTTTTGCAGCAGCGAATCGTTGGCGCCCGGGTTACGCGTCAGCGTCGTTTCCCGGACCGCCGCTCGGGCAAGACGCGTCAGCGGCGAATCGGGAGCCGCGAACTGCCGCAGGATCTGCAGATTGAACGAGAGGCTGGTGCCGGTTACTGGCCGAATATCGGCGAGAAAGGCGTCCCATTGCTGCGCATATTCCGTCAGATACAGTCGACGGATGGCCTCGCTCAGCGAATCATCCGCGCCCGTCGCCGACTTCACGATGTCAGCCGTTTTTTTTTGACCCGCGCCCGACCAGTCTTCGAGATATGACCGTCCCATCACCCAGGCATCGTCGCCGCGGGCATGCTGGACGAATTCGTGCAGGCGTTTGTCGAACAGGCTGCGATAGCCTTCATAGCTGAAAAGTCCGGGCACGCCACGCGAAAGCGGCGCACCGCTCGCCCGCGTGAACACAGTGCCCGCTTGCGGACCTACTGTGCGTAGCAAAGTGAACTCGTCGGGTGACTCCGCCGACATGGCCGCCTTCGCGCGCTCGTAAAGGCGCTGTGTGCCATTGCTGGTGTCGAGCAGGGCACGGGCGCGTTGAATCAGCGCATCGTTGCGGATAAGCGGGGATTGCACGATCCGCTCACCCGAGAAGAGTTGCTGAACGTGATCGATCATGGATGCACGGCCGCCGAACACCGCTGCGCTGTCGGTCTTCGCCCAGTCATCGAGTACCCACGCCTTTACTTCGCCGGCGTCGAACTTCGCGCGGTCATACAGCATCAGATAGACGCGCAGTGCGTTATAGGTGGCTGCGGGGTCCTTCTCCGCGATGGCCTGCGAGAGCGCGTCCTCGATGCGATGCACGACATGCGGCAGCAGCAGGCAATTCTCGAGCGCGCGGTACGTGGCTTCCGAGGCCTCGACGACAGCCGGCGCGGCGTAGAGACCGAAGCGGAAACCCGGCTCGGGCGCGGAGAGATCGAGTCCGGTCCAGGTGGGCAGATAACGCGCTTCGGTGAGCGCGTCCGGCACGTTTTCCGGCTTCGGATCGCGATACAGCTGGGTGACTTTCGCCGACAACGCGTGCGTCTTGCGCGCGATGGCTTCGAGATAGGCGCTGTTGTTGCCGAAACTCGTGACGAGACCCATCGCGAGCCATCCGAACAGAACCACGGCAAGCGCATGGCCGACGAGGCGCAGTGCGCGGAACCGGTACTCCCAGCGCAGGTTCGGACGCACGAGGTGCGCTTCCGGCAGGATCACTTTCGCGAAAAGCGCATTCAGGAAGAAGCTCTCGTTGCGCGCGTCATGCGGGCGCTCGGCGGCGTGATTCGAACCGATCCGACGCATCACAGTCAGCGGTTCCGCAACGACGTTCTTGCCGCCTTGCATCGCGCTCGTGAAATAGACACCGCGTAGCATCGGGCGCTGCTGAGTGTCGTCGTAGCGGGAATCGACGAACAGTTCGCTCAGCAAATCGCATAACGGAGCGATCAGTGCGGCGAACGCCTCCGGCAGGCTTGCCAGACTGCGCCGGGAGGTCATATCGTATTCGTCGTTCAGGCGCGTGTTGACGCCGGACGCCACGCGAACCGCGAGCGCTTGCAGTTCCTGCTGGTAGTGCATCTGGAGCGGGTGATGTCCGGGCATTGCGTCGGTCGTCGGCAAGGTGACGCCCCATATCTGTGCGCGGCTTTCTTCCGTCAGTGAGGCGAAGTAGTCCACGAAGCCCGGGAGACGATCCATCTGCGTGATCATGACGTACACCGGGAAGCGTATTCCCAGCACGTTACGCAAATCGGCGAGACGGTCGCGCAGCGCGTGCGCTTCGGCGATGCGCAGCATGGGATCCGCCGACGTCAGGATATCGAGATTGAGGGTCAGCAGCGCTCCGTTGACCGGCGCGCGCGGACGCCGGCGTCGCAGTAACGAGAGCAGACCGAACCATTCGTCGTCGTCGAGGCGGCGATGGTGATCGGCGTCGGACACGGGAGCTTCGCTTCCGGTTGCAGAAGGGGCGGCGCTCCGCAGATCTCCGGATCGGCCGCTTTCGGCGTGTGCGGGTTCGGCGGCGTCCGGCAGCGCGTGCGTCGACGTACCCGGATGAACGTAGTAGCCGGCGGTATCGATGAGGACGGCCTCATTCGCGAGCCACCAATCGACCTGTTGCGTGCCGCCGGAGCGAGAAGCGGACTTGCCCTCGGGGAACGACAGACCCGAGTTGAACAGGGCGCGCGTCTTCCCCGATGACTTTGCCCCGAGCGTGATGTACCACGGCAGTTCGTAGAGGTAACGCGTACCCTGGAACATCCGGGTGACGCCGCGTGCGCCTGTGCGCATCGATTTCAGGCGCGTCAACGCGACGTTCATGCGCGCCTCGAGCTGACTGATCCGCGCGGCGGCCAGGGAGGGGCTTTTGCTGTCGAAGCGCAGCGCCTTCTTCAGGAACTGTTCGTCGGTGCGCATGCGCTTCCAGATCCAGTGAAGACCGAAAGCGATGAACAGGACGATCACCGCGGCAATCACGGCCAGCCGCGCGGCGAGGGAGGCGAAAGGCCGGGTTTGTCCGATGCTCACGAGCGGCGCGGCATGCCAGATCGCCAGACACAGCAGCACGCCGAACACGATGGCCGTCGACCATCCATTGAGCCACAGCAGCGCGCCGCACAACAGTAGCGCGATGATCAGCACACGCATGCCGATACCTTCGAGCGGCTTCAGTTCGCTGAAAGCCAGATAAGGTCCGATGAACCATATCGCGAGAGAGAGGAGCGCCAGCGCGAGCAGCGCCAGAAACCAGCGCGAGACGAGGAACGACAACTTCTTCATGCTTTGATTCCGTTCGACAGGGTCGAGAATGGGCTGATCTCAGGAGGCAACCGAAATTTCGACGCGCCGGTTTTGCGCACGCCCCTGAGCCGTGGCGTTGTTACCGACTGGATCGGCTTCACCCTTGCCGATGGCTTCGAGACGGCCGGCAGGCACGCCGGCTGCCTGCAGCATCTGCATGACCTGCGTGGCGCGCTCTTCGGACAGGGTGCCGTTCGATTCATACTGACGGCTTCTGACCGGCACGTTGTCCGTGTAGCCCGAGACCGTCACCTTTCCTGGTACCTTGGCGATCTCCTGAGCGATCTTCGCGATCAAGGGGTTCATCGAGGCGTTCACCGCGGCGCCGCCGGGTCTGAACATCGCGTCTCCGCGGAACGTCACGGCGCTGTGCTTCGCATCCTCCGTGACGCTGACGGTGCCCGCAGCAATCTCATCTTTCAGTAGTTCCTTGAGGTTGGCGCGGCGGGGCGCGGCGGGCGGCGTCATCCGGCCGATATCGATGATCTGTTTCTCGACGGCCGCACTCGCGCCCAGCAGTTGATACTTGAACCACGCACAGAGCGACAGCACCACGAAGCCAAGCACGGCGACCGTAATCCAGACGGGGAAGTCGTGGAAGGCGAGTCGCCGTCCCCGCGCATCGGAATGCGCATGCGGGGACAGCGCCCCCTGCGGACTGCCACGGCCCAACCGGATCTCGTGATAGAGCCGCTGACGCACGGCCTCGTGACTGCGCGCACCATCGGGCTCGCTCCGGTAGCGCCCCATGAATCCGAAGCTCAGGATGCGGTAGATCACTTCGAGCAGGTCGAGATGCTCGCGCGGCTCGCTCATGAGGCGGCCGATCAGCAGATAGATCTTTACGCCGCCCTCGCGATCATTATGAAACGCGACCGCGAGCGCGTTCCCGCTCCATTGCGCACCCGCTTTCGTGCCGCCCCATGGGGTCTTCATCGCAGCTTCATCGAGCGCCGTGCAAAGGCAATATCGGGCGCCGAGCATGTGGTCGCGCCTGATTTTCGCTTGCTCGCAGAGAGTTTCGAACATGCGCATTTCCTGGCTGAGCACCAGCAGAAGCCGCTTCGACGCGTCTTCATCCAGCACATTGGGCATGTCGGCGAGTGCGCGCAGGAGCGGGCGCGCCGCTTCCAGCAACGGATTCGTTGCCTGCTGAATCGTACGCAGGCGCTCGCTGTGCGGTTCTCCAGGAAGCGTGGTGTCTGTCAGCCCGGCATTCTGATCGGGTCGGTCCGGCGTCCAGTGGGCCCCGGCCCCTCCCGCTTGCTTCGAGGGCGGTGCCTTTGTCTCGTCCAGCGTGTCCATGCTTTACTCCGTTCCCCATAAACGCGCGCGTGCGAACGCGCCTCGCCGCGAAGCGCTCCGCTCGCGGTCTTGATCCGTGCTCAGCCGCGCACGCCCCAAAGCT
Organism: Caballeronia pedi; assembly: GCF_001544915.2. Classification (GTDB taxonomy): domain Bacteria; phylum Pseudomonadota; class Gammaproteobacteria; order Burkholderiales; family Burkholderiaceae; genus Caballeronia; species Caballeronia pedi. Next base: position 425,851 of record NZ_FCOE02000003.1, on the reverse strand, counting down.
CGAGCCTGAGCGACGGAAACTCTCCTGCGACGTGCAGAGCGATACCGCCATGATTCGCGACCATGTCCCACAGCGGACCCGTGCGCGCAAGCTCGTAGTAGATATATCCGGCATTGAAAGGAATCTGCCGCGGCGGCACGGGCAGCACGCGCAACCCGATGCCGGGAAGATGCGCGCGCACGAGATCCGGGAGGCGTTCCGATGGCCCCATCTTCGATTGCGCGGCAAAGCGTTCAGCCAGCGTCTCCGCGGGCATCTGGGCCGCGACCGCGAGCACGACGGACGTGAAGCCGCGAATGTCCTGCGGGTCGACCGACGCGTTGCGCATGCCGTATCCCACTTCCTCGAGTTCGATGCGCTGCGCCGCGCGAATCAGCACGGCATTGAGCAGCCACTGGATGTCGTCGACGAGTGGTTTGAGGCATACGTGCGGCTCCTTGTGCCGATAGGCCGGATGCGAGTCGAGCGGCCGGCGCGTCTCGGGGCGCACGTAAGTCGATAGCTCGCCGGCCATGGATACCAGCAGTGCGTACAGGTCGGACGGGGAGGTGCTCGGGACGCGCCGCAGATGTTGCAGCACTGGCTCATAGCGATTCAGCGTTTGCAGCAAAAGGTAGTCCGACACTTCCGCGACTGTCCCAGCCTGACCATCACCGCCCGTCAGGCGTCTGGCGAGGGACTCGGCGCGCAGTCGGGCCAGTTCATGAATATTGCCGAGCCATTTCGTGAGCAATTCACTCGCGCCGAAGCCGGAGACGGGCGGGACCAGCGTTTCATCGAGTTCGATGCTGCCGTCGGCACGCAATGTCTTCACGCGTGCGAATGGCAGCCCGATCCAGGCGTCGGTGAGTTCCTTTTCCGGCAGAAGACGCAGTCTCAGATTGGAAAGCTGCACCGTCTTTTGACCTTGACCGATCGAGTTGGCGTCGCGCAGATCGGCTGCGAACACGTTGTAGCGGGCAAGCGAGTCGGGCGTGTCCTCGAAAGTCGTTTCTTCGCCGTTAGGCACGCGCACCGGCACCGCCAGGTGGATGAGCTGGTCCAGATGCTCCGCGCGGACGGTCAACGGTGCCGGGAGCGAGGCGTGTCCCGGCGCATCGAACGGCGTGCCGTCGGGAAACACGCCGCTCACCGATTTGGCGATGACTTTGCCCAGCGCGAGCGCTTCCAGGTCGATCTCATAGCGCGAGAAGCCAAAGAAGAACGGCGACAGCGGAGCAGCGCGCTTGTGAGCGAATTGCTCGAGGTAGCGTTCCTGCTGCTGGAAAAGTTGCGGGCGCAGGAAGAGTCCTTCGCTCCAGGTGACTTTGTTATGCCAGGTCATGCGGATTGCTCTTCACTTGTTCTTTGGGGCGGCATCGGTGATCTTGATAGCGCTCGCATCGAGATCGATGACGAGTTTGAGTTTCGGCGCGAAGCGATACCAGGCCGCGGACGGCGCAGGCGGCAGCGGCCAGGTGGCGCGCCAGACGGCGTTGGGCAGATCGCGGTAGGCCGCGAGCACGCCGATCATGGTGGTGGCCTGATTAGCGTCGCGCCGGATGGACTTCTGGTCGCCAGGACGAAGCTGGAACTGGTCGCGCTGGACCAGATCGTCGTTCAGCACGTCCTTGTCTTTATCCTGCAGGGAGTAGAAGTCCGACTGATTGAAGGCGTCGGCGTTCTTCAGTTCATAGATGCGCACCACGATGGGCGCGGCACGCTTCTGATCGTCCGGATTGACGCCGGATGATGCGATGACGGACACGTCGAGCTTGACTGGCTCGCGCTGTGGCGTGCGTTCGCTTCCGGCACACGCGGTAAGCAGGAGGAGGGAAATCAGCGCGGCGATGCGAGCGGGCGAGCGCATCTGTGGAAATCTCGGAACAGAGTAGAAGAGGAAGAAGCCCCGCAGCGAAGGCGGGGCTCGACGACGGCAAGGTGATCAGGCTTCCTTGCTGGCCTTGAAGTCATAGGCCGCGGTGACTACGCCACCGTTGCCGCCCTGCGCGTTCTGCTTGACGTGTTCCTGCTTGACCTTCACGAAAGACAGGTGCACTTGTTCGCGAATGCCCGTATCGCCATTGCTTCCGGACGGCTGCACCAGCGTCACGAGCACTTCGCTCAACGTGTACTTGATATATTCGAGCGGCGTACCCCCGGCCTTGCGCACCGTCAGCACGGCCTGGTCGATAGGCTTGCCGGTCAGGCAATACTTCATCAGGTTCGGACTGGCGGAATCCATGTAGTGGTCGAACACCAGATCCGCAGCGGTGGCCTTGCCTGCGCCGATACCGCTACCGAAGGCCGCCGAGGATTGCTGCTCGACGCGCCAACCCCAGCTCAACACCTCGATTTCGTTCTTGTGCTTCGAGTCCAGCGATTCACCATCGATACCGTTGAGTTTGATGAAAATGTCTTGTGCCATTTGATAGCTCCTTGTTGAAACAACTTACGAGGTTACGGTTACATCGACTTTCAAAATAATTCGATGTACATACGACTCTGTCGAAAGGGTTAGCTTTCTGCTGCAACTTTCTTCCGCTCGCGCGGCTCGATGAGCGTGCGCGCGATCCGGATTCGACGAAGCGTTCAGGCCGCCTGCTTGACGGACGGCAAACGCGTCACCAGCCGCAGCGACACCGTCAGACCCTCGAGCTGGAAGTGCGGCCGCAAGAAGAATCGCGCCTGGTAGTAGCCCGGATTCCCTTCGACTTCCTCGACGACGACTTCCGCGGCGGCAAGCGGACGACTCGCTTTCGTCGCTTCGGAAGAGTTGTGCGGATCGCCGTCGACGTAATTCATGATCCAGTCGTTGAGCCATTTCTGCATGTCTTCGCGCTCCTGGAACGAGCCGATCTTGTCGCGGACGATGCACTTCAGATAGTGTGCAAAGCGCGAGCACGCGAAGAGATAGGGCAGACGTGCCGACAGGTTTGCGTTCGCCGTAGCGTCCGGGTCGTAGTATTCGGTCGGCTTCTGAAGCGACTGGGCGCCGATGAAGGTCGCGTGGTCGGTACTCTTGCGATGAATCAGCGGAATGAAGCCGTTTTTCGACAACTCTGCCTCGCGCCGGTCGGAGATGGCGATCTCGGTCGGGCACTTCATGTCCACGCCGCCATCGTCGGTCGGGAAAGTATGGCAAGGCAGGTTCTCCACCGTGCCGCCTGATTCGACGCCGCGGATCATCGAGCACCAGCCATAGTGCTTGAACGAGCGGTTGATGTTCACGGCCATTGCATAGGCCGCATTGGCCCACGCATAGTTGCGATGATCCGCGCCATGCGTTTCCTCTTCGAAGTCGAATTCGTCCACCGGATTGGTCTTCGCGCCATACGGCAGGCGCGACAGGAATCGCGGCATGACGAGCCCGATATAGCGCGCGTCTTCCGTGTTGCGCAGCGAATTCCAGGGCGCGTATTCGAGGTTCTGCGTGAAGATCTTCGTCAGGTCGCGCGGATTGGCAAGCTCCTGCCACGATTCCATCTGCAGGGCGGACGGCGACGCGCCGGAGATGAACGGCGTATGCGCCGCCGCAGCGATCTTCGAGATCGAGCCCAGCAGATCGACATCGGGCGGAGTGTGGTCGAAGTAGTAGTCCGCGACGAGACAGCCATACGGCTCACCGCCGAGTTGCCCATACCCCTCTTCGTAAATCTGCTTGAAGAGCGGGCTTTGATCCCACGCGATGCCCTTGTACCGCTTCATCGTGCGGCGCAGATCGTCCTTCGACACATCCATGAAGCGGATTTTCAGGCGCTCGTCGGTTTCGGTGTTTGACACGAGATGATGCAGCCCGCGCCAGGCCGACTCCAGCTTTTGAAGGTCGGCGTGGTGAAGGATCAGATTGATCTGCTCCGAAAGCTTGTGATCGATCTGGCCGATGATCGCCTCGATGCTTTTGTAAGCATCATCGCTCATGGTGATCGACTGTCGCAGCGCCTGCTCGGCGAGCGTCCGAACCGCCTGCTCGACGGCTTCGCGAGCGTGATCGGTCTTGGTGCGAAACTCCTGCGCAAGCAGATGCGTGAATTCGGAGTGCGTTGCGGTCTCGGCCGATTTGTGCTGTGCCTGATTGACTGCCATGGTTTCCTCGGTCTTGATTCGGTCGCGGCGTGGCGGCGCGGTGCGCGCGCTGCGGGTCTCGGTTAGTGCGTGGACTGTTCGGGGACATCCGATTCGGATGTGCCCTTGGTCTTCTGCGGCTTCGGCTCGGATGCCAGCGACTTGAGCAGGGCCGGGTCCGCGAGCAACTGACTGACGAGTGCTTCGGCGCCCGACTTGCCATCCATGTACGTCTGCAGGTTGGCGAGCTGCGTGCGCGCGTCCAGCAACTGGCGTAGCGAATCGACTTTGCGCGCGATGGCCGCGGGTGCGAAATCGTCGATGCTCTCGAAGGTGATGTCGACCATCATCTGGCCCTCGCCCGTCAACGTATTGGGCACGGAGAACGCGACGCGCGGCTTGATCGCCTTCATGCGTTCGTCGAAATTGTCGATGTCGATATCGAGGAAGCGGCGGTCTGCCACGGGAGGCAGCGGTTCCACCGCCGCGCCGGAAAGATCGGCGAGCACGCCCATCACGAACGGAAGTTCTACCTTCTTCTCCGAGCCGTAAACTTCGACGTCGTACTCGATCTGCACGCGCGGGGCGCGATTGCGCGCAATGAACTTCTGCGAACTATTGGAAACGGTCATGGGTGACTCCGTGATCGATGGGTTTAAGGCTGCTTGACAAGTGTGTTAGCGCGCTTCTTCGGCGAACACCAGATTTGGCTGTGGCGCTTCCAACGCGTTCAGGACGATCGCGGAACGCGGCGCGGCGTCCGGATCGGCGATATTCATGTCGATCCGGTTCAGCGCGCGTTCCGCAGCAAACGCATCGAGCCAGAACGCGGAAAGTCGAGGCAGCACATGCTGCTCGATGAAACCGATCAAGACGCGCGCACCCGTTTCCTGCATGAGGCAGCGGCCAACGATGTAGTCGACGAGCGCATCGCCATACGTCACGGCAATGCCGTGACTCTCCGACATGCGCTGCGCCACGCGGTCGAGATGCAGTCGCACGATGCTCGCGAGCGAAGCCTCGGCGAGCGGCCAGTACGGCACGACAGTGACGCGCCCGAGGAACGCCGCGGGAAAAGTCTTGAGCAGCTCGGCCGCGAGCGCTTCACGCAGGCCGTCGTGATCGGGCGTGAGCGCGGCGTCGGCGCAGAGGCTCGCCGTCAGCTCTGCGCCCGCGTTGCTGGTGAGCAGGATGGTTGTGTTGTGGAAATCGATGTACCGGCCGTCGCCGTCTTCCATGTATCCCTTGTCGAAGACCTGGAAGAACACTTCGTGCACGTCGCGGTGCGCCTTTTCGATTTCATCGAGCAACACGACGGAGTACGGCCGGCGACGCACCGCCTCGGTCAGCACGCCGCCCTCGCCGTAACCGACATAGCCAGGAGGCGCGCCCTTCAATCCCGAGACCGTGTGCGCTTCCTGATACTCGCTCATGTTGATCGTGATGAGATTCTGCTCGCCGCCATACAGCGCTTCGGCCAGCGCGAGCGCTGTTTCCGTCTTGCCGACGCCCGACGGCCCCGCGAGCAGGAATACGCCCAGCGGCTTCTTCGGATCGGAGAGTCCGGCACGCGCTGTCTGAACGCGCTCGCTGATGAGATTCAGCGCGTCGGATTGTCCGATCACGCGACGAGCCAGCGTTACGGGCAGCGCACGCACGGCGGAAATCTCATCGGTGACCATGCGTCCCACCGGAATGCCGGTCCAGTCTGAAACGATGCCAGCGACGACGCTTTCGTCCACCTCCGGAAAGACCAGTGGCGTTTCACCCTGCAGGTCGCGCAAGGCTTGCTCAAGTTCGCGCAAGGAGGACGGCGTGGGACGCGGTTCACCCGAATCACCGCCGACGTGCTGCAACGTATCTTTGCAGTCGGCCGCCAGCGCTCGCTCGCGTGCTTCCGTGAGCGACTGCGCGGCTTGCGCCTGTGCCTTCCAATGCGTATCGACGGCGCATTCCTCAGCGAGCAGCACATCGATGCGCGCTTGCGAAGCGGTCAGATCGGCGCAACCGATGCCGATGCGCGCTTCCTGTTCCAGCAACGCATGTTCGACCCGTGCAGCCTGCAGCCGTTGACGCACATTCTGTAGTTCGCGGGGCGGCGCGTGCTGAGACAGCGCCACGCGCGCGCACGCGGTGTCGAGCAGGCTGATGGCTTTGTCCGGCAACTGTCGAGACGGAATGAATCGATGCGACAGCTTGACGGCCGCACGAATGGCCTCATCGCGCACGATCACGCGGTGATGCTGGGCGAATGCCCCGGCAAGTCCACGCACCATGTCGATTGCGGCGGTTTCCTCAGGCTCGGCGACTTGCAACACCTGGAAACGGCGAGTCAGCGCGGGATCCTTTTCGATGTGGCGCTTGTATTCGGACCACGTCGTCGCACCGATGACGCGGACCGCACCGCGTGCCAGAGCGGGTTTGAGCAGATTGGCGGCATCGCCAGTGCCCGCTTGTCCACCTGCGCCGACGAGCGTGTGAATCTCGTCGACGAAGAGGATGACAGGCACAGGGGACTTTATCGCGGACTCGAGCACGTTCTTCAGCCGGGCTTCGAATTCTCCCTTCATGCTGGCGCCGGCAAGCAGTGCTCCGACGTCGAGCGTCATCAGGCGAACTTCCGTCAATGCGGCGGGGACGTCGCCGCTGGCGAGCGCGAGCGCCAGGCCTTCGACCACGGCGGTCTTGCCGACGCCCGCTTCGCCAGTGAGCAGAGGATTGTTCTGGCGCCTGCGCAGCAGCACGTCGATGAGAGCGCGGATCTCCTGCTCGCGCCCGGTAACGGCATCAACGCCGCCCGCTCGCGCTTGCGCGGTCAGGTCGGCGCAATATTGATCGAGCACGTCCTTGCCGGCGGGCGTCATCGCACGAGACGCTTCGCCTGGCAACGCGGGTGCGAAATCGCTGCCATCGTAGGGCGTGTCGTCGGCTTCCGGCGAGCCGCTGATCCAGGCAGGGAATATCTCTTCGAGCTTCTCGGCCGGAATGCGGGCGAATAGAGGCGAGATCGACAGCAGGACGCGCCGCAGCTCAGGTGTGCCAACCAATGCGGCTACGAGCCATGCACCGCGAATCCGGCGGTCGCCGAACGCGAGCGACGACAACACCCACGCGCGCTCGATCGCGGTTTCGACGTGATGGGAGAAATCGCTGATCGAACTTGCGCCAGAGGGTAGCGCCAACAGGCCGCGACCGATGTCGCGCTCGAGCGCCTCGATATCGATGTCCGCGTGACGCACGATGCGATGCAGGTCGCTGTCGCCCAGTTGCAGCAACTGATGCAGCCAGTGCACGAGTTCGACGTACGGATTGCCGCGCAGCTTGCAAAAGGCGGTTGCCGATTCAACGCTGCGAAAGAGCGTGGATCCGAGCTTACCGAATAGCGCGTGGCGAGAAATCATTTATTGAATGAGGGAGTGAGGTTGTCTTGATGGCATTTTGCGCAGTTTCTTCAACGCGTTCTGACGAAAATATTGATTCAATAAATCGTTGTTGTCAACGCGGCGCAATTTGCTGCCAGTAATTTAAATTGATTGCCTGAAAGCATCAAACAATTAAATTCAGTCTGTAAGGCATTGAAAGAATATCTTATTTTTTGGACGGTATAAATTTATCCTGTTCGGTAAGTTGCTGATTGTTAGAAGTTTTAACGAATCTTGGTGATTAAATAGGATTAATCTCAATGGATGAAAATCGGCAAATCAGGCGGGGGTATCAAAATCTCAAAAATAAGTCATTTAACCTGATTGAAAGCAGCTATTTATGGATAGACAAGTAGCTGTAAGTCGTGCGTTAATCTCCGGTGTCATTTGGTGATGATTAACCGTTAGTTTTTGTCCTCAATCTTTTTCGTGAATTTGAGTTGGGCATGAATATGGAAGAGCGAATCGAGCCGGCCGGATTTGCGCCTTCGAAAGGCGATGGCGGCGAGCTCGTGTTTCCTTTGCCGGACAGCGACGCCTTCGTGATTCCAGAAGCAGGCGTCCCCGTGTCCGTGGAGCCCGGTCAGAGCGATATCATCGGCGTTCTTACTGCACGCTATTACGAGGCGCTCGAGGGTGCGCGGAGCTTGCCGGCAGACAACTGGGAGCATTCAGACGCGCCGATGATCGAGCCGATCACGGTGCCCGAAACGTATCCTGCCGGGGCGCGTGCGCCAGCGGATCGAGCGATCAGTGAATGGCTCGGCGCGCCCGATTCGCTCGAACAGGCTTTTGGCACGCTCCATGATGTCGACGACTACCTCGCCGAGCCTCGCGCCGTGCCGGAAATCCTCGAAATGTTTGCGCCCGTGCAGGGCCGCGCGAGTGCGGCCGAGCGGTCGGCGAGAGTCACGCCCGAACTGGCTCGTCGCGAGCACCACACGCTGGCGATCGACAGCCCGATGCAACAAACTTTCGGCGTTTTCGCGCGGCGCGAGCATGTCGCTTCAAAGGGGGATGTATGAACCTGAACATCGCAAGCAATGTCGCTGGCGAAGGCATCACGCCTGAGCAGGCGATCGAAGCGGCAGAAGCGAAGATCCGCAAGGAGCCGGCTGCCGCAGCGCATCGCTGGGTGCTGTTTCAATGGCTCTGCATCACGCAGCAATGGGCGCGCGCGATTCAGCAGCTCCAGGCGTTCGCTCAACTGGGCGAGCAACAGGACAGGACAGCTCATCTTTATCGCGACCTGGTGCGTGCGGAGCGTGTTCGCGGAAAAGTCATGGCGGGTGCTCAGGAACCGGGCTTCGTATTCGACGGAAATCCCGCCTGGATGCATGGCTTGCACGCTGCGCTGGGCCTCGCCGCGCGTGGGCATATCGACGAAGCGGATGCCGCGCGGGAAACTGCGCTCGATGCGGCGCCCCTTGTCTCAGGGGCCGGCTCAGCGGGGTCCTTCGACTGGATCGGTGATAGCGACACCCGGCTCGGACCCGTCTGCGAGTTCGTCGCCGCGGGGCGCTACCGATGGATCTCGCTGGCCGATATCGCGGCGTGGCGTATCGCGCGTCCGGTCTCGCTCGTCGATCTGATCTGGGCGCCCGCAACGCTGACACTCGCCGACGGCACGCCGCTCAATGGCTTCATGCCTGCGCGATATCCGGAGATGCCGGCGCAAGCAGCGCGCGAGCGCGACGCCTTGCTGCTCGGCCGGCGCACGGTCTGGCACGACATCGGCCGCACCGGCGTGATTGCGTCGGGTTGCAAGACCTGGGCGACCAGCGCCGGGGACTTCGGTGTGTTCGATCTGGCCCAGTGCACATTCGGAAACTCGACACACGCGCATGTGCTCGATGACGCAGACGCCGCCAGTGGAGCCGTGCAATGACAGGGCGAAAACGGGTGGGGGGCACGACGAGCACGCCGCGCCGGACGGACGACTATCTGTTGCCCACTCTCATCGATCGACTGCGCGACGACTCACCTCATCGGCATAGCGAAACACCGGACGAGTACGCCATGACGCGCACTCAGATTCGCGACATCATTCAGCGCGACCTGGCGTATCTGCTCAATGCGACCAGTCTCGAAGACCGGATCGATCGCGAGCGCTATCCGCTCGCCGCGGCTTCCACGCTGAATTTCGGCGTGCCAGCGCTCGCCGGAACCTTCCTGGCCTCGCGCAAGTGGGCGGATATCGAAGCCATCGTCACGCGTGCCATCAGAGACTTCGAGCCGCGCTTGATCGCCGATTCGCTGTCCGTTACGCCGCTCAAGGCAACGGAGACGCTGGGTCGGCACAACGAGATGACGTTCGAGATTCGTGGACTGATCCGCATGGACCCTTATCCGCTCGAATTTCTCGTGCAAACAAGCCTCGACCTCGAAACGAGCCGCCTGCACGCCTCGCCGCGACGCGGCTGAGTCACTTTTTCATTGCATCAACCGAGTCTTCATGGATCCGCGTCTGCTCCACTACTACAACCAGGAGTTGCTCTACCTGCGCGAAAGCGGCAGCGAGTTCGCGCGCGCGCATCCCAAGATCGCGCGACGCCTCGGCATGCAGGCGGAGGAAATGACAGATCCTTACGTCGAGCGGCTGATCGAATCGTTCTGTTTCATGGCCGCGCGCGTTCAAATCAAGCTCGATGCGGAGTTTCCGCGCTTCACCCAGCGCTTGCTCGAGGTCGTGTATCCGAATTATGTCGCCCCGACACCATCGATGGCCGTCGCGCGAATCTTTCCGGGCATGAACGAAGGCGCGCTCGCCGAAGGCTTTCGCATTGCGCGCGGTACGCCCTTCAAGACCCATGTCCCACGCGGCGAGCGCACCCCGTGCACGTTCCGGACGAGCCAGGACGTCACGCTCTACCCGCTGGAGATCGTAAGCGCGCGCCTGACCGGGGTTCCTCCCGATATTCCCGCGCTCGAGCGTTACGTGCCGGCGCACGCGCAAGTGCGTGGCGCGCTGCGGTTGCGTATCCGCACGACCGGCGGCATCAAGATCGAGCAGCTTCGGGGGCTCGATCGCCTGCCCATTTATCTGGCCGGCGAGGAGCAGGTCGCGTCGAATCTGTTCGAGTTGCTGCATGCGGGAAGCGTTGCGTCGATCGTCGGCGAATCAGGGGCATTCGGCGAACCGGACAGGCGGTTTGCGGCCGTGGGCGATCAGGCGGTCGTTCACGAAGGGCTCGGGATCGACCAGGGCATGCTGCCGCTCGTCTGGGCGAAGTTTCATGGACACAACCTGCTGCAGGAATATTTCGCATGTCCGAGCCGCTTCTACTTCTTCACGTTGACCGGTCTCGACGAAGGATTGAAGAAGGTTCGCGGCAACGAGGCCGAGATCGTGATCCTGCTCGACCGATCCACGGATCGTCTGGCCGGACTCGTCGATGCGTCGCGTTTTGCGCTCTTTTGCACGCCGGTCATCAACCTTTTTCCGCAGAAACTGGATCGCATAGAACTATCGCAGAACGAGACGGAATTTCATCTGGTGCCCAAGCGCGCCGCACCGCTCGACTACGAGGTGTTCGCCGTCGACGCGCTCTATGGTCAGGTGAAGGAAAATCCGGCGCGGCTTGAATTCCGGCCGCTCTATCAGACGCTCAACGACGACGAAGGCAATCACGGGCGGTATTTCTCGATGCGCCGCGAGCGCAGGCTCCTGTCGGACTCCGCGCGCCGCTACGGATCGCGCACGCCCTATATCGGCACGGAGACGTTCGTGTCGCTGGTCGACCAGCAGGAGGCGCCTTATCACGAGAGCATGCGCTACCTGTCGGTGGATGCGTGGCTGACCAATCGTGACTTGCCGAGCCTGGTGCCGCGCAACGGTATCGACGATTTCGAGACGATGCAGTCGGGACCGATTGCGAGCATCGGGCTGATTCGTGCGCCGAGTGCGCCGCGGCCGCCCTATGCGGATGGCGAGATTGCATGGCGCCTGATTCGCCAGTTGAACTTCAACTATCTGCCGCTGGAGGACATCGATCATCGCCCGGGCGGTCAAGGCCTGCGCGACATGCTTCGGCTGTTCCTGAATGCCGAGGACACCGAGCATCAGCGCCAGGTCGAAAGCCTCGTCGGCGTCAGGACGAAGCCGGTCACGAGAAAGCTGCCCGGCGCCGGTCCGCTCGTGTTCGGGCGCGGCATCGAATGCCAGTTGACCGTCGACGAAACGGGCTTCTCCGGCGTGAGTCCGTATCTGTTCGGCCTGATCCTGGAGCACTATCTCGCGCGCCATGTGTCGATCAATTCCTTTACGCAGACCGAACTGCACTCGATGCAGCGCGGTCGCGTGATGCGCTGGCCGGTGCGCATGGGCACGCGCGGAGTCGCCTGATGGAACGCCTGCCTGTCGCGTCCTTGCTGCGCGATCCACCGCTTTCGCCGGAGACGTTTTCGCGTCTGGAGTCCGAGCCGTGGCGCTACGGCTTTCTATCGCTGATGCGCCGCATCGGTGCGAACGCCGGCATCGCGCCCATCGGCACGGCGCAACGTCCGAGCGCGGAGCCGTTTCGTCTCGGGCAGTACCCGAGCCTGACGTTCGCGCCGCGGGAAATCGCGAGTGCGGGGGCGCACGACGGGCATCTGCAAATACGTCTTTTCGGTCTCGGCATGCTCGGGCCGAACGGTCCGTTGCCGCTTCATGTGACTGAAATTGCGCGGGAACGACAGGAATGGCGACGCGACAAGACTCTGGTCGACTTCCTCGACATCTTTCACCACCGCTATCTGACGCTGCTCTACCGGGCGTGGTCCTCGGCGCAGGCGGCGGCCGGGCTCGATCGTCCGGGCGATGAGCCATTTTCGCTGTATGTCGCCAGCATCATCGGACAGGACACAAACGAAATCTGCCGGCGCACGCTGCCGGCGCACGCGCAGCTTGCTGCCGCGTCGAGTCTCGTGCGCGAGGCGCGTGATCCGGACGGCCTGCGGATGACGCTCGAGCACTACTTCGGTGTGCCAGTGAACATCGTGGAATACGTCTTTCACTGGATCGAGGTCGCGGCCGAGGAGCACACGCATCTGGGACGCGCGGGACCGGCCGCGACCATGGGCGTGGGCGCGTTGCTCGGCGAACAGGTACCCGACCGGCAATATCGCTTTCGCATCGTCGTCGGCCCGATCGATATGGACCGGTACCTGCGGTTCACGCCGCGCGGCGACGATTTGCCCATGCTGGTCGATCTGGTGCGCAGCTTCGTCGGCCGCGAGTTCGAGTGGGAACTCGAACTGCGCATTCGAGCCGAGAGTGCGTCGGCCGCAATGGTGGGCGGACCGCAGCAACTGGGCTGGTCGGGCTGGCTGGGACATTCCCCGGAAGGCCAGGCGGTCGCGGGCATGTGCTTCGAACCGGAGCAATACGTCGACCAATTCTCACGGCGCACACGCGAGGAGCGCGCCGTGCATGCCAGCGCGGGTGGAGGAGCGCGATGAACACGACCAACAAGCGCGCGGCGCAACCGAAAACCAGACCATCGGCGACGAACGATAGCCCGGCGCACGACTGGCTGGCGCCGATCGATCCTGTCTCGCCTTGTGGCGTCGATCTCGAATACGACCCGGAATTCGTCGTGCTGGCCGCGCGGGTCGCGGCGAAGATGGACGCGCAGTACGGCGATTTCGTCGGCTCGGCGGAGCCGATCAACTGGGGCGAGGTGGATCGTGATTGCCGGCGGATGATGATGCGCAGCAAGGACATCCGCATTGCCATCCTTTTCGCGCGATGCCGCACGCGACTTGCCGGAGCGAACGGGCTGGCCGAGGGGCTGCGGCTGCTCGCGTCGTGGCTGGGCGCGTATCCGGACACGATTCATCCGCAACCGGGCGTCGATGAGGATCGTGACGCCGCGCTGGAAATTCGGATGAATGCGCTTCAGGCGCTGACCGACATGGAAGGCCTGCTTTCCGACGTGCGCGAGATCGCGCTCACGCGCTCAAGCGTCGCGCGCCTGCAAGTGCGCGATGTCGAGCGGGCGTTCGCGCAACCGCGCGCGAGCGACGCGCTGACCGTCGAATCCGTGACGCGGCAACTCGAGGACATGCGCGTTCAGCAGCCTGCCGTGTTCGCCGGCTTCGAGATCGCACTCGCGAGTCTCGACGAAATCGATGCATGGAGTCAACAGCACCTCGGCGTGTATGCGCCCGATCTTTCCGCGCTGAGCCGCGTGTTGCGCCGGGTGGCCGGCGACTTCGTCACCGCGGCGCCGACGATGGCGCCGCTTGGTCCGGAAGATGAGGTCGTCCGGACGACGAGTGACGCTGCAGCCGACGAAAGCAACGACGCGCACACGGACATCGCTGATGCCCGTGCACTCGTCGATGTTGCAGCACCGATGCCTCGCGTGGAGACGCACGCCCGGGGGCGCGATGACGCACTCGAGTCCATGCGCGCCGTGCGACTGTGGTTCGAACGGCACGAACCGAGCAGTCCGATTCCGCTTCTGCTGCGGCGAGCGGAGTCTCTTGTCGGCAAGGGGTATGCGGAGATCATCGGCGCGATTCCTTCCGACCTGATCGAAAAATGGAGTGTCGACGCGTGAAAGCTTCAGGGTATGAGAAGCGCGACCTTTGCGCGTCCGCGCGATCGAGCAAATCAAGGAGAGCGAATCTATGTCGCATCTGAGACCGAGCAAATGGACCTATCATGCCGACATCAAGTACGGCATGAATGCGGATATCGTCATTGCATCCGGCGGGGAGATCACGCTGATCGACCCGAATGGAAAACGTCAGAGTCTTTATTTTGGCCGGTCGAGAATAGACGCGCCTGCGCACGGCGGCGTTGGGCGCGTTGCGTTGCCGCTCATGGTGCTGCCCCAGGATCTGCGGGGGACGCCGGTCGAGGTGAAGAAACCGAGTCCCGATGCCGCCGCCCGAAAAGCCGAGTCGTTGCTGCCGGGCGCCAAAAAGCTCGTCGACGGATTGACTGACTCGCTCAGCACGGCGATCGACGGCACCGTCGCTTCCGTCATTGGACAGGCCGCGCCGCAGCCGGCCACGGCGAAGGAGGCCGATACGGCCAACGCGAAAGCCGGTCTTCCCGAGAGAAACGAGGCAGCAGGCGAAAAGGTGAAGCAGGCCGTTCCAAGCGCCGATGACGATTCAAAGGTCGAGAAGCCGGCAGCAGATGCAAACGAGAAGGGAAAGGCAAAGGCCGACGAAGCAAAAGACGAGATCACCGAAGCGCCGACGGCGCCGACCGTATTCATGACGGATGCTTTCTTCGGTCAGGAACTGAGCCTGACGGACTTTCGCGGCGGCGCGGTATTCGTGGACGCCCGAATGCGCCTCTTTCCAGATGCGGATGCATGTGCACTCTTGCTCGGCATCAACGTGTCCGAAATGATGATGGGCTTTTCATCGGCCGAGACATTCTGGATGACCGAGCGGGCCATCGCGCAAGCGCGCGTCGTGCTGCTCATGAGCAGCACGACCGTCGGATTGCATATCGACCCGCACATCGGCGTTTTGCCTGGCTATCTGAACTGAACCAGCCGCATAACTGCAAGCGCATCTCAAAAAGATTTTGCATAACTGATCGAATTTGGTGGCGTAACGAATCTGCCATCGATCTGTGAAGATTTATCGAGGGTTTCCCGTCATGATGAATGTGTTGACCAAGCGCACTGTGAGCATCAGTGGAGCGGCGTTGCCGAACGGACCAACGGGCGAGCCCGCACTGCAGGTGCGGTCGCTGTCGGGTACGGAGGCGCTGTCGAGTATCTACAAGTACACGATCGATTGCTGTACGCCGCTCGAGTCGGTCATGCCGGCCGAAGCCGCCGCCAATCTCGATCTCACAGCCATGATCGGCAAGGAACTGACCATCAACGTCCAGTTGGAGGAAATGGGCAGCTTCATGCCGGGCGTCGCGGGCAAGCGCGAGATCAGCGGGATCGTCACCGCCGCACGCTACGTCGGCCAACTGGAACGGCAGAGCCGGTATCAGCTGGAGCTTGAACCCTGGATTTCGCTGGCCGATCAGCGTTCCGATTTTCGGATATTCCAGCGCAAAACGGTCGTGGAGATCATCGAAGAGGTCTTCGGGAATTACATGTACTCGTATGAGTTGCGGCTCAGCGAGACGTATCCGGTGCTGGATTATCAGGTCCAATACGGCGAGACGGATTTCCGTTTCATCCAGCGCCTGATGGCCGAACATGGGATCTACTGGTTCTTCGAGCATGCCGATGGCTTCCACCGCATGGTGCTGGTCGATCAGCTCGGCGCGCACAAGCCGGTCAAGAGCCCTGCTTATCAGACGCTGTGGTACGTGCAGCCAGGACGCCGGAGCGATCGTGAGCACATCAGTCGTTTCGACATGTCTGGCATGCTCAAGACGGGGCGTGTGACCACGAACGACTACGACTTCAAGAAGCCCACGGCGCCGCTGATTGCCCAGAACGACTTGCCCCGCAACACCGCGCACAACGACTTCGAGCGCTACGAATGGCCTGGCGACTATACGGAATCCTCTCAAGGCGAGCAGATCGCCCGGTTGCGCATGGAGGAACTTCGCGCGCAGGCGGAGCGCGCGAGCGGCGGCGGCAACGTGCGTGACATCGAATGCGGCACGACCTTCAGTCTGGAGGGCTATCCGCACGAAGCGGCGAATCAGGAGTATCTGGTGATCTCGGCGACCTTTGCCGCATCCGAAGCGGAGGATTCGACGGGCTCCGGCAAGCATCGCCTGTATAGCGACTTCATCGTTCAGCCGGCGACAACGGTGTATCGCCCGTTGCGCAGCCCCTATTCGAAACCCCGCACGAACGGCCCGCAAACCGCAACGGTGACGGGGCCGGCCGGACAGGAAATCTGGACCGACCAGTACGGCCGCGTGAAGCTGAGCTTCCGATGGGATCGCTCGGGCGTGAAGGACCAGAACTCCTCGTGCTGGGTGCGCGTGTCTTACCCCTGGGCGGGCGGCGGCTTCGGCGGGGTCAATATCCCGCGGGTGGGGACCGAGGTGATCGTCGATTTCGAGAGCGGCGATCCGGACCGGCCGATCGTGGTCGGGCGTCTGTACAACGCCGAGACAATGCCGCCGTGGGATCTGCCAGGCAATGCAACGCAGAGCGGGATGCTGTCGCGATCCATGAAGGGCAGCGCGGAGACCGCCAACGGCTTGCGCTTCGAGGACAAGCAAGGCGCGGAGGAAGTCTGGCTGCAAGCGCAGAAAGACATGAACACGACCGTCAAGAACAACGAGGCACACACGGTCAATGTGAACCGCATCAAGTCGATCGGCGGTACCGAAACGACGACCGTCGCCGGCACACGAACGGAAACGGTCACGGGCGACGAAACGATCACGCTCAATTCGAATCGCAAGCGGGCCGTCACGAAGAACGACACGCTGACCATCGGCGGGGATCAGGACACCACCATCACCGGCAAACAGACGCATACGGTCGAGAAGGACCGCGAGGCGAAAGTGGTCGGAAACGACACCTTCACGGTCGAGCAGACGCGCACCGCCACGGTGATTGGCACGGAAGAGGAGACCGTTCACGGGGACAAGACGACAACGCTGCTGAGCAATCACACGCAGAAAGTGACCGGTCATCAGTATGTGAAGGTTGACGACAGTCAGGCAGTCGAGGTCGTCGGAACGATACGCACGACGGCCACTGATGAAATCAAGCTGGAGTGTGGCAAGTCGAGCATCACGATGAAGTCCGATGGCACGATCGAGATCAAGGGCGTGAAGATTCTGTCGCAAGGTGCGGACAGTCACGCGATCGTCGGGTCGACAGTAACCGTCGACGGCAAGACGCTGACCAGTACCGCGAAGGGCGAGCATACGGTGAGCGGAGCCACGCTCAAACTGAACCCCTGACGGCGTCGCTCATGCAGAACTGGCAACCCACCAACCCGGTCGAGCGCCGCATGATGGCCGCGCACGAAGACTGGCTCGCCTTCGCAAACGACAAATCCGCGCGCTTGCTGTACTGGCACGCGAACGAAGCCGACGCCGAATTGCTGAAGGTGTTCTTTCAGACGCAGCGCGAGATGTCGAACGCCGTGCTCGAACTGAACTCACCGTTCGAAGACGCCGATCGATATCCGGCTGCGCTCGCCGAGGAAATCATCGCGTTCTACGATACGCGGCGTGAAGGTTCCGCACGCACGGGTATCGTCGCGGACTGGAAGCCGCCCGCGCGGAATCATGCCCACGCGGCACAACACCTGTTTGCGGTCTTGAACAGCCTGATGCTCCATCATCCCGACGTGTTTCCGGGCATGGTGCTCGTGCTCGCGCCAGCGCGCAACGACAAGCCCAAGGCGTTCGAGGCATGTCTCGACAAACTGCTGAACCTGCTCAACGGACCTTACGCCGGATTGTCACGTCGCCTCCGGCTGGTCCTGATGGGCACCGATCCGAATGCATTTGGCGGGCTCGCGAAACAGCGGCCCGATGCCGTCCGTCGAACCGACGGCCGCTATCAGATGCAGGCATTGCCGCGTGAGCTGGCCGCGCAATCGGGCGAGCGCGGCGCGACGGGACAGTTTCGCAGACTCTTCGTCGAACTCTCGGAGAGCCTGGGTCACAACGACCCGGCTCGCCTGGAGCGCCTGCGCGCATCGGCGCTCGGCGTGAGCGACGCCAAGCAATGGTTCGATCAGAGCGCGACCGTGCATCTGCTCGCCGGGGCGGCGTACCTCAAATGGGGCTCGGCGGATCTCGCACTCAGCGCGTATCGAGACGCCACGGCATCTGCGCAACAGGCGCGCGAAGCATCGCACCCTGCGGGCAACAAGCTCGTCGTGAATGGATTGTTCGGTGAAGCGAGCGTGCAGATCACGCGCGAGCGCTATCTGGACGCCGCGCGTTGCTATGCGAAAGCCGCGGAATTCGCGCGGGTGGACAAGGACAGCATCCTGCTGGTCGAGGCGCACCGCATGCGGGCATGGTGTCTGGACCGCGCGCGCGAGCGCGATGCGGCGCTCGACGCTGGTTTCCTTGCGCTCGGAGCCGGCCAGAGCATGGAGCCGGCACTGCGGGCAAACAGCAATCTGCAACTGGTCGTGAGCTGGATGCTCGAGCGCATCGGTTGGCTGCATGTGCGGCGCGGCGAACTGGAACGCGCGCTAGAGGCGCTGTATGGCCCCGACTGGAAAGAAACGTCGAAGCCGCTTTCGCCGAATGATGTCTCCGCCCAATTGATCGCAAACAACAACATGGAAGAGGGCAACGCATCATGACGATGTTGGCTGTGAACCACCTGACGCCGGTGGTCGGCATCGATGTCCATATGGTGAACGCGCCTGCGCCGACTCCGCTGCCGCATCCGCACGTGGGGATGGTGCTGGATCTGCGCGAATATTTGAATGCGGCGATGGCGGTCATCGGCAGCATCGTGTTCAGCTTCGTGGAAGAGCAGGCCGAGGCGTTCGTACAAGCGCACGAGCAGCAGATCGCGGACGTGATGAACAGCGATGTCGTGAAGTCGGGCATGGGCGCGATGAACGCTGTCATGAACAACGACGCCGTCAAGACCGGCATGGGCGCGCTGAACAAGCTCAACGCGCTCCAGCAGAAAGCCAGCGACGCCCTTGGCGGCAACGTGGGCAAGGGCGGAGGCGGTGCGCCGATCTTCATCAATGGAATGTTGCGCGCCACCGCAGGCACGCACACGTTCCATGTTCCGGGACTGCATTTTCCTTTGGGGGCGGGCTTTACTGGGCCGGATGCGGCAGGGCCGTCGCAGGACTCGGAGTCGTTCATGGGCAGCCGCACCGTGCTGGCCAATGGCGATCCAATGTCTTTCCTCGCGCTGCCCGCGCTCAGTTGCTGGTTTGCCGGCATGATGCCGATGTCGCATAACAGCGCGCACACCGACCGCAAGATGTTGTCCTTGCCCACGTCGGTGATGCTGCCGATTCCGGCCGAGCGTCCGGTTCTCGTGGGCGGACCGCCGGTCATGAACATGTTGGCGGTTGCCGCCGCCCTGTTCAAGGCGTTCCGGGGCTCGAAGCTCGCTAAGAAGCTGTTCAAGAATTTTCCGTCGGGTTTCATCAAGTGCGTGATTTTCGACGCGGAACCGGTCAATTCGATCACCGGTGAAGTGGTCGTGCAGCAGAACGACTTCACGGTCGAGGGGCGCCTGCCGCTCGTGTGGGATCGTTACTACGCGAGCCACGACGACTTTGCGGGCGCGCTGGGGCACGGATGGCGCAGTCCGGCAGACATCCGCCTGGAACTGGTGCGCGATGGCGATCAGTTCAGCGCAGCGGTCCACTTTGCGGATCACGCCACGGCCTTCGATGAATTGCCGCAAGAAACCGGATGGTCGGCGCGGCTGTACGACCGTCAGCATGGTCACGCCCTATTTATTGAGGATGACGAAATTGTAGTCAGAACGCGTTCAGG
Source organism: Caballeronia pedi (assembly GCF_001544915.2). Lineage (GTDB taxonomy): Bacteria > Pseudomonadota > Gammaproteobacteria > Burkholderiales > Burkholderiaceae > Caballeronia > Caballeronia pedi. The sequence goes on along the minus strand of NZ_FCOE02000003.1, from coordinate 406,003 downwards.
TCTCGAATTCGCGTTCGCGCTGTCCCGGCAATGGCGCGAGCGCGTGCCGTCGATCGTGCAGGGCCGCACCCTCGGCCTGGCGCTTAGCCGCCTGTCGGACCTGAACGGAAACGCGTGGCGTATCGACCGACACATCGAGCCGCGTGACGGCGGGTTGTCGATCCGGTTCATCGAGGAGTGCGGCAATCGGCCGACGGGTCGCGAGGTGCGTGCGACGCCCGGCAGCGTGAAGGGTTGTCTCGGCGCGGTGAGCCTGCGCGATGCGCAAGGAAGCGTTCATCCACTGGCGACCTACAGGCAGGACGAGCGAGGCGATCTGAGCGCGGTGTTCGACGCACACGACGTGCCGTACCGCTTCGAATATGCGAGACAGCACCAGATGGTGCGTCACACGGACCGCAACGGCCTGTCGTTTCACTACAGCCACAGGTTTCACGATGACGGACTCTGGCGAGTCGATCATGCATGGGGCGATGGCGGTTTGTACGACTATCGCTTCGAGTACGATCTCGCGCATCTCGAGACTCGCTTCACCGATTCGCTCGGCCACCGCACGGTGCTGCAGTACAACGATCAGCAATGGCCGGTTGCGCGCATCGACGGGCTGGGCGGCGTGCGCAGCTACCAGTACGACGGTCAGGGACGCACCATCGCGGAAGTCGACCCCGGCGGCAACACGACCCATTGGGAGTACGACGCGTATGGCAACCTGCTTGCCCATCGGCTGCCGGATCGGACGGTGGTGGAGACGGAATACGACGCGCAGCATCGTCCGGTGTCGATCACGGATCCCGAGGGCGGCCAGTGGCGGCAGACCTGGGACGCGCACGGCAATCTGATCCGGCAGACGACGCCCTCGGGCCTCGCGACGGCCTTCACGTACGATGCGCACGGCCAGCTCAGGCAAGTCACCGATGCCGCCCAGCGCGCCTCGACGCTCGATTACGACGAGCGTGGATTCTTGTCGAGTCTGACAGATGCCTTGGGCCGAATCACGCGGTTCTTGCACGATGCGCGCGGGAATCTGCTGCGGCGTGAATCGCCGGGCGAGGAAGCGACGCGCTACACCTGGGACGCCAAGGATCGCTTGCTCGCGTGTGAGCTTCCGGGCGAGCGGCGCGTGCGCTGCGAGTACGACCGTGAGGACAACCTGGTCGGCTACACGGATGAAGCGGGTCACGTCACGCGTTTCGACTACTACGGGCAGGGGCAGTTGCACACGCGCACGGACCCGGACGGAAGCGTCACGCGCTATCACTACGACACCGAAGAACAACTCATCGGCGTGAGCAATCCGCTGGGTCAGACGTGGCAGCTCAAGCGCGATGCGGCGGGGCGCTTGATCGAGGAGATCGATTATTACGGGCAGTCGCGCCGCTATGCGTACGATCCGGCGGGATATCTGACGGGTACGACCGATCCGCTGGGCAAGGTGCTGGCGATAGCGTGCGATGCGCTGGGTCGCATCACGCATCGAAGCGCGGGGAATGGGGCGCTCGAGGCGTACGCGTACAACCGTCGCGGCCAACTGGTCGAAGCGCGCAATGAGCATGGCGTGGTGGAGCGCACGTACGATATCGACGGTCGCATCACCGGTGAGACGCAGCGGCAGGGCGACATGCTCGGCACGCTGAGGTACGAGTACGATGCGGCGGGGCAACTGAGCACGCAGCGGCGCGAACTGCGCGCATCGACGAGCGAGGATGCGTACCGTCAGACGCTGACATACGGCTACGACGGATTGGGCCAGACGCAGACACTCAAGATCGGCGAACATGAGGCGGTCCGTTTTACTCATGACATGGCGGGCCGCCTGAGCGCGCTGAAGTTCACGGCACAGTTCGATCAGGTGTACGAGTACGATCGCGCGGGACACCTTGCGCGTCAGGCGGTGCGTTCTGCGGGACGGCGCGAGGCACAGGTTGCCTACGCGTACGACGTCAGCGGGAATCTGGTGACGCGCAGCGATAGCCGGCTCGGCGTGGATCGGTATCGCTATGATCCGCTGGGGCGAATCATTGCGCATACGGACCCGGCAGAGCGCTTGCGTCACTTCGTGTACGACGCGCAGGGCGATCGGTTCCGGACGGTGCGCGAGGACAAGGATGGGCGCGAACTGCGTCAGGCCGATGGCGCGCATTGGTGGCTGGATGCGGCGGGACAACTCACGGAGCGTCACGATCGTCAGTTAGGGGTGCAGCGTTTCGAGTGGGATGCGTTTGGGCGCCTGTCGCGGTTCGAAAACACGTCCAACGAGCGCTGGACGTATCGGTATGATGCGTTGGGACGGCGTATCGGCAAGCTGGCGTCGGGGGTGCGTGGCTCGGGAATGACGCATCGCGAAGAGGGATCGCAGACGTGGTTCCTGTGGGACGGCGATGTGATGGTGGGGGAGGTGCGTGAACCAGCGCCTTCTGCGCCGCAAGCGCGGTTCTATGCGTATCATGGCGACTCGTTCGAGCCGCTCGCGATGCAACGGTTCGAGTTGGAAACGGACGCAGCGGGTGGCACACGGATCGTCGAAACTGGCTTATTCTTTTATGAGAATGAGCCGAACGGGGCGCCGGTGCGGTTGCGTGATGCGCAAGGCGATGTGGTCTGGGAGGCGCATTATGGTGTAACGGGCGGGGTCGATTGGCTGGAGGCGCGGCGGGTTGATCAGCCGATTCGTCTCCAAGGTCAATACGCGGACGACGAATCGGGGCTGAATTACAATCGCTTCAGATACTTCGATCCCAACACCGGGCAGTTCGTTTCGCAAGATCCGATTGGGTTGGTTGGTGGTGGCAATCCGTATCAATTTGCTCCCAACGTGTTCGGCTGGACCGATCCGGCAGGATTGGCTAAAAAGAAAAAACACACCGGTTTTGCGTATAGAGCGCTCACAGGAAAACAGAAAGGTTGCGCACTAGAACAGCAACACATTCAACCTAAGGATGCCTCGGCAACATATTCTGTTCAAGAGCACGTTGAGAATGGAAGACTTAACACTCAACTGATTTCTCTTACAGAACTTGAGGAAAGAGCGGATTTCTATAATCAAAGCAATTGCAAAATTAAGATTGATTTATCTAAAATTCCGGATGATGAAATCGTGGACGTTCGAAAAGGTCAAGGTTTAATAGGCAAGGCATTCCGATTTGCGAGAAAAGATCGAGAGATAATTCTTAAAAACGGAATTCCTCCTGGCGCATATGAGGTTTTATAAAGATGGACACTCTAGCTAATCGTTTCGATGCTCTCGCTAATGAAATGAATGAATTTTATAGCTTAGAATTTTTGTCAGATTATGATGAGTATGAGAAAAATAAAAAGATAAAATCAAATATTATTCAGCTCATTATAGATGCAGAAAATTATGGCGACACCAGTATTCGTGAAGGTGCCGTTAACTTACTTTTTGATAATACAGGGTGTCAGGAGGATTTTGAAATCCTAGAGCAACTGTTTGCCCCGTTGTTCGCTAGCGGTATTCTTGATAAGAAATTGCTTGAAGATCGATTAAAGCAGTCGCCACTCTCTAGATGGAGCTAGAGCTATAAATAAGGGCCGCAAAATGCAGCCTCTCCATTCATTCAGCGGTAATCGCAAGCCGCCCGTGTTCGATGGCGATTTTTACGCGCTGTCCCGCGTTGAAGCCCGTCTGTTCAATCCACCTTCCAGCGAGCTTCATCCATGGAAAATGCGGTGGCTCGGTGCGCAGATGCGCTGGCTTGTGCCAGTTGCGCTGGAATCGCCGTGACTGCTGAGTGATCACGAAGCGCTCCGTAAGGAATGGGCCTACTTAAAACCGCTTCCGCTATTACGCTCCAAAGAGCGACAGTTCATTTCGCAGACCCGATTGGGTTAAACGCAATCAAGCGTTATTCTTCGCGGAATTACGTGGATTTATTTTAGATTTAAGTCCAATAATATATATTTTGCGATGACATTTTTAGTGAAAAGCGTCCCTGAGCAATAAAACTGGCGAATAGAATTTTTCGCCATTTCGCCCGCGGTAAGAGTGCGTGCGACGCCCGGCAGCGTGAAGGGTTGTCGCTTTCGACGCCGAATCTTCAGGCCAAGCGGATCAATCCATTCGAATATGGAACGGTCGGTTCGGTAAAAAGCCCGGCCTCAAATCGAAGAAAGGTATGCAGAATCAGAGTGCAAGTTCTACTGGGTGTGGCGGTGAGACTGAAGCCCACCTAACGCATTGTCATAGTGTGAAATAAAGCAAAAGGTGTCGCAATGGACAGCTATTGCTTTACTAAACAAAAAAAAGTTAGGGTTAGCCCGAATTTTTCCTTCGATGTCGACCTGGCTTGACCTTCACGAGGTTGGCGACTGGCAATCTCCCCCGCGGCTTGGCCGGTGGGCTGAGTTGATGCGCCCGCCACAGGAACTCGTCGTGCTGTCGAATAACAAGGCCAGTCCGTTCGAAGACGTCGCGGGCGACTCTTTCTCGGGAGGGGTACAACCCCCTGGACTGGACGCTGACAAACGACTTATGAAATTCTGAGAAGCGCTGTTCGGACCTCTCTTCCCTGTCGAGGCGTTGGACTTCAGCAAAGTGCCGAGCCATCTCAGAATAGGCTTCAGGAATCAGCGTCCTTAGAGCGGCCATGCTTACACCGAGAATTTCCGCTGCGGTTCTTACATCTTTGCATGTGCCAGCCCGAATCAGTTCGCGTACCTCTTGTGCAAATTCTTCGGGTGACCTCTTGGTCGGTGGGTTTCCAGGGCTAGTGCTGTTCGCCGCTAAAGGCGGTTTGCCGCGACGTGCAGCCACGGGACTAAGCGCATGTGCCCGCGCTAAGAAGTTATCGTAATAGGCAATCACAATGCCAGTTCGTTCAAACACATCCGCTGCGACCTTAGCGCGAGTGGGGTACTCGCCATTCTGCTGCAACCTCATAAATGAACGCAGGAACTCCGAGAAGCGCAGCTCTGAGCTTTCAAGGTCAAGCCGCGCTTGTGCTTCAGCGCAGTGTTCAACTAACGTCGCATATGCATCGGGCGCAGCGTCGCGTAGCTGGTACTTCGAGAAGCCAAGGCTTTCCGCCGCAGCCGTCACGTCCGTGCACTCCTGCGTCTGTAGCATCTCCAAAATCTTCGTGGACACGTGTTCGAGTTCGACTAAAACAACACGCTTGTTGTTAGGCTCCGGCGTTTGGTGTGAAGCCACGCTTTGAGCTTTGAGGATGAACTTGTTGCCAAACAGAACGTCCGTGATGCTGCACTCGAACACCCTTGCTATTCTTAACAATTCGGATAGCGACGGGCGAGCCGTGCCCGCCATCCACGCAAGAACTCTCCCTTCAGGCATGTCTAGTCGTTTCGCTTGCCGGGCCACCAGGCCTCCATCAATGCACTCGGCCGCGTAGCCTAGAAACCGCGATACCAGCGAATTCGACTCAAAAATTACGGACGCGTGGAGAACGTCATCAAGCAACTCAGCAACTAGCTTGGCGGTTTCAATCTTGTGCAGCGGAGCGGCAGTCGTGGTCTTAGACGCTAAGCTTCCTCCAGTCTGCTGCGACACACCGGGCAGCCGGCAATCCCGGAGATACTGCGCTCGCTCATGCTCGGGAACCTTCCGGAGCAGCGTGCCATGAAGTGGACATGCTTGAACGCAGCGGATGCACCAGAGCAATCGGTGGTATCTCGGACGATTTGCACCCTCGTCTTCGCGGTAGCACTCGGGGCAGTACAACTCGCCCGCGCTAAGCAAATTCCACGATGGAAGCAGTCTGCGGAGGGGAAGGAGCGTTCGTAGATGTAGGTCGTTTCGCAACAAGAGTCGCTCTAGAGCATTAGACCAGTGCGCTGCCACGACCCCGTTGCCGTTCATCAAGGCGAAGTAACGCCCGTCTCCTCGCTGAAGCCACTTTCGTCCTGGAGGTACAGCTAACGGGGCGATTAGCTGACGGGCAAGCGCGACAGGCGACATCAGGTGCGCAACGCTTGTTCGCTTGAATAGGCTGAACAGGTCCTCGTAATTGGCTCCGCAGAATCCCTCCGGGGCAACGTCAAACAAGGCAGAACGAGCAGGGGAGTCGTCCGGCCAGCCGCCAGGCACTAATTCGAAAGGCGCTTGTTCGCCAATATCCTTGAACGAATCCATACCAACTTCTTGAGTTGACATCACCTATCTGCTGCCACCAGCGTTCTTTCTTATACGTTCGTTGTACGACATACTGCTTCCCGATGCCGCAGTTGAGTTCCGCTAAGAACGTGGGCTCTCTGAAGAAACCTGTCTGTGAATCGCAACGCCACACCAGTACGTTTGAACACATCCTCGGCTACAAGTCGCCGCGACGGGTATACGCCACGGTCTTGAATATCTTTGAAAGACTGATAAAACAGGGAGAATCTGTAGTCTTCGTTCGCTACTCGACGATGAGTTCTCCTTCGGATACGACGCTGAACAAGCATCGCCCATCGGTCAGGCGCGAGCTTCTTCACACGCCTATGGTTGAGTCCAAGTCTACGCGCGATTTCGAAAGCAGACTCGTCGTCGTCTCTTTCGATGCTATCGTCGAGAGCTTGGATTATCTCTTCGTCGGTCATGGATTCAGACGCTCGTCGTGGCGTTTTTGGCGCTTGGTCATATCGCTCAATCTTTTTGAGGAAGACCTTGTTACCCAAGAGCACATCGGGCAGGGTGCATCCGCAGCAATGCGCTATAAGCGAGAGCCTAGGGAGAGACGGGAGATTCTTCCCAGTCATCCAGCCGTGAAGGCTGGATTTGGTTACGCCGATGTGATTCGCAAAATGCGCCGGAATCCTGTCGAACAGGAAATCAGTTGCGTACCACAGGAACGACGGAATGGCGCAGACGGAATCGCGAAATGCCTCAGGATTACGATGAACGTCATCGAGTAGGTCCGCTACAAGCTTCGCGATGCGAATTTTGACCGGCGGGGCTGGAACACTTGGCAATTCCGAAAGGCTCCGTCCTGTGGTCCTCGCTACGCCAGGCAGCCAGTATGGATAATTGCGACGACTTTCGATTTTTGCTTCCTCTTGCAAGAGTGTCCCATGGAGCGGGCAAGCTTCGACACACGTGATTGCCCAAAGCAGCCGATGATACTTTGGTCTCTTCGTCCGTTCGTCATCTCTGAAGCAATCGGGGCAAAATCTTTCTCGCCGACATAACAATCCCTTATAAGGAATTAAATGCCGCAATGGAAACAGTGTATGCAGGTAAAGGTCGTTGCGCAGCGTAAGCTGCGACAGCGCGACCAACCAACGCTCGGTGAGCTTCCCAACGCCGTTCATCACTGAGAGCGACCATTCTTCGGCGTAGTGCGAGGCACTATTCTTCGAAGGTCCGAAGAGGGGTGTCACCGACCTGTTCGCCAGCGTAAATGGCCGCATCAAATGTGCAGCGCTCGTACGGCGAAAAACGCTGTAGAGGCTTTCGAAGCTTGCTCCGCAGACCCCCTCCGGCTCAACGTCAAAAAGCGCAGAGCGCGGGGGATAACCTTCGGGCCATCCCCCGGGTAAGCACGCTGAGCCATTTTCCTCGCCGGGCATTTACTTACCTCGTTGTCGTTCCGATTCTTGCGACTGTTCAGCCAGAATTCGGCTTAGAATGATATCTTCGGAATTATAGTTATGCTTATCTCCAGACCTCAGAAATCTTTCAATCTTCATTTCTCCAATAAGTGTTTCTTTAAGTAACTGGTCATGTGCCTCGTCCGATGGCATCGATAGTCTTAAATAGCGGTCGTCCCACCGTGGAAATCGAGCCTCATTACAACGACTGCAGGCTTCGAAAAGGATGTTCACAGTTAAGCCGGGTAGCCCGATGCTCGACTCGAACAGGTATTGTTGATGCTCCTCGACATCTACCTCGAAGCGAAAGGGCAGTAGAGGAAGGATGCTGGCAACAAATTTGCAGTATTCTTTATAGTCGTCGTTGTTGGCCTTGTATCTAGGGTACTCCAGGACAATGACGCGGCGCGCCAAGGCACCACTTGCTACTGCAATTCTTTCGCATCCGTAATTGCCCAGAAGCAACAGATTGAACCCCGAACGATTTGCCAACGATTTAAAGAACTCACCGTAGTAGAACGGCTCTGTTGATGATGCTGTGAGGTAGATGATTTCGTCGAGGATGAGGTGGCGGAGGCCACGGTAGTTTAGGGCCGCTTCGAAGAACAGCTTCGCCTGTTTGAGCATGTCGAAAGATTGCGTGTCAGTCTGTTCAACGGTGTAGCCGTCAAGCGGGCTTGGCGCCCTAAGTGCTCTGCAGAGGCGGCTGTATAAAAGTGTCCAGTTGAGTTCCCGATTCTTTTGCGGTGTGTCGAGCGTCGCCATGGTAGCCGGAATGAATGAGCGGCTATGATGAATTTGGGCGGCATATCGCCTGAGAAGTTCTCTCAATTGGAACCGGCCAAACGTGGTCTTTCCAGCACCGGGCGGCCCGACAACCATAACGATGGCCAACCCCGTTCCCGCAGTCAAGCAGGTTTTCGCTTCGCTATCTACCCGGTCGAAATTTCGGTGCGGAACGTAAATCTCACGCATGTAGGCTTCTTTGTCCTGAGGTGAGCCCGCTATCGCCCTTTCACGCGCTGCAGCTTGGTCTGACGTAAGCATTTGACGCCTCCTCAACCTTCCAGCGAGGTCAAGAGTTCAAGTCGTTTTTCAGTCGCCCATCTTGAGTCTTCGCGGCTTATCGGAATTGCAGGTGGACTGGCTGGCTCGTCTAGAGACTTTCGTCATCGACGGCGCTTCACACCGGCACGAACCGGTGATTTGCCAATTCCCGACGGTCCAAAAACTAGACTGAGTGCTTGCCTTGTGCCGGCAGCCATGCACTTCATGGCCTCATCGTCCAAAGCGACAAACGTGCTATGCGGAACATACAGCGTTTGCATGTAGGCACCCCTGTCGTCAGGGTATCCCGCAATCGCCCTATCACGTACGGCAAATTGCTTCGAGGGAACCATTTCCTCACCTCCTAAATCTCTCAAAGAGGGTCGCGAGTTTTAATAGTTTTGAAGTCGACCATCTCGAATCTTCTCGGCTTTTCGTCGGATTTGCAAGTACCTTGGCCCGGCTCCGCTCGTGAGACTTTGGCAGACGTAGGCGCAACATACTTGTGCTCCTCCATCGCGCGCATCAGTGTGAGTTGGGCCGGCGACGTGATGACGTCCTTCTCTTCTGTCGGTCGACTCACTATCGCGGCAAGTCCGTACGGCTTATAGAAATCTTGGCTCACGCCAGTCGCCTCAGCCGCTGGCGTCATCGACTCCTCCAAGACCTCCGAAAGGACTGCGTCAAACTCGGCCGTCGGTGCAGATTTGAGGCGTAAGCGGACTTTATAGAGCGCAAAGCGCAACTCAATCTGCGTGAGAGCTCGGAACTGCATGAGCAATGCAGAGATGCACCGGCACCAATCGCCGTTCGGCAACACCGCGTACACAACGCTTACGTCCCATGGGTCTTGGTATACCTCGACCTTGCGACCCTTGTACTGGGCTGCCTTGAACTCGTCTGCCCAGTACCAGAATCGTCCTACGTGCACCCCCATCCGGGAGTCAATCGTGCGAGTACCGTTGTTACCATAAACCGGAATGAGCGATTGCAACTTGAACTGCATATTGTAGGCACAGAGGCGTTCGGGTCTCCGCCCCATGCTGCCGAAGAGTCCGTTGGCATACTGCTCAGGAGTGAAGTCATGAGCGGGATGAATGGTTTCACGGTTGTACTGCCGGAAGAAGTAGTGCTCGAGCAGGCAATGCAATTCAACGAAACTCAAATGGTCGGCCCGGATAGGGTCCACAGACTTGGTCAACTCTCTGACGTGCTTCAGCGCCTTCGTATTTCCGACTAGCTCGTGTATGAGTTCTGTGTTGGTTCTGCCGAAGAGCCTCTCGATGACCGCCCCGAATCGTGCTTCATGCGCAGGTCTGTACTCCACATGGATACCGTTGAGCAAGCAAAGCTTGCGAAAAGCCCATGCTCGGAATTCGACCCCGTTGTCGACGACAATAATGTCCGGAACTCTTCGATGGATGGCGACCATGGCACGAATCGCCATCATGCAGCTCACAGAACTGGGGTGATGACTCGCGAGATACATCGCCAAGACTTCTCTCGTTGTCTCGTCCATAACAACCGTCAGCCACGGGCGCAACTTGTAGTATCGACCACCGTAACCTTGTACCTTGATGATAATATCTAGCTGCGTGTGGTCGATATGAACGCGATGGAACGGCCAGCCACCATGGACCCTGTCATTTCGGTAGAGATACCAAACGGCCGGCTCAAGAGAGTAGGCGCGGCGCGCACCTTCGGTATCCTTTATGTTCCGGAATTCGACCGCGTGTTTATAGAAGGTCGGTCTAGAGCATAGCTTAATATCTCTCTCTCCGGCGAGTCGCAGGAATGTGTCGAACAGGCTGCTGGTCAGCGGGTTGATAGGGTTATTCGCCCCTTGAACTATTTCCGCAATCAACGACAGGGTTTGGGTTGAAACCTGTGGTCCCCTTCCAGGTCTCCTTCCCGGCACAAGTGCCAAGATTTGCTGGCTATGAGATTCTCCCGCGTCACGCATCAATTTCATCCAGCGCTGAATTGTTCGTGAGCTTTGTACATGTTGAGGTTCTGGCTGCTGGCCAGCTCTTGCTTGGAGAATCGACTGGACTAGCTCAAATCGACAATTCGCCTCGTCGACATCCTTGTCGCGAATGTATCGACATGCAGCCAAAAGCTCGCGTGTAGTCTTGATGGATGACAGAAGGTTGATGTCGCCGTGGTAGAAGCCGTTTTTGAACTGCGTGTCGGAGAGCTCTTCGAAGATGGTCGAAGCCGTATTTCGGTAGAAAATCTTCCCAAACGGCATGGCCGTGATTACGAATGTGTCTGGCTGCCCCCGAAACGCAAATTCGGTCCCTACATCAACAACCATCTCTACATACTCGCACGTCGTGTGGGGAGGAGGGCGCTGCAGTTTCAAGAGTTCAAGTTGCTTCGCGGACGAGCAGACAATTGCGCTGCCAGGGTTGGTGAGGTCTTCTGTATCGAGGTCGATGAAAAGACGCTGGTCTGCTATTGCCGCAACCACGTCGTCGACCGTGAATTGACCCTGTGGTGCTGGCAGCTCGACGTCTTCCCACCAAGGCGCGTTGTGGTGGTATGCATGCGAGTTCAGTTCCAAGACGCTCATCATCCCCCGCCGTCCCACGATTTTCTGAATGGCCTGCACCGAATCCTCCCTCAGCGGCATCGAGTTCGGTTTGAGATATGCCCACAATCGTTGTATATTCGAATGAAAGAGGCTTCGGTGGTCTTCTGATGACCTGACACAATACGTGATACCTAATTCCCTGAAGTACGCCTCCCTCTCAGGGCAGTGCCAGGTTCCATCGAGTTTGACGAACCGGTTCGAGTACCTCTTGGAGAAGTTGACGAGTTCCTCCTCCGTTTTCCATTCCTCCACGAGGGGCCCATAAAGCGTCAATCGAAGGATGTCCGGGGTATAGGGAACAGTGTGCACGTACTCCGTTTGAGTGCCATCCTTACGCCGTCGCGTGATGAGCATTGGTATCTCGACTTGCATTGGCTGGCAATAAATCTCGCGAGTAACACCGTCAAAGTCGGCGCGAACCACAGCGGGAAATTCGACCCTTCCGCTTTCTGTAAGTAGCACGCGTTTCATTTTGCGAGAAACGTAGAGGCCCCTGACGTTTCCTCCGTGCATTCCTTTAGGACTTCTCGTTGGTGCCTTAATCCGAGATTCGAGTATGTAGGTACGTCCTCGCGGCGGCGTTCCCCACGCTTCAAAGGCTTCGAAGAGCTCGTTCTCGTTCAGGAAAGGATGGGCGCTTCCCAGTTGATGTTCAACTGCCCACTTAATCTCATTTTGCTGGTACTTGGAGAGGGGTAGCACCGTAACAGGTAGCTCGAAGCTCATGTTGCACCTCGTGGAAGTGAGGTTTGTGAAGTAGTGTCGTCAATGACGAATGAAGCTCTTGAGCACGCGTGACCCTTCGAAGTCATGGCGCGTTACAGGCCGCAGTCTAAGGTCGACGTTAGTCAACTTCGGCATCCGCTCTGCATAGTGACTGATATGACACGGGGCGCGCAGACTCGTACGTGGGCGTGTACATTCAGTTCTTCCGACACTCGAGAGGTTGGGTCCGTAGTCAGCAATGCGCAATTTGTGCGACCAGTGATTGCTTGACCGTGACCCGTAATACTGGCGTTTGCGATTCATGTTTCCCCCAAGAGAGGAGCAAAGAAGAGCTGCCGTTGCCACGCTATCGCTTGCGGGGCGAGAGTCATTGAGGGATGAGTGTTATGGAGGAATTTATTCTGATTGACTAGGCGCTCGCTGCACGGGCCATTGTACGACTCGATAGAAAGAGCAGGAGCCGGCCAAGATGGCCGAGTAAGCCGGGTAGATGTTGCGTTGCACGTCGTGCGAACGTCAATGCGAGACCATCCGTGGACCGACCGTCGTTCACTACGAGTCGTCGCGATGAAGGTCGATAAGCGTTGTACCTCTTCCGTCGGAGATGTTTCGATTGGAGCCGCTTACATATCGGCGAACACGGGCGGGCGATTCGTAATTGAGGTTCGCGGTCTTGTTCAAGCTCAGACGCATCTACGCGACGATGCCTCGTCGGCGCTGTGCACCACCTGCCTGCGTCAGTTTCCGAAGTCGCTTCTCAAGAGTGTCAATCAGGTGGGGGTCGTGCCAACGCGTTACGTCGTGAATCAGAAGCGTGTAACGTAGAGCAGCCGTACTGTAGCGCGCATGGATGTGGTCGAGCAGTAGCAGTTGCGGGTAACCATGTGCGAGGAGGTGGTTCTCGGCGGCTGATGGTCGATTCGGGAACGCATCGTATCGTGAAGGTCGGGCCAGCACGGCGCCGATGACCCGTTTCGCCAATGCCTTTGGAAGCAGCTTTCGGCATTCGCTCGTGCCGATGTAGTAGGTCCACCACGTGTTGAGGACAATCTCGATGCCTGGAAACGGCTCCAGAATCGTCGCCAGCTTCAAGCCAGGCTCCAACATTGCCATCCGATGCGTGTCAAACCCGGTCCGTTGTTCGAGGTCGGCCAGGCAATCCACTGGGAGCAGCACGCCTTCGAGAGCGAGGTACAGAATCATTGCTCGCTAGCATGGTCAGGGCGCACCTGACCATCGTCGGCGGACGCCGAGTCCAGGAACGTTAGAATGCGCTGTAGCGTCGCGACCGGGTCGCGCTGGGCCTTGCTGTCGATATGAATCGCATGGTCGAGCCACTCATATGGGATGGCCGTCTGAGAGGCGTCAACGATGAGCAGGTTAGCCGGATTTCTGCGTCGAATATCACCGCGGAGGGCGTCAACACGCGTTACAGTGTTGGGTCGCCGGTGGACGCGGTTGCCGAGCATGGTCGCGCCGACTGTCTTGGCCGCAATCTCGATGGGGAGCGAGTTGATGATGTGCCTGTAGCCGAGGTCTTGGACCAGGCAGGAATTGAGAACAAACGACAGCTCCGGCTGCGCGTTTGCGACAGCCGCGATTGTGCGGATGAGCGGAAGCGGGTCGCGGCACCCGGTGCCTCGGTCCACCTTAGAGATGTACCGAAGGTCGCATTTCCGAGCGAAACAGACGCCCTCGAGACCAAGGTACAAAATCGTGGCCACGACGCTTTCCGTGAAGAGACGCGGTCGCGTTGTCCGTTCTTGAGACGACCAAAACCCTGTTGCGTCCTTAGCTGGAAGGTGACTCTTGGCTGAGACTGGTTTTGCTTTTTGTAAGAGTCGCGTGTGTTTCCACACGCAGAAGATACCACACGTAGTAGCGTTTGCAAGCGAAATCTGTGAAATCGAACGAAAACATCGATGCGGTTTGGGCCCGCCTTGTCTCTCGAGCCACTCGGGTTGCCTTGATGCGTCAAGACATGAGCTATGCGGAACTCGCGCGTGAGCTTACCGACTTGGGAGTTCCCGAATCGGCAAGGTCAGTGGAGGGCAAGATTCAGCGTGGGACCTTCAGATTTAGCTTCTTCCTCCAGACTGTCTATGCGGCCAAAACCGACTTTCCGGAACGTTGGAAGGACGCTTTGACCAGTTCTCGAACTTGGGAAGAAAAGGCGAGCGCCGTACTAGAAGCTGAACTGGCGCTGCAACCCTGGCTTACTTCGGTTGCCCTAGCGACTCGACTGGACGAAATCGGAGTCGCTGTAGCACCGGGAGTCGTCGAGTCCCAAATCCGAGAAGGCGTCTTCTCAGCAGCCTTGTTTTTTCAGTTCGCGACCGTGTGCCGGTTGGAAAGTGTGCTCCAGTTCGTTGATGCTTCGTCGCTGGGGCATGCGGCTATGGCCGGCGGCGGTCGAACATAATGGCGACAGCGCGCCGGTTGCGCGCTTCACAACGCCTGCGGTACACTGACCGTGTGTGAAAACACACGCGATAGCGGCATAAGAAAAATTACATCCGCACGCTCTCATCCCGCTGACCGGGCAACGAAATCCTGAGGGCCCTCCATCGGAGCCGGCCTCATCGAGCCAGGTAACTCCTGGCACTTGCCCAAATGGCTCATCCATCGCCGGCTTGGCGCGGTTCTCCACACTGCGAGAATGGAATTTGTCAGATGATTAGCTGACAGTCGGTTGGTTGGCTACGTCATTTCGAAGACGCGCCCCCGGGCGCTTCCACTCCAGGCGCGCATCTTGGCTGAGCCCGACTGAACGCGGAGAGAGCAATGAACAGCTTCGACGACCTGAAATGTCGCGGCGTGGTCGCCTCGGGTCCGGTGGACCGAACGAAAGCCGTCATCGGTGGGCGGACCTTTCTCGAGAATTTGGTTCATTCGGAGGAGCCGCTCATGTGGGATTTGGTTCGTACGCTGGCCCTGATGCTTCTTCGGCACTATCCGACGGACATTGACATTGCTGAATCGGCAGTCGCGCTGCCGCGGCTTTGGGCAATGCCCGTCTTGAGCGCAGACCGCTCCGTCCCTGCCGCGCCAGCCAGAACTGCGGCAGAGGCGCTACCAGTCAACTTTGCCAAGAATCGGGAGAGACGGGGGCAGGGGGCGGAGTTGAATCCCAGTGCATTGCAGAGTAGACGTGTCGATTCGGTGAGGTCTGGAATTCACGACACAGGCGAGTCGTCATTTCATCCACTGGCTGGCAGCAAGACGCTGGGGCCGTCAGTGAAACTGTCTCGACTGAATCGGATTGGGAGAGTGTCCGATTCCGCTCGGCTCATTCAGGCACAGAAGTCCCTGCTCGCATGCGGGGAAGCCCCTTCTCCCGTGTCGCAGCTGACGCTTGCATTTGAGGCCGGCTACCTGTGTTGCGTGGAAATTGCCGCTCTAAGGGCGTTCAATCTTGCGGCTGTCGAGCATCCTTGTTCTGAAGTGATTCGCCTGGCCACCGAGCAGCTCGCGCTGGGGCTCGCCGATGTTGAACAGCTCGAGCGCCTGAGAGATTGGAGGCTCTATGCCCTTGAGCAAGAGCGGCCTTGTAGTCCGGCCGCGGCCATCGAACTCGCGCAACGCATCCTCGAGAGTGCGAGGCGTCTATTGGGCGGTCGATAGGTCAAGAGCCGAAGCTCGGTTCGAAACGCGGATGGAAATGGCTTCCGCCACACATCATGGTTAATGAGAGCAGCAAGCAATTATGTTGGTGCAAGTAGCTTCCGACTTACATCTTGAGCTTCTCGCGTCGCCATTTCCTGTCGAGACGCTCATCAGGCCGGCACACGGGGCGGACGTGCTCGTGCTCGCAGGAGATATAGCGTCGGGAGCAAACGCCATCGAGCTGTTCGCAGACTGGCCCGTGCCGGTGATTCTGGTCGCCGGAAATCACGAGTTCTACCACCGCGACTTTGCGACCACGCTTGCTCAGTTGCGTGAGCGGGCCGACGGTACATCTGTACCCTTCTTGGAACAGGACGCAGCTGATTTCGGCGGTGTGCGATTTCTCGGCTGCACGCTGTGGACCGACTATCGGCTTTACGGCGTGGACCTCCGGGCGAGAGCCATGCCGCAGGCGCCGCGATTCTTGAATGACCACCGGAAGATTCGGAAACAGGCGGACGAGCGATTTCTCCCGTGTGATGCGTTGACCGAACATCACGAGTCGTACGCGTGGCTCTCGGACCAGCTCGCCACACCCTACGACGGACTCACTGTCGTTGTGACGCACCACGGTGTGCACCCGCTGTCAGTGCATCCAAGATACAAAGGCCCAAGCAGAGGGCTTCTCGGTCCGGAGGCTGACCTTCTGAACGCAGCGTTCGTCAGCGACCTTTCCGAGCTCGTTGCACAAGCCGATTTTTGGTTCCACGGGCACGTCCACGACACCTTTGACTACAGAGTGGGCAAGTGCCGAGTTGTGACCAATCCCGCCGGCTGTGCGAGCAACCGCTTCAAGCTTGCGGACTTCACGAAGCTGAAACTTGAGAACGAAAACTTCCAGTTCGCGTGCCTGATAGATACGTCCGAATCCAAAGCGACTAGGTAGATGACCATTGGGAGAAGCTCCGTGAAGGTCTCAAGTTTGATTGCAAAGCTGAACTCGCTTGACCCTGACGCCGAAGTGCTACTGATATCGGGATGCGCCGATATATCCGAAGCGGAAGAACTGCGACGTGTTGAGCCGCAGCTCGATTGGCGCTGCGAGGTCCATTTTCGTGACGACGGCCTGTCTACATCCATTCACGCGCCGTCGCGATTTGGCGCCACTTCCAACTACGATGAGCAATACGACAGGGCGGTTGCGGAGACGGTTGTCCTCCTCGCGGGACACGACGCGAACTTATACTACATGTTCGAGGACGATTTCGTTCCTGACGTTCGCAAGCTGAGTAAAGAGTCGATTGAGGATGAAGTGCTGCGCAATCGGCGAGGCATGCTCGAAGACGGCACGCTCATTTCGCGTGAGTTGCTTCTTCGCCTGTTGTCCATCACGCCCAACCAGCTCGACGCCCTAGTAGCGCAAGGCAGCATTTTTGACATCTGCGTTGATGGAGTCTCGTACTATCCGAGCATTTTCGCAAATCCGCGAATCAACGCTGAACGCCTTCATTCCGTCTCCCGATTGGTTCAGCCTGTAGACGCGTCTTCTAGGCTGGACTTCTTGCTTACAGAATGGGGCCACTTAGGTGGCCGCCGTCCAATAGAAATGCTCGATTACATTAAAGACTATAGACGAGTTCGTAATTCCGCGATGGTGCGGGCCCAAGAGTCTATGAGAACCGTGGTCAAATTCTTCGAGGGACAGCACGAAGAGGCACCTGTTGAAGCAGAGCAGCTCTACCGCGTAGCCGCAGAGCTGGACCCACGCATGCCACTCTGGCGTCGTGCACGAGCGACGCTGACCGAATTCGGCTTCGAATATCCTTTCGCGCCGTATCCACAAGTCAATGTTTTTACCGCGTTCATCGAGAAGTCGTTTGAGGGTGAATCGGACACCGTCTTTGAAGGAAGGGTTTGCATCCATCGTGTAGACGGCGGATGGAGAATATTCGCTGCTTGGCCTCTTGCCGATACGACAGACGTGAATGAGACGTTGCGTTGCGAAGCGCAGGACATTGTATCTGTCGCGAAGGTCGCCTTCGAATATCTGAAACGCTTGGCTGCAAAGAAAGCTTGATAGCTAGCGCAGCGAGGAGGACATCATGGTCACGAGAGTTACAAGTGAGCCCGTCGCAACCGAACGAACTTTCGTCGCAGGCGACGAGGTTCATAGAGACCTCGATGTGGACACTGAAGCCTTGCCGTCTATCGCGCTCGAAATCTTCGACGGCAATGTCCCTGCAGTTACTGATACATCGGAGCGCCTTTGTACAGTGGAAGGTCGAGTCTATGCGTTTGGTGCGCCCGAGTTCAAAACACTTGACGAAGTCGTAAAGCTCCTTGAAATCTGTGTCGACAAATACACTGCGCCGGAGTTCCCGAATGACTCTGTAACCGCGGTCGTCTCACTTCGTTCGATTGGCAGAGTCGTTCCATTCGCACGAGTTGACGCACGGGTCGATAGCAGTCACGCCTATGCGACGTTGCACTTCGAGGACGGCTCTCAACAAAGCGTCCGGCGCGTACCCTTGCTGGCTTCCGAGGATGTGATGATGTTGATTCATCGCATTCTGCTCCATGCGCGAAGCGAGTTAGCGAATCCTTGCGCGGCAGAGAGCTGAAAACGCTGTGGGCGGCGAAATGCTGACAGGACTTCCGGGACCCGCTTTCCACATCCCTCCACCCAAAATCCGAGGCGGTCACGTCTTGTACCTCGATTTTGATGGATGTCTGCACCCCACCGAGGTCTACACCAAGCGCGGCATCGGTCCGTTTTTGTTGAACTGTCCGGGCCATGAACTCTTCGAGCAAGCGCCGCTGCTCGACCGATTACTAGCAAATTATCCCAATGTCAGAATCGTTCTCAGTACATCGTGGGTTCATAGGTACCGCGGACGAATTCCTCGACTGTCATTGAATCTGCCCACGGGTCTCCGTGACCGGGTGATTGGTGCGACATACCACAGCGAAATGGACCGGGACGCTTTCCTGATGTCGTCCCGAGGTATGCAGATATGGTCAGACGTGCGGCGACGCCGTCCCGCGCGGTGGCTTGCAATCGACGACGACGCCGAAGGGTGGCCCGAGTGGTGCCGCGACCATCTTGTCAAGACGGATGAGACGCTCGGCATCGGTGAGGCAGCGGTGCGCGTCGAACTTGAGTACAAGCTCGAAGCGTCTTTCGGAAAGACGACATGACTGGCGCAAAACATCTGCTCGTGTTCGCTCATCTTGATGGCAACTGGACTCAATGCGGTAGGCTCGTCATTACCGAGGAGCCCGACGGCCGAGTATCGTCGACATTCGAATACGACGAACGCTATCTAGCCAAGTCGAACAGGGTCGAGCTGGACCCTGTCAGCCTGTCGCTTGCAGAAAAGCCTATCACGCCGAGCAAAGTGCGAGCGCCGAAGAACGACTTGCCGCTGTTCGGCGCATTCCGCGACGCAACACCCGATGCTTTTGGCCGGCGCGTCATTGAGCGCAAGCTCGGAGCTCCTTTGAATGGCCTCCCCGAGGCGCAGTACCTGCTGAACGCAGGACCGCATCGCGTCGGAGCTCTCGACTTTCGGCTCGAATCAGGTACGGGACCGTCGTCGCGAATCGAGGAATTCGTCGACCTAGAGGAACTTGCCGAAGCGGTTGAACTCATCGACGAGGGCCTTCCCATCTCGCCAGAACTGCAGGCAATTTTCACTCAAGGTGCAGGGTTGGGTGGCGCTCGGCCGAAAGCTTCGTTTCGCGACGATAAGGGCGTTTCATGGGTGGCGAAATTCCCAACGACAAACGACTCGTTCGACGTCTCGGGTGTCGAATACGCGACCCTAACGTTGGCGGCAAAAACTGGTGTCCATGTGCCCCTGGTCAACACAGCTGCGAAAGGCGACCACCGAGTCCTCCTGTCCCAGCGATTCGACCGTTTGTGGGCACCGAAGACCAATTCAAAATTGCATCCGATGGGTCAAGAACGACCCCGAGCCGGACCAGAGTCCGGAACAGTCGAGCATCGTGCGTTTTACGTGAGCGCCCTTACGATGACAGGCTACAGCGAAATGGAATCGCGTTTAGCGTCGTACGCGGATGTAGCGGCCGCTGGCCTTGTGCACAGCCGCACCGCTATCGGCGTCGATGATGCCGCGCAGTTGTACAAGCGCATGCTGATTGACATCTTTGTCAGCAATGACGACGGACATCTCCGCAATACGGGCTACGTCTACAACGACGCGTTTCGAACGTGGCAACTGGCTCCCTGTTTCGACGTCGTCCCGAGACCGAGCTTCGCATTTGAACGGTTCTTGCATCTTCAAGTCGGAGAGTATGGAAGAGCGGCAACGCTCGACAACGCTCTCTCTTGGCATCAAAAGTTTTGGCTTTCTGAAGAGGTCGCCTGTGAGTACATCGCCGAGGCTTGGCACGCCGTAAAAAATTGGCGACAGCACTTCGAGGAATGCGGCGTAAATGCCAGCGACATCGAGAAAGTCGCGTCAGCGTTTCGAGATATTAATGACATAGCGAGTCCCGAACTTCGCCGAAAACTTCCATGACTGTCGCATCGCCCGGCGGAAAATCTCGAGAGCGACGAAGGCAACAAATGACAACACTCGACCGAGTCGCCCGGTTCCTCGCTCACAGTGACGTTGTGATTCTACGCGCTGAAGTTGCGCATTTGGGAAGTGGCGCGCAGGTCGGGCGGGTCCTCGCAAGGCTTGTTCGTGAAAAGAAACTGGTCCGCGTAAGCATCGGCGTGTACGCAAAGACTCGCGTCAACCAGTTCACCGGGGCGCTGACGCCGGCCGCGACGTTCGAAGAGATAGCGGTAGACACCTTCAGAAAGCTACGTATCGACGTCTCGCCGGGGCGTGCAGCGCGTGAGTACAACAGCGGTAAGACAACGCAGGTCCCAGTGCAGCCCGTTGTGAATACAGGCCGGCGCCGCATAACTCGTCGAATAGCGGTCGGCTTTCGCGCCGTTATCTACGAGCGAGGATTCTCCAATGACTGAAGTCTGCGTACACGGCGGAGCATATCTTGCGCACGACCTTGCTGCAGCGATGCCCCGTGTCGGCACCGGAAGGTATACGCCCACCCCGGGAGAAGACCTCTGGGAGCGTGCGGCTCGTGCTTTGCTCAAAGTCGAGCCGCCGGGCCCGTACCCTCATGCAGACGTGCTAACAGTCTTTGTGTGCGACGACGGCAGGCTCACGATGCGGTTCGACATTGAAATCAAAGACGGTGCAGCAAGAGCGGTATTTGTCCGCGACGGGGTGCCCTTTGCAGACCATGCGCCCTTTCCGGTCGATGTGGACGACGACGTCGTCGCTGTTGCGCGCAAGTTGTTTGGAGCGGGTTTGCCGCAATAAAGAAGCGAAGCGCTGCTGATGCGAAGTGTGCTTCTCAACGTACGCCGACAAATTCAGCAAGTCGGCGGATTGCACAGCGTTTCGAAAGCTCGCGTGTCGGCAAACCGCGCGGCTTATGGCTGAGAGTGAGTGTGAAAGCTTCGAGTTCCGCGCGCTCTTTATGGAACGTAGGTGTGGTGACGCCGGCCGTCGCTCCCGCAGCGAAGGCACGACGCTGTGGGCTGGAGGGCGCGGAGACGACGTCTCCAGTCTGCCTGCAGCCCATTTCGTCCGTGACGCGGTCCCGGTTTCGTCTGTCGCCGTGCTTGTACGGCTCTGTCAGACCTGCGAACGGCTGTGATGACAGGCGAACAGTGCACGCTGTCAAAGACTGGTGAAATGTCGACAGAAGACCAACAGACATCGAGCGTAAAACTATGGAAAACATCGGTTACGTGTTCGCTTTCGCGAACAGCGCGCTATTAGGCGTCGTACATGTGGGCAACACGAAACGTTCTCCAACCGAGCGGGCGATGGAGCTTTCTAACGCGATGGGGATGTCAAGCCCGTTCATTGTCGCCTATGCACAGCTGTTCGAAGACTGCGAGGAAGGTGAGCGGTTTGTTCGCTCGCAACTCAAGCGCAAGGGCTACCAAGGTGCAGAACTCATCCAGGCTCCGGTTACGGAGGCGGTGAAGGCGATACTTAGAGCGCCAGGAGCTCTTAACGAACAAGACCTCGACACGTCCAGCCCAGAGCATTCTTGGCCCGATGCGGAGAAGGACGATGCGCTGGAATCCCTGCAAATCCAGCCGTGGACCGACGTTTTTGAGGAGGCGTTGGGCCACTACTACGGAACCGGTTCCCACCTTGAAGACAGGGCCGAGGCGTATCGGCTATTTCAGAAGGCAGCGTCGTTGGGCTGTCCTTCTGCGTACAGTTTTTTAGGCACTATGAACCGATATGGGTCGGGAGTCCGGGAAAACGAGAAGAAAGCTCTCGAATATCTCAAGGAAGGCGCACGCATCGGCAGTGTCGTCTGCTACTTTGAAATGGCGGACTTCTTCATCCACGCAGGACACCGTGAGAACGCGGAAAAGTGTGCATCGCTGTTCGTTGAAAAATTCAGTCACCAAATCGTTGACGGAGTCTTTCTCACGGATTCTGAGGTCGACAAGATACACAGCGCATGCGCATTCTTGGTCTACCATAAATTGCGCAACGGAATAGTAATCCCGCCGTCTCTCCGCGGCTTTATGGCTGGCAATGCGAGTTATCTAAAGGACTCGTCCCAGGAATTTTTGAAGCTTTCGATGCAGCACAGTGACGAGTCTGCGGTTTCAACTTGGCGGGATGCTGTCGATTTGATTGATTCGCTGCTGCTGAATTCGGAGGTTCTTGCCGCTTAGAACTCTGACCTGGCCCCCGAGAACGAAGCCCTCGCTGAGTGTGTGCGCTCAATCACGGTGAGCAAACGTTGACGGTCAAGACAAAGCATGCGCAGTACACGCTCGAATTCAAGCTTGAAACGGTCCGACTGGTAAGGGACGGCCAGAGTTTGGCTGCGGCGTGGGCGACGCTGGCGTGGTGCAGCAGACCGTTCACAACTCGGTAAAGCGGCGGCGTACTTCGCAAAGGAATTGATGTGAAGTGCGCGTTCGTTGACCGAAATCGACGCCACTGGTCAGTCTTGATGCTGTGTGAAGTACTGGGAATCAGTCTCAGTCGATATCATCGGCGTCAGCAGCGCAGCGGTGACGTCAAGCCGCACAGATGCAGTATCAGCAACGATGCCCTGCTCGCGCACATCAAGGCAATTCACGTGCAGGTCAAGTGCGAATATGGCTGGCCGCGCATGTGGAAAGAACTCGTTGCGCGCGGCGTGCGCGTGGCCAAGGAGCGTGTTCGCAAGCTGATGGCGCAGCATGGAATCCGTGCCCGACACAAGCGCAAGTACATCGCGACGACGACTTCGCGAACAGTGCGCGAGAAAACGGAGACCATTCCGACGAACTCCGGTGGCGGGAGACGATACGTTTTATAGATTCACTACCGATGAACCCATATATGACAGCGTAGCAGTTCCCGTCAGCAGCCCGACGTACCCTGCCGCGATACGCGGTGTCGCCGCGCGTCGCTTCCCGGCTAGCCGCGCGCGCAGTCGGCCTGCGCTACGCGCTACGCCCGTTTCCTTCTCACAGGCCACCGAGCATTCTACGTCGCCATTCCTTTCGCCGGTCGGTCCATTCTAAAATCTGGCTCCATCCAACTACTCACGAGCTACAGACAAAAGTCTTCCCCCAGCTGCGGGCATCGACATCTGAATTCGGTGCCATCTGTATATCGGCGGCAGTCCGCGATTCTTGAATGCACCGTACCTATGGCGGCGTCATTCTTTCACCGGCGTCCGCGGAAGGGTTCACACCGCTAGCAGTTCAACGGGATTGTGGCCAACCTATCGCTGCAGCTCAAAACCTGAGTCCCCCGTATTGCGTTTTGTCGCGCAATACAACTACTATACAAAAAAAACGAAGTGCAGCAATCGGGGATGCTAGTTGAAAGAACGAAAAGACACGCCAATGAGCTTCCGGGCCTCGGCGCGCTTCAAAACTGCGCTTACGCTCGCCGCAGCACACGAGAACCGGAGCCAGGCCAACCTGCTCGAGACGCTGGTATTCGAGTTCTGCCGTCAAAAGGGTATCGAGGTACCCGCAGAACCGACTCAACAACAGAACTAAAGACCACACACTATGTACCAGACTTTCGTTCACGCGCCGGTCATCGCGAAGCTGTGCGCGCTCTTTATCCTCGCGCTTTTCGGCTACTTCGTTTGCTGGTTCATTCCGAGAGCCGTTTTACGCGGTATTGCGCTCAAACGCATCATTGGCGGACTGATGCGCCTTGAAGCCGGGGCAGACCCGGCGCCGCTTTTCGAGAAGAATAAAGACCTGGCGCACCTATGGAGTGAGTACGACGAGACGCTTTTCAAGCAGGAGCGGTTTGATTCACAGCAACGCGACTACGTTTTCGATAAAAAGCGCTCCACCGTTCCTGCTGAGATGTTCTTCAACACTCAAACGACCGTGGACTCATATGTCGGCGCTGAATTCTTCAAGCACGTTCCGGGTATCCTGACAGGTATCGGGATTATCGGGACGTTCTTTGGCATTCTGCACGGACTGGACGCGTTCAACGTGAGCGCAGACGCCGCACAAGTCCGCGATAGCTTGAAGGGGCTGCTCGGCTCCGTGTCCGAAGCGTTCGCGGTCTCCGCCGGCGCAATTGCCTGCGCGATGATTATTACGCTGCTGGAAAAATGGCTTCTAGCCAACCTCTATAAGAAGAGCGAGGCACTCGCCATTGAAATCGACAAGCTCTACAAGGCAGGTGCCGGCGAGGAGATGCTTCAGGACCTCGTGCAGTCGTCCGCCGACTATGTCTCCAACAGCAAGTCCCTCAAAGATGCGCTGGTCTCTGACCTGAAGGGCATCCTCACGCAGCTAACCGAAAGCCAGATTCAGGCGCAGAGGGGCTCGACCGAGGACTTGGGACGCCAGATTGGGGAGCACATTACTCAGGGTCTGGAGAGGGCGCTGGCTGAACCGATGAAGGCCGTGGCTGCCGTAGTTGGAGATGCCGCAAAAGAGCGCTCCGGTGCCGTTCATTCGTTGCTCTCCGAGGTAGTGAAAGAGCTTAATCAGAGCTTACGCGACCTGTTTGGCGACCAAATTGCAGGCATCAATACAATGCAGCAACAGACGATTGCGGCGCTTCAGTCGGCCGTCGTCAAGATGGAACAGATGTCCGCATCTCTTGCCACGGCCGGAACGGATGCGACCGCGAAGATGGCTGAACAACTTGCCGATGCCGTCACCAAGATGGAAGCGAGCCAGGCGGGCATGACCCGCCACATGGCGCAAATTGTCGAGGAAATGAGGTCGTCGGTCGCGTCATCCCAGAACGCAACGAATGATGGCATGCTCACTGCCCTCAAGCAGGTCAGCACTAGCGTGGAGTCGCTTGTTGGCCAGTTGACGGAGAAAGTGACGACCTCGCAAGACGCTTCCAACGAGAAAATGCAGCAGGCGTTCGCAAGCGTCGCTGAGCGCATCGAACTGCTTATGAGCTCGATGACGCAAACAATGAACAGTTCGCAAACCGCTACCAATGACCAGCTTCAAAAAACAGTCGCGGACGTGAGCACGTCTGTCCGCGAACTGGTATCGGGCTTGTCTGAGTCGGTCGTGAAAACACAGGCGGAAAGCAGCACGCATCTGACGCAATCGGTCGCAACGGTCGGAGACTCGGTCAAATCGATGGTCGCGGACCTCAAGGAACAAGCGGCGGGCGCCGATGCCGCGAATGAAAAGCGCCAGCGGCAGCTCGCCGAGAACGCACAGAACGCCGCCGCTGCGATTAAGGCCGCTGTCGAGTCGCTGACGTCTGAGATTCACGGACTCGTTGCCGGCACGAACAAGGCGGTCGAGGTGATGCGCTCGAGCGTGGACGCGATGCGCGCTGTCACGAATGACACGGTCAGCAAGATGAACCTTGGCGCGGACACGCTTCACGGCGCTTCGACCAAGTTCGAAGAGGCAGGCAAGGCCGTGACCGGCGCATTCGAAAAGGCGACGAGCGTCACGGACAGCCTCGCAGCGGCCGCCGGGAATGTCGGTGCGGCCTCGCAAACCATGCAGGCTGTGGTGAGCGACTATCGCGCCCGATGCGATGAATTCCAGAGCGAACTCGACCAGCTTGAAACTATTGTCACGTTTGCAAAGGACTCGCTTAGCCAAGATGTTCTGAAGCAAATCCAAGAATCTAGCAAGGCACTCAATACCGCGCAGCTTGGGGTGCAACAGTTCATGAACGGTGTTGCTGATGTCTTGGCGACCTCAAGCAAGGAATTCAAAGACAATATGACCTCCACGATGGCCGATGCGGTAGGCGAGCTTGTCAACAGCACCAGCCGAGTTACAAGCTTGCTTGGGCGTACCATTCAGGAGCTGGCGGTTTCCGTGCGTCCGGTGGTGCCTGATGCGGAGGCCTATTGATGTTGAGCTCACGCATCGTTCTGAAACGGGGCGGCAAGGGCGAAG
The DNA here is from genome assembly GCF_001544915.2 of Caballeronia pedi. Classification (GTDB taxonomy): domain Bacteria; phylum Pseudomonadota; class Gammaproteobacteria; order Burkholderiales; family Burkholderiaceae; genus Caballeronia; species Caballeronia pedi. The sequence goes on along the minus strand of NZ_FCOE02000003.1, from coordinate 380,048 downwards.
CAGAAAAGCCGTTCTGGATAAGCTACGCGGATTTGATGACTGCGCTTATGGTGCTGTTTCTGGTCACCATGTCGGTCACGCTCCTCGCGGTGACTAAGCAGGTGAGCGAGGCGGAACGACTTAAAGCGGAACGGGACCGCGAAATTACCGAACTCCTCAAGCGCGTCCAGGTCGCCGCATCGAAGTACCCAGGCATCAAGGTCGATGCCGAACGTAATGTCATCGACTTTGGCGACAAAGCGCATTTCGACAAGAACAGCTCTGGACTGAAACCGCAGCAGCAGAGGTTGTTGCGTTCATTTGTTCCGGAGGTGCTCACCATCGCGCGTGACCCGCTCGGGCAAAAGTGGCTGAAACAGATTGTCGTCGAAGGGTTTTCAAGCCCGGAAGGCGACTATCTGTACAACCTGAATCTGAGCCTACAACGCAGCCAACGCGTGCTATGTGTTCTTTTGGCGAAGCCCCCGGCGGACGAGATGCCGATGAGCCAAGCCGAGCTTGAACAGGTTCGCGACCTGTTCCTCGTAGGAGGTTATTCGTTTAACGCTGCGAAATCGTCCTACGAAGATAGCCGGCGTGTGGAGTTGCGTCTTGAATTTTTGGGTATTGCCGAACACCGTCCGTCGAACACGGGAGCGGCTCGCGGTAACTTTGGAAGTTGCGCTCTGGGAGCAAACTGATGAGCTTCCTCGAAATCTTGCAGGCCCGGCTTGAATCTCAGCGGAATAACACTGTTCAGATGAGGGTGTCAACGGAACCTCTCCAGGACCAAATTAACGAGCTGACCACGCAACTCAAAGGGCGTCTGCCCAAGACGCCACCCGACGCCATTGCGAACGCGGTCGAGCGTTTTCGCCAAGACCGCAGAATACGGGACTCACACGACGCGCTTTTAGTGAGCCACGGCTGCGACCGTCCATTTGGGCAGATGCGTTTCCGCCTGATTGAGGACCGGGAGCGATTTCCCGCCGTCCGTTCGAGTATTGACCGTTTTCGCAAATACCGGTTGGTGTTTCGCGACTGCTACAAGGGGCTCCTCGACACATATCTTGGCTACCACCCCGAGATGCGCGGCGCCTCTGGCACCGGACGTCCCAACTGGGAGATGCTTCGTTCGTGGCTGGACACGGGCGCCAAGGGCTTGCGTGACCCTGACGGCATCGAGGAAGAGTGGGTGCCGGAACTTGCCGCGCACCCCGAGCTCTTTTCGAGCGCGCCGGTCGATGCGTTCGCGCTTCAAGTGCTCAAAGGAAATGAACAAGCATTCCTTCAGTTTCAGCAGGCGCTGCGAATCGAGCGCACATCCTGGCTTTTGGAACAGGTCATATTGGCCCAGGTGAGGGCGGCCGCAAAGGTCGGCATCATGCCCTACATCGCCAAGTTGCTGCCGCTTCTCGAGCGCCTCGGAACTCAGAATCCGGCCGTGTTCAATCAAGGTCTGGTTGAAGTGCTCACCGCATACTGCGCGGACAGCGGCGGGGCGCTTCACGGCGCCTTGCGCGACTTTTCCCTGCATTTCTGGGGAAACCCGCTATCCTTGCAGGCGGAGAAAAAGACCGGCTGGGCGACCGTGCCTCTGAAGCCTCGGAACATGGTCAAAAACTGGTTCAACCTGCATGTCATCCAGCAATTCTTTGACGTGCTGGCTAAGCAAGACAAGAGCGAGCCTAGAGACGTTCGCAAGAAGCGCGAACGCCGACGCGACTTCTGGAGCAAGTATGCAGACGTCGTAGGAGAGGTGAAGTTTGCATTGGGACCGGACGCTCGGTCGAGCCAAGACCCTGCGATGGTCGAAGTCCGACAGCTGATGGAGGGCATGACGCTTAACCTTCAAAATGGAGGTAGCTCCCAGAACAACGCTTTCTTCATGCAGTTCAAGGACTGGGTCGTTGCGGAGTTCGGGCACGAAAATAATGCCTGCTTTATTTATAGGGCAAGTGACATCCCTTTTGAGGACGGTGACACAGCAATCTCGGCCCAAGCCATTCGACACCACATCAACTCAAGTTTTTCAAATGGCCCGCGCGGGCCTGTCCGGCTGCTGCACAAGGACGGCAGCTACGAGAACTGGGAAGACGTTTTCGAGCAAGCCTTGAGAGACCGGGGCACGCCTATGCCCGTGCCGATGAGGCAAAGCGATGCCGCCTCGACTCATTGGTCGCCTCAAGTATCCGGCGATAAGCCGAAGAAGAGGGCCGTTGACTCCATGGCGGCCCAGCAAGAAGATTTTGGTTGGCCATCTGCCGATAGGTCCGCTGCACCCGTTATCGCGGGGAACCCGGTCGAACGGGTTGCGGACCGTGTCAGCTCTGCCGGGCAGAACGGCAGCGCGCGCGCATGGCGCAATCCGTCGATTTCGAGGCCGTCGACCGGCGACACCGGTAGCCCGGCGTCAGCGACGCCCGCTACTTCGGCTTCGACCTCGAATGGGCTCATCGATAATTTGCCGTTCGGGGCGACACAGGAAAAAGAACTGTTCAACGTCTGCCGCGAGTACGACATTCCTGTCCGAGACATGCGCGAGCGGACGGGCCATCTTTGGGTCGTGCTGGATAGGCCCGATGACATCCGAATGACGCCGTTGCTGCAAGCATACGGCTTCAAGTACCGCCCGGGTCGGGGCTGGTGGCGCCAGGCCCTGTCGAGACCCTCGGCCGACGGAACCGCTGGCTCGCAATCGGCGCCTGCGTCTCCGGCGGCCTCGAATGTTCCTATCGCTAATTTGCCGTTCGGGGCGAAACAGGAAAAGGAACTGTTCAACCTCTGCCGCCACTACGACATTTTTGTCCGAGACATGCGTGGGCGGACGAGCTATCTGTGGGTCGTCCTGGACCAGCCTGAAGACAGCCGCATAACGCCCTTGCTGCAAGCATACGGCTTCAAGTACCGCCCAGGCCAAGGCTGGTGGCGCCAGGCCTAACAAATACAAAGAGAGACGGGGTTCAAGACATGTTGAAGTGGCTCAAGAGGAAGACAGATACCGGCGGTGCAGCCCAGTCGCAAACCGCTGCCGTGTGGAGGGCGTTCGGACCGGAGGGCGTCGACCTCGGGACATTCGAGACCGTGGGCTCACGTGCGGGCGCGGCTGCGCTTGCCACTCCGACCGTCCCCGCGCTCATCATGCAACTGCACGACGAGGGCTTCGCCATCGGGACGGACGAGACCGCCCACCTGTCGTGGGAGAACCTGTACAAACTGCTCGACGAGCCGGCGTTCTCCCGGAGCCTATCCCAACTGGAGCTCCCGCCGACCGCTGGCATCGCGCCCGAACTCCAAAGCCGCCATTCGCTCATCAACCCAGACTTCTCTATTCGCATATCAGGTTGGCTCGACGACACTCGCCGTTCCATCGAAGATGTGCCGCGCAACGGCGCGCTCGTCTCGGTCAAGGGCCAGCTACGCTTGCTTTCCCGGGAGGTTTGGGAGACGGTGGAGCAGGTCGCCCGGTTTCAGACGCGCCCAGATGATGAGCGCAGCGAAAGTGCGAACCGGATGCGCTGGGGTCAAATTCGCCGCTCCGCGCTCACGGCAAAAGCAGGCCTCGACCAATTCCTGCACAAGAGCATTGTCGTCACGCCGGACACCATTGACATCATCCCGCGAAAAGCGGGCGCTGACACCACGCGAATGGTCGAGATTATCCCGACCTTCGAGGGTGCACCCGCGAACTGGCTCGAGGTCTTCGATTCGTACCTGACGGTGCCGAGCCACTATGACATCAGCACGCCCGAGGGCCTAGTTCACGTAGTCGTGACGCCCGAAGTACACACCGTGCTGTCCAGCATTCGGAAAATGCCGGGGCGTCTTGTCTCCGGCAGCCGCGCCGAGGCGTTTCTGCTCAACCCGTTCGCCGCACTCGGCGAGGATGCGAAGGCGGTCATCGATGAAGAGCAGTTCGAGCGCGCAAAGGTTGAGGCTGGCATCTTCTTCGACCATTTCACGTCGGTTATCCGCCGCGACGCGCTTGGATATCCGGAAGCCGTCGGACTGACTATCGAGGTGACGCTGGCGGACCGCGTGACTGCTGAGGAGCGGCTCTTTTCAGACGACGCGGAGCTGGAGCACTTCATCCGGGGCGCTGAGCGCGCCATTGCCGCCGAACGTCAGCTCTACGCGTGGGAAGGGTACGATTTCGAGCTGCTCGGAGACAGCGAAGACCACCTTTCGCTCTTGAAGACAGCTCTTGAGGAGCGTCACACTCCCCGCATTCTGGTTAGGCACGCTGACGTCTACGACCTGAGCGCATACACCTCACGAGTCAACGATATCGGCCTCGAGCAACCGTACTACTCGCCGTACATTGCCAAGAAGGGCGACGAATGGTGGCCGGAGCACTTGGTCAACGTCATCGTGTACACGCCGGACGGCAGCACTGACCCCGTTGCGGTGCCTATCACGGATGACGTCAAGGACGAACTGAGCGCCAAGCTTAAGGAGGCGGAGGCCACCGGCAAGCCCTCGGTTGAATTGCCAGGGTTCCCGCAACCTATCCCTGTCACCGAAGCGCGCGACATACTCGACGCGTTCATTAACTTCGGAAAAGATGTTCGGGAGGGCTACGACAAGCCGCCGAAGACCCGCGACCCCAAGGACAAGCCCGCTCGACTGAAGGCGAAGCAACTGCTATTGAAGCCCAACGTTGATGCAGTGGATTACGAGGAGGTGCGCAAGGAGATTCTGACCACCTTCGCGCCGGTACCCGCACTCCCTTCGGGCTTCAGGCCAGAGACAAAGTTGCTGGAACACCAGGAAAAGGGCGTCGCGTGGCTCCAGCATCTCTTTCAGCACGCACCGAACCACTGTCGCGGCTGCATCATCGCGGACGACATGGGCCTGGGAAAGACGCTCCAGTTACTAACGTTCATGGCGCGGGCATTTGAGGACAATCCGGCGCTTCCGCCGGCGCTCATCGTGGCGCCAGTCTCCCTGCTCGAAAACTGGGCGGAGGAAATGGGCAAGTTTTTCAAGGAAGGCACGTTTCGGCCTCTCGTAGCGTACGGCGACAATCTCGCGTCGCTTCGTGTGCCGCGCTCGGCCATCGACGAGAAGCTGCAACAGGAAGGCCTCGTTAAGTTCCTGCAACCGGGATGGGTCGGCGACGCGAACATCGTGCTGACGACCTACGAGACGCTTCGAGACCTCGAGTTCTCGTTCGCTGCGGTCAAGTGGTCGATTATGGCCTGCGACGAAGCGCAGAAAATCAAGAACCCGAGCTCGATGGTCACTCGCGCGGCCAAAAAGCAGAATGTGGTGTTCAAGGTGGCCTGTACGGGAACGCCTGTCGAGAACACGCTCGTTGACCTGTGGTGCCTGTTCGACCTCGTTCAGGCAGGGCTGCTGGGCGCACTCAATGAGTTCGGCCGGCGCTATCGCAAACCGATTGAGGCGGAAACGGACGAAGAGAAGGCGCGGGTTAAGGAGTTGCGTGGTCTGATTGAGCCGCAGATACTGCGCCGCATGAAGACCGATGTCGCGCAGTTGCCGCCCAAGCACATCGTTCCTGTGCTTATCCCGATGTCGAACCTGCAGCGCACGTACTACACGAGCGCAGTCAATCTGTTCAAGGGTCTCAAGAAGGGCGACAAAGAGGCGGCAGCGTCTCCGTTCAAGAACCATCTTGGGGTGCTGCAATACTTGCGCTCCATCTGTACCGCGCCGCACGCGCCGGGCCTGGGTCGTTTCTCGCCGCAGCCAATTGCACAGGCACGCGCGGAGGCCCCCAAACTCGGGTGGCTCCTCGACACGCTGCGCCAGATTGAGGGCAAGGGCGAGAAGGCTATCGTTTTTGCCGAGTTCCGCGAAGCGCAGCAGATGCTCGCCCATTACATCAACGAGACGTTCGGATTCCCCCCGCGCATCATCAATGGCGACGTGACAGCTTCGGCGAAACACGTGGCAAGCCGCCAGAAGCAGATTCGCGCTTTTCAGGAGAAGCCGGGATTTGGCGTCATCATCTTCTCGCCAGTCGCCGTCGGCTACGGGGTGAACGTCCAGGAGGCCAATCACGTCATCCATTACACGCGAAACTGGAATCCTGCAAAGGAAGACCAGGCGACAGACCGCGCGTATCGCATCGGCCAGAAGCGGGAAGTCTTCGTCTACCTGCCCATTGTGAGCGCAGAGGATTTCAAGACGTTCGAAGTTCGCTTGAACGAATTGCTGAACTCTAAGCGCAGGCTCGCGAACGACATGCTCGACGGCTCAGGCACCGTGATGCCCTCGGACTGGAACATCCAGGACATCATCCCGGACGGCGCTAACGACGAGACCTTCAACCGCGCGGTAACGCTAGACGATGTCCTGCGCATGGAATGGGACTATTTCGAAGCGTATGTCGCGGCGGTCTGGCAGAAGAAGGGCTTCCGGACCGTGTACCGGACACCGGCCCGCGACGGCGGTGTCGATGTGGTTGCTTTCACCGGCAATGCCGGAGACCTCATTCAATGCAAAAGCTCGGGTGCCATCAACGCCTGCCTGAACGACGAGGGCGTCAAAGACGTGGTGTGTGCTGAAGCGGAGTATAGGCTTCGGCACCCGGGTGTGCATTTCTCAAAATGGGCTGCGACGAACCAGTTCTTCAACGAGACAGCCAGAGAAAAGGCGCGCCGCAACAACGTTACCCTTGCCACACAGAAGGAGGTCGACGCATGGCTCGAGCGATACCCCGTCACAAACGCTGACGTGCAGCGATTCCTGCACCTTTACTGGGAGCAGGCCGCTTGATTGCCGTTTGATGTCGTGCGTGCTTCAAATCGCGAGAGATTGAAACGTGTGTGGACAACACGCCGAAGTGACCGTCCAGCTCGTGGTCGACTGGAGGGGCAGGACTTGCTCTTACTAATCAAACTTAGAACTTACAAGGTCCGGGGACAAAATTGAATTCGTCGATAGCTATCAGCGCGTTTCTTGTTGTTGGTTTGGTGCTGGGCGCCGTTATGGTCTGGCTTGTAATGCGAGGACGCGTTCGACTGCAAATTGAGAGCGCTATTGCTCAGGCCCATGTGGCATCACAAGTCGAATGTGCACAAAAGGACGAGCGGCTTAAAGCGGCGTTCGAAGAAATTGCTGAACTGAGGAACGCGCAAGAGCAGTCGCTCAAGCAATATGGCGATGCGCGCACCGAGCTAGACCGGAGTCGCGATGAGCAGGCGAGGCTGACCGAACGGTCGCTGCGCGTTCCGAACCTTGAGTCGGAAGTGCAGGCTTTGCAACAAAGACTAAACGCGCGCGACGAAGAACTCCGTAACCTTGCTACAAGCGAAGCCCAGAAAGGACAACTGGTCAGCTCGCTCAACACCAAGGTAAGCGAACTTCAAACCGAAATTCATACGCTGAGCAGCGATGCGACTCGCGTCAACACCGCACTTAGCGAAGCAAACATGCGAACTGCGACTTTAGAAGAGCAAGCCGCACGCATTCCTGGACTAGAGGCCGCTCAAGCAGACTTGAGAGAGCGGGTTACAAAGACGTCGGAAGAGTTGCGACGCGTGGCCGCTAGTGAAGCACAGCAGCGGCAATTGGCAGACTCGACGTCGCAGAGTGTGGATAGATTGACCGCTCAGCAGCGGGACGTTGAATCAAGACTGCAATCCGCATCTCGCGAGCTCCACGAAGCGAACGAGCGCCGCGCCACCCTCGAAGAACAGGCCGCGCGCATACCGATACTTGAGGTTGCAAACTCGAGCCTGAACGAACAGCTCAGCAAGACTCAAGAGGAACTTCGGCGGGTGTCCGCAAGCGAAGCGCAGCAACGTCAGCTGGCTGAGTCAACGTCAGTCAGTCTTGAATCGACCACCATTCAGTACCGTGACGCGGAAGTGCGATTGATGTCCGCGACTCAAGAACTGCAAGAAGCGAATGAACGTCGGGCGACCCTGGAAGAGGCAGTGGGACGCATTCCCACCCTCGAAGCGGCGAATAGAAGCTTGACGGAGGAAGTCCGAAAGACCGCAGAAGAGCTACGTCGTGTTTCGGCAAGCGAAGCTCAGCACCGTCAGTTGGCTGAATCAACCTCGAACAGTCTCGATAAGGCGACGACTCAGCTTCGTGATGTCGAGAGTCGATACAAAGTCGCGCTTCAAGAACTGCAGGATGCAGGGGAACGGCGCGCGACGCTCGAAGAGCAGGCTGCACAAATCACGCCGCTTGTAGCGAAACTCGAAACGACTGAGGTTCGTTTGTCGGAGACCTCCAAACAGTTTAGCGAGCTAAGGGAGGTGAGCGGTCGCTTGAACGGCCAGCTTGCAGCCGAGCTCGCCGCCGAGAAGGACGCGTGCGCGCTGGTACGCAAGCAATACGAGAGTGAGACTGTCGCCCGACGGACCGCTGACTCCGAGGTTGCTCGACTGTCCGAGGAGCTGACTGAGCTCCGTACAAGCTCCGAAGCGGAGCAGAAGCACGCTGAAGAGAAGCTCCTTTTGCTGACCCGGGCGAAAGAGGAATTGAGCGCGCAGTTCAAGACCCTTGCGAGCGAGATTCTTGAAGAGAAGTCCAAGCGCTTCACAGAGCAAAACAAGTCGAACCTCGACCAGTTGCTGGAACCCCTGAAAATTCGACTCAAGGAGTTCCAAGGTAAGGTCGAAGAGGTTTATGTCCAGGAGGGCAAGGACCGCACTGCGCTCGCCGAGCAAGTCAAGCAATTGCACGCACTGAATCAAGCCCTGAGCGAAGACGCGAAGAACCTGACTTCGGCACTCAAAGGTTCGTCGAAGACACAAGGCAACTGGGGTGAACTGATTCTAGAGCGCGTTCTCGAATCGTCTGGCTTGCGTAAGGGGCATGAGTACCTTGTGCAAGATAGTCAGACTCGGGAAGACGGCAGCCGTGCCCAACCCGACGTCGTGATTTTTTTGCCGGAAGAGCGCAAGCTCGTGGTCGATTCGAAGGTGTCGTTGGTCGCCTACGAAGCCTATGCATCGGCCGAGTCCGAAGAGCAGCGCTCCATCAGCCTCCGACAGCATGTCGATTCGATTCGGGGCCATATAAAGTCTCTGTCGGAAAAACAGTATCACGCGCTCTACGGCAAGTCGCTGGACTTCGTCCTCGCGTTCGTGCCTATCGAGCCGGCGTTCATGTTAGCTATCACGAACGACAAAGACATTTTCATGGAAGCCTTGAACCGCAATGTTCTGTTGGTGAGTCCGTCCACCTTACTGTTCGTCGTTCGTACGGTGGCGCATCTTTGGAGACAGGAAGCCCAAAGCCGAAACGCTCAAGAAATTGCCCGCCGAGGTGCAGAACTCTACGACAAGCTATGCGGCTTCGTTGGTGATTTTGAGAGTTTCGGCAACCGTCTCAAACAGGCTCAGTCTGCATATGACTCTGCGCACGGCAAGCTGGTGTCAGGCCGGGGCAATGTGATTCGACAGGCGGAGATGCTCCGTGAGTTGGGCGTCAAGCCGTCAAAAGCGCTGCCTGCAAATCTTGTGGAGTCCTCGAACGAAGCTGGCGACGAAATCATTGTCAGCGGCGCGCTCATCGACTCTAGTCCGAGTCTTGAACTGCCTCCAGCGCATGGCAATCAAGAACCGCTAAACGGCTTGAGCAACTGACATCGAGATATCTGCTTGACGCGCTTCCCCGGGTCAACGGGAGGCGCGTGAATATCGGAGACTCGTTAAGAAGGAGATGCGGTGAGCCCGCTCAATCGGGACGCGTCCTGTCCCGGATGAAGGTTCGGCCGTTTCAGTGGCCCGACGGCGGGTAGGTGAGAAGAAGATACCCGTCGCGACACAATTGAAAAGCCCGCGCGCCGCGGGCTTCCTCCATCAACGCTGTCAATTACGCCGCAGCATCCTTCAACTTCTTCAGCGCACGAACCTTCAACTTCACCGACGCCGGCTTGGCATCAAACCAACGCTCCTGACCCGTAAACGGGTCCTTGCCGAAGCGACGCTTCTTTGCTTCCACTTTCTGCACGTTGATTTTCAGCAGCCCGGACAGCGTGAACTCGCCGAGGCCCTTTTTGTTCACAGAACCCAGAATCGTGTCTTCGAGCGCTGCCAACACCGCCTTCGCCTGCTTCGGCTCGACGCCGGCTTGCGTAGCCACATGAGTGACGAGCGACGCCTTTGTGAAGGTGTCTTTGACCGGCTTGAGCGTGGCGCCCGCAGCAACCTTCTTCGCCGGAGCGGTCTTGGTCGCAGCGACCTTCTTGGGTGCGGCGGCTTTCTTTGCAGCCACAACCTTCTTTGCGACCACGGCCTTCTTGGCCGGTGCGGCAGTTTTCGAAGCAGCAGTTTTCTTCGTTGCCATTGAGGCTCTCCTAGAGTTGAACGCTGCTTAAGACGAAGCACCCCGGGTGTGTGAGGCACTCGACACATGCGTCGTCTTAAGCTGTCGGCTAGCGTAGCAACCGTTACTGCAATGTGCAATCAGCAGCGGCCTTAAAACAGGGTACTTCTAGCATTTGGCTCCCAAAAACAACGCCAAGACCTCAGGTTTCGGAGGAGTGCCGTCGAGTGAGGGGGGGGAGAGGGTTTATCTCTCGAAGGCAGGCGGCACGGTTGACCTCAAGCTCGGAATCGCAATTCAATAGCGGCGCTCGCCGAGCACGAGCCATTCGACGGCGTCGGCACCGTAGTCCGTTGGCCATTCAAGAGCGAGTGTTTCCATCGCGGCCATGACGCTCTCCATCGGGTCGACTTCGTCTCGAACGCCGTCGCGGGATGCACCTGAAATCAATCCACGGACTAGGACTTCCACGATGCTCTGCGCACAAATTAAGCGGTCGTTTGACCGCTGAAGTCGGTCGCGCATCTCATCTCCCAAGTGCAATTCGCGTGCAACGACGTCGATGTCCGTCATTGCGTCGGCGAGCAGAAGGTTGAAAACCTGGCCGACCCTCGCGGCCGCTTCGCCTGGGCTCCGCCGGTCGGGTATCGAGTGGTTGTTGAATCGGTTCATACGTTCTTGTAGGCACGCCGGTTTATCCGCCGGGCAGTCCAGTCCAATCTCGAACCTCTGCTCGGTGGTGCGAAAGGCATTGGGTGGGCTCAGCTTCGCGGCGCACGAAGTTCGAGGTATATCGAGAATGGGGTCCGTCGGACGGTCTCGGAGTCGGAGTTCGAATCGCATCCCGGGTCTCGACCCGGTCAATCAACTGCTGGCAGAAGGCGGAGCTTGAGTTGGTCTCAGCGTTGCCTTCGCTAGCAGAGGCATGGGGCGACCCTGTCTGTGCGGCGGGTCACCATCGCACGTTATTCTTGCTGCTTTCAACTTCGTTCCGCATCCGGCGAGGCGTAGCATCTCCCTGACGGCGGCGCATCCAGCGTCGTCCGGAAATTTGTGGACAAGACGATGGGACAAGTCAAGCGGAGTGCAGACGAGGCCTCGGCAGTTGCACGTGTCGCGGAGGCAGCCAGAGCGGTGCAAACCGCGTCAAGCGCGCTGGAAGAGAATTTCAAAGCAGGAGGGCCGGGGGTACCGACGCTGCAACTGGCGCGACTTGCAGCAGCGATGAGCGAACTTCAGAAAGCACGAGATGAATTCGATGCGCTTCTTGCAACCACACGCTCGCGGGGAAGCAATTGAGGCCTCGCTTGTCAGCGACGCTTGATGCCTCCGATGACCATGGCTGCGACGAGCGTGTTTCGGCTTTAGCGGCGCGTCAATCTACGAAACACATCGCTTCACCGTACCGCTTGAGCCGACCGGACGAGAGCGTCTATGCTTTGCAAGCGTCTTACATAGGCGCGTTCATCTTGGCCCGTCGTTCGCGACGGGTTTCGTTTCAACAATCAAACCGCGTCGTTCAACGGGACTGCGGCGCAAAAGGATTGATAGGTTGCACCTTTTCCCGGTCCTTAACGCGCTCGAGCAATTGAATCTTGCCCCAATCTGCGACCATAGCCTCCAGCCCCCGCACGACATCTGCTTCCATTGCCTGCAATCCAGAGTCTCCTCGAAAGTTCGCGTTGAACGCGGTACGCCAACGGTATTGGAAGTGCTCGGAGACCTCTCGAATGCGCTCGGGCGTTCCCGAATCTGTGAAGATGACGGAATAAGGGGAGAAGACGTCGTAGTAGATGACGTTTGGTTGGTCGGTTTGCACGGCAACGCTTGGCTCTTCACTGATTAGCAGCGAAGCGACAAGTTGTATCGAGCCTTTCATCCCTCTGGGCGTTTTGACGACCCATACCCGCTTCGGCAAGCGGTGTGACAGCTCAACAATCTTCGGGCTACTGGAGCTAATCAATCCGACAGCGCCGTTCTTGACGTTCTGCTCGAAACTTTGCGAGTGATAGAAGATATCCATTCGCTGCGTTTACCTCGTTATTTGCGAAGAAGCGGGAACGCAATGTTACCAACTTCGTCTTTCGTGTTCGGTGACGCGTGCGAGGCGTCATATCCAGTGTTCACACCACCCCTTGCGCGTAACCGCCCGGACCGATGACCCGCCGTTCGTGCATCCGCACTGCAGGCTCGCGCGCGCAACAACTCCGATGTCAACCGCCGCAACTGCGAGCAGAATCGAAAGCATATTGTAAATTATACTTCGGTGGCACCCCGCGTAGACCATCCGGTCGAGCGCTCGCCTGAGCTGTTCGCGCATCTCATCCCTGAGCCCAAGCTCCCTTGAGACCACTTCAACATCATCCGGTACATCTGCGACCAGGACCTCCAAAAGCTCCGCCAGCTTTCTCGGCAATCCGCTCGAAGAACCGCCGTTCGGCCCCACATCTCAGATTTCATCAAAGTCACCCATGCAACCAGATAGCGAGTCGACTTATATGAAGGCGGACCGAACTGCCGACATGTCTTGCAACCATTGAAGTTGGACACTGCCGGCGCTTGACCTGTTGCCCTAAGTTCGCGAAAAAAGACTATAAAGGTCCCCCGCATCGCGTAGAGTCCTGTTTCATGGCAGAAGCAATACGGCGGCTGGCGGAAGGGCAGTTGGCACTCGACAAGATAAATCATCGAAAAGATGGGCGAGATACCCTACCAGTACATCAACATCGTGGGGGCGTCCGGGTCTGGCACCACGACGCTTGGCAGGGCGCTTGCAGCGAGGCTCGGCTCCGCTTTCTTCGATGCGGACGATTTTTACTGGATGCCTACAGTCCCACCGTTCTCGATGAAGAGAAGCGCAGCCGAACGGGCCTCAATGCTCAAGAAAAGCATGACTTCTGCCTTCGAGGCCGTGGTGTCTGGTTCTCTGTGCAGCTGGGGGCGAGACATCGAAGACAGCTTTGACCTTGTGATTTTTCTTGCCCTCCCGACCATGCTTCGGTTGGAGCGAATTGAGAGACGCGACATCGCGCTATACGGGCGCTGTGAACCCAAGTTCCTTGACTGGGCTGCTCGATATGATGAGGGCGACATCACGTGCAGGAGCCTTGCTCTTCACGATGCGTGGCTTTCAGACCGGAAATGCCGAGTGATTCGCCTCGAAAGAGATGAGACGGTGGAGGAGCGGGTGGAGCGCGCAATTGCACTGGCGAATTCCGTCTCGAGCGCGGCAAACGACGCGCCGACGCCCGCGGGCTCGCGGGGGAGGGAGAGTTAGGTTTCATCGCAGAAGTAACCGCTCCCAAACTTTGATAATGGAGAGCGTTCTCGTCCGATTTTCCGGTCTTAACGTCGCAATCACAGGTCATCGTGGTTGGTGTCGACCGATTCATCGCCGGGAAGGACACGGATTTGGGCTTCGGGACATTGCCGCAGGGCGAGTGCAAGAGCTTCTTGCTGGCTGCTTACCACCGTCACGTCCATCCCACCGCGACGTGGGAATTCGACCCGCCAACCGCCGCCGTCGCAAGGGCGAATGATGATTTCGGCGTCATCGGCGCCTTCAGCAGTTAGCACACAGACCTTCCTGCCGTTGGGCAAAAGAAGAGAAATCATCTCCGGTCATTTTGACACTGCCTGCCGTCCTCGTAGCAACTAGCAATAAAAATTACTTCACGGAAGGATGCGGGCGTCGCGTACGGATTTCGTCCAAACAAGAATGGATTCCGAGCGGACAGGGCTTGATGTACTGGGTTTCTTTTCGGTCCGGACTGCTTTCTGAAGGCAAGTTTGAGATTCGACAGGTCGTACTTTGTAAGCAGCTTTTCTTGGAGGCAGAGCGGTACCCATTGCGTAATCCCTGCACCTTCGCGCATTTCGAAACAGACACGGGCGCGTGGCAAAATACTGCCCGCGGTCAACGATTCGGTGTGGGACGAAGCCTGGGAGAAAACGTTTGCTAAGGAGCTTCATTTTCAGCGCGCTCTTGACGACAGTTGGAACGGCGTTCGCCGGACAGCATTACGTCGAACTGTGGGACCCACCCGAGGCTCGTGGCTCGGTATCGCTGAACACTGCGCGCGAGCACAAGTCGCCAAAAAAGCGCCAGACGACTGCGAAGCGAATGTCGATGCGGGGGAAACAGCGCGGCAAAATGAAGTCGGTGGCGGCACCGTTGCCGGCATCGGCCGCTACCGGACACCGCGTTCCGACGTTCGATGACATCCCTCGTAGAAGGACCCCTCAAGGAGATGTCTTGCGCGTGCACGGCGCCATGACGCAGGTGCATGTCCAACGTTGACGCCAGTTCGATGTTTGCGAACGCGTATGAGAAAGGAATTCCGCCCAGTTAGTCAGGCGGCGGCTGTGTCCGGGACATGCGCACGCCAGGCCGGTTGGGCTTGTCTTTGATGCGCTGATGCGACGAGGCGATAGAGCAACTAAGTTACATCGCTGTCTGCATATTCGCCCAAGACAGCACACAACTGGCTGGGTCTGCGGCACGCGATGCATAAATGAGTTCGGCAACAGTCATCATCGTATTCTGCGGTTCGGTCTGAAATCGGTCAGCGAGCGTCTTCCCCTCGGTCGCTGTCTTGCTCAAGCTCAGACAAGAACTCGTCGACGTCGCTGAACCGACCCTCTCTGATTTCAGCCTCGCCGAGCTTCAGTATCGCGAGCAACGCTCGCGTCTGCTCATCGTCCTTCACCGTCGCCTCCAGTTTCCGTTTGGGTTCCCGGCAGGGCCATCGCATCGATGGAGTCCTTGAGCGTGACGCCAAGTCTGTCCCGTACGTGCTTCAAGAAAATCTCGGCAATCCCCCTTGTCGGAACGCTCGCCTCGATGCCACGCAGCGCTTCCAATCGCGGCCACTTGCATCGCGCGATTTCGTTCGCTGGCACCGGCTGGGCTTCAGGGTCGACGTCCACCAAGAAAACGATGTGTCGAGTCTGGAATCCGCGGAACTGAAAAGCGTAGCGGACCTGCACTGCCTCTAGGCCCGTCTCTTCCTTTAATTCGCGGACGGCGGCGTCTGCGAGGTCCTCGCCGGTCTTCGCACGACCGCCGGGAAACGCCCACCGACCGCGGGCGCGTGCGACCAGAAGCACCCGTCCGTCACGCTCGCAAATGACCGTTGCTCTACGTTTCATCGGATTCAGCGTCGAATTTTTTCGCAGGCAAATACTCACTCGGCGCCGGGAATTTCCGGCAGCGGCGTCAGCGATTTAAGCTCGAATGGTATAGCGTAAACGCGTCTCAGGTACTGGCGGGCTCCATGATGAAGTCGCGCTCGGGCGTCGAAATCTGCCTGCCGGCAATTGTGCTTGGCACAGCCTGCCTGTTGTCTCTGCCGACGCTTGTCTTGGCGCTACTCTGGATTATCGCCGGAGCGGTCTGCCTCGGGCATCGCGACTTGAAGAGCTTCCCTAGCGACCGGGTGCCTCCGCGTTGGCAGACAGGCGTCCGCAGCGGGTTTCTCTGGTTCTACCACTTGGCTTGGTGGCCTTGGTACATGCGTGTCGAGTTAGGTAATCTCGCGCGGACCGCGACGTCGCGCTTGTGCAAAGCGACGCGACACGCGAAGTCTCCAAAAGAGGCTGAGGATAAATCCCAATCGGGCCAAGAGAACGACCGGTAACTCGCCCAATCGCACTGCGCCTCACTCGGGGCGACCACGCCCGACCGAGCTTCTTTGTGGCGCCGACTGCCGGTCACCCCGCGAGGTCGTCGACCATTCGGTTCGCAGCTGCGATACCTGCAGCCAAGGCGTCCGATTCGCTGTCAAACGCAATGCCTCCGTCGTCGCCTAGCATCAAGCGTGGGAAGGCCGGGGTAGCGGCTGATGACAGAGAAATCGTGACGACTGCCAGGAACCCGGCCATGGTGCGACACGCGGGCTCAATGACTTTGCTCTCCAAACCCTGCACGCGCACGTTCAGCGCGTACTTCTCGCGCGACCAAGAAGTCTGCATGCCTGCCTCCGTTCGACTGACCAAAACGTGCGCCGGGAACAACCGGAACCACGGCAGCCGGCACAGTAAAGCCGGCTGAGCGCCGTGTCAACCCACAATCGGCTTGAGGACCAAATTTTGCGCACCGGTGGTTTTCGACGCAGGGAGGCGTTATGACCGTAACGAAACTACGTGTATTTGTTGCCGCAGTCGCACTTGCCGGTGCATCGGCAGCTTCCGCCGACACGCCAGGCTCCGATTGGATGTCGAAGGAGCACGCCCTACAGAAGCTGTCGCAGCAAGGATACGCCAACGCCTATTTGAAAGCGGACGACGGACACTGGGAGGGCGAAGCGATGAAAGGCGGGCGAATCTATGAGCTGCATGTCGACCCGCACTCAGGGGCGATAACAAAGAGCGAACCGAAACACTGAAGCAAGCGACCGCCTGACGAACGCTTTTGCCGCACCCATAGTCTACTCATGGCTCACGTCACAACGCACGGTACGTTGCGATGGGGACGACACCAATCTGATGCAGTCGATAGTGCGGGCTAGAAGGCTTAGAACATGGCTCGATACTCAGCATCTGGACCGCTGAAGGACGCGGACCAGATGCGCACCGCAGTGACTCCACGCCCTTACTTGCTAGCGTCGGCGAGCTTACGCAGAGCGGGCAAGAGTTCCTCGGGGTCTGGGCGCGTCGTATAGTCGGGGTTCACATCCGCGTAGACTACATCGCCGTTTTTCCCGATGACGTAACGCGCGGGCATCGGCAAGGTCCAGCTGGGGTCGCCATTCACGACCTGCAGGTCATTCTTGAACACGTTCTTGTAGAGGTCGACAAGGTAGTCCGGCAATGTGAAGCGCAGTCCGAACGCAGCCGCGACTTCATTGCCTGGGTCCGAAAGAATTGGAAAGTCGAGCTTGTTTTCACGGGCTGAGCGACGGCTGTTCGGTGCTGTCTGCGGCGAAATGGCAACGAGGTTGCCGCCGAGCTCACGGATGGTAGGAAGAGCTTCTTGCAGCGACTGCAACTCAATGTTGCAGTATGGGCACCACACGCCACGATAGAAGCTAATGACCAGCGCTCCCTTCGTGAGCAACTCGGTGGACGAAACTGTGTTGCCATCCGCGTCTTGCAGAATGAATGTCGGCGCGACGTCCCCCACTTTTTTTGCACGGTTCGCGGCGCCCGAAGCGATGAGTTCGTTCGTCGCGCGGTGCATCGGCTCGTGAATCCATTCCGGCGCGTTGTAAGGGGGGCCGCCGGCTTCGAAGTTCTTCTTAAACGCAGCTAACTTGGCTTGCAGACTCATCTAGTTTTCTCCTGAAGGCGAATGCCTCTCTTCGAGGCGCAAGGAAAAGATAGGCCCTCACATCCAGGAATGGTAGTTGGGCGAATACAATAACGGTTATTCTAGTGGGGAATGACATGGACCGTTTTCGCGCTATGGAAACCTTCGTCCGGGTAGTGGATACGGGGTCTTTTTCGTCAGCAGCACGGCAGTTGAGCATCGGCCAACCGGCGGTCTCCAAGGTCGTGTCGCAACTCGAAAATTGGCTGAAAGTGAGCCTGCTGACTCGCTCCACGCACGGGCTCGCGCCTACCGAGGCTGGTCAGCGCTTTTATGAGCGCGCGCAAGCGGCTCTAGTTGAAGCGAACGAGGCCGAACTCGCCGCCCGAGGCGCCGGTGCGGGCCTGTCCGGTTGCCTTCGTGTGTCAGCAACGACGACCTTCTCGAGAATCCACATCATTCCACATCTGCCGAAGTTTCTTGAGCAGCACCCGGACCTGTCCATAGATGTGGTGATGGATGACCGAGTAATCGACCTCGTCGCCGAGGGCATCGACCTTTCTCTTCGAATCATGACGTCGTTGCCTGATTCGTCTGTTGTTGCTCGCAAGCTTGCGAGTGGCCGCCTTCACGTGCTCGGCACACCAGCCTATTTCGACCGGGCCGGGATACCGCAAGTGCCAACTGAACTTGAACAACACGACGCGATTATCTATAGCCAACTGCCGACGGCTTGGACCTTCACGCGCGGCAGTGAAGAGGCATCTGTCAGCATGCGAGGGCGAGCCAGGTTAAGCGCAGCAGAGGGAATACGTGAGGCCGTTCTTTCGAATTTGGGGATGACCGTTGCTTCCAATTGGATGTTCACGCCCGAGTTGGCTAGCGGTGCAGTCATATGCGTGCTAAACGAATGGGCCCTGCCGTCTGTTGACGCCTACGCAGTATTTCCCACCGGCAGGATGGTCACCGCGAAAGCGAGGGCTTTCGCCAACTTCGTTGAGACGCTGTTAAGTGCCGGGCGCTTTGGCGAAGAATCATAACGGCTAAGACTGATTGCAACTGTACAGCCTGATGGGATTCCGCTCCACCACGGGTGACACCATGTCTTTACGAGGCGCACCGGGTCGTCTATCTGCGTGCGTGCCACCCCGCGATAAACGCGGTGTACTTACAGATACAATAAGCTCAACGCCACGCGCTTGACGGGTTGCAAAATAAATACATGACGGTCTCAGAAAAGCAAACGTACCTGACCTCGACCTTAGGCGAGGCGCGACATTTCTTGGATTTGGATGTGGCCGCACGCGCCGAGTCTGGTTGGTACAAGAGCTTCCTGACAGAGCCCAGCGTGCGGAGTTTCTTCAAGCGGTCAGTCTTCGGAAAGGGGACGGTCTTGAAGGTCAGCGCGATTACTCAAGTGGCGCTGGCGTTCGTTGCTTGCGCGGACGACGAGCCCTCCGAAATCTTACCCACTGCCGCGGCAGTTCAAGGGGTGATGAAGCGCGCGGACGCCTTCGAAACCGCCTTGCAGGCTGAAACGTCCTTCTGGGTGCCGTCGGGTTTGCAGAAGAGTTTCTTCGGTCAATTCAGACATCTTCGCGACGCGGCCTCTGCGGTCAAGACTCGCACTGCCGGGCGCCCGGCCTTCGAAGAGCGGCGCACTTTCGTCTTGCATCTTGCCCGCGCGCTTTATGAGATGTGCGGAGCCTATCCCAACAAGTTTATTGCTACGGTCGCCGCTCGCGTATGGGAGGACACCGAATCCCGTGCCGTCCGGAAGATTTTGACCGACGATGAGCGAGCCGCTATCGAACGTTACGTTGAGGACAAGCGGCGTCAGACTGCCGAGAGCGAGCAGGTTGCGCACCTTTTGGTTGCGCGCGCGAGCATCTCACCGAAGGAGCTTCCTTCGGTCCCGCAGCCGCAATCGACCAGCGAGATATTCGAGGCGATGCTGGCGCTCGCGAAGCGCCTCCCGGATGAGACCGACAAAGTCGTTGCCGCCGACTACTTGGATATGCTTCGTCGCGACATCGGGTTAGAGCCCGACTTCCCTGAGCAGTGAGAGGCGGCCAAAATTGGCCACAAAAGCGACCTAATTTTGGCCGGATGAAATCCACGCCGATTTTCTTGGTATTTCGGTAGGTAGGTTTTGAAGTACGTCGCCAACAATAGGCCTCGTCTTCACTACCTTTGCTTCGAATGTTCAACCAAACCGTACGGCTGGACCTTTTGTCGTTCAGCAGCATCATCGCCAACTGGCCTGAAAATACTGCTGCGCATCAGCGCGCCCGCCTGCTCGAGGCGATGAAGGTGCGCGGTGGCGTGACCACATTGGAGGCTGTGCGATTCCTCGACATCGTCGACTCTCGTCCGCGGATTGTGGAACTCCGGAAGGAAGGGTACAGAATCAAGACCCTGTGGGTTCGCCAGCCGTCTGAGTGCGGCCGGATGCACCACGTCGGGATGTATGCGCTCGATATCGGCCACGCCTTTGAAGCAAATTCTGGGCGGTCGACCTCGCCCCTCAACGGTGCTGGCCGGCAGATGACGCTGTCGCTGCAATTCTGAAGGCCGAGTCGCCTGACATCAAAGCCGTCGCCTTGCCGCCGAGCCAGATTGATATCGAAGATGAGGAAGAGGAAATCCGCATCCATATAGTCGAAAACTCCTTGGAGTTCGTTGAATCCGACGATGACGAACACGATGCTGAAGAATAATCGTCCTTCGCAGAAGAATGAGTCGGCAAAGCGCGAGGACTGAACAGAGGCGTCGGGCGGCTGAAGCTGAGGTGCTGGTGGCAAGGCCGGGGATGGCAGTGCACTTCAGCGAATCATTCCATCGCCGTTAACTCGATTGTCACAGTGTGGCCGTCGGCACACATGTGCCAACGAACGACAATCGAGAGAGTCCATGAAAAAAATCGCTGCTGTCATCGTCGCTTTGCTGTGCATCGCCAATGTCGCACACGCTTGTCCTAAGGGCGAGCATCCTCACGGTGGTACCGGCTCGCATCACAAGGGCGGCTACTGCTCCTGACCATCGTCGGTCGATAAACCCGCTATCGCGAGCGTTTTTTATAAAGAAGCAGGTGCCCGCCGAATGAACCGGTGGGCATGAGGAGCCTTGGGCGGGGCTGCGTGGTGCGTGCGCCTGTCCGAAACAACGCCTCCTCCAATTTGACTGTCGGACAAACTGAGACGCGTCGTGTCTCAGTCGGTGAATAGACTGTCGCTCATTCAATCGAGCTAGCGCTAAGCGTCGCGGCATCAAGGAGATGAACGATGGCAACTTCTTACGAAGGTCGGTATTGCGGCGTCTGCGACCACGAACTGGGCTGCGGCTACTTCGCACTGTCGAAACGCAGCCAAACGCTGGCGGAAGGCCCGTCGAGTTCGGTCGTCGTGGTTTCAGACGACGACTTGCTCACAGATTTCTGCGGCCAGAAGTGCGCCGACTACGCCGAAGCGGCCATTTCCTCGACGCTGACCTCGCCATATCCGGCAGCCGACGTGACCGTCCCTTGCTCGCTCTGCCTGCGCCCCGTTGACCGAACGGCACCGCATGTCTTTATAGCCATGACGCAATTTGAAGACGCTTCGGAGCCGTGGCTCGTTTCAGCGCGAGTTGTTGACGAGCGTGAACTGGCTGTCTACTGCCGTGGTTGCGCAGAGCCTCGGAGCACATCGAACGCTTTCGATGAGTCGGAGCTGGGTGTCGCTGTATGAAGGTCTTCCTGGACGACGAGCGCGTCACACCGGAAGGTTGGACGCGCGTGTATTGGCCGCACGAGGCAATTAGGCTGCTTGAGACAGGGACCGTCGACGAACTTAGCCTCGACCATGACCTCGGAGACGATGCGCGCGGAACGGGCTACGATGTCATCCTGTGGATAGAGGAAGCTGTCGCGCTTCGTTGTTTCCGACCGCCCAAAATCTTCGTACACTCTGCGAACAGCTCGGCACGGGCGAAAATGGAATCCGGCGTACTCGCCATCCAACGCCTTGTACTCAAACAAAACCAATAGCCAATTCCGCATGGAACACCTCGATTTGTCGTTTGACCACCTGTTCGAAGTCAACAAGGAAGTGAGGTGGTGGCCGTGGGTCGGTCGCGACTATTCACGTTCCGCTGTTAAGACGATGATTCTGGGCGAGAGCGTATATTGCTGGGCCGAGCGCGAGAAATTCCAGGACCGATATGCGCGGACGTCCGGTCTGCGTGAAACCCACGCGAACCATGCGCTGAAGTTCCAGAGACCATCTCGCTACGTCCGCAATGTCGAGCGCGCGATATTTCAACGGCGCAATCCGAGCGACGACCAGAAGCAGCGGCTTTGGTCGACCGTTGCCTATCAAAACCTTGTGCTAGATGTGATGGAGTCGGTCGACGAGCGGCCCATGCAGTCGCAATATCAGAGCGGTTGGGGCGCGGCTCTGGACTTGTTTGACGTCTTGGGTGTTGAGCAATGTCTCGTCTTCGGTGTGGAGTCGGTGGGCGCGCTTCGACTGACTGCAGGCGGCCGCGAACTTCGTTGCAGCGTGGCACGGCATCCGACGAAAGTCGGTCGATTCTGCGCGCGCACAGGATTGGTCCATACGGCGACCGGACGGTCCGTGCAACTCTTGTTCGTCCGGCATCCCAGCAGTTTCTTCAGCTGGCGTAAGTGGGCGCCGGTAGTTCGGACTGGCCTGAACTGGGACTTTGCCGAGGCTCAAGCAATTCCTGAGGCATACATTCCAGAGGCAGTTGCGCTTCCGTCGGCCGAGTAGGCCACGTTGCGTGCGAATGCAGCTCGGGGCGTCTCGCAATACCAAATTGGCAAGAATAGATGGGAAAGTCTGAGCAAAAGAGCGACGAAGCGGCAGCTGTCGCACGTGTGGCCGATGCATCGCGAGAACTGCAGTCCGCATCAAAAGCAATCGAGCAGCACTTCCACGAGTCGACCTACCAAGCGACGCCTACTTTGCAAATGGCCCGTCTCACTGCCGCAATCAACGAACTGCAGTCAGCGCGTGATGCGCTCGACGCCCTTCTGGCTCGTAGGTCCTGAATAGCGTGCAGATTGAGTCGTTGGCTGCAGATGTTCCATTTGCGCGACGGACGCATCTGCGCGGCCTGTGGGCAATCTAAAATCACAGGGCATTTCCGCTCGCTCAAGCCCTCCAGTCAATGAATATCTCCGAGATTCTCGCGAAGCACCTCCAGGCTCACAACTCCGGCCCCTTCCTGTTTGCAGGCTCAGGATTGTCCCGTCGGTATCTGAACCTCGAGGATTGGGAAGGCCTGCTTCGTCGCTTTTGCGAGCACATCAAGCCCTACGAGTACTACCTATCATCAGCAAACGGCGACCTGCCGAAGGTGGCCGCCCTGATGGCGGAGGATTTTCACGAAGTCTGGTGGACCCATGAGGCGTATGCCGCGAGCCGCGAAAAACACGGAAAGAACATCGGTGAGCGCACCGGCCCGCTGCGGGTTGAGATTTGCGACTACTTGAAGAGCGCGGGATTGCCCGACCTGAGCCAGCACAAGTACGGTGACGAGATTGCCGCGCTCAGCCGGTTGAACGTGGACGGCATCATCACGACCAACTGGGATACATTCCTGCAAAGCCTGTTTCCCGACTACCGTGTATATGTCGGGCAGGATGAATTGCTGTTTTCGAACCCGCAGTCCATCGGCGAAATCTACAAAATTCACGGCTGCGTGAACACGCCGCGCAGCCTGGTGCTGACCGAGCCCGACTATAAGGACTTCAACGAGCGCAACGCATACCTCGCCGCCAAGCTCATCACGATTTTCGTCGAACATCCGGTCGTGTTCATGGGCTATTCGTTGAGCGACAGGAACATCATCTCGTTGCTGAAGGCGATTTGTGCCTGCATCGGTCAGGAAAAGTTGCAGCAGCTGAACAACAATCTGATTTTCGTTCAACGCGCGCATGAAGGCGAACCCGACTCCGTGGCGCAGACCGTTATTGCTCTCGAGACAGTCCAGATTCCCATCACGCTCGTGAAAGCTGCGTCATTCACCGGCGTATACGAGGCTATCGACTCGACCAAGCGCAAAATTCCCGCGCGTGTCCTTCGCTATTGCAAAGAGCAGCTCTATGAACTGGTAAAGACGAGCGACCCGCAAGGCAAGCTCTGCGTCGTGGACGTCGACCAGGTCAACGGTCGCCAGGATATCGAGTTCGTTGTGGGCGTTGGCGTGGCCGCCGAGCGTGCTGAAGAAGAGCGCAATCGCTTGGCAGACGTTGGCTACAAGGCGATTGTGCCACTGAACTTGTTCCAGGACCTTGTTTTCAAGGACAAAGGCTACGACGCCGCGCGTGTGCTCGCCGAGGCGATGCCGCAACTATCGAAGGGCTTGACGTATCTGCCGGTATTCTTCCTTCTTCGTGCAGCGGGTATCACGTCGGCGCAGGAGTACGAGGCGTCCGCCTTCGAAGTCGACAAGTACGTGAAATTGAAGCCGGAAGCGTTTCGGCCGAAGGGGCTCCTTAAAGGCTTTCGGCGGAACTACAAGGACCAGTCAGTCTGGGAGATGATTCAGCGGCGCCCACCTGAAATCGTTGCGCAGTATCTTCCGTTTGCCAAGTGGACGCGGGACGACTACCAACTGATTCATGACTTTCTGGTCGAGCACGCTGACAAATTCAGCAATTCGCCTTATTCCACTGCGTTCCGTAAGCTCGCGTGTCTGTACGACCGTGCCGCCTACGGATGGGAATAAGAGGAACTCGAGAAACGATTGAAGGCTTGTGGGGTGTGGCGTCGTTGATACTTGGCTGCCGTAGGACACTTACCAATACGGGGCAAAAACCACGTCGCCGAGTTTGAGAGCGGACCATTCGTGCTCGTCCACGGCATAGATAAGCGCCTGCGCCGTGCTCTCGACGAACGCTTCACCTGAAGTCGAGTACACGTCGCCGGTTACCGCAAGGCCAAGGGCCTGACTGAGGTTAGCCGCGCTCGCTCTTTCCTCCAACTCCCGCAGTGAAGGCCGCCAAGTCGGCCACGCATTCGCTCAGCATCGAACCAAGACGATAGCCACGATAGCCCGGATTCAACCAGACCTCGTGAAGCTCCACCTCGAATTCAGACCAGGGTGAGACGGAGATATTGAAACAGCAGTAGGCAGAAGATGCAGATTGCGCGCCTCGACTAAAATGACACGGAGCGGACTCGATGACTTCTGTGTCGAAGACGCAATCCAACAACAGAGAGTACGAATCCCCACATGACGGGTGGGGATAAGAGGAGCGGCCGGCAATGTCGAAGTCGAATCCAAACGCACTGGACCGAGTTCAATCAGAAGTAGGCAAGGTGTTCGGCAGCGCCGAAAGCCGCAAAACTCCGATTGACGAAGCTTTTGGCACCAGCCTAGCGCTCCAAGAGGCGCTCCTGACCAATCTGCAGCGACACCACACTGCTTTCGACCGGATTCGCGAGTCGATGACCGCTTGGGACGCGAAGGTGCAGTCACTGGACGTTTTTCTTGAGCCGCACATTCCGAAGTTCCAGGGTCTTCTCGAAACGCATATCTCGAAGTTTGAGCAACTGGCCGCCTCAATCAAGCGATTCGAATCGCCATTGGAGAAGCTCGCACAAGATGTATCTCGTTGGCAGATGGCTCTCGGTCGTCGGCAATCTTCGCTCGACGACGTCGCTTCAAGCGCGAGCCGCTGGATGGAGCATGCGCATAGCCAAGCGTCAGTCCTCGAGAAGCACTTCTCGGCGCTCGCCCGCGCGACCCCGACGAACGACCTGTCAAGATTACTTGAGCAGGTATCTGGCTTCCTCGATAGCCAGATAGCGGACCCTGCGGTGCCGGCTGACACGGAGGCGCAGCTTGAGTCTTTTCAAACAGCGTCGGCCAACGAGAAAGAGGAGGTTGAAGCGTTCAACGACGCAGTGCGCAATTCTGCGACGTCGTCTGAGTTATGGGCGACGCTTAGCAGTTTCGCGGGCGCGGGGCTCCTCGCCCGAGGCGTTCTGCTCTGGTTCGTCCTTCAGCTTCTAGAGGCATGTGTCCAGAATTACGTCTATCCGAAGCTCGTTGATTTCGGAGAAGGGATATTGCATCTTTCGCCGCGCGAAGCCAAGAAGGAAGTCAACGCTCGTGGCCTAGACCTCTTTTCTGCCGCCGAGCGGCCGTATCTGCGCTTCACGACTGCCACCAAGCTTACGGTTCATCAAAATCCGAAGGTCAGGTCGCCGGTCATCGATGTCCTGCGCTTTGGGAAGGTCGTACGAAGTATGAAGAAAGACGGCGCATGGCTCGATATTGAGTATCTCGACGCCGACACGGGTGAACTCAAAAGCGGCTGGGTGCTGCTGCGATATACGTCCGCCTTCGCTCGGTGAGCAGTCGAACCCACTGGCTCCAAATTCAAATCGCCAGAACTCACCGTTGGGACGCCTGCCATCGCCACCGGCGTCGCTGATGCATTTGCGACCATCTCTTTTTAGCGCGGCCGTGTCGGCCGTCACGCAACTCGACCTTGTCCGTCCCCGAATGGAACGATTCAATCCGCTAAAATCTCGTCTCGCCGCGTGCTTGGTCATTGCGGTCGTTGCGTTGGTCCTCATCGTGCTGTCGAAATATGTTGACGCTTGGTGGTCCGGACTCTTGCAGAATTTCGGTTCGGGGCTGCTGACTTCTCTGCTGCTCATCGTGGCATACGACCGCATTTTGGAAATACGCCAACAAACGGAGGCGAAGAAGCGCGAGCAAACTGGACTTCGTAAGTTAAATTACGCCCTAAGCCGTCATATTCGCGGAATCCTGTTTGACATATATCGAAGCTCCACCGAGGCTCAGCCGGTGCCGGCGCTTCGGTCTTACCGAGATTTCGTCAAGACACATTTCGCCCAAGAGGCACAACATTTGAACATCTTGGCGACTTCTCCCGCGAGTTATCCCGTGCAACAGCCCTATGCTGACTGGATTGGTAAGACACATGAGGTCTTCCAGCAGCAACTTCAGCGTTGGATTGCAGCTTATGCACCGAGCGTAAGTGCTAACATCGGCATGGCGGTCGAGGACGTGCTCGAATCGGAATATATGCGCGGGGCGTCTCAGTTCGCCCAACTCTCTGGGCAGATGCAAGCGACGCGCATTTCTGTGCTTCCATTCTTCAATCAGGGCGTCTGCCAAAACTATGCGGACCGCTTGTGCGCGGTCATCGACTACGTCGAAGCAAGCACTGGTCAGCCGGTAGGAGAGTTTGAGAATGACGATTGGCACAACGCGCTCTATCCTGTGAGTCACGCTCGCGTGCACAACGGCCCACTGCCACATTGAGCACGCGCTTGTCCCATTCAGGCGGTGATACCATCTCCAATGCATAAATGAAAAGCCGAATCGAGATTCGAGAGCTAGGCGAACTCGTGGACGCAATTCGAGAGATACCGAAAGGCATTGTCTCGTTCGACGGTTGTCCCGGCGCAGGGAAGACCACCTTGGCTGCCAAGGTCGCCAAAGTGGTTGGTTACTCAATGGTGGACCTTGATTCCTACATAGATAAGGAGAGGGGACACTTTGTCAACGCTCTGCACAGGTCGACGCTCGAGTCGAAGCTACGTGCCGAGCTTTCCGTATCGACAGTTGTTGTAATATCTGGCGTTTGCATGAATGCAGTGCTCGAATGCGTGCGTCGCAAAGCCGCTTTGAGCATCTACGTGCAGAAGAACTCGCCAATCGGTCTCCCTAGCGACCTTGATTTTATCGATGCCGAGACCGGGTTCGAACCTGAGCCCGATACCGTTCAATATTGGTCGGCGCTGGACCGCGAGGTTTTTTCATATCACGGTGAGCACAAGCCTAGAATGAACGCCGACATCATCTTCTTGCGCGCAGCGCGTTGATGCTTCTCTCGCCTCCCTTTCGCTGCCGCAAACCCGTACACCATTCTTTGCCTTGCGCTGGTGGCTCCCATTTTTGCACGTTGCTGCAAGTAGGCAACAAGTCTTCCTCCTCCGCTCTCGTTCTGCAACCATGCCTCACTTGCCTCAATGCCATCGCCTCGGAGATGCGCTTCCATCCGCGCAGCTGCCTGTGCTCGTGAGCGGCTGCGCCCGAATACTAACGCGCATGCCCCGAGCGCGCCAAGGCTAGGCGGGCTAAGAAGCTCGCCCACCTAGACATTTTTCGTTCGACGGGATAAGGGGCGTCAGATGGCGTCTCGCAGATACGCCTTCGGATTCCGCGGTCTAGCGCGCGTTACGAGGGCGACTCTTGCGCGTGGCAGAATACGGCGCTCGCTCAGCACGCTTAGGCTGCGCGCAAACTTAGGAGAAGTCGTTTGCTAAAGGCCATCGTTGTTAGTGCATTCTTGACGACAGCCGCTACGGCGTCGGCCGGCCAGCACTACGTCGAGGTCTGGAATCCACCCGAGGCTCATGGCTCGACGTCGTCAAGCGTTGGCCGCGAGCACAAATCGAGTAACAAACGTGTGGCGCCTTTGAAGCCCGCAATCGGGCGCGCCAAGCCACACGTGGCGATGAAGTCGGTAGCGGTGCCTGTGCCACCACCACAAGGCACAGAGCGCCGTGTTCCGACGTTCGACGACATTCCCCGTAAAAGAACGCCTCGGGGCGATGTCTTGCGCGTGCACGGCGATGCAAAGCAAGTACGCGTCGAACGTTGAGGCGAACGTCGGTGCGAACCGACACGTTCCTTCCAACTGTGCGACTACGCGCCTATTGTTCTAGACTCGTCCTCAGCGACAGTTTGCCTTGCTGTCGGACCGGATGATGCAGGAGGGAACCTGGTATTAGACGAGCCGCTGGCCGACGCGAAGGGGGAGGCTTCATGCAATTTAAAGCGTCGCCCATTTCCCCTGTTCGCACGATTGCGCGAGACATCGTTTGTCCGTGGCCACCGAGCAGTACTCTCTTGTACAATTTAGTCCAAACAGAAGAGTTTCCGCACTGCGAAATAGTTTCTTCAATAACAAGACGAGGGACGTATGGGCAGCTCCGGCTCGGGTTCGCTTTCGGATTATCCTGGCTCGAAATCCAAGAATGCAGAAGGTGAAGGAATCGGCACGACGGGTGGCACAAGCGGCGTTGACAAGTGCAAACAGGCGTTTAGCTGCGTGCTTGAAGACGTCGCCCAGTGTGCCTTCTATTCGCAGTTCACGGCGGTACCGGCCATCGGTACTCAGCTCAGCATCGCATTTCACCCGCCACGCGTTTTTGCGGTCGACGTCAACGGGTTAACAGTGGGCGCGCTTCCGACCGCGTTTAACTACCTCGCAGCGTGTCTGGCTGCTGGTGTCACTTATGTTGGAGTAGCTAGACAATCGGCGGCGAAACCGGTGCCGACCATCGAAGCCGACTTTGTGCCGCAATAACCATGGCTGCTACAGAGACGCTGCTGGTTGTAGGCGAACTGGTTGTTGATTTCACGCTGCCTCAAAGCGGTTTAATGTGCAAACTTCGCTTAGGTGGCGTTGCTCACGCAGCACGAGGGCTTTGGGCCGCAAACATCGAATACTCGGTTGCGGCTTTTTGTCCCCGCTACCTTGTAGATGAGGCGAAGAGCTATCTCGAGAGTTGTTCGTGTAAAGAGTTTATCTGGCTTGGCGATGTCATCGGCGCACCAAATGTCGTAATCATTCAAGACGCAACAGAAGTCGGGCATCAGGGTTACGAAGATTTGATGCGCGACAGAAAGCAACTGTTGCTTCAAGAGCCGGTACAAGGGCTTGAGGCCTATCGACAAGTTCTGGTGTTTCCGGGCCGGTTTGACATGCATACGCTTGCTGCATCGTTCGCGCCCGATGCTTCCTTTGCATTCGACATCGCATACGACCTTGATGACGTCTCCTCCCTCGACGCTTTTCGCGGGCGCACCGTTGCGGTCATCATCTCGACCTCATCAGCCCTATTCGAACGCCTCGGCAAGGATGACGTCAGTGGACTGGTGAGTGCTGCGAAAACGTTGCTGCCGAAGATTCTGCTGCTGAAGGAGAATAGAGGGGGCAGCCGACTGTTCGACATTCTCCGTGATACGGTCGAGGAGATACCCGCAACGTTAGGGCAGACGGTCAATTCTGTCGGCGTAGGGGACGTCTATTCAGCCGTTCTGGTGGGGCTTGCAGCCAATCTCGGTTGGTCAGCAGCGGCGTGGCGCGGCTGCCAGGCCGCAACGATATATTCGCAGACGACATTCCCCGATGATTTTCGGCGGGATGTGCAGCGTTGTTTTTTACTAGGGCTGTCAGCACTGCAGTCGCTTGGGGGAACGTCGCTTCCTTGGCATGACAGACCTCGGTACTCCATCTATCTTGCAGGTCCCGACTTCTCATATGTAGACAAGCCGGAGTTGGACGCCGCAGCCAAAAGCCTCTCGTACCACAACTTCCGCGTTCGACGCCCGGTACATGAAAACGGTGAACTGCAGCGACCGGCCACAGCAGGAGACTTGCACCACACCTACCATAAAGACCTCCGCCTGCTCGAAGATTGCGATGCGGTCTTCGCAGTCCCTCTGGGGCGTGACCCTGGCACGCTCGTCGAGATTGGTATGGCGATTCAGATGGGGAAGCCTGTCGTGACTTATGACCCACGAAGGGAAAACGAGAATACGATGGTCATGGTCGGAAGTTCGGTATACTCCGCAGACCTTGATGCATGTCTCAACGGGATTTTTAATGTTGTTGCCAAATTAAGGGGCAAACCGCGGTGAAAAAAGTGCTTCTCCTAGCCTCCGGCGGTTTAGATTCAACGACCGTTGGTTATCAGCTAGCATCAAGCGGCATCGCGGTGGTACCAATTTTTTTCGACTACGGGCAACACTGCGTCGAGATGGAATGGAACCGTGTGAATGAGGTTCTCCCTTCCGACATGATTCGCCCTGAGCGCTTCAACATTTCTGACATCTTCAAAGGCTCGCACTCGCGGCTGATTCGCGAAGCAGACCTGTGGACTGAAGAGGTCAAAGACGATGATTTGTACATACCGTATCGAACAATGCTGTTCTTTGCTGCCGCAGCGGCGCGTGCCCAGACCGTTGGCATCCTTGATGTCTATACCGGTTTCATCAACAGCAATCACGCGAAAGAAATCGACTGCACCGCAGCTTTCATGAATGACCTTGACGGCCTGACATCGAACATTGGGCCTGTTCGCTTTCACTCGCCATTTCGCTATTCATCAAAAGCCGATGTCGCACGCGCTGCGGTCGAGCTTGGCGTGCCTTTGGGGCGGACCTATTCTTGCCAAGCGGCTTCGCAGTTTCCCTGCGGGGCGTGTCCAAATTGCGTGGAGCGCCTTAAAGCCTTGAGGGAGGCGAAGCTAGTATGAAGAAGTCTCGAGAAGAGGGCGCCGCACTCGAGGTCCTGTTTGCTGCGCGTCGAATCGCCGACCACGCAAGGGGCGAAGGCGCATTTTACGAAGGACGACCGCTGCGTGCTACGTGTGAACATCTAGGCGCCGTGTTGGCAGATTCTGTACTACAAGCGGGGCTCAATTACGCGACTGTTGTTCGTCCCCGAGTGCAGGCTATCCTTCGGACATATCCAGACCTGAAGTCGGTCTCTTCGCTCATCTCGCTGATTCGGGCGGGAGAAATTGGTTCATTCCTGAATTGGCGCCATCATGAGAAGGTGAACCGGTTCGAAGCGCTCGTTTCGTTTTTGGAGGCCGGCGGAATTGAGGATGTGAACGACTTGCGTCGCGGCCTCATGGCAGAGCAATTCTGCGAATCTATCCAGTCGGTGAACGGCATCGGCCCGAAGACCGTCGACTACATGGCTTGCTTGGTAGGAATCGACTCCATTGCAGTCGACCGGCACGTCCGCACGTTTGCGAAAGTGGCTGGGGTCAAGAATGACGACTACTACTTCTTGCGTAAAACCTTCTGCTGCGCGGCCGACCTTCTTGCGCTTCCGCGACGGGAATTCGACGCGTGGCTATGGCGTCGAGCCTCGGTGCCAACTCAGACGCAACTGAGCCTCGGCATTTAAGAGCAACAGCCTAGATTCCTAACTCGAATCTGCCTTTCTGACCAAATGCCAGTTACGACCCTTCGCAGCCTGACGTTGCTGACCCATCCGTTGATGTAGCTCCGCTACGTGCGCTGAAATTCCAGCACGGTATTGAGGCGTCAAGCGCAACGCCCGACAGGAGGCCGCGCGCATCACACGCGAGAGCAAAAATTTAGCAAATCCGATGGGGAACAAGGGAGACGAGGCGGTGGCCGTCGCTCGCATCGCTGAAGCGTCGAGAGAAGTTCAAGCTGCGTCCAAAACCGTCGAGGAGCACTTCGATAAGTCGACAGATGAAGCCAGTCGGACTTTGGCACTGGTACGCCTCACGGCTGCCATCAACGAATTGCAGGCAGGCCGAGACGCGCTCGACGCACTGATTGCTCGCAAATCGATGCACTAACAAACCAGCAACGTTGAGCGCCTTTGTTTCGCCCTTCCAAGTGGTCCGCTCTTCGAAACATAGCATTTCGCCGTTTTGTTTGAGTGGTTTACCTCATCGACCATAGACTATCTGTGCGTTAGGCAAGAACGGGCCTTCTCGGTTGACCCGTCGCTTGCGGCGGGTCTTTTCTACCGTAGCCGCTCCCGACGCTACGACTGGGAGCAGATGGCACGTAAGCCGTTCCACGAGATGCGATTATTGTCTTACATATTTATCCCTGAGCCGCTAAATCAGAGGTGCAACTGACGCCCCCTTGATTCCATGCCGTTCAAGCGCATCCGCGACGAATCCAGAGCGCTTCTCCTCCTCTACGAACGCTCGAAGCGTTTCGGCAGCCGCAAGCCCACGGCTCTTCGGCACGCCCATCGCCTGCTGGATGACCATGAACCGCTCGTTCAGCAGGCGCAGGCCTAACGTCTTCCGAGCATCAGATTCCAACTGCTGCTTCACGCCGGCAGCGACTTCGAGCCCTTGCTCGAGATACGTCTGGACCACCGTCGGCGAAGTCGGGGAGCGTACGATTTGTGCTGATTTGAGCTCGCGAGTCAGAAAGAGGTCGTAGGCACTGCCCTTGCCGACAGCCACCCGATTGTGCGGCTGGTCTATGTCC
Source organism: Caballeronia pedi (assembly GCF_001544915.2). GTDB lineage: Bacteria > Pseudomonadota > Gammaproteobacteria > Burkholderiales > Burkholderiaceae > Caballeronia > Caballeronia pedi. Next base: position 347,512 of record NZ_FCOE02000003.1, on the reverse strand, counting down.
GCGTTCGTTGTGATGGGCGAATCATCACGGACAAGGTAATAACCTTCAATCAAGACGTAAGGTGCCGTGAATGCGATGGTCTCGCCACGAAGCGGGTCGATGGCAAAGAAGCCGAAGTCGGCGCGCTCCTCGCTGACCGCCTGAACCGACTTCCCGGCCGCGTCGAAGACAACCAGTTCCAGCTCGACCGATAGGTGTTTGGCGAACGCGTACGCCAAGTCGACCGACACCCCATGCGGTTGAACGGCCTCAGCATCCTTGTTTGCAAGAATCGGGTTGCCCAGGTTGATAGAGGCGCGGAGCTTCCCCGTCGGTGTAAACGCGTCGATTACAGAGCGGTCCACAGTCATTACGGTTCCCAGTTGAGTAACCGCTCTCGTCGATGCGGTCTTATGGTTCCAGAATTTCGCTGATGCGCGACAACGAGTCGAGCGTATGAAGGAGGTGTTCCCGCATCGCTTCCGACGCTTCGTCGTTCTTCTCGTGCTCAAGCAACTCGAGCAAATGCAGATGCTGTTTAGCGTGCTCGACATAACGTTCGCGATGTTTCATTGAGCGATATGAAAGCAAGCGTCGCACGCGGTTCACTCGCTTAATCGTGTCGATGAAGAAGCCGTTGCCCGATGCCTCGACGAGCGACTCGTGGAATCGGACACCTCGGTCATGCAGTTGGTCGGCCGTGTCGGTCTCGATACCACCCGCGAGCAGATGCTTCTCCACCTCACGGCAGTGCACTAAAACCTTGTGGTCAAGCCGATAACCTGGCTCGAGCAGTGCGGCAGGCTCCAAAGCAAGCCGCAACCGATACGACTTCAACAGGCTGTCCGGCGTTGTCAGCATGGTGGAAAATTGCCAACCATAGCCCGGCTTGCGTTCAGCCCAACCCTCCTGAGAAATTCGTGTCAAAACCGCCGTGAGTTGCGCGCTCGTCAGGCCGTACCGGTTTCGAATCAATTGCTCAGAGAATTCGTCTGGCAAAGCGCCCTTGAGCCGGTCCTCGGCAATCTGAAAATAGACGCTGGTGATTACGTCAGTTTCGGCGAGCCCGAGCTCATCGACGACATCGGAAAGCGATTCAACAACCGGCTTTGCGACAAAGAAGCCGCGATTCTTCTCGCGGCTAACGATGCCTTTCTCATGCAGCAACGCCAACGCTTCGTTGACAGGGGACCGCGACACGCGAAACCGGTCCGCGAGCATCTGCGCGGGCAGACGAGCCCCTTCCGTCAAGCGTTCATTCTTGATGAGCTCAACAATCCGAGTCGCAATCGTCTTTTCCATCATTGCGGTATGCCTTCTGCGTAGACGCAGCGGCGGGCGTTATGCCTCCTGCGTCTCCAATTGTTGCTTCAAAATCAGTGGGATGACCCCGCCCGAGCGCAATAGTCGACATTCGAGCTGAGTTTCGACCGCAGCATTGGCCTCGACCTGTTCGGTGGAACCATCCGCGCGCACGATTTTCACAGGAATCTTGCAGCGCGGCGACACAGCGTCAGCGGGTGCGTCAATTTCGAGCTTATCACCGGGGCGAAGCGCGAGCGTGTCGGGGGTTGCGCCGCCCGCCATTCGGAGTGGCAGAATCCCCATGCCAATCAGGTTCGAACGATGGATTCGCTCGAAGCTGACAGCCAGTACCGCACGGATTCCGAGAAGACGCTGACCCTTTGCGGCCCAATCACGCGAGGAGCCGGTGCCGTATCGCTCACCGGCCACCAGCACGACAGAGTCACCTTCATCCTGATACCGCTGAGCCGCCTCAAAAATTGGCATGATGCTGCCGCTGGGCACGTGCAGCGTATGCGCGACGGGCGCTTCAGGCTGTAGCTTGTTCACGAGCGTCTTGTTATAGAACGCCGCGCGCACCATCACCTCCCAGTTGCCTCGCCTCGAGGCGAAGACATTCAGGTCGTTCCGGTCATCGCCGCGCTCAACAAGGAAATCAGCGACGTAGCTGTCCTTTGGAATGGCACTCGCTGGCGAGATGTGGTCTGTCGTGACATCGTCGCCCAGAACCAGCAGCGGATAAGCGCTGTAGCTGCCAAGCTGGCTTCCTTGCGAAGCGGAGGCAAACGGCGGCCGGCGCAGTGCTGTCGAGGCCGGGTTCCAAGGGAAGCGTGCGCTGTCTGGCGCTTCCAGGTCGTGCCAAACTGGATTCTTGCTTGCAATCGCAAACGCGCGCGGATAGTCCTGCGGGTCCGCCGCCGCCTCGACCAGAGCGGCCACTTCGTCACGTGGAGGCCAAATGTCGCGGAGATACACGGGTTTGCCGTCCGGTGTGTTCTGAAGCGGCTCAGAGCTAAGGTCCAGCTCCGCGTTCCCTGCCAATGCAAACGCAATGACGAGAGGGGGCGACATGATGAAGCCCAGGTCAAGGTCCGGGTGGATGCGGCCGGGAAAATTGCGATTCCCTGACAACATTGCCACCGGATAGACGCTTTTGTTCGCAGCTGCCTCGCGAATCTCTGCCGTCAGCGGCCCGGAGTTGCCGATACAGGTCGTGCAACCGTACCCCACGATATCGAATCCGACTGCCGAAAGGTCATCTATGAGGTTCGCGCGTTCTAGATAAGCCGCTGCCGCAGGCGAGCCCGGCCCGAGCGACGTTTTTATCCAAGCCGGCACAGTAAGCCCAAGCGCGCGGGCCTTGCGGGCAAGCAGCCCCGCCGCGATGAGGAGTGCGGGGTCGGATGTGTTAGTGCAACTGGTAATGGCAGCAATCGCGACGGGATGCCTTGGCATGCCCGCATGAGTTTGCTCTGGCTGGAAGTTCAACTTCGCGAGTGCCTCTCCGGTTTGCGAATAGCAGAGCAAGTCCTGCGGGCGACGCGGTCCAGCGATGTGCATCCCGATGCTGGCGAGGTCAATGTCGATAGTGCGCGTGAAGCGCGGTGTGTTCTCTGGGTCGAACCATAGTCCAGCTTTGCGCGTGAAAGCCTCAACAAGCTGGATTGCCTTCTCGCTGCGGTTGGTCGCACGCAGATAGTCCAGCGTGGCTTGGTCGACAGGAAAGAATCCAGTCGAAGCGCCATACTCCGGCGCCATGTTTGCAACGACCGCCTTGTCGCCAGCGGAGAGCGTGGAGACGCCGGGGCCGAAGAATTCGACGAACTCGCCGGACACGCCGATTGCCCGCAAGCGCTGCGTGACCGTCAGCGCCAAGTCTGTTGCCAGCACGCCGGGCTTCAACGCACCGGTCAGGCGCACGCCGATTACGTCCGGGATGCGCTGCATCACGGGCATCCCAAACATGACGGTCTGGGCTTCGAGCCCGCCGACACCCCATCCAAGCACGCCGATTCCGTTAATCATCGGGGTGTGGCTGTCGGTGCCAATCAGAGTATCTGGAACCGCCCACTGCTCACCGTCGCGCTCGACCGTCGTCACCACTGTGGCGAGTTGCTCCAGGTTGATGGTGTGCATGATTCCTGTCCCCGGCGGATGAATCCGCACGCCGGTCAACGCCTTCGACGCCCAACGCAGGAAGCGATAGCGCTCTGCATTGCGCTTCAGTTCCAGCTGCAGGTTTCGTGGCGCCGCATCCGACTCGGCGAAGTATTCGACGGCGAGGGAATGGTCTACCGACGAGTCGACGGGTAGCACGGGATTGAGGCACGAAGGGTCAGCACCGGCCTCCGCCAGCGCGTCGCGCATCCCAGCGATGTCGACCAACGCCGGGGTGCTCGTCGTGTCGTGCATCAGCACGCGATTCGGCTGAAACGCGATTTCCGTCTCGCTCGTTGCGCGCTCCACCCATCCCAGTACTCCTTCGACCGCCGCCTCGCGCTCATCGCCATCAGTGTTTCGTACGACGTTCTCCAACAGCAGTCTGAGAACCACGGGCAGCTGGGTCAGCCGGTCGCCGAACAGTGCCGGCAAATCGACATATCGATAGCGTTGGTCGTTGCAGAGCAACCAGGCTTCGGGGGGGAGGTTAGTGTTTTCCATGACTGAATTTTTGCACTTTCACAGGTGAAAATGCAATACAGTGCAAACCCGAGATGCATAAAAAAGGAGATAGCAGTGAGGAATAAGCGCGTTGAGTTCATGCCCGAATCGATTGCTGGCCGCCGGAAAGCCTTACAGGGTATGGCTTCCCTGGGATTAGCTGCGGTTCTAGGAGCAGGAGCGGTGACGCCCACGCGGGTCAGCGCGCAGACCACCCGCCAAACCCCAATGAACGGAAAGACACCCATGTTTGCTTACGTTGGCTCCCGAACGACTCGCGAGCGCAATGCACGCGGAGACGGCATCAGCGTCTATCGCGTCGACACGGAAACCGGCTCCCTCGTTTTCGTGCAGTTGGTCAAAGACTTGGTCAATCCCTCATTCCTTGCGCTGAGCAAGGACGGCGAGCACCTGTACACGGTGCACGGCGACATGAGCGACATCAGCGCTTTCAAGGTCAACAGGGCTACCGGAGAGCTGACCTTTCTCAATCGGCAAAGCACGGAGGGCAAGAACCCGGTGTACCTCGCGATTGACCCCTCTGGTCGCTTCATCGTCGTGTCGAACCACATTGGCGCGAGCCTTGCAGTTTTGCCGATTGCAGAAGATGGTTCGTTGAAGCCGCTTTCCCAGTTGGTCAAGCTCGAGGGTCCTATCGGTCCGCATCGTGTGGAGCAGAAGCAATCCAAGCCTCACTTCAATCCTTTCGACCCGACAGGCGACTTCGTCATCGTCCCCGATAAGGGCTTGGACCGCGTCTTCTCGTTCCGCTTCCGTGATGGACAGCTCACGCCTGCAAACCCCGCCTTTGTCGTGTCGCGCGAGACGTCCGGCCCGCGCCACATCGCGTTTCACCAGAAGGCGCAATACGCGTACGTGGTCAACGAACTTGATTCGACGGTCACCACCTACCGATATGAGTCGGGCAAGGGCGCGCTGCATCCTCTGCAGATTCTTTCCACTCTGCCGGCGACCTTCACTGGTAACAGCCGAGCGTCCGAGATTGAAGTCGACCGGGCCGGGCGTTTCGTGTACGCGTCCAATCGCGGATACGACAGCATTGCGACGTTTGCCATCGACCAAAGCACTGGGCTTCTGACGTTCGTTGAATCGACGCAGACGAACGGCCGCACGCCGCGCTACATCACCAGTTCGCCCGACGGTCGCTTCATGTACGCGCTGAACGAGGAGAGCGACACGATTGTCGCGTTCGCTATCGATGCCGCAACAGGACGCCTCAAGCCGACAGGCTTTTCGGTGGAATCCGGCAGTCCGGTCTGCATGGTGTTTTCCACGCAACAGGCCTAAGACATTTGCCATTGAAGGAGACCGGCGGCCCGCCGCCGGTGAGTGAGACATGCAAACAAACACTGCAATCGACGAGCGCGCCCTTGTTCGCAAGATAACTTGGCGCATCATTCCGTTCGTCTTCATCCTGTACATCATCTCGTATCTCGACCGCGCGAATATCGGCTACGCAGCGCTGCAGATGAACAAGGAACTTGCGCTCTCGAGCGAAGCATTCGGCTTCGTGTCGGGCATCTTCTTCATCGGCTACTTCCTCTTTGAAGTACCGAGCAACGTACTCTTGAACAAATACGGCGCGCGAGTCTGGATTGCTCGGATTCTGGTCACATGGGGCATAGTCGCGGTCGTCTCTGCTTTCGTGCAGAACGCGACGCAACTCTACATTCTTCGGTTCCTGCTGGGCGTGTCCGAAGCCGGTTTCTTCCCAGGCATCATCGTCTACCTGACGTACTGGTTCCGAGCGAAAGAGCTCGCCACTACCGTCGCACTTTTCACGGCCGCGATTCCCGTCTCGTACATCATCGGCGCACCCTTGAGCACGTGGATTATGGACAACGTGCATTGGTTCGGCTGGAGCGGTTGGCGCTGGATGCTTGTGCTCGAAGGCGCGCCGGCGCTCATCGGCGGAGTCATGTGCTTCACGTGGCTGACCAACAAGCCGTCCGATGCAAGGTGGCTCAAGCCTGAAGAGCGTGACTGGTTGCTAAACGAACTCTCGAAGGATGCGAAGGCCCGCCCCAACGCGCGCCACTTTGGTTCGCTCAAGGCAATGACGAACCCGAAGGTGCTCTACCTCTCGTTCATCTATTTCGTCTATCAATGCGGGAGCTTAGGCGTCGGCTACTGGATGCCTCAGATTATCAAGGGGTTCTCAAGTACGCTCAGTCACACGCAGGTTGGGCTCATTGCGATGGTGCCGTATCTTTTCGCGACCATCGTCATGATTTTCTGGTCGAGAAACTCTGACCGACACAATGAGCGCCGCCTTCACTCGGCCATTCCGTTAGCTGTGGCCGCCGCAGCCCTGCTCGGAGCGGGACTCACGACCAATCCCTACGTCTCGATTTCGATGATTAGCCTCAGTCTTGCCGGCCTGTACGCATTCAAGTCACCGTTCTGGGCGCTTCCTACGCTGTTCCTGACGCGCTCTACGGCGGCTGTGTCCATCGCGGTCATCAATTCCCTCGGCAACCTCGGCGGGTTCGTCGGCCCGTTCGCTATCGGGTACATCAAAGGGTCAGGGCACAGCGCGACCAATGGCCTGCTGTTCCTCTCTGGTCTACTGGTGGCCTCGTTCTTCATGACACTGTTCATTCGATTCACGGACCAAACACCTGCTCATCCGGGGGAAATGGCCAATCAACGTCACTGAAGTCGTGTTTTTGAAGACTTCTAGGTCAAGAGTCATACAACCATAGCCTGACAAGGTGGAGATGTACGCATGAAAAAGTCAATGTTGCGATTAGCAGTACTTACCGCGCTTCCCACTGCAGCCATCGCACAGAGCAATGTGACCCTCTACGGAATTATCGATAGCGGACTGAATTACACGAACAACGTTCAGTCCGCCAGAACCCCATCCGGCCTCGTTGGTGGCCGGCAGTTCGCGATGATTGAGGGCGGGTCAGCGGGCCTTCAAGGCAGCCGCTGGGGTCTGCGCGGCGCCGAGGACTTAGGCGGTGGACTAAAAGCTCTGTTTGTATTGGAAAGCGGCTTCTACAGCAATAACGGTGCGCTCAATCAGGGCGGAGCGGAGTTCGGACGGCAAGCCTATGTAGGCATGACCCATTCGGTCGGCACGGTGACCATTGGCCGGCAATACGACCCGGTGGTCGACTTCTTTGGGCCGTTTCTCGCCGCGCCTCAGTGGGGCGGCTACATGGCTTCCCATCCAAGTGACCTCGATAACGCACTCAACTCGCGGCGAATCAACAACTCCATCAAGTTCCGCAGCGCCAACTATCATGGCCTGACTGTCGAAGCGATGATGAACCTTGGAGGTACGGCCGGGTCGTTCTCCAACAACTGGATTTGGGGCGCAGGAGCGGGCTACACCGCTGGTCCATTTTCGGTTGGGGCCGGTTACTTGAACATCCGCAATCCGAACACTTCCTTTTTCGGAGCCAACCCCAATGCGGGACCTACGACCACCAACAACCTAGGCAGCTTTGGAAGCGCAACCGCACCGGAGAGCAACCCCGTGTTTGCGGGTTACGCTTCGGCACACAAACTGGAAATCGCTGGCGTTGCGGCGGGTCTAGCGTTCGGTGCTGCGAACGTCAACATAGCTTATTCGAACACTAGGTTCGAGGACATGGGGTCAGCGTCCGGACCGAACACGCTCGGCTATCGAGGGACGGCAGCTTTCAACAACGTTGAGGTCAACGGCAAGTACCAGTTCTCACCTGCGCTTGTCGGGGGGCTCGCCTACGATTACACGCGCAACGGCGGGGCAGGCGGAAGAGGTGGGACGAACTACAACCTGTTCAGCGCAGGCCTTGACTACTTCCTTTCGAAGAGAACCGACGTTTATACGGTGGCCGTTTTTGAGAAGGCGAGCGGGACGGACTCACTCGGACAGAATGCCGTTGCACAAATCACTGGGCTTACCCCGTCGACAACCAGCAAACAGGCATCCTTGCGAGTCGGAATGCGTCACAAGTTCTGACTTTCTGCTCATGCGCGCGTGGGCCTAAAAGTCCACACGGCTCGAGGTTCCAGGGCTCAAGATTCGAGTCGCGATGCCGATATGTTAGCGCCGATGTAAAACTGACCCTGTCGCCGACATACAACTGACCCACCTGGGAGACGATGGCGGCTTTTGCCGCCGATGCTGACTCAGGAGCAAGCAGTGGAAATCAAGGTATTGGCCAAGCGTGGGACGGCGGTTCGGGAGATAGCGAGGCAGACGGGCTTATCGCGCAACACGGTGCGTCGCTATCTAAGAGATGAACAAGCGAGACGGTACAAGCCGCGTGAGCCACGCGCGACGAAGCTCGACCCGTTCAAAGACTATCTGCTGGAGCGCGTGGCAGCAGCGCGGCCGCACTGGATTCCGGCGACAGTTCTGCTGCGCGAACTGCAGGAGGCCGGCTATGCAGGCGGTATCAGCCAGCTCAAGGCGTTTCTGGCGCCCCACAAACATCCCGAAGCCGAGCCGGTCGTGCGCTTCGAGACGCCACCGGGCAAGCAGATGCAGGCCGACTTCACCGTCATCCGCCGAGGACGCGAGCCGTTGCTCGCGCTGGTCGCGACGTTGGGCTATAGCCGCGCGAGCTTTGTGCGATTTACCGCGCGCGAGGACGCGGTGACGCTGTGCGAGTGCCTGCGCGAAGCACTGGTCTACTTCGGCGGCACGCCGGAACATGTGCTGTTCGACAACGCCAAATCGGTGGTCATCGAGCGCGATGTGTTCGGGGTTGGCGAGCATCGCTGGAACCCGCAATTGCTGGCGCTGGCCGAGACCTACGGCTTCACGCCGAAGGTGTGTCGGCCCTATCGCGCCAAGACCAAGGGCAAGGTCGAGCGCTTCAATCGCTATCTCAAGGAGAGTTTCGTGGTGCCCCTTGCCGCGACGCTCAAGTCATCGGGACTGAAACTGGACGTCGAGACCGCCAATGCGCACCTCGGCCGATGGCTCTCAGAGGTTGCCAATGTGCGCCGTCACGCAACAACGGGCGAGCGTCCAGCCGTGTTGCTCGATGCTGAACGAGCGGCACTTCTGCCATTGCCGGCTCAAGTGCCTGTGCTGGCGGCGCCCGACAATCGCCGGGTGTTGCCCCGTGAGAGCCTGCAGCATCCGCTGGCGGTCTATGACACGTTGCTGGAGCTCGCCGCATGAATCTGCAACATGAGCGCATCGCCGCGCTGTGCGCGCAACTGAAGCTCGACTGCGTCGCCACCGATTGGGCGCCGCTGGCACAACGCACGGCCGCAGCCGATTCGAGTATGGCCGACTTCCTGGAGCAACTTCTGCAAGCCGAACTCGGTGCTCGCGAAGAGCGCAAGCGCCAGGTGCTCACGAAGTTGGCGGCGTTGCCCGGTGTCAAGACGCTGGAGCAATACGACTTTGGCTTCGCCAGCGGCGCACCGCGTGCGCAGATTCAAGAGCTTGCGAGTCTGGCGTTCATCGCACGGGCCGAGAATATCGTGCTGCTCGGACCATCCGGTGTCGGCAAGACACACATCGCGACTTCGCTTGCTTACCGCGCGGCGCAGGCGGGCATCAAGACACGGTTCATTACGGCCGCCGACCTGATGATGCAATTGGCCGCCGCGCGGCAACAGAACCGGCTGCGCGAGTTCTTCAATCGGGCGGTTATCGGGCCCAGGCTGCTGGTCGTCGATGAAATCGGCTATCTGCCATTCGGGCGCGAGGAGGCGAATCTGTTCTTCAACGTCGTGGCCAAACGCTACGAGCGCGGTTCAATCGTCCTGACCAGCAACCTGCCATTCACGCAATGGGCGACGGCGTTCGCCGACGACCAGACGCTCACGGCAGCGATGCTCGACAGGTTGCTGCATCACGCGCATATCGTGCAAATCAGTGGCGAGAGCTATCGACTGAAGGACAAGAGAAAGGCGGGACAAGCGAGCGCGCGGGCAACCACGAAAGTAGCCGCGTGATAATGGACCCAGGTGGGTCAGATTTACTTCGGCGAAACCTTCGAATGTGGGTCAGGTTTCAGTCGGCGTTGACACCGATATTCCAGCGTCACCATGACGACGAGAACGAGGGCGAACTTGCTGTACAAATTTTTATCAGAGCCGGACGCTAGGAAGACGGACCGCTTTGACGGTATTGTCGATAACGGACAGTTGTGGGTCGCCTGCCCACACTCCTTCAATGACCCATTCGAGTTCAAAGTCGTCCTGGACCTGCAGGCTGACGAGGAAACGCACAGAGCGCATTTCATGGCTTGGAAGCCTTGGGCGACAGAGGCGGAGTTTCAATCATGGCGCGGCGGCCTGAATGGCGCGCAGTGGGCCATCGAGCAAACAATCCGTGGGGACTTACTTGCGTCATTTGGCGTGGTTTGCTTCACTGAGCACTGGGATAACGAGCTTCTCTGGGCGCACTACGCACGGAATCACACCGGATTTTGCGTCGGCTTTGATGAGACAGCTCTCACCTCATGGAATGAGGTGACAAGTCACGGAAAGGTTCACTACGCCGTGACTGTGCCCATCTACCATCCGTTCAAGGAACAGGCCGACATCTTCGCTCACAAGGCCATCTTCCATAAATCTTTCGCATGGACCTATGAGGCCGAATATCGCTTGCTCTTTCGAAAGTCGAGTGTGCTACTTAACTTTCCAGACGGAGCGGTTCGCGAAATCATCCTCGGTTGCCGCGCTCCTCAGGGCTTGCGCGACAGAGCCCGCGCTTTGGCTAAGAGCACTTCATCGATTGAAGTCTACCAAGCGACCGAGGACTTTCGTGCATACAGCGTTGGACGCGAAATTGTCGCAAAGAACGTCTTCCCAATGACATCGCATTTTTAGCGAACGTACACCACGACTTGAGGACGAGGTGTTGAGCTGCTTACGGACATGCGGTGACAAGTTCGACGTGCGCTCGTAGTGCACACACATTGGAGAGGGGCTAGTTTTGAATCACGACCGGGGTCAGGAATCGAACCTCCTTGTCGGCAATAAGGTCCCGCGTAGCTTCGTCATAAACAGCTCGATACGGCTTCTGAGGCTGTTCCCGCAGCCACTCCCCCTGTGAGCCGTTCCATACTTCGAACAGCACCAGCTCGTCAGGTGCAGACGGGTCTTCGCTGAGCACGGCGCTGACCAAGGCTGATTCCTTCGCCATAGTCTTCATTAGTTCGGCGAGGTGCTGGACGAACTCGTCTTTGGTCGATGGAAACAGTTTGAAGCGAACATAGAGTGACACCATTTGAATGTCCTTGTGTTGTGTCATAACGTGGAGCATCCGAGTAGATTGTCTTAACAGCGGCGCTCGCACGTACGCAACCGACCGAAGGCTTGATACAAAAGCGGCCGCAGGAGCGTGGCTGCGGCCGCTTACATTCAGTCTGTACGAAGCTGATTAGTTGTCGAACTGGCTAATTGTTGCGTTGTACGCGCGCGCGGCCAGTTCTTCGAGCGGGAGTTTGCGCTCGACTTCGGACAGGATTTCAACGCCCCACGGGCCTTGCCAACCGGTGGCTTGAATCGCTTTGATGAAGCCCTTGACGTCAAGAACGCCTTCGCCTGGCAGGCGACGCTTGTGGCAGGTGTCCATCCAAAGAGGTTCGATGGCATAGCGGTCTGCGTCATCGAGCTCAATCCCCTTGATGAACTCGGGCTTGATGGTGGCGATTTCCTTGAAGTCAATGTTGCCGCGGCTCAGGTGCCAAATGTCGAGCAGCAGACCCGCATTGGCCTTGTTCGCACCTTCGACGATGGCCTTGCCCGTTTCAATCGTGCGGACGTTGCTGAACGGCATGATTTCCAGCATGACCTGCGTGCCGCGCTTCTCAGCGTCTTCAGCCAACTTGCCAAACTCTTCGACCATGAGCGGCACGTTCGCGGTGTCGTCGCCGATGCCGGGACCGACCTTCACGATACGCGCACGGAGTTCTTCCGCGGCCTTCAGGTAGTAATAGCGCTGGCTATCGGAGGTGCGGCGACGCTCGCCGGTTTGATACCAGTCGACCAAGAACTCGAACTCGACGTGCTTCATTCCGTTGGCTTCGAGGATGCGGCGCATTTCCGGGAAGCCAATCTTGTCGGCGGTGGCGTAAATGTCCGAGTGAATCAGGCCGATGCCGTCCCAACCGGCCTTCGCCGCTGCTTCGACTCGGTCTTTGAAGCTGAACGGGCTGATTTCGGTAGGACCGAACGGGTAGACGTCGCCCGAGAGCGTGAAGTAGGCGGCGACGAGTTCGACTTTGGACTTGGACATGTGAGACCTCTTGAAAGTGGCGACGGCGATGTAATGCCGGTCGCGGGGAATCGATGTCCTGAACTATCGCGTAGAAGTCACAGCGGATAAACAGCCCTCGAATCGTCTTTCCGTAGAGTAAAAGTACACAATCGCGAATGTCCGGCGTTTGTTGGCAGCTCGGGGGCGCCGCGTCAGGCTCATCGCTCGATTCTTTATGCGTCTGGCGGCAATCACTCTGATGCCATCACCATTTTTCCAGTGAAAGGAAATAACTTTTCGTTCTGTCGCATTTTTCTTTCCGATATCAAGCCTTACTGTGCCTCCACCAAAACATCAAAACCCGGCTCCGCCACGTGGGCCTATTGGAGACACAGCATGAATTTCCGCAAATCCATCATCTCTTGTTTCGCTCTCGCAGCCATCGCGAGCGCGCTCGGTACCAGCGCCCAGGCGGCCGACCAGCCCCGTGTTGCGTTGCTCATGCCGACGCAGAGCGTTGAATACTGGGCGCTCTACGCGAAAGGCTTCGAAAAGGAAGCGACCGCTCAGGGCCTCAAGCTCGACGTGAAGGTAAGCAACTACGACGCAAACGAACAAGCCACTGTGGTCGACCAGACGCTTGCCCAGAAGCCCGATGTCATTGTTCTCATCCCTGTGGACTCGAGCGCCATGGTCCCGTCGATTCGCAAGATTGACCAAGCCAAGATTCCGCTCGTCATCTCGAACTCGATGCCCGACCAGAAGTATTCCAAGTACTGGAAGGTCTTCACGGGCCCCAACGACATCAGCAATGGCGAAGTCGCCGCGAAGACCATGATTCAGGGCTTCAAGGAAAAGGGGTATGGCGACAAAGGCAAAGTCATCGTCATCAACGGACCGATGGGTACGCCGCCTCAAGTTCAGCGCTATCAAGGCTTCGTCGACGCCCTCAAGAAGAATGCACCTGGAATCGAAGTCGTCGGTTCGCAACCGGCTGACTGGGATGCTGTGAAGGCCGAAGCAGCAGCGTCGGCGCTCTTCACACAATTCAAGGATGTGAAAGGCGTCTACACGGAGAACGATTCACAACTTCGCGGTGTCGTGACTGCCGCACAGCGCCTCGGACTCGACCCGTCGAAGCTCGTAATCGTAGGTCACGGCTGCGACTCCGGTGCGGTGGAGGCCATCTCCGCCGGAAAGGCATACGCTACGGTCGAGCAGTCCCCGTTTGACGACGGTGCTTACGCTGCGCGGGCGGCCAAAGACCTCGCAGCGGGCAAGGCACCCCAAGCCATCCAGTATCTACCGAATCCTGCTGCGACCAAGGCGACGCTCAACGTCTGCTATTCGCAGAAGAAGTAACGCGCGCTGCAGGGTTGACCGTCGCACGGGAGGCGGGACGTTTTTCGCGACCCTTCGGGGTCGCTTTCGTTTTATGAACGGAGACAACGATGAGACGAGAGATTGGCGTAGCTGTGATTGGCACGGGTTTCATGGGAAAGGCGCACGCGCTGGCGTATCGTGCCGTGCCAAACGCCTTTCCGAATTCGCTGAGGCCGCGAATGGTGGCAGTAGCCGACGTGAATGAGGCAGATGCCCAGCAAGCGGCTGAGCACTTCGGATTCGAACGAGCGACGGCTGACTGGCGCACGTTGCTGGACGACCCGAGCGTTCAGGTTGTCTCAATCACGACGCCATGCAGCCTACATCGGGAAATGGCTCTCGCGGCCATCGCCGCCGGCAAGCACGTACATTGCGAAAAGCCGATTGCTCCGTCGGCCGCCGACGCGTTCGAAATGATGAAAGCGGCTGAGGCCGCGAAGGTCGTTACGCAGGTTGGCTACAACTACATCAAAAACCCCGTACTCAAGCTGGCGCGGGAGATGATTGCATCTGGTGAGCTTGGCGAAATCACGAGCTTTCGAGGCGTCCACGCTGAAGACTACCTGGCCGACCCGGAGATTCCGTATGGATGGCGAGTTGACCCTCAGAACGGGGCTGGCGCGTTGGCTGAAATTGGTAACCATATCGTCGGCATGTCTCGATTCCTCCTCGGGACCGTCACCCAGGTCAATGCGCAGCTCGAGACCGTCAATAAAACGCGCCCGGTGGCACCCGGCTCGTCCGAGCGGCGTGAAGTCAAAGTCGACGACATCGCCCGCCTGATGGTGACGTTTGAGCGGGGATGCTCAGGGTCTATCGAAGCGAATTGGGCGGCGACCGGCCGCAAGATGCAGCTCGAGTTCGAAGTCTACGGAACGAAGGGCGCCCTGTGCTTTTCACAGGAGCGCTTCAATGAGCTCCAGTACTTCAAGGCTGGGGGCGACCCTCGGACGTCGGGGTTCACTCGTATCGAAGCGGGCCCGGTTCATCCTCCCTACGAGAATTTCACCGTCGCCGGCGGGCACCAGCTGGGATTCAATGATTTGAAGACCATCGAGATGGCGGAGTTCATCGCAGCTATCGAGCACGGCACACCCACGTTTCCGGATTTCCGTGAGGCATGGGAAATCCAACGCATCGTCGACGCGGCGATTCGGTCGTCAACACAGGGACAGCGCATCACTCTCTAAGAGAGCAACAGGCTCAGGTTACGCGCGGTTGGTCGAGCATCACGCTCCGCCTCCGCGCGTTTTTTTGTGGACCATGGTTTGCGCGGATATTTCCTTCTGCCGGAAATATCATTTCGCCGCAGCGCATTTTTCTTTCCCAGGCGAACTAATAACCTGTGACTCAACGATAACGAAGCCGCTGACGCGAGTTTCTGCTGGAGACGACGCGCATTCCTGCGCACGCAGCGATTCCCTGCAAATCCTCTCCTCAAAGACAACCAGCAGCAGCGTCGCTGATGCCGCAGCCTCTTTCGGCTTGTTCGGAGCCGTGGCAAACAAACTGCCCAGCATCGTCGCAGGACATCGTTATTCGAGATGTATGCCGTCACCCACACACGGCTAGGTACGCGCAGGAGGTGGGTGACTGTGACAGGCATCAGCCCTTGACAGCGGAGGACCGAAGAGTCTCCGCGTTTGGAGGAAGACAATGCTGCAAGACGCGAATTCCGGCGCCGAGCCGGTAGCTGCTCAGAGTCTGCTCTGCGCTCGCAATCTCACAAAACATTATGGCGGCGTCAAAGCGCTGACAGGGGTCAGCCTCGAACTGGCTCCCGGTGAGATTCATGCGCTGTGCGGAGAGAACGGGGCAGGCAAAAGCACGTTCATCAAGATTCTCGGCGGCCTCGTTCAGCCTGACGACGGCGAAATCACCGTCGACGGCCACAATCTGAAACTCGGAAGTCGCACGGACCCCCGACTTATCTCCATCGTTCACCAAGAGCTCGCAATTGTCCCGACGCTCTCGGTGCTCGACAACATTCTTCTCGGTGGCGCGGACCAGAGCGAAATCTATCGACGCAGTCAGTATCGTGACTCTGTCCGCGAGCATCTCGATTCGGTCGGATTGTCACACGTCAAGCTCGATGCGCCGGCGTCCCGGCTGAGCCTCGCCGAATGCCAGCTCGTAGAAATCGCACGCGGCATGTCGCGGCATGCGAAGGTGCTCCTGCTCGACGAGCCGACTGCCACTCTGTCGGATGCGGAGATTGTTCGAGTCTTTGACGTCGCGCGCAAGCTGCGCGACCAAGGCACCGCGATGATATTTGTGAGCCACCGGCTCGATGAGGTCTTTGCGCTGACGGACCGGGTCACGGTTTTCCGCAACGGCCAGCACGTCCTAACGCAACGGACCTCCGACATGACGACCGCTGAAGTGGTCAAAGCGATGATTGGGCGCGAACTTGTGCATAGCAAGGTCAAACCACCCGAGAGTCGCGCTGATGTCGCGCCGCGACTGTCGGTGTCTGACCTGACGGTTGCAGATAACGTCAAAGACCTGTCGGTCGATGTAGCGCCCGGCGAGATTCTCGCGGTGGTCGGCCAGCTTGGTTCTGGAGCCGAAGTCCTTGTCGAGGCGCTCGCCGGACTGCGCGGCGACATCTCCAGCTCAGTCAAGGTTGATGGACAGCCCATAAAGCTCGACAGCATCCGCAGTTCCCTGAAGGCAGGCATCGCGTACGTCGCCGAGGACCGTGCGGATAAAGGCGTGTTTCTGGATGCGCCGATTGCTATCAACATCACGGCTTCCGTGATGGCGAAGTTCAGCAAGGCTGGAATCATGCGACGTGCCGGCGAGCAGGACGAGGCTCGACGTCTCGCGTCGATGTTCGCCATCGACCCGAAGCGGCTTCCTCACGAAGTTTCGACGCTCAGCGGTGGCAATCAGCAAAAGGTGTCGCTGGCTAAAGCAGTTGCGCTCGCACCTCGCCTGTTGCTGTTGAACGAGCCCACCCGAGGCGTTGACATCGGCGCCCGCGCGGAAATTTATTCGACGCTTCGCAAGATGGCGGACGACGGCTTGGCGATTGTCTTCTACTCGACAGACCTCGAGGAAATTCTGGAACTCGCGGACACCGTTCTCACCGTCTTCCGTGGTCGGACGGTCCGCCATAAACCTCGATTCGAAATAGATGGTGACACGCTGCTCCACGACATCGTCGCGGGCGACAGCGACGCGTCTCACGGACATGTCTCTTTCCGAAACCAACCTGCGGAGGTGGGTAATGCATAAGACCGCTTTGGAGCCCACTCCACAAGTCTCGCCGACCGCGTTGCGGCGGTGGGCGTCGGCACTCTTAGGAACGACGAGCATTCATGCCGCGTCGATTCGAATCGCGACGCTCGTGCTCATCGTCGTCGCTGCGGCCATCGTGCCGCACTTTACGGAGTTCGGAAACCTGCAGTCGCTGATGTATTCGGTAGCGGCAGTTGGTATCGGCGCTATCGGTATGGCGCTCGTCACCCTCAGCGGCAATCTGTTCATGCTGTCGATGGGTGCGACGGCGGCGGTCTCGACCGTCATGTTCGCCGCGCTCATTCACTTGGGCTTGGGAGCGACGCTGCTGCTCGTCGTGTTGAGCGGCCTGCTGATGGGTGCCGTTCAAGGCGGAATCATCGCTCTAGGGAAAGCGAACCCCATCATCACGACGATTGCCACCTCGTCAATCATCATCGGCGCAGGTGTCATCTACACCGGCGGCCTGACGGTCATCGGCAAAGGCGACGCCACCTGGCTTGGTCAAGGCAAGCTTTTTGGCTGGCTGCCGACTCAAATCCTGGTGCTGGTCGTTTTTGCTGCAATCGCGAGCTTCATTCTCCAGAAGTCGCGCATTGGGCGTGAAATCCGCTTGCTCGGAATGCGAGCCGAAGTTGCGCGCATTGCCGGACTTCGGACGATGGCCGCGATACTCGTTTGTTACGCATTCGCTGGCGCAGCAGCTGCACTCGCCGGCTCATTGATTGCCTCGTCGTCGGCCCAAGGCAATTTGACGTATGGCATCGACCTCGACTTCAACGCGATTGCTGCTGTGCTGGTCGGTGGCATTTCGATTCGCGGCGGTCGTGGACAGATATCGGATGCAGTCACTGGCGCCATCTTCCTCGCGGTCATCAGCAACATCCTGTTGGTCAGCGGCGTGAGCTACGAGTACCAACTGGTCGCAAAAGGCATCGTGGTTCTCGCAGCAGTGGTGTTCGGCGCGTTGCTCGCCCGGCTCGGTCCGGGACGGAAATAACAGGAGACTCGGAAATGGACCAATCTCAACGACTTCTCAATCTGGCAATTCGGCTCGTCTTGCTCGTCGGCATGCCGGTAATCTTCGGCCTCAGCGTCAATCACTACTTCTCGCAGGCCAACCTGTACGCGATTTTCCAGGCGTTTGCGTTCCTCGGAATCATCGCCCTCGGTCTTTCGGTCACGATGGTCGCTGGCGAATTCGACCTGAGCGTAGCGGCAATCTCGACGGTCGCGGGCCTCATCACCGTGAAGTTCGGCGGCGATAGTGCTTTGCTCGGTATTCTTTACGCGGTTATCTTCGGGGTGGTGGTCGGCGTTGCAAACGCAGCCTTGTTGCCATGGCTCGGCGTTTCCTCACTGGTGACGACTGTTGGCTCGATGATGTTCCTGACCGGCGTCGGATACTGGCTCGCAGGCGGTCGAGTCTTGAGCTACGGCAACCTCGACGTCAGCGACTTTCTCGACCAAAGCGTGGCAGGCATCTTCTCGCCGCGAAGTCTCATCACAATCGCCTGCTTTGTCGTGGTTTCTGTGTTCCTCCGCTTTACCACGCTCGGTCGTGACATCTACGCATCCGGCGGTCATAGAAAGGCGGCGATTCAGAGCGGTGCTAGGGTCGGTAAGGCACTGACTGTCGGTTTTGTCATCTCTGGAGGCTTGTCGGCGCTCGGCGGAGGCTTGCTCTCGCTGAGCCTGGCGACCGCCTCCGCGACGATGGGCAGCAACATCCTGCTCCAGGCGGCCTCGGCGGCCATCGTCGGTGGGGTTGCGCTGGGCGGCGGTATCGGTTCGCCACTCGGTGTCGCGATGGGCGTCCTGATTCTCACCATCCTGAACAACGGCCTGGGATTACTGAACGCAACGTCTACTCAGATTCTTCTCGTGAACGGACTGCTGCTTCTCATAGTGGTCTTGCTTGACGGACGTCTGGGCGCGGTCTTGGCTTCGCCGCTCGAACGATTTGCTCGGAGAAAGGCAGCCACGGCGGCCTGAAAAGACTTGCTACTGCGAAGCCGACGCGCTGTTTTCCGCGTCGGGCTGCTTCAATAGAGCGACGTTGCGGGCAAAACTCTATGCGGCTCCGCCAGGAGTGAGATTGACATGCTCTTACGTCGTAGGCCCAGAAGGCTTATCGACTAGGCGGGGCGACCAATGGTTACCATCGGCGGGTCGCATGACAAGCTCTACGGACATCCCCGGTTCGACGTTCGTCGGCCCCACTACATGTATGCCCACTGCCGGGCACGAAATCTCCAAGTTGAAAGGACCGTACGTACAGCCATATATTTCCAAATCGATACGGTGGTTGAGCGTCATTCCCTCAAACGGTTGATTCTCGAGGATGGCGTTCAGTGGCATGGACTTGTCAGATGGCGTCGCGAAAAAGTTGACTTCGGTTGCTCCGGAAGTTTCCAAGTCAATTAAATCAAGCAACCATGTCATGTCGCATTGCAGAAGCATTATGTCGCTGATGTCGGCTGGCAGTGCAAGGTTCAACTCGAAGAACTCATCAAGTCGGCGCATCACCGCGATTTCATCGAACAGCGCACGCAGCGGCCAAAGTGCGTCTCGACCATCGAATGAGCCCGTGCCGAATTCTGATTCCAGGCCATTCTGTGTGCATAGGATTCGGACTTGAGTGGAACTCTCGAGCAGCTGAACAATCTGCTGTAGACGAGCGAAATACGGCAGCTGGCGAACCGGCTTGCTGGTCCATTGCTGCGTATCGATGTGAAAAGTAAAGTTTGTCAAAGCGCCCGAGAAATCGGCAGTCAAGGTTGCCAGTAGCATGCCGCCAAATGCTGTACCTTGAACTCTCGCACCTTTGTTACCTTGGGAGCCGTTGCCCGCGAATTCGATGTACATTGGCGAGCTTGACTTCTCCCCAAGCACAACTGTCAGCGTAAGCGGGCGTGGGGTCGACGACAGCTGCCAGCGAGCCGCAGAGACATCGTCCGTTCTAAAGAGCGGTGAGCCCTCAATCCGAAGGTCTGGGCCATCGAATACCACGCTGCCGCCATAGTCAAAAAAATCGCGTAACCCTCGCGCTTTCCGCTCTTTATCCTCGGCAGTGACTATGAGTTGAGCTTCCACCTTCTGCTTTGCCGTAACTTCATACACGGGACCGGACACTCCCATCCGCACACCCACTTTGAAACGAGGGTCGATGTGTTCCTGACGCGCCGACTCTCGACGACAAAATGTGTCCACAGCGCGTTTGATTGCGGTGAAGTTCGTTAGGGCAGACAACTCGCTACCGGGGGGTCTACCTGCTCTTATGCTTGCAACCCACTCTGCGTCCACTTTAATTTTGAGTAAGTCTGCTACTGAGTAAGCGTCGGGGTCGCGGTCGATAATGTCAGCGCAGGTCGCGCAGGCCCACATACCATTCTCGATTGATTTGCGCTCGGCCGGCGTCTGAAGTTCGTCGTAGCGCGGGCCTTTTTTTGCAGCAGCCTTGATGTGAGCAGCCTTACCAACCGAGAACCTTTTATCCGACGTCCCGGTCTTTGGCCCCAAAGTCGGCGCGTCGCAGACCGAGCAATGGAAGTTGACACGCTCCGCGAGCATCTGCTTCACCGGCTTACTGAAGTCGTCTCTTGGGTTTGTTTCCATGTTGCTTTCAGAACCACTTTGGTCTCAATCTAGCGAGGTCGAGCGCCGTCTGCTCAGTTTGACAATCGGGCTCGCAAAATAGATATCTTCAAAGACGCGACCAACGAACATCATGAACGTTGGCCGAGAGCTTTTCCAGTCTAGATAACGTCAAGCCCTCGCAGCTCGAACGTCATTGTTTCGCTTAAGAATCGCAGACCTCCAACTCTCAAAATTCTCAATATCCATGCTGAGTTCGTCTGGATGCGGAACCGGTAATCGCCCGACACCCATCGCTGCATCATGTTCGAACTTTGAGCTTTTCGTCATGCCGGCATCTATCGCGCGATAGTCGTCATCCGAGACGGTGACTTCCTTCAAGCGCTGCGTTGACACGCCTTCTCCAAAGCGCTGTATCGCGCCGTTGAAGAGAACCTCCTCTACACCTCGCTCCCAGGCGAGACGCAGGCGTCCGTAGGTCCTTGCAGTCAGCGCGCGCTGAGTATCTTCCTCGCCGTCCTTGTGTGCTTTCTGCACAGCCTGCAGCATCTGCTTAAGGCGGCCAATCCGTCCCTTCGTTCCGAGTACGTCAAACGGCAGTTCATCGGAATGAGCACCAAAGCCAGCGGCAGTTCGACGAATGTAATTGGTGGTGAGTTTCGCACCGAGTTCCTGCGCTTTCTGCTCAAGGATACAAAGGAAGTAGATGTCGTGTGTGAACACAATGACCTGGCGAACCAGGGATTCGGCCGCAAGCCGCTCCGCGACCTCCCAGCGCCGACGGTGGTCCAGCGATGACACTGGGTCGTCAAAAACCACGCCTCCCCGCCCTTTGCCAAGCTTGATTTCCGCAAGAAAGGAAGCGATAGCTATTGCGCGTTGTTCGCCTTCGCTGAGAATCGCGGCCGGTGTTCCACCGCCGGGCAACTGAAGGGTGAGCTTAAATTGGGTTCGTCCGGCCGGCGATTCTGGCTTCATGACCACTTGGAGGTCATGGCACTTCAGTCGTCTGAGTTCTTCGTTCAGCGCATCTGCCAGTTCCTTGCTCGCCAGTGTCCGAGACAGTTCTGTCGATTTTCGAGAGATGCCCCGCGCATCCATTCCGTCA
Organism: Caballeronia pedi; assembly: GCF_001544915.2. Lineage (GTDB taxonomy): Bacteria > Pseudomonadota > Gammaproteobacteria > Burkholderiales > Burkholderiaceae > Caballeronia > Caballeronia pedi. The sequence goes on along the minus strand of NZ_FCOE02000003.1, from coordinate 326,051 downwards.
ATGCATTTCTGCAGCTTCGCGCAGTGTTCGTGCTTCGTAATGGCTTCGAGCACTGCTTTCTTCACCTCATTCAAACTGAAACGGGCATCGAACTCGAGGCGTTCCGCTGCCATCGCCGCCCGGGCTTTCTCATCGGCAGTGGCCTCAAGCGCTTTTGCTTGGGTCTCCAATGTTCCCACGGTCTCAGTAAGTTTGGCGCGTGGGTCATCAGGTAAAACAGCAACCGTATCCCAATCAAGCTTTCCTCCGGCTGCCTGAACCACCTCAGTCTGACGAGAAACGAGGCCCATTTCCATAGCCGTGCACGCGGACAGTAGTGCCGCGTCGAGTTCGGCGAGCTCTTGTGTCAGGGCGTCATCTAAAGCTATCTTGACTGTCGCGCCTTTCACCACATTGAAGGCGTTTACTGCAGCCGTTCGAGCGGTTTTGGCTGCCTGCTCCACCTTACCCTGCACGAAGGCTTCAAACTCAGCCAGCCGCTGCACCCCGTCTTTTCCAAGCGGGTTTTGGCACAGAGGGCACTGGGAATCGTCTGGCAACGCTAGAAAGGTGTGGCCCTCGTGGGAGAGGGTAGCGAACGCTCGCGCCGCTTCAAACAAGGCCTTCCATTCTTCATCACCTGTACCCGGAAGCAGCCCCGGCGAGTCTTTGAACGCTTGCGCAGCCAACTCTGCAGTCTTCTTCGCAGTGTTGGACTTGTCGATGAGCTCGCGCAGTTCGGCCAGCTTCTGATTAGAGAGCACATCCACAGCCGAGTCGATTCGCTCTTTCAGGCTCTTCAGGCGCAAGGATTTCTGGCGAAGCGCTCTTGCTTTCACCTTTGGTTCCGCCTCAGAGAGCGTCTTGACCAACAGCGTTCGGCGTTCAGCTTCTTCAGGCGAGAGCGTCGCCAGCCTCTCGATATCTTCCCGTGTGGTGGTTCCGGGGATTGCGTTGAGCGCTTTTGCAACAGCTGTCTGTTCTTTGACCAGTGCAGCATATCCAGCGTCGCTCGCGGCGCTGACAGTCTTCTCTTGAGTCGCTCGAGCCTTCAGCTTGTTGCAGACACCGACCAATCCTTCCAAGATATCTAGGCCGTAAGGAACGTACGCAAAATCGCCGTGATTATCGATGTATGCCTGAGCGCAATGAGTGTCGAAGATTGAAATGTCGGCGAGCGGCTCCGGAGGTTCAGCCTTATGCTGCCACACATAGTTTATCGGCGTGCCATCGACGACGCTTTCGAATGTGGCGCGAGCCGGACCGGCCGCTTTAGGGTCTTGCCGCGCGTCAGGCAAGATAGGTTCGCGACGGTCACGCGCCCGACACGCGTGTTTGAAGACACGAGAATAACCAGACTTCCCAGCCCCGTTCTCACCGTAAATCGCTGTTATACCTTCTTCGGCTATCGGTAGCCTTCCGCCGGGAACAAGTGCATTTACGTTCTCCAACTCCCGCACGGCTAGAATCTGAACAAGGCGGGTGGGATTGGCGGGAGGTGCGACTTCTGCGTCCTCTAGTTTCTTTGGTTCCCGCTTGTCTTCGTCCGGGATGCCAGCCTCGCTCTTGGCGAGCGCGAACAAGTCGTCAAGGTCTTGAGGCAAGAGTTCGCGATTTACATACAGTCGGGCTATTGCGTCTTGCTGCCACGCGGGAAGGTCCTTCGACCAAGCGTGAATTTCTTGAATGATTGTCACCGGCCACGTCCTCGTTAATATTTTGTGAAAGGGCCGCTCTTTTGGGCGGCCGCCTTCAATTTGATGAACGAACGCGGAATTTTAGTTCAGACTGGCCATCGTGTGAGCGTCTGAACACGTCTTGGGGGCAAATCTGCCCAGAGAGGTCAATGTGCGGTTGCTGGCAGTAAAGTATCGAATTCAGTAAGTATCACGCCCCGCAAGTCGCTCGTCCTCGCGCGACTATTTGCTTCTCGGCGACTTGATGGCGATGCAGTGGCGGTGACGCCTATTGCGCGAGATACCCGCCGTCGATGACAAGTTCACTTCCGGTAACGAACGACGATTCGTCGCTTGCGAGGAATACGCATCCGGCGGCAACCTCTTCTGGCGTGCCCATCCGACCCATCGGCGTGCTCTTGATGATTCCAGCATTCATGTCATCCGACTGCGCCTCAACCAGCGGCGTCCGGATGAGTCCGGGATGGACGGAGTTCACGCGGATGTTCTCCATTGCGTACGTGACCGCCGCATTCTTCGTCATATTCCGTACGCCGCCCTTGGCTGCGTTATACGCTGCGGCGCCAGGTACGCCCACGTTTCCCCAAATGGAAGCGAAATTGATAATCGAACCGCGCTTAACGGCCCGCATTGACGGCAGCACGGCTTGCATACCCAAGAAGCTACCGGTGAGATTCACGCCAAGGACACGGTCCCAACTTTCTCTGTCGGTTCCGTGGACAGGCTCGTAGCACGCCACGATGCCCGCGTTGTTGACGAGCACGTCTATTCGTCCGTGCTTCGTGAGAATGCCCTCGACCACACGAGCCCAATCCTCATTCGACGACACATCGAGCTTCACATGCTCGATTCCGTCAGTCTCAGTTCCTGGTTTGACATCGCCTGCAATTACCTTGGCACCTTCTCGAGCAAAGGCTTGTGCCACGGCGAGGCCGATTCCTTGCGCTCCACCCGTGACGAGGGCGACTTTCCCTTCCAGTCGGTTCATCTTGTTCTCCGAAACATAGGTTTAGCTGTTTGCGTCGAGGTGGGCGGACGCCGTTGGTGCCCGCCGTGAGGTTCTAGCGGCCTTTTCGGCGCATCTGGTCGAGGAATACGATGGCGATAATCAGCATTCCAGTGACGATTCGTTGCCAGAACGGGTCGATGTTCAGAAGGTTGGCGCCCTGCGAGAGCGTGGTCAGGAGGGCTGCGCCGATAATCGGGCCTTGAATATTGCCGACTGAGCCGAAGAGACTTGCGCCACCAATGACCGCCGAAGCGATGGACTGCAATTCCCATCCTTCGCCGGTGGTCGCCATCCCAATGCTGAGTCGGCTCGCGACCAGGATGCCGACAAGCGCCGCGCAGACCGCCGAAACGATATAGGCCACGTAGATAACGAGCGTGACGTTGACACCGGAGAGTCGAACGGCCTCCTTATTTGAGCCGACGGCGAAAAGATAGCGCCCCCACTTGGAACGATGCAGAAGGAAGTACCCCGGAACAGCAACAACCAGCACGGTCCAGAACAAGGTCGGCACCCCAAGGAATGAACCACGCGCGAACGAGGTGAAGGCCATCGGCAATCCCGCCACTGGCTCGCCCCGGGTGATTAGAAGCGTGAATCCACGCAGGGACGTGAGCGTTGCCAGTGTCGTGATGAAAGGCGGGAGGCCGAGTTTGGTGGTGCAAAATCCGTGGAACGCACCAATCACGACTCCAATTAGCAGAGTCAACAAAATTGCGGCGCTGATGGGCATGCCGCTCTTAATCAGCATCGAGACCACGACAGACGAAAGACCGACGACGGCGCCGACGGAAAGGTCGATACCAGCGGTAATCATCACGAATGTCTGTCCGATGGCGATGATGGCCCAGAACGAGACTTGCCGCATCAGGTTCGTGATGTTCTCCTCAGTGAGAAAGTTCGGCGTTGCGACCGACAACGCGACCCACAGAAGAATGAGAACAAGGAACAGCGTGAGGTCGAGCAGCCAGGTCATTCGACCGAGCCGGGACATGGTCGCGGGGGTTTGAAGGGTCGACATTTTCATCCTCGATTGAATCTAGACGTTCAGATACGAAAGCATCAAGCGCCGATTGCGGCAGCGAGAATGGCTTCGTGGGACGTGGCACTCGGAGCATCGCTGGCCGCGAGTCTCCCCTTGCGAAAGACGTGCAACTTGTCGGCGAGGTCATAAACCTCGGGTAGATACGACGAAATCAAAATAATTCCGGCGCCTTCCTCCAGCAGTTTTGCGAAGAGCTTGTAGATTTCGCTCTTCGCGCCGACATCGACTCCAACGGTCGGCTCATCCACGATGAAAAGGTCCGCGCCCGGAATCAGCCACTTCCCGAGGACAATTTTTTGTTGGTTTCCCCCGGAAAGAGACGAGGCGTTTGCTTCGATGCCAGACGTACGAATCGAGAGCGCCTTGACTTGGGCGTTAGCATTCTTGCGTTCATCGCCACGACGCAAGATGCCTCCAAGCGAAATCGCCGGGTAGCTGGCCAGGTTGAGATTCAGGCGAACCGGCAGATTGAGACAGAGCCCTTGGTCCCGGCGGCTTTCGGGCAGGAGCGCGATACCGGCCTTGACGGCATCCCGCTCCGACCGAACGCGAAGAGGCTCTCCGCACCAGGTGACCGAGCCTGCGGTTCGCCTCCGGCGGCCGAAGAGCGTTTCTACGAATTCGCTGCGTCCGGAACCAATGAGCCCATAGAGGCCGACGATTTCTCCGCGTCGAACGGTCAGCGATATGTCCTCGAAACCTTCGCCAGACAGTCCTTCAACTCGGATGAGTTCTTCGCCGATGGGCACTTCGGCTTTGAAATGGACATCCGCGACCTCGCGAGCGACCATGTCCTTGACTAACCGAGACGTCAACGGCTCCGCGTCAACGCCTTTGACCTGATGCGTCGAGATGAGGCTTCCGTCCCGCATGACGCTGGCGCGGTCGGCCAGTTCAAGAATCTCTTCCATCCGGTGGCTGATATACACAATCGTGACGCCACGCGCATTGAGCTCCCGGATGAGCTTGAAGAGTTGGTCAGTCTCACTTCGTGTGAGGTAGGCCGTCGGCTCGTCGAAGATGATGAGTCGTGTGTCACCTGAGGCAGCTCGTGCGGTAGCCACGAGTTGCTGCTGGCCGATTGTCAAATCTCCGAGGCGTCTTGAAGCATCGATGTCGAAGCCGACACGCTTGAGCAACGCACGGCCGTCGGAGAGCATCTTTCGGCGGCGCATCATGCCAAAGTTGGTTTCCTCATGGCCGAGGTAGAGGTTTGCCGCAACGCTCAAATGGGGACAAAGAACGACCTCTTGATGGATGGCCGCGATGCCAAGCTTCAGCGCGTCTAGCGGGCCTGCGAACTCGACCGGCGTGCCTTCCCAGACGAGCGAGCCGGTCGTCTTCTGCACGCGCCAGTGAGTATCTTGATGAGTGTCGATTTCCCGGCTCCGTTCTCTCCTACGATTGCATGGACTTCGCCTTTGCGGAGCTCGAGGTCTATCGATTTCGCGCCGTGGTGCCTGGATAGACCTTAGTCAACCCGCGTAGCGTGAACAGAGGTTCGTTCATGTTGCCTCTCCCTGTGTTCGCTGACATGCCTCAACGGCAGCTGAGGTCTGGATTGAGCAGGCGCTTGCCATCGGGCGTGTCGAGGTCGGCACTGCGGATGACATGTACTCCCGTGTCGACGAAGGTGTTGACCTTCTCGCCCTTCACCTTCTTGACAGCCGTTTCGATAGACAGGTAGCCCATTTGAAACGGGTCTTGAACAATCATTGCTTTCATGTCGCCGCTTCGAACGAGCTTGACGAGTTCATCGGTCGAGTCGACGGTGACCCCCATTACGCGGTCTTTTGCCTTTGTTTCTGCGATGCCTTGACCTACGCCGAGGCCGCTGTAGAAGGTATCCCCGAAGATTCCCCGAAGTTGAGGAAAGGTCGAAAGCACGTCGAGAGTCGTATTAAGTGACCCGGTGACGGAGCCGTCACCGATGCGGGTTGTGACCACCTTCAGACCGGGGTACTTCTTGGCGACCTGCTCTTTGAATCCGTCTACACGGTCCTGAACAGATTTGACGCCTGGAAGAAACTGCAGAATCGCAACTTGGCCCTCGGCTTTGCCGTATTTCTTTTGTATCTCTTGGGCGAGGGTATCCGCACCAAGCCGACCTGCAGCGACGTTGTCCGTCATCACCGTAGCGGCGACCTGCTTTGAGTTGGACGGCGTGTCCGCGACGACCACCGGAATCTTGGTCGCGGCTTCATCGATAGCCGGGCCAAGTGCTTCGGCGGAAACCGGGGTGATGACCACTGCCGCCGGTTTGCCAGAGACGGCGTTCTCAAAAATCCCGATTTGGCCGGACATGTCGGCTTCGCTACTGGCGCCGAGTCTGGGCACCGTCGCGCCATACTTCTTCCCGGCAGTGCATGCCCCTGCAAAGACCGCCTGCCAGAACGGCACGCTCGTATTCTTCACAATCACGGGGATGGTCATGGTTGAGGCAGCCATCGAGTTCGATGACACCGCCACCGTTGCAAATGCTGCCATTGTTGCAATGAACACTTTCACGTCTGTCTCCTATGGAATATGTCTTGTGTTTGCTCGCTGTAGACGCTTGCGCGTCCGTCATGTATTCACGCTGACCAGAATCTTCAGCTTCGCGCTGCCAGGAGCCAGCAGCGCGTCGAATCCTTGCTCCTTCACGTCGTACATGCCGACTTCTGCATCGACGACCTTTTCGACGGGGAATAGTCCGCTGCGCATCATTGAGAAGATGCGCGGCCAGATGGTGAGTGGATAGTTCAGCGAGCCCCTGATGGTCAGGTCCTTAACCGTCCAGCGGAACGGGTCGGCTTCAACCCTTCCTGACATCAGGCCGACTTGGACAACGACGCCTTGCGCACGGACCGAATCGATGCAGGTATCGAACGCTCGGCCATTGCCCGAGCATTCGATGGCCGCATCCACACCGACGCCTTCGAGAGTCACGCTGCGAATATGCGCGGCGATATCAGTAGACAAAGGGTCGAGAACAGTTACCCCAATGTCCATGCGCTCGAGTCGCTCGCGACGATTTGCATTGGGCTCGCTCACAAAGATGTTCGTCACGCCAGACGCTCGCGCAGCGAGGGCCACCATGGCGCCAATCGTCCCGGCACCCGTAATCAGGATGCTGTCCCCGGCCTTGATACCCGCACGGTCGACTGCGTGCACGCCTACCGCTGCAGGTTCGACCAGCGCACCTTGCTGGTCCGTGATATCCGGAGGTAACGCAATTGCGTTCGACTCTTGGACGATGGCCTTCTCAGCCATCCCACCCCAGGGCCAACTCAGACCGACGACGGAGGCGTTGGGGCCGAGGAAAGGCAGGTTACGACGCCCGAAATAATCCTCGCGCGGACCAATCTGAGGCTGGATGGACACACGGTCACCCGGTGAAACGCTCGTTACGGCGCTTCCGACCGCCAGTACTTCGCCGGAGAATTCGTGTCCGAGAATCTGCGGAAGCGCGGCGCCGCTATAGGGGTTCGAATCTGCGGACGTCCAAGTAGGACCGTGGTCGTACTCGTGCAGGTCCGTGCCACAAATGCCACAAAAGGTCGGACGGACAAGCACTTGGTCACGTGCGAGCTCGCCGGGTTCTTCTACGTCGTCAATACGAAGGTCGTGCTTGCCATGGAAACGAACGGCTTTCATCTTTTCCTCAAATTGAAGACAACAAGGCCCTAGGCGGAAGAGACCGAAAGGTCTACCGCACATGGAAAGCGTTGTGAATGTGCCTACCGCGCCGACTGACTAGGAGCCGGCGGGTACAAAGGAAGCGCTCGATTGCGAGGCGAGGAAGTGCGAATGATTCATCGGTGTCTCCTGGGGCATCATTGGCGCCGGTTCCCTGAGTGGGATTTTGTGCTTATAGGGTATGGCCGGTTTGCGCCGAGAAACATGCTTGGGGCCGAAATCATATTTTCGCTGGGCGGAAATATCGTCGAACATGAGTCGGCGGCAATTCACCGAAGCCTCAAGCGATGTGCCTCCTTCATGTTGCAAAGGTCATCCAGCGTTCCTCGAGATTGAGGCTTTTCACGCGCTCAATAAGGAAGTCAGTGAAAACTCTAATTTTTGCCGGCTGGTAACGCCGGCTCTGATAAGCCAAGTTGATGGTCAGACGTGGTAGCTGCCAATCCTCGAGCACTGGGACGAGACGCCCTGACACGATGTCGTCGTGAATGATGTAGAGAGGCTGAACAACGATGCCAAGTCCCGCACGACCTGCCGCGACGATGACTTGGCCTTCGTTTGAATCCAAGGCACTGGTGATGGCTATATTGCGTTCTTCCTCTCTGCGACGCAGATGGAGCAGATACGGGTCGACGGCCAAGTTGTAGACGAGCATCTTGTGTTGCTCGAGGTCCTCGGGGCTCTGAGGGCGACCGTGTTCGGCCAGATAGGCGGGTGACGCTGCCAATATCCGTCGCGTCTCGGCGAGCCGCCGGATGGTAATGCCTGAGTCTCCTTCGTGTTCCTTCGTGCGAATGGCGATGTCTATCCCGGCTTCGATGAAGTTTTGATACTGGTTCGCCGCGACGATTTGCACCGACAGATTCGGATATCGCTTGAGGAATTCGGGAAGCGCCGGCGCGATGTGCATCATCGCGAACGACACGGAGCTGGTGACTCGCAGAACGCCTCTTGGGCTGACGGCCTCTTCGGACGCGATTGAGTCAGCTTCAGCGAGCTCAGATATAACGGCCGTGCATCGACGATGGTATTCGCGGCCCGCATCGGTAAGCCACATGCGCCGTGTCGTGCGTTCAATCAACCGGGCTCCGAGATGTTCCTCCAACGAGCTTAAGGTTCTGCTGGCTGCGGCATTAGACATGTCAAGCTGCTCAGCAGCTTTCGACAAGCTACCTAGGTCGGCGGTGAGCACAAACAGTTGCAATTGCGTCCAGCGGTCCATCGTATCTCTCGTCTGGTGCCGGCGGAAGAATCGAACAGTATTCTTCCACCCGTTGCGGGCCAATATGCCCCACGGACTTGAATAGATAAACCGACGCGAAATCGCCAATTTGTAGAGTCAATTTCTACAATTCACGGAGTGAAGCGCGGGCACGAGGAGCGTCAGACACGCGACGCGCCTATTCTTCCGGCGAGAGGAAATGTCATTTCACTTGGGAGCATTTTATTTACGCGGGTGACGCTTTACCTTTCGTCTTCATACGCCTGAGCGCACAACGGAGACACGCACGATGCGCAACATCAACGAAGACACCATTACCCAAGCCGTTATCGCCTCATTCGCCGACTGCAAAAGCGGAAGACTGAGGACCGTCATGACGAGTCTGGTTCAACATCTCCATGCCTTTGCCCGCGACGTCCAGCTCACCGAGGACGAGTGGTTCAAAGCAATCAAATTTCTGACAGAAGTCGGTCATATCACCGATGACAAGAGGCAGGAGTTCATCCTACTGTCCGATACGTTGGGACTCTCGATGCTCGTCATGTCCCAAAACAATCGCAAGCCTGCGAACTGCACGGAAGCGACGGTCTTCGGACCTTTCTTCGTCGAGGGCGCTCCGCTCTACAGTAACGGCGACGACATCTCGAACGGAGCGAAAGGCGCCCCCTGTTATGTTAGCGGCCAGGTGCGTGGCGCAAGTGGTGAAGCCATTGGAAACGCGCTTCTCGATGTTTGGCAATCGGACGAAGATGGCTTCTATGACGTGCAGAACCAGGATGAGGCTGGCAACGTCGTCCATAGCGCGCGAGGCAGATTGAGAACGGACGCGGAAGGATTTTTCAATTTTCGTTCGATTCTGGCTGAGGCGTATCCCATTCCTCATGACGGGCCTGTCGGCCGCATGCTGTCGGCGGTCGGCCGCCATCCTTGGCGCCCTGCGCATCTGCATTTCATGATTGAAGCGCCCGGCTACGAGACGCTCATCACTCACGTGTTCCGGGACGGTGACCAGTATCTCGATTCGGACGTCGTGTTCGGAGTGCGCTCGTCGCTGATATCAGAGTGGAAGCGTCATGAGCCTGGCCTGGCCCCCGACGGGCGGCAGATTGATGTTCCGTGGTACTCGCTCGATTATGACTTCGTGCTCAACCCTTCGGAGGTGCATGCATGATTCGGCACATCGTCATGTGGCGTGTTGCTGGTGACACGCAGGCGGAACGGCTCGCCGCGTCAAATCTGGTCAAAACCAAATTTGAAGGTTTGCGCGGTCGCATCCCAGGAATGCTTCACCTCGAAGTCGGCCTTGACCATAGCCGAGTCGATTACGCCTGCGATGCTGTTCTCGTCACCGAGTTCGATTCCCAAGAAGCGTTAGAAGCATATGCGTCTCATCCCGAGCATCTGCGCGTGCGCAATGAACTCGGCGATTTGCGTACCGCGCGATTCCAAGTTGATTACCAAGCAGGCGCAGGCCTGAGCGGCGAGAGTACAGCGGAGTTTCTTCATGCAAAAGCGTGAGTTTGTTTATCAAGCACGGGCCGGTCGAGTCGTGTTCGGACCGGGCAGCTTGCAGCACCTTGAACGTGAGGTGCTGGAGCTGAAATCAGAGCGGGCGCTCATTTTGTGTAGCCCGGAACAAAAAGAAACTGGCGAAGCCGTGGCGGCTCGTCTAGGTGCACGGGCCGCTGGAGTATTCGACCGGGCGGTCATGCACGTGCCGCTCGAGTTGGCAAAGGAAGCTCGCGCGCTGGCGCGCGAACTGAAGGCAGATTGCGCAATCGCAGTTGGTGGCGGCTCGACCATTGGGCTTGGCAAGGCAATCGCGTTGGAGTCCGACCTGCCAATTCTTGCGGTGCCGACGACCTACGCCGGCAGCGAGATGACGCCCATCTATGGCATCACCGACGGAGGATTGAAGAAAACCGGTACAGACCTGAGGGTTCTACCGAAGACCGTGATTTACGATGCCGACCTGACGATGTCGCTCCCGGTCGCCCTGTCGGTCACGAGTGGAATCAACGCAATCGCACATGCGGCGGAAGCTTTGTATTCCCGCGATGCCAACCCCGTGACCAGCCTGATGGCAGAAGAAGGAATCGCCGCTCTTGCCCGCGCGCTGCCGGCAATCGTCGCCGACTCGCAAGACGTTGAGGCTCGCGCCGACGCGCAATATGGTGCTTGGCTCTGCGGAACAGTATTGGGCAGCGTAGGCATGGCACTTCATCACAAGTTGTGTCATACGCTCGGCGGCAGCTTCAATCTGCCTCATGCGCCGACGCACACCATCGTCCTGCCGCACGCGCTCGCGTACAACCGGCAAGCTGCGCCTGAGGCAATGAAACGCATTGCGCGCGCGCTGGGCTCGGATGACGCCGCGACGGGTATCTACGAACTCGCCAAACGCTGCGGCGCACCGCTCGCGCTCAAAAACGTCGGCATGTCGGCTGAGGACGTATCGAAGGCCGCAGACATCGCCAGCTCAAACCCGTATTGGAATCCGCGTCCGATTGAGCACGACGCGCTTCTCGAGCTTTTGCAGAATGCGTTTGACGGCGTCGCACCGCGTGCGGAATCGGCCTGACCCAAGAACCGAAGCAAGGAGACAACATGCATTTCACCGTCTATTGCCTCGACCATCCGAACATGGTCGAGCGTCGCCTTGAAAACTACGATGCTCACAAGGCGTATCTGCAGACGGCGCCGGTAAAGACGCTGATTTCCGGCCCGCTGACGCAGTCGGATGGACAAACGATGATTGGCAGCTTCTTCCTCTATGAGGCCGATGGCATCGAAGAAATCCAGAAGTTTGTCGATACCGACCCATTCAATAAAGCAGGAATCTGGGCTTCGGTCGACATCAGGCCGTTCATCAAGCGGGTAGACAACCGCTAAGACCGTTGCTTCATTGCTGCTAAAAGTGCTCCTCGCCGAAGGCCAGGAGCGGGGAGCGTTCGTCCTCGAAGAAGGGCTAAACCGGATAGCGACGCTCTCAACTTCCAGCGTTCGCACCGACACATAACATCAGAACGGAGACATCATGCAGACAGGACTTGACGGGAAGATTGTGCTCATCACGGGGGCTGCACAGGGCATCGGCCGAGCTACGGCACTCGGGTTTGCGCGAGAAGGCGCACGGATTTGCCTTATCGACATCGACGGCAATGCACTGAAAGAAGCCGAGGCCGAACTCCGAGCGCTCGGCACGAACGTGACGATTGCACAGGCGGATTTGTCGACCGCAGAGGGAGTGAAAGGCGGTATCGATACCGCTCTGAAGTCCTACAACGGTCAGGTCGACGTGCTCGTCAACAATGTCGGCGCCGGGAAGGTCCGCACATTCGACGAACTCTCGGATGAAGAATGGGATTTCACGATGAATCTCAACTTCATGAGCTACGTGCGGACGTGTCGCTACCTGCTGCCAGTGCTGCGAAACCGTGAAAAGGCGGTCATCATCAACAACGCGTCGGACTTGGCTCGTCAGCCGGAGCCGGTGCCGATTGACTACTCGGCGTCCAAGGCTGCCGTGCTCGCACTCACGAAAGGCCTTGCCCGAGCCGAGGCGCCGAAGATTCGCGTGAACGCCGTCGCACCCGGACCGGTCTGGACGCCGTTCTGGACGAAGGAAGGCGGCTTCGCTGACACCATGGGCAAGTTCCACGGCATGGCGCCCAAGGATGCGGTCGAGCATGAACTGTCCTTGCGCCACTTGCCGCTCAATCGTCTGGGGCAGCCTGATGAAGTGGCCAACGTGATTGTGTTCATGGCCTCCGACCTCGCGTCTTTCGTCACTTCTGCAGTGTGGGGCGTCGACGGCGGCAGTATCCGCAGCCTTATTTGAACGGGCCGGATAGCGAACGGCCTTCTCGTACGAACTGCCCAGAGGACAAGCGTATGTCGGCCCATGACCGCTTTCTTGCTTCTAATGTGTCGCCCAAAGAGCGAGCGTTTCTCGTTGAAGCGCTGGAATTGTTGATGCGTGAGCGCTCCAACGCGTTGCGCATTGCAACAGCGGTGGCCGCGGCGCGCGGCGACCGGCTTCCCGATGTCCAGGACTTCGGCCTCGACGACATCCTTCGTCTAAGCAGACAACTCGCTGACGGCGCTGGTTCTGACCCACACGAGAATTGGTTGGGAGCACCGGCACCGGTGAAGACACGGGCAAATACAAGTCGACGACGGACGTCCTAGGCTTCTTAAAGCAAGTTTGAACAGTCGGAGCACGTTGATGCGTCGACGAATAATTGGAGACTCAAATGCTACGAATTGCCGTTCTCGGTGCAGGCCGCATCGGAAAAATCCACGCCGCTAACGTTGCTGCCGACCGTCGAGCGAAGCTTGTCGTCGTTGCAGACCCGTACAAGGATGGTGTCGAGGCGCTTGCGGCTGACCTCGGTTGCGATGCTTCGCTCGATTGCAAGTCCGTCGTTGACCGCGAGGACGTCGATGCCGTCATTGTGGGGACCCCCACCGACACCCATATCGACCTGACATTGCAGGCCGTCCGGCTGGGCAAGCCCGTGCTTTGCGAAAAGCCCATCGACCTCGATATCAACCGCGCACTGGCGGCTGTCGAGGAAATTGAGCGCCTCGATGGTCGGGTCATGCTCGCCTTCAACCGTCGATTTGACCCGGACGCAATGCGCCTGAAGCAGGCTATCGATGAAGGCGAAGTCGGTGATGTCCGTCAGGTCATCATCACCAGCCGCGACCCGGGTCTTGCTCCGCGCGAATATCTTCGCCACTCCGGCGGCATCTTCCGCGACATGACCATCCACGATTTCGATACGGCTCGCTGGATGCTCGGCGAGGACCCAGTCGAGGTGATGGCAATGGGTAACCGTCTGGTCGACCCGGGCCTTGAAGAGCTTCCGGATTACGACAGCGTGATGGTGTTGCTTCGTACGGCGTCGGGCAAGCAGTGCCATATCAACGGTTCGCGTCAGGCTGTGTACGGCTTCGACCAGCGTGTTGAAGTCTTCGGTTCGAAGGGCATGCTACTGAACGAGAATCATCGCCCATCGAGCCTGCGTCGCTGGACGAGCGAAAGGACGGAGGCGCGCGAGCCGCTCCTCAACTTTTTCCTCGAGCGACACGCTGACTCATACAGAGTCGAGCTCGACCGTTTCCTGACGGCGCTCGAGCAGAACGCACCAATGCCGGCAACGCCCAGGGACGGTATCCGCGCACTGCGCATTGCGAACGCGGCTATCGAGGCAGCCAATTCCGGTTGCGCAGTTAAAATCTGACAATCCGGCCGCTTCACTTGGCCTTTCGGCCGCACCGGGTTGACAATGACCGGCTTGCTGCCTTATACGAGGAATAAAACTCTTCAATAGGGCTGGTCATGGCGCAGGTCGACAGTTTCAGTGGGATTGTTATCTTCGTCACGGCGGCACGTTCGCGCAGTTTCACGGACGCTGCCGAGCAACTTGGGCTGACAAAATCCGCTGTAGGAAAAGCGATAGCGAAGCTGGAGGAGCGCCTGGGCGCTCAGCTGTTCCATCGCACAACCCGGAGCATTTCCCTCACTGCCGATGGTGAGGCCTACTTCGCCGCGTGCGCCTCCGCGCTCGACGAAATTTCAACGGCAGAAACCGCGCTCGGACCGGAACTTCATCGTCCTGTCGGTCGGCTACGCATCGACATGCCGGCAGCATTCGGGCGCCGCATACTCGTTCCAATCCTGCTCGACATCGCGCGGAAGAATCCCGACCTGCAGTTCACGATGACGTTTTCGGACCACCTCATCGACCCGATTGAGGAAGGCGTCGACCTTGTTGTCCGTTTCGGCGAACTCCAAAGTTCAAGCGGCCTCGTCGCACGTCGACTTTCCAGCCAACGCATGGTCATTGCGGCATCGCCCGACTATCTCGCACAGCATGGGACGCCAGTCCAGCTTGAGGACATCGATAAGCACTCTTGCATCGTCGGGTATCGACGAGGGCAACCCCTTTCATGGCGAGTACACATCGGTGGGGAGGCAAAGCGTATCTCGCCCCCAGGAACCCATCAAATAAGCGATGGCGACTCTATCATAGAGGCGGCACTTGCTGGCATGGGGCTCTGCCAGATGCCGATGTCGCTGCTCCGGCCGCACTTGGAAACAGGGGCGCTGCGCTCAGTGCTTGACGACATCTCAAGCGAACTCATTGACGTGCATGCCGTTTGGCCGAAGGTGGCGCATTTGCGGCCCAAGGTACGTCATGTGGTCGACACGCTCGTGGAACTGGGCGAACAGGGCCGATTGGACTAACGGCCCATTACTCTTCGGGTACGCAAATGCAGGGGATGCCATCTCCGCCAGGAACCGGTCACATTTAAATCTCTTACGCTACAGAAGAGAAAAGAGCTTCTTTCCGATTACAACGCCTTATCCGTAACCCAAGAAGAAGTCTCTTTGACAACTCAGATGGTGAAGCGCGCCTTCGGCGATAGCACTTTCACGGAACGACTCGCGTGCGTCAGCGCCACGTATCAGTTTTGCCGAGAGGTACGGGCATCATGCGTGATGACGACGTGTTCAAACTCTAGGCCCTTCACAAGCGGCGCTGTCTGGTCTGAGACTGCAGCCTTCGCCTTTGCATAGACAGCCGCCAACTTTTCTCTCGTGCTGTCGGACATCGGTCACGGCGAAAAAGGGGCTCACCGGCCGTAAGGAATCGGTCGGAGCGGCAACGATTAGGCTTTAGGCAACTGGGACGGTTTCTGCGGCGGCAAATATAAGGTCAGGGAAGTCGAAAACTTCACAGAGCCCGCAGATATGTTTGGTGCAAAAATATCGCAGGTGAACTACACCTACGAAGTAGACGGCGTGCCGGCGTGGACGAAGGGTTCGTCTCTTCAAGCGCAGTTCCCGAACTTAGTGACCGCCCTTGCTCCGACCGCCGCGGATAAGGCAGTGCTTGTTGCGACGAATGACGGGTGGATGCACGAGATGCTGTTTAAAAAGCGCGGCGGGTAGGGCGTTGCGAGGTCAGCAGAACGGTCGGAAACTCCGGCCGAGCGGACCGGCGCTTAATCGGACGCGAGCACCTCGACCGTGCAAAGCGCGATGACAAATGCAACGGCGACGGTCTGCGTTTGACCTGCGCCCACTATCGGCTCGACTTCGAAAAGCTCCATTTCAATTTGTCGCTTGAGTCGTGCACCGAGATACCTCTATATTGACCATGCGCCCCTAGTGAGGGACGTGCCCTCTCTTGGCCCGTCGTCCGCGGCGGGCATTTTTCAAAGCTCTTGCAAAGTGCGACATGTTACCGTGCAGAACGCGCGAAAGGGTTGATAGGCTGAACCTTGTCGCCGTCTTTCACGCGCTCGAGCATCTGAACCTTTGCCCAGTCTGCCGTCAATGCTTCCAGCTCACGGACGACATTTGATTCCAAGGCCTGCAAGCCAGCATCACCTTGGAAGTTCGATTTGAATGCATGGAGGAGTCGATGTTGAAGGAGGCGGGTTACGCCCTCGATTCGCTCTTGCGTGTCCGAATCGGTAAACATCGTCGACTGCGGCGAGAACGGGTCGTAGTAAAGCAGATGGGAATACTCGCTGTTCACGGCAACCTTGGGCTCATCACTGACTAGCAATGCGCCAAGCAGTTGAACCGAGCCCTTCATGCCCTTGGGAGTTTTGAACACCCATACCCGTTTGGGTAGCCGGTCCTTGAGTTCGAGAATCTTTGTGTTATTGGAACCAAAGTAGCCGACCTGCCCATCCCTTAGGTTCTGTTCCAGCTTCTGCCAATAATAGAAAATATCCATTCGATTCCGCCTGTACATGCCTCACTGTCTGCGTCGCTCGTCGCGTGCCGACATAATGTAACCAAGCCAATGCGAAGAAGCCCGCACGGAGCGGGCTTCTAGTCAACAAGACGAATGAGCGTTAGGCAGCGGCGTCTTTCAACTTCTTCAGCGCACGAACCTTCAACTTTACCGTGGCCGGCTTGGCATCAAACCAGCGCTCCTGACCTGTGAACGGGTCCTTGCCGAAGCGACGCTTCTTGGCTTCCACTTTCTGAGCGTTGATTTTGAGCAGGCCGGACAGCGTAAACTCGCCCAAACCCTTTTTGTTCACGGCACCCAGAATCGTGTCCTCAAGCGCTGCGAGCACAGCCTTCGCTTGCTTTGGCTCGACACCGGCTTGCGCAGCCACATGAGTGACGAGCGACGCTTTTGTGAACGTGTCTTTCACCGGCTTGAGCGTAGCGCCCGCCGCAGCCTTCTTCGCCGGGGCTGCTGCCTTTTTTGCTGCAGTCTTGTTGGCAGTCGGCTTGGCTGCAGGTTTTGCGGTCTTCGTTGCCATGCGAGTCCTCTTCGTCGTAAGTTTTAAAGACGCTTAAGACGAAGCACCCCGCGGCGTCGCGCGCCCGGTACATGCGTCGTCGTAAGCTGTCGGCTAGCGTAGCAACGGCTCGTGCGATTAGCAACAAGAATGCCCCCTGAAACAAGGGTCTTTTGTGGGATTTCGTTGAATTTACGACGCAAAGTCGCTCAGATGCCGGCTCAAACGCTTGACGGACTTTGTCCTTCGAAGTCAAGCCACTCGACGGCGTCGTCAGGGTAGTCTTCTGGCCAATTCGTTTCGAGCATTTCGAGCGCGCATCGAGCTGCATCATGATGCGCTCGTTGGGGACGAAGCTACATTGCGAACACTGTGCTTTGCCCACTTTGCCTGCGAAACGTCGACTGAGCGTACTGCGTCATGATTCAACATGACGAAATTCGAAGACGCTTCGAATGTAGCTCGACAATTTCCACGAGTACTGCGTGCGGTCAGGCGTAGCTGGCGCCAAAGACAGCTTACATGAGACAACTTAGACGTCGGTGCTTGCGTCAACGAGAATAAATCTAGCCGCCGGCCGACGACTGGTGTCACGAGAAAATATGACGACGCGCTCGGACACCTGCGCTACATCAACGGCATTTCAACAGCCTGTTAAAAGGTCAATGCGGATGCACACGTCAACCGAGATTGCATTGCACATCATCCGGTTTCGGGAACAAGCGAGACTTCCAGCGTCCTTGTGTACAGGGCGCTTGTCAGCAACGCGCTTGCGTGGTCCGATATAGGTGGGCAGCCTTCGGGCCCCCCGTCCTAACTCGTTCCCGCGTCCATTCGACATGGTGGTAGATTGGGTATCGTCAGGCATCTTGGAACTGCTAGGTCGACAGTTCAGAAGCCAGCCGAGCGGAAGTGCGCCGTCCTTCCGGACTTGTACATAATTTTCGGAGTCATGCCATGAGTGCTTCGGATAGCCCACGTGGTCCTATGCCTTCCCCTGGTGAAACTCTTCGCGCATATCTTATTGCTGAAGGGAGACAAATTTCTCTGACGCAGGCAGCGCGGGTCTGGGCGGCGACTATCGTTGAGCATGATAACCACGCCGTGGCGATAGCAAGTCGACTTAATAGCGAGTTACGAAAGCTGGGCGTTCAGTTGACGGCTGACGGTGCGCTGCGAGTCGTAGAGCGAGTCTTCGGCGACAACCTAGCATCGCTTGCTCACCTCAGCGTGAACGAAACCAAGGCAGAGCCGCGTTACATGTTGGTTATGTCCGTGTGGGAAGCGGAGGTTGAAAGACAGACGTTCACAACGTTTTCCGAGGCCATAACAGTCCTCGTCGACGAAGTAATCCATTCGATGCCAAGTACATCGGAAACCGCGCTGTGTCAAGTAACTAGATACCCGTCCGGGCTGAATATCGATATCTCTCCCTACCGCTCAGACAACGTGGAGTTCGTACTTCGGCGCTTTCTGAAAGGTGAGAATGGCGACCCGGTTCCATGCGAAATGGACCAGGAGGACCTTCGCTTCGCTTCACAGCAACTCCTGCAGAAGCTGAGCTACGCGCGACCAACGTTGATTTTCAACGATGCGGCGGTGCCCCCATGTCTCAAACCGTCCTACGTAGCGAGGTTCTATATAACGGAGCTCGAAACAGGATTCGCGTTCGCTCGGATTCAAGAGGCGACTCTATTTCAGATATTTGTGTGGTTTAGGTGCGAATGTTCAGAACGGACAAAAGGACGCTGGATTGTCCGGTCGAAAGCTGAAGCGTTCCGCATCGATATTTGCTGGATTGATGGTCGGTCGACACGGGCCGAACCGCGCGAGGTCGAGGAGGAATCACCTGACCAGATTGGCGAGGATATCTGGGAACGATACTGTGACTTTGCCGAGTCGATTGACAGGCCGATTGATTGGATTCGGCGTGCTCTAGAGGTCGCAGACAGAACTAATTTCGAGTTTGACGACAGGTGGTGCGCAGTTATTGATAAAAGAGCAGTTTACCAAGCGATGAAAGAGCAGAATCTTAATGGCCTGCAGCTGGTCCGTGCGGCAGACATTTCTGAGGATTTAATTTCTGAAACCGGAAGTCTACTTCGAGTATCGCCTGACACGGTCTTGAAACTTGCCGACGTACTCAATGTGGAGCCTGTTCAGATTCTTGATGATGTCGAGAATCGACAGCAATGGGTGTTGGCAACGACGCTAGAAGCATTTGAAAGGGTTGCAACGGAGGCAACGTCCTTCGAAATCGCTTCCAGCTTTGGTGTCCATCCGCTGGCAGCAGCGCTTCTGACAAGAGCGAGGGACCTTGCCCGAAGACTCATATTTGAATCGAAGCTTGGATTGAATGACTCACCTTCCGAGACAATTAGGGACGCAGTTTTTGACCTCATCGCAGAGGCAGGGGAAGCCGGTCTCTTGCTGTTGCTGTCTCGAAGGATATCTTTTCGTCGCTCGAGCGAAGACCGGTCGCCGGAAGGCCGCCGCTATGAATGCGTGTTGTGCTTACGCGCGAAGTCAGGCTGACCAGCCAAAGGTCTGGCGCGGATGCCTGCGACGGTCGCCACGGTACTCCATCATTGATAGTCACGGCGCGTTCATTTTGATTAACATTCCGTTTGCACTTGAAGAGATAAGACGCGTCGTCGAAGTCTACAACGTGCCGCCATCAGTCGAAGGCTCATTTCGCCGCGCAGAGGACAAGCAGGTAGTGATGCCAGAATCCCTAATTGAATCATAGCGAATCGAGCCGGACCGCCCGCGGGGGCGGGCGCACATTTCCTGCGATTTGCATCTGGCTCAAGTTCATCCAGCGACGATGCCATCCGAATTCGGCGATTGTGACCCCCCTAATCCCTGTCCGTTTGAATCTTGCGCGTCTGGTAAGTCGTGAACCGCAGAGGTTTCAGTTCGTGCTTCTTGTCGCGCTCGCACGGGCACGTTTAGCGCGTACTTCTCGCGCGACCAAGAGGTCTGCATGCCTGCCTCCGTTCGAGTGACCAAAACGTGCGCCGGGAACAACCGGAATACCGGCAGCCGCGACAGTAAGGCCGGCCGAGCGCCGTATCAACTCGCGACCTGCGTGAGGACCGAATCTTGCGCAACGATGAGTTTTCGACGCAGGAGGCGTTATGACCGCAAGGATACTAATTGCATTTGTTGCTGCAGTCGCGCTGGTTGGCGCATCGGCAGCTTCCGCCGACACGCCGGGCTCCGATTGAATGTCGAAGGAGCAGGCCATACAGAAGCTCTCGGAGCAGGGGTATGCCAACGCGTATTTGAAAGCGGACGACGGACACTGGGAAGGCGAAGCGACTAAAGGCGGCCGAATCTACGAGCTGCATGTCGACCCACACTCAGGGGTCGTTACAAAAAGTGAGCCGAAGCACTGATGAACTGAATAGCCCGCTGCAAAAAACGGGGGCGACGGGCTTTCCCTGTTCCGCCCTCCATGCGTGCCCGCCGTCCGCTTTAAGCGAACTCTCCCAAAACTGGCGCGCTATACATCGTCTAGGCTTCCGCCCACTTTTTCGACTCGGGCGACCTATAAGAATGGCGTGCGAATAGCGCCGGAAACTCCAACGTATCATCATGGTCCGAGACCTCAAACACTGGCAGTAACCATGCTCGAGCCATCTGGAGCGGTTAAATTCTTGGTCGTCGAGACCGCGACTGGTGAGGAAGAAGAACTCGTCCTCATGGGAAAAGACTTTCAGCTAGAACGCCGGGCGATGCTCGACGATGATATGCTACGCGATGCCGACGACGGCGAATACGTTGCGTACGCAAGCGCGCTGGGCTTTGATTTCACTGTCGTCGCAACGCCGCCGAGCCAGATTGATACCGAAGATGACGAAGAGGAAATCCGCATCCAGATAGTCGAGAACTCCTTGGAGTTCGTTGAATCCGACGATGACGAACACGATGCTGATGAATAATCGTCCTTCGCAGAAGAATGAGTCGGCAAAGCGCGAGGACCGAACAGAGGCGTCGGGCGGCTGAAGCTGACGTGCTGGTGGCAATGCCGGGGATGGCAGTGCACTTCAGCGAATCATTCCATCGCCGTTAACTCGATTGTCACAGTGTGGCCGTCGGCACACATGTGCCAACGAACGACAATCGAGAGACTCCATGAAAAAAATCGCTGCTGTCATCGTCGCTTTGCTGTGCATCGCCAATGTCGCACACGCTTGTCCTAAGGGCGAGCATCCTCACGGTGGCACCGGTTCGCATCACAAGGGCGGCTACTGCTCCTGACCATCGTCGGTCGATAAACCCCGCTTTCGCGAGCTTTTTTATAAAGAAGCAGGTGCACGCCGAGTGAACCGGTGGGCATGAGGAGCCGTGGGCGGGGCTGCGTGGTGCGTGCGCGTGTCCGGAACAACGCTTCCCTCAATTTGACTGTCGGGACAGATTGAGACGCGTCGTGTCTCAGTCGGTAAATAGACTGTCGCTCATTCAATCGAGCTAGCGCTAAGCGTCGCGGCATCAAGGAGATGAACGATGGCAACTTCTCACGAAGGTAGGTATTGCGGCGTCTGTGACCACGAGCTGCATAAAGGATACTTCAGCCTGTCGAAGCGCAGCCAGACGCTGACGGACACGCCGTTCCGGGAGAGTCGTCATGGTGTCCGACGACGAATTGATGACAGATTCCTGCAGCTCCGACTGTAGCGACTACGCGGAAGCAGCTATCAGTCCCACACTGACTTGGCCGTATCCGACTGCCGACATGACTGTGCCCTGTTCGCTTTGTCTTAGGCCGGTCGACCGAACGTCGCCACACGTTTCTGTCAGCATGACGCAATTTTAAAGACGAGTCGCAGCCTTGGCTCGTCTCCGCGCGAGTCGTCGACGAGCGCGAGCTTGCCGTGTATTGCCGTAGCTGCGCTGAACCTCGGCGCGCATTGAACGCATTCGATGAGTCAGAATTGGGGGTTGCAGTGTGAAGGTCTTCCTGGACGACGAGCGCGTCACGCCGGAGGGTTGGACGCGCGTGTATTGGCCGCAAGAGGCAATCAGGCTGCTCGAGACTGGGAATGTCGAAGAACTGAGCCTTGACCACGACTTGGGCGATGACGAGCGCGGCACCGGCTACGACGTCGTTTTGTGGATTGAAGAGGCCGTCGCGCTTCGGGGCTTCCGGCCGCCCAAAATATACGTACACTCTGCGAACAGTTCGGCGCGCGCGAAAATGGAATCCGGCATACTCGCCATCGAACGCCTTGTACTCAAACAAAACAAATAATCAAATCTGTATGGACCACCTTGATTTATCGTTCGACCACCTGTTCGAAGCCCGTGAGCCACTCAAGTGGTGGCCTTGGGTCGGCAGAGACTTCTCACGGTCCGCCACCAAGACGATGATTCTCGGTGAAAGCGTATACCGATGGGCCGAGGGGGAAGCCTTCGACAAGCGTTATGGGCTAACGTCCGGTCTCCGTGTGACCCATAAGAACCATGCACTAAAATTCGACAGGGACTCACGCTACGTCCGGAACATCGAGCGTGCAATATTCCAACGGCGCAACCCGAGCGATGCTCAGAAGCAAGCGCTCTGGTCATCCGTGATGTACCACAATCTCGTGCTTGATGTAATGGAGACGGTAAAGCGTCGACCGACGGAGAAGCAGTATCAAGCTGGATGGACCGCGGCGTTGGACTTGTTTGACGTGATGGGCGTGGAGCAATGCTTGGTCTTTGGAGTGGAGTCAATCAACTCCCTTCGAGCGGCCGCCAGTGCGGAGAAACTGCGCTACAGTGTCGAACGACATCCGACCAAGGTCGGCCGATTCTGTGCGCGCTCCGCCTTTGTCGATACGAAGGGCGGAAAGCCGATAAAACTCTTGTTTGTTCGCCATCCGAGCAGTTTCTTCGCATGGCGGAAGTGGGCGCCCGTAGTTCGAGAAGGACTACATTGGGATTTCGCCGAGACTCAGCCGCTCCCAGAGGCACCGCCGATGACTTTTACGCTGACGGCGGCCGCGTAGGGCGGATGCGCAACGAGACCGCTGCCCATCGCGCTGCCCGTGCCAAGATTCCCGTTTGAACGGTTTGTCACTAATGGCGACCGCCGGTCATTTGACGTATCCGAGTCGGGCGTAAAATGGTCACTGACGAGCACTCGACAAGGCGAGCGAGCAAGAAGGACGTTTGGGAATTGCGGCAGCACAAAACATGGGACAAACTGAGAGCAAGGCCGAGGAGGCGGCTGCCATCGAACGCGTTGCTAACGCGGCACGGGAGGTGCAGTCTGCTTCCAAGTCGCTCGAAGAGCGCTTCAATGCTTCGAGCGATGCGGCGACGCCGACCGTGCCATTGGCACGCCTGACCGCAGCAATCAAGGAACTGCAAGTTGCTCGCGACGCGCTTGACGGGCTTCTTGCTAAAAAATCGTTTCATTAACGCGACCTTGCGCGGCGCGCCTCGATAGTACCGAAGCAGCCGACGGTGCATCCTTCGCCACGTGCGCGACACCCGGAACACTGCTCCGCCTGTCTTCGAACACTGCTTCGCTTTTCGAGCCTGAGTCCGCGAGACTTCCATTCGACGGCGCACGCAGATGCGAGTGATTGCAAGATAGTCTTGCAATCTTACCAATACGGGCTTAGAGACCCGGTCCGCCATACAGAATCGTGCAGTCGTGCCGTAGTGCAGGCGCCCAGCCGTACCGGGTGGTCCTCAACAGCACCATGCACAGCGATGCACGTAATGCCAGGCATAGACTCATACATCACGCAAGTCAGCACTCTGATTTTCGAAACAGACGAGGGCGAGCGACAAGCGAGCGCGCTCATCGAATTTGGCGGCTGGGACTACAAAAAGAAGACGTTGACGCCTATCAACGTGTTCGCACTTTCAGCGAAGCCTGCCGCGCCGGTTCTGACGTGGGTGCTCGATAGTCTCGCGGCAGCGGCCGAAGCTAGACGTCTCGATGGCGACAAGGCGCTCGCCCAATTGTTTGCGAACAAGACAGACGCGCGCGACTTCAGAATGATATTGCGCGACGCGGGCGATGTCTGGGTGAACGACCGCCACAGGGTCGCCCTGCGGAAGTGCGGCTGGTTTGACTCCGACCCGACGTGGACGTACCCGGTGATATCCGGCGTTTTTACTCTGAGTGAGCGTCGCGCTTCTTCTCTGGTAATTGAGTGCGTGTCGTTGGAGTTTCGCAGTCGAACGTCCTTGGAATCTCGACTCAGCCGACCTTCGTATGCACGGAACGATGGCGTTGCGACTGTCCGCTTCTTCAAACGCCCAAAAAGCCGTGATTTTCCGTTGCTGTTTGGCTAATATCCCTCCTGCTGTCACAAGGAAAATATAAGTAATCAAGAGAGCGGGAAACGGGGCCAGATGGATACAGTAACAATTGAGCCGGCTGTTCAGCCGGATGAGCCGTGCTGCGTCGAAATCAAGACGACGCTTGCCACCAAGGTCAACCTCGCCGACTTCCAGAATGCCGTTCCGGTTATTCGTGAGCTGTCGCTTGTCAACGACACGAGGAGCGACTACAAGTCGCTGCGACTGACGGTCGGCTCTGAGCCCCCGTTTTTGAAGCCGAAGACGTGGCATATCGACCAACTGGCGTCTAGCCAGACGGTTCGGCTCTCGGACATCGACCTTGGGCTCGACGGGGCGTTACTTGGACGACTGACGGAGTCCGAGAAAGCTGTCGTCACGTTTCGCCTCGTCCACGGCAACGACGAGCCGGCAGATTTGGCCTTGGCCGAGGCGATTGTTGACTTACTTCCTCGAAACCAATGGAGCGGTCTGTCGTCGCTGCCCGATATGGTGGCCGCGTTCGTTCAACCGAACGAGCCTGCCATCGAGCGAGTTCTCAAGCAAGCGGCGGAAGTCCTGCGAAGCGCAGGGAAGTCCGGCGCCATCAATGGCTATCAGGACGGACCAAAACGCGCGTGGGAATTAGCGTCGGCCATCTGGAACGCCATTGGTGCCATGGGCATCGACTACGCGGTTCCGCCTGCGAGCTTTGAGCACAACGGCCAGAAGGTGCGCGGTCCTGGTCATATTGCTGAATCGAAGCTTGGCACCTGTCTCGACCTGGCGCTTTTCGCTTGTGCTGCGCTTGAGCAAGCTGGCCTCAATCCGCTCGTCGTGTTCCAGGAAGGACACGCATTCCCTGGCGTCTGGCTGAAACCCGAGGAATTCTCCACAACAGTCGTCGACGACATCACCGCGCTCAGAAAGCGCGTGAAGCTGAAGGAGATGGTCCTGTTTGAGTCAACGATGTTGACGCAGCGACCTCTTCCGAAGTTCAGTTTCGCTGCAGAGAAGGGCGAGGAACACATCTCGGAAGAGTCGGAAGTTAAATTCGAACTGGCGGTGGACATCCATCGCGCGCGACTTCAGCGCATCAAGCCGCTGGCGAGCGAACACGCAGTCGTGCGCGGCAGCTCAGATGAAGGCTCCAGCGATAATCGCGCGCCCATCTGGGAGGACGCTCCCGACCTTCCTACGACTTTCGGAGGCACCGACGTTGACGGCGACCTCGAGCGCCCGGAAGACAGACTGACCCGCTGGCAGCGCAAGCTGCTTGACTTGTCCCTGCGGAACAACCTGCTCAGTTTCAAGGCTGGCAAGAAGTCGGTAAAGCTCGATGCTCCGGAACCGGGCCTCCTAGAGGACATTCTCGCGGAGGGTCAAGCGCTCAAGCTTCTGACTCGTCCGGACTTGATGGACGGTGCTGACCCCCGAAGCCAAGCGATTCATGAAGCTCGCGAGCGCGAGCACATTCGTCGTCGGCATGCGCTAGATGCGCTCAAGCGAAAGGAAGTCTTCATCGGTCTCGCGCAGGAGGAGATGGACGACCGCTTACTTGAGCTATTCCGCAGTTCTCGGACGACGCTCCAAGAGGGCGGCTCGAATACGCTCTATCTCGCCTTGGGTTTTCTCTCGTGGACGCGGGACGACAAAGACGACAAAAAGTATCGCGCGCCTCTCATCTTGGTGCCTGTCAGCCTTGAGCGACGCAGCGCCCGTTCCGGCTTCAGTCTCAAGCTGCACGACGATGAGCCACGGTTCAATCCGACCCTCATCGAGATGTTGCGCCAGGATTTCGAGTTGGAACTCGGCATCCGTGACACCGAGTTGCCGAAAGATGATTCTGGGCTCGACGTGGCCGGCATCTGGAAGACAGTCTCGAATGCCATCAAAGACATCAAGGGTTGGGAGGTCGTAGAGGACGTCGTTCTCGCGTCATTCTCGTTCGCGAAATACCTGATGTGGCGGGACCTTACTGAGCGAACCGAGCAGCTCAAGCAGAATGCGGTCGTTCGACATCTCATCGATACGCCGCGGGATTCATACCACACGAGTGTCGAATTTCCGGACCTGCGGCGGTTGGATAGGGAGCTTCCTGTCAAGGAAACCTTCTGTCCGCTTCCCGCAGACTCATCTCAGTTATCTGCCGTCGTTGCGGGCAGCAAGGGCAAGGACTTTGTTCTAATTGGACCGCCGGGAACAGGCAAGAGCCAGACCATCTCCAACCTTATCGCGCAGTTCCTCGCCGAGAAGAAGCGAGTGCTGTTCGTTTCCGAGAAGATGGCTGCGCTCGACGTCGTCTATCGACGGCTCGCCGATGTCGGGCTTGGAAACTTCTGTCTCGAACTCCATTCAAGCAAGGCGCGTAAGACCGAGGTGCTCGAGCAACTCCGTACGTCCTGGGACGCGACTTCCGCGCTCGCTCCCGAACGGTGGCATGCGGAGGCGGAGCGACTGGAAGCCATTCGTTCGCAACTGAACGGCTATGTGGAACGCCTTCACTATCGTCATGAAAACGGCCTGAGCGTGTATGAGGCGATTGGACGAGTGGTCGGCGGCCATGACCTGCCTGCGCTGCGCCTGTCGTGGCCATCCTCGAAGGCACATGACCTCGAGGGCATGCGCACGCTTCGAGAGACGGCAGAATTGCTCGATGTCAACGCGAAGGCATTTGGCGAGGGGCAGCTCAATTTGACTCCGCTCGCACACGTCGCTCAGACGGAATGGTCCCCGCTGTGGCAATCCGCATTGCTGGATGCAGCTCAGGCCGTACCCGAGGTTGTTGCCAGGTTTGAGAAAGCCGCGGATGACCTGCGAGCCGCCATCGGACTTCCGTCGCTTCCGCTTGACGCGCGAGTGCGTGAAGGCCTTCGCATGCTCGCGGCCACGCTCCCGTTGGCTTCTGGTTACGACTGGCGCTTCGCACTGCGTCCCGACGCTAAATCCATCGCTGACGCGCTCCGGCAGGCAGTACCGATGCTCGAGCGTTATCGCGAGCTGCTCGTAGGCCTGTCGACGCCGAAAGGGAACCAGACGCTCGAAGACCTGCGACTTGGCATCACTCAGGTGAAGCGCGACGCGGAACTACGGGCTGAGTTGTCCCAGCCGTGGAATGAGACGCTGCGAAACCGTTTGACTAATGGTATCGAGCTGCTGCGCAATCGCCTCGACACCGTGGGTCAACTCTCTCTGCAGTATAACGAAAGCATTCCGACGAAAACCGTCGCTGAGTTGCAGTCGGACCTTCGCGAGCTGAAGGATTCGGGTTGGCCGATGAGCATGATGCGCAAGCGCTCGCTCGTCAAAAAACTTAAGGAACTTGCAACAGGCGGTAGCGAGCCCGACATCGACGGCGATATCGAGCGCTTGGCCAAAATCGAAACACTCAACGAGCAAATCAAGGCGCTCGATGACCTGTCGTTGCCGACGTCTAATGCGTGGGCGGGACCGAAGACGGACCTCGATGTCGTTCGAGCACTCCTCGCTTTCCAGGCAGCAATGGTTCAGGTTCACGCCCGCAACGCGTGGGAGGATGTCGGTCTAGACCCGGTCAGCCGGGGCCAGTGCGGTGATGCGGCTCGTGATGACCTTCATCGCCTGCGTGAACTGCGCCAAGTTGAGCAGGTCGTCAACCGCCTCGCGCCGCTCGAAACAGAGACAGACGGAATTTGGAGCGGGTTTCAGACCGACGTCGGCGTAGCGAAGGCCTACACAACCTTCCAGGGTGCGTTGGCGGCCGCGCGCGCTGAAAGCCATTGGCTTGACGACGGCTTCTCGGCAATTGAATCCGGACGTGCCGGAGCTATTGCCGCCGCTGACATCAAGAAGATGCGCGAGTTGGTGACACTTCATGCACGCCTTCAAGAGTATTCCGACCTGTCGACCAAGACGTCAGGTCTGTGGAACGGTCTGCAAACAAAAACCGAAGGCGTCGAGCCAGCGCTGAAATTCTTCGAGTCGTTGGCCGTAGCTCTCGCGAATCTCGCCGGAACGCCTGAGGTCCTGTCGGCCGTAAAGGGACCGGTCGGTCTGTTGCTGGGTGACAGCAATGAGCTGCTTGCCCCGTCCGGCATCATTGCTGGAAGTGGTCGAGTCTATGCCGAAGGACTTAGGTCCCTCGACGAGGCAGTCACGAAGTTCGCATCGGCGAGCGGTCTTGCTGTATCGGAGCATACGAGCCTCGCGGCGCTCCTGCCTGCAGAAATGGCTGAACGCGCCCGAAACGTATCGAAAAACTCGAACCGTCTGAACGCTTGGTGTGCTTGGCGTAAGGTACGTCAGCAGGCACTTTCGCTTGGATTGGCGCCGGTGGTTGCGGGCGTGGAGCAGGGCGTCATCGCGCGAGGCCGTGTCAAGGAAGTCTTCGAGACGGACTTCTGTCGCTGGTGGCTGAATGCCGTCGTTGATGCCGACGACGTCCTGCGTACTTTCGTCTCCGCGGAGCATGAAAAGCGCATTCACGATTTCCGCGAACTGGACGAGCAGTTCATCGCGCTGACGCAAGCCTGGGTTAGGGCACAGCTTTCGGCGGGACTGCCTTCGCCGGCCAAGGTGTCGCACGGGTCGGAGTGGGGGCTTCTGCGCTATGAGATGCAGAAGAAAACTCGCCACCTGCCACTTCGTGAATTGATGACGAAGGCCTCGAGCGCCATCCTGCGCCTCACGCCCTGCTTGCTGATGAGCCCGTTGTCGATTGCACAGTATCTGCCCGCAGAAACGTCCGATTTCGATGTGGTGGTCTTCGACGAGGCGTCGCAGATTCCCGTATGGGACGCTATTGGTGCCATGGCGCGCGGCCGCCAAGTCATCATGGTCGGCGACCCGAAGCAGCTTCCGCCGACAAGCTTCTTCGACCGCGCGGAATCTGATGTTGACGACACGGACGTCGAAACCGAACTAGAGAGCATCCTGGAAGAGTGTATCGGTGCGAACCTGCCGACGATGAAATTGTCGTGGCACTATCGCAGCCGTCATGAAAGCCTCATCGCGTTTTCTAACTACCGTTATTACGGCGGGGACCTGGTGACGTTCCCGAGTCCCGTCACGGATGACCGAGCGGTAAGCTTCCATCTGGCCTCGGGTGGCCAGTACGAGCGTGGGGCCTCGCGTACGAACAAGCCTGAGGCCAAGGCGCTCGTTGCAGACCTTGTCAGTCGTCTCAAGTCGCCAGGATTCGCGGAAAGCGGACAAACCGTCGGGGTCGTGACCTTCAACGCCGAGCAGCAGCGACTCATTGAGGACCTGTTGGACGCGGAGCGTCGCAAGGACCCGTCCATCGAGCAGCACTTTGCCGATACGGCCTTCGAGCCTGTATTTGTGAAGAACCTCGAGAGCGTGCAGGGTGATGAGCGCGACATCATGTACTTCTCCATTACCTACGGTCCGGGCCTAGATGGCACGATGCCGATGAACTTCGGCCCAATGAACCAGCAGGGTGGTGAGCGGCGTCTGAACGTCGCCATCACTCGCGCCCGTCAAGAGTTGCGGGTCTTTGGTAGCTTCAGGCCGGAGAAAATGGACTTGTCGCGAACGCAGGCGCTTGGTGTTCGAGACCTCAAGCACTTCCTTGAGTTCGCCGAGCGTGGGGCGAGAGCTCTGGGAGAGGCGGTCGCTGGAAGCATTGGCGACTTCGACAGTCCTTTTGAGAAAGCCGTCTGTGTGGCACTTGCGGAACGTGGATGGACGGTCCACCCGCAGGTCGGCGTTTCAGCTTTCCGCATTGACTTGGGCGTGGTTGACCCGGATGCGCCAGGGCGCTATCTCGCCGGGGTCGAGTGCGACGGAGCAACCTATCACCGGTCCGCGACGGCGCGTGACCGCGATAAATTGCGCGAGCAAGTCTTGCGAGGGCTAGGTTGGGAAATCGTGCGCATCTGGTCGACCGATTGGTGGATTGATATGCCGGGCACGCTCGAGAAGGTCGATGCACAATTGCGAGGCTTTCTTGCATTGCAGCGTGAAGAGCGCGCGATGGATGAGTCGGACGCGGCTGCGCTTGCCGAGGAAGTGATAGCTGCGGCAAAGTCCGGCGCAGAGGACGATGCAAGCGGCCGCGAAGACCCTGAGAAGCTCGGAGACGATACTGTATTCACGACGGAAGCTGTTGTGAAAGCGCCGACGGCGACGCTTTACGGGAGAGGCATTTCCATGGCGCCTCAACGCGAGGAGCCGCACGAAGTTTTCGTCGAGGTTGACCTCTCATTGACAGCCCACGTGGCAGAGCCGGAACTGTTCTTCAATCGCAGCTATGACGCGCGTTTGCTCGAAATGATTGTGACCGTCGTGGAGACTGAGGGGCCCGTCCGTGACGAGGTGCTTGCTCGTCGTATCGCTCGAGCGCATGGCTGGGTTCGTACGGGTGCCCGCATTGTCGACCGAGTCATAGACCTCGCGAAGGTTCATTTCGAGACCGAACATGAAGCGGTTGGATTGTTCGTGTGGCCAAAAAAGGAAGGCGCCCGACTCATGCAGTTCCGACGTCCCACCGAGGGTTTGGCCCGTTCAGTGGATGAAATCTCTCTTGTCGAGTTGACAGCGCTTGCGACCAAGTGGAAGCGCCTCGGTTACGACATGGAGGCTGGCGTGAGTGCCATGAGTCGTGAAATCGGATTGCAACGCGTTCGCGCTGCAAGCCGCGAACGACTGGAGCAAGCTTGGGTAGCCGCCGAAGCGTAAGAAATACATTGCTGTAGAAATCGAGGCCGCGCAGAGCAGTGAAGACATGCGCGGCCCGGGTCCACTACGAAGAGAGAAAAAGAGATGGGCTGGGGATTTAGAAAAACCATAAGAATCGCGCCAGGAATCCGCATCAACCTCAGTAAAAGCGGGGTGAGCACGTCCATTGGCGGAAAGGGCTTCACCTACAACACGCGGGGTAGGGTGACCGCCAGCATTCCGGGAACGGGGCTTCGAATCACTCACAACCTCAACTCAAGAAGGAAAGCAGGTTCGCGCCAGTCTGCTTACGCGGCCGCGCAAGGCGTAACGGACCAAACCGGAGTACCTATGTCGAAGCGAGAACAAGCAGCGCAAGAGTTTGTGTGGCAAGTCAATTCGCGCACGCGAGCCGCCCTTGTGGACTACTTTGTCTCCCACGGTGTCTGGGTCGAGGATGATGACCTCGAGACTGCCTTCAAACTAGACGCTCACCGTTCGTTTCTCAATACGCTTTCGAAAGACCTCGAAATTACCGCCAAGGCTACAAGGCTGGCCTCAGATATCGGGTCAATCTCGCTCGCTGAGAAAGAGAAGGCAATGAAGTCAGTGTACGAGGTGGAGGAGAGATGCAAGGAAGCGGCGGCAGACCGGGGGGCATTGTC
This sequence comes from Caballeronia pedi, assembly GCF_001544915.2. Classification (GTDB taxonomy): domain Bacteria; phylum Pseudomonadota; class Gammaproteobacteria; order Burkholderiales; family Burkholderiaceae; genus Caballeronia; species Caballeronia pedi. The sequence continues at coordinate 294,532 of NZ_FCOE02000003.1, read as the reverse complement.
TACGCAAGCCGCATATCTTCATCGTTTGGTCAACGCATGGCCAGCAATGCCCGCTCTTGGTGTCGCGTTTGCTCTTGGGATTTTGGGCTGTTTTCTTATTTTCGTGAATCTATTCGCCGCCGGCGGGCTAGCGGTTCTGTTCGCGGCAGGTTACGGTCTGTTCAAGGTCATGTCGTTCGAACGCCTGAAGAAGACTCTGGCCGTGCAGGCGGCGAACGCAAATGCGGAGTTTGAAGCATTGGTCCTGCTCGAAGTAACGCCACGGCCAGAGATTCCCGATGGAAAGGACCGTACCCGACTGAAGGCGTATGCCTACTCCGGAATTTTGTTTCTGGCAGCGATTGCAAGTTTGGCGCTGCACCCTAGAAGCTCACAAAGCCAGCCTGAGTTGGTGCAAGCATCTTCCAGTACGCCTCCTATGGTTTCCAAGGTTGCAGAAGCTTCGGCACCTGAACAGAAATCTGAGCCGCTGCAAGGCCGCTTTGCTTGGTTAGTCGGTAAGTATCCGTCGGATGTTGTAAACGACAAGCGATTCCGTGCCGCGTTCAATCACGTTACGCCGTCTGATTGGAGAAAGATTTCGGAACGCTTTGCCGTGACCAATGGCGATATTCAGTCGAAGGATGGTTTCCTGTTCGCGGAAGGATGCATGTCTCATCTGTGTGCGTCTGACCGCGCGGCATTTGTCATCAGCGAAACGACGGGCAAGGGCGACATCGTCTACCACGATAGCGGCACCGGCGACGAAGAGGTCGGTACGACTAGGAAATTCGTCTGGCGCGAAATGCCTCTTCCTGAAACTCCACTCGCCGAATGGACACGCATGAGCGGCCAGTCGCGTTCTTCCGCGACCGCTTCTGTCGGTACCGCAGCTCCTTTAAGCGTATATAGACCGAGCTTCGACTGCACGAAAGCCCGGTCCGATGCCGAGCGCCTCGTATGCGGGGACGCTGAGCTGGCGGCTGAAGATGTGCAATTGGCCGAGGTCTACGCACGGGCGAAGGCGGCCGTGACAGACCAAACTACTTTTCGGGAGCGCACGCGCGCCCAATGGAACTATCGAGAGCAGAACTGCCACGACCGTGTTTGCCTACAAAGATGGTATGTTGACCAGAAGGTCGCGTTGGCGCAGATTGCTCAGACTGGACGCGTCGATGACCAGTGATGCCACACAGGCTTGATAGAGAAGAACGCTATGAAAGCGAGGCGTGAAAGGTGTGGCTGCACGCCACACGCTCCGCGTCGCCGCTGCCCTAAGCGCAAGAATCTTGTCCTCAGCAGGTGTTGGTCGAAGAGAAAGCCGAATTGGGTTATTCACTTGCGGCTGATGACTGACTTCGAATTGCTGAAATCTCGTGACGGATAAAACTTAAAGGAACGGAATAGAAAGTGAGTGAGCGTGAACAAATCGCTCGGATGGCGACCGAGCTGAGCGACAAAGTATTCAAGCACTTTTATTGGTCGAAGGTTGGTCCCGAAAATGTTCCATGGGAATGCGTCAAGACTGAGCATGATAAGACGGTTCATCCGACCGACGTAGTGTTCGCCTACGATGACCCCTATCGTGAAACGGTTGTTTACCTAAATTTCGATTTAAAGAGTTATTCGAAATCGTCCATTACCCCGGGCGCTCTGCGAGATGCTTTGGTATCGCTTGGAATGGCTGTCGACTGCGCTCCGATTAGCGAAGAGTGGACCAGAAAGTATTGCCGTCCGGGCGAAGGCGCCGATATCAAAGGCGTCCTGTTCGTGTACAACCACGACGGTGACTATCAGAGAAGCACGAAGGATTTGCTTGAGCACGTCTTTGACGAGCCAGTTAAAATTCCGACAGGCGTTGACGTTCACGTCATTGGCCCAAAGGACGTGCAGTATCTTTATGATGTGGCCGCCCAGATTTCACGACACCGCGGTGACGGCATCTTGCCCGTTTTGGCCGACTGCAGCTATTTTCATCCGGACGTCTCGCATCCGGTGCGTGACCGTGCACGCATTGCCCGAAAGGAATGGCAGCTTCCCATCACAATCGAAATGATTTTGGCGCCTTGGCAGATGTTGAAGTACCGAACGGGCGAGGGCGAAGGATTGAAGATTTTTTATCGCGGTGAAGGTGCTAGCTTTCAAGAGTTTCTATATTTGCTCGATTACATGGTGCTCTATCAGATTCTCAGCCGGTTCCGGCAAATTGAAATTCTGATGACGAGCGAGGCAAACGAGAATTTTACGGCGCATTTTGAGCAGGCTATTCAATCATACGAAAAGTACACCTTGCATTCGCTTGGCGAAAAGAAAGCAAAGATAAGTCTGAGTGTCATGGACCGCACGACGCCCAAGTACTTCACCACGCAGTTGGGGATGGGAGAACGGTCCTATGATTGACTCTCTCTTCTTTGCCTCGTATCGCGACGTTTACGACGCCTTGAATTCAGCGCCATTACGTGCAACGCGAGAGTTCTTGAGTAAGTTTTTGCGTGAACGAGGATATGTTGTCAGTGGTCTGTCCAGCAGAGCTGAACTGGTGGACCGGGTATCATCGCTGACACTTAGCCATCAAGACCTTGATGTCCTCATGCTTCAAATTGACACGACGAGTCGTAAAGACAAGACCCGCTCCTTCACTCTGGACACGCAAGTCGATGTTGGACAATTAAAATTGGCGCTTGATGAAGTGAGAAAGACGCGCTCCGGCTACAACGAACAGTTGACGCTGGTAGCCAAGAAAGGGGCCGCTCCGTACGTAACTGTTGATTACCTTGACCTAGACTATTCGAAGACGTCAATGCGTCAGAAGAAGTTTAAGGACGGAAAAATCGAGTTCTTCACCGAGAAGGGGAGTCTCCGTGTACGTTATAGCGCATCGACGCGCTTGGAAGCGGTGACGACAGACCTGATGGAAAAGCTTCGAGTGCTCACAAAGACACAGCCAAACCGCGACCAGATTGAACTGAAGGGTCTTGATAAGGCCAGTCGGACCCTTTTCTTCAAGACGCTCATCAATGCGGTCAAGGGCTATCAGTTCATGGACGTCATGAAGGTATCGGTCAGCGCTGAGTTGGACCTGAGTGATGCAGACGGGGACGATGAAGACGACCTTGACGCCCGCGTCGAGGCCGCTCAAGAGAGAAAAGCGATTGAAACAGAACTAAGGAGTTTACTGAAGCGAGCTGCTTTTGAGGGGCAGCAGCTTCTCGTTGACGATAGCCTTGAAAACTTTGTTGGCTCGGACTTTTTCTTTTACCGAGTTGTCTGGTTATCGGAAAAGCAGGGCGGTAATCGCGTTGAGTTTGAAGCCCTGTTCGATAACCCGGCTAAGGGGACGGGCTTCACGTATGGCGTGAAGAGCGTCTATCGACTAAAGAAAGGCACAAAGAAACCGGTACATTGTAAAGGTTCTGTGCGTCCGACAGCTGCGGAGGAGGCGGAACATCTCGCAGACCTCGAAGCGGCATCTCGGGCTGCGCTTGACCGTACTCGTCAAGCCATCGCCAAGGCTCAAGGTGGAGGCGACGATGAGAGTTAAATGGCTGCCACTCAAACTTATAATAAGCGAGGCGTTGCTTGCGCGGCGCTTGCGCGAGATGCCATTCGCACCTAGTGATGGGCCGCTGAGCAAAGGGTTTAGAGTGGAGAAAGTGACAAGAGGGACTATCACCGGTCAATATATTGAACAAGAGGTGGTAGACCGTATGATTCGCCTCCCCGACGGTTCCGAGATTCAACAAGAACTGGTGGAAGTTACGGTCACCGAATTTCGAATCGAGCCGGAGCGCGAGTTGGCACTTGAGGTGAGAAATGGTCCGCGAACGCTTTTGCCATTTATAGGTGCGTTAGGAGCGAGCTCTGGATTCATGGTGACGGTGCAATCCAAGGTAACCGTCGATTTGCGCGAGGCTGCTCGTGAGTTTTCTCGCCAGATTAAAATCCCGCTGACTGTGTCCGCTTTGGAGTGCTCCGGTATTCCGCTCGATGGGAACGTTTCTGCCGCGTTGAAACTGAACGGTGACAAGGATGTCTTGCAGGCCTTCGACGACTTGCCGTTCTCAAGCCCGAAATCCTCAATCGATTCGCTCCGCATCGACTTCACACTCCAAGGTGCGAAATGCAGCGTGGACTTTACAAAAGGTGGGACGGCGAAAATTCGAGCAGCTGACACCGACTTCATCGCGAGTTGTGTGCGGCACGCATTCGAGCGGTCGCTGACGTAACGGCATCGGCTCGATTCGGGTTGAAAAGGTCAACAAGCTAGACCTTTGTCGTCCGAATAGAAAAAGGCTCATGTTGTGTGTCATCCAACCACGCTTCGTAAGCCGAAGTTTTGCGCCATGGGTCAAAGAAGTTCTCTACGATACTTGCCTTCAATGGAACCCTTGACAACGCATCGAGCTGGTAAGCGCTCAGGAGCCGGACGGCGGCCATTGTCCAAAGTAGGGGATGCGCTCCCGTTCATCGGCCTCGTTGACAAAAAAAAGCGTTGCGTCGTCAAGGAGCAAGCTAAGCAGGACGGCATTGCAATCGCCGCTCGGCCGGGCGCGAGTCCGCGAGGATGATGTTGTGCACGACGTTGACTGCTAAGTCATCGGACCCCTCACCACGGAAACGGAGAGACTTCCGTCATGTTTCCAGCGGCTGGTCCGAGAGACAGATGCGAAGAAGCCCGCACGAAGCGGGCTTCTGGTCAACACGAAGAGTGGGCGTTAGGCAGCTGCGTCCTTCAACTTCTTCAGCGCACGCACCTTCAGCTTGACGGTCGCCGGTTTGGCATCAAACCAACGCTCTTGACCCGTGAACGGGTCCTTGCCGAAGCGACGCTTCTTTGCTTCCACTTTCTGCGCGTTGATTTTGAGCAGCCCGGACAGCGTAAACTCCCCCAATCCCTTCTTGTTCACAGCGCCGAGAATCGTGTCCTCGAGCGCTGCCAGCACAGCCTTCGCTTGCTTCGGCTCGACGCCGGCTTGCGCAGCCACATGAGTGACGAGCGACGCCTTGGTGAACGCGTCCTTCACCGGCTTGAGCGTGGTGGCGCTCGAAGCAGCCTTCTTCGCCGGAGCGGACTTGGTCGCAGCGACCTTCTTCGGTGCGGCGGCTTTCTTTGCAGCCACAGCCTTCTTTGCGACCACCGCCTTCTTCGCCGGTACAGCAGTTTTCGTAGCAGCAGCTTTCTTTGTTGCCATTGAGGCTCTCCTGAAGTTGAACTCTGCTTAAGACGAAGCACCCCGGAGCGTCGAGCCTCGGCACATGCGTCGTCGTAAGCTGGCGGCTAGCGTAACAACCGGTACTGCAATGTGCAATCGGCAGCGGCCTTAAATCAGGGTACTTCTAGCATTTCCCGCTAGAAAAACAACGGCGAGACGACGGTTCGTGCGGGAAAGCAGTCGGGTGACGGGGTTTGAGAGGGATAAGCAGGCAGCGGAGCGCGCCGCAGTGCGAGAGGGGCTGTTTTGGGAGGGGCATTGAAATCGTGCAAGCCTCATCGACGACAGTGGGTTCCGCTGGTCGCAGATGTGACGGACAATTCCGACACCCAGAACGCGACCGCGTTTGCTCACCAAAAATGCCCGACAGGTTTTACTAGAGTGGATGAGGGTTTCCAACTGAATAAGCTATGCTCGGGGTATCCAAGTGCGGCGACCACTATGAAGCTCGACCCGGTTTCTCTGAATCTGTTCATCGCCGTCATCGAAGAAGGCAGTATCGCGGCTGCCGCTGAGCGTGAGCACATCGCTGCGCCTGCGATAAGTAAGCGAATCGCAGCACTGGAGGAGACGCTGCGGACCAAACTCCTGGAGCGCCACCACAAGGGCGTCGAGCCGACCGCTGCTGGGTACGCATTGTTGAATCTCGCACGTCGTGCGGTCAACTATCTGGACGACATCCATACCGAAATGCTCGACTACGCGTCGGGGATACGTGGCCAAGTGCGAGTGTTCTCCAACATCTCCGCAATCACACAATTCCTGCCTGACGACCTTTCCACATTCCTCGCGGACCATCCAGCTGTCGAGATTCGTCTTGAAGAGCGGAACAGTCTTGTGACCTTGAAGTCAGTGGCTGAGAACGCAGCTGACGTGGGAATCTTCACCGTCGACATTCATGGCGAGGACGTGGAAACGCTGCCGTACGAGGAAGACGAGCTGAGCCTGGTCGTGCGTCGAGACCATCCTCTGGCAGACCGCAGGAGCGTTCGGTTCGAGGAAACGCTCGCCTGGGACTTCGTCGGCCTTCGTACCGGGAGCGCTATCAACACTCAGTTGACCCAGATTGCGAATCGGCTCCAGAAGGACTTCCGGTTGCGCATCCAGGTTACCGGATATGACGCGCTGTGTCTGATGGTCTCGTCCGGGCTTGGAATCGCCATTGCTCCGCGCAATCTGACGAAGCTCTTTGTAAAGCGCCTTGGAATCACCGAAGTCTCGCTCGCCGAGCCGTGGGCAAAGCGGCAACTGGGCATCGCCATCCGTAGGCGCGCGAGCCTCTCTCCGGCCGCCGAGAGTCTCGTCAATCACCTTCAGGCCCGCGCCGTGACGCGTCGAGGCAAGTGAACGGGCAGCCATAACGGTTCGTTACGGCTGCCTCGCCAATGAGTAATTCACGGAAGCCATTCGCTTCTTCATCATCTGTCCCATCGGTACCGCAACGGCGCCGGATTAAATCGGAGACACGTGATGAGCAAATCCCACTATCAAATTGCGTTGCTGCCCGGCGACGGTATCGGTCCGGAAGTCGTGGATGCAGCAGTTCGGGTTTTGAACGCAGGCGTCGCTCGTGAAGGCGTAGAGCTAGAACTGAAGACCTTCGAGGCAGGCGCGGGTCTGTACCAGCGCACTGGCGAGTCGATGTCCGAGGCGGACGCGCAGGCCGTGGGTCAGGCCGATGCCGTGTTGCTCGGCGCGATGGGTCTCCCGACGGTGCGCAAGGCCGACGGTACCGAAATTGCGCCCCAAATCGACCTGCGTGAGCGCTATGGACTCTTTGCAAGCTTGCGGCCATGCGAACTGTTTCCCGGCGTGCCCACCCGCGTAAAGGCGGACAAGGTGAACATGCTGGTCATCCGCGAGACGACCGAAGGCTTGTTCGCCGGCCGGCACGACAAGCAGGAGCCGAATAACGACGCGGTTAGCGACCGCCTCACCATCACCCGCGCGACGAGCGAGAAGCTGTTCGAAGTCGCGTTCCAGCAAGCGAAGCAACGCCGCGCCACGCATGGCACGCCTGGTCACGTCACGCTTTTGGACAAGTCCAACGTCCTGCGCAGCAATGCGTTCCTCCGCAAGGTATTCGATGAAGTTTCTGAACGGCATCCCGACATCGAGACCGCTCGACTCTACATCGATGCTGGCTCGATGATGTTCGTGACGAACCCGGAGCGCTACGACGTCGTTGTCACCGAGAATGTCTTCGGCGACATCACTTCGGAAATCGCAGCCGGTGTCGTCGGTGGTCTCGGCGTGGCGCCGTCGGGAGACGTCAGCCTGAAACATGGCATCTTCCAGCCGAGTCACGGCAGCGCTCCGGACATTGCCGGCAAGGGCGTAGCAAATCCGGTTGCGACCATTCTGTCGGCCGCCATGATGCTCGAGTGGCTCGCGCAACAGCATGAGGACGCACGTTGCACCGAGGTTGCGACGGCCATCCGCCGCGCCACTGCAGCCGTACTTCTCGACGGTCCGCGGACGCCGGACCTCGGTGGTAAGGGTACGACCGAAAACGTCACCGACGCCGTCGTCGCCGCATTGAAGAACTGAGGAGCATCAAAATGGCAAAAGTGGCGATTGTCGGCTGCGGCGCCATGGGCTCCGTGTATGCGGGGCTCATGGTTAGCGCAGGACATGAAGTGCATGCGGTTTGCCTCTGGCCCGACCACGTGGCGGCGATGCAGGAAAAGGGATTGCGAGTCGAAGGCGCGAGCGGCGACCGTACAGTGCCGATTCACGCCAGCACGATGACAGACGGAATCGGTGCGTGTGACCTTGTCATCATCGCCACGAAGGCTTTTGATGTCGAAGCCGCCGCGCGAGCGTCGGAGCAGTTGCTCGGACCGAAGACCGTGGTTCAGACCATTCAGAATGGACTCGGCTCCGCGGAGAAAGCAGCGGCTATTCTCGGTGCGAACCGCATCGCTGTTGGCGTCGTCGGCGGCTTCGGGGCATCCATCCGCGCTCCCGGCCACGCCCACCACAACGGCATGGAGATGATTCGCTTCGGCGCGTATCAAGGCCTATTGACCGAAGACCTCGAAGCTTCCGCCGAGATTTGGCGTTCGGCAGGTTTCAAGGTAGCCATCTTCGAGGACTTGAATCAGATGGTCTGGGAGAAGTTGATTATGAATGTGGCGTTCTCGGGAACGACGTGCGCAACGGGCATGACCATCGGTGAAGTGATGTCGAATCCGGACGCATGGAGCGTCGCAAAGGGCGCAGCGGAAGAAGCCATCGCGGTTGCGAAAGCTGCCGGAATTCACCTCGACGTCGGCGACCCCATCGAGCATATCAAGAAGCTCGGCAGCAAGATTCCGAACGCTCGGCCCTCGATGCTGCTTGACTACAACCTCGGCCGACGCGGTGAGGTGGATGCCATCAACGGTTCGATTTCGCGAGAGGGTCGTAAATACGGCATTCCCACGCCAGTGAACGACACCGTTGTGGCAATCATCAAGGCGAGAGAGGTCGGTTTCACGGAGTGAGTCGGCGAGCACCTCCGTCGAATCACGGACTTCAACTGACCACGTGAACTCAAGCGCATACCGGGCGCTGCTGGAGCGAGCGCTTGAGTCGCTATCAAAGACTATAAGAAAACCCTTGGAGACATCGATGAACTATCAGCCCCTCTGAGACTCAGCTCTCGAGGAAAAGTCGCCACGCACTCAGCAAAAAAAGAAACGCGGGCGTTCCGACCTCTCGAGACAAATCACCTGACCGGCAACACCTGCCGGAATCACATCATAGTCGCCACGCTACAAGTGTCGGCGTGCCCACCCTTTACCAGAGACAAAAGGGGATGTTCATGCAAACCAATAAAGCATTGGTCGGAGGCACCGAAATGCGCGATGCCGAATCAGCGCTCATGCTGAAGGTAAAGCTCCGCGTCATTCCGCTCATCATCATCTGTTATTTGTTCGCCTGGTTCGACCGAATCAATATCAGTTTCGCAAAGTTCCATCTGCAAAAGGAGCTCGCGTTGAGCGATACCGCCTACGGATTGGGCGCTGCGCTGTTTGTCGTGGGTTACGTCGCTTGCGAAGTGCCGAGCAACCTCTTTCTGTACCGCGTCGGGCCGCGCAAATGGATTGCGCGCATCATGATTTCCTGGGGCATAGCGACCGCGTGCATGGTTTTCGTGAAGACGGAGTGGCAGTTCTATATAGCGCGCTTCATCATCGGCGCGATGGAGGCCGGCTTCGCACCGGGTGTGCTGTACTACCTCTCGACGTGGTTTCCCGCCAAGCATCGTGGTCGCGTCAGCAGTCTGCTCTTCTTGGCGCTCGCCTTCTCCGGGATTCTGGGCGCGCCGCTCTCTGGCTTCATCCTTGGTCATTTCGAGGGCGTCGGCGGAATGGCTGCGTGGCACTGGATTTTTCTCATCGGCGGACTTCCCTGCGTCCTGCTGGGTTTCATCGTCTTCTGGCGCTTCGACGACAGAGTGGAGGACGCAAAGTGGCTCACAGCAGACGAAAAGCGACTTCTTCGGTCACAGCTGGATGTCGATGCGAAGAAGGCCGAGAGTCATTCGTTCCTCGGCGCACTGAAGTCCAAGGCTTTCTTGATTCTGGCGCTCGCATATTTCCTTGTCCAAATCGCCTCTTACGGCATGAACTTCTGGATGCCTCAGCTCATTCGGAGTTCCGGGCTGCGTGACTCGACGATGATTGGCTTGCTGACAGCGCTGCCTTATCTGTTTGGTGGAGTAGGCATGCTCGTGATGGGGCGGTTGGGCGACCGTACCGGCAATCGCCGCGTTGTATTTGCCAGTTGTATCCTTCTTACGGCTGTTGGCTTCCTCGGCGCTGGAATCTTCGCACACGACACCGTGCTGCTGACGGTTTCGCTGATTGTGCTTGGCACCGGAATGCTGACCACCATTCCGGCTTTTTGGACACTTCCACCTAAGGTCGTGACGGGAGTGGGCGCTGCGGGCGGCATCGCGCTCATCAACTCAATCGGTCAGCTGGGCGGTATCGTGAGTCCTGTGATGGTTGGACGTATCAGCGACTTGTCCGGAAGCACAACGCCAGCGTTGTACACGATTGTCGGGCTTTGTGTACTTTGTGCCGCTCTTGCTATCTGGGCCTTTCCTGCTCAGTTGCGGGCGAAGGATGTCTGACAGTCAACGTACGAAGAGGCGACGCTGCAGTTCGCCAGCAGCGTCGCATCGCTCTATGGCGAGTCCGCGTCGTCCAACGGCACATTCCGTTGCACTGCCTACCGCTGCGGCACTTTCGGGTGGTGCCCTGAAAACATCGGAGAGCTGCGGCTTGCGATAGCCAAAGCTTTGGCGCATGCGACTACCTTCGGGCCCAAGGTATCCATGCGTGCAGCCGACATGCGGATAGACGGGCCCGCGATGCTCACCGTCCCAATCGGGTCGCTCTGTTCGTCAGTGCGAATGGCGGCCGCCACGGCGCTTGTTCCAGCCTCGTACGCATCGAACACCACCGCGAAGCCGCGGTCGCGCGCTTGCTCGATTTGCTCCAATAGCGCCCGCAAGGTCTGCGGCGCGCCGGGCCCCATCTCACGCGCGCGCTCCATCCCTTGCCGAGACACCAGCGCAAGGGCGCGCTCTTCATCGAATGCCGCGAGATAGGCAATCCCGTTCGCCGTTGCCGGAAAGTAAATCTCCAACCCCGCATCCGGGTCATAGCGCAGCCCGGTGCGCGCTCCTTGCGCCTTTGCTACCCAAATCAGGTCTTCTCCCTCGGCGACAGCCAGCCGAACCAACTCCCCGCTGTCCCCGGCCAAATCGTCGAGCAAAGGTTGTGCGGCGTCTGTGATGCCGGTCGCAGCGAGGTAGCTCAAACCGAGCGAGGCCAACTTCACTGTGAGCATGTACTGAAGACTATACGGGTCCTGCTTCACGTAGCCCGTTTCCTTTAAGTCCATCAGCAGACGGTGCGCGGCCGTGCGTGGAATGCCCAAGCGGTCGCCAATCTCTGACATCGGCAGACCATGGACGTTATGGGCGAGCAATTCGACGATGGCGAGCGCTCGGTCTCGAACAGCGGTCATGGATGCGGTCCTGGAAGTAAGTCCACTCATTCTATTCCAACTGGTTCGCGAGTTCATCTGGACGTCAGCCGGGTTAACGCCTAATGTGGTTTGCTGTTCCACTTGGTAAAGTAAACCAATCTACCGAGACTCCATATGAAGCTAGCCATCGACTCGTACAGCTACCACCGCTACTTCGGCGAGGTCTATGCCGGACTGGAACAAGACCCCGGTATCCGAATCACCATGCAAGGTTTCGTCGACCGGGCAAAGGAATTAGGCGTCTCTGGCGTATCGCTCGAATCGTGTTTCCTGCCAAACCCGACTTCCGACGAGGTAACCAAGCTGCGCAACCAATTGGACAGCTTTGGGTTGGAGCGGGTGTGGGCGTGGGGTCATCCGAGCGGGTTACGCTCGGGCGCGGCTCCGGAAGAGGTGGCAGACCTGAAAAGGCACACGGAAATTGCCGCAGCGGTTGGTGCAAAGGTGATGCGTATCTGCTGCGGCGGCCGCCGCACTCGCATCGAAGATTGGAAGCAGCACAAAGCCAGCCTGGTGCCTCTGCTGAGCGACGCTGCTCGCCACGCAAGACGTCACGGTGTCGTACTCGCCATCGAGAACCACATCGACCTATTCGCAGATGAACTGGTCGAGCTTATCGAGACGGTTGATTCGCCTGCGCTCGGCGTATGCCTAGACACCGCGAACAATTTGCGTCTGCTTGAAGACCCGGCAGTTGCGATTGAAAAGCTCGCGCCGTATGCACGAGCGACGCACGTCAAAGACATTGCCGCGAAGGGTGGCAATCCCCGCGAGTTCGCCTTCTGGCCGAGCGTCCCGGTCGGTCAGGGCCTCATCGACATCCCGCGAGCCTTCAATGAGCTACGCAAGCACGGATACACCGGCCTGCTAGCACTCGAGATTGATTATCTGCATCCCGCCTACGAAGACGACGAGAAAGCCATCGCCGACAGCATCGAGTACATCCGCGGGCTGCTTTAGGCCGCACCGCACCGGTTTGAACACCAGGAGACACGTAATGCCCACCCTTGCCAAGCAACTGAACGTCCAGGAGTTCCTGGATTCGAGGCCCTTTAGCGGCTTCCACTGGAAGATTCTTCTTTTGGGCCTTGTGGTCCTGATTCTTGACGGGTTCGATGTTGTCGCGATGGGGTTTATCGCCCCGGCGCTTATCGCTGACTGGAAAATTAGCCGGGCCGCACTTGGCCCGGTTCTCAGCATGGGGCTGTTCGGCTTGGCAATCGGTGCACTGACCGGCGGTCCGTTGGCCGACCGCTTTGGTCGTCGCAAAGTCATCATCGGCGCGGTCATCTTTTTTGGCTTGATGAGCCTCGCGTCGGCGTGGTCGCCGAATATCGAGGTGCTTTCGGTCATGCGCTTCCTGACCGGCCTGGGCCTCGGCGCTTCGCAGCCGAACGCCGCGACGCTGGCATCTGAATACGCGCCGAAGAAGCATCGCTCAGTCATGGTGACAGTCATCTATTGCGGCTTCACGTTGGGTGCGGCGGGTGGCGGGTTCCTCTCTAGCTATCTGGTCCCCACTCACGGATGGCATTCGATTCTTGTGGTCGGCGGCGTCGTTCCACTCATTTTCGCGGTCCTGCTGTTTTTCGTTCTGCCGGAATCGGCGAAGTTTCTCGCTGTGAAGCACGAAGGGCGCACTGCGCTCGCCGGCATTATCAACAAGATTCAGCCGGGTACGGTGGACGCCACGACCGAACTCGTGACCGCTGAGCGCGAGCACGCGGGAAAGGGAGCCATCCGCCTCATCGTGTCCAAGCCTCACACCACCGTGACGATGGCGCTGTGGGTCGGCCTCTTTATGAATCTGATGACGGTGTACTTCCTCAACAGCTGGTTGCCGATTATCGTCAAGGACAACAACTTCTCGCTGGCTGACGCAGCACTCGTTGGCGCCATGATGCAAGTGGGAGGAACGCTGGGCAATATCGTCATCGGTTGGGAAATGGACCGCTTTAAGGCCCACAAAGTCATGATTGCAACCCTGCTGGCCGCACTTATCTTCACGGTTGCAATTTCACAAATGAACGTCGGTCTGGCCGGACTCATCACCTTGGTCTTCCTGCTCGGCTATTGCACGAATTCGACGAACACTGGGTGGACTGCCATGGCCGCGAGCTACTACCCAACTGAAATGCGTGCGACCGGGACGAGCTGGATGACGGGCATCGGCCGTTTCGGGGCCATCTCCGGCGCGTCGATTGGCGCCGTGCTGCTCAGCTTCAAGTGGAACTTTGGCCAGTTGTTTCTTTTCCTGACGGTGCCAATCGCAATCGCCATCGTTGCTGCATACGTTCAAGGCCGAGGTCGCGCCAGCGCTGCGCCAGTGCTGCGCAACGCAACGACACACTAATCGCGGAGAACTCTAATGTCTGTTTCGAGAGTTGGGCTTATCGGCGCCGGTGCCATTGGTCGCGCTCATCTGGTCGGTGCCGCTGGCGCACAAGGTGTTGAAATTGTCGGAGTCGCCGACCCTAATCCCGCAGCGCGGGCGCTCGCAGAGGAATTCTCCGTTCCGTGGTTCGCCGACCATCAAGAGATGTTCGACAAGACCTCACCGGATGGCGCTATCATCGCGACCCCCAACGCACTGCACGTCCCGATGTCGCTGGAACTGATTGCTGCCGGAAAGGCCGTACTCGTGGAGAAGCCCATCACCGACACGGTGGAGGAAGGACTGCGGCTGGCTCAAGCTGCATCAGATGCTGACGTGCCGTTGCTGGTGGGTCATCACCGTCGCCACAATCCGATTATCCGAACCGCCCGGTCAATGGTGCAAGAAGGAAAGCTTGGCCGACTCGTCTCAGCGACGGTGCTCGCGACGTTCTTCAAGCACGATGCATACTTCAATGAAGCTTGGCGCCGGACCAAAGCGGCCGGCCCGATTCTCATCAACTTGATTCACGAGATTGATTTGCTGCGCTTCGTATGCGGCGAAATTGAAAGCGTGCAAGCCGTCGCATCCAACGCCATTCGCGAGTTCGACGTGGAAGATACGGCAGCGGTCGTGCTCCGGCTAAAGAACGGCGCCGTCGCGACAATCACGTTGTCCGATACGGCCGCCTCTCCCTTTAGTTGGGACACCTCGTCCGGCGAGAACGCTTCTTTCCCGAAGACGTCCGTGGAGAGTCATTTTCTGTGCGGGACGGAAGGTTCGCTGGCTCTGCCGACACTGCGTCTTTGGTCTTACGAAGGTGAGCGAAGCTGGCTCCGGCCAATTCAGGAAGGCGCTGTGGAGTCTCAAGCTGCGAATCCCTACATCGAGCAGATGCGTCACTTCGGAGCAGTCATCAGGCGTGAGGAGGAACCACTCGTCAGCGGATTTGACGCGACAAAGACGCTTCGAGTCACATCGTCCATTCGGCAAGCTGCTCAGTCTGGGACTGCCGTGCATTTCGACTGACGTCCAATCTGGGACATTTGCGGCGGGGCGATATAAAGGGACGCGCGGAAGCACGCCGGCCATGGGTGGGGCCCTGAAAAAAGGGGCCCAAATGGCGTCCGATGAAACTGCGTTGCCTACGCAAGAGGAGCTTGCAAAAATACTACAAGATATGTTGGGCTCCGTCTGAGTTTCTAACGGAGTCTGAGAGCGCGAACTCGGTCGCCGCAGCCGGGCTGAACGTTTCCGCATGCAACACTCAACCGCCAGTCGCTACGGGCAGATAGCGATGGCTTCGTGGTCCGATGCGGAAGCTGCCCTCTCCGTGACTGGTGTATCCTCGGTCGAGGCTTGGTCAACGTGCTTCGTCAACGTATAAGTTCACTCGCTAGATTCTTTAAAAAGAGTTTTGCAGGTGCGGAAGAAGCTTCCTCTAAAACCAAGAAGGAGTTTCCTTATTGGCGATGTCGCGTCTTCATATGCTTCTCTGGCCACCATACAAGCGCCTAGATATCCCGAAGTGCCAACCCGGCTGGTTCATCACCAACCGGGTCATGACATGCTAGAGGGTTGATGTCGTTGGCATAAGTAGCTTGAGGTATTGATTACAGCGCCAGCACCGGTGAATGTCGGCATCTTCGGATACGAGCACAGCGGCAACGTAGCGCTTCCATCGGCAGATGCGACATCGATGCGTTCCGGTGCCGGTGCCGGTGCCGTTTCCTACCCAGGTCTGCAGAGCTGTGAACCAGTCGTCACGACCGCTTGCCGGCTGCGGAAAGGGTACGTTGGACGGGTTAGTCGGTTGATTGGTCGTCGGGTCAATCGAACCGCGTGTCGAGAAAGAGCCGCCGTCGTGGACTTCACCGGGAATAAAGAACAAGCGGTTGTACTTCTGCAAGTCTGATACACCAATCGACCAACGTCGCCGTACGCCCATCTCGAAGGATTTCGCTCGGGCGCGCGCGGCATGCAACGGTGGGCCTACGCATCCGTCTCTACGCTGCTAACCTCTTCTAGCAAGTGCCGCCGGCGTGACGTAGCATCGGCAAGACTGCGCCGCTCGGCGCCTGCGCGCGACTTTGAAGGCAGAACAGATGGAACCAGTTGAAAGTAGGGAGGAGGCCGCAGCGATTGCACGTGTCGCGGCAGCCGCACGCGAGGTGCAATCTGCTTCAGGCGCATTGGAGCAGCACTTCCGCGACGCGGAAGGAGGGGCGGCACCGACCT
This sequence comes from Caballeronia pedi, assembly GCF_001544915.2. Classification (GTDB taxonomy): domain Bacteria; phylum Pseudomonadota; class Gammaproteobacteria; order Burkholderiales; family Burkholderiaceae; genus Caballeronia; species Caballeronia pedi. The sequence continues at coordinate 278,680 of NZ_FCOE02000003.1, read as the reverse complement.
TGATGTTGGCAAGGCTGGCAGCAGCAATGTCTGAGTTGCAGTCAGCACGTGAAGCATTCGACGCGTTGCTTGCGTCGAGAGTGTCTTCAGAAAGCGGCTAGAGCGACAATCGGACACGCGTGCAGCGTGTGCGCGGAGCGTAATGTCAAATGCAACGACAAGCGTGTCCGTGTCATATTTCGGCACGCACCGCAATCTGAAATGCTCCGTTTCAACGTGGGGCTTGAGACCTTAAGCTGCGACGCTCTATATTGTCCGTGCGTTCTTGCGTGGAGCGCGCCCTCTCTTATCCCGCCGTTCGCGGCGGGACTTTTATCAACAAAGCTTGCTTTCGGTCAGTTCGATGGTTGCGCGAAGGGGTTGATAGGCCGCACCTTGTCCCGGTCCTTAACGCGCTCGAGCATCTGAATCTTGTCCCAATCTGCGACCAAAGCCTCCAGCCCCCGCACGACATCCGCCTCCATTGCCTGCAATCCAGAGTCTCCTCGAAAGCTCGCGCTGAACGCGGTATGCCAACGGTATTGGAAGTGCTCGGAGACCTCTCGAATGCGCTCGGGCGTTCCGGAATCCGTGAAGAAGACGGAATCAGGGGAGAAGACGTCGTAGTAGATGACGTTTGGTTGGTCGGTTTGCACGGCAACGCTTGGCTCTTCACTGATTAGCAGCGAAGCGACAAGCTGTATCGAGCCTTTCATCCCTCTGGGCGTTTTGACGACCCATACCCGCTTCGGCAAGCGGTGTGACAGCTGAACAATCTTTGGGCTACTGGAGCCAATCAATCCGACATGCGCCGTTCTTGACGCTCTGCTCGAAACTTTGCGAGTGATAGAAGATATCCATTCGCTGCGTATTACCTCGTTGTTTGCAAGATTAAGTGACGGCGCAATGGTAGCAGGGCGGTTGCGCAGGGCTGGTAAGACGCGCCAGAGGACGGTCCGCGGATAAGGCTCAGAGGCCATCGCTTCTGTTCGACATTGCTCATCCAACGGCTGAGAAAGCCAGCGCAAGTCCGCTTCTCCCACCCGAAGGATGCTCATTTACGTCGTGATATTCGCAATGTCGTCAACAACGCTATTTCGAACGACGTCGAGAACGAACTAGGAACTGACTACTCCTGCGGTCAGTCCCCGAACGGGTTGGCAGCGTCTTTGGCCTCAGTACTGAGGTTATATTCTGCGCGGACGGCCTTAAGCACTTCCTCGACGTTGCGTTCAAATCCTATCGCATTTCCGAAGTGGTCCATGGTCCAGTTACAGCCTGTCTTGTCAGGCGCTTGCAACTGCGGCCGTGGGACCCGAATCTTCACGCCATCCTCGACGATTTCGTGCAGTCGATGAATTCGGCGGTCGACCTCTTGCTGAAGCCGCGACGCATTAAGTGTCTTACGTATCATCTGAGCCTCCTTCCGATTGGCCTAGCCCGGCTAGCGCAGTCAGGCGCTTTATCGACCGAGCGGCTGGGAGCCATCGTGCCTACAGTCGGCTCGTCGCATTAACTTCACGGGTGGGTCGGTAAATCAAATAGCGGTCCCGACCACTGTGGCGCTAATAGGCACGACCTCCGATGGGCGGCCCGGACTTCGCAAATCCTGGCGTCCGGCTCGGCATCGCTACGCGGCAAGTCAATGTCCATAGTACGCCCAGTCCCTATCATCAAGATTTGTCGCGCGGACGTTACAAGATGCGAGTAGACCAACGACCGATTCTAGCCTTTCGGTAGACGCTCGATTGCCGCGGTCAGCGTGTGCTCGTTCGCTACACTGTCGCCTCAAATTGCCAAAGCGGCGCCAGTCTGTCTGAGCCTACCGCAGTCGCGTTGTCCGGGATTCTTCGTTCCAAGGGTGAGTTGTCATCCGAGCCGTCGCCTCGCATCCCGCGCTCCTTACCAGCATTTTCCCTCACTAAGGCTTGCTTGATGGGCCCGACCTGCGCTGCGGCTCCCTTCGCGGAGCCTTGTCCCGTCACGCGCAGCGGCAGTCGAGATGGTTAATCGAAATATTTTCTTTCCTATTTGGAAAGAAAGGGTCGTCTTTTCTTCTTGTTTTTGCCTGCCTACATTTTTGTTGCGCGCTCCAGAGGGGGCATCGCAAAGACCCGAACGTACCGGGGGACCAACGTTTGGCAGGGCAGTCTTGTTAAGGAGTTAAAACATGGGGTACCGATTCTTCTCACGCGCCGTTCTCATCGCTTCCGTGAGCGTTTTTGTCTCGCATCAGGCTCAGGCCGCTGACACGCTGGCCAAAATCAAAAGCACCGGAGAGATTCGTCTGGGCGTGCGCGACGCTTCTGTGCCGTTTTCGTACCTCGACCAGAACCAGAAGTACGTTGGCTATTCGGTCGACCTCTGCATGAAGGTCGTCGACAAGCTGAAGCAGTCCATACCGAACCTCAAAGTCACGGACGTCCCCGTGACATCAGCCAACCGTATCGCGCTTGTGAACAACGGCAACATCGATATCGAATGCGCGAGTACGGCAAACAGCCTGGAGCGTCAAAAGCAGGTTGGCTTCTCAGTTGCAACCTTCGTCAGCCACACGAAATGGCTTGTCAAGGCCAGTTCCGGTATCAAGACGGCGGCAGACCTGAAGGGCAAAACTGTCGTCTACACCCAGGGCTCGAACGCCTTGCAGTTCGCTAAGGAAATCAGTGAAAAAAATGGCCTGGATTTGAAGTTCATCCCGGCCCACGACCATGGCGAGTCGATGCTCACCCTTGAGAACGGCCGGGCTGCTGCGTTCATCGAGGATGACATCTTGCTGGCAGCCAAGAAGGCGGATGCATCGAATCCTGCTGGTTTCGCGTTTCTTCCAGAGTCGTATAACTCGCTTGCCTACGGGTTGATGATTGCAAAGGACGACCCTGCCTTCAAGAAGGTCGTCGACGACACGCTCAAGTCGCTGATGGCCTCCGGGGAATTCAACCAAATCTACAAGAAGTGGTTCGTCGACGCGATTCCTCCGCGTGGCATCAAGCTCGATTTTCCAATGAGCGATGACCTGAAAGAACGGGTGAAGAACCCAAGCGACAAGGTACCTTCGTAAGCCACATCACGGGCGTCAGCACGGCGCCCCTCATGGAGACAGCACCCCATGAACCTGCTATTCGAAACAACCGTAGACGGAAACCACTACATCAACTGGCTCTTGTCGGGCTTGATGTGGACCGTGATTCTGTGGTTCGGTGCGGCGTTGATTGCAGCCTTCTTCGGCGTATTGGTCGGCTGCGGAAGAACGGTGAACAACAGCCTGGCGCGAGCTTTGAGCCGAGCATACGTACAGGTGTTCCGAAATATCCCGCTGTTACTGCAAGCCTTTCTCTGGTACTTCGTTTTCCCAGAGGTCGTACCGGCTTCTCTGGGCGTTGCCATCAAAAGTATGGCTCCCCCTTGGGCGAGCTTCGTTCCCGCGCTGATTGCTATCGGACTGTACACGGGGGCTCGAGTCGCGGAACAAGTACGGGCGGGTATTCAATCATTGCCGAAGGGACAGCGTGAGGCCGGTTACGCCCTCGGACTATCGTCGTGGAATCAGTATGCGTGTGTGCTCATTCCCCAGGCGCTTCGGACGATGGCTCCATCGCTTACCAGCGAAGCACTGGCGCTGCTCAAGAACACGTCGGTTGCGATGACAATTGGCCTTCTCGACCTCACCGCACAAGCACAGCAGATGAATGAGTTCACCTTTCGAACGTTCGAAGCCTTTGGTGTCGTGACGCTTACCTATTTTGTGTTGTCGCTGCTTATCTACTGGACCGCAGTTGGCGTCTCCAGCAGGTACGCGACGGCAGCGAAATCTTGATGTTGATGAGCTGGGACGATGACTGCGATGACGTACGACTTTGTTGCGATTGAACGAGCCCTGCCGTTTCTCGGCGAGGGCATGGTGTACACGCTTAAGCTCACTGTTGTCGCGTTCTTGGGCGGGCTTGTCATCGGAACAGGACTTGCCATCATTCGGCATCTCAGAATCCCGGTGCTCGACCGAATCGCGTGGGCGTACGTGACGGTCATGCGGTCCATCCCGCTAATTATGGTGCTCTTCTGGTTCTTCTTCCTTGTTCCCTTGCTGCTCCGGAAGTTCTCACCCGAAGGCATGTCCGTCTCAATCAGTCCGCAACTGACAGCGTTTGTGACGTACACGCTGTTTGAGGCCGCTTACTTCTGCGAGATTATTCGGTCCGGTCTGCTGTCGGTACCCAGAGGGCAATTTGAGGGAGCTAAGGCGCTCGGCCTCTCCACTTGGCATTCTTATTCGCTGGTGATTGTTCCTCAGGCCTTGAAAGCTGTGGTGCCGATTATGGTGACGCAGGCCATCATCCTCTTCCAGGACACATCTCTTGTCTATGTGCTCTCGCTTACGGATTTCATGGGGGCCGCGGCGAAGATTGCTCAAAGAGATGGAAAGCTCGTCGAGCTTTACACCTTCGCAGCGGTCATCTACTTCGTGGTGTGTTCCAGTTTCGCCGAACTGGCCGACCATCTTCGAAAGCGCCGACAACTCAAGCAGACGGTGCGAACTGTCACGCCCGTCACGGCAACAGCAGCAAATTGACGACTTTTTTGATTGCGAAGGCAAAGCTATGAATTCATCTGTCACACCCATCGTTGAACTCAAGTCTGTCGTCAAGCGGTTCGGGCGTCACACGGTTCTAAACGGCATCGACCTGAAGGTAAATGCCGGAGAAAAGGTGGTTATCTGCGGTCCCTCGGGCTCGGGAAAATCCACGCTGATTCGATGTATCAATGGACTCGAAGAAATCGATGAAGGCGAGGTGATTGTCCGCGACGTGAAGTCGAGCGCAGCGTACAGTCCGGCTGAGGTCCGTCGTCACGTCGGCATGGTCTTCCAGAGCTTCAATCTCTTCCCGCACTACACCGTACTCAGAAATTGCATGCTCGCACCCATGAAGGTTCACGGCATCGACTCCAAGGCGGCCCAGGTGCTGGCAATGCAACTGCTCGACAAGGTGCGAGTCTCGAACCAGGCCGAAAAATATCCGCCGCAGTTGTCAGGCGGACAGCAGCAGCGCGTCGCTATTGCACGAGCACTGTGCATGCGTCCGAGCGTGATGTTGTTCGATGAACCCACCTCGGCGCTTGACCCTGAGATGGTGAAAGAGGTCCTCGATACAATGGTGACATTGGCCGCCGAGGGTATGACTATGCTCTGTGTAACGCATGAAATGTCATTCGCCCGCCGCGTTGCTGACCGAATCATCTTCGTGGATGCCGGGCAGATTCTGGTCGATGTCACGCCGACCGAGTTTTTCGGTGACAACGCGCACCCGCGGGTTCGGGACTTCCTCGGTCAGGTCCTCTCCCACGCCTGAACGAGCTGCCAAACTGAGCTTCGTTTTGCGAGACAGACTTCCGTAAGCCTGCTGAGAATGTGCTCGTTGGCTTATGAGGTAAGCGACACCTTGCGATGGTAGTGAAAAAAAGCCGGCGTGCCTTCCGCCACTGTGCTCCGAAAACACACTGATTAAGATACGCAATGATTTCTAGTGAAAAGCTCGCGTATATCCGCGACCTGTTTCCCGTCACGAAACGTCAGCTTTATCTGGACGCCGCCCATCAAACCCCGCTCTCGCTACCAGTGCGCGACGCCCTCATCTCGTTTCTGACCGAGGGTTATGAGATGGCCGGACCCAAACCGGTGTGGGTCCGTCGAGTCGAAGATACCCGTGCAACGGTTGCTCGTTTCTTCAATGCATCGCCGTTGGAAATCGCCTTCACGAAGAATACGTCAGAAGGTCTTAATATCGCTGCAAATGCGGTGCCACTGGTAGCGGGCGACAACGTCGTACTCATCGAAGGCGACCATCCTAATAATGCCTATGCGTGGCTAAACCTGAAGCGCAAGGGCGTTAAGGTTCGATTCGCGCCTTTAAAAGATAACCACATCGCTACGGCCGAGACGTTCGAACCGCACATCGACGAAGGGACCAAAGTCGTTACGCTTTCCCATGTGACGTTCCACGCGGGCCAGGTACATGACCTCGCGAGCATTGGCGAGCTTTGCAAAAGGCGAGGGATTTATCTTGTCGTTGACGCGATGCAGTCGGTTGGCGTCATTCCACTCGACGTGAAGGCTCTTAACATCTCTGTGCTGGCCGCTGGTACTCACAAAGGGCTGCTGGTGCCACAGGGACTGGGCGTGCTTTACGTAGCACAGGGTCTGGACGAGCTGCGTCCGGCATACTTGGCGATGTCGAGCATGCTGAATCCGCCAGCGGACTACATTGCCCAGCCTGACGACCTCGCGGTGCGCGAGGACGCGCTACGATTTGAGTTCGGGAACGTGAACTTGCCGGATTTGCACGCACTTGACGCGGCCATCAAGCTCATCGAGAGCGTGGGCGTCGCGAAGATTCATCAGCACGTCACCGAGCTAGGTGACCTCTTGCTCAGCAAGCTCGACGCCCTTGGGGTCGCCGTGGTCGGCCCTCGCGAGCATGGTCAGCGCAGCCACATCTACGTGCTCGACCTGCCTGTCGCGCAATGGGCGGACTATTTCGCGCGCAACGACGTTCGGGTATCTCCCGAGCGCGGCGGCATCCGCATCTCGCTGGCAATGTTCAACAACGCCGACGACATTGAGCGCCTCGTTGCCGTAATTCGCACGGGCCAAGAAGAGAACCTGAAATTGGTCGCGATACAGCCTGACTAGGACGCCGCCCGCCATCGCGGGCGACATCCAATTCGCAAGTCACCTAGATTCGAATGAGATTGGCGGGGTAGTCTGAGCATAGATAAACCCCACTCGCTAAAGTCTGTAAAACAAGTTCTCCGACAGTAGTTGAGCTTCTTCCAATATCTAGAAGGAGCCTTCTTGCACGAGTGCCTTCCCATTCTCGTAACCCGGACAATTAGAGTGCTTTGGCGCAGAAAATGAGCGCGTCGAGCACCGCGGCGACTGCAGGCCGTTTTGCAGTGCCTTTCGACAGAGCCACGAAAACGCGACGATTCAAGACTGGGTCAATCGGCAAAACCGAGAAATCCGGGTCCTTCTCCGCTTGCCGGAGGCCCAGTCGCGGCAACACCGCTACGGCACCGCCTGTCCGAACCATCTCTAGTGTTACCGCCATATTCCGGCTGCTGGTGGTCACCCGCGGAGTGAAGCCATCGGCGTAACACGCGTTCAGGAGGAACGTGTGATACGTCGCAGCAGACTGATTGAGGGCCCATCGTTCGTGAGCAAGGTCCGCTAGGTGTATAGACTTCCGTCCCGCAAGTTTATGACCGGCAGCTACGACAGCGTCGAAATGGTCTATGCAAAGCGGACGGAATTCCAAGACATTCGCCAATGCTTCGGCGCTCACTAGGTCATCAACGATGGCCAGGTCCGTTTGCTTGGCCGCCGCTGCTCGCAGTCCTTCCGATGGTTCGAGTTCGGTGAAAATGACGTTCAGCTGCGGATGTTGCACCAGCAAGTGCTGGACGGCGAGCGGGACGACACTGCTGGCCAGAGAGCCAAATGCAGACATCCGGACCTCGCCGCTCACCTCCACATTCGCCGCCGCGACCTCTGCCTCAATCTCCTCAACAAGCTGAAATAAGTCAGTGGCTCTTGCCACGAGCCGCCGGCCCGCCGGTGTTAGCTGCACCCCTCTCCCGGAGCGCTCGATAAGCACCGTGTCTAACTCGTCTTCAAGCTGCGCAAGCTGCTGGGACACCGCCGGACGGGTCAGATGGACGGCATTCGCGACGGCGGAGATTGTTCCCAGGACCGATAACTCGTGGAGCAGCCGGAGTCGACTCAAGTTCAGCATTGCAATGTCCTCCTCCTACGTATCGTAATCAAATCTTACGTGTACCGTCAAAAAGTGTCGTCTTTTTTTTCTTAATTTGACTTCTTATAGTCAAGTCACTGGCACTTCACCAAGCAAAGACGCTCGGGAAAACCCCTAAAGAACAGAGACTTACGTTCGGTGCTAGCCCAACTCAACGGAACTCGTCGGAGGATGTACAAATGAAGGTTGCATTTATCGGTATCGGTCGCATGGGCGGACGCATGGCCGCACGGCTGGTTGGCGCAGGTCATCAAGTCCGCGTCTTCGACCCGAGCCAAGCCGCTATGGATGCGCTGGCAGCCAAAGGCGCTATTTCGACGACGAGCCCCGCGGAGGCTGCGAAGGACTCCGAGCGAATCCTGCTGAGCCTGCCGAGCCCGAAGACGCTGCGTGATGCCGTAACTGGCAGCGAAGGCGTTCTCAAGACGGCTGCTGAAGGCGCCATCATCGTGGACTTCAGCACGGTCGACCCGGCAACGACAAAAGAAATTGCCGCTGCAGCTGCTGCCAAGAGCGTGACGTTCGTCGACTCGCCGGTGAGCGGTGGAGTCGCCGGCGCGGAAAACGGCAAGCTGGTTCTGATGGTTGGTGGTTCCGCGAAGACTCTGGACGAGCTCAAGCCGTTGTTCGACGTGCTGGCGGGTCGAGTCGTTCATTGCGGTGACACGGGCGCAGGTCAGTTGACGAAGCTCAGCCACAACCTTCTCACGGCAATCAACACGGTTGCCCTCGGCGAAGTTCTGACCGCAAGCGTGAAAGCGGGCGCAAAGCTCGACGTCCTCTGCGACGTCCTGACTGCGGGTCTCGCAGGCAGCAAGATGCTCGACTACCTGCCGAAGACCCTCTTCACGGAAGAGCGCCCGGCGAATTTTGCCATCGACCTCATGCACAAGGACATCAAGCTGTGCCTCGACGAGTTCTCCAACTTGCCGATGCCGCTGGGCCAACTGGTTCTCCAAACCTATAACGCGGCGCGTGCCAAGGGGCTCGGCGGAAAAGACTCCACGAGCGTGAACGAAATCTATGAAGAGTTGCTTGGCGTTCGTCTGAGCCTGCCGGCAGCCCAGTAACCCGTCATCGTTTCCAAGGAAGAAATCGTGAATTCCCGTACTGAAGACCTGAAAGCCGAAGTTGTCCTTCCGAAAGCTGGCATTACTGGCCTGCTCGTCAACAACGAATGGCGCACGCCGGCGAAGGGCAAGACGCTCGACATCGAGAATCCGTCGCGTCGTGAGAAGCTCGCAACTATTGGCGCAAGCGATGCAGACGACGTCGCCGCAGCGGTGGTCGCGGCAAAGGCCGCATTCCCGACGTGGCGCCGCATGGCTTCGCGTGCCCGAGGCGCGCTGCTGATGGAACTGGGCAATCGCGTTACGGCTAACGCAGAAGAAATCGCACGCGTGCTCGCAGCAGAAAGCGGCAATGCCTTGCGTACGCAAAGCCGTCCTGAAGTTCTGGGCGCAGCCGAAGTGCTCCGCTATTACGGTGGCGTCGTTGCGGAGCAGAAGGGTGAAACGCTTCCGCTCGGTCCTGGCCTGTTCAGCTATTCGACTCGCGAACCGCTCGGCGTTGTCGGCGCCATCATTCCGTGGAACTCTCCGGTCGTTTTGGCCGCCGTGAAGATTGGCATGGCGCTCGGCACCGGTAACACGCTGGTCCTGAAGCCTGCAGAAGATGCTCCGCTGGCCGTTATTAAAATTGCGGAACTCGCGACCGGGCTGTTCCCGGCTGGTGTGTTCAATCTGGTCACTGGTACCGGTATTGAAGCGGGCGCTGCGTTGTCGCAAAACGCGGACGTCGCAAAGGTGTCATTCACGGGTTCGCTGGAAGTCGGGAAGCTCGTGGCGCATGCTGTCGCAGACCGCATCGGGCGTTCGACGCTGGAGCTGGGCGGCAAGAGCCCTTGTATCGTCTACCCGGACGCTGCGACGCCAGAGTATGTCGACGCGACAGTGACCGGCATCATCAACGCAATGCGCTTCGCTCGCCAAGGTCAATCCTGTACGGCAGGCTCGCGTCTCTATGTCCACAAGGATGTTTGGGACGTCGTGATTCCGAAACTGGTTGCAAAGGTCAAAAAACTGAAGACGGGCGACTCGCTCGACGAAGCGAATGACATCGGCGCAATCATCAGCGAAGAGCGCTACACCGCTGTCCGCGATTTCATCAAAGAAGCAGTCGATTCGGGCGCACAAGTTCTCACGGGTACGGTTCCGCCGCCGGTTGAAGAAGCAAAGGGCTTCTTCCCCGAACCAGTCATCTTCGCCGGCGTCGACAACAGCTGGCGCGTATGCCGCGAAGAAGTCTTCGGTCCGGTTCTTGTCGCAATTCCTTGGACGGATGAGCAGGAGGTGATTCAGTGGGCCAATGACACGGTCTACGGGCTCGCGGCCTATGTGTTCACCAATGACATCACCAAGGCATTGAAGGCCACCGAGCAAATCGATGCCGGCTGGCTCCAAGTGAATCGCGCCGGTGGTCAGATTCCGGGCATGTCGTACGGTGGCGCGAAGCAAAGCGGCATCGGCGCGGAATACTCCATCGAAGGCGCACTTGAAGCGTACACAGCACGCAAGAGCGTGACCATCAACGTCTAACGGCGACTGAAGGCAAAGTTGGCCCGGCAATCGACCGGGCCAACGCGAGACGTTTCATACAGGTTGGAGGACACATGACCGCCCAATACGCATCAACTACCGCAACTGAAGACGCTGACGCGTCGCACGGCTCGTCAGCACGGGCCGCGCTGAGCTCGTTCATCGGAACGACGGTTGAATGGTACGACTACTTCTTGTACGGGACGGCGGCCGCGCTTGTCTTCCCCAAGGTCTTCTTCAATGAGCTGACGCCCGAGATGGCCACGCTCGCCTCGATGGCGTCGTTCGCTGTCGCGTTCATCCTCCGGCCGCTGGGCGGGATGGTCATCGGTCACTTCGGCGACCGCATGGGCCGAAAGCAGATGCTCGTGTTCACGCTTCTTGTGATGGGTCTGTGTACGGCAGCTATTGGCTTCTTGCCGTCATACAACTCGATTGGCTACTGGAGCCCCGGCCTTCTGATTCTGCTGCGCGTGGTCCAAGGCTTTGCTCTTGGCGGTGAATGGGGGGGCGCGGCGCTGATGTCGGTCGAACATGCTCCAGAAGGCAGGCGCGGGCTTTTTGGCGCCACGATGCAAATGGGTGTGCCCGCTGGCCTGCTCGTGTCGACTGGAGCCTTTGCGTTGGTTTCGGCGCTGCCGGACGAGCAATTCTTCGCGTGGGGTTGGCGCCTTCCGTTTATCTTCAGTCTCGCGTTGCTGTTCGTCGGCATGTACATCCGGCTCCAGGTGAGCGAGCCGCCGAATTTCGAGAAAGTGAAGGCGGCAGGCAATGTCTCGCGTGCGCCGCTGCTCGAAGTCTGGGAAAACGAGAAGAAGAAAACGGTCATCATGATTTTCTTCCAATCGGTGGCGAATGTCGGCTATTTCCTGATTACGGTCTACGCGCTGACCTACATCACGAGCACGCTGCATTTGCCGCGTAGCGTGGCATCGACTGGCCTGCTGGTCGCCGCCGCGGTCGACCTGGTCATGCAACCGGTTTTCGGTTGGCTCTCTGACAAGGTCGGTCGCCGGGTCGTCTACGGCTTCGGTGCTCTCTTCTTCGCTGTGTTTGCTTTCCCATTGTTCTGGATGCTCGACACCGGTAACCCCGTGCTTATCACGCTCGCGCTCTCGCTTGGCCTTGGCATCGGGCATGCGTCGACGGGTTCCCTGCACGGCGTGATTTATGCCGAGCAATACCCGACCCGGTATCGATTCAGCGGGTCTTCAACCGCCTATCAGTTGTCGGGAATCATCTCCAGCGCCCCGACCCCGATGGTTGCAGCTTGGCTCGTTGCTCGCAGTGGTAGTTCGCTCTCGGTGTCGTGGTATGTCGTCGCAGCTGCGATTGTCTCCCTGGTCTGCGTGCTCCTCGTCAAAGAGACGTATCGCGAACCCATCGACCGTTGATGCGCCGCCATGACTCCGACAAACGAACAAATCACGGGTGAGCGAATCGACCGCCTTATGACGGTTGAGATTCGCCCTCTGAACGGCGGACTGCCAGCTGGGTACGTCGTACCGATGTATCAGGCGTGCCGCGCACATCACGGCGAACCGCTCAGTTCGCTCGCTGCACGCAAGCTGAGTGAAGTGCTGTCCAAGGGCGATACGGTTTTCATCGCGACAGGAGCTGGTACGGCGCCGAAACTCCCGCAAGGCGAGACGGACGGGCCTGTTGGCGCAGCTGTGCTGGCCCGTGCACTGGCGCTCGCGTACGGCGTGCGCGTTGTACTCGTCACCGAAGACGCACACGCTGCCCCCGTTCGCGCCGTTGCAGCTCTTGTGAACGAAGAAATCGGCCAGACGAAGTTAGTGTCGACGGTTTGCTTTCAATTGGGACTGCAGTCGGGACAAGCCAAGGCCGACGACTTGATGGCGGAGTACCGTCCGGCGGCTGTCATCTTTGTCGAGCGTGATGGACCAAACCGGGAAGGCTTCTTCCACGGCGTGCGTGGGGACTGTCGTAACCCGGAAGACGTTGGACACGTCTATCTGCTCGCGGATGTCGCTCGCAAGCGTGGAGTCCTCACCATCGGTATCGGCGACGGCGGCAATGAGGTCGGGTTCGGCGCCGTCAGAGATGCTATCACCGCCATCCATCCGCTAGGCGCCAAGTCGCTCGCTGGACATGCGTCCGGCGTGGTGACGGTAACCGCCACAGATGTGGTCGTCAGTGCGTCAGTCTCGAACTGGGGAGCTTATGCAGTCTCCGCCGCCATCGCTGCGAGAGAAGGGCGCCCTGAGGTTCTGCATGGTCAGGAACTGGAGCGACGTCTCATCGAAGCAACCGTGCAAGCCGGGGCGAGAGACGGCGCGACCTCGCGTGCAGAAGTGGCTGTGGACGGCATCAATTGGGAGGGTCACACGGCTTTCGTTGAGATGTTGCGAAGCATTGTCGCAGTCTCGCTTTAAGGAAGTTTGGGCCCAAGAGGCTCGACTACCAACAGTCTACAGGGGTGGTTCGAATGAGCAGTGTTAAAGAAGCGCAGAGCGTCTCTGCTGATACCAGCGCCGTCAAAACGGATAGTTTTGGCAACGTCATCGACCCGACGGTCGGATTCGCTCGGGGCTCGATTATTCGGTCCAGCATCGACGAAGCTCTCAGATTGCGTCATGGCCAAGCCGTTGCCGCAAAACGTGTGAAGTTGCTCGGCGCCGAGTCCATCGGCGTCTTCACAGGGAATCAACGCGACTTCCCGATTCACGCAGAGGACATTGCAACGCTGTGTGAAGAGTGGGTCGGCCCTGGCCTCGCTGCTGAAGAGCTCCGCCAGGTTGCCATCGGTCACATGGGTGGCAAGACTGAGGACGCGGTTGCTGTGTTCAATAGAACAAGCGCTGGCATCATCGCTACGATTGCGGCGCTTGCTAATGGCAAACCCGTGGTATCCGTGGTGCCCCCTGGTGGACGTTCCCATGCATCGGTCGTTCGTGGCTCCAAAATTGCCGGCGTGCCTGTCCGCGAAGTGCAAGGCGACAAGGAATGGGCTAAGACTATTGACGCGGAGCGGCCGGCGCTGGTCGTCATCACGACCGTCACGAGCAGCCTCGAGCGGCTCGACGACCACATCACTCGGGAAGTCGCCGACTATGCACACGCGCTAGGTGCGATTGTGTTCCTCGACGAGGCGTATGGCGCTCGGCTGCGTACCGTCCTTCACGGTGGTGCCCTAAGTCTGCAACTGGGCGCAGACGTATCGGTGACCAACTGCGATAAGGCTGGCCTCTCCGGACCCCGCGCGGGCGTTCTCGTTGGTCGTCCGGAACTGGTGACTGCCGCCGCGGCAAAGGGAGCCGAGTTTGGAATGGAGGCGCGTGCCCCCATCGCAGCGGCAGTTCTGCGCTCGCTCCAGAAATATGAGCCTCGCGACCTTCGCGAGGAATCCGCGGCCGGTCAGAAGCTGGCTGAAGCGCTCGAGCAGAAGATGGGGAAGGACCTTGTGAAGCGCAGCGACCTGGGTCCGATGGTGGACGAGGATGCTGTGTTGCGGGTGCTCTTGAAACTGGCAGGCCGTGAAGGCGAAAAGCCGGTGGTGGTGCCTTGCGAGGCAACGTCTGCGCTGGGCATGGTGCTTCTCGAAGACCACGGCATCCTTACCGTGAATACTCATGGGCAGCCTGGAGCTCGAGTGTCGCTGCGACTGAAGCCGACGCTCGACGCATTGGGTCGCACAGGTGGGTTCGATGCGGTCGTGTCTGCGGTGCAGAAATCTCTCGAAAAGGTAGCCGGCCTTATCCATGACCGCGATGCTATCGCGCGTCTCGTTATAGGGAAATGACTATGACCGACTCCAAATTCGCCGCAATTGACGAGCGTCTCGATTCGCTCGTCTCGCTAGACTTGGGTGGTCGTGGCGTAGAGCAACTGTACGCTGCGGCTCGCGAGCGTCAAGGTGGGCCGCTGGTGGGCGCCGCCGCCGATGCGCTCGCGGCTATCCCCGAGAAAGCCAACGTCTTCGTCACGACGGGCTCCGTATCCAGAGCATGGATTTCGCCGTCAATCGGCGAGAATGACGGTCCTGCAGGTCTTGCTGCGGTTGTTCGTGCTCTCTCGCTTTCCAAAAAGGCGCTGTGCATTACCTTCGTAGAGCAGACGCTCATCGAAACGACCTCAGCGATTCTGACGACTGCCGGGCTGACTGTGCTTCCATATGAGCAAGCAAAGATTGCTCGAGATGATGGAAGTCTCGCAGTTGTCTGCGTCGAACCGTTTCCGCTCGATGAAGCTGGTGCCAAGGACGCATCAAAGCAGCTCATCGAAAAGTACCGTCCTGCGCTGTTTTTCTCGACCGAACGCGTTGGCCGGAATGTCGACGGCATCTACTGCAGTATGCGCGGCATCGACTACGGTATGGGACGTGCCCGCATCGACTTCCTGTTCGATGAAGCCATCGCACAAGGTATTCCGACCGTTGCGGTCGGTGATGGTGGTAACGAAATTGGGATGGGCGTTGTGGCGGAGGCGGTGCAGGAGTTCGTCAAGTTCGGTGATATACGTCCAGATGGCAGCGCCGGCATCGGCGCCGTAACCGGCACAGACGTCTTGGTGACCGCTGCGTGTTCGAACTGGGGCTGCTACGCAATCGCTGGGGCATTCGCGGCGCGAATGGGCAAGGCGTCACTGGCACATAGTCCCGCGTCGGAGGTTGCCTTGCTCAGACGTGGTGTTGATGTCGGACTTATCAACTCGGTCGCAAACGTAATCGACGGCAATGTCGACGGAATTCCTGAGGCAACTCATATTGCTGTAGTCCAGCTCATCTCGACCATTATTTCTCCCGCCTTCAAGTAATTCTCGCAGCAGTACGTCCGTTCGCGCCGTCCGTTGGCGGGGCGCACGGACCTTCTCTTCGTGTCCCAATCGTCGCCTGTGCGCTGAGGTCAATCCTCGGCTGTCTGCGTTCGTCCTTTGCAAGCCGCCTGAAACGCAAATTCGCCAGTCGATAGTAAGAAAATCTTTCCAATACCGTTAAAACAGGTCGTCTTTTTTTTCTTTTTTGACTTTCCTATAGTTGGTCCATGGACGTTTCATTCTCGACTTCCGCAAGCGTCTGACTCACTCTATATCTCGTTCGGATTACTCAGGAGACAACCATGACTTCCAGCCATATTCATTTACCGTTCATCAGCGCGCTCGACGCGGCAACCGTCGTTACGAAGAGCGCAAGTGCAAATGCGAACAAGTATTTGTCTCCGTATTCGTCGCTCCTCCAGGCGCCGATGTCGTCGCTTGCTAACAACGCGCACGACCGCGCCGACGTGTCCTTTTCAGCAATCCTTGGCTACAACTAACTCGAACGAGGCTTGAAATGCATCGAATCGTGATTGTTGGCGGTGGCGCCGGCGGCCTGGAGCTGGCGACCCGTCTCGGAGGCAGCTTGGGTAAGGCGGGGTGCGCACAGGTAACGCTCGTTGACCGATGGCCTACACATGTCTGGAAGCCGCTTCTGCATGAAGTTGCGACCGGTAGCCTCGATACGCACGCGCATCAAATCACATACGCGGCACATGCGCACTGGCATCACTTCTCCTTCGTACAAGGGGAGATGAAAGGTGTAGAGCGTGGTGCTCGGCAAGTTCGAATCGGTGCGGTCGTCGACGCGGAGGACGGTGGCACCGAGGTATTACCGGCTCGAAATATTGAGTACGACACCCTCGTGCTCGCACTCGGGAGTCGCACGCATTTCTTTGGTGTTCCCGGCGCCGAAGAGAACGCCATTACCCTCGATTCCCTCGAACAGGCGGAGCGCCTTCGCAAGCGGCTGCTCCAGGCATGCGTGCGAAAGCAGGCGATGCGCGAGGGCGGGAAATGCGAGCCGGTGCAGCTCGCCATAATCGGTGCTGGTGCTACGGGCGTCGAATTGGCAGCAGAGCTTCGCCGGATGGAAGCAACGTTTCGACAGTTCGGTGTGCTTTCGCCGGATGGTCACACCAGCATGAGAATTACGCTGCTGGAGGCTGGGAGCCGGATTTTACCCGCACTCACCGAAAAGGTTTCTGTTTCGACCCATGCGTCGTTGGAAGGTTTGGGGGTTTCCATCTCTGTTTCGGACTCGGTGACGCGCGTCGGGCCTCAATCCGTCGAGACGAAGAGCGGACATGTCGTCCCTGCAGACATCACCATTTGGGCCGCTGGAATCAAAGCGCCCGAGGTGCTTGCGTCGCTGGACGGTGTTTCGGTCAACAAAATCAATCAGATAAAGGTATCGAGTTCGCTGCAGAGCGAAAGTGACGAGAACATCTTCGCCTTGGGTGATTGTGCGAGTTGCTCGTGGACCAGCGAACGCATGGTCCCGCCGCGCGCGCAGGCAGCCCATCAGCAGGCGATATTCTTGCACAAGGCCCTAATTGCCCGCATCGAAGGTCGGCCCATCGGTTCGTTCCAGTATAAGGACCACGGGTCCCTCATCTCGCTCGGTTCGTCAACGGCCGTCGGAAACCTTGCCGGTATCGCGCCATCGCGCAGCATCTTCGTAGAAGGACTTATCGCGAAAGCCATGTACGCAGCTCTCTATCGCAAGCACTTGATGGCGGTTTCCGGGCTTAGGTGCATGTTGGTCGCTTTGATAGCGAGTGGGCTTCGCCGGGTCGGTGCGCCGCGAGTCAAGCTCCATTGAGTTGCAGGAAGGTCGCTTTTGAGTGACTTGAAGAACGAGACGAAGGACCAATGAAACACAGCGAACGTTGTTCTTTCTGAACGCTCAATCTTCGGCTGCTACCTCGCCACTAATCAAAGGCGAATCCACATGCGCGACTGCTGACCCGGACTCGACTGGCGTGTTCATCTCGTCTCGTCGCTCGCTGCGGCTCCTTTTGTTGGCAAAGGTCACTTTTCCGGGGCTGTCTGAGCAAACGGGTTGATTGGCTGAACCTTCTTTCGGTCCGTTATCCGCTCAAGCATCTGAACCTTTGCCCAACCTGCCGTCATTGCTTCCAGCTCGCGCACTACGTTTGATTCCAGTGCCTGCAGTCCCGCGTCACCTTGAAAATTCGATTTGAAGGCGTGGAGGAGACGATGCTGAAGGAGGCGGGTTTACGCCCTCGATTCGCTCTCGCGCGTCCGAATCGGTGAACATCACTGATTGCGGCGAAAACGGGTCGTAGTAAAGCAGATGGGAATACTCGCTGTTCACTGCAACCTTAGGCTCATCACTGACAAGCAGCGACCCAAGCAGTTGAACCGAGCCCTTCATGCCCTTTGGAGTTTTGAACACCCATACCCGTTTGGGCAGCCGGTCCTTGAGTTCAAGAATCTTCGTGTTGTTGGAACCAAAGTAGCCGACCTGCCCATCCCTGAGGTTCTGTTCCAGTTTCTGCCAATAATAGAAAATATCCATTCCACTCCGCCCGCAAATGCCTTTATTGTTCTTCGCGCTCATCGCGTTGACGAAATGGTACCAACACTTGGTTGCACCGCGTCAGATAGAAGCACGACGCTCATCGTCCATACCTGCGAACAGAACCAACCACTACGCCCACGATTTCCAGCGACCCCTGCGGGCGAATCACCTGAAACGCGGGATTCGCGGGTTCGAGATAGAAGGTGCTGTCCTTATCGAGACGTAGCGTTTTCACGGTCATCTCTCCGTCGACGACGGCGACGACGATATCGCCAGGCCGCGTCGCTCTGTTACTCTCGACGACCACAAGGTCGCCGTCCAACAGGCCAACGTCTCGCATTGACTCGCCCCGAACACGACAGAGGACTGTCCTGTTCGGGTCATCAACGAGATAGTCGTCAATTGTGAGCAACTCCGGGGGCTCTTGACCTTCGGGTTGCGGAAGACCTGCGCGCACCGCGCCAATAATTGGACGACCGAAAAAGCGGCGCGTGGGCGCGACGCGACCTTCGACCCGCTCCAGATAGCCCGTCTCGGAGAACCGTTTGATGAGGGCAAAGACGCTGCTCGTGCTGTTCAGGCCAACGACGTCGCACAGTTTTGCCATCGCAGGGAAGGCCTGATTTCGTTTCCAATAGCTGCGAAGAGCGGCGAGGTGTGTCTCATCGTTCATTCGTTCGCTCCATCGAATGTTCATTCGGTGAAATAATAGCGCGTATGACGCCTTTCGGCCGCATCGGCCTGTGTTTTCGGCCGCGACTTCGACGGCGTTGCGCGAATGAGGGCGCTGACGACGCCGAAATCATCATTCGACCTGCTCGAGGCGGCGCCTGACGTGTCGAGATACCTCGAGAAGGCGGCGTCCTGGTCAAGGAGGCAAACGACCAAGACGAAGCGTTCACGCTTGCACGACGACTGCGCCCCAAAGCTGATATTCGTCTCTTGCCTGCGGAGGAATGCTCAGAGACGCTGCACGACGAGCTGCCTCTCGCGGGCAAGCAAAGTGGAGCTGATGACTTTGCCTAGACGAACCGCGTGAAGGCTGGTGTCGGCGTCGGGCTCGTGTCGTGCTGAATGTGGTTAGCTCTCGTTCTCAGAAGCTGGCCATGACTGCGAGTGTGCGAACAAAGACTTCGTAAGCGAATACATCCGTTTGCTCAGGTCGCCGATGACATCTCTGGCGGGAAATCACGAAGGACGCCCCGACGTGATGTTTGCCGCGACTTTGGGCTATAACTGAACGCGTGATTCCACAAGCCTCGCGCGGCGAAAACGCATCCGCTAAAATCTGCCCACAAACATTACAAACGGGCCAGAAATCGATGAGCGAGGTTCTATTCGCGCCTTGGGTCGGTGAGAAATACGAGGGAGAGGGTTTCAGTGGCCTGCGAGTCCTCGTCGTGTCCGAGTCTCACTACGGACCCGAGAAGCATGAGAGGCCGACCGTTACGCCCGAGACCATCAAAGCACTGGCGCAAGCCAAGCGGCACCCCGAAGTTGCTGCGCGCACGAAACTCCACGCGCACTATGGGAAAATCCTCGCGTCAATGCACGGGAAAGAGAGCACCCGAAGTTTCACAATGTTATCGCGACGAGATTTCTGGGACCGCGTCGCGTACTACAACTTCTTTCAAGTGACGCTTCGCAAGGCACGGATTGCTCCTCCCGCTAGCTCTTGGGCGGTGGCCGACCGCGCGCTGGACCACGTGCTTGATGTACTCAAACCCGACCTCATGTTGGTGTACAGCAAACGGGTCGGCCAGCGGCTAGCGAAACGCACACTGGCCGTCCCGATGGCATGGGTCCATCATCCGTCATCCGGGTTCACGTACAGAGGCAGTAATCCTCGCATTGCCTCGGCGCTGGCAGCGGCAGTTGGCGGTCAGCCGGTTCGACTCGCCGTCGGAGCGGAGCTCAACGTCGACTTCGTGTTGTGGAGTCAGGTGTCAAGAGAAGCGACGCCGTACCATGGAGGAAGACTCGACCCGGAACGCAAGGCCGAGGAATTGGCAAGGTGGGCGCTCGAGATGCAGTGCGCGCGAAAGCGAATCAGTGACATGCTGTCCAATACACCAAGCCTTTGAGACAAACCGTAGATATATGTCTCGCTTACTACTATTTTTAAAAAGAGCCTGCTCTTTGATAGGAAGCTTCGTGAAGCACGAGCCGCTATATGAGGCCGCACTTCGGCGCGGCCGTCGTTAGTAGTCGCACGGCAACGAGGGGTCTGCGGCGAGAGCGGAAATTTTCTTTCGGGCGCCGCCGGCGGCGTCTCGTGCCTTTACTCCAACACGAACAAGCGTGCCGTCGTCGGCCGGTGACATGCGCACGCGGCCCATACCAACCGGACCAAGGCTCGACATGTGTACTTGAATTTCTAAAATTTGGTCTGGCGCGTCCGGCATATAGGTCCCATTAACCGTAAGGGCGCCAAGGAACGAACCGCATCGCCGCTGCCGGTCTTGCAGCGACCGCATGACCTTTTCCGGCGTCCCCGCGACCACTTCGTCCGTGTAAGCAAGGTCGCTCTCCTTGCTGACTGGGTCGATTGAACAGGCTGTTAGAACCACGGTTGATGCCAGCAGACAGGTTGCAGATAGAGATACGACGATTGCCTTCATCCTTCCCCGATTTATAAGTTTGCTTTTCGGAGAATTATCCCGTCCGTTCGCGCCCTGCGGTAGGTGGACCGGACCACGCCACCCGCGTGAGCGCCTTTGGCGGGAGTGTGCGCCGATGGGAGCGCATGTCGCCAAACCTGGAGGCTCTGCCCGTCGCTTGCGACGTCACGTCGGGTCAGGACTGATGTTCACCGCACGCTGTGTGGCTCGGTGGCGGGGTGAATGTGATGCCGGGTGTCGAGATTGGGGACGGCACGGTCGTAGGAGCGGGAAGTGTCGTCACGCGGACTTTGCCAGCAAACGTGTTAGCAGCTGGAGTTCCTTGTCGCGTGATTCGTGAAATCACGGCGCAGGATAAGCTCGGTTTTGCACTGTAAAGCTTGGGAGTCGCCACAGGCGAGCGACCCCGCAAGCTACTTGCCGCTTAAGCCACCTCAACTGGATGCGACTGGGCTTCGTGAGAGATGTTTTGCAAGAAGGCTCTCGTGCGGTCACGTTTCGGTCGACCAAACAGTTCTGCGGGTGGACCTTCTTCTACGATGACGCCACCATCTACAAAAACAATGTGCGTGCCGACTTGCCGCGCAAACTGCATTTCGTGCGTGACAAGAATCATCGTCATACCCTCTTCGGCGAGTTTGCGCATCACCTGAAGTACCTCGCCCACGAGTTCTGGGTCGAGTGCGCTTGTCGCTTCGTCGAACAGCATAACCTTGGGGTCCATCGCAAGTGCTCGTGCAATGGCGACTCGCTGTTGTTGGCCGCCCGAGAGTTCGGCAGGGTAGAAGTCGGCCTTCTCTGACATTCCAACAGTCGCTAACATCTTTTTGGCGACCTCTTGGGCTTCTTGCTTCGAGCGGCGGAGCACATGAATTTGTGCCTCCATGACGTTCTGAATGACAGTCTGATGTGGAAAAAGATTGAAGTGCTGGAACACCATGCCGACATGCGCACGGACCGCAGCAATTTGCTTCTGACTGTGGTCGCGATACTTTCCGTGCACCTCATCCCGATAGACTGTTTGGCCGTCGATACGCACGATGCCTTTCTCGGGGTGTTCGAGGTGATTGATACAGCGCAAGAGTGTCGACTTTCCGCTGCCGGACGGCCCGATGATGCACACCACTTCGCCTTTGTTCACCGTCAGGTCGATACCTTTCAAGACATCGTGAGGACCGTATGATTTGCACAGGCCGACTAGCTCCACCATCGGATGGGTAGCTTTTGTTTTAGAACCTGTGTCCATTAGTGGGTCCTCCGGGTGAATGCCCGACGGGATATGCGGTCGATATGTTCAACGAATCGCGCGGCCGGGAAGCTGACTGCGAAGTACATGAGTGCGACCATCGAGTACAACGTGAAGTACTGGAAATTTTGCGCTGCAGACATCTGCGCCTTGAACAAAATCTCTTGCATGCTGATGACAGAGCAAAGAGCTGTGTCTTTGAACAATGAAATGAAGTAGTTTCCTAGCGAAGGAATGACCATCCGAACGGCTTGCGGAACGACAATTCGACGCATAGAGAGACCAGGCGTCATGCCCAACGCCGCTGCTGCATCGTACTGTCCGCGGGCCACCGCCTGGATGGCACCGCGATAGACCTCCGATATGAAGGCCGAATAGTTCAGCGTAAGGGCAATCACTGCGGCCACAAACGAATTAAGGGTGATACCGAATTCAGGGAGCACAAAATAGATGTAAATCAGCTGCAAGAGCAGCGGTGTGCCTCGGATGAGTTCGATATAAGCCTTCACAATCCACCGAACGGGAGCGAATCGCGAGCGACCAGCAAGCGCGATAATGAGCCCGAACACGAGACTCAACGCCATCACAATGAGGGTGAGCTCGACGGTCAGCAGCAGACCGTGCAGAAGCAGTCCAAAATTGTCGGCTGCTACATGAAACTGAAAATCCATCATCTTCTGTCTCCTTGGAGCCTAGGGGCGGAGGGTGAATGCGACCAAGTTGCGGTCCGTCAGCCCGAACGACTGGAGAATCTTGGACGTCGTGCCGTTAGCCGTCATTTCCGCCAAAGCCTGCGTGTAAGCTGCGCGCAGGGAGCAGTCCTCCTTGCGAACGGCGTAACGTGCGCTGCCAAAGCCACCGCCATCAATCATGGCGCGCGGTGTCGGGACGCTGAGAAGCGCTTCGAGGTTGCTGTTGGGATTCTCTTGCTTAAATTTCAGCCAAAGTAGTTCGTCGTTCATGGCTGCGTCAATCCGACCTTGCGAGAGGCTTTGGATTTTCGATAGTTGGTCTTTGAATGGCTGCGTTTCGACGCCGATGCTTCTGAGATAAGAGTCACCTGCTTCGCCCGCAGTAACACCGACCTTCTTGCCTTTCAGGTCGGCATAGGTCTTGATTCCCGGGTTCGAGCCCTTCTTGACCAGAATCGCGGGGCCGTACCAGAACGCCGGGCCGGTGAAGCTAATGACCTTGTCGCGCTCGGGAGTGTGGTGGATGTCGCTTGCGATGACGTCGATGCGTTTTGACAGCAAGGACGGAACCGTACTATCCCAAGGCATCCACTCGACCTTCTTCACTTTCACACCCATCCACGCGAGCGCTGTCTTTTGAATCTCCCAGTCGATGCCAGCGGGTTCGTTTTTTTGCTGGTCGAGCCAGCTTTCGGGGGGCAGTTCGGAGAAGCCGAGCACGACGCCGTTCTTACGCGCATTGTCGTAGGACGGGTCGCCACAGTTTTCGAACATAGGCTTTGCCTCGTAATAGGGCGCGCCGTCGGCAGCGTTTGCCGCTCCGACATTGAGCGCAAGCGGGAAGAGCAAAGCTGCAATGACGCTGGCGCATGTCAGTCGTGGTTTCATGAACTTTTTCCTTCGATGGAGTGAGGTGAGATGGGGCGAGTGCCGAGTCAGGACGCATATCCCGGCGCTGCGTGATTCAAGAACCGCTTGACGCTCTCGAGGTGCAGACGTGCGCTTGCCGGGTGAGAGTCACGCTCGCCTCGGGCGACCGAAGCAGCAATGTCGTGCGAAACGGGTGCCATCTTTGCTCCCGTGCTCCATGCCTTTACTTGCACTTCTGCCGCACGCTCAACGTAATAGAGGTCATCCCATGCTTCGGCGATTGTCGATGCACCAACACTGACACCGTGGTTGCGCATGAACACGACCTTCGCGTTGCCAAGCGAACGAGCAATGCGGTCGCCTTCGCTTACGTCCAGCGCGAGGCCGTTGTACTCCTTGTCGACGGCGACGATGCCGTAGAAGCGCAGCGATGACTGAATCGACCAATCGAACGGGTCGCGGTCAAGAGCGCACAACGCGGTTGCATTGGGCATATGCGAATGCAGCAGAACGCGGATATTTGGCTTCATCTTATGAACCCGTGCGTGAATCCAGAACGCGCTTGCTTCGGGCTTTCCGCGTCCGCTGAGGACGTTTCCGTCGAAATCGCAAATCAACAGCGACGACGCGGTCAACTCAGAGAAGGAATAGCCATACGGGTTAATCAGAAACAAGTCATCTCGGCCCGGCAGCAGGGCGGAATAGTGGTTGTCGACTCCCTCATTGAAACCGTAGTGCGCGCTCATTCGGAACACTGCCGCGAGGTCGACGCGCATCTGCCAGATTTCTTCCGAATCGAAGTTCACATCGCCACGTTGTCGGTCTTTCGGTGTGAGGGTGAGTTCGTAGGCCATTCTTGCTCCAGAAATTTCCGCGGCGGGTGTGGGTCACCACCGACGTTAAAAGTACGAAAGGCCTGTTCAGCGCAGAGGTGCACTGTCAACTTTAGTGGCCGTTCGATAGCATACTTGTATACAATCACGATAAAATACGAAGAGCAAGAACGTATTGCATACGTTAGTGTTAACGCGGAGAATTCTTGAAGGGGACGGTGCGGCTAGAATGAGCGAACAATGAACGACACTTCAATACCAACATGGGAGCCGGTCCGCGCGCGAACGATGGTCGATGCAGCAGTCGACGCAATCGTGAGCGGCGCGTCCCGCGGACTTATCCTTCCCGGCGACCGCATCGTTGAGGCGGAAATCGCGGAAAAGCTCGGCGTGAGCCGCGTGCCTGTTCGTGAGGCCCTTCGAATGCTCGAAAGCCAAGGCATCGTGAGCAGCGTGCCGAACAAGGGCATTCGGCTGGTTCCGGTCTCACGACAGCGTGTCCTCAACTTGCTCGAGGCGCGACTCGCGCTCGAGATGATTGCCGTAAAGCGTTTGGTCGAGTTGAAGTTGCATAACGCGCCGTCGACTTTAAGTCGCTTGCGTCGACGGGTGGACGAGATTGAGTTGATGGTGCTGCGGCAGGACTATTACGGCCTTGCGCTTGCAGACGTGGCATTCCACCGTGAAGTTGCCGAGATAGGTGGTAACGATGTCGTTGCGAATCTCTGGGCGGGCATTGCCCGGCAACTAACCATTGCATTAGGTCTGACCACGCAGATGACCAACCTGACGTCTATCGTCGAAGAGCATCACGAGTTACTCGCCGCCCTAGAGAAGGGCAATCTGCGCGAGCTTGAAAAGACGTGGACGCACCATGTTAACAGTCAGAACTGCGACGTTGACTACGAGAAAATCATTGAGGAACGGCGCGAACAATTGCGCGCAGCGAGTCGAGCAAAAGGCAAAGTATGATTGCTGAGTTTTGACTCAAAGGCGGCGTCGCGACAAGATAAACTGCTCCAACTCGTCACACGCATGGTCGATGTGCCGTTTCAACAGCGAAGCGGCGCCTCGGAAGTCACCTGTCTTACACAGGCGTACGAGTTCGCCGTGCTCTTCCTCTGCGCGCCGGCAACTCTCCGCGCTCAGCGAGAGTTGGAGGCGGGTGTAGCGGTCGGTCTGCTGCAAGAGGCTCGTGACAATTGCGAGAGTGCGCGGCTGCTCGGCTCGGGACATCAGCAAATCGTGCAAACGCGTATTGAGCTCACCCCATCGCGTCAGATGATGGGAGTGAAGCTCCTCCTTGTACTCGGCGAGAATCGCGTCGAGTTCTGCGAAGTCTGCTTGCGTGAGCTTTGGTGCGGACTTCTTCAGAAGCATCGGTTCCAGTAACCCCCGAAGCATGAACAGTTCGCTGATTTCAGCGATGGAGAGTTCCGATACAACTGCTCCCTTATGGGGAACGATTCGGACCAGCCCCTCACCTTCCAGTTGAACAAGCGCCTCCCGTACGGGAATTCGGCTGACGCCAAACTCCGCAGCGAGTGCGTCTTGCCGCAATTGAAAGCCTTCAGGCAACTCACCCGAAATAATCTTTCGGCGAAGTGCGTCGGCGGCCTGCTCGGCTACGGTGATGGCCTGAAGCCGGGAACTGGTGGCTGTGGAACTCATGGCGCGATGCTTCCAGTGTTTCGGTCAAGGTGCTTGCTTGTATAAAGTATATCACCGGGAGCGGGAGTTCGGCCGTGGCCCAAAGGTTCAGCGCGCAGGTTCGCTCGCCTCGCAGCGTCTCGCCATTCTGCCATCAAGTCATATTCAAAAG
Organism: Caballeronia pedi; assembly: GCF_001544915.2. Lineage (GTDB taxonomy): Bacteria > Pseudomonadota > Gammaproteobacteria > Burkholderiales > Burkholderiaceae > Caballeronia > Caballeronia pedi. The sequence continues at coordinate 252,882 of NZ_FCOE02000003.1, read as the reverse complement.
CTGGCGTCCTCCGCCACAAGGAGGCTGCAGCGGCTAAAAGAACCGCAGCGACGCCATCGAGCAAGCATCGTTGCGATGCTCGCGGATAGCGCCGCTGCGGCAAGAGAGAGCTTCTTCGCTCGAGAGTACAGACGGCCAGTCCGCTCGTGTCCGGTCGCTGACCGGCCCCAATGCGTGTGCAACGGCGAGACTTCCGACCGTCCGTCTGCCGTTAAGGGAGGGCCAAGCTCGGGCGGAGCGCTAAAGCGCCGCGCTTTCGAGTGGCTGGCGAGACCGCGGCGAGACGAGCTGAGCAGGCGTTGAGTCACGCCTGGTTTTCTTTCGACCATCCCGCGTACCAAGTACGGAACAGCTCATACTGAGTTTCGGCGTAACGGCGCTGCGAGTCGCTGAGCACGTCGGTCTCGTAAAAGTGCAGCGTGTACTCCTTGTCGCCGTTGAGAACCATCAGATACTTGTAATACAGCACGAGGTCCGTGCCCTCATCGAACGAGGACAGGACCGCGAGCGCCGATTCCAGTTCCTTGGCCTGACGCCGCGCGGCGACGTCGCCCTTGCGCGCCTTATTGCACAGTGCGACGAGATGCAGGACTTCTCGCGGCAGCGCATTGCCGATGCCGGTGATTGCGCCCGTCGCACCGCAATTTACGAAACCGTGGAACACGTGAGTGTCGACGCCGGCCATCAGCGTGACGTTTTCGTCTTGCGACGTAATGTGCTCAGCGGCATACCGCATATCAGCGGCGCCACCAAACTCCTTGAAGCCAATGAGGTTCGGGTATTGGCGGCGCAGTTCGAAGAACAGGTCTGCGCGCGTTGCGAAGCCGTAGTAGGGACTGTTGTAGATAACGGCTGGCAGCTTGGGTGCAGCTTCAAGAATGGCTGCGAAGTGGGCCTTCTGTGCAGCTGGTGAAGAACCACGCGACAGAACGCGGGGAATCACCATCAGGCCTTGGGCGCCGACCTTGGCGGCGTGAGCGGCATGCGAAACAGCTTCCTTTGAGTTCACCGCGCCGGTGCCGACGATAGTCGGAATGCCTGCCGCGACAAGGCGTGCAACACCTTCTTGACGCTGAGCTTCCGTCAGCAGAGGCCAGTCGCCCATCGAGCCACAGTAGACCACGGCGCTCATGCCGGCTTCGACCAGTTCCTTACCCTTGCGGACAAGCGCGTCGTAGTCGGGGGTACGGTCAGCGGTGCACGGCGTCATGAGGGCGGGGATGGTGCCGGTGAAGATGTTGTCACTCATTGTGATTCCTTCAAACGTTCGTTAAATAGTCCGAGATGCTTTGGCGAAGGCCGCAAGGGGCTTGAATGACGGCTCAGCCTTACATGTCACCGCCATGAGAAGCATAGTACCTCGCCTTAATATTTTATACAATCAAGATTAGGTAAGCGTTAGCCCTAGTAAGGCGTTTGAGGCTAGAACGCCCGCGCAGCAAGGCATTTCTGGAGTTTCCCTAGTTTCGTTGTTGCCCGTGCGGCTGCAGATTTGTACGAATTCGACGTCAGAACTTTATACAATCATCCCGTGGCGCGCGATATCTGGCAACTTGTTCCTTACACTCATCTGAAAAATGAGGAGCTTTGTGCGGTTGAGGCGCGGTTCCGAAGCGGGTCACCTCCATGCATCACACGCATGCCCGCATGAGAAAGACGCGGTTGGTCGTCGCATTTCGGTTCGTTAGGCTCGAACTGAATGCAGGCGCGACAGATTCTCCCCGCCTTGTCAGGGCGACTTGAACCGGTATTTCAGGAGGAAAAATGGATTTGAAAGAAGCGATTCCGCGCACGCCGGATACTTTCGACATTTCTCGGACGCAAGCGACGGCCGTGCGACCCTACAAGAAAATTGATGCGAGGATAATTCCGTTCCTCTTCCTTTGTTACATGCTCGCCTACTTGGACCGTATCAATATCGGGTTTGCGAACCTGCAGATGCAGAGTGATGTCGGGATAACGGACAAAGTGTTCGGATTCGCCGCAGGGATGTTCTTCCTCGGTTATGTGCTCTTCGAGCTTCCCAGCAACCTGCTCCTCGTGAAGGTAGGCGCGCGCAAGACCATCTCGCGCATTCTCGTCCTGTGGGGTCTGGCTTCCGCCAGCATGCTTTTTGTTGACAGCGCGACAAAGTTCTACGTTCTGCGTTTTCTGCTGGGCGTTTTCGAAGCGGGATTCGCGCCGGGCATGCTGTACTACCTGACTCTCTGGTATCCGACGTCTAGGATGGCTACAGTCTCGTCGACCGTGATGCTGTCGGCTCCAATCGCCGCGATTGTCGGCGGCCCGCTATCTGGCTACATCATGTCGACAATGAACGGAGTTCACGGGCTGGGCGGGTGGCAGTGGATGTTCTTGCTCGAGGGTCTCCCGGCTGCACTTGTGGGCGTGGTTGCCTTTTTCTACCTCTCCGACACACCAGAAAAGGCTTCTTGGTTGAATGATGACGAGAAGCAGGTCGTAAGCTCACTGACCCAACGGTCTGGCGCAACCCACGGCTCCTTGCGAAACGTATTGACCAACCGCCATTTCTACCTCTTATCGGGTGTTCTGTTCAGCGTTATTTCCGGTGCGTATGTCGTGAGCTTTTGGCTGCCCAGCATCGTCAAGACGTCAGGGGTGACTAGCTTGACAGAAATCGGCATGTACTCCGCCATACCCTACATCCCTGCAGCATTTGCAATGATTCTGGGCGGGATGTGGTCTGACCGCAAAGGTGAGCGCAAGGGTTTCGTGGCTTGCTTAATGGTCGGCGTCGCACTTGCTATGTTGGTTGCTGCCTACACGCCGCAATACTTCGCGGTCAGCTTCTCAGCTCTTTGCGTTGCGGCCGCGCTTTCATGGACCGCTATTACGACATTTTGGGCAATCCCGTCAGCGCACTATAGTGTTGCGTTGCTAGGTGGTTTCGTGGCGCCGTCGCTGATTGGTGTTATGAAGACGCTGACTGGGAACTTTCAATCCGGGATGCTCGTAGTAGCCGTCATCGAGGTTGTCGGTGCTGGACTGCTGCTGCTTTCTCGGCGAGCCTAGGAGCGGCGACGAGCCTCAAGAGCTACACCGCCTCCAGCAATTGTGCCTGCCTCATTTAGCGATATAGGCTCAGAACCGGCACCTCAGAATCGTTCGATTCTGAGGCGTTCGGCTCGACGCTACTTCCAAATCTCTGCAAAAACGCGCATCCAGTTCCCGCCGAGAATCTTCTTCACCTCTTGTTCCGAGAAGCCGCGACGAATCAGCGCAGGAGTCAGATTCGCCATGTACGCCGGGGTGTCGAGTCCTTCGGGATAGAGTTGGGTCGGCGGCGGCGTGACATTTGGGTCCCACTTCCCTGCATCAATGAAGCTTCGATAGATTTGGTTAGCCTCCTCGTCTGACACGAATGGTTGTTGACCACCGAAGTAGTCAAAGCCGATTCCTACGTGGTCGACGCCTACGAGGCTGGCGATGTACGAGACGTGGTCGAGCAGTTGGTCGATGGTCGGTCGAACGTGCTTGACGATGTAGTACGGGACAATATTGACACCAATGACACCGTTTGTCTTTGCAATGCCTCGAATCTGCTCATCAGTGATGTTCCGCTTGCTGTCGAATACGGACCTCGCATTTGCATGGGTGAAAATCACCGGCGCAGTTGAGACTTCCATTGCGTCGAGTGTCGTCCGAACTCCGGTGTGCGAGCAGTCGACCGCGATGCCGAGCTCGTTTAGCCGCTGTACTAGCTTGATGCCAAATTCGCTCAGCCCGGCATCGGTTCTCTCCGTGCATCCATCGCCCACGCGGTTCTTCACGTTGTAGGTCAACTGGATGACCCGAACACCCAAGGCGTAGTAGGCGTCGACCAAATCTAGGTTGTCTTCAATCGAGTCGGTGCCCTGAAAGTGAAATATAAGCGCGAGGCGATTCAACTCCTTCGCTCGTTCAATATCACGAACGGACGTCGAAAGTATCAGAGACGGGTCCTGTCGAATGTGGCGGAGCCAAGACCCAAGCACTTTGACCTGCTCGCCGGCGGTGCCACCAAGACTGACGGTCGGGCAAACAGCGGTTACGCCTCCCTGCCGGTACAGGTCGGTGTAGCTCTTATTTAGAAGCAGTGGGGAGACAGCGTCAATGACGATGGACTCCTCGTGGATTTTTCTTGCATCTAGCATATTAGAACCTCCTGATTTGCCTGTATCTATGGAGGCAGTCCGACACGCGAAAAGGAAGATAGGTGCGACATCGGCATGCTGCCCCAGGCAAATCGATTCTTCGTCAGAACGCACTCCGAGCCAAATGCAGAGAGTGCATTGCGGCATGCGTGGCACGCACGGAGAGTTCCGCCAGAGTTGCGGCCCGACAGTGCCGCGGATAGTCGCTCAATCTACTGGTCAGGTTCGTCCGTACAGGCGAAATCTCTGAAGGCATCGATGAAGCGCTGGCGTGCAGGATTGAAGCCACTGTCTTGAGGCCAGCAGATGTAGTACGTCCCACCGAGGGATGCACCTACTGAGGAGGCTTTGACGAGCAGGCCAGCCTCGAGAAATCGCTCGACGATGGCAATCCAGCCCAAGGCTATACCCTGACCAGCCATCGCCAATTCGAGCACCACTGGAAAGCGATTCGCGGTGATGTGTGGCTCGATATGAAGTCCAAGAACGCCTTGTACGCGGAACCAAGAGTCCCAAGACATCCAAGTACGCTCGCCGTCTTCCAGCCCAATTAGTCGGTGACGAGTTAGGTCGCGAGAGCACTTGACCGGCTCTTCGAGAAACATTGGCGAGCACACTGCGAAAACTCGTTCTTCAAAAAGCCGAACCGTGTTCGTCGCTTCTGGAACTTCATTGAATCGATACAGCCCGACGTCGTATTCTGCGGTCACAAGAGACCGGAAGTTGTCTCTGACAACAACTCGCACTCGGGTGTCGGGGTTCTGCTTCGTGAACGCACTGATTCGCTGAGGTAGCCAGTGCGACGCGATTCCGGATGAGCACGCGACCGTGAGCGTGTGAGCAGCGTTTCCGGCCATGACTCGACTCGTTGCTTCGTTGCACATGTTGAGCATGCTGCGCACGTCCTCAGCATATTGAAGTCCTGCAACGGTCAGCTGCATTTGCCCGCGGGAACGTTCGAAAAGGGAGCGTCCAAGAAACTCCTCCAGCTGAGAAATCTGGCGGCTGACAGCGCTCTGCGATAGATGGAGCTCCTGTGCTGCCTTCGTAAAGCTCATGTGTCGAGCGCTTGCTTCGAAGGCCACCAAGCAGAAAAGGGGAGGGAACTTGCTCATTGCTCGTGCCGAACGGTGACAGTAAGCCGGGTCGACCGACGCAGGGCTCAGGCCGACAAGCGTCGCCGCGACAAAATGAATGCCTTCAATTCCTCACAAGCATGGTCGATGTGTCGTTTTAGGAGCGCAGAGGCACCCCTAACGTCTCCCGCCTTACATAGGCGAACCATTTCCTGATGTTCGTCTTCCGCCTGCTTGATGCTCTCGGCACTCAACGATAGTTGAAGACGAGTATAGCGGTCGGTTTGCTGCAAGAGCGAATCGACAATTGCCATGGTGCGCGGTTGCTCTGCCTTGGATAGCAGAAGGTCGTGCAGACGTGTGTTGAGTTCGCCCCAGCGGGCCAGGTGCTGAGCTTCAAGTTCCCGCCGGTATTCGGCAATAATGCTGTCGAGCTCCGCGAAGTCCGCTTGCGTCAGTCGAGGCACTGACATTCTGAGCAGGCGTGGTTCAAGCAGGCCGCGCAATTCAAAAAGTTCCGCAATCTCTGAGATTGAGAGTTCAGAGACCACCGCACCCTTGTGAGGTACGATTCGAACGAGTCCCTCGCCTTCGAGTTGGACGAGCGCTTCGCGAATCGGAATGCGACTCACGCCCATATCTGCAGCGAGCGCATCCTGTTTCAGCTGGAAACCTTCCGGATACTCCCCGGACATGATTTTGCGGCGCACTTCCTCCGCGGCGGCCTCGGCAACCGTGACTGGGCGCAGCTTTGTGGACGCAGGTGCCTTGGGCATTTTGGGCTCTATTTGGCCGTTTGCAACGTTCGTTTGGCTCTCAGGTTAGGTCGAAACCAACATGGTTCGCGGACGCAGCAAGCTGCTCGCTGCGTCCTGAGCAGGCAGCGTCAGCAAAATGAATACAGCGGTTGGCCCAACGCCCCGGCGTCAATCTCGATGCCAAGACCCGGCGCCGACGGTGCCGAGCCGAAACCGTTCTTGCTTCGCGGTTGATAGCCGGCAACATGCTCATTGGTCCAGTCGTTCATGAAGGAGACGCTGAGCAGTGCACGCTCTTTGGTGGAGGCGGCCAGATGCGCGGATGCAGCAGAAACCACGTCGCCGCCCCATGTGTCTTCCACGGTTATCTGCAGGCCGAGCTCCTGCCCCAGGTCGCGCATCAGCTTCGCTTTTGTGAGGCCGCCCACTTTCGAGACCTTCAGGTTAAATGCGCCGGCGCCACCTTCACGAACTGCGCGTATGAGCGTGGCTGGGTCGTTCACAACTTCGTCGTAGACCATCGGGAGCGTCGTGTGCTTGCGCACCTCGATGCATTCCTCCATAGTCGGGCACGGCTGCTCGAAGTAGAAGCGCGGCAGATTCTCCATCGCGCGCGCGGCGATGATTGCGTCGTTGACGCGCCAGCCGCAGTTTGCGTCACCGACGATGAGGTCTTCGGGGCCCGTGGCATCAATGATGTGCTTAGCCCGGATGCCGTCGAGCGTCGGGTCACCACCGATTTTTAGCTGGAATCGATGAATGCCTTCTTCGCGTCGCGCGAGCACGTAGCTCACCATCTCTTCGGGCGAGCCGAGCGGCACTGCAAAGTACAGCGGAAAGCGCTCCTGACGCACGCCACCGAGCATTTCAGCGACGCTGGCACCCCAAGCCTTTCCGGTCAAATCCCAGCAGGCCACGTCAATGGGGCTCTTTGCGTATGAGTGGCCCATGAGCACGGCATCCATCGCGTCGTACACGCCGGAGATATTCGTCGGGTCAAGGCCAATTAGCGCCGGAGCAAGCAACTCGAGCGCGGCTCGTGCGCCAGATGCGTGCTGGGGAAGATACGCAGAACCAAGCGGGCACACTTCGCCCCAACCTTCATGGCCCGAATCGCTCGTCACCCGGACTATCGTTGACGGAAGCGACGTGATGTCCCGACCTCCGGACATCGTGTAGGTTCCGTGGATGTAGGTTAGGTCGAAGTTGAATACATCAATCTTTGCAATTTTCATTTGCCTTGCCTGGTTGCGGTTGAACTTATCAGGTAACGGATGACAGAAAAGAGGCGGTTTCAGGCCGTTGAGGGTTGCCGATAACTTGGTCAGGTGACCCGATTTCGTGGATGAGTCCGTCCTTGAAGAAAGCGACTCGGTCGGATACGTCGCGAGCGAAACGGATTTCGTGTGTGACGCAAATCATCGTCATGCCTTCCTTCGACAGCATGCGCAGCGTGTCCAGGACTTCGCCTACAAGCATGGGGTCGAGTGCCGATGTCACTTCGTCGAGCAGCATGTACTCAGGAGACATTGCGAGAGCGCGAGCGATTGCCATTCGTTGCTGCTGACCACCGGACAGCTTCGACGGGTAGACATCGAGCTTTGCGCCAAGACCCACGTGCTTGAGTTGACGTTCAGCTTCGGCTCGGGCTTCGTCTTTGCTCTTCCCCAACACCTTGCGCGGCGCCAGCATGACATTCTCTACAACCGTGAGATGCGGGAATGCATTCCACTGTTGGAAGACAATGCCGATATGCTGCCGAAGCTTGTTCAGGTCTGTGGAGCGAGCATGAACGTCGGTGCCGTCAACCACAATCTGTCCTTGCTGAATCGGCTCCAAACCGTTGATACAGGTGAGAAGCGTCGATTTCCCGGAGCCCGAGCCGCCGATGATTGACACAACCTCGCCCTTCTTAACCGTCAGGTCGATGCCCTTGAGAATCTCAAGGGAACCGAACGACTTGCGAACGTTCTTGATTTCAATCATTGCTTGCTCCACTTTGCTTCGAGCCGACCACCCAATCGGGCGATGGGAAAGCAGATAACGAAATAGATAAGTCCCGCCACAGTCAGTACGAGGATGGGTTGTTGCGTGCGCGTCACGATAATTTGCGACGACCGAAGCAATTCGATAATTCCAATCCAGAGCACGATAGATGTGTCTTTCAGAACGCCGAGAACCACGCCAATCCACGATGGCAGGCTGACTCGGAGCGCCATGGGAAACACGACGAGCCTGAAGTCCTGCCAGTACGTCATGCCGAGCGAACGTGCCGCGCGACGAGTGGTAAAGGGCACAGAGCTAATACCGCTTCGAACCACCTCAGTACAGTACGCTGCCATGTAGATTGCAAGGACGACACAACCAACGGTAAAGGCCGACCAATCAAGCCCTATGACCGACTTGAAGGAGTTAACCAGCACAATCTGAATCAGCAGCGGTACGGACCGTGGTACATCCAAAATTGCGCCTATTAACGCGTTCACACTCGTAGGAACGACCGTGCGAAGTAAGCCCAGAAAGACACCGACGACCGTACCGATAATGACCGCCCATGCTGTCAGCGCGAGCGTGTTCAGCGTCCCCGTCAGCATGAACACGAGGTCAGACCATCCGAAAGCATCGTTAAACATGAGTGCCTCAATATCTGAAGAGACGCCAACCAAGAGCTCGGGCTGACAAAAGGACAAGCTTCACCAGGACGTAGTACAGGCAGGCAGCCAAGGCGAAAAACTCGAACGTTCTGAAAGTCAACACGTTCAACGCTTGCGTAACACCGGTCAAGTCAGTGTCGAGGCCCACAATCACACCGAGGGACGTGTTCAGGATGGCCCAGACCATTTGATTTGACGCGGGATAAAACGTCACGCGAAGCAATTGCGGTAGGACGACGAGCCGGAATGCCTTAAAGCCGCTCATTCCCAGTGACCGCGCTGCCCTTACCTGAGTGCTTGGAATTGCGCGCAAGCCACCACGGAATATCTCCGCCAGGTAGCCTGCGTTATTGAACGCAATGCCAAGCAGCAAGGACGGCATCGAGTCAAGTCGCAACCCTATCGTCCCGAGACCAAAATACAGCAGGTAAATCTGCAGGAGGGCTGGGGTATTGCGTGCGGCCGCCACCCACGCGGATGCGATGGCGCGCGCAATCCCAATGCTCGAGTCACGCGCAATGGCTAAGGCAATCCCTATTACGCCCCCAATCAGCATGGAAGCGACGGCCACCTCCAATGTAACCAGAGTCCCTTCGAGCATTTGTGGCAACGCCTCAAATGCCGGCCGCCATTGGAACGTGTAATCGAACATGTCGAACCGCTCCGATTAGTAATAGACGCCCGCAGCGGTCAGGTTTGGCATTTTTCCAACGCCAATCCATTTGTTGTGAAGTTCTTCCTCGCGACCCTCGCGAACCTGATGGTTGATGAACAGGTTCAGATAATTGATAAGCCCTTGTTCCTTCCGGGTTGCGATGAGATTGACGTAGTCGACGGGATACGGAGCAGCGCCGCCGATAGCCAGATTCGGGTACTTGCCGGACTTGACGATTGCAGCAGCCACCGTGTTGGTGACAACGGAAGCGTCGATTTGCCCCTGGCTAATTGCGAGGAACACGTCCGCCTGGGTTTGGAATGCACGGAAGCTGCCTTTGGAGTCACTCCACTTCTTGACATCATTGTTCAGGGCAATGGCTTCGTATGTCCCGGCCGTCGACCCGACTTTGTGACCTTTCAGGCTGTCGAACGTCGTGATTCCCGCGTCTTTGCGGGTGAGCACAACATCAGTGAACGCGTAGTAGGGAATCGAGAAGCCTATCGACTTGGCGCGTTCGAGCGTGTCCGACGTCGCCGCGACGCCCACGTCCGCGCGGCCCGAAACAATCGCTGGAATTCGGTCGGGGAACGGCGTTTCGACGATTTCGGCCTTTACGCCGAGCGCCTTTGCCAGGTCACGGCAAGTGTCGACGTCGAAGCCCTGGGGGTTGTTTTGAGCGTCGCGTGAACCCATCGGCGGAAAGTCCAGCGTGACGGCGCAACGGAGTTTTCCTGAACTGATGATGTCATCGAGCTTGTCCGCGTGGGCCGGCACTGCGGTCATAGCGATAGTTGCGGCCGCTGCAGTGGCCAAGACTTTGATGCTGTTCATTGAAGGCTCCATTCGACGTTATGGTCAGGGCAAGAACACGCGTATCGCGCGGTTCAGCGGGTGGGGTTGAACGACAGACATAAAGTAGATTGTATAAAATAGTCCGTCAACCTTCTTCGCAGAGAATTCATGGAAAATTCGTGAAAACACCTATCACGTAAGGCTTTAAGTGGACGCAGAAACGCTTGCGAGGGCTATCGTCGTATCGAAAAAGACGGCTAGGGAATTCCTACGAGCATGGATAATGTATATAATCGGTGTCCGGCGGGGTGTGATTCGGCCGAACGCGAGCGCCCGATGCTGACGGCGCGAGGTGAGGCTGGGGCATGTTTGGCAGGGCGCATGCACCCGCTCAAGCGTGGTCGTCGCGGGTGAAGCATCGCATCGGCTCAACAGCGTTTCGGGCTCTTTGGAACAGAAATGACAATCTCCCCCCACGTGTTGCTGTCCCTCGACGACGCTTTCGAGCTCTCGCTCAGCGTCTTGCTAAGAAACGGAATGAACGAGCGGCACGCGACGGCTGTCGCCAAATCGGTCGTAGCGGGGCAGCGCGACGAGTGTCACTCGCATGGCATGTATCGCCTTCTTGTTTGTGTGAGAGGGTTGCGGTCAGGAAAAGTCAACGGAGAGGCTGAACCTGAAGTCCTGAATGTCAGCCCGGCCCTGACCCGAGTTGATGCGCGGGGCGGATTCTCTCAGGTAGCGTTCGACGTCGGAGCTGAACACCTCGTCCGAAAGGCGGACGAGGTCGGTATTGCGGCGCTGGCCATCAACAACTGCTTCCACTTTTCGGCGTTATGGCAAGAGGTCGAAGCATTAGCCGAGATGGGCGTTGCCGCGATGGCGATGACACCAAGTCACTCTTGCGTCGCGCCGGCCGGTGGGACGAAGCCGCTTTTTGGAACCAACCCGTTCGCATTTTCTTGGCCGCGGCCGGGTGACTTTCCCTTCGTCTTTGATTTCGCGACCAGCGTGGTTGCGCGCGGTGACATCGAACTGGCCAAGCGCAAAGGAGAGAGGATTCCGCTGGGGTGGGCTATCGATAAGGACGGTAATCCCACTGAAGACTCCAACGCCGCGCTCGAGGGAGCAATGCTCACATTCGGCTCCTACAAGGGCTCCGCGTTGTCGGCAATGATTGAGCTCTTGGCAGGTCCGCTCCTCGGAGATTTGATGAGCTTCGAATCCGTCGCCCTCGACGCGGGTGCCGCAATTACGCCGTACCACGGCGAGTTGCTGGTCGCTTTTAGTCCGGAACGTTTCGCTGGTGGTGCGACCAGTGCAAAAGCGAATCACGAGCGGGCAGAGAACCTGTTCAACGCCATCGTCGACCAAGGGGCGCGGCTACCGTCGCAGCGGAGATTTGAAGCCAGGGCTCGGTCAAACCGTCACGGCGTGCGCCTTGACCGAGGCCTTTTCGACGAGATTCGCGAACTTTAACAAACACAAGGAACGAGCCTAGAACGTTGCTGCGTCGCCAAAGGCGCATGTAGGGGCAGCGCGCGCTCCGTATCGTCAGCGATGGTTCCAGCCGTTAGTTCGATGCGAAGAAGGGCGTAATGCCCGGCCCTTCTTTCTTTCACCAAGATTACCAACAAAACTATTACGGAGATGATTTTGGTTTCTGCTTCATCGCTGTTCGTTTTGCTCGCTCTCTCGATTGCCGCACTCGCTTTGCTCATCGTCAGACTGAAGACTCACGCAAGCATAGCGCTCATTCTGGTAGCTGTTGGCCTCGCGCTAGCGGTCGGAATGCCGCTCACCAAGGTGGTCAAAACCTTGGAATCAGGAATCGGCGATACGCTTTCGTTCCTCGCGCTCATCATGGGCTTCGGCGCGATTCTCGGTAAGATGCTTGACGACTCGGGAGGCGCGCAGCAGATAGCGCAGACTCTGCTACGTAAGGCGGGAACTCGTAACGCACCATGGGTCATGGCCATCATCGGGTTCATCGTCGGAATTCCGGTCTTCTCAGATGTCGGGTTCCTTCTTATGGCGCCGCTCGTTGCCGTTGTGGCCAAACATGCCAACATGTCGAAGATGCGGGTTGGCGTACCCTTGCTGGTCTCGCTTCACGTCATTCACTGCATCGTGCCACCGCACCCGGCGGCAACCGCCGTGACTGGCATCTTGGGCGCAGACATCGGGTCCGTCATTGTCGCCGGCGTCATCATAGCCTTACCCTGTGCAGCACTCGGTGCACTTTACATGTGCTACATCACTCGCAACGAGGCAAAGGGTGTCGCAAGTCTGTCCGCCGAACAAGCGCTACCGTCCTCGGTAGGGGCGCAAAGGGTACTGCCGGGTTTTGGTATCACTCTTTTCACGGTTCTGCTTCCGCTACTTATCATGGTGGGCAAGACCATACTTGAGGCTGTCCTGCCGGGAGCCAGTGCACTTCGTCCTGCCATCGTTTTCTTAGGCGACCCGTTCACTGCGCTGCTCATCTCAACGCTCTTTGCCTATTGGAGTCTAGGTCTGGCACGTGGCCGAGGGCTGGCAGACTTAGCGAACCTCACCGGCGATAGCTACCGCCAAATCGCGAACGTCATGCTAATCATCGCTTGTGGCGGTGCGTTCAACGCGGTCATTTCAGAAAGCGGTATTGGAGCTGTGCTGGGACACACGTTATCGCAACTCGACATGAGCCCCATCCTGCTGGCTTGGTTGTTAACGGGCCTATTGCACCTCGCGGTCGGTTCCGCAACGGTTGCAATGCTAGGGTCAGCCGGCGTGATTGCTCCGATGCTGCACGCCAATCCTTCCCTGCACCCTGTCGCGATGACCATCGCCATCGGGAGCGGAGCAATTGGTTTTGTGCAATTTACAGACAGCTTGATTTGGCTGGGGAAGGAATATCTCGGCCTGACGATGGGCAACGCTCTAAAGAGCATTTCGGTTGCGACGATGCTTGCCTCCATCTTGGGCTTGTGCGGTGCGCTGATTGTCAACATGGTCTTGTGATGTCAGCAACCGAGAGCCGGATGGCACACCGACTTTTGCGGCAGGAAAGACATTGGAGAGGAAAATGAAAATCGTTGGAGTTGACGTATATTCGTACGTGGTGGGTTATGCACACGGCACCTACATCATGTCGGGCGACCGCAAGGCTGCCGTTGAAGATGGGACGGTTGTTCGCATTCGGACGGATGAAGGGTTGGTTGGCTGGGGCGAAATTACGACGTTGGGCAAGGTGTATCTGCCGGTCTTTCCTGAAGGCATTCGGACGGCGCTGCGCGACCTGGGCGCTGCGTTGATTGGTAAGGACCCGGCCAACATCGCGCTCGTCAACCGAACGATGAACGAGACGCTGATGGGCCAAGAATTTGCGAAGAGCGCAGTCGACATCGCTTGCTGGGACATCTTCGGAAAATCGTTGGAGCTTCCTATCTCTGCACTCATCGGCGGCGTCATAAACGAGCGCTTCCCGATTTACGAAGCGGTACCCCTTGGGTCTCCCGAGTCGATGGGCGACTTCATCCGTGAGCGCCGTGCAGCTGGTATCAATCGGTTCCAACTCAAGGTAGGAAACAATCCGTTCGACGATATAGCGCGTACGCGTGCAAGCGTTGAAGCGGGAAACAACGAGACAGTCATCGTCGCCGATTCGAACGGAGGCTGGTCTTTGGCCTCAGCGAAGATTGCGTTTCAAGGACTTGCAGGTCTGCCTGTCTATGTGGAGCAGCCATGTCGGTCGACTATCGACTGTATTCTCGCCGCACGGGGCTCGGCAGTTCCGCTCGTCCTTGACGAGTCCATCACCAGTCAGGACGAGGTGTTCCGCGCGAAATACGAGGCGAACGCCGTATCAGTCAACCTGAAATTCGGAAAGCTCGGCGGCCTCACCAATGTCGTGAAGGCGCGTGACCTGCTGCAGGACTTGAACCTCTCCGTGTCGGTCGAAGACATGTGGGGCGGCGACATCATTACGGCGGCGACAAGCCATATCGCCGCGACGACGCGCCCGGAATCGCTATTGATGACGCCCTTCTTCAATGACTGGACCGATGGTCATTTGGCGAACTACCAACCGCGCTCGCAGGACGGCTTTGGTTCGGCTCCGACCGCGCCGGGCCTTGGCATCGACGTCGACGTAGCGCGCCTCGGCGAACCTTTGTTCACCATCGAGTGACGGCGAAACTGCGCGCTTCATCGGGAATGAGCAATCTACTCTTCGGTGGCGCGCCGTAACTTCGAACGGGCAGTCATCTTCATCAATCGCATCGGAGGCGATTATGCGCTGGAGCAAGATGTTGAGCGTGGTCGGTTGTCACGCAGAAGGTGAAATTGGCAATGTGGTGGTCGGTGGTCTCATTGACATTCCCGGACACACCGTCTTTGAAAAGATGATGCATCTCGAAGAGCATCGCGACGACCTACGGCGGATGTGCCTGTTCGAGCCTCGCGGTTCTGCGAACCAAAGTATTAACTTCGTTTTGCCTGCTGTCAACGAACAGGCACAGATGGCGTACATCATCGCAGAATCGACTGAGTATCCTGCGATGTCTGGCTCAAACACCATGTGCGTCGCGACGGTGCTACTTGAGACCGGGATTCTGCCGATGGTTGAACCGGTGACGGAACTCACGCTTGAAGCACCGGCAGGGTTGATTAAGCTCCGTTGCGAATGCTCTCAAGGTAAGGTCACGCGTGTCGAGTTCGTCAATCAACCGGCGTTTGCGAACCATCTAGACAAGCACATCGAAGTGCGTGGCCTGGGGACTATCAAGGTCGATGTGGGTTACGGCGGAATGACGTATGTCATCGTCGATGCCGCCTCACTGGGCTTTAACATCGTTCCCGACGAGGCGAGGGAGCTTTGTGAGCTGGGACAACGTATCAAGGTCGCCGCTGCGGAGCAGTTGCCGTCGCCGCACCCTCTCAATCCTCTCATCAAGGGAATCACACAAACCGAATTTGTGATGCCCGTGAGGCGTGAGTCTGGCCGCATCGTTTCACGAAATACTGTTATTGTCTCGCCGGGTCGATGCGACAGGTCGCCGTGTGGTACCGGCACATCAGCACGGCTTGCCGTCATGCACGCAAAAGGCGAGATTGAGGTGGGTGAACTGTTTGTGCACGGGTCCATCATCGGCTCGACGTTCGAAAGCCGGATTGTTGGGACGACGACCCTTGGTAGTCGACCTGCCGTTATTCCATCCGTTGCTGGGCAAGCCTGGATTACGTATACGGCTCAAGTTGGGATGGACCCGACCGACCGATTCCAAGATGGATTTACGCTTTCAGATACGTGGCAGGAGGCGGTGGACGAGAAGCTAATCAAGTCGCGAAAATGAAATATCCATCCTCTTGGCGAGGATGATGTCGCGAAATGTGGTCGCGAGATTTCGTACTTGAACTTGGCGGACTGAGAGGGTGTTGACCATCACGCACTCTCAGTCCGTTATATCAAGCGGCTTTGCGAGCCGTACGCTGCTTCGGAGGAGTCCGGCGTGTCGCCCAGCGCTGCGCCAAGGCAGAGCACACCATTAGCTGAATCTGATGGAAGAGCATCAACGGCAGAACGATGGCACCAATGGACGACGCCGAGAAGATGACGTTGGCCATTGGAATCCCAGCAGCCAGGCTCTTCTTGCTGCCACAGAAAATAATCGTAATCTGGTCCTCCCGATTGAATCCCAGACGCCTGCTCGCGAGAACCGTGGCGAGAAGACTGATGCTGAGAATCGCCGCGCAAACAACAAAGAGGCCGAACAATGCACTGAGAGGAATCTGATGCCAGAGTCCTTCCATGAGCGCCTCGCTGAATGCGCCGTAGACGACGAGGAGAATGGAACCCTGGTCAACAAACTTCAGCATCGAACGATTGCGGTCAACCCATCCTCCAACTACTGGCCTGAGCAACTGCCCAGCGATGAAGGGCAAGAGCAACTGCATAACGATGTTCGATACGGTGTGCCATGGTGAAACGTCGCCGCCGGAATGGTTTGTCAGAAGCAGGCCCACCAATGCTGGTGTAATGAATATTCCGAGCAGGCTCGACGCTGATGCACTGCACACTGCGGCGGGAACATTGCCTCGTGCAATCGAAGTGAAGGCGATTGACGACTGAACTGTCGAGGGCAAGGTGCACAGGAATAACACGCCGGCGTATAACTGTGCTGTCACTAGCGGCGACAGAATCGGTTTCAGCAGCACGCCTAGCAAAGGAAATAGGACAAATGTGCAGAGCAGTACGGTCAAATGAAGCCGCCAGTGTGTCGCACCGGCGACAATTGCCTCGCGGGAAAGTTTGGCGCCATGCAAGAAGAAGAGAAGGCCGACCGCGATGTTGGTGATGAAGCTGAAGGGCGCCACAAACTTCCCTTGTACCGGAAGGAATGAGGCCAGTACTACCGTACTTATCAGTGAAAGCGTGAACCCGTCTAGGAAGAATTTTTTTGAAGCCATGTTTTCGAGACCGATAGGTTGTTAGAAATCTGTACAGTCTTTATCTCACGGCTCCGGGCGCACCTACGGTGACCAAAACGGTAGTTTCCGAACAGTAACTGCGAAAGATGACGTCGCACCGTTTGCAGATGCGAAACATTGAGCTATGTTCTTTGAATAAGTACAACTAAGCGCATAACATGCGCTACCGCGCACTGGTGCCGAAAGCGAGATAAAGAAGATGCAGGCCGTTGCGTCTACGGCGCTGCATCGTCGTTCAGTTGAATGAACGCTCTGAGCTTTCAACAGCTCATTGGGTAGCGCCAGCGGCTTCCATCTTGGCTCTCTGTTGAAGGTAGGCGACGAGCTTCCCACCTTCGCTCTCATTGTGCACCCATGCCTCATGAGCTGCCTTGATGCCATCGCCGCGAAAGAGCGCTTCCATCATGGGCACATGCTGGTCAACGACGGCCGGAAGGTCCGAACCCATCAAAGTATTGCAAATATTGATATACATCCGTACCTGTTGTTCGACCAACTTGTACTGGTCCGCCAGCCGGGAATGACCGAGGGAGTTCACGATGGTTCGGTGCAGGCCCAGGTCCTTTTCGGACGCCTCTACAGATGAGCCACTGTTGCAGGCTTCAACCAGTTCGTCGAAAGCAAACTGAAATTTTTCCCGTAGGCGCGGCCCCATGTTGTCCGCTGCAAGACGTACTGCGAGCCCTTCTAGTCCGGCTCGCAGGGTCCAAAGCTCCCACGCATCGTCGGCAGTGAGTGTCCGGACTTCCCAACTGGTATATGGGGTCTTTACCAGCAGCCCCTCGGCAGCCAGTCGATTGAGTCCGAATCGAAGCGTTGCTCTTGCCACGCCCATCTCGTCCGCCAACGCCACCTCCGTCAGCTTTTCGCCCGGTTTGATGGCGCCAGACAGGACGTACTGGCGCAGGTTCTCAGTTGCCTGAGCCTCTACAGACAGCTTGGAAACAGGGACAATCCGATTCTTCGAGGGCATTTTGACGCTACTCCCATCCTACTTTGCAGGTACTGCCAGCGGTTTCGGCTGCCGGCTACCAGTTTAAATTGACAGTCTGATTCTTCAGAGACGATTCCAGCGCCGCGTCGATGACCCTCATAAGGGCAATGCCGTGGGGGTGGAGTGCGCTACGGTTTGGCAATCCGCGGCAAGCTGCGGCGAACTCGGCGAACTGATTCGTGAAGAGTTCGTTCGTGACAAGCAGCGTCGCCCCCTCCACGGGTGCGAAAACCACTTCGTCGTTCACCAGCACCGTGTTCACATCCCGTACTTCGACTATTGACTTGTCGAAAAGGAGACAGTAACGCTCGAAGAACGGTTGCTGATTATAGGAGAGGTGCACCGTCGCCATCTTGTTGTTGGGATAGCGCAGAAGAATCAACGCTTCGTCCTCTGCCTTCCAGCAGTCACGCAGTCGCGCGGCCTCCGCGTGAACTCGAAGTGGATGCGGTCCGAGCACCATCTGGACGAAATCGATGGTGTGCGAGCCAAGAAGCGAAAAAACCAGACCTTCTTCGCGAGTGCGCTCCGCCCACCAAGGTGCTTGCGGGCCGTCCCAGTACATGCAGAACGAAGCTTGGATGGCCCGCAATTCCCCGAATGAAGACATGTTGTCTTGCACGTAGCGGATGGCCGACCCATGACGCCGCGACTGGCCAATGGCCAGAATCTTCCCCGCCGCATCTGCTGCTCGCCCCATCGCAACGGCAGTTTCATAGTCATCGGCCATCGGCTTTTCAACCAACACGTGGCGGCCGCCGTTCAAGCATTGAATCGTCGCCGTTCCGTGAAGATGATTTGGCAGGCAGAGGTCGAACGCTTCGATTTCCGGGACACGGAGCGCCTCTTCGATGCTGCTGAAAGCGTGCTTTGCGCCGTACTTTTCGGCCGTGGCGCGTGCCAGGTCTAAGTTCTGGTCGACGACGGCTACCAGTGTCCCAGCGCCGGGTTGAGATTTAATCGCTCCGATGTGTGCGTCGGATACCCGGCCGCAGCCGACAACTGCGGTTCCAACTGGGACGTCAAGTTCCATCGCTAAAGCTCCCAATGCTCGTATGAATTGCCAGTTTGGCGGAAAGTGATTCGTGTACGTCATCGTATTGCCGATTGACGATTGTTGTCAATGTTCTTTGAGGATGTCCCGGAAATAGGCGAAAAGGCCAGAATTTGGTGCGCCTGCACTCGTGAAGTGCATGCTTAGAAGCGCTCGGTTGACACCGAAATCGACTGAAATACGGGTAAAAACCTATGTGTGACGGGCATTTAGCTTACTAGACTCCATTTCATTGTGCGCATGGCCCACTTTCTGCACTACCGATGTTGATGATTGTCGCCAATCGACACATTGTGAATCGCCACCCTTTTCGGAGTCGCTGATGAGCATTACTCGCAGAAGTTTTATGCGCTTGGCAGCTGGTTCGGCCGCGCTTCCCTTGGCAACGCACTTTGGTTTTGCCGAGGCAGCGGAAGCAAATATCAAGATTGGGAATTCGTTTCCTGCCGCACATCCGCTCAACATAAGGCTCAAGGCGGCAGCGCAGAAGGTGCAGGAAAAAACGGGCGGCCGGATGCAAGTCCGCATCTTCCCCGACAGTGCGCTGGGCGGTGACAGCGACATGATGAGCCAGGTGCGTTCGGGCGCTCTGGACTCGGTCTGCACCTCTCTGCTGTTCTTCGAGTCGATGGTTCCCTCCGCCAACATCGCTGGCCTCGGTTTCGGCTACAAGAACTACGACGAAGTGTGGAGGGCGTGGGACGGCGAGCTCGGCAACTACGTGCGGGGAAAGCTTTCGGCGCTCGGCGTGACGCCGCTTGACAAGGTGTTCGACAACGGCTTCCGTCAAATCACGAACGAGGTCCACCCCATTCAGTCGGTTCAGGACGTGCAGGGATTGAAAATTCGTGTCCCCACAGTTCGCATTCAACAATCTCTCTTTGTGTCTTTGGGCGCGGCGCCGACTGCGTTGAGCATTAAAGAAACCTACTCGGCACTCAAGACGCACATCGCCGACGGGCAAGAGAACGCTCTGACTCATGTGGAATTCTGGAAATTCTACGAGGTCCAGAAATACTGCTCGTTGACCAACCACATGTGGGATGGTCTCACGGTAGTCGTCAACACTGAGAAACTCAAATCACTTCCTCCCGACCTGCGTGAAGCATTCGTCACGACCTTTAATGATGCGGCTCTGCTTCAGCGCACGGACATGGTGAAGCTCAACACAGACCTGAAGACGAGCCTCGCGGCAAAGGGCTTGCAAATCAATGCTGTGGACCCCGCGCCCTTCCGCAAAAAGCTCGTCGATTCGGGTTTCTACAAGACCTGGCGTGACGCCATCGGCCCGGAAGCGTGGGCGCTGTACGAGAAAGCGGTAGCGCCCATCTGACGTTTGATGGCCACTCAGACTAGCGAGGCCCAGAAATGAGCAAGTCAATTTCCATGAGTACAGAAACAGTACATTCACCCATGCTTCATACGGGCGAGCGTCTGCTCGTGCAAGTCGAGCAGTTGTTAGGCAGCTGGGCGGGAGCGATTGCTTCCGTCATCCTGATAATGGAGTCCGTGATTCTCGGCGTTGGCGTGTTCTCCCGCTACGTGCTGCACCGTCCGATTTTTTGGACGGATGAATTTGCACTCATCCTCTTTGCGTGGCTGTCAATGCTCGGTGCGGCGGTCGCGTTGCGTCGAGGGGCGCATATGCGGCTTGGATTCATCGTCGAGAAACTGCGGCCCGCCACGCAGGCGCGAGTTTCAACGTTCGCCTGGACACTGCTGCTTGGCCTGATGGTGGCACTGTTGTATGCGGCGGTGAACTTCACTGTCCATTCGTGGACGGAATTGACACCGGCACTGCAGTGGCACCTCTCGGTGCGGACCGCATCCATGGTGGTCGGCTTCGCGCTCATGGCCGTTACCGCAGCGACGAAGCTCACCCGGATTGCGACGCTTCGGTCCTTCTTCGTTTCGTTTGCCTTGCTGATTGCCATTGGTGCTGCTCTCTATTATCTGCAAGGTTCGCTTCAGGACATCGGCAACTACAATTTGATTTTCTTCTTCGTCGTGCTCGTGCTCGGATGCATCGGCATGGGGGTCGAGATTGCGTTTGCCTTCGCTCTGGCGGCGATGGCGTATCTCAGTCTGATGACCAACGCACCGACGTCTATCATCATGAATCGACTCGATGCCGCCATCTCGGACATCACACTGCTCTCGATTCCGATGTTCATTCTGGTTGGCGTTTTGCTCGACGTGACCGGTCTCGCGAAGGCCATCATCAATCTGATGGTCGCCTTGCTCGGCCACACCCGAGGCGGCCTGCACTACGTCCTTCTTGGCGGCATGTATTTGGTCTCCGGCATTTCGGGGTCAAAATCTGCTGACATGGCTGCTATCGCGCCAATCATCCTGCCCGAAATGAAGCGCCGAGGTGAGAAAGAGGGCGAACTCGTGGCGCTGCTCTCCGTATCCGGCGCAATGGCCGAGACTATCCCGCCGAGCATCATCCTGATTGCGGTCGGCGTTGCTTCGGGCGTCTCCATCTCGTCTCTTTTCGTCGGCGGTTTCGTGCCGGCCATCGTCGGCCTGCTCGCGTTGGCTGCCGTGGTCTTCGTCCGCACTCGGGGACGTACGGCGCCTGACTGCAGGAAGGCCACTGGTGCTGAGATTCGCAAAGCGATGTTCATTGCTCTGCCGGCCATCCCGCTTCCCTTCCTAATTCGGGCCGCCGTTGTGGAAGGCGTGGCGACTGCCACTGAGGTTGCGACTATCGGCGTGCTGTATTCCGTCATCTGTGGCATTTTTGTGTACCGGCAATTTCCGCTGAAGCGGGTGTGTGACTCGCTTATTGCGACGGTGTCCTTGACGGGCGCAATCCTTCTGGTGACTGGGTTAGCTGGTAGCGTGGCCTGGTCGCTGACTCAAAGCGGATTCTCAGACGACCTCTCGACGATGATGCAGGGCCTGCCCGGAGGCGCCACCGTCTTTTTGCTTGTGTCCATCGCATTCTTCGCGATTCTTGGCAGCGTGTTGGAGGGTTTCCCTGCAATCGTTCTGTTCTCGCCTCTGATGTTCCCGATTGCAACGAGTTACAGCATTCACGGTGTCCACTACGCAATTGTTGTTGTTCTGTCGCTTTCCATCGGGCTGTTCGCTCCGCCGTTCGGTGTCGGCTTTTATTCCGCATGTGCTATCGGAGGTGTTGAACCGCAGAAAGCTATGAAGGACATCTTCCTCTACATGGCGGTCTTCGTTTGCGCGGTGGTCCTCATCGCATTCGTGCCCTGGTTCTCCATCGGCTTCCTGCACTAATTTTCCCCCACCATGACCTTACTGACGAAGCGCATTGCGAATCTAGAGCTAGCTCGCGTGATGGCTGACGCGGCCATCAGAGAAGCCGATGAGAAAGGTGTCGCAGTAGCCATCGCGGTGATGGACGACGGCGGTCATCCGCTGCTGACAGTGCGAATGGACGGCGTTGCGCCTGTGAGTGCATACATCGCCGAAGAGAAGGCGCGCACGGCAGCGATTGCACGTCGCGAAACTAAACTCTTCGAGACCGAAATTAACAGTGGACGCACCGCCTTTCTGTCGGCACCGATTAAGGGCGCGCTTGAGGGCGGCGTTCCGCTAATTGTCGAAGGGCAGGTCATTGCCTCCGTAGGTGTCGCCGGCTGCAAGCCTGAACTGTCGGCAACCATTGCAACGGCGGGCGTCGCTGCCTACCTTAACTGGGCCTAAGGGCTCAACCGAATACTTGCTAAGGAGCAGACATGATTGTCTTTGAGCTTTTTCATATTGCCATCAAGACAGCCGACCTCGAGGCGACTGTCAATTTCTACACGAAAGTGGTCGGTCTGAAGGAATTCGACCGCCCCAGGTTCAAGTTTCCGGGTGCATGGCTCGGCGTCCCTGGCCCGACGGGTAAGCCCATCATCCATATCTACGCCGGCGAACCGGCGCTTGCTGGCGGCGACAGCGTGGCAGTGGGCACGGCTGCCATCGACCACGTGTCTCTCAGCGCGGTCGGCTATCACGATGTCCTTGCGAACGTGAAAAAGTACGGCGTTGACTGGCGTGAGAACGAAGTCCCCGGCGGCTCCATCTGGCAATTTTTTATCTATGACCCTAACGGCGTATTGCTTGAGTTTACGTTCGACGGCACGCGCGAAAAAGGCGAGAAGCCCGACATGAGTCCCGGCCGTGCATATCGAGCCGGCGAATCGTTCTTCAACCCTGAAAACTACAACGCATTAACAGCGACCTACAGCAAGTAACTGAAGGCACGCGCGCCCGGGTTCCGGGCGTGCTCCTTGATTGTCGCCAATCGACAATCGGTTACCAGCCGGTTCTAGCGGATAAACAACTATGTCTGTGATTGATGTTTCCAGTGAGGGCGGCCTCGCAGCAGCGTACGTATCGATGGACCCCGATGAGGCAATTGCACTTGCCGCTGACGTCTACGGGGTTCGGGGTACGGCAACAAAGTTCGCCACTGAGAAAGATGACACCTTCAGAATCAGCGCGGACGACGGGCGTAGGTTCGTCCTGAAAGTCGCGAATCCTAGTGAAGATGAGGCAGAAATAGACTTCCAGGTCGGCATGATGGTGCACATCGAGGAGCGCGACCCAGAAGTCCCCGTTCCTCGTGTAATTGCGGATGGAAGCGGAAGACTGCATCGTTATATTGAAGACGGCGCAGGCCAGCGCCGCATCGTGCGCTTGATGACGTACGCCGACGGCACGCCACTTGATAGCACCGGGTCAAATCCGCGTGAGCGCGAAAAGGTAGGTGAAATTCTGGCGCGTATGCGGTATGCGCTAGAGGACTTCAAACATGCCGGCGAAGGGCGCGTTCTCGCCTGGGACGTTCAGCATCTCCTCAATCTTGTCCCGCTCCTCGATGGGGTCGACAACGCGGAACAGCGCCGGCAACTCGAACAAGGCATGGGGCGCTACGAAACCCTTGCGCCGCAAATCGCAAAGCTTCGTCGACAGGTGCTTCACAACGACTTCAGCAAGTCCAACATCGTTGTCAACCATGACTTGCCGGAGTTTGTAACCGGCATTATCGATTTCGGCGATTCGGTGCGCACAGCAGTCGCTATCGATGTGTCAACAGCGCTGTTGAACCAACTGCCGCGTGACGCCCGCGAGAATCCAGTCGAAGACCTGTTCGCGCATGGTCGCGATTTGTTGCGTGGATATCTCAGCGTCGCAGAACTCACAGAGCAGGAACTGCGACTGATTCCACATCTCACGATGGCGCGAGTCGTCGCTAGGGCGTTGATTACCCTTTGGCGCGTCAAGCAGTTTCCTGAAAACGCAACCTACATCATGCGCAACACCGAGCAAGGCTGGGGCCAACTCGACTGGTTCCTGTCACGAACCGTCGATGAAGTGTCTGAAACGCTTCTGCCCTAATACCAGCACTTCAGAACCAATTTTTCGTAGAGGAACGTATGAGCGAAGTCATTAAAGCACGCGGGAAAATGAACAACTCGTTCGACCCGCAGTCGGCAGAAAAGTTGGAGCCGGCCGCGCGCAAGATGGTTGAGCAGCGCGCGCGGCTGCTCGGTCCGTCATACCGTCTGTTCTACTCCGAGCCGGTGGACTTCGTGCGCGGCGAAGGTGTCAAGCTTTGGGATAGCCAAGGTAATGAATATCTCGACGCCTACAACAACGTGGTGTCGGTCGGACACGGACACCCCAAAGTAGTTGAAGCGGTTCATCAGCAGATGAAGACGCTGTGCACGCACACACGCTACCTGCATCCGAACATTCTGGAATACGCTGAAGAACTTCGTCCGACGTTTGGCGGCACGATTGGAGATACCGGACACACTATCTTCACCTGCACGGGTTCAGAGGCGAACGACCTCGCCTTGCGCATCGCCAAGCACCGCACGGGTAAGCAAGGAGTCATCGTCACCTCTGAGGCGTATCACGGCAACTCCGATGCGACGGCAGCGTTTTCCCCGTCGCTTGGCGAATACTCGCCGTTGGGCACGTGGGTCCGTCGCGTGCCTGCGCCTGATTCCTATCGCATCGACCCCACCAACCTCGGCCGCTGGCTCGCCGACCACGTACAAGCTCAAATCGACGACCTGGAGCGGCATGGCGACGGTCTTGCCGCATTCGTTGTTGACTCACTCTTCACGTCGGATGGCATCTATTCGCATCCTGCGGACGTACTGAAACCCGTCATTGAAGTCGTTCACAAAGCCGGTGGGTTGTTCGTGGCCGACGAGGTACAAAGCGGCTTCGCACGCACTGGCGACAAGATGTGGGGCTATCAGCGCCATGGCATCGACCCGGACATCGTGACCATGGGTAAGCCGATGGGTAACGGCTATCCAGTTGCCGGTATCGGTGTGCGCCATGACGTTGTCGAAGACTTCGGTCGCGACATGCGCTACTTCAACACGTTCGGCGGTAACACTGTGGCGATGGCAGCCGCGCGAGCGGTGCTGTCGGTCATCCAAGAGGAGGGGCTCCTCGATAACGCTGCGCGGGTCGGTAAGGTGCTTCTCGATGGTCTCAATAGCTTGGCCAAGGACAGCGAATTCGTTGGTGACGTTCGCGGAGCAGGACTCTACATCGGTGTCGAAATCGTAAAGGACAAATCCTCGAAGGAACCGGACAAGGCGCGGGCGGCGGCCATCGTAACCGAAATGCGCAACCGCCATGTTCTCATTTCCGCGACAGGCTACAACGGAAACGTTCTCAAGATTCGTCCGCCGCTCGTCTTCTCCGCGGCGGACGCAGAACGTTTCCTCGAAGTCATCCGCTCGGTTCTCAAGTAGGTCGAAGCCATGAACATTCAACTCCCATACACATCAGGTCGGCAGCCCGTTCTCGGTAGAAATGTGGTGTCAACGTCCCAACCCCTTGCTGCCCAAGCAGGGGCTGCGGCATTCCTGCGCGGCGGAAACGCTGTCGACGCGGCTCTTGCCGCGGCGATTACGCTGACTGTGGTCGAGCCCGTGATGAATGGAATCGGCGGGGACGCCTTTGCACTCGTTTGGGACGGACATCGGCTGAACGGGCTGAACAGCTCCGGGCGTTCGCCGGCGGGTTGGACCCCCGACCGCTTCAAGGGCCTTGAAGCGATGCCGATGCGAGGCTGGGAAAGCGTGACGGTTCCCGGCCAGGTCGCGGGATGGGTTGCGTTATCCGAACGCTTTGGCCTGCTTCCGTTCGAAGACCTCTTCCTCGATGCAATTCGTCACGCCCGCGATGGCTTCCCTGTTAGCCCCGTCATTTCAAGGCAGTGGGAGCAGTCTGTCAAAGATTTGCATACCTACCCGGGGTTCACGGAGTTCATGCCGGGCGGTCGCGCTCCTAGGGCCAGCGAAATTTGGAGGTTCGAGGCGCAAGCGAAGACTCTCGAAGAGATTGCTCGCACGAGAGGCGAGTCGTTCTACAAGGGCCGACTCGCTCAAGCCATCTGTGACTTCGCGAAAGAGCACGGCGCTGTGCTCGACGTGAATGACCTTGAGAATCACGAAGCAGAATGGGTGACGCCTATCTCCACGTCGTTTCGCGGCCATGAGATTCACGAGATTCCACCAAACGGTCAGGGACTCGCCGCGCTCATTGCCATAGGATTGCTAGAACAACTGCCCCTCGAGGAGTTCAAGAAGGGTTCCGCTCAGCGCATGCATTTGGAAATTGAGGCGATGCGCCTGGCCTTTGCTGACCTGCAGGCCTACGTTGCTGACCCCGCACACATGACGGTCAGAGCCTCCGACCTGCTCGACGCTGAATACTTGAAGCGGCGCGCGAAGCAAATCGACCTCGGTCGTGCCGGCAATCCGGGACCGGGCAAGCCGACCAGCGGTGGCACGGTTTATCTGTGCGCCGCGGATAGTAACGGCATGATGGTGTCATTCATCCAATCGAACTACCGCGGCTTCGGCTCCGGCGTCGTAGTGCCCAACACAGGCATCTCGCTTCACAACCGCGGTTCCGGGTTCGTCACGACTCCAGGGCACGCGAATCAGGTCGACGGGAATAAGAAGCCTTTGCACAGTATCATTCCTGCGTTCATGACGCGGGGTGGGAAACCGCTCATGGCCTTCGGGGTGATGGGCGGAAATATGCAAGCGCAAGGTCATACGCAGATGGTCATGCGGCGCGTCCTTGAGGGGGAGAACCCGCAAGCATGCTCGGATGCACCGCGTTGGCGTATTAACGACAACGCCGAACTCACGGTGGAACCGACTGTTGAGCCCTCAGTCGTCGAGGAGCTTCGCGCGATGGGACACACGCCTACCGTATTGGACTTCGATAACCTCGATTTTGGGTCGGCTCAGCTGATTGAAAAGCTGCCTGAAGATGGACGCTTGGCGGCATATATCGCTGGCTCTGACCATCGAAGAGACGGTCAGGCTGTTGCTTGCTAACTGCGCTCTGAGGGGAAGTCTTCTCAAGGTCGTTTGTCTAGCCTTCGGCGTGCTGCACGCCGAAGGCTATATTGCCTTTTGACATGAAAAAGGTTTTGTCTGCATCAGGTGTCCGCGGCTGTCGAAGTCTCTAGCGTCGCCGGCACGAGTTCAAGAGCTAATCGCAGCCGATGGCAAGAACCGACATACCACTCAGGCCAACTTCACGCTAGCGCATCGCGGAATTGAGTCCACCCCGGCTCAGTTGCCATGGTCAGCGCAGAATGCTTGACCACGGTTCACTCTAGCTGCCCCACAACCTTTGCTTCTGATGCTTTAGTCGAGGCCGCCTTGGCAGATGTATTTTATTGAGAGGTAATCGTCCAAGCCGTACTTTGACCCTTCTCTGCCGTAGCCCGATTCCTTTACCCCTCCAAATGGCGCAGCTTCGCTCGCAAGAGCGCCTTCGTTAATACCGACAATGCCGGCTTCTAGCAAACGAGCCACCCGGTCAATACGACGAGCATCGTCGCTGTAGAAGTAGGCAGCGAGTCCAAACGGCGTATCGTTCGCTGCTCGGACCGCCTCGGCTTCGTCAACGAAAGGAAACAACGGTACGACAGGACCGAAGGTCTCTTCGCAGCAGAGAACCATGTCTGCGCTTGCGTCGGCCAATACAGTTGGGGAGAAGTAATGTGGGCCGAGTTCAGGCAAGGTCTTCCCGCCAGTCAAAACCTTCGCACCATGCGCGACTGCGTCGTCAACGTGCCGTGCGATTTTGTCGATGGCACGGAAGTTAATCATCGGGCCGATTTGTGAAGACGGGTCGGTCGCAGGGCCAACTTTCAACTCCGCTACACGTTGACTCAAAAGCTTTGAGAATCGCTCGTACACGCCTGTTTGAACGTAGACACGATTGGGGCAGACGCACGTCTGTCCACCGTTGCGGAATTTCGCAGCAAGAAGTCCCGTTACCGCGGCGTCAAGGTCGGCATCATCGAAAACAATGAATGGCGCGTTGCCTCCAAGCTCCAATGAAAGCTTCTTGAGCGTACCGGCCGATTCACGCGCCAGGTACTTTCCGACCGGCGTTGAACCCGTAAAGGTAATCTTACGGACACGACTATCTTGAAGCCACTCCGCCACTGCAGGCACAGCACGGTCCCTCGAGGCAGAAATTACATTGAGCACACCCTTCGGCGTACCGGCCTCGTGGGCGAGTAACGCCAGCGCTAGAGCAGTCAAAGGCGTGTCTTCTGCGGGTTTCGCGACTACCGTGCAGCCGGCGGCAAGAGCCGGCGCGATTTTGCGCGCAATCATCGCAGCCGGAAAGTTCCACGGAGTGATGGCCGCGACTACACCGAGGGGTTCCTTCACTGCGGACATCCGTTTGCCGCGCTGCTGTTGAGGAATTATGTCGCCATAAATGCGCGTTGCCTCGTCGGCAAACCAAGCTACGTAGGATGCGGCATATGCGACCTCGCCGCGGCCTTCGGCCAACGGCTTGCCTTGCTCAAGCGAAATGAGTTCGCCGAGCAGGTCTGAATGCTCAAGAATTAGTGTGTGCCATTTGCGCAGGATAGCCGCGCGTTCTTTGGGTAAGGTGTTGCGCCACGAGGGAAACGCTCGAGCGGCAGCATCAACAGCAGCGCGCGCATCGCCCGCGCCGCTATCGGCCACATTCTCAATGATGTCGCCGGTCGCGGGATTGGAAACCGCAAATCTCGCGTCGTCTTTCGCAGGCGTCCATTCGCCGTCGATGAAGTTCTCGCGGCGAATCAATCCACCATTCGTGAGATTGAAGCCCATTGTGCTTTACTCCTTGTTAGTTGTCGCGACGCGTGAGGCAATCGCCTTGCCAACATCGGTCGTGTTGGCACTTCCGCCGAGGTCACCAGTTCTTGGACCATCTTTGAGGACAGATTCAATGGCCGAAAGGATGGCGTCGTGCGCGTCGTGCCCAGGGCCTTGGCCATCGGACAAGAAGTCCAGCATCATCGCTGCGGACCAAATCATCGCAATCGGATTCGCTATGTTCTTACCGGCGATATCAGGAGCCGACCCGTGAACAGGTTCGAACAGCGATGGGAATATGCGGTCCGGGTTCAGATTGCCCGACGGCGCGATGCCGATAGTGCCTGTGCATGCAGGACCTAGGTCAGACAGAATGTCGCCGAACAAATTCGTGGCGACAACAACATCAAAGCGGTCGGGGTTGAGGACAAAGCGTGCGCAAAGAATGTCGATGTGCTGCTTGTCCCAAGTAACGTCTTGGTAAAGCTCGGCAATCTCAGCCGCGCGAGCGTCCCACCAAGGCATACTGATGGAGATTCCGTTGCTCTTCGTTGCTACGGTGATTTGTTTCTTGCGCCGGTGTGCGAGTTCGAAGGCGAATTTGAGAACTCGCTCGGCCCCTCGGCGCGTGAATATCGACGTCTGAGAGACAAACTCCCGCTCTGTGCCCTCGAACATCACACCGCCCACAGACGAATACTCGCCTTCGGTGTTCTCTCGCACAATCATGAAGTCGATGTCGCCGGCCTTTCGCTTAGCGAGCGGCGAGGGAACACCTTCGAAGAGCCGCGCGGGACGCAGATTGATGTACTGGTCAAACTCGCGACGGAACTTCAGCAACGAGCCCCACAACGAGATGTGGTCCGGAACCTTTTGCGGCCAACCGACCGCACCGAAGAGAATGGCATCACATTCCTGGACCTCTGCCTTCCACGTGTCGGGCATCATCTGGCCGTGTCGCTCGTAATAGTCGCAACTCGCCCATTCAATATGCTTGTAGTCGAGCTCGATGTTGAACCGCTTGGCAGCAGCATTCAGGACTCGCAGTCCTTCCGGCATGACTTCGACGCCGATTCCGTCACCGGGAATGACAGCAATTCGGTATTTCTGGCCCATCGATGTCTCCTTCAAGTTAGCAGTGCCCTCGGAATTCGTAGATTTTATTCCCGCTGGATGAGGTTAGAATCACCCATTGTGTGAATCCACCTTTCACGAATCGTGAATAAAATACCCAACCTCGACGACCTGAGGGTTTTCTGCGTCGTTGCCAGGAAAGCGAGCTTCAGCGCCGCCGCCGAGGAACTCTCGGCGTCACCTGCATATGTGAGCAAACGCGTCAGTATTCTTGAGACGGACCTTGGCGGAACTCGGCTACTTCATCGCTCGACCAGACGGGTAGGGGTGACTGAGGCTGGAGAGCGCGTTTACGAGTGGGCGAACAAAATTCTCGATGACGTGGACCATCTTGTGGAGGACGTCTCGACAACACGCCGGCTGCCGCGAGGAACCCTGCGCGTGTCCAGCAGCTTCGGTTTTGGCCGACACATTGTGGCGCCTGCATTGTCGCGATTGAACGAGAGATATCCGCAACTGACAGTGAGACTTGACCTGTTCGACCGGCTAGTGGACGTCGGGGGCGAAGGGTTTGACCTCGATATCAGAATCGGCGACGAAATCGCTCCCCATCTCATTGCCCGCCGGCTCGCGTCCAACCATCGGGTTTTATGTGCGTCACCGCAGTATCTGACTCAGCACGGGTCGCCGCGTCAAATTGCTGACCTCTCGACGCATCAGTGTCTCGCCATCAAAGAGCGAGACCACCCATTCGGCATATGGCGGCTGAGTGAGCGGGGGACGATGAACTCGGTCAAGGTCACAGGGCCGCTTTCGACGAACCACGGAGAGGTGGCGGTACAGTGGGCGTTGGCTGGCCGTGGGATTGTGCTTCGCTCAATGTGGAACGTACGCGAGCACCTCGAAGCCGGCCGATTGAGACTGGTGCTCCCAGATGTGACTCAGCCAGCCAATGTCTGGGCCGTTTACCCGGCGAGGCTCGCGTCGTCAGCGAAGGTCCGCGTTTGCGTGGATTTTCTAACTGAAGAATTCTCGGTGCAGACGTTCGAATAAGCGGGCCGCGCTGACGACAGAAGTCAATGTGGACCGCAAATCTCGTGGTTGCCCGCCTAGAATTGTTCCAAATCGTGATATATGATACAACACGAATGCTGGTCTTTTTCCGAGCAGACCTGTGGTTGCGCGCGGTAGTGACGCTCCAGACTACGCACGGGAATGGGCCGCGTGGCGGAGCAAGCGTGCCCTTGGTAGGCGGCTCGACATCCAAAAAACGCGTCTACTTGCTGCTATGACCCTGTGCAGCAGCTTTTCGTAAGGGTCGAGGGAAGCCTCTTATATGCTGCAAGACAAACTAGAACATCAGAATCTGAACGACCGCACTTACGCGCTGCTTAAGGGTGGTTTGATTTCCGGCTCCTTTCACCCGGGGCAAGTGTTCATCATCCGCTCTCTCGCGGAGCGCTATGGCATTTCGACGACCCCTGTTCGCGAGGCGCTCCAGCGGTTGGTCGCGGAACGCTTGCTTGTTATGTTGCCCAATCGCTCCATCGTCGTTCCGACTTTGTCGCCTACGGCGTTCGGAGAGCTGTATCGAATCCGTTTCGAACTGGAAGGACTCGCTGCACAGATGGCGACTCGCTTCTTTAAGGCGTCGGATGTTGCTCGGTTGAAGAAGCTGCTAGCCTCCATGGACGGCGCAATCGAGCGTGGAGACAAGACAGCTTATCGCGAACTCAATGAGAAGTTTCACTTCGCTATCTATGAGCGGGCCAATTCGCCGCGGCTACTCGAAATGATTCAGGGACTATGGGGGCAGGTCGGGCCGGTGTTTTACGGCCTGCTTGAGGACCCAGACTACGGCGGTGAACATGCCAATGTGCATCATCGCGAACTGGTCGAGGCCATCGAGGCTGGTGACGAAGATGCAGTGAGGCAGAAGCTTGTAGAGGACTTGGTCGCAGCAGAAAACGCCTTGATATCGAGGCTGCAGTCACTGGTTTCAGAAGGGGTCGAAGCTGGTCTGCCCACACAAGCTGAGACAGAGCCAGG
Source organism: Caballeronia pedi (assembly GCF_001544915.2). Classification (GTDB taxonomy): domain Bacteria; phylum Pseudomonadota; class Gammaproteobacteria; order Burkholderiales; family Burkholderiaceae; genus Caballeronia; species Caballeronia pedi. The sequence continues at coordinate 221,024 of NZ_FCOE02000003.1, read as the reverse complement.
CACTGGGGTCCGCAAGCTGGCCGTTACTTCGGTCAGACAACCCCTTCGCAGTGTCGCACCTCGCAAGGTTGGACGTTCCTAACGTTGGGGGCGTCCCAATTGAGCAAGGAAAAGGGTAGCGGAGCTACCCTTTTTCATTTCATAAGCGGGCAGACTCCTCCCGAATCGTATCTTCCATGGCGTTGAGGAATTGGTCGGCGTTTTCGCGAGAGAATGGAAGCGGCGGACGAATCTTCAACACATGTCCTTCCGGACCGGAGGCGCCGATAAGGACGAAGCGCTTTCGCAGTCCGTTGACCAGTCGGATTGCGAAGTCGGGGTCAGGCTCCTGCGTTTCTCGGTCCTTCACCAAGTCAACGCCCATGAAGAAGCCTGCCCCGCGGACTTGGCCAATAGATGGGTACCGCTTTGAGAGTTCAGCGAGCCCTTGCTTCATGTAGCTGCCGGTGGTTTTGGCGTTTTGCATCAATTGCTCGCGTTCCATTACCTCGAGCACTGCCAGCCCCGCGGCGCAGCAGACCGGATTTCCCCCAAATGTGTTGAAATATCGCGCCTTGAGCGCGAAGTCTTGAAGCACTTCGGGTTTCGCTATCAACCCAGCAATGGGCAGGCCATTGCCCATCGGTTTACCCATGATGACCAGGTCGGCCACGACGCCATGACGCATAAAGCCCCACATTGCGTCACCTGTTCTGCCGAATCCCGGTTGCACTTCATCGGCGATGAAAACGCCGCCCGCTCGACGAACGGCTTCGACGGCCGGCGCGAGGAAGCCTGCCGGGTCAGCGTAGACCCCATCGCTTGAGAAAATCGTATCGACGATGAGCGCCGCTACCCTTATGCCATGGCGATTTAGGTCGTCGATGGCCGCCTGTACGTTCTTGGCAAAAGTTGCGCCGACATCCTCTCCTCCACCGCGTAGCGGGTCAGGCGCCGGAACCGTACGAACATGTTGGCCAAGCGGAACGTTGTCACCCAGAGATGGTGAGATTTCCGAGACCGCCGAGGTAATACCATGATAAGCAGTCTCGGTCACAATGACGCCTGTCCCGCCCGTGAAGTTGCGCGCGACGCGCAATGCCAAGTCGGACGTCTCGCTGCCAGTACACGTGAACATTACGTTCGAGAGCTCTGAAGGGAACGTCCCAATCAGCTTCTCCGCGTAAGTCAGAATGAGTTCGTGAAGGTACCGAGTATGCGTGTTGAGCGTTGCAACCTGCTTTGTGATTGCTTCGACAACGTGCGGATGACAATGGCCCACAGACGGAACATTGTTGTAAACATCGAGGTAGCGGTTCCCTTGCGAGTCATACATGTAGACGCCTTCAGCGCGCACCAGATGAATCGGCTCCTCGTAGAAGAGCTTGTATGAGGGGCCCAATACGCGTTGCCTGCGCGCGAGTAGCGCGCGCAAATCCGCATTTAAATTCTCCGCCTTCGCAGGATTGAAGGCGTTGACCATCAGTGGTTTAACCATCGCTCGTTACTCCATATTGCACGCCATCCGCAACCTGCGTTGCGCGATGTCGCGTGAGAGGGTTGATAGATGTGCAAGGCCGCGCCAAGCGGCAGCGTTGTTCTTGAGAATGTAAGTGCTGTTCTCGGGGTGTCGCTCTGCTCGCCAACCAGTAATCGCCACGGTCACCACGAAGCGAGCAGCAATCAGGTCATACAGCAAATCAACCTCGCGCCGCTCCAGCGGAGAGACGGCGTTATATGTGGACACGAACTCCGCTACGGCGTCCCACGGGTCGTCAGCGGTGTTCATGTGATATGAAGCTCCAACCGCCACGTCTACAACAAGCGGACTGAACACCATGTCACCGAAGTCCAGAATCCCGACCAACCGTTCCTTTTCGTTCGGGTCAACCAGAACGTTGTAGAAATTCAGGTCGTTGTGGATGACCTGTGCGCGAAGTGTCGGAAGTACTGGCTTGGCACGCGCCTCGAACGAAGCCAGGAAACTCCCTACTAATTCTCGACGTTCGGGGTCAGCAATACCGTCGACTAGCGGTCGTACGCTGCTCGCATGCTGTATGTCCCAAGCCAGTACATGGCCGGCGGCATGATGAGAAAAGTCTTTAAGCGCCAAATCGAGCTTCGCGAGGTGGCTTCCGAGTTCGGTTCTATGCCGAGGCGTGCGCTCAACGGTGTTCAGGGGCATGCCCGGCAAGTAGGAGAGGAGCCGCACGGCGCGGAGTCGGCCTTCTTCAAAAGGCAAACGTAGATGCGACTGGCCATTCAATGCCGGGAACACGCGTGGAACGGGAATCAGTGGGTCGACTTGCTCGATATGTTGCAGCGCAGACACCTGCAAGTCGTTCACAGAAGGGTCTTCAGCGTGATTTGTGATGCGCAGTGCGTACTCTCTACCGTCGTCAGAGGCAATCTTGAAGTTCTGGTCGCGCTCACTTGTCAAGCGAGACGCAGTCCCACCAATTCCGAAATGCTGGTAGGTCAGTTCTTCTGCTGTAGCTAGCGAAACCTCCTCGGAAGCAACGCTTAGGATGCCGCTTTCGAGCCTGTCAGCCTGGCTCATCGCATTGGTTTGTACACCGTCCATGGTATCTCCGGACTCGGGAAAAGTGCGCGCCGTCATGCTGCGACATGATATATGATGTCACTAACGACGGAGCAAACTTTTTGAGCAAACGTGTCGAACCTGGTCATGTTCGGGAATCGAAAATCTGCGGAAACGCTTACGAGATAAGGGTTTTAAGGCGACGCAGCTAGATTGATGATTGGCGACATTAGGGTTTTCAGCGAGGCGACTGGACTAAAAAACCCGTCGATTTTTATTTTTTTTCGGGCAAACGCGATATATCATATCTCGCATGACTCGCCGGGCTGACACTGTGGGTCGAGGCTGAGCCGATTCAAGTCCATCGTGCTGCTTCCTGGCAAAGGAAGCGATTACCACGGCGCTCTGACTGTCCCCGACGGTAGGGCGTCGAAAGGAACTTTGATGAAAAACTTGACCATCAACTGCGACATGGGCGAAGCCTTCGGCATCTACCATTTGGGCGACGACGCCGCGGTGATGCCCTATGTAACCCACGCGAACATTGCCTGCGGTTTCCACGCTTCCGACCCAAACGTAATGTGGAGAACAGTCCGTGCGGCGAAGGAACACGGTGTCAAAGTTGGGTCGCACCCCGGGCTTCCCGACAGGGAAGGGTTCGGACGGCGGGAGATGAAGCTCTCCCGTAGCGACACTGCCGCACTTGTGCTCTATCAAACCGGAGCTCTGAAAGCCTTTCTCGATGCGGAAGGTATGCAGATGTCCCATATCAAGCCACATGGCGCGCTCATGGGCATGGCTATGAAGTACGCCCCTGTCGCCGAGGGCATTGCTGATGCCGCGACTGCGCTCAAGTTGCCCGTCATCGCCTGTACCGACAGCGAGATGACGCGTGTATTCGACCAGCGCGGGGTCGAATACGCGTGCGAGTTTTACGCAGACCTGGACTACGACGATGACGCTCGACAAATCATCACGATGATTCACGAGGCCGTCGCGCCGGAAGATGCAGTCTCTCGAGTCATGCGCGCGTTGCGTGAGAAGACCGCAGTTTCGATTAACGGCAAATCGGTGCCCGTCGCAATCGATTCCATCTGTGTGCACAGCGACACGCCTGGCGCGCTACCACTTGCGAAAGCTGTCTTCGAAGCAGTGTCCAACCGACTCTGACTGGTTAGCGAGGCGCCGCCATGCAAGCCTTGAATACATCAACTATCGTCACTGGAGAGCGCGCGCGCGAGCTGATTCTGCGCGCTCTGCGAACAGGCACGCGTGCCATTGGCTCTTCGCTCGGCCCCTACGGGCTCGGACTAATGTTCGATGGTGGTTCCGGTAGTCCCATTTATAGCGCTTCCGGACTTGATATCGCTCGTCGTATCACGAACGACTCCGGCGCCGCATCGGTTGCTCTTCGAATTCTGAAAGACGCTTTGTGGCAGACGAAGCGTGAGTTGGGAGATGGTACCGCTCGCACCGCTTGCATGGCTGTCGGAATCTACGCAGAAGCGACGAAGCACATCGCTTCCGGTCTTCAGCCAGCGCTTCTAAACAAGGCCATCCTCCAGTTGCAGACTGAGTTACCTGCACTTGTAGAAGCTCAGAAATGTAGGGAGTCGAACAATCTAGACGTGGCCCTGTCCGCTTGCATGGATGAGGAGCTCGCACGGGCCATTGCAGCCTTGTACTCCGACCTTCCCGAACGAGGCGCAATTGACGTGCAGCAGGCGCGTGGCTCAGACATCGATATTGAGCGCTATTCCGGCTATTGCCTTGATGTGCTTCCCGAAACTATTGGCGCATCAGTTGAGGAGCAGGGCCTTCGCTTCGAGATGGATTCCGTCCATGTACTTGTAGTCAATGAGGTAATCAGTGATTTTGGCTCATTGGCACGCATTCTCGACCAGTTTGCATCACGCGGAAAATCGCTGGCCATCGTTGCGCGTGGATTTGAAGGTGTTGCTCGTGGCACGCTCGCGGCCAATCGTGCTGCTCTGCGAATGCATGTTCTTGGGCTCGTTCCCGCAGAGGTCGGCGAGCAGGCAATACATGTCCTCGACGACCTCTGTGTTTCAACGGGCGCCACGGTCATCAGCGAAGAGACAGGAACGGCAATCGGAAACGTCCGGCCCTCGATGCTAGGGAGCGCGTCCCGGCTGGTTGTCGAAGGTGGGCGTGCAATCTTCTCAGAACCTAAAGGCGACGCAGAGACTATCCGCCAGCGCCGCACTCTCGTACTCGCTCAGGCTCAGAAGCAGCAATACCTTGAGTTGGACCGCGAGAAGCTGCTCCGACGTTCGGCTCGACTCGCAGGCGACTGTGCCGTTCTGTACGTCGGCGCTCAGAGCCACTGGGAAGCGGAGCAGCGAGTCGACGGCGCATACGCCGCGCTTGCGGCACTGAAAGCCGTCGACGAGTCAGGCGTCGTGCCAGGAGGAGGCGTAGCTTTCAAGTCAGTCGCGGACTCGCTTGCAAAGCTTGGTCTTGACACACCGAGTGATTTGCGACGCGCTGCAATCGCCTGCGTCGCTGCCGGCGCCGGCGCAGTAGCCGCCCAAATCTCCAAGAACGCAGGAGACTCTCTCGGCGACGCCGAAGTCAGATATCGGCCGATTGACCCTATGTCGACCACCCTTGCCATCCTGCAGCACGCAGTCTCTCTCGCTGCAACCATGTTGACCGTAGAGGTTTTGATATGTTGAAAATGCGTAGTGAAGGAACCGGATACGCGAACACGCTGGTTGCTTCCATGGGCCTTGCTGCACGCCCGGAGACGGAAGTCCGTGGAGTGCACATTCGCTCCAAGGGACCCGACGACTTCATTCTTCGAGCTGTGGACTTGGTGCATCAATATGGCCCAGTCACAGCACTTGACCACGTCTCGCTAGACGTAAGGCGGGGCGAATTCCTCACTATTCTTGGGGAAAGCGGCTCTGGCAAGACAACGTTTCTGCGCGTCATCTCTGGTCTTGAAAAGGTATCCCACGCAGCTGAACTATCGCTCGACGGCGTTGACGTACGTGACGTTCCAGCTGCGAAGCGGAACTGCACGACAGTGTTCCAAAGCTACGCGCTCTTTCCCCACATGTCTGTCGAAGAGAACGTGTGCTACGGCTTAAAACTTCGCGGAGTTGAAAAAGAAGAAGCGCGTCGGCAAGCAAATGACGCGTTGGCAATGGTCCGTCTCTCTGCTAAGGGAACCCGGCGTATCGGGCAGCTCTCCGGGGGCGAACGTCAGCGGGTTGCGCTCGCAAGAGCCATCGTCACGCGCCCCGCAATCTTGTTGCTCGACGAGCCGCTCGGTGCGCTCGACGAAAAGCTTCGGTACGACATGCAGGCTGAGCTCGTCGAAATTCATCGCGCTCTCGGCATGACGTTCATCTACATCACGCACAGTCAGGAGGAGGCACTCACGATGAGTGACCGCATCGTCCTGATGCGCCGTGGCCGCATTGAGCAATGCGGCACCCCGGAAGAACTCTTCGACCGGCCCTCAAGCCGCTTTGCAGCCGAGTTCATGGGTTTCGATAACGTTCTGCCATGCACTGTCAGGTCGGTCAGCGAAAGCGGTGAAGCTGAAGTTGACTTTAAGGGTACAACGCTGCGCGGCATTTGCGCTCGCGAGTCCCAACTGCACAAAGGCGACACAGCGCTATTCGCCGTCAGGGCAGAGCGCCTTACGCCGGTCAGTCGAGCGGGGGAGCCAAATGCAAGCAATGTCATCGCGTGCCAGCCGGCCGAGCATGTTTATCGAGGCAAGTACACCGACCAGACGGCCCAGACAATTGATTCGACCCGGTTGAAGATTCGAACGTGGGACCAGAGCGCCACCCCCGGAAGCTTCAACGCAGTGACCTGTCGCACACAAGACTGCGTAATTCTTCCCCACTAACCAATCGGACAGTCGCCAGAGAGGTTCGACCATGAAAGACCGCCATTCCACTACTTCGCAGCTTGACCTGGTTCGGCGCGACATGCTGAAAGGCCTGGCTGCAACCGGCGCACTCGCCCTCACCGGAACGCTTGGCTTTAGTCGCGTCGCAGCGGCGGCTGACTCTCAAACGGTTCGCGCTTACGGCGTGACGACAGCACAACTGAAAGATTGGTCGCTGCTTCAGAAGTCGACCGGTCTGACGATGCAGTACATCGGCTCCAATAACGATGTCGGCGTCTATATGCGCGACATCTTGGCTTCGCAGATGGGAAACAAGGCGGATATCTTCATCTTCGAGGGTGGCACCCAGAACATTCTCGGGCCCCAGGGTGCCTATCTGGTTATCGACGAGAAGAACCCGAATCTCAAGCTTTGGCAACGTACGCCGGATGTGTGGAAACGTTCGGCCGTCGTCGTCGGGAAAGATAAAAAGCAGTACGGCGTTCCGGTGATAGGAAACGCCGACAGCTTTGGCTATTTCCCAGACAAACTGGGCGTGAAGGCGGACGGTAGTGCAGACCTTTCATGGAAGACCGTATTCGAGGACGAACGCACCCGGGGCCGTGTTGGGTACGACAACACCTGGAATTATTCGATTGGCGTTGCAGCGCTTTATTTGAAATCGACCGGTAAGGCAAAGATTGCGGACCCTGCGGACTTATCTCAGGCAGAGGCCAAGACTGTGGTCGACTTCCTGGTTGCTCGCAAGAAAGCTGGACAATTTCGTACCTTGGTCGGCTCCTTCGAGCAACAGATTCAGCTTCTCGCGAACCGCGAGGTCGACGTGGTTAATTGCTGGGAGCCCGCTGTCCGCGAAGCAAACCTGAAGTTGGGCAATGGCACGACCCGCTACGCGTACACCGAAGAGGGTTACTACAAATGGGGACATGGCGCGTATATCGCGTCCCAGGTGAAAAGCAGGGGCAATGAGAACACCGTGTATAAGATGCTCAACTACTTCTTAGACGGTGAGTACCGGGCGATGCAAGCGCGCGACCGCGGATATGCTGGTCCGAATATGGACCTCGCAGTCGAGTATGCGACGGCGCATAACTGGTCCTCCGACCAAGTCGAAAACCTGAAAGCGACACAGCAGAAGGTGGACCGGAAGTTCGCGAAGCCCTTTGTCAGTACGACGACCCCTTCCCACGCTGATTCTCTTGAAGAAGAGTGGCAACGGTTCTTGAACGCGTAACGGGCCGTGCGAGGGGCAAAATCATGAGTACAGTACCTACGGTTGGAGGCAAGCGGCGGACCATGCGTACACCGCTCGACCGCTCACCTTGGTTGCTACGTGGCTTTCTGGGCGTATGGCTATTCGTTGTCATCGCGCCGTTGATTGTTCTCGTGGTCTACAGCTTCTTCGATAGTCGGAACTTCATGATGGTCTATGAGCCGACGCTCAAGACATGGGAGAGCATTTTCACATCGGGTCGATTCGAAGTGACAGTCCGGACCCTGAGAATTGCTTTGACGGTTACGGCTATCGAATTGGTCCTTGCTTTTCCGTCGGCACTATGGCTCGCAAAGGGAAGGTGCACCAAAACCACGCGAGCTGTCGTCCTCGCCCTGCTGACAATTCCGTTCTTTCTCGACCAATCATCCAGAATAATTGTGTGGCGCGGCATTCTGGATGAGAACGGCATGATTAACCATCTGCTGATGATGCTTCATGTGATTCAGTCTCCCATTAAGGGGATGTTGTACACCGAAGCAGCAGTTCACTTCGGCATGGTCGTGTCGTACTTTCCGATGATGATTTTGCCCATCTATATGGCCATTAGCGTCATTGACGATACGTTAATTTCTGCCGCAGCAGATTTAGGCGCTACGCCGGCGCGCATCGTTGCCGATATCATCCTTCCGCTTTCGCTGCCAGGCATCCTTGCTGGAGTTGTCTTCACTCTTGGACCTGCATTGGCGTCGTGGGTCGAGCCAAACCTGCTCGGCGGAGGTTTCGTCAATCTGCTTAGCAACTCCGTGGATAGTGCCTATGGCGCGCTTCGGTATCCAGTCGTCGCCGCTCTATCGAGCTTCGTCGTTCTCATGATTGGCGTTATCTTCGCGCTGCTGATGTTGCTCACGCGTAAGTTCGCTGACCTCTCTACATCTTTTCGGAGTCTACAAAGTTGAACGAGACCGTCATCGAAATGCCGGCATCGCCGATGAATCGGCAAAGCCACGGCAGTGCTTGGAGCTACTGGTCGGGATGGCCGTCAGTTGCGAGGACCATCGCGTTCGGAGCACTTGGGCTGATTTACTTTCCTCTATTGTGGCTTGCTCTGATGTCGGTCAGCGCGCAGCCGCTTTCGGGACTTCCGCTCCCTTTCTCTGGAGCTAACTATCAGGCACTCTTCAACTCGAGCGATTGGCTTGCTCCGTTCGGTATTAGTGTGCTCATTGGCGTGTTGGTCGGGACCGTCACCGCAGTGACAGCGACCTTGGTTGGGCGCGTGCTTCCGCACTCGAAACGTTCCGGGACGCTTGTTTTACTCGCTGTGTTGCCTCTCTTCATTCCCGGGATGTCTATGGGAGCAGCCCAGTTCATCTTTCTTCGACCGATGATGGGTCTGACGCTCGGTTACTGGTCGATTTTTCTGGGCCATGTGGTTTGGGCGTTCCCGTTCTCACTGCTTATCGTGCTTGTCCTCACGACACGTTTCGATACCCGACTTGTTGAAGCGGCCGCGGACCTCGGCGCATCTGGTTGGAGGACCTTTTGGGATATCGAAATGCCGATACTTCGCCCAGGCATCGTGGGCGCGGGAACGTTCGGCTTTCTGATTTCCTTCAACGAGGTTCAGCGCTCCATCTTTCTGCGCGGCACGGCTGAAACCATGCCTATCTGGAACTGGATGATGGCGTCCTCTCAACAGTCGCAGGTACCTGTCATTTTCTGTCTGGAAACGATAGTACTTGCCGTCGTGCTCCCCTTACTTGCTGCACTGTTTTGGGTTCTGTTTGTCCGAATGGACAAGAACTGACGCCTCTTTAACTCAATAGAGATGACGCATGCATCATCACGAGCCGCAGTTCAGCCCAGCAGGCGACTGTTTCATCGAAGTCGAACTTGGCAATGAAATGAGTTTTGACTTGAACGTAAAGATTCAAGCACTTGCGAATTCAATTCGGGAGGCCCAGGTAGACGGTGTAATCGAGCTGGTTCCCGAATTGGCTTCTCTTCTGGTTTCCTACGACCCCGACCGCCTCAGCTACGAAGACGCAGTGATGGAGATAAAGGACATCTTCGAACAGCAAGCGGAAGGCGTTTCGGAAGTCCCGAGCCGACTCTTCTACGTCCCCGTTCTGTATTTCGACCCTTGGACGACTGAATGTGTTGAAGAGTATCGCAAGACCTATCCCGACAAGATTCCCGACCCGGAGCTTCTGTGTGAGGCAAACGGCATTGCCGACCGGGCAGCTTTCAAAAGACTCCACATTAGCACCGAGTACTGGGTCGCCGCTCTCGGCTTCTGGCCAGGTCTGTGCTCGCTCATGCCACTTGACCCCCGGGCGAGAATAACCGCACCCAAATATAACCCGCCGCGAGGCTGGACGCCACGTGGGACGATTGGGCTAGGCGGTGGATTGTCCTGTATCTACCCGGACAGGACGCCCGGGGGATACCAGATTTTCGGGCGCACACCGATGCCAACGTGGGACAAGGACCAGCGATTGCCAGCGTTCAAGGAAAGCGCAGCTCTATTTCGCGCCGGCGACCGCGTTCGCTTCACGCCTATCGATAGAGACGAATACGATTTCATAGAGGCACGCGTGAGGGAAGGGACCTACAAACATCCGGCGGTCGACTACCAGATGTTCTCGGTGGAGCGATATCGCGACTGGTTACGCGACCTCGATAAGGAGTAAGGCGATGCTGGAAGTTGTAAAGCATGGGCTCGAAACGACGGTACAGGAATTGCCCGGACGGATAGGGTTTTGGGAGCAAGGATTCCCACCATCGGGACCCGCAGACGCATGGTCCTTTCGGCTCGCGAATTTGCTCGTGGGCAACCCACGTGACACGGCCGCCCTCGAATGGCAGTTTGTCGGGCCCACTTTGCGGTTTCAGCGGGATTGTGCCATTGCGCTCACCGGCGCAGAGGTGGCGGCAAAGCTTGACGATGCCCCGATTCCCATGTGGCAGACCGTCCTCGTACGCGCCGGTCAGCAGCTTGTTTGCCCTGCAGCCAAGACGGGGGCGCGAGGCTACATTGCTGTGTCTGGCGGAATCGCTACCGCGAGAGTACTCGGTTCTCGCGCGACGTTTCATATGGCCGGCATTGGTGGCGTGAGCGGTGGGGCCCTCGAAGTCGGGGAGCAGGTGCCGGTGGGAGAGGCGCATGCGATAGATAAATTGCGGAGGGTGCCGGAAAGAGCACGGCCGCCGATTGTCCCGGGAACAAATGCAGCGTTCCCAGAGTGCCGCATCGCTGCGATGCTCGGGCCGAACGACTCATGGCTCGACGACGCGTCTGTCATGAAATTTTTCGACAGTGAATGGACGGTCAGTCCGAACAGCAACCGCACTGGCCTTCGGCTTTCCGGACCGACGTTCTCTTTCTCGAGCCAAGCCCACGCAAAGCCAGCTGAGCACGGCAGCGAGCCGTCGAACATCCTCGACCATGGCTACCCCGTGGGGGCAGTTAGCATCGCTGGTCAAACGCCGATTGTATTTATCAATGATTCTCCGAGTGCAGGCGGATTCATCGTTCCTTTCACTGTTCCTCGATTTGACCTCTGGCGCCTGGGACAAGCTCGACCGAACGCGAAGCTTCGCTTTCGACGAATAACGCGAGACGAGGCTAACGAGCAAAGACGCAGACTCGACAAGCTATGCGGTATTCAGTCGCTGGTTGAAGTCGACCACGCTGAAATCTAAAAATGGAGCGAGCATGGCAGACATTGAAGTTACAAGTCCGGTTCCGGGAACCTTCTATCGTAGCCCAGCGCCTGGCGAGCCTCCCTTCGTGAGCGAGGGTCAGAAAGTCACCGCCGAAACAATAATCGGGAACATTGAACTGATGAAGCAATTCAACGAAGTCTTTGCTGGCACGGCAGGGACGCTCAAAGCCTTCGTGGTCTCTGACGGCGATGCGGTCGATTCCGACGCGGTTATCGCCATTATCTCCACCGATTGAGGTTCTCCATGCAACGAAGCATCAAAACGCTCTTTGTTGCCAATCGTGGCGAAATCGCGGTGCGTATCATCCGGGCAGCGCAGGAACTGGGCATGCGGACCGTTCTAGGTTGTAGTACTGCCGACGAAAAAAGTCTCGCCGCACAGATGGCTGACCGAGTACTCATGGTTGGACCGGCACCTGCAGCGAAAAGCTATCTGAACATCTCTGCTGTAGTCGCGGCGGCTCGGGAGGCCGGTGCCGACGGTGTTCACCCCGGCTACGGTTTCCTATCTGAAAATGCCGAGTTCGCTAAGGCGGTCAACGATGCGGGCATCGTCTTCGTCGGTCCTTCGCCCAAGGCTATTTCATTGATGGGGGACAAGGCCCAAGCGCGCGCGTGCGCCATCGCCGCCGGCGTTCCGACAGTACCCGGTAGTGACGGCGTCGTCGAAGATGCGGCTGAAGCACTGCGAGCAGCTGTGCGCGTCGGATTCCCGGTGATGCTCAAAGCCGCAGCTGGCGGGGGCGGAAGAGGTATCAGAATCGCCAACGACCCAGCAGAACTGGAGTCGCAGTTCGGCATCGCTACTCGAGAGGCACAGAGCGCATTTGGCTATGGCGGTCTCTATCTTGAGCGCTTCGTCGGTAAGGCACGACATGTCGAGGTGCAGATTCTTGCCGACGGCGAACGGGCGATACATCTCTTCGAGCGAGAGTGTTCGTTGCAACGTCGTCGTCAAAAACTTATTGAAGAAGCACCGGCTCCCTCTCTTAATGGCGAAGTGCGGGAAAAGATGTGTGCTGCAGCAGTTGCATTGGCTGAGGCTGTCCAATATCGCGGCGTAGGCACCGTCGAATACCTGTACGACGAGAACACGGCCGAATTCTTTTTCATCGAAATGAATACCCGTGTTCAGGTTGAGCATCCCGTTACGGAGATGATTACAGGGATAGACATAGTCCGCGAGTCGCTGCGCCTGGCCACAGGAGAGCCGCTCCGATATCAACAGTCAGATGTGGTGCTGCGCGGTGCTGCAATCGAATGTCGCATCAATGCCGAAGACCCATTAAGGAACTTCATGCCGGGCCCTGGCACGGTCGGAGCGCTTCGCCTGCCTGCGGGTCCAGGATTGCGAGTCGATACGCACTTATATGAGGGGTACGCAGTTCCACCATACTATGATTCGCTTCTTGCCAAGGTGGTTGCGTGGGATACTTCGAGAGGGGAGGCCATCGAACGGATGAAACGAGCGTTGACCGAGTTTGACGTCGACGGTCTCAAAACTACGAAGGCGCTCCATTTGGCGCTGCTGGAAGACGCGTCTATCCGCAAGGGGAATTATCACACCGGATACCTTGAAGAGAATCTTACCGAGATTGTTAAGCGTATCGTTTAAACATCCCATCCTAACGAAGGAACGTTTGGCAGCCAACAAAAAGTTGTCGAAAAGTCGTCGACCCGAAGGGGGATGCCTGTCCTCAATGACGATGGGTCCAAGCAGGCCACTGCGTGCCTACCGATACGCTTCCGACTCTCGCAAAAATACGACGAGAACGTCATCTGCTTTTGAGCCGAAACGGTCGATTGAAATACTGGGCAAAGCCGGTGAAGACATCGAGGCTAGGTTCACAAGGCACTTTAGTGCTCACTTTAAATCGACGCTCCGCTTACCTTCCGTTCCGCGTACATCATCGTGGACGCCGCGAAGCGTGTGAACTCAGCCGACCAGGCGAGCGTGCTGGCAGCCATGCCGGCAACAGAATATGCCGGCGTGGTCGCTGAAGAACAATTCGACTCTTACGGCGACCTTTTGCCCCGCGTGGTCTCGACGAATGCCCACAAGGCTGGACGTTGATGAAGTCCACTCACAGGCACCCGCGGGAAGGAGCGCCGCCTACATCGACAATCTCATGCGGAAGCAGCGCTCACTGCGTTAGGTGCCGGCACTGTCGCCGCGGTCGTAGGCGCGACCTTGCGCGCAGTCTTTTTGCGAGCAGTAACCTTTTTTGCAGTGACGGTTGACTTTGCCGAAGCCTTCGTCACGGCCTTCTTTACGCCCGCAGACTTCTTAGACGCCGCCGCCTTCTTGGCGCCAACCTTCTTGCTCGCAGCGCGGACCTTCGTCGCACCTTTCGAGGTGGTCGTCTTGCGAGTCGCCGGCGAATCAAATGTGGCGGCAGGGGTCTGTTCAATCAAGAACTTTGTTCGGTCTTTTGCCGACTCCAGCCATCGGGGCGCAGGGCCGCGACCGCTCCACGTGGCGCCGGACTTGGGGTCTCGATATTTTGCTGGCAACGCACCTTTTGATTGCACGTTGCGAACCGAAGTCTTTCCGCTAGTCGCTCCGACCGACTTTGTTGAGGACGAGGGACCAGCGCCGTCGATGAGGAATTTTGAGCGGTCCTTCACGAGCTTAATCCAAGCCGGCGGTCGAGCATGTCCGCTCCAAGTTTCGCCGGTTTTCGGATTCAAGTATTTTGCGGGCAACTTTCGTTTGGTGGCGATTGGCGCCTTGGAGCCTCGACCGACTGCAACGCGACCGTTGGCCTTGGCGTCTCTTTTTGCTTTTGCTCTGGCTTCGATGTCTGCGGTAGTAAGCCCGTGTTTGAGCATCAATTCGCGGATTTGGTCGACGGCGGCTTGTGCTTGCTTTGCAAGAATGGTCTCCGCTTGCGCCTGAAGCTTTTTCATACGGGCCTGAATGTTCTCAAGGGTAGTCATGTTCTCCTCCGTCTAGTAGCACAAGGAACTATGACACAGCATTCTCGAAAAGAGTACCGAAACACCTTTGCTTGTATCGGGAGCTCAATCAGTTTATTCCCGGGGGCGAGAGGAGATTTTTGAGGAGCGAGATACTGGAACGGGGGCGGAAGCCACAGAGAAGGGGGCGTCGGTATTCGACTTCCATAAATCGACACACGGCGAAGAAGGCTGGGAGCTCAAAGCCGGACGCACACGCAACGGCAATCAGACCAGCCTTCTTCGTCTCAAGGATTACTTGCCGGCATCAGCCTCACACTTTTTCATAAACGACGATTTCGCAGCGCCCGCGAGTGGCTTGCCGTCTTTTCCGACCGCTTTGCTCGCACATGCAGTGGAGACATTGCTCTTGTTGCCAGCTTCGCACTTCTTGATGAAGGAGGTCTTAGCAGCGCCGGCCAGCGGCTTTCCGTTCTTATCGATTGCCTGGGTCTCACAACTCGACCCTGCGGCTATCGGCGTGGGTTTGGCGGTCGCGGCGGCAGGCGCGGACGTTTGGGCGCACGCGATTCCGACCGAGAAGCACGTTGCCACAGCGACTGCGATAATCTTGTTCATAGGTATTCTCCGGGAAAAGGAAGGCTGTGCGCCTTGCTTCATTAACGCCGGGAGAGCTGTGACGTTGACGTCAGTCCATAGGAATCGTTGTTGCGGCGCCGTATCGGTTGCTCTATCGCTGCTCTACTCACAGCCTCAGCGAAGCGCTGGTCGCAAAGGACAGAGCGGTTGAAAAACGCTCCTAAGAGGCGTTAAAAAAATGACGTTCGCAGTTGTCGCAAGCATATGATGCAGCAAGCGATTTTCATGAAGGCTTCGTGGATAAACGCGAGCCGTTCGAAGCGGATGCGCAGTCGGCGGAAGTTGTGAAGCCACGAAATGGTCCGCTCCACGACCCAGCGTGTTTTACCCAATCCGCTGCCGTGAGGCTGGCCGCGCCGAGCAATTTCCGTGGCAATGCCCGCTGCGTGCAACGGACGTCGATGTTTGTCGTGGTCGTAGCC
The DNA here is from genome assembly GCF_001544915.2 of Caballeronia pedi. Taxonomy (GTDB): domain Bacteria; phylum Pseudomonadota; class Gammaproteobacteria; order Burkholderiales; family Burkholderiaceae; genus Caballeronia; species Caballeronia pedi. The sequence continues at coordinate 205,687 of NZ_FCOE02000003.1, read as the reverse complement.
TCTGTCGCCTTGAACGACCCGAGGCTTCGATAGTGGTCTGCCAGGCTTGCCGCTGATGGGCGGAATGGCCTCGACCAGTGCTTGAAGTTGAGTGACGTCGTTGCGGTTGGCGCCAGTCAGTATCACCGCGAGCGGGATGCCCTGCGCTTCGGTGATGAGGTGGTGCTTTGAACCGGGTCGCGCGCGGTCTGTGGGATTCGGTCCCGTTTTTGACCCGCGCCCATAGCACGGATTGAAGAGGAGTCGACGATGACTCGAGACCAGTCGATTTGGTCGGCGGCCCGAAGCCGCGCAAGGAGCAACTCGTGCAACTCGTCCCAGACGCCTGCCTCCTGCCAGTCACGCAGGCGACGCCAGCAACTCATGCCACTGCCGCAACCCATCTCGCGAGGAAGAAGGTCCCAGCGCAGGCCAGTCTGCAAGACGAAGAGGATGCCTGTGAGCACCGCACGATTGTCGAGCGGTTTGCGCCCTGGGTAACGGTGGCGTCGTAGTTTTGGAGGGGGCAATAACGGTTCGATGAGTGCCCAGAGTTCGTCGTCGAGTATAGGTTTAGCCATGTTCCTTTCATCGCCGAAACAATGAACAGGTTAACAGCATTCATCAAGGGTTAACAGCCCCTTTTCTTCATTTTGTTAAGGGTTCTAAGGGAGCGAAGCAATGACAGGTAGGGTGTTTCCCTAGCGTCTTCGACGGTCTCTTGAAATTGCATCACAGACGCGGGGATAGAATCGTTCCATGCCCGCTATGGTTGTTTCGGCGTTCAGACGGTGGGGCGCAACGGGTGTCTACTAAGTATTGGGAGGAAACCATGGCTTCGATGACGACAAACCGTTTGTTCGCGTCGATTTGTCTGGCGGCCCTCATGTCTGCGTGTACAGTCGCGCCTGGCGTGGCGACAAAGAAGCCAACCGAGGGAACCGCGAAGGTTCGCGCGGCGATAGAGAGCGCGGTCGCGTCATCAGACTCGGAGCTAACAAAAGACAGTCCGACGTCAAACGGTCGTCGGCAGACAACCATTCAATGCGACACCGTTGGCAGCATGTTCGTTTGCACGCAAGGCGAGGCAATCTGCTGGTGGAATCGTCGTACGGGATACGGCTGCAACTGACGGCAGGTTACTTTCAAAAGTATGTCGCGACTAGGCTCCGGGAAGGCGATGTTGCGACCCGAATGGATTCGCTGAGCAATCCATCCCGAGGAAACTCCCCATTAAGAGCGCGGCTTACGTCCGCCCGCTACTCGCGAGCAACGACTCGAAATCGTTAAGCGAAAGAGGCTTCAAAAGTTGACCATCGAAACACGACATCTCGAAGCGTTCGCCGACGTCGTCGTGCGCCGTGAGGGAAAAGATGGACCGGGATGCGTATTTTTCTGACGCACGAAGTCGCATACACAGCTCGTGACCGTTGATGTCCGGTAGCCCGATGTCCAGGAGAATCAGCTCGAATACGCCTTCGCCGCTCGTCGCAACCAACGCCTCTGCGGCATTGCATGCAAGCGTCACTTGGTGTCCCCTCGAGCGCGCGATATCGGCGAGCAAATCGGTCGTAGCGCTGTAATCGTCTACCAAGAGGAGTTTCATCTGAAGTGCTCCAAACACTCGACCCGCGGATTCGTTAAGCACCGTAGCTTGCAGTGTACTGCAGCGTCGACTACCGAATGTGCCGCTTGAGCTTCGAGACTGATGTCCAATTGCCTTCCATTTCGGCCGACCTGAGTGCGTATGATGGGCGATATCTTTCAAGGTTCATCGGCACGCGCCGAGTTTTCAAGGAAGGTACTGCGGTCACATTCCGAACGGCAATACTGTATGGCAACCGGGTTTCCCGTGTCTTGTACGGCGACAAAAGAGCTGTGGTCCGGCTCGCGCATGAAGACGTTCAAGGACCGAGATGGAGCCAGACCCGCCGAGAAGCACACACCGACTGCGTCTATCATCGCGCGAGAAGCGGTTGGCAAGAGGGAAGACCGTTCCCTTGTCCACACCTTCACGTGCGGTTTAATTCAAGACCGGCGCGCGTCCGACCATCTCATTGCAAAACGCGAACTTCTCCACGACGCAGCAGCTTTCTGTCGGCTCTTGCGTTGAGGAACGCGTCGCAAGCCGATGTTTGCTCATCGCACTTGCGAGGTTCCAAGGTGATGCCGTCGCAACGTTCGACCGTCCCGGGCTCGGCAGCAAAAGTGGGCGGCCATGAGGCCGCGATTGCTGAATGGCAGAGTCGTGTGCGGCGCTTAAGTACGTACCAACTGGTCGAACTTGAATAGCGCACCGACCGGCGCGGATAGTCGCCGTTGACATAGCCGGCGACCCGTTACGGCTTACGCCGGAGTAAACACCACCGCGCCGACGTCAGAGATTAGCGTAAAGCTTCGAAAAAAGCGGTAAGTCTGGTCGTCGACCGTTATTCGGTTCAAACCCACATGAGTCAGTTTAAGCAATTCGTCCACTACACCTGCAGCGATTGTTCCGTGGTCAGTCAGTTTGCCGTCTTCGTCGGCGGGGTCACCGACTAGCACAGAACAGAGGTCGGTGCCTCGGCGCATCACGACCACGCACTTGCCCTCTTCGAGAGAAATTTCTAGATATGCGGCCAGTGTGCGCAGCGACTCGGGCGTATGCCCGTCGAAGCCGGAAGTCGAAGCTAAAGCGTTCCCCATCTTGCCGTCTCCGTCCAAGGATATGGGCTCAGTGCAGAAGCTTACTCCCAAGGCGAACGGATGTCGCTCTCGCCGGCGACGCTCGTCGTCGCAGTCCGTGCGGGCGCCCCAGCAAGGCGCCATCTCAACGCGCGTTCGACACGTTGACCAAGGGCTCGTTCCGGCTTAACTCCGCGAAGTCCAGCTAGCCCGAAATACTCGGTTTCACAACTCACATATGCAACGTCAACAAGGCGGACAAGGGGCGCGTTGATGCAATGAACGGCACGAAGCCGTCTCATCGACTCGACGGGAGATAAGCATGAAAACGCTCACTCAGAAGCTCGCAGCAATCGCCGCGCTGTCAATCGCGTTCGCGGGAACCGCATCGGCTGCAACCAATTGGGATGCATCGCATCCGCGTCGCGCTGAGGTTAATCAGCGGCTGGCCAATCAGGACCGCCGAATCCATCAAGAAGTCCGGGAAGGCGAACTGTCGCGTGGCGAGGCGATGCGGCTGCATCGCGAAGACCATCAAGTGCGTCATGAGGAACGTCTGATGGCGAGCCAAAACGGCGGCCACATCACCCGTCAAGAAGACCGAGCGCTCAACCAGCAGGAGAATCGGGTAAGTCGGCAAATCGGTCAGTGAATTTGAAACCCGCAGCGCCGAATGGGTGATTTCTCTTCGGCGTTGCGGGCGCGAATGCACCTGCGCGAGCAGCGGTTAGGGCTTACGTAGTTTGTTTAACAAGGAACTGATGTTCTGGGCATAGCCCGCGACACGGGTGTCGGATGTCGCCACACTCGCAACGAAAATGAGTGAATCAATGAAAAACATGTTTTTGGTCCTGTTGGGAAGTGCTCTGCTTGCATCTGCCGGCGCCGCGAGTGCTGAAGGTTGCTTGAAAGGGGCGGTAGTCGGTGGTGTCGCTGGTCACTATGCTGGGCATCACGCTGTAGTCGGCGCCGTCGGTGGCTGTGTCGCCGGGCGGCATCTCGCCAAGGAGAAGCGCAAGCAAGCTGCCGCTGAGGCGCAATTGCAGGAGCACGGGCAGATGCAGCCGACAGTCATGCGCTGAGCGACGGCGTCGGCACGGTCAGTCTGCGGGCAGCAATCAAATCGGCTCGAGGCTTGAGCATCGGGCGACGGCGTCAACGCAAACCTTGTGCAGCCGCGAACACGCCGGTCAGCGCCTCTTAAAAGCGTCTCTCAGGACGCAGTGCTTTTGGCGTGTGTGCGGGGTGAGTTGCCGGCTCGTTATCGACGCGCCGTGAGCAAAGATGCTTCGGAGTCGGACGGAGCGTTATTGCTTGCGCGGCAGCATGAAGCGCACAAGGAGAGCAGTAGCCTGCTTCTCCGCATCGTGCTCAAGCTCCGCCGGGTACGTATCCGAGTGCGTGCGCTTCGCGGCCTTTCCGAAACTTGGCGGTTCGACGTTGGTTGCCTCGCCAATAGCGCCGGCACACGTGAACCACGCCTCGATGTCTTTTCCGAGCGAAATTAGGCGGCCGTGGGTTGTTCTCAGACGAATGCCGTACCCTACGACCAGCGTGAAGCCGAGGAACATGCCGGCAGCCATACACGTGACGGAAGCGGTGCCCCACTGAACAATGTCGATGTCGGCAGCCCAAAGCATGGCGGCCGCCAAAAGCCCAACGCCCGTGCCGACGCCGAGGCCCGCGAATGCAAAGCCTACGGCGCGGGTCTCGCGGAGCAACTCTTGGACGATTGTCGCTCCAAATGATTTGTTGTGTATAGCCGGCCTGGGCACTGGTTGTGACCTTCTGCTTTTGTAAAAATCGTTCCCCAATGGGTTGCAGCGTAGGGGCCTTGGCAAAGGACGTCTGTCCGGTGGAAAACATTCTGTCGTTTCCGGACCGCGCGTCGCGGGAAAACGTGCCGAAGACCACTTGGAGGACAATGCGGCCTTCTGCCTCTATCCCAGAGCTGACGTGGCATGGAAGGGCAACCGCCTGTGCCTTTTGCCGGCGGCTTCGTGGAATCAAATCTGTTGGGGCGCACAACGCGAAGCTCGTGCAGGCGAAGCGCGGCGCCGTGAGAGCGCGATATGGGTTGACTACAATGTGGATTGACGACCCGCCGACGCAAACTCATGACCAGCCAAACTCATTTCCGCGATGTGCTGACACTGGACGAATTGCAGTCTCTCGCCGACTTCAAGACGTTCGCTCGCGGGAAAGCGTACTTCCATGAGGGAGCCGTATCACGACTCGACGAGAGCGGCGGAGCCTTGCGTGCAACCGTCAACGGTTCGACCCGTTACAGCGTCGAAATGAAGGTCGGACTCGACGGAGAACTTGACTACAGTTGCGATTGTCCGGTTGGACAATCAGGGACCTTTTGCAAGCATGTCGTGGCTGTTGCGCTCTCCTGGCTCGAAAATTCCGGCGTTGAGGTCTTTCATCCGGATGAGTCAGAGCCGACGAAGACCAGAAAGAAGCGCAAGACCGCCGAAGAGCTTATCGCCGAGTACGTGGCGACGTTGGACGACGACGCCATGCGAGAACTGCTACTCGATGCGGTTGAGCGCGACATGGTGCTGCGCGACAAATTGCTTTTTGCAGCGCGAGCGGCCAGCGCTCACGACCTACCCGGCATGAAGGCGGCGGTAAGGGAGGCGACAAGAATCGGTCGACCGCTTGATTGGCGTGAGTCTGGTGCATACGGCGACGGACTATTCTCGCTCGCCGACGCGCTTCGCCAACGACTCAGCAGGTCTGCGGCCTCGGACGTGGTAGAACTTGCGGAACTGGCCATTGCCGGCGCCGAAAAGAGCCTCGAACAGATTGATGATTCGAACGGCGATGTGATGCCAGGCATTCTCGAGCTGGCAGCGGTTCATCTCGAGGCCTGCCGACAAACCTCGCCGGACCCAATCAAACTTGCTGAGCGTCTATTCCGCTTCCAAATAGGAGGCCTATGGGACACTTTCTATGACGTGATACCGGCCTACGAAGAGCCACTCGGCGATGCCGGATTACAGAGATACCGACAACTTGTCGAGGAGCAATGGCGCCAGCTCCCAAGCCTGTCGCCCAGCGACGGACTGCGCCGAACGTTCGAAGGCAATCGAATGCGGCTCGAACATGCGATGTTGGCACTTGCGGAGCACGATAGGGACGTCGACGAGCTGATTGCAATTCGGCAAAAGGACCTCTCGGCACCGTATCGTTATCTGCTGATTGCAGAAACCTGCTCCCAGAACGGTCGGTTCGATGAGGGCCTTGATTGGGCTCGGCAAGGACTCGCCACCTTCAAAGACCCGGACCGGCGCCTGCTCGACTTCTGCGTGCAGGAGTATTTGCGCCGGGATGAGTCGGTGGAAGCGAATTTGTATGCTTGGTTGCGTTTCGAGCAGCGGCCCGACGCCGACGGGTTCGCAGCGCTGATGGAAGTTGGCCGAGCGACGAACAGCGTTGAGCTGGCGCGCGAGAGAGCTTTCACGCTCCTTTGGGCTCTCGTGAAGAAGGAGGAAGCTTCGGCTGCCGCCAATAAGTCTATGTGGTACCACCCGACGCGGCAATAAGGTCGTATCGGCTGAATGAGGCAAACCCTTAATTGCTTCGGTGACTTACAAGCAATTTCGCAATGACTGTTGTTGTCAGAAAAACTACTCTCCGCGCTTCATTAGAGCATCGCTCTAGGCCGAGAACTCGCATTGTTCAATGCGCATATGGCATAGTGCGTTGATTGCAATCACGAAAGGGGAAAGTCATGGCTACGCTGCAGTCGATTCAGGCGAAGATTGCGAAACTTCAAGCTGAAGCGGAGGCAATCACCAAGAAGAAATCGGCGAGCGTCATTGCCGGGATTCACACTCTGATGGCAGAGCACGGGATATCGATGGATGACCTTTGCTCGGCGGTTGGTGGCAGGAAGCATGGCGGCAAAATGGAGATGAAGTCAGCTTCGGACAAGACAGCGTCGAATGCGAAGTATCGTGACCCGAAGTCTGGAGCGACTTGGAGCGGACATGGCCGCGCGCCGGGATGGATTGCAAGCGCAAAGTATCGCGACAAATTTTTAATTGATGGCGATGCGGCAGCGGTCCCGACTGCCGGCAAAGCGTCGCCGAAGGCTGTCGGCAACTATGTGCGCGGTCCGCAGCCCGCGCTGTACCGCAACCCGAAGTCCGGGGCGACGTGGAGTGGTCGTGGAAAAGCGCCGGGATGGTTGGCGACTGCGAAAAATCGCGACCGGTTTCTAATTGATGGCAATGCGACGGCCGCGCCCGCTGTAGATAAAAATTCGGCGAAGTCTGTGGGCAATTATATTCGTGGACCTCAGCCTGCGAAATATCGCGACCCGAAATCCGGGGCGACGTGGAGCGGCCGTGGGAAAGCGCCAGCTTGGCTAGCTGGTGCCCGAGACAGGACGAAGTTCCTTATTGACGGCGCTGCGGCCACGGCTGCTGATGGCAAGGAAAGTGCACCGAAGGCAGTCGCGGTGAAGAAGGCAGGGGCGAAGAAGAGCACGGCGACGACATCTGCCGAGAAGGGGGCGGCGAAGAAAGCTTCGGCGACGTCGGCGAAGACTGCTGTCAGCAAAAAAGCTGCTGCGAAGAAGTCGACGTCCGCAGCGAAGAAGGGACCGCAGGCTGGGGGCAAGAAGGCTGCAACCAAGAAGGTCGGGACGAAGGGCGCTGCTGGCAAGGCGACGTCGGAGAACGCCGTGGACTCGACGACGTTGCTCCCTGCGAGCACAAGCGAAGTCGACGCCGGCACTTTTGCTACTTGAAAGCATTGACCTAAGGCCGGCTGATGGCAGTCCGCAGAGTTTAGCGGGCTCCTCGTTTGTGAACGCAGTGAGAAGAACAATTTGTGCCGGCGCCGTTTTTGGAGCCGGCACATGAGGACTGATGCTGCTCATCGCCTACGATTGCGCTTCCGCGATGCTTTAGCCATCTTGCTTCGATTGCGCTTGCGCTCATCGTTCTTACTTGGCCTCTTGGTGTCATTCTTGACAGGCTGAGCCTTTGTGACGAAAGCTGGGAACTCGGCTGTGCTCATGCGTTTCAATTCCATGTTGTCAGGGAGAATTCCAAGCTCTTGCCGATATCGCTCCGCTTCTTCCCTTTCTTCGTCACCAAGGTGTTCGCAGATGTACACAAAGAGGTCTTCAGAGGAGCCGCGATAGTCTCTCGTCGGATGGTCGAATGCGATGCCAATAAATGTCGAACCCTCTGGAAATCGCAGTTTTGCACATTTGCAATAGGCATGGAGCACTGCAATTCGATGCCCTCGATAGTCATCGTAGGTTTCGTTGGCGCGCTTTGGAACGAGCACGAAGACGTACACAAGCGACGTGTCCTGGTCTGTGGTGAAGACACGCGCAGCTTGCCTTCCTTCATCCGCGGCTCTCGTGAGTACCCCACGTATCGCGTCCACCAAGATGCGTCGACGGAATCGTGATTCCCGCGCCAGAAGCCGCAGCGCTTGTTCGGTCTCGTTATTATCTTGGTCGAACCCCGGTGCTATCAACTCGGGGTCGCCGAGACGGATGAACCGTTCGACCATCCGGTCCCAGAGGTAACTGGGCTTGTCCAGACGCTTCTTTTCGCGGAAGCTCGGATTCGACATCAGAGACTCGTAATGCGTCTCGTCAAATGCGATGACTGTGGCTTCCTCCTCCCGCGCGCTTGGTGGCAAGAAGTTCCGCCCCAATTCGTCGCCATTCGTCAAGTAACTTGCAAGCAGCTGCTCTTCGCCGGCCGCATACACGACTCGGTCTTGGCGATTGAGAAACGCCTCGCGGTCTTTCAGATAGGAGATGAAGTCGCTCGCAGTGTCCATTTCTTTGAGCACCATCTCGAGCGAGAACTCATCGAAGACATGGACAAAGGCCTTTTCCGGATTGACCAGTCCAACAAAGAACGGATTGTCAGCGTGCGCCGAGCCTCTGACGTCGGTGCGAATCTGCAGTGTGCCGAGACTTCCCGAGAAAAATCGCGCGCAGGCCTCATAGCTTCCGCGCGTCACAGCCACCAAGTGGAAACGTGCTGAATCCGCCGACGGAAGAGCGACGGGCAAGGGCCGTGTGCACGCGGTGTCAAGAAACACACGTTTGGGAAACCGCCGCGCCCAACTCATCGCGCCATGCAGTTGTTTCGCTGATTCTTCGACGGCGCGTTTGTACCAACGTCGCCACGCAACGCCAAGGTCTCTGTCCTCTTGAAAAGCTACGTGCTTGTCAGAAAAGATGACGACGTCGTTCCCAAAAACGACGAGAACGTCGGCGAATTCCTTTGCGCTACCACGCCCGCCGCGCATATCTTGGTCGGTATGCAGATTCGCAAAAGACCAAAGGCTGAGGAATGACCGGCGGCAGAGGCGCATCAGAAGGCGCTCGGATTCGTTCACTCCGTCCGCGTCGGAGATATCGAAGACGCCCGTGAAAGTCGCCTCGGGCGCAGCGGCCTGTTCAGCGGTCGACTGGGGCAGGGGTGCGGTCGATTCTAAGGGGCGTGGTGAGGTCGACATTCGGATGTCCGCGTTTGTTCATTTTGGTCAAAGTATTGAGCGAAGCGATGTTCAATCTTTGCACTATCGAGATATTTTCTCGGTTAAATTTAAATACGACTCTCTAAGTTCGTCAAAAAAAGCTCTTCCACGTTAAGAGAGCTTTTCTAAAAGCAAAAAAGAGAAGGCAGCAAATTGACTATATGAGCATGTTGCGGCACTGGCTCTCGCAATGAGCGCACGTGCGTCCATGAAGGGTATCGCAACAATCCGGCAACTACGCTTCACGAAGGTACGAGGGTGAATGGATTAGTCGCGTCACGCAAGCTATCGCGCTCTGCTCGAAAGAGCCGAACAAAAAAGCTCGGAAGGCTACGGTGCGCGGAAGGGTAGAAAGCGTTCCACTTCCGCACGGTTCTTCAACACTATTTGCTGCTCTTCGGGTTTCACCCCGGAGTCAGCGGCCAGTCCCAAGTGCTTCATGCAGTAAAACAGCAGCGCTTGCTTGCATCGAAACTCGAGTTCGCCGTTTTCCATCCCATAGTCAAGCTCAACAACTCGCCTTTTTGCTTCGATGAGGCCTGGGTTCGGTGCAATCTTGAGTGTCACCGTCGTATGCCACTCGCTATCCCTCTCTTGCAGTTGCCCAGAAGCTTCCGTGCCGTCGATACGCAATATCCGAGCAATGACAAAATCTAAAAATCGGTCTCGCAAGTGGCAGTACGCTCGAACGTGCCATCTGAAGCCGTCGAAGCCTAGCGCATGCGGGGAGATAGTGCGGCTCGTCGGTTCAGTGCGCGACATGGACTGATAGCAGATTCGTAGCCCTTCTTGACTTCGAATTGCTTTTAGAAGGGCAGCAAGGACTTCCACGTCCAACCTGCGTGATGGAAATGGCGCGACCGCGACGGAGGGCCACCATCCGACAAACGTGGCATCTCTCGGCAGAATGCCTGTCGCCGTTGCCAGCAACTCGTTCAGATACCTCGAAGGCTGGCTTACCGGGAACGCAGGGGCGAACTCATGTGCTCTAACGTAAACCTTCAGGCTGCGGTCGTATTCCATGTTCTGTGGCCGCAGGTCTTGGTACTTAGCAATGTCTGCCGAAGCCTGCGGCGTCGAGATTCCGAAAAAATCGGTCAGCGCACTTCGGTTTATCCGCCCATCCCACTGGAGTCTGAAGTCTATAAATTCGAGGCGCCGCTCCTGGCCCCACCTCGAACTAATTCTTGGCTCGCCATGCCCGACCGCCGGGACGTCCTCGGTTGCCATATTTCTCCCGCTCGAAATCAGTACAGAAAGTATACGCGATTCAGAAAATCGCGTATAGTTAGTTCACTCATACGAATCGCCTTGTTGCCGTGGATGACCAACTCGCCCCTGATTTTCATATTCTTGCGCTGTCAGGCGGCGGATACCGCGGCCTGTACACAGCCACCATTCTGCGCGCGCTCGAACAGTCTTGCGGACGGCCGTTGGCGAAGCATTTCGACCTCATTTGTGGCACCTCGGCGGGTGGCTTGCTCGCATTGGGGCTCGCAGCGGAAATCCCGGCTGCGGACCTGGAGGCGATGTTCGTCAGACAGGGGAAGATGATTTTTGGAAGTCGCAGCTTGCTTCGTCGGGTGTTCGGAAAATGGTGGCTGGCTAAGCATTCGCCCGACGGGTTGAGAACTGTTTTGTCCGAGCGCTTGGGCAACCGGACCATCGGCGACCTTCAGCATCGAATCCTCATCCCGACGGTCAACTACAGCACCGGGAAGGGTCAATTTTTCAAGACCCCGCACGCATCGGCGTTTGAAGGCGACGCGCGCCGGACGCTGGTCGATGTGGGTTTGGCGACGGCGGCTGCGCCTACCTATTTTCCGCTTCATCGCATCGATGGTCACGGAACCTTCGCGGACGGTGGCCTTGTTGGCAATTCTCCGGGACTCTTCGGGCTCCACGAAGCCAGACACTTTCTAGGCGTCGATAACAAGACCACGATTCGCGTCCTGGCCATCGGAACGATGACCGTCGGCGCAACGATGCGGGGCTCGTCTGCGCTTGACCGGGGTGTCGCCCGGTGGGGAGCCAAAGTCTTCGACCTGGTCATTTCTGCGCAAGAGGGCGCGGTCGACTACATGCTGCAGCAGGCGCTTGGGACGAACTATTTGCGCGTCGATGACCAAGCGACCCCTGACCAGAGTCGCGATATCTCGTCACTCGATGTTGTGAGCAAAGGAGCGACGACAGTTCTGCGTGAGCGCGGCGCACAGGCCGCGCGGCGGATGCTTGGTGACCCTAGGTACCCGCTATTCAAGTCTCACACCGCTGCTACACCGAAGTTCTATCACGGACCCCGCAAAAACGTAGAGGTAGCCACATGCTGAACCTGAGTTCACTGTTTTACTCGTCGGTTGAGGAACAGACTCTGCTCAGAAATCTCGACCTGAACGATGAGGAGCGCATCTTCATCGCCGAGGCAAAGAGTGCAGTGCGTCGATGTCTTCGCGACAACTTGATGAAGGTGCTAAGAGAGCATGGCTACGACGGCGCTGCAGTTCATCCCCGATTCTTCACGCAAGGCTCTTGGGCATACAAGACGCTGAACGCTCCTGCGCAGGCACCGCAGCAAGCGGACGTCGATGACGGCGCATATCTGCCACTGAGCTTTGTCTCGCAGGAGGAAAAGCCGAGCGTTGCCAGCGGCATCTTTTTCGAGGCGGCTGAGAAGGCGCTTGAGCAACTCGTCAAGGCACGTCGGTGGAAGCTCGTGACGGACAAACCGACTTGCATCCGTATCGAGATTGCGAAATTCGCGCATGTGGACATTCCGCTTTACGCGATTCCGGACGATGAATTCGAGACGCTGCAAAAGGCGATGGAGCAATACGGTTACCCCATCTTCGATTCAGCTCTCGGACAGGCTGAGCGGGATGTCTGGACAGCGCTTCCCCGCGACCATGTCCTGCTGGCGCACCGAGAAAGGAACTGGGTCAAATCTGACCCGCGCCCCGTCAAGACCTGGTTCCTCGAAGAGGTCGACCGTCACGGCGAACAATATCGCCGTTCCGTGAGATACATCAAAGGTTTCCGAGACTGGCAGTGGAAATCGGGTGGGCCTTCATCGATTCTGCTCATGGCAGCTTCCGCGCCGGTCTTCGAAGCCAGAGAGCGGCGCGATGACCTTGCATTGCTGGATGTCGTTGAGAAGATGCCGGCGGTCCTTCGTGACGGGGTTCGCAACCCGGTCGACCCAAACGAATCATTGACTGACCGCCTTGGCCGCGCAGCCGTCGAAGAAGCGGCAAAGAAGCTGGAGCGTCTCGAGTCCTTCCTCCGCGCGGCACTTCATGGTAGCAACGCCGCGCAAGCGTGTTCGTGGCTGGTCAATCAGTTTGGCGACCGGTTTCCAGATGAGCCTCACAGAGTCAAGGTCACGAGCGTAGCCGCGACCGTCCTCACCGCGCCAGCGTGTGCCGTTGCGTCTCCACTGGTAGGCAGGAGGCAGGCTGGATGAGCGAACAAGGGCCGACTGGCTCCGAACTTTCGCGTGCACTGGCTTCGCGAGGCTTCGCTTATGTTGGGCACGACGAGGATGGCTGGTTCGTGTTTTCAGGTAGCCTGATAAGCGAGGAAACGCCATTTTCAGTCCGCCTTGAAGTGGACCCAGACGGGAAGGACCTTCCGCGCGTCTATCTTGCGCCGATTCCCGCCGCGCTTCAGCCTGTAGCTCCGCATGTTGGCGCGGATGGAAGCTTCTGCTATTTGGCGCATGGCGCGATTGTCCTGGATGTATTCGACATCGTCGGCCAGGTGCTTGCCTGCATCGAACGCGCTGAAGCGGTGCTCGGGCAAATTCTTCGAGGGGAGTTGACTCAAGACCTCGAGGAAGAGTTTTTCTCATGCTGGCCGCAGAGCGCACTATGCTTGTTAGACTTCGAGGAGAAAGGGCATCTTCCACTTTCTGTACTCGTGCTTGACTCGAAGGATGAGGCTCGGCCGATAACCGCGGTAAGCGACGACACAAATCGGACATTGTCGAAGCTCGCTGCCATTGGCCTCTCGGTCGATTCGACACGCAAGGTGACCGTGCGAAGGGTGCGAACGACAGCGCCGCCGCGTGCCCTGCAAGAAAAATGGCCTCCTGAGACGGTCGCTGATGTATTGAAATGGCAGGCAACGCTAGACCCGCGAGCACGGAGGAAGCTAGAAGACCTCATCCATGCGGAAGCGAAAACGGATGCGAACAGTCTGCTATGCATCATTGAGTCGCCGCGATTCGTCTACGCTTTCGCGGTCGAGTACGACCGTCGAGAGAAGGGGCAGCGCGCTCGCGATTTCAAGTCCTTGGAAGTTGCGTATCGAAGCCCTGTGGTGCCAATGTTCTGCCTTCGCATCGACGACCAGTACACTGCTGAAAGAAGCACGCCGGGGCGACGCACGCTGGCCGGTAAGCAAATCATCCTTGTCGGCTGCGGCACGATAGGTGGCTTTCTCGGTGAATATCTCGTGAAGGCCGGAGCGGGGACGGGAGGCGGAGCGCTGAGCCTCGTGGACAACGATATCCTGCTTCCACAGAACGTGGGCCGACATCGCTTAGGCTTGAACTATATTTTGCGCAACAAGGCTGAGGCGTTAGCCAAAGAATTGCGTCGGGGCGCACCAGGTGCAAAGCTCATTCCGATTCCTGTTAACGCGCTACAAGTTGACTTGTCCCGCGCCGATTTGATAGTTGACGCAACAGGTGAAGAGGCTTTCGGCCATCTTCTGGCGCGTAAGCTCTCCGCCGACGCTTTCCGCCCGATGCTATCGGTCTGGATTGAAGGGCCAGGTACCGCCATTCGTGCGTTGATGCGCGACTCTCGCGATGCGGCATGCGTGAGATGCCTCAAAACACGGGACAGGTCACCGATATACAAAGTGACAGAAGGTGAGCTTCCTCAGATGCTTGCCGGTCACGGATGTGAGAGCCTGTACGTGCCATTTCCGGCGACCGTTTCGGTCCAGGCCGCAAGTCTTGCCGCCGACATGGCTGTCGATTGGGCTAATGCGAACTGCTCACCCCGTCTTCGAACTAGGGTTTTGGACCCGCGATGGGACTCCTCACGCCAGCTGATAGACCCGGCTCAACTGCAGGAATGTCCGGCATGCACCACCTGAATTCTTGGACGACGCCCGACCATCGTGTGATGGCAATCTTTGCTGAGTCTGTCCTTATCACCTTTGCGCGTTATCGACAGCTTCGAGCAACCGATTTTGAAGCGGGTGGCGTCCTGCTAGGTAAGCGGCGCGGCCGCCACTTTGACGTAACACATCTGACCGTTCCATTTCCCACCGATGTCCGAACGCGCACGGCGTTCAATCGGGAGAGCTCTGGGCATCAGAGTGAAGCTAGCGCTCTATGGACATCCTCGGGCCGAGAAATCGGCTATCTGGGTGAATGGCACAGCCATCCCGAGCAGGACCCGTCACCGTCAAACATAGATATCCGACAATGGGAAAAGGCCTCTACAGAGATGATTGATGGGCTCCCGTTTTTAGCTGTGATTGTTGGGGACGTCAATCTATCCGTTTCCATATGGCAACGCGGGTCAAGAGTCGATTTCCTAGACTCAGTGATTTGAGCCCGGCGCAAAGTTGACGCAAGAGGGAAAGGCGAGAAGGCGACAATCGAAACTACGAGATTGATTGGATGCAGTCGTCGACGTACTGAGGCTCCGTCTTAGCTTTTTGGTGTGGGCTGTGCCGTTGACGGCTGTCCAGGCGCCGATTCGGCAGTTGCCTTCAGGGCAAGCAAGTTGGGATTGAATATGAGCGCAAGCGTCAGCAATATTGTCCCGAAGGCCGCACCGATTAGGGCTTGTTGAGCACGGTGCACGAGGCCGGCTTTCCGCGCACCAACAGAACTGACCGACTCGTTGGCAGTTCCCAGTTTTTTTAGCAAGAAGTCAAGAAAGAGTCTCTCTGCCCGCTCGAACGACTCAGGCGATGGTTGCCGGAGGATAGCGTCATAATGTGTGACGGTTTCGGGGCCAATCGCAGGGATTTCCGTATCACGGACATACATCGCCCACAATGCGAGTAGCACGCTTGCCCCGAGCGCGATAGTAATCACAAGGAGCATGGTAAGCGCGAAGATGCTCGGCCTCTCACTCAATCGCGCGACGAAGCCAAGGTCTGCTGCCAAGAGAGCACCAGCAATCGTGGTGGTTGCCTGCGCCTTTCGGTCGGCTGTCTCGTAGACGTCACAATGCAGCTTGTACTCCTTCTCTGCACGTTCAATCGCAGCACGACGTGCGACCGTTTGAAGTTCAAAAATATCTTGCTCGCGTTGCTGGCTCATTGGGATGCCTTTATTACGCCACTTTTCGCCGCCCTAGGCGAACCGAAGCCATTTTTCTCGGTGAGTTGGCAGTTATGGGCCACCGACAGTCCGGAGCGTTTCGACCTTGCGCGCCATCACGTTCATCAACAAATGGATGACCAAGATGCCGGTAGCGCTGAGCCGTCTGCACGGAAACATGATGCTAATCCAATAAACGGTTCTCGCAGTAGTGGCATCAAAGCATGATGGTCTCAATAGCCATCTACGGAGACGCCCTTGATGCCGCTGAGCGCCGCATCGCTAAGACGCCAGGTGCTCTCGCCCGTCGTTCGTAAGGCATGTGTAGGTGAACGTCGCGTCGCGGCCTATATCAACTGGAAAGTCTTCCCAGCAAATCGACGCGAGCGCTCGGCGGCGTACGCGTTCTCGACATCTCGAATTTCCTAGCTGCGCCGATGTGCGGCATGTTTCTCGCCGACCATGGCGTTGACGTCATCAAGGTTGAACGCCCGCAAGTCGGCGATGAAATTCGCCGTTCGGGCGAAACCAAGGACGGCGTGGGGCTGTTCTACAAGGTCCTAAATCGCGGTAAGCGTTCGGTGACTCTGGACCTTAAGACGGAAATCGGCGCGGAAGCGCTCAAGAAGCTGGTCAAGGACGTCGACATGCGCGCAGCAAATCGCGGAAGCGATTTGCTTTCGTTGTCTGTGCAAATAGCTCAGTCTAGCTGCGACCTCTCCAATCAAGTTCAGAGCTTTCCCTTGGTCACCGGATAGCATGGTCCCCCTTTCCTGAACGAACGCCGAGGTGCTCGCGAAGGCAGGCGCGCCGTTTTAGGACTTGTACCCAAAGTCGTCAATGGGCGCTCTTTTGCTGATGGAATTCGGTTTGATGACCTGACCTGTCTCAAAATTCGCTCGGTCGGCGTCGGTGGTCACTTGGGGCCCAGCCCCATGTGGGCGGAGTGCTGAGCGAGCGGAGCGCAACCTACCGTGGCGCTCCGCATGACCACAGGGGGCGGCTTGGGCCAAGCCGACAAGACGTCGTCGTTAAATGCCGACAGCCCTGTAAAGTCTAAGGCCCGTCGTATCTGTCCAACGGTTGAGCCCTTCGCCAAACAACCTAGGGAAGGGATTGTCGGGGCCAATAGTGTCGATTTCGACATCTTCAGAAAATGTATGAGTTTTATTTTCAGAGTCGTAAGTGACGCCGAACAGTCCATATGATTGCACGATTTTTGCGTCCAGCCCATACATAACGCTGCCTGAGAGAATTCGCACTCGCTTGCCGGGTGTGGCCGGCGCAACTATCTGGACGTGCGATTTATGTTTGACGCGTGCTGCGACAGGACCATTCTCAAGAGTAAAGCTGTTGTCATAGTTTTTTTCGAAGAGGTCAATATTAGCCAGGCTCAAAATTTCTTTCACGGGCTTTAGATAGCTTGCCACCCGCTCCTGGTCTTCCAACCCTAGGTGACAAGTGCTCCCTTTCGTTCCATTTGCGACTGAATATCGGTGCGCGTTCGTGGCCCAGCTAATGAACGTACTTTCTATGTGGAACGCGTGCGCAATATTCATCCAATCAGCCCGAGACACAAAAATAACCGCCATGGTCCAATAGTCTTTGTTGGCCATGTGTTGGTTGATGCGACGTTTTATATCATCTGACTGGCCAATATAAATATTCTTACCTAATCGTTTGTCAAAGTGATTTGCGTAGAGAATGTATGCACCAGCAGTATCAAAATCTTTGTCGTGCCTTTCTAACCATCGCAGAAATGCTTTGTGCGTCATTCTAAAAATCACACCATCCCACTCGGGACTTGTGATTTTGTGCGCGTCTGGAATGTCCTTGTCAGCCGTGATTTCAATCTTCATTGCTTGGTCGAATCGGTCGATTATAATTACGTTGTTCGTTGTGGATGCTGCCGGCTCAAAGCGTGTGCACGGAGCGCCTAAGAGCCCCTGCTTACGGGAGAGCCCTTAGCTGGGTCCGAGACTTTCGCTTCGATATGCCTACCCCGTGTGTAAATGCCCTCGAGATTTTATAATGCATGAAGGCGGAACAGGGAGATATGGTCAATGGTTGGTGGAACGCACAAGACAGAAGGGTTTGTCGTCGAGCGCAGTGCAACCCTCAAGGCTTCGACTTCGGAAGTTCAATCCCGGCGTCTTTCGGATTGGGAACATCTCGACGCCTATGTTTTGCTGGCCGAGCCCGGCGCCGGGAAGACAACTGCGTTCAAGGCGGAAGCGGAACGCATGGGTGACTCGGCGCTTTACGTCACCGCGCGGAACTTCGCGGTGCTGGGCCTTCCCCCCGGCGTGGCAGGTAAGACCTTATTCATCGATTCATTGGATGAGCATCGCACAGACTCAGTTTCCCCATACGCGGCGCTCGATGAAATTCGCCGCGCATTGCAAAATGCAGGGCGCCCGCGGTTTCGGCTGTCGTGTCGTGAGGCTGATTGGTTAGGTGGTGGCGATGTAGACCTACAGGAAGTATCGCCGTCCGAGGAAGTCAAAACACTTTGGTTGAATCCCCTAAACGAGGTCGAGATTCTTGAGTTGCTGCGCAACTTGCCCTCATCCGAAGTGGCCGACCCGGCGTTGTTTCTGGAGGAGGCGCAAGCTCGAAAGCTGGCTCCGCTCCTGTCAAACCCGCTCCTGTTGAAATTATTGGTTGACGTCGTTCAGAAGGGCAATTGGCCGGATAGCCGTAGCGCGACCTATGCGGCGGCGTGCAAGCTCCTTGTGCAAGAGCATAATCCGGTGCACCAACGGAGTCGCTCCAATCTCAATTCAGTAAGTGCCCAGGGCCTGTTGTCGACGGCCGGAAAGCTGGCGGCCGTAATGCTTCTTTCAAACTCATCGGCAATTCAGGTCCGCGGTTCCGGCATCACTACGCAGAATTCCTTCCACATCGACGACTTGCCTTCGGATTTAAATGTCGACAAGGCGGTCGCGACGGCCGCGCTTGACACTAAGCTTTTCGCGGCTGACGGAGATTTCCGGGTGCCGGTGCACAGGACGGTCGGAGAGTATCTCGCAGGGCATGCAGTCGGCGAACTGGTATCTCGTCACGGATTGCCTTTGCAGCGGGTCCTCGCAATTATGACAGTGGCTGGGAGCCAGACGGTCGACGTGCTCAGGGGCGTTTATGCTTGGATGGCCCTCTTTTGTGTTGATGACAGGGAACTCCTAGCACGTCGAGACCCGCTTGGGTTAATCCTATATGGCGATGTCAAGCCGTTTTCGGTGGGGCAGAAGGTAAAACTGCTGATGTCCTTGGCACGTGTGGCGACTGAGAATCCTTGGTTTCGGAACGAGAACTGGGAAGCCCATCCTTTCGGAGCGCTTGGTACGGCAGACATGGAGTCGACCTTCGACCGACTGCTCAATGACGGTTCCGGGGAGCTTGGCCACGAGGCACTCGCCATTTGCATCCTCGATGCGATTCGATACGGTGAGACATTCCCAGGCCTCGGCGACACTTTCGAGAAAATGGCGCGGGACGAGTCTCGACACCAGAGAGTGCGGGTCGGTGCGGTCGCGGCGTGGCTGCGCAACGACGCTTTTGAGATGACCGCTGCCCAAAACCTTCTGCGCGATTTGAGGTCGGATGCAGTGAAGGATGAAGATGATGAAGTTCTCGGCGAGATACTGAATTGCCTCTATCCCCGGCACCTTACAGTGCAAGACGTCCTTGCATATTGCAGGCCACCAAAGCAGCCAAACCTCATCGGTCAATTCAGGATGTTTTGGGCGGCCGAATTCAATCGCCGACTTCCCGACGAAGACTTGCCGGCGGCACTGGACGTTCTTCAAGCCCTCTTAGGCACGGCAGCAGCGCGCGACGACATCGATACGCCCACCCGTGTTTATGACATCGTGCGTGAAGTCGCCGCAAGGGTTCTGGTGCGGGCAGTAGACGTTAAGGGCGAGTCGGTCTGTCCCTCACAGCTTTGGAAGTGGTTCTCGCTGGGTCTCGACAAATACGGCTCCGCTGGGCTTGAGTCGTCAGCCATCAAATTTATGAGTGACTGGTTGAGTGCTCGTCCAGAGATGCAGCGCCTGCTCGTGCTCGAGAATCTAGAGCAGATGTCAACGGGCGCCATATCGTACGAAATACATAGTATCGAAAAATGTCTATACCACGCAGAACGCCCGGCAGATTGGTATCGGTGGCTGCTTGAGCAGGCCGCAGCATCGTCTGACAAGAAATTTGTTGAAAGCTGCGTTGACCGCGCAGCATTCATTGCGGTCAATTTCACCGGGCAGTTCGACATCCGGTTGGAGACGCTCGAAAATTGGATTGAGGCAAATCGGAAGCGCTGGCCGCAGGCAGAAGAGTGGGTGCAACGAAACACGGCGTGGCCACTCGATTCTTGGCAGAAGCGCCAATCGGAGCAGAAGCAGAAGGTCGAAAGTCGTCGCCGAGACCAGCGAGCCCTGCGGCAGAGCGAGCTTGGCCCTCGTGTTCGAAGCCTCTTACAAGGAGCACAAGACATCGGGCTTGTGCAAGCGATTGCGTACGCTCACGAGAAGATTCACGACGACCACCAGGGGGAAACGCCATTGGAGCGAGTCGCGGACCTTCTGGTTGTAGACGATACAGTTGCTGAAAGGGCAATTGAAGCAATGAAGCGCATAGTAGACGCTGAAAATCTGCCATCGCTGGCTAACATTGTCTCAGGCGGGCGACGGGTGGGATACGGCTATCCTGCTTCGTTCCCGGCGTTGCTTGCCGCCAAGCTTTGTTTCTTTGACGGCGCCGACGTAACCTCGTGGAGGCAGAGCGTCGTCGAAGCGTTGCTCGGCTTCTACATGATTGATTCAGGTTCGCCCCTTCCGGGCTGGCTGAGAGCGCTCGCCGAAAGCAAGCCAGACCAAGTCTCCGACCTTATGTTTACCTGTTGGGAAGAGCAGCTAAAAGACGGTCGGGTTCCGAACGTCGAAGCACTCCGCTTCCTCAGAGAGAATAACGCTCCAAGAGATTTAGTCTCGAAGCTTCTTCCGCGCGTCATCGGTGTTATGCCGGCGGAGCCGGATGAGCGTTTGCTTCATCTTTTCAGCAATGTCTTTCTTCCCGGGGCAGAGCGGCATCTGAAGAAAGATACTGTCAGTCAAGTCTTAACGACGTTACTTTCGAAGCCAGGGTTGAGCGACAAGTTCCGGTTGGCGATTCGCACGGGATTGTTCGTCAACGACCCCGTGAGCCAGATTCAACACATCGAAAATGAAGCGGCCATGCGAGCAGGCGGCCCGTATCTGCTGGCAATGGCAATTGAGCAGCGGGGTCAAAGCGCATATGACGCCCTGGCAGGACATCCTGCCATTGCCGCACGCCTGATTCGGGTGCTCGCGTCGACACCGACTGTCCGAACCCCGGCCGACGATGAGAGCTATAACTCACCGTATGACCATCAGGGTGCAGTTTTGCGGCGGATTGCTCACTTTCTGGCGGAATCGATGTCTCCTGTTGCCAGCCAAGAACTGGATACTCTGCGTCGAGACCCCAAAATGGAGCCTTGGTGCACGTGGCTGGCAGCCCTGTTCTTTCAGCAAGACAGCAGCATAAAGAACCGTCACTATGTCCCTCCGACTCCCGAGGCGGTAGCGAACGTCCTTGCAAACAAGCAACCCGCCAATCCGCGCGATATGGCCGAGCTATTGCGAGACCAGCTGATTCAAGTTGGGAACAAAATTCACTTCGAGGAAACGAATCAGCTGGATTTGTTCTATGACAGGGACAAGAAAGGCGTGTTCATCCCGAAAAGTGAAAACGCCTGCCGGGATGTACTGCTCGGCCTACTGCGGATACCTTTGGCTCTAAGGTCTGTGCAAATCGAGAAGGAGAGTCTCGCCGCCGCGGACAAACGCGCTGACATGCAGACGAGCATCGTTGTTCAGGGCGGTCGCAAAATCGTGCCCGTCGAGATAAAGAAGGACAATCACCCCGAACTCTGGCACGCCTGGCGTGACCAACTCGAACCACGCTACATGCGTAACCCTGATGCAGAGAGCATCGGAGTATTCATAATCCTCTGGTTTGGGCAGGCAACGAAGGTAGGGCCAGATAAGGAAAAACCGAAGAGTGCCAAAGAAATGGCAGAGATGGTTAGTGCGCTCATGCCTGCCGAATACGACGGGCATATCGTGGGCCTCGTTCTTGACTTGTCCCGGAGCCTCTCGAGGAAGTAAAGGCTAACCGCGAGTGTTGCATTTTGGAGACACTTTCGAGTGAGGCGGGAGTAAAACAGGGACCGAGCAGTCATTTATTAAGTGGATGCGTTGGGAAACGACAGTATTTGGTTGAGCGGTTTAATGTGATTTCTAGAAATCGCGCTGTTTAGCTAGTGAAACGACAGCAATTGCTTATCTTCTGGTGCCAACTTCTGGTTGATTTCACACATAGTTCTTGTGGGCTTCACGGCCTCGCTAAGTAGCAAAGGCGCGAAATAAAAATGAGAGATTTGCGATGTCTCACATTATGACCCACCCCGAAAATGGGATGGAAATTATTAAGGCTGAAGACATTGGAGATCGCTGTTTCTCGGGGAAAGGTTGGTCAAAGTACGAGCAGAAGATAAACGACGTAACGGTGCACTATATGGCGAGAGTCAATGGTGATGGGATAATGACTGATGTTACGGACTTTAAATTCAAGTGATCGCCATGAAATTCGTTGAACGAGATTCGGAAGATCGGTCCAATCACTGGAATATTGAGAAAAAAAGAAATTGCCTTACATAGAAGTAAGTTCGATGGGGGCGTATAAGAGAATCTTTTTTGATATCACGAACCACGATTTGGATTTGGAGGAGATCTCGAAGAAAGTTAAGTCTTTTTATAAGACATATATGGATTTTTTTATATTGCCTATTGGTGATGTGGAAGAATGCTTAGAGCAGTATTATTTTTTTAGTATGCTCGTTAGACCGGAGCATGCAGACTGTATAGCGAGCGGCTTACATGATTTTTTATCTCACGAATTAAGTGAGAAAATTAAAAAATGATGTTGTTGTAGACAAAGGGCCGCTTAAAAGCGGCCCTTTGTCTATTCGGCGGTAATCACAAGCCGCCCGTGTTCAACATTGACCTTCACGCGCTGCCCTGGCGCGAAGCCAGCCTGTTCAAGCCATCGCCCGGCGAGTCGAATCCACGGGACATAGGGCGAAGATTTGGGGGGCTATTGATAAGGTGATCTCGAAAGGTGAGTCGACTGCACAAAAGCATGGCCGAATAAAATATGAGTTAGGTTTTGGGAAGACAATCGGTGCTCGGACTAACTTGTCGACGGGGCAAGTGACAGAGCTGTTCAAGCCATCGCCCGGCGCGTCGAATCCACAAGACATAGGGCGCAGACTTGCGCGCAGGCCGTCGCTCGAAGCTACCGCGATACTGTTCGTACCAGTTGGAGTTCTGCTTGCGATAGAACTGCTGAACAGTCAGCGCCCGTTCCGTGACAGGCACGCACGATCGCGGAAGCCGACCGGCGGCCCTGCATCGATCACGGATCCAGAGCGCGGCCAACGGCGGCAGACATGGGATGCGCACGGCAATCTGATCCCGCAGACGAGATCCATCGAAGGATGAGTGCACCGAACTCGCTGCACAGATGCGCCGGCTAGTACCGGCCGCGGCTCGCGCGCCGGCTCTGCGCAATCGTCGCAAAGCATCCCGCCGCGGTTTGGCATGGTTTAAGATCGACGTCATCCCTCGTCGACAAATGGCTCATGAGCCTCGGGCGTGGTTTCAAGCCGGTTACGCGGTGCATGTCGCGTAGAACCTCAACTTGCTATGGAGACTGGTCACCAATAAGGTTGCCGAAGATGACCGATGCGTGTTGGCAAAACAGCGCGGCTCCCAGGGAAACGAGCGGCATCGCTCCCTTCGACGAATCGCGGGAGCCGACGCTTTTCCCGGTAGAGGCCAGACACCAGTCTGCAGATCAATTCCTCGCGCCATCCACGCAGACCCACCCGGCACCCCCGAAAGGCGTCCAAACAAGACTCAATGACCCGGCCAAACGAAACCGCCCCGCACGAGCCTCTCACGACCTACTACCCCGACGAGTCGAACCGGCGCCTCTGGCTGCGCGGCATCTTCGACCGCACCGCCTCCGACTACGACGCGATCGAACGCGCGATGGCCTTCGGCTCCGGCCCGTGGTACCGCAACCGCGCACTGCGTTCCGCCGGTCTCGCGCGCGGCATGCGCGTGCTCGATGTCGGCATGGGAACGGGGCTCGTCACGAAGGAAGCGGTCGCGATAACGGGCGATCCGGCGCTCGTCACCGGCGTCGATCCCAGTCCAGGCATGGTCGGGCAGGCGCACTTGCCGATCGGCGTTGAGACGCGCATCGGCACCGCCGAAGACTTGCCGTGCGACAGCGCCGCCTACGATTTCCTGAGCATGGGTTTCGCGCTGCGCCACGTGAGCGATCTCGCGAAAGTCTTCGACGAATATTTCCGCGTACTCGCGCCCGGCGGCCGGCTGTGCGTGCTTGAAATCACGCGGCCCGCGCATGACGTGGGTGTCGCCGCGCTGAAGTTCTACATGCGCAGCGTCGTGCCGATGATCGCGCGCATCGTCGGAAAGAAAGAGGAAAGCGTCGAGCTGATGCGCTACTACTGGGACACGATCGAGGCCTGCGTGCCGCCCGATACCGTGATCGCCGCCATCACGCGCGCGGGTTTCGCGAACGTGCGCCGCGACGTCGAACTCGGCATCTTCTCCGCTTATTGCGCGACCAAACCGGCGGCCTGAGCGGCATCGAGAATCACGGCGGCGCGTCCGCTCAGCAGCAGCCGATCCGCACAGCGCACGGTAAAACGATAAAGCACGGTGTTGTCATCGCCGCCGATGCGCTCGGCTTCGATATCGAGCGGACCATCGAGCGTGTCGAGCCGTTCGATATGCGTCTGGACGCCGCGCACGCTCGTCAGCATGCCGACGCGCGGACGCTTGCCTTCCACGCCGACGAGCGCGCCATGCGTCGCCATCGCCTGCGCCGCGTATTCGATGCCGCACACCGACGCGAGCCGCCCCTTCGAGCGCAACGGGTTGTCAGTCGCGAGATGGCTCGTGGCCGTGCAACGAATGCGCTCCGCATCCCACGCGATGACCGCATCCAGCAGGCACATCGAACCGCTGTGCGGAATGCGCGCGGCGATCCAGTCGCGATTGAGCGTTTGCGCGGCCGTCATGATGGTTCGATGTCGACGGCCAGGCGCGTGTCATCGAGATAATCGAGCACGACGTGCGATGCCGTCCCGCGCGCGAGCGCTTCGAGCAAAGGCAGCGCGCGCGCCGCGGGATTCGAAAGCCGCAGCGCTTCGAGATCGGCATCCGCGAAGATGAACGCGTTGGCATCGGTGAGACGCGCCTCGATGCGCGCGAGCGTGCGTTCGGTTCTCTCGGGCGCGAGCACGAGCGCGACGCCGAAGGCATCGGCGATCGGGCGCGCGTGGCGCAAAGGCTCCGGGTAATCCGTGTCGTACGCGACGAGCAAGGTCGCCGCGCCATCGACGCTCACTTGCGCGAGGCTCTCCAGCAAGCCCGCGGCGAAGCTGCCGTCATACGCGCACAGCACGTTCGATGCGGCCATCGCGCGCGTCGCGATGCTCCAGTAACCCGCCGGGGCGTTGTGGACGGAGTTGTGAAAGCGCGTCGGGGAGAGTTGCGGCTCGTCGCTCGCCAGGGTTTCGCAAATCGCGTGGAAGTTTCCGCCGTCGCCGCCCGATGCCGCGAACACGGCGGCGAGCGTCGCAGCATCGCGGCTGCTCTGCGCCACCGCTTCGTGCGCGGCCGCGAGCGCCGCGCGCACCACCGGCCCGGTGCGGCGGCGCTCGGCGGAAGGCAGGCCGGCAGGCGCCGGTAGCACGGTTTTCGCGGCGTCGCGCGTGGTGCGTCGCATCAGCACATCAGCGGCGCGGGGCCAGTCTGCGAGCCCCGGCCCGATCACCCCGACGCCTTCGATAAAGCCAAGCAATGCAGTCATGCCGATCCCGCTCCCTTGCGTCCGAACACGAGACTGCAATTCGTCCCGCCGAAGCCGAACGAGTTCGACAGCACCGCGTGCAAAGGCGTTTGCCGCGTCGTGAGCACGTAATCGAGGCCGAGGGCGGGGTCCGGCTCGCTGGTGTTCGCGCCCGCCGGAATCATCTGATGTTTCAGGGCGAGCGCGGCGATCACCGCTTCGAGCGCGCCTGCCGCGCCGAGCGTATGGCCCGTGGCGCCCTTGGTCGAGCTGCACGGCACGCGCTCGAACAGGCTCGTGAGCGCGCGGCTTTCGGCGGCGTCGTTGCTGGGCGTCGCGGTGCCGTGCAGGTTCACGTAGCCGATATCGCGCGCATCGAGCCCCGCGCTCGCGAGCGCCTGTTCCATCGCCATGCGCGCGCCGAGTCCATCGGGATGCGGCGACGACATGTGATACGCATCGCTCGATTCGCCGATGCCGAGCAGGCGGATCGCGTCGTCATCGGCATGATCGGGGCGATCGCGTTCCAGCAGCCCGAACGCCGCCGCCTCGCCGATGGAAATGCCGTCGCGCTTCACATCGAACGGCCGGCACGGTCCCGGCGCGAGCAGTTCGAGCGAGTTGAAGCCGTAAAGCGTCGTCAGGCAGAGCGTATCGACGCCGCCGACCACGGCTGCATCGATCAGACCGGTTTCGAGCATGCGCCGTGCCGAGCCGAACACCTTCGCGCCCGACGAACACGCCGACGACACCGACATCGCCGGCCCGCGCAGCGCGAAATACGCGCGCACGAAAGCGGCCAGCGAATAGGGGTTGTGCGTGGTGGCGTATTTGAACGTGGCGGGCAGGGCGCCGGTTTGCGCATCGCGGCGCTGGTAGGCGAGTTCGGTTTCCAGAATGCCCGCCGTGCTCGTGCCCATGAAGACGCCGACGCGCCCGGCGCCATAACGCGCGATGGCCTCGCGGACGCGTTCGTCGAAGCCGTCCTGCGTCATGGCCAGTTGTGCGAGACGGTTGTTGCGGCAGTCGAATTCGGCGAGATCCGCGCGGACCGGCGCGCCCTCGACGCCGGCCACGCGGCCCGCATAGGTGTCGAGCGCGGCGCCTTCGAAGTCGCATGGCGCGAGTCCGCTGCGCCCCGTGGAGAGCGCCGCGAGCGTTGCGTCGAGACCGCGTCCCGCGCAGCTGGTGGCGGTGAAATGCGTAAGCAGAAGAGGGTTCAATACGGGCTCGTCTTCCAAAGTCCGGTGGCGTTCGAATTCGATGAATTGTAACAAACGGGCCTTTCGGGCCGCGCGCGGCTCATTTCAAGGGATGTGCAATCAGCAGACGATTAGCGCTGTGTGCGCCGCTGCCCATCGGTCTGACCGTCACCTGAAAACGCAGGTCTCCGAGCAGCGCGAGCCATTGCGCCTCGCTGCGAACCGTCAGGCCCTTCGCGCGACCGGAACGGGCGATCTGCACGCCGAAATCGACGGCGCGATCGAGGCTCGCGCGCCAGCCTGCGTCGGCATCGCTGACGCGCAGCAGAAGCACGCCGTCCGCAGCGAGGCTCGCATGCACGCGGCGCAGGATCGATGCCTGGGCGGCGGCGTCGATGTAATGCAGCACATCGCACGCGACGATGACATCCGACTGTGGAAACGGCGCGGTGCGAATGTCGTCGCAGACGAAGCGGATGCGTGCTTCGTGCGCCTTCAACGCGATGCGCGCGCGGTCGACGTCACGCGACGTCAATTCGATGCCGTGAATCGATAGCGGCACGGGCGGTGGCGGCCAGCGCGCGGGCCACGCGGTTTCCCCGCCGTCGCGATGCCACGCGTGCGCCGCGATGAGCCACGCGGCGAGCAGTCCCTGACCACTGCCGAGATCGAGGACGCGCGCGCCATCTGGAATCAGGCCGTGTTCGAGGATGTGGCCGAAGAAAGGATCATGACGTAGTTTGCCGAGCGCGAAGTGCCACGCGAAACGGCCCGCGGCGCGGTAGGGAAGGCTGGCGGTTTCGATGAGCGCGGTCGGGGGCATGGGGCGGGGCAGTGGAGGCTCGTGAATTCCAGACTTTCGTTAGTAACCCAAAACCGCATCACGCAAAGTCACAGTCTCAAGCCCACGATTCGCCGCCGCGCGCAAAACCATATCGAGCGCGGCCAACACGACTGGCGCCCCATGTGCATCCCTCGCCGCGTGCCCATCGTGAACG
Source organism: Caballeronia pedi (assembly GCF_001544915.2). Classification (GTDB taxonomy): domain Bacteria; phylum Pseudomonadota; class Gammaproteobacteria; order Burkholderiales; family Burkholderiaceae; genus Caballeronia; species Caballeronia pedi. The sequence continues at coordinate 178,067 of NZ_FCOE02000003.1, read as the reverse complement.
AGCAGAATATCGCCCGCCGCGAATCCCTTCAGCAGCCGCCGCGCGACCAGCGACGCATCACTCGTCCGGGTATCGAAACCGCGCCGCGTCCAGCTTGCGAGATGCAGCCCCAGCCCGCACAGCACCGGCTCGAGAAACGGATTGCGCAAACCCGCCGGCGCACGAAAGAACAGCGGCCGCGCGCCCGCAATCGCGCCAATCGTCGCCTGCGCCGCATCGATTTCGCGTCGCAACGCGCCCGGCCCCATCAACGAAAAATGATGCCGATGCCGCTGGCTGTGATTCTCCACCGTATGCCCACGCGCGACGATCGCCTCGACGATGCGCGGATGCTCCCGCGCCCGCTCGCCGATGCAAAAGAACGTCGCGCGCGCTTGATGCGCATCGAGCAGATCGAGCACACGCGGCGTGACATCGGGATCGGGACCGTCGTCGATCGTGATGGCGATGCGCGCGCGCGCCGCTTCCGGCAGCGCCGTCCAGTTGTGTCCGAGCAGCGACGAGCGCGGCCACAGTCCCGCCGCCGTCAGCGCGAGATGCGACGCGATCACGCCGCCCGCCGCCCACGGCCATGCGGCAGGCGCGACGGCCAGCGCCGCGAGCGCGCCCGCATGCACGGCCGCCGCGCCGCCGATCAGGGGCGTCGGGGTCCACCGGCGCGGCTCGCCGGGCGGGTTCATCGCGTCAATCCCGAACGCGGCGCGAGGATCGCCGAGAACAGCAGCGCGAGAATCGCGCCGGGGCCGACCGTCAGCCCGAAGGTCTTGAGCATCGGCACGCTGGACAGCGCGAGCAGGCCGAAACCGAGCACGGTCGCGAGATTCGCGATCACGAGCGAGACGAGCGTTTGCGGCGAAATCGCGTTGTCTTCGGCGTGCGCGCGATAGTTGAAGAAGAGCGCATAGTTCGACCCGACCGCGACGATCAGCAGCATGCCGATCAGATGCAGGATCGTGAGCGACTTGCCCGCGACAGCAAGCCCCGCGATCACGACGATCACCGCCGCGACCAGCGGCGCGAGCGTGCGCGCCGCCCGCACCGGCGAGCGCAGCGCGAGCACGAGCAGCACGACGATCGCCGCGAACCCGCCGAGCGACAGGCGAATGTCCTCGCGCACATAGTTTTGATAGAGGCGGTCGGCCTCGGCTTTCATATCGACGAAAAGCGCGTCCGGCACCTGCGACGCCGCCACCGCCGCGCGGATCTGCTGCGCCTGTACGTCCGAGCCCTGCGCCGCGCGCAACGGGAGCATCGCGGTCCAGCGGCCATCGCGTGCGGTGAGCAGTGAATCGACGGCAAGCGCCATCGACGTGCCTTGCAAATCGGCGCGGCGCAGCAGCGGTTGCGCGCGGGCAGCTTCGACATCCGCGATGAAAGGCTCGAAGACTTCCGGTTTCACGCGGATCGTCTGATCACGCAGCGCGATCGCGAGACGCGTGCGGAGATCACTGGCGGCAGGCAGGCTCGCGATGCGCGCGCGCTGCGCCGCATCGCTCGGCAGATAGCGCGCGGGGCTTTCGTAGCCGGCGATCACGCGCGCATCGACGAGAGGCTGGAGGCGCTGCGCGACCGCTTCGGCGCGTTCGAGCGCCGACTGCTCGCTCGCCGCCGACACCACGACGAGATAGCGCACGTCCGGCGCGCCGACATCCGCGCGCAGGCGTTCGTCGAGATCCTGGCTCGCCTTCGGCACCGGGCTCAGCGCGGACAACTCCTGACTCCAGAGCCCGTGCCGTTGCATGAGCAGCGCCGCGACCGCCGCGAGCAGCAGCACCGCGAGCGCCACACGCAGGCGCGACGCGTGCGCCGCGACGCGCGTGAGCACATTGCCGAGGCGTGAGACATCGCGGATCACGAAGTTTTGCGGCAACAGATGCGGCAGGACGAAGCGCGTGACGATGCCCGCCGTCGACAGACCGACGATCGAATACAGCCCGAGTTGCACGAGACCCGGAAAGCCGGAGAAGAGCATCGACGCGAAGCCGCAGATCGAGGTCAGCACGCCCAGACGGATCGTCGGCCAGAAGCTCGCGACCCAGTCCTTGAGCGATTCGCGCCGCTGCACCCCGGCCGATTGCACGAACAGATAGATCGAATAATCGACGGCCTCGCCGATGAGCGTCGTGCCGAAGCCGAGCGTGAGTCCATGCACGGTGCCGAACGCGAGGCTCACGGCGGCCACGCCCGCCGCCACGCCCGACAACACCGGCATCAGCCCGAGCAGGAGCGTCGGCACCGAGCGATACACCGCCAGCAACAGCACGACGATCAGCACGATGCTCGCCGCCGACAGCCAGCGCACGTCGCGCATGATCGTATCGCGCGTTTCGACGGCGAATACGCCCGGCCCGGTCATCAGCAACCGGTATGGCGACGCGCCCGGCGCGGCTTGCCGGAACGCATCGCGGAGCGCGGCCATCGCGCGGGCTTGCGCGTCGGTGTCGGAACCGGCGCTCGCGGTTTGCGCGAGCAGCACGGCGCGCTGGCCGTCGCGCGAGGCCCACACGCCGTCGCGCATCGCGGGTTGCGCGCCGCTGTCCAGTTGACTGACGAGCGCGGTGACTTCGCCGGTCGGATCGTGCGGCAACAGGTCTTTCGCCATCATGCCGGCGGAAGAGCTCAGCAGATCGAGACTGTCGGCGAGCGCGTCCTTCAGGCCCGCATCGCTGAAACGCGCGGGCGTCACATCCGGACTCAACTGGTAACGATGCTCGAAAACGAAGCGCTCATCACGCGCCTGCCCGACGGGCTCGCCGTTGTTGATCGCGGAAAAGCGCTTGTCCGCGCGCAGCGTCGCCGCGACCTTGCGCGAGAGATCGGCGCGCCCGTTCGCATCGCCGCCTTCGATACCGACGAGAATCAGCCGCGACACGAGCCCGTCGCGCAATTGCTCGACGAGCACGCGCTGTTGCTCGCTCGGCGAGCGCGGCAGGAACGCGGAGAGATCGGCGGAAAAGTTCGTGCGCGCGATGACCGCTGCGCACGCCGCGAGAAAACACAGCCAGACGATGACCGCGGGCTGACGCAGGGAACGCGAAACCGCGCGCATGCCGCGCTCAGTGCGCCGACGCGTCTTGCAGGCGCATCAGCGAGCGGTCGCCATCGGCTTGTCTGATCTCGACGCGCGCGAGCGTCGCGCCGGTGCCGGCAAGCGTGATCGAGGCGACTTTCTGCTTCATGCGCGAATCGATCGGCACGAGCGTGAGCGTCCAGTCGTCGCCTTGACCCGCGATCGATACCGTGTACGCGTTTTCCAGCGCGAAGCGGTTGCCCGCGAGCGTCGCGCGAATGCTTTCGATGAACGCGCCCAGTTCCGGATAGTTGCGCAGCGGAATCGTGACCTTGCGGCCGTTGCGATCGACCGTGAGCATGTCGCCATCGACGACGAGATTTTCCGGCTTCGGGCTGACCGTATGCTTTTCCAGATGATCGGGCGCGACGAACACCAGTTCGCCCGACGATTCGAGCGGCTCCTGCGCGATCTTCAGATAGCGCGTCTCGGTGAAGCGCGCGCGGCCCGACTTCTTCGCGCCGAGCGTGTTCATCAGCCGGTCGAGCGTCCAGCCGGAAGCGGGCGCGTCCGCCGCCACGGCGAAGGTCGAGGCGGCGCACAGCACGGCGGCGCTCAGCAGCGCGGAAAAAACTCGCATAAGCTCAGGAATCCCTCGTGACTTCCTGCAAGCGGGCGCCCGTCGCGCGCGCCGGCGCGGATTCCGTTGCGGCATTCGCCTGCCAGAAGTCGAAATAGTTGAACCAGTTGTACGGCGCCGCGCGGCAATATTTCTCCAGCAGCGCGACGTAGCGTGTGAGCGCGGCATCGACGGCGGCGGCGCGCTCGCCGCGTTCGATCGTCGAGAAATCGGCGAGCGTCTCGAAGTGGATATCGTAGCGGTTGCCGCCGAGATACAGCCCCGTCATGAAGACGACCGGACGCCGCAGCACCGCCGCCATGTGCAGCGGCCCGAGCGGAAACGCGGCGGGCGCGCCGAGGAAATCGCGTTCCTTCAGCGTGTCGCCGGCCTGACGCAGCGTGCGGTCCGCAAGCATGCCGACGAGCGTGCCCGCATCGAGCCGTTCGCGCACTTTGAGCATCGCATCGACCTTGCCGAGTCCGATTACATCGTGATGCGCGGCGGGATTCACGGCGGCGAGAATCGCGTTGATCTTGCGGGCGTTTTCCTCGTACATCGTGATCGCAACGCGGATATGCGGCTGCGCCCGCCCGATCGCGCGCACCACCTCGAAACTGCCGAGATGCGCGCCCATCAGGAACGCGCCGCGTCCGCCGGCGAGCGCGGCCTCGACCTCATCGACGCCGTGCGTGCGGATGTCGAACAGATCGAAGCGTTCGTTGAGCAGATAGATGCGGTCGTGAATCGTCGACGCGAACGAGAAGACGTGCCGATACCCATCGCGCCAGCCTGCATGCCGGCCGAGCGCGCGATTCAGATAAGCGCGCGACGCCCGTCGCGCGCGCGGCGCGAACACGACGAAATACGCGGTGATGATCCGCAGCAGCACGCGCCCGATGCGCCGTCCGAAGCGCAGCGACACCCACGTCATGAAGCGCAGCAACGCGAAGTTGCTGCGTTCCTGGCGGTCGGCCCAGTCGTCGCGATTGCGCGGCTTGTTCACGATGCGTGCATATCCGTCGACGTGGAAGGCGCGGCGAGCGCGCCGCTCGCCACCGCACGCGCGCCCGCGCGGATCGTGAAGCGGATCGCGCCGCTCGCTGCCGTCTCGAAGGCGATATCGAGCGGCTCGCCCGGCTCGGCCGGACTCAGGAATTTAGCGGATTCGATTCGGCACGCATCGAGGCGCTGTCCGAGCGCGGAGCCGATCGCATCGAGCGCGTGATCGAGCAGCACGACGCCCGGCACGATCGGTCGGGCGGGAAAATGGCCGGCGAGCGCGGGATGTTCCGGCGGCACCGTGAAGCGCAGCGCCGCGCGGCGCGTGCGCTCCTGTTCGATCAGTTGCGTCAGCACTTCGCGCGGCAGCTTGCCGGTGGCGTTGCGCGGCAGCGCATCGACGAACAGCAGCGGACGCGGCATGAACGCGGCGTCGATGCGCTCGCGCAATGCGCGCTGCAAATCCGCCGCCGCGAGTTCCGGCGCGACGACGAGCGCCATCAGGCGGCGCACGGGTTCGCTGTCGGCGCCGTCGCGGATTTCATCGGGCATGTAGAACACGCCATCGACGACCCCCGGCACCGCGTTCAACTGATGATTCAGATACGCGAGCGACGTGCGCTTGCCCGCGATATTGATCAGATCCGCCTTGCGGCCGTGCAGCAGGAAATGCGTATCGTCGATGAGTTCGAGCGCGTCGCCCATCGGCACCGGCACTTCGACGTGGCCGCCCGAGGCCCACATGGTTTGCCCGCCGCTATCGTTGGCATCGTCGGCGCGCGGCGTCAGCGCGATGTCCGGAAACAGCTCCCACGCGGCGGTGCGCGCGGTGCGGCGCGTCGCGATCTGGCCGGTTTCGGTGCTGCCGTAGATTTCCATCAGCGGCGCGTCGAGGCGCGTCTCGGCGTCGAGCGCGAGCTTTTCCGAAAGCGGCGCGGTCGCCGACAACACCAGCGATGCGCGCGGCAACGCATCCTCGTTCGCGAACAGCGCGCGCAGGTGGATCGGCGAACTCACGAGCACGCGCGGCTCGGGCACGGCATCGAGTTCCGCGCGGATATCGACGGGATAGAACGGCTGGCGGTTGCTGAACGCGAGACCGCCGAGCAGCGCCAGCAGCACCGTCGATTCGAAGCCGTACATGTGCTGCGGCGGCACGGTGCCGATGAGCGTCGCGCGTGCAACGCCCAGCAGGCCGAGACGCGCCGCCGCCGCGCGCACGTTCTTCACCAGAAAACCCCACGTCTTGCGATGCGGCACCGGCACGCCCGTCGAACCGGACGTGAACACGTAAGCCGCGACGCGCGCACCGTCGATGTGCGGCACGGCCGCTTCATCGTCGCCTCGGGACGCGGCGCTCTCCGGATAGCGGAAGCGCGGCAGATCGATCGCGCAGTCGTCGTTGTCGTGCAGGCAGAACGCGTCGGGCGCGAACGAGGCGAGGGCGCGCACCATTTCCGGCGTGTGCGTCGACGGCAACAGGCTCGTCTTGCCCGCGACGAGCGTCGCGCACAGGCTCACCGTGAAGCGATAGCGGTCCGTGCAGACGTTGAACACGTGGCCGCCTTCGGGCAGCGCATCGGCGAGCGTGCGGACATCGGCGAGAAATTCGCGCACGCTGACGGGCGCGCCGTCGCGCCAGGCGATCGTCTGATCCGGCGACGCGTGAAAAACCAGCGGAAAGGTTTGCATGGGCGATGAATTCGACGGCATCACTGCGCCCCGCTGCGACGCATCTGCATCGAATGCGTGTAGGCGCGAATGGCGTCCATGATGCTCGACGGCTCCATGTCCGGCAGCGCGATGCGGCGGCACGCGTACTCGGCGACGAACATCAGCCCGACGAGCGGCAGCGCGAGATAGTTGGCGAACGTGGACCACGCGACGATCGACGCGCAGGCGAACAGCACGCTCGACACGAGCGCGGTCGCGACGAAGAAGAGCGTCCACGCGAGCGTCACGCGCCGCGTATAACGCACGACGCGCGCTTCGAGCTTGCCGTGGACCATCGTCGCAAACTGGGTGCAGAGTGGCTCGCGGCCGTGAACGAGCGTGCGGCCGAACATCCACGCGAGCGCGAGATTGAAGCTCGCGTGTTCGAGCCACAAACCCCAGCCGAAATGCGCGGTGAGCGGCGCGCGCCCGAACCACAAGGCGGCGCAGGCGAGCGCCCAGAGCGGCAGCAGCCAGGCCCGCGCCGACGCGCGCGCGGCGCCGTTCAGCGCGATGAGCAGGAGCGGCGCGAGGACGAGCGCGAGCCCCAGCCCGTGCGCGTCCGGCGTGGACGCGGCATGGTGCGCGGCAAGCTGATACGCGACGATCACGCCGACGACGCCCGCCGCGCGAAGGATGCGGACGGGGCTCATCGGCACGCTCCCGGCGCCAAAAATGCGGCCGGAAGAAAAAGTCGAAGGAAAAAGGTACGCAACATGGGAATGCGGCTGCGGCGTTCTTCATGAACGCTCGGTAGTTGAACAAAAACCCGGCAGTCGCCTGCCTGACGAGTATTTTCCCGCGCGGGTGCGGGCCCGGTCTGTAACCGATTGTTCGATGATCTTACATTCGTCAGACCGGCCGATTTTACCCTACTGTCGCGGCCCCCCTGCCAGAGGGCGAAACCGCTGATTTTTCTCAGAAATATCGTGCTGCTGAGAGCGGTACGGCCGGTTACCTTTACTACTAGGCGTCCCAAGGGGCTTCGTCTAGAATTTCGCCACTGCAATTATCTCGATAACAGGCAGCCGGCAGCGTGCGGAAAGCGCGGGGCGCACGTGTTCCGAGCGGCCCTCGCCGCGCGTTTTTGCGCTGGTCTGTACACACGATGAACGAACTGGAAAGAGAGCTCGCGGAGCTGATCGTCACCGAATTGAACCTCGAGGACGTCGATCCCAAGGCCGTCTCGGCCGACACGCGGTTGTATGAAGAAGGATTCGGGCTCGATTCCATCGACATCCTGGAGATCGCGCTTCTGATCTCGAAGAAATACGGCTTCGAGCTGCGCTCGGACAATCCGGACAATCAGAAGATCTTCGCGAACCTCGGCGCGCTCGCGGCACACGTCGCCGCACACCGCACGCGATAAACACATGCAATCGATGACGGGAGCCACGCCATGCGCGCGCTCGTGACAGGCGGCAGCGGCGCGATCGGACAAGCCATCAGCCGCTCGCTGGCGGCGGCCGGACACGAAGTCTGGATTCACGCGCACGGCGGCATCGAGCGCGCTGAAAGCTGCGTGAAAGACATTCGTACGGCGGGCGGCACGGCGCATGCAATCACCTTCGACGTAACCGACGCCGACGCCACCGAAACCGCGCTCACGCGCATTCTGGCGGACGGCCCGGTACAGATTCTCGTGAACAACGCGGGCATCCACGACGACGCGCCGATGGCCGGCATGACGCGCCAGCAATGGAAACGCGTGCTCGACGTCACGCTCGACGGTTTTTTCAACGTCACCCAGCCGCTTCTGATGCCGATGATCCGCACGCGCTGGGGACGCATCGTGAATATGTCATCGCTGTCGGGTCTGATGGGCAATCGCGGCCAGGTGAACTACGCGGCGGCGAAGGCGGGGCTGATCGGCGCGACGCGCGCGCTCGCGCAGGAACTCGCCTCGCGCGGCATCACGGTGAATGCGGTGGCGCCCGGCGTCATCGATTCGCCGATGCTCGGCAACGCGTTCCCGCCCGAGCGCATCAAACAACTGGTGCCGGCGCAGCGCGCGGGCACGGCGGACGAAATCGCGGGCATGGTCGCGTATCTGGTGTCGGATGCGGCGGCTTATGTCACCGGACAGGTTTTGTCGATCAACGGCGGAATCGCCTGAAGAGGAACGCAATGGTTAAAGCGCTGCAAATGCAGCAGGACTGGGACGTCGTCGTGATCGGCGGCGGTCCCGCCGGTTCGACGGCGGCGACGCTGCTCGCGGACCGCGGCTATCGCGTGCGGGTGCTGGAGAAGGCGCGGCATCCGCGCTTTCATATCGGCGAATCGCTGTTGCCGGCGAATCTGCGGCTCTTCGAGCGGCTCGGCGTCGCCGATGAAGTGCGCGCGATCGGCATGGTCAAACTCGCGGCCGAGTTCGTGTCGCCGCAGCACGGCGATCGCACGCAGCGCTTCCTGTTCGCCGATGCGTGGGACAAATCGATGCCGAGCGCGTATCAGGTGCGCCGCTCCGAACTCGACGAGATTCTGCTGCGCAACGCGTCGAAACACGGCGCGCACGTGAGCGAAGCCTGCCGCGCGCGCGACGTCGTGTTCGCGCCGGACGGCTCCAGCGCGACGATCGGCGCCGAGCACGACGATGGCCGCATCGAGCAAGTGCGCGCGCGTTTCGTCGTCGATGCATCCGGGCGCGATACGCTGCTCGCGAATCATTTCAAAACGAAGCGGCGCAACGAGCGTCACAACTCTTCGGCGCTGTACGGCCACTTCCGCAATGCGCGGCGCAACGCGGGCGAGAACGAAGGCAACATCACCGTGTTCTGGTTCGAGCACGGCTGGTTCTGGTTCATCCCGCTCGCGGACGGCGCGACGAGCATCGGCGCGGTCGTGTGGCCCGCGTATCTGAAGCGGCGTCCGAAGGGCACCTCGGTGGAAGCGTACTTTCGCGACACCATCGCGCTGTGCGCGCCGCTCGCTGAGCGTCTGAACGATGCCGAACTGATCAGCGAAGTCCACGCGACGGGCAACTATTCGTACACCGGCGACATGACGCACGGCCGCAACTTCCTGCTGCTCGGCGACGCTTTCGCGTTCATCGATCCGGTGTTCTCGTCCGGCGTGATGCTCGCGATGCAAAGCGCGTTCGCGGGCGCGGAAGCGATCGACACGGCGCTTGCCCATCCCGCCCGCGCGCGAGCCGCGCTCGCGAAGTTCGATCGCGACGTGCGTCATGGCCCGCGCGAGTTCTCGTGGTTCATCTATCGCATGACGTCGCCGACGATGCGCAATCTCTTCATGGGCCCGAAGAACCCGCTGCGCATGAAGGAAGCGCTGCTGTCGCTGCTCGCGGGCGATATCTTCGGCACCACGCCGATCTGGCATTCGCTGCGCGCGTTCAAGGGCATCTATTACATCGCGGCGGCGCTCGACTGGCGCAATTCGCTGCGAGCGTACCGCCAGCGTCGCCGCAACCTGAGCGACGCGGAACGCGCGGAGCTGTCGGCCAATTGATCACGATGCCGGGATTTCGTCCGCTACGCCTCGCGTCCCTGATGCTGCTTGCCGCAAGCGGTGCGGCGTGCGCCGCGGATCTGGCCAATGAGGTGCCGCCGCCCGAGAAACCGCTGTGGGAACTGGGCGTCGGCATGGGCGTGGCGGCGTTTCCGCATTATCCCGGCTCGAACCAGACGCGCGCGTGGGTGTTCCCGTTTCCCTACGTGGTCTATCGCGGCAAGTTCCTGCGCGCCGACCGCGACGGCGTGCGCGGCCAGTTGCTCAGCACCGACCGCGTCGACTTCAATATCAGCGTGCTCGGCTCGCTGCCCGTTTCGAGCCACGACGACAACGCGCGCGCCGGCATGCCCGACCTCAAGCCGACGATCGAAATCGGCCCGTCGATGGAAGTGCATCTGTGGCGCTCGCCTTCGCGCGACATGCTGCTCGATCTGCGTTTGCCGGTGCGAATGGGGATCACGCTGGAGTCGTCGCCGAAGACGATCGGCTGGCAGTTCGAGCCGAACGTGAATCTGGATCTGGTCGATGTCGCGGGCGTGTCGGGGCTGCGCGTCGGCATGTTCGCCGGTCCGATGTTCGCCGACGGCAAGTACAGCGACCACTTCTACACCGTCGCGCCGCAATACGCGACGCCCGGCCGCTCCGCGTTCCAGGCGAGCGGCGGCTACGCGGGCACGCAGGCGCTCGTCTCGATGTCGCGGCGCTTCAGCCGATACTGGGTCGGCGCGTTCATGCGCTATGCGAATCTCGCGGGCGCGAGCTTCGCCGACAGCCCGCTGGTGCGGCGAAAGAGCGTGCTCTCGGGCGGCGTGGCGCTCGCGTGGGTGTTCGGGCAATCGTCGAAAACGGTGGCGAGCGATGAGTGACGCGCATCGGAAAATCGGCGGCGCGGGCGAGAAGCTGTCGTTCGCCGGGGCGCTTGAATCCGCGTGGCAATGCGTGGCGTTCTACTTCGCGCTCGTCGTGCTCGCGCTCGTGTGCCTCGCGTGGTTTCCGTTCGCGCTGACTTTACGGCGCGCGCTGTCCGTCGAAGCGGGGCGGCGCGTCGGGCGCGCGGTCGTGCAGCGCGTGTGGCACGGCTATTTCGTGCTGCTGCGTGCGCTCGGCGCGTGCCGCTTCGATCTCTCGGCGCTCGACTCACTCGCCGGACAGCCCGCGATGATCCTCGCGCCGAATCATCCGTGCCTGCTCGACGCGCTTCTGATCGCGTCGCGCGTGCCCGACACCTGCTGCGTGATGAAGGGCGATCTCGCCGGCAATGTGTTTCTCGGGCCGGGCGCGCTGCTCGCGGGTTATATCGTCAACGATACGTCCGTCGGGCTGATCCGCGCGGCCGTCGCCGAATTGCAGCGCGGCTCGCCGCTGCTGCTGTTTCCCGAGGGCACGCGCACGGAGCATGCGTCGGTGAATCCGCTGAAGGGCGGCATCGCACTGATTGCGGCGCGCGCGCAGGTGCCGGTGCAGACGCTCATCATCGAGACGGATTCGGGGTTTCTGGGCAAGGGCTGGCAGATTTTCAGGAAGCCCGCGTTGCCGATTACTTATCGCGTGACGCTAGGCCGACGCTTCGCGCCGCCGGAACGCGATCATGCCGCGTTGCAGGTGTTCATCGGCGAATTGCAGCGGTTTTATGCGGGGGAGCTGGATGGGCATCGGGTGCGGGATTGAGAGCGCCCGGGCAAGCGCGTTGCGTGCTTCGCGTTTGCGAGCCGTTGGAATGCTCGAAAGTGGTTCCTGGAATGCTATTCTCGATCCCATGCTGATCCAACGAGTTTCGATAACGAACGCTGCCCATGCGACCCTCACTCGCACTTGACCTCAAGCGAAGCGCCATCCGCGAGGCGGCAAGCCGCTTTCGCGTGGCGAATCCGCGTGTGTTCGGTTCGGTGCTTCGCGGCACCGACCAGGACGGCAGCGATCTCGATCTGCTCGTCGATGCGCTGCCCGGCGCGACGCTGTTCGATCTGGGTGGGCTGCAAGACGAACTGGAATCGCTGCTCGGAATCCACGTCGATCTGTTGACCCCGGCTGACCTGCCACCGAAATTCCGCGCCAAGGTGCTCGCGGAGGCGCAGCCGGTATGAGCGAGAACCGCCTGCCCGATTACCTCGACCACATGCAGCAGGCCGCGACGGATGCGTGCGCCTTCGTGGGTGGGATGGCCAAAGCCGAATTCCTGGAAGACAAACGCACCCAGCAGGCCGTCATCATGAGCCTCATCATCATCGGTGAGGCGGCGACGAAAGTGATGGACGGCTACGCCGACTTCATTCAGGCACACGCGCAGGTCCCTTGGCGCGGCATGCGTGGTATGCGCAACCGCATCGCGCACGGCTACTTCGACATCAATCTCGACGTGGTGTGGGAAACGGTACAGACCGCGCTGCCGGATCTGTTGAGACAACTACCCGCTGTTCGCAACGCCGCGAACGAATCGTCATGACGCGGCCACCGATTGCAGCGTTCAATCGATTTGCGAGGAATTGGGCGACGAAGACGCCTTCCGGCACCGACGTCCACAGCCGTTAAAATTCGTCTTACCACTTCCGCTTCCCGCCTTTCTCAATGCCTTCGACAAGCGCATCGTCCACCCATCTCGTCCTCATCCCGAGCTACAACCCCGGCGAGAAAGTGGACGAAACCGTGCGCGGCGCGCGCGAGCAGTGGAACCCGGTATGGGTCGTCGTCGATGGCAGCACGGACGGCAGCGCCGAACGCCTCACGAAGCTGGCCGAAGCCGATCCAGGCCTGCGCGTGCTCGTGCTGCCCGAGAACCGCGGCAAAGGCGCGGCAATTCTCGCGGGCCTCGACGAAGCCACGAAACTCGGCTTCACGCACGCACTCACGATGGACTCCGACGGCCAGCATCCCGCCGCGCTGATCCCCACGTTCATGCAAACGTCGATGAACGCGCCCGACGCGATGATCCTCGGCCGCCCGAAGTTCGACGCCAGCGCGCCGCAGTTGCGCGTCCAGGGCCGGCGCATCTCGAACGGCTGGGCGAATCTGGAGACGCTGTGGATGGGCATCGGCGATTCGCTGTACGGCTTTCGCGTCTATCCAATCGCGCCGCTCGCCGCGCTCATGCGCACACAGACGTGGATGCGCCGCTTCGACTTCGATCCCGAAGCGGTGGTGCGCCTGTGCTGGCGCGGCGTGCGCCCGATCAATCTCGACGCGCCCGTGCGCTACTTCACGCCGGAAGAGGGCGGCGTCTCGCATTTCCGCTACGGCCGCGACAACGCGCTGCTGACGTGGATGCACACGCGGCTTTTTCTCGGCTTCGTGCTGCGTGTGCCGATGCTCATCGCGAGACGCCTGACCGGACGATGATCAACGCGGATCGCTGACCGTCGAGTTCATCGTCACGCCTGCGATCACGGTGTTCTTCAGCACGATATCGTGCACGTTGTACGCGTAGATCGGACCGGGCGTCGCCGCCGTGGCCGGACCCGCCGCGACCGGCGTGCCGAAATCGCAATCCGTGATGGTGACGCCGGTGATCGCCGGAATCGTGGGCGTCGGCGCGGGGCCGTTGTAGTCGAACGCGACCGGGCCTTGCGCGACGATCGCCTGAAAACACGATCCGGTCACGCCGTTGAGCGACACGTTGCTCGCCTTCACGTTCGAGATGTTCACGTTCTGCACGAGCGCGGGCCGCGTGCGGATCGCGTCCTTCGACGGCTGATAATCGCAATCGAAGGTGATGATGCCGCCCTGCGCCGCCGATGGATTCGCCGCCGTCGCCGTCGCCACGCCGAGCGGCACGGTCGCGTTGATCGGGCTGCCCGCGATCAGGCTGCTGCCGTAACCGGAAGGCGTGAGGCTGACGCCGTTGGGCAGCGTCACGTTGTCCACGTAGAAATCCTTCACGAAGCCGCCGCGATTCATGTTCGTCTTGATGCGAATCGCGATGTTCAGTGAATTCGTCGCCCAGAACTGATTCAGCATCTGCAGGTTGCGCGCGTAGATCTTCTGCACGCCGCCGCCCATTTCGCTGCCGAGCGTGATGCCGCCGTGGCCGCTGTTCATCGTGCAGTTCTGGATGACGTGGTTCTGCGCCGGACCGTATTGCGTATCGAGATCCTTGCCCGATTTGATCGCGATGCAGTCGTCGCCGGTGTTGAACGTGACGTTCTCGCACAGGACCATGTCGCAGGCGTCGGGATCGAAGCCGTCGTTGTTCGGACCGATGCTGTCCACCGTCACGCTGCGCATCACGACGTTCTGGCAATCGGTCGGATGGTGCTGCCAGAACGGCGTGTTGTTGGTGCGATAGCTTTCCATCAGCACGTTCGTGCAGCCGATGAACTCCACCATGCACGGCCGCAGATAATGGCCGATGCCGAAGATGCGCTTCTCGATCGCGACGCCCGCTTCCGACAGCGCCGGCAGATAGTTCTGGTCCTGCTGCCAGGGCGTGGCGGGATCGGTGAGCTTCGCGTAGAGCGTATCGGGGATGCCGGGCACGGCGGTTTTCAGATCCACGTTCTTCGCGTTGCTCGATGCCTGCGAAGGCGTCGACGAATTCACGCAGCCGTACACGCCCGTGTTGCCCTTCCACGTCCACCAGCAGGTCGCGGTGTTGCCGCTGCCGGCGAAGGGCGTCATCGCCTGGCCGTTGAGCACGGAGGTATTGCCTTCGCCCGTCACCGCGATATTCGTCTGGTTGCGCGCATAGACCGGCGGGCCGTAGTTGAGGCAGTCGTTCGCCTGCCAGCGGCTGTAGTAGAGCTTGCCGTTCGGGCCGCAATCGATCGGGCCGTCCTTCGCGTAGTCGGCGGGATTCGGGCTGAAGTAGATCGTGCAGTTCGCCGAGAGATGAAAGTCGACGTTGGACAGCAGCACGACCGGGCCCGCGCAATACCACGTTCCCGCCGGCACGACGACGTGTCCGCCGCCCGCCGCGCTGCATGCCGCGATGGCCGCGAGAAAGGCCGGGCGCGAGTCGAACGAGCCCGGCGCGTTGGTGTGATCGGCGCCCGTGGACAGGGGCGATTTCGCCGGATCGGTGTACGGATTCGTCGCCGCGACGACCGCGCAAGGCTTCGCGCCGTAATCGGTGACGAGGAACTGGCGGCTCGGAAACATCGACGTCGATACGCCTTGCAGCGCGTTCACGATCTGCGTCGCGGAGCCGGACGAGCCCCAGATCGGGTCTTGCGCGGGCGGCGGCGTCGATCCGGAGCCGGAGTCGTCGTGTCCGCCGCAGCCGGCGAGGCCGAGGGAGCCCATCGCGCCCAATAGCGGAGCGCCCGCCGAGATGCCCGCGAATTTCACGAACATGCGACGCGCGGGCGACGGCACCGCCGATGTGTGTTTCGGTTGCTTCATTGAATGTCTCCTTGATGCGGATTTCGAGCGCGCGCGGGCGCATGGACGCAGGGGCGGCGTCCGGGCTGAGATTCGAAGAGAGAAAGGCGTGTGCGTCAGCGTGGCGGCTGAGCAAAGAAACGATGTCGTACAACAATCGGGCGAAAGGGCATGGCGTCTCCAGCAATGTCCAGGTGCGCGCGTGGGACCGCGCGTCGTGGAGCAAACGTTAGCGGAGTTGGCTGTCGCCCGTCAAGCCAGTGCAAACGTGTAGGCCGCTTTGATATAGGACATCGTATTTTAAGCGGCCTTTTTTAGCACCAGTCGCGCTTCCAGTCCGCCGCCCTGGCGATGATGCAGCGTAAGCGACGCGTCCATCGCGAGCGTGAGTTGCCGCGCGATGGCAAGCCCCAGCCCGGTGCCGCCGGTCTGCCGGTTGCGCGAGCCTTCGAGCCGCACGAACGGCTCGAACACCGCCTCCAGCGATTCATCCGGAATGCCCGGCCCGCGATCGAGGATGGCGACCACCGCGCGGCCATCGTCGCGCGTGGCGACTTCGATTTCCGCCGCGCCGGCATACTTGATCGCGTTATCGACGAGATTGCCCACGACCCGCTTCAACGCCTGCGGAGGCGCCATCAGCGCGCCGCCGATGCCGCCGCGCAAGGTCACCGACTGCCCCGCATCGAGATAATCGTCGACGATGCTTTCGAACAGCGCATCCGGATCGATGCGGCGCGGCGCTTCGTTCGTGCCGTGCAGCGTGCGCGCGTAGGTCACGCCTTCCTTCACGAGCGATTCCATTTCCTTCAGGTCCTGCTGGAGCTTCGCGCCGGTGGTCTCGTCGTCCATCACGTCGACGCGCAGGCGCATGCGCGTGATCGGCGTCTGCAGGTCGTGCGTGATCGCCGCGAGAATCTGCATGCGCTGGGTCATGTACATCGAGACGCGATCCTGCATCGCGTTGAACGCCTTCGCCGCGCGCGCGACTTCTTCCGGCCCGGACTCGGGCAGACGCTCGGCCTTGAGATCGGGGCCGAGCGTGTCGGCGGCGCTGGCGAGCTTCTTGAGCGGGCCCGTCGCCAGGCGCACCGCAAGCCAGCAGCACGCGCCGAGCACGATCAGTTGCAGCACCAGCACCAGCGGCAGCCAGCTGGACAACGGCGTGCCGACCATCGGACGCATGTCGATGGTGAGCGGCGAGCCGTCCGACAGACGCAAATGCACCTGAAAACGTTCCTTGTCGCCGGGCACCGCATTGACCGTCAGCGGATAGCGCTTGCCGATGCCTTCGCCGATCGAGCGCGCGAAGCGCTCCGACAGCGCGGCATCGAGCGGCGCGCCCGTCTCGCCGGGTCCGAGAATGAACGTGTAGCTGCGCCGCGCGAGCCGCGGCAGCCACTGCGCGCGTTCATCGGCGGGCAGATGATCGAGCAGCGCGACCGAGCTCGCGACCTCGCGCTCGACGTAGCCCATCATCACATTGGTCATCGAATCGTCGCGTTCGCGCATCGTCAGCAGGAACGAGAAGGTCTGCGCGAGCGCCAGTCCGACGACGAGGATCAGCGCAAGCCGCGCGAACAGCGTGCGCGGCCAGTGCAGCAGGGAAGCAGGCGAAACCGTGCTCATTGAGAAGACTCGATCGGTTTGACATCGGCCGAGAACACGTAGCCTTCGCTGCGCAGCGTCTTGATGTAGCGAGGCTCGCGGGCGGTGTCGCGCAGACGCTGACGCAGACGCGACACAAGCAGGTCGATGGAGCGGTCGAACGCGTCGGCCTGACGTCCTTGCGTCAGATTCAGCAATTGATCGCGCGTCAGCACGCGCTGCGCATTGTCGAGAAACACGCGCAGCAGCCGGTATTCCGCGCCGGACAGCGCGACCATCGTGCCTTCGGCATCGAGCAGATGACGCGCGGTGGTGTCGAGCCGCCAGTCGCCGAAGCCGAGCATCGCCGCTGATTCCGACACTTCCATGCCCGGCGGCAGCATGCGCGTGCGGCGCAGCACCGAGCGGATGCGCGCGAGCAATTCGCGCACGGCGAAGGGTTTCGGCAGGTAATCGTCGGCGCCCATTTCGAGGCCGAGAATGCGGTCGGCTTCCTCGTTGCGCGCGGTGAGCATCAGCACCGGCACGTCGCGGAACTTGCCCGCGCGCAGTTCGCGGCACAGCACGAGGCCGTCTTCGCCGGGCAGCATCAGATCGAGCACGATCAGATCCGGCGCGCCCTGCTGTTCCAGCACGGCGCGCATCTGCCGGCCGTTCGCGGCGAGCGACACGCGCATGCCGTTCTTTTCGAGGTAGGTGGCGAGCAGTTCGCGAATGCCGCGATCGTCGTCGACGATCAATACGTGATCAGTGGTTTCCATCGATGGATCGTTGTCGTTGACGCTTGAGTTGCACCCGGCTTGGGCTGACCAGCAGACACTGAACCGGATGGGCCATTTCAGTCGCGATCCCGCCGACGAGAAAGGCGAGGACCGCCAGCATGCGTTTCATTTTTAGCTCCCGCTGATTGCGCGATGTCTGCGTTATAGCGCGTCTCAGCGGATGTTTTGTATCGCAGTGTATCCCGCATGTCGCGCGATACATAACATTGCGCAGCGCGCTTTGCCCGACACAAGCGGGATACGCGCGCGCAGTCCAATGCGGTCATGCCGATGCGAACGTCGGCCTGCCGGGGCGATATGACTTTATCGCGCGCCCCGATTTTCTACCGCATTCAGAGGACTTCGTCATGCTCGCCGCCATCAAGAACGCAGCCGCGTGCGCCGGACTGGCCGCCTGCGCGGCCATCACGCCCGCGCACGCCGCCGCGCCCGTCAATAACACCATTGCGCCGGAATTCGCCGGCATCGACACATGGCTCAACAGCGAGCCGCTCACGCTCGCGCAGTTGCGCGGCAAGGTCGTGCTCGTCGATTTCTGGACCTTCGCGTGCGGCAATTGCATCAACACGCTGCCGGCCGTGAAGTCGTGGCATCGGAAGTACGCGGACAAGGGGCTCGTCGTGGTCGGCGTGCATACGCCCGAGTTTCCGTTCGAGCAGGACACGCACAACGTGCAGCGCGCGATCGAGCGTTTCGGCATTACGTATCCGGTCGCGCAGGACAACCGCTACGCCACCTGGGCCGCGTATGGCAACCAATACTGGCCCGCGTTCTATCTGATCGACAAGCACGGTCGCGTGGCCTATACGCACGTCGGCGAGGGCGATTACGCGCAGACCGAAGCCGTGATCGAAAAGCTGCTGGCCGCGCAGTAAGCGGGTTTCGTATCGCAATGTATCTGCATTGCATCCGATACAAAACATTGCACAGGACCCGCTTTCCGGACACAAGCCAGATACCTGCGCGGCTTCAAATACACACAACGACGGCTCACGAGTGAAACGCAAGACGAACACCCGCGCAGCCCAGGTGCCGTAACTCATTCAACCGACTGATTGATCCATTTGTTCCGTTAAGGAGAGACACCATGAAATCCACCCTCGTTGCTTTCGCTCTCGTCGCCAGCGCCATGACCGGTGTTGCTCACGCCGCCGTCACGAACACCCCGATGAGCGTGCAAACCGAACAGGCCGTGGCGAAGCATGCCTACGCCGGCAAGACTCGCGCCGAAGTAAAGCAGGAACTGGTGCAGGCCCAGCGCGATGGCCAGATCGCCGCGCTGCACAGCCTGTATCAAGGCAGCTAATCAGACATTCACCGAATCAACTGAAACAAGAGAGACCAATCATGATCAAGCAATTCATCACCGCCGCAGTTATCGCCGTCAGCGCCGTCGCAGCCGGTTCCGCATTCGCCAGCAGCGGCTATGGTCCCGCGCCGCACTACGACCCGCTCGCGGGCGCGCCGGCATCGCAACGCGGCGTCAGCGCGCAGACCATCGCCAATGAAAACGGCGGCGCGCAGACGCAGGCATACGGCGGCATGGGCGACACGTTCTCGCAATCGGGCGCGCGCGGCGCGACCACGAACGACGTCGCCACGCTCTTCGCGCATCACTGAACGCATCCACTTTCGAAACCACACGAGGAATTCATCATGACCCAGATCGATACCGTCCTGTACACCGGCAAAACCCGCGTCGTCGGAGGCCGTGAAGGCTTCGCGAAAAGCACCGATGGCCGTCTCGACGTCAAGCTGTCGCCGCCCGGATCGACCGGCGCGGGCACCAATCCCGAGCAGATGCTGGCCGCCGGCTGGTCCGCATGTTTCATCGGCGCGATGGGCAAGGCCGCCGCGAAACTCAAGACGCGTCTGCCCGCCGAAACCGCCGTCGATGCGGAAGTGGACCTCGGCACGGCAGGCGAAGCGTATCTGCTGCGCGCGCGCCTGAACGTGAGCCTGCCGGGCATCGAGCGCGCGGTGGCTGACGAAATCGCGAACCTGGCGCATCAGACTTGCCCGTACTCGAAGGCGCTGAAAAACAACATCGACGTGACGATCACGGTCGTGTGACGCCGTTCATCCGCGCGATTCGCTCCGGTAGACTTGGCGCTTCATCGATCAAGCGAAGCACCGAGCCGACATGGACCGAATCGACGCGATGAAGGTGTTCATCGCCACGCTGGACGAAGGCAGTCTGGCGGGCGCGGGGCGGCGGCTCGGCCGCTCGCCCGCAGCCGTGAGCCGCGCGATCGCGTTTCTGGAGGAGCACACCGGCACCGCTTTGCTCCATCGCACGACGCGCACGATCAAACTGTCCGAAGCGGGCGAGCGTTATGCCGTCGCGTGCCGCCGCATTCTCACCGATCTCGAAGAAGCCGATCTGCTGATCGCGCACGAACGGTCCGCGCCGCGCGGACTTCTGACTATCACCGCGCCGGTCGCCGCGGGCGAAGACTTCCTGCGCCCGATGCTCGATGACTTCATCGCGCGCTTTCCCGCCGTTTCCGTGCGCCTGCAAATGCTCGACCGGCCCGTGAGCCTGATCGATGAAGGCATCGATGTTGCGCTGCGCATCGCGCATCTGTCGGACTCGACGCTGATCGCGATTCCCGTGGGTGAAGTGCGGCGCGTCGTGGCCGCGTCGCCGCGCTATCTTTCGACGCATCCGCGCATCGCGCAGCCCGCCGATCTCGCGCAGCATCAGATCATTTCGATGACGCACTTCGGCCTCGATTCTTGGAGCTTTCCGACGTCCACCGGCTCGACGATTCCGCAAGTCGTGCAGTTCACGCCACGCCTGATCGTGAATACGGTGCGGGCGGCGGTGGCATCCGCCGTCGATGGGCACGGGCTCACGCGGCTATTTTCGTATCACGTCGCGAGGGAAGTGAAGGACAGGACGCTCCAGATCGTGCTGCCGGACAGCGAGCACGCGCCCTTGCCGGTGCATCTGCTGACGCCGCATGGACGGCTTTCGGTGCCGAAGGTGCGCGCTTTCGTCGATTTCGCCACGCCGCGTCTGCGGCGTCATTTCAAGCAGTTGCAGATTGATTCAACCGCATAGCGGAAGATTATCTTCCTATTCTCGTCGATTCTCTCTTGAATCGATCGAATATAGACTGGCCTTCATCGAAGGGCGCGCGTGCGTGCCCGATGCAGTCGTGGAGGCAGTATGCGATACGCAGTCTTCAATCAATCGGAGCGCGGCTCGTTCCAGGTCTGGCGCGGCGTGCTCGCCGGCGCGAGCGCGAGTCTGGTCGGCATCGGGCTGGCGCGGTTCGCCTATACGCCGCTGTTGCCGGCGATCATCGGCGCGCACTGGTTCCCGGCGTCGACGGCGGCTTATCTCGGCGCGGCCAATCTCGGCGGTTATCTCGCGGGCGCGCTTGCGGCCGGCGTGCTCGCGCGCCACGCACGCGCCGCGACGGTCCTGCGCGCGATGATGGTGCTCGCCACCGTCGCGTTCATCGCGTGCGCGTTTCCCGTCTCGTTTCTCTGGTTCTTCGTGTGGCGGTTTCTGTCGGGGATTTCCGGCGGCGCGCTGATGGTGCTCGCCGCGCCGACGATCATCGCGCATGTCGCGCCGTCGCGTCGCGGCTTCGCGAGCGGCGCGATCTTCACGGGCATCGGGCTCGGCATTGCGGCGTCGGGGACGATCGTGCCGCTGCTGCTTCGGCACGGGCTGACCGAGACGTGGCTCGGGCTCGCGATAGTGTCGCTGTTGCTGACTGTCGTCGCGTGGAACGGCTGGCCGTCGCAGGATGCGCCCGCATCGGCGCATGTGAATGAACCCAGGCACGCAAAAGCGCCGTCGCCGCCCGCGTTGCGCGCGCTGTTCGTCGAGTACGCGCTCAATGCGGTCGGTCTCGTGCCGCACATGATCTTTCTCGTCGATTTCGTCGCGCGCGGTCTCGGCAAGGGCGTCGATGCCGGCGCGCAGTACTGGGTGCTGTATGGCCTCGGAGCGATTGCCGGTCCGTTGCTTGCCGGTCATCTTGCCGATCGCGCGGGATTCGGGCCTGCGTTGCGCGTCGCGTATCTGCTGCAACTGATCGCCGTCGCGATTCCCGCGGTCACGTCGAATACTTCGCTGCTGATGGTGTCGAGCGTGCTGGTCGGCGCGTTCACGCCGGGTATCGTGCCGCTCGTGCTGGGACGCGTGAATGAACTGCTCGCGCATCATCCCGCCGCGCAGAAGGGCGCGTGGAGCAACGCGACCACGGGCTTCGCCGTGCTGCAGGCACTCGCGGCGTATGGGATGTCGTTCCTGTTTTCGAGCAGCGGCGGGGACTACCGGCTGTTGTTCGGGATCGGCGCGGGCGCGCTTGCGGTTGCCTTGACCGTCGATCTGTTTGCTGCGTTGAGGTCGAAATGAGCCATGTCATTCAAGGGGCGATGCCGCTCGGTTACGCCGAACGTAACGAGCAATACTGGCGGCGCAATCTCGTCGTGTGCGTATTCGGTTCGTTCACGACGCTCGTGAGTCTGAGCATGCTGCTGCCGTTTCTGCCGCTGTATGTGCGGCAACTCGGCGTGGAATCGCAGCGGGCGGTGATCGAATGGTCGGGTGTCGCGTTCAGCGCGACGTTTCTCGGCACCGCCGTCACCGCGCCGCTGTGGGGACGGCTCGCGGATCGCTACGGCCGCAAGCCGATGCTCGTGCGTGCGGCGGTCGGCATGGCGGTCGTGATGTCGCTGATCGGGGTTGCGCATTCGGTGCATCAGCTGGTTGCGTTGCGTCTGATTGCGGGGCTGGTCGGCGGTTACGCGTCGGCATCGACGGTGATGATCGGCACGCAGGCGCCGCGCGAGCGGGCAGGATGGGCGCTCGGCATTTTGTCGACGGGCGCGCTCGCGGGCAATCTCGCCGGGCCGCTGATCGGCGGGCTGTTGCCGGGGTTGATCGGCATTCGCGGGACGTTTTTCGCGGGCGCGGGGATGATCGCGGTGGCCGCGCTCGCGACGATCCTCCTCGTGAAGGAAGACTTTCATCCGGCCGATGCGAAGAAGCGCGCGGCGCACACGGCGTCTACGCATGCGCATCGCACGAACTATGTCGTGGTCGCCGCGCTGCTCGCAACCGCGATGATGGTGCTGCTCGCGAACATGTCGATCGAACCGATCATCACGGTGTATATCGGCAGTCTGGGCGTGACGGCCGATCGCGTGGCGCGCATCGCGGGCGTCGTGATGGCATGCTCCGCGCTCGGCAGCATGCTGACGGCGGCGCGGCTCGGCGCGCTGGCGGATCGCATCGGGAGCTGGAACGTGATCGTCGGATGTCTCGTGCTGACCGGCATCGCGATGATTCCGCAGGCGTTCGTGCATCAGTGGTGGCAGCTTGCGGCGTTGCGCGTCGTGATGGGGATGACGCTCGCCGGTTTATTGCCCGCCATTTCGAAGCTCGCGCGTAGTGCCGTCGATGAACGCAGCAGCGGCACGATGCTGGGTTATCTGCAATCGGCGCAGTTCAGCGGCCAAGTCGTCGGGCCGGTGATCGGCGGACAGATCGGCGTGTGGTTAGGGCTGCACTCGGTGTTCTTCGCCACGGGCAGCCTGCTGATTGCGTGTGCGGGGCTGGCGTTCTGGGCGCGGCGTCGGTGAGAGGTCGCACGTGGTTTAAGTTTCACTTAAGACTTGGAACTTACGGTAGCGGACTCTTTTGCCCGTTGCCGCTGATGCCACCGACACTCGTTTCGATGACGCGCATCTGACCGCGTCATGCTCAAATTCCATCTCGTCTTCATCGTTTTCGTCTTCGCGAGCCTCGTGCCGCTCATCGCGCACGCGAAGCGCGTGGCGACCAAACCCGTCGTGCAGGCGCGTGCCGCGATCGCCGTCGATCTGACGACCGGGCGCACGCTCTATGCGAAGCACGCCGACGCGCGCCTGCCAATCGCATCGCTCACCAAGTTGCTCACCGCGATGGTCGTGCTCGACTCGAAGCGTTCGCTGCTCAAGCCCGCGCGCATCACCGACGCCGACGTCGATCGGCTCAAGTGGTCGCGCTCGCGTCTGCCTGTCGGTTCCCTCCTGTTGCGCAAGACGATGCTGCATATCGCGCTGATGTCATCGGAGAATCGCGCGGCGTTCGCGTTGAGCCGCGACTATCCAGGCGGACGCGCGGGCTTCGTGCGTGCGATGAATCACACCGCGAAGCGACTGCACATGAACCGCAGCCATTTCGTCGATCCGACCGGGCTTTCGCCGCGCAACGTGTCGAGCGCGCGCGATCTCACGAAGCTCGCGCGCGCCGCGTATCGTTATCCGGCGATCCGTGACTTCGCGACCTCGCACCAGAAGCTCGTGCTCGGCGGAGACGGGCCGCTGATGTATCGGAATACCGATCCGCTGGTGTATCGCGCGTCATGGCGCGTCGGCTTGCAGAAGACGGGATTCACGAACGAGGCGGGGCATTGCCTCATCGTCGTCGCGCAAGTGAAGGGTCATCCGACGCTGTTCGTCATTCTCGGCGCGCCGAATGCGCATGGGCACTTTCAGGACGCGGCGAATCTGCGTAGCTGGTTGTTGCGGCGGCAAGTGCATCACCGCTAGCAGCGTCATCAGGCACGCGCGCCAGCGATCGATGCATCGGCAACGGGCCGGTCATCGATCGGAAAATGCAGCAAGGCCGCCACGAGCCCGGCCACCGCCGTCGCGCCCCAGATCAGCGAGTACGAACCCGTCGTGTCGAACACATAGCCGCCGAGCCACGCGCCGAGAAACGAACCAAGCTGGTGACTCAGAAACACGACGCCGAACAGCGTGCCGAGATGGCGCGTGCCGAATACCTTCGCGATCAGACCGTTGGTGAGCGGCACCGTGCCGAGCCACGTCAGCCCCATCACGGCGGCGAAGACGACGACGGAAACGCTGGTCGTCGGCAGCAGCACGAAGAGGGCGATCGTGCCGCCGCGAATCAGATAGAGCCACGCGAGCACGTGATGCTGCCGCCAGCGTCCGCCGAGCCAGCCGCATCCCCAACTGCCGATCATGTTGAACAGGCCGATCAGCGCGAGCGCCGTCGCGCCCAGCCCGACCGGCATGTGGCACAGCATCAGATAGCCCGGCAGATGCGTCGCGATGAACGCAAGCTGGAAACCGCAGGTGAAAAACCCAAGCGTCAGCAGCCGATAGCCGCGATGCCGCGACGCATACGCGAGCGTTTCGCGCAGCGGCATCGTGGCGGGTTGCGCGTGCTGTTCGTGCGATGCCGATGCCGCTGTCTTGCGCGCACGGCTCGCGCGATCGAGCACGATGCCGAGCGGCGCGGCGAGCAGCAGCACGAAGGCGAGGGCGTAGAGCGACGCCGCCACGCCCGCATGCACGCGCACTTCCTGCGCGAACGGCACCATCAGTACTTGTCCGAGCGAGCCGCCCGCGCTGGCGAGACCCATCGCGACACTGCGCGTTTGCGGCGACGCGACACGTCCGACCGTCGCGAGCACGACGCCGAAGCTCGTGCAACTGATGCCGATGCCAACCAGCACGCCCAGCCCGAGCACGAGCATCCAGCCCGAGGTCGCGGCGGCGGCGAGCGCGAGTCCGGCGGCGAAGGTGGCCGCGCCCGTCGCGACGATGGGCGCGGCGCCATAGCGGTCGGCGGCGGCGCCGGCGAACGGCTGCGCGAAACCCCACACGAGATTGTGCAGCGCGATCGCGAAGGCGATCAGCGTGACGGGCATGCCGCGATCAAAGGAAAACGGCCCGATGAAGAGCCCGAAAGTCTGGCGCACGCCCATGGCTGCGCTCAGGATCAGCGCAGCGGCGCCGATGAGCGCCCACGTCGTTGCGCGGTTCGTGCTCGTGGTGGTCGACAGGGACGACATGGCTGGCAATCCTCCTTGCGGCCATCCTCGCAGCCGAACGCCCGTGCTGGCAAACGAAAAGTTTTCGTGGACGGTTGAGCCCAGTTCAACCGCGACGTGCGCGGTCTGCGCTTTCGACAAACCCGGCCGCCTGTTCGATCAGCCAGTTGCGGAACGCGACGAGATCCGCTCGCGCGCTCGCTTGCGGCGTCTCGCAGAGCCAGTACGCGGTCTGCGTCTCGACGCTCGTCGGTGACGCGGCGACGAGCGTGCCCGCCGCCAGTTCGCGATCGACGAGCGGACGCCGGCCGATCGCGACACCGAGCCCGGCCGCGGCGGCATCGAAGGCGAGTTGCACGGTATCGAAGCGCAGGCCGCCGTGGAGATCGAGAGCATCGAGAGCATCGAGAGCATCGAGACCCGCGCCGTCGATCCATGCCTGCCAGTCCTGGCTGGCCGTATCGACATGAATGAGCGCTGCGCGCGTGAGATCGACGCCGCCGTCAGCGTTGGTCAGCCCCGCGCGATAGTCCGGGTTGCAGACCGGCACGAGCCGCTCGCCGAACAGACGCTGCCACGATGCGCCGTTCACCGGTCCGCGGCTCAGGCGCAGGCCGAAATCGAAGCCATCGACGGGAAAGCCTGCCTGACGGCGCGAGGTGTCCACACTGACGTCGATGTTGGGCCAGCGCGCGCGGAAATCGGCGAGGCGTGGGACGAGCCAGCGCGCGGCGAGCGTCGGCGCGCAGGTGATGGAGATCGAGCGGCGCTTGCGCTTGTCCGGCAGCGTCTGCGTGCCGATGGCGATGAGCGAGAACGCCTCGGCGATATACGGCAGATAGTGTTCGCCGGCGGGGCTCAGCGACAGCCCGCGCGGTTCGCGCACGAACAGCTCGACGCCGAGCATCTCTTCCAGCGCGCTGATGCCGTGGCTCACCGCGCCCGGCGTCACATTGAGTTCGGCTGCGGCGAGCTTGAAGCTGCGGTGGCGCGCGGCGGCTTCGAAAAGACGGAGCGCGTTGAGAGGCGGAAGGCGCTGGGGCATGTTGGCGTGCGCGGATTGGCGGCGTAGGTGCGGCTAGTTTGCCATCAGCGGGCCGGCTGCCGCCATGCTTTCCATCCGTCCCAAATACGCCGGGCGATGAGCCGGAACGGAGGATTGACGAACAGCACCGCCGCGCCCAGCGCGATGCCGCCGCAGACCAGAAACGTGCCGCGATAACCGAGCGCGGCCACGAGGGCGCCGGACAACACCCCGGAAAGAATCGAGCCGACGCGCGACGCGTTGAAGAACAGGGCCGTGGCCGAGCCGGGGCTGCGCGGCATGAGGTCCTGCATGTACGTCATGCCGAGGCACGAGATCACCGAGACGACGAAAGCGTTGAAGGCCTGCATCGGAATCAGGAAACCGACGTTCGACGCCGCCGCGACCGCGACGAAATAGATCGTGTGCACGACCGCGCCCGACGCGAGCCAGCGCTGCTTGTTCAGATGCGAGCCGCGCGCGCCGAGCGCCAGCATCATCGGAATTTCGAGGAGCGCGCCGAGCCCGAGCATGACGGACACGTCGATGCGCGAGCCGTGCATGCCGTGCACGACGTACAGCGGCAGAACGATCATGGTCGCGCTCGCGGCGAGCCCGATCAATGTCATCGCGATGGTGGCGCGCGTGATCTCCGCGCGCGTGTGCGGCGCGCCGGCGTGCGGCGGCACGAGTTCTTCGGTGTCGGGCGCGGTCACTTCGAGCGGTGATGTCGGATCGCCGGCGTAGTGCGCGGGCGCGCTGTGCGGGTCGCCCCTGGGGGACTCGTGCATGCGCCAGACGATGCCGCCGCACGCGACGAAACAGGCCGCCGCGAACAGAAACAGTCCGTAGAAGCCGGCGGCGGCCAGGACCAGCGCGCCGACGGAAGGCCCGAATACCCACGCCATCGAGAGGACGGTTCTGAGCGTCGCGAGGGCGAGGGCGCGTTCGGCTTCGTCATCGACGGGTAGCGCGGCGCGCGCGAAGGAAAACACGAGCGACATGGCGGAGCCGCCCGCGCCCAGAAACACGACGCCGATTGCGACCAGCGCGGCATAGTCGCGCACGAGGCAAAGCAGCAGGAATCCGAGCGACGACGCAACGAGCGCCGCGAGCAGGAGTCCGCGATGATGACCGTGTTTGTCGGACCACTTGCCGGCGAAGGCACTCGCGACCACGCCGCTCGCGGCGATCAACGTCATGAAGACGCCGAGGCGCAATGGGCTCATGTCGGCCTGTTCGACGCTGAACAGCGACAGATACGGCGCGGTGAAGGACATCGCGATGCCGAGCATCAGTGTCGCAGCGGACAGCGGCAGAAAGAAGGGAATCCGGGTGAGACTGAGCAGGCGCGTGTTCATTGGGGCGTGGGGGCGGCTCGGGGGCGAGTCGGGATGAGCGGGGCGGGCTCGGTTGCAAACATCACGCGATTGTAGCGGCGCGCGCCAGCGTCCTCGGGAGGAGCCGCATCAAAACCCGCTCTGACGAATCAGCGCGCCGAGCACATGCGTGCCGCCTTCGACCAGCAGACTTCGGCGCGCACCGTCGATCTGCAACTGCCCGCGCGTTTCCCACATATTGACGGGCGGCGCATCGAGCCCGACGAGCACATGGAACAGCGCCGGGTTGGGAACCAGCGCACCACGCTCCGACGACACCGCAAGCGGCCCCTTGTAGCGCGATGCGAGCATCGGGTGATCGAGCTGCCGCACGCGCGTGGTGTCGATGGCGAGCACGCGCCCGGCGATCGGCGCAACCTGTCCGACCGGATAGAAGCGCGCCCCGTCGCCGACGGCGATGCGCTGAACCTCGTCCTGTCTGACGAACGCGTCGACCTGCCAGCTGCGCGGATCGATCAGCACGCCCACCGGCACCTTCGGATTGATCCATTGCCCGGCGCGCCATTGCGGATCGACGTCGGTCCAGAGGCCCGCGAACGGCGCGCGCAGGCTCAGGCGGGCGATCTCCGAATGCGCCGCGACGGCTTCCTCGACCTGCACGCGCAGGCGCTCGCGCACCGAGGTCTGCTGATCGAGGCCATTTGCGTCGGCGATGAGACCCGCGAGCCGTCCTTCGTAGCCGCGAATGCCGGCTTCGCTGCGGCGCATTCGTCCGGCGATGTCGGGCTCGTCCATCTCCATCAGCGTGGCGTCAGGATGGACCGGGCCAGCGGGCCGAATCGTCTGGATGCGCGCGGGAAACGGCACGAACACGCGCAGCACGCGCTCCGCGCGCGCGACGCCGTCCGCATGGATTTGCGTACGCCAGGGCACCGCGAGCAAGCCGAGCGCGCCGGCGACCAGCACACCGAAGACGATCCGCCGCCCACGCGCCACGCGCCGCCGATTCGCCCACCAAAACCCAAGCTCGCGCCACACCGGCAGCACGATGAACCAGCTCACTTCGACCGCGAACAGCATGATGCCGAGCAGCTTGAAGAAGAACAGATACACCGTAACCGCAATGCCGAGAAACAGCACGAACCGATAAAGCCAGGTCACGAACTCGAACGCGACCAGCAGACGCCGTTGCATGACGCCGAACGGTTCGGGCCACGGATCGTCGAGACCGAGAATCGCGCGTCGCAGACTCACGCGCGCGAGCGCGGACGCCCGCACGTGCAGGTTCGGAAAGTCCAGCAGATCCGACAGGATGAAGTACCCGTCGAAGCGCATGAACGGGCTCGCGTTGAGCGCGAGCGAGAGCACCCAACTGGTCGTCGCGAGATAGAGGAACGCGTTGCGCAGCGGGCCCGGATCGCTCAGCGCCCAGCACAGCGTCGAGAGGCCCGCGAGCGACAGTTCGCACAGAATGCCCGCCGACGCGATCGCGAGCCGTTGCCGGGCGCGCTTCAACTTCCAGCTTTCGCCGGTGTCGGTGTAGAGCATCGGCCAGAGCACGACGAAGGCGATGCCCATATGCGCGACCTTCAGCCCGAGGCGCGTGGCGACGATCGCATGCGCCAGCTCGTGCAGCGTCTTGGCGACGATGAGCGCCAGCGCGAAACTCAGCATGCCTTCGACGGAGAAGGACTCGACCACCGCCTTCGTGAACACGTCCCATTGCTGAAGCACGAGCACGATCCCGACGACGCTCGCGATCACGACGATGATCGGCGTAGCCGGCGTGAAGAGCCAGTCGAGGCGCTTCGCGAGCCACGCGAGAAAGCGCTGCGGGCGCACCAGCGGAATGCGGAAGAACAGATAGTGATGCAGCCACCAGCGCCACGTGAACCATTGCGCGCGCTGGGCGCATCGCAGACGGGCGAGCGTGTCGGGTGTCGGCTTCAGCAGTCCGTGCCGTTCGAGAAATGCGCGGAACGCGATCACCTGTTCGATCACCGGCTTGAGCGCGGTCTCCTGCTCGATCTCGCTGCAGATCTGCGCGGGCGGCCTGTCCCAGCGCAGCAGACATTCGAACTCCAGCCAGCCGATGCGATAGAACCGGTTGACGACGATGTCCTGAATCACCCACGCAGGCTCGCCATTCCTTCCAGGCGATGCTTCCGAGAGGCGCAGGTCTTCGCGCAGGGAGGGCGAGGGCGCGTCGGGATCGATGTTCATCACAGTCCCGACCACGCGCGCAGCGCGGCGAGCGGCCGGCGCAGCAGGTAGTACGCGAGGCTCACCGGCCGGCCGTACAGCTTCGCGGTGCCGTGCAGGCCGAGCCGCGCATGCTCGCGCTCGTTTGCGTCGTCATCGACGCTCGCGAGCAGCCGGTACGCGACGATGTCATCCTCGGTCGCCTTCGCTTCGTAACTCGTCTCGACGATGCGGCCGTGCAATGGCGCGAGCGGCCATGCGGTCAGATAGAGCGTGACCTCGTCGCCGGGATCGAGCGCGATCGCGTCCGCGACGGCCAGATGGATGAGGATCGCGGGCTTGCCCGGATCGGCGAGTTGCAGGATGCGCTCGCCGGTGATGACGGGCTTGCCGATCCAGTCGTTCGGATCGCTGAACACGGCCACGCCGTTTTCCGGCGCGAAGACCCGCGTGCGCTGCAACTGTGCCGTCACCGCGGCGAGTTCCGCGCGGCGCTGTTCCGCGACGCCGTTCAGCACGGTCAGCTCGTTCTTGCTCTGCGCGTTATCGAAGGCGCGCTGGCTGGCGGCGGTCAGCTCGGCATCCGCGACGGCGACCTGCCTTTGCAGCACGTCGACACGGCTTTTCAGCGACGTTTCGTCGAGCGAGAAGAGCAGCGCGCCCGCATCCACGCGCTGATTGGGCCGCACGGCGAGCGAGGCGATGACCCCGTCGATCGGCGAGCTGATGATGCGCGCGCTGCCCGAGACGATTTCGGCGGGCGCGAGCACGGTCTGGCGCACCGGAACGAACAGCAGCAGCGCGGCGGCCGCGCACGCGACGAGCACCTGCCGGCGCGACGGCCGCCAGCCGAAGCGCAGGCTGCGCCGCGTGAGCGACCACCAGCAGTAACCCCAGGTCTTGACCGTGCCGCGCAACACGGCGGCGAAGGCTTCGGCCGGCGGATCGTCGAGCAGCACGAAAAGCAGCGCGAGCCGCTTGCCGTTCGGCGCATGCACCGGCACGCACCAGACGCCCGTCGGCCACCATTCGGCCCAGCCATCGGCGATATCGGGCGGAGGATCGACGGCGTCGCGCGCGAACCATTGCGGCTCGTCGCTCGCGAGCTGCGCCGCGATCCACGCGCTCGCGCGTCCGAGCCAGACGAGATAGGGCGAATCCTCGGCGGGCGAGGCGAGACCGGACGCGCACACGAGTTCGCAATGCCTGCCGCGATCGGCGAACACGAGCGCCTGCCGAAACGGCTGCACCGCGTGCAGATCGTTGGCCATCGTGAACGCGAGCGCATCGACGGATTCGGCCGCCATCGCGCGTTCGCGCAGCGCGTCCAGATAGAGCAGCAGCGGCGCGGGAGGGAAAGGTTCGTTCATCGCGGCTCGATCATGGACTCGCCGGAATCCGCGCGACGCCGCTCATGCCCGCGACGAGATCCGGCGGCGCGCCGTCGAGCTGCGCTTCGAGTTCGACCGTCTGCGCGACCGCGTCGACCCGCGCGTTGACCGCGCTCACGTGCGCCGGATAGGTCTTGCCGGTCTCGTGAATCGTGATGTCGAGGCGGCTGCCCGAGCGCAATTTGACGAGCAGCGCGGAGGGCACGTTCAGCCGCACCTTGAGGGCGCCGTCGCTGACCAGATCGACGATCGGCGTGCCCGCGCTGACGGTCTGATACGGTTTGACGTACACCTTCGCGATACGTCCGCTGAACGGCGCGGTCACCTGGCAATAGCCGAGCTGCGCTTTCGCGAGCGAGAGCGCGCCCTTGGCCTTTTCGACATCGGTGGACGCCATCGCCACCTCGATGTCGCCCGCGGCCTTCAGGTCGCGCAAGCTGCGCTTGGCGGCGAGATTCTGCGTGGCCATGTTGAGTTCCGCCTTCGCGACGCTCGCGCGCGCCTGCACTTCGGCGCAGTTCATCTGCGCGATCACGGCGTTCTTCGCGATCGGCTTGCCGAGCGACGCGTGCAGATCGGTGACGGTGCCGTTCATCTCGCTCGACAGCGTGGTTTCGAGACTGGGCGCGAGCAGCACGCGGATCGCGTTGGGATCGTCGAGACCATCGCCGGCGGGCTTCGCGGCCTGCGCAAGCGGCAGGACGAACAGCAGAAGCGCGGCCGCGCGCCGAAAGCGTTCAGCGCACGGATACGGCATCGCTCGCTCCGGCAGGATGGGCGACGAGCGGTTGCTCCATCGAAGGCGCGGGCGGCGACATCTGCCCGAACGGCGCGAGCGGCGCGGCCGAATCGGGAGCGGGAAGCCTCGGCAGATACTCCTCCTGCCGCGTCATCGTGCGCTTGATTTCGAGTGCGAGCGTATCGACATCGTCTTTCGCGATGGCGTCGGGCATGACGTCATAGCCGAGCGAGTTGTAGAGCCGTCCCCACGCCGACTGGCAGTCGGAATACGCCGCCTCGCGCAGATAGCGCGACAGCAGATAACGCCCTTCGGCGCGGATCACTTCCAGCTCGGACCCGATCGACGACGTGCGGGCGGCGTTGGCGTAATCGAGGAGATCGTGATCGACCCGCAGGCTGTCGTCGGCGAAGCTCAGTTCCTGCAACGCGAGCTGATAGCGCAGCGAGCCGATACGCACTTGCGTGAGAATCGCCATCGAAAGCGCCATGCGCCGCAGATTGTCGGTCTGCTCCTGCGAGACGGCCTGCTCGTTGAGCGCCGGCAGTTGCAGCAGCCGGAACAGGTTCAGCGACACGCGCACGCCCACCGCCGCCCAATAGTTGTTGTAGAGATAGGTGTTGGAGTCGTAGTTCACATTCATGTCGATGCCGATGTTCGGCCACAACTGCGCCTTGGCGATCCTGATGTCGTTCTCGTTGACCCGCTTGCGATACCACTCCTCCATGATCTCCGGGCGGTTCTGCAAGGCGATCAGTTCGAGCGTCGGCTGCGGCGTGGCCAAGGGCGGCAGCGGCAGCGCGCCGTCGTTGGTATCGGCGAGCACGAGCGGCGTGCCGGGCGGCAGCGACATCAGCGCGACCAGCTCGGCCTGCGCGAATTCCAGATCCTGGCGGCGCACGGTCAAGAGCGAAATGGCGTCGAGCAGCGCGCGCTGATACGCCAGCACGTCCTGCCGTGGCATGAGTCCCTTGTCCTGCGCCTCGTGTGCATTGCGCAGCGCGGCCTGGGTGCGCGTGATCAACTGATCGACCTGGGGTTTCAGGCGCTGCGCGGACAGCGCGCGCCAGTAGGCGTTGCGCACGTCCTGAAGCACGTTCTGCGCGACCTTGCGGCGGCGCTCCTCGGCCATCAGCATCTGGTCGGAGCGTTGCTGCGTGCGGTAATACGCCATGCCGAAGTCGATCAGGTTCCACGTCATGCCGAGCGACACCAGTTCGTGATAACGCTGCTCCGAGGTGGACGGCCGCAAGCTCACCTGACGATCCTCGATGCCGATCGACGTGCCGCCCGAGTCGTTGCTGCGATACGAATAGCCCGCCGATGCCACCAGTTGCGGCAAGAGCGCATTGGTCGAGACATCGCGCAGATTCGCGGCGAGCGCGCTTTCCATCAGCTTGAGCCGGTAGTCGAGGTTGTACTTCAGCGCGCGCGCGGCGGCCTGATAGAACGTGATGGGGCCTTTGACCGGCTCCTGCGCGTCGTACATGGCGAGCTGGTCGGTGACGACGCGGTCGCGGATCTGGTCGGTCGTCGCAGGTTGCGGCTGGAGGGACGAGCAGCCCGCGAGCAGGGACAGCGCGAAGGCCACCGCAGCGCCCGACAGATACGGCTGATGTCTTGGCATGGCGCGAATCCTCGTTCGAGAGCTAGCGGCTGGCCGCGCCGCCGCGCATCGCGGGCAGCTTGCGCGCGGCTTCATGCAATTGCGACGCGAAGCCTTGCGCGGTCTTTACCGGCTCCCTTTCGACGGGCGGATGCATGCCGTCCGTCAAATGGTTCGCGAGCGCGGCGAACACCGAAGGGTCGGCGAGCAGACCGTCCGCATCGAGGCTCACGCGTCCGTGACGGCCGAATATCGACGCCTGATCGAAGGTGCTCGCGAGTTGACTGTCGCGTACTGTCCGGCCGACGAATTCGCCAGGCTGAAGCTCGGGCATCGTGCGGGACGCCAATGATGTGTCGGGTTCGAGCGGCCAGCCGATCTGGCTGCCGTCCGCCTCGCGAGCGCGCTCGGTCGCGCGCACGGCATCCGCCTCGACGACGGGCGTCACGAGCACGACAGGCACGATGTTCTGCTCCGTCTGCACGTTGCCCGTCGTCGCGAGCGCCTGGTTCCAGTAAGGGCCCGCGCCCGCTGGCGGAATATAGGGCGACGAGATGTCGAGATGGATCACCAGCGCGGCTTGCGCGGTCGCGCCCGCGGTGTCGCTCACGGTGTAGGTGAACGTGTCCGCCAGCACCTGACCGAGCCCGGCCGCCGCCAGCACTTGCGGGTTCGTCAGGTCGATCGCGTAGGTGTACGTGCCGTCCGCGTTCAGCGTGAGCGTGCCGTAGCGGCCCGCCAGCGCATGTCCCGGCGCGGCGGTCGCGCCGGTTTCCGACTGCGCGCCGGCGACGTCGAGATGATCGTTCGCATCGACATCGCCGTCATTCGGGAGCACGTTGCCGCGTGCCTGCGGCGCGGGCGTCTGATCGCTCGCGACGTTGCTGTCGTCGTGCGGGGCGGGTGTGTCGTCGGCGCCGTGGATCGTGAGCGTGAGCGTGGCCTGCGAGGTCGCGCCGGCCGTGTCGCGCATGCGGTACGCAAAGGTTTCGGTGAGCGTGTCGCCGCTCGTGCGCAGCGCCTGCACGGCCGCATTGCCGTTATCCACGACGTAGTCATAGCCGCCGTTCGCATTCACGACGAGCGTGCCGTAGTGCCCCGCGAGCGCGTGTCCCGCTTCGGCGCTGCCGCCCGCGTCGTTCGCGATGCCCGCGACCTGCTTCGACTCGCCATTGGCCGCACTGTCGACGTCGGTATCGTTGGCGAGGACGTTGCCGGTGGCGTCGCGTCCCGGCGTGCCGTTGTTCACGCCGCCGGCTTCGATCGCGGTGCTGCTGTCGTCGCGCGCAACGGGCGCGTCGTTGCGGCCTTCGATGGTGACGCGCAATTGCGCCGTGCCCTGCGCGCCGAGAAAATCCTCGCTCGTATAAGTGAACACGTCCTGCAGCGTCTGGCCGCTCGTGCGCAGCGCCTGCACCGCAGCCGATGCATTCTCGACGGCATAGCGCTAGGTGCCGTCGGCGTTCATCGTCAGCGTGCCGTATGCGCCTCGCAGCGGCGTGCCGACCGCGCCGCTTTCGCCCTGCACGGCGCTCACATGGATGGCGTCGCCGTCGGGGTCCGAGTCGTTGGTGAGCACGTTGCCCGATGGATCGACGCCGGGCGTCGCGTTGTTCACGCCGCCCGCCTCGACGGCGCTTGCGGCGTCGTCGCGGACGACGGGCGCATCGTTGCGGCCGCGCACGACGATCGTGAGCTGCCCGAGGTCCGTGAGGTTGCCGCGATCGCGCACCTGATACGTGAAGACGTCATTGACGGTTTGCAGCGGACCCAGCGCGATGACCGTCGGATTGGTCGTATCCACGCGATAGACATAGGTTCCGTTCGCGCCGATGAAGAGCGTGCCGAACTGCCCTTGCAGAATCGTCGCGTCGACGCTGCTGCTGCTGCCCGGCACGAGCGCCGACAACGGCCCGCCCAGACCCACACTGCCGGAACGGGCCGCGTTGCCGATGAGCGCGTCGGTCTGGTCGACGTCGGTGTCGTTGGTGAGCACGTTGCCGACTGCGTCGAAGGCTCTGCCATTGCCGTTGTTCGCCGCTGCAATGGCGAAGTCGTTGCGGGCGACGGGCGCATCGAAGGCGCCGCGAATCTGCACGGAGATTTGCGCCGTGTCACTCGCGCCTGCTGCGTCGTGCATGCGGTAGGTGAAGGTCTCCTGCACGCTCTGCCCGACGATCAGGCGTTGCACGGCAGGCAGGCTGTTGTCGACGACGTAGGTGTAGCTGCCGTCCGGGTTGATCGTGAACGTGCCGTAAGTGCCCGCCACAGAGGTCGCGCCCGCGACGGCGGCGAAGCTGCCCGGCGAGGCTTCGGCGCCGGCTCGCACGCCATCGACGGCTTTGGTGTCGCCGGCATCGACGTCCGTGTCGTTGACGAGCACGTTGCCCGATGGATCGACGCCCGGCGTCTGGTTGAGCGTGCCGCCGGCTTCCATCGCGCTCGCCACGTCGTTTTGCGCGACCGGGTTGTCATTCTTGCCAGAAATGACGATGTCCAGCTCGGCCTGCGCCGCCGCGCCATGCGAGTCCGCAACTGTGTAGGTGAAGCGCTCGGTCAGAATGTCGGTCGCGAGCCGCAACGCCTGCACGTTCGGGTTGGCGTTGTCGACGACGTATTGCCACGCGCCATTCGCGCCGAGCGTCAGGCTGCCGTATGTGCCGCGCAGCGGCTGGCCCAGCGTGCCCGCCGTGCCCGCGCCCGACGACGCGCCCGTGCGGATCGCCGTCACCGTAAGCGGGTCGCGTTCGGGATCGCTGTCGTTGGCGAGCACGTTGCCCGACGGATCGACGCCCGGCGTGCCGTTGTTCACGCCGCCTGCCTCCACCGCGCGGCCCGTGTCGGTCTGAGGCGTCGGCGCATCGTTGACGCCGCGCACGGTAATGACGAGTTGCGCCTGATCGGTGAGGCCGCTCGTATCGACGATGCGGTACGTGAAGGTTTCGGTGAGCGTCGCGCCGGCTGCGAGCGCGCGCACCGCCGCGTTGTTGCTGTTCACCGTGTAGTCGTACGCGCCATTCGCGCCGATGCGGATCGTGCCGTACAGGCCCGCGATGCTCGTGCCGTTCGCGGCGTTCGTGCCCACGGCGACCGCCGTGAGGCTACCGCCCGCCGCTTCGGCGCCCGTTCGGACGCCGTTCACCACGAGAAGCGTGTTCGGATTGTCGGTATGGTCGACGTCCGTGTCGATGCCGTTGCCGCCAGGTTGCGTCGTCGCGCCGGGGCGGCTCGCCTGCGTGATGACGTTGCCGGTGGCGTCGACGGGATTCACGCCGGTGGTGGCCGAACCGGCGCTCGCCGCGCCCGCGTCGTTGCTCGCGACGGGATTGTCGTTCGCGCCGTGGACTTCGATCCGCAACTGGGCGAGATCGGAGAGCCCGCCCGCGTCCGCCAGCGCGTAGGTGAAGGTATCGACGAGCGGGGCATCGGCGGGTACGAGCGCCTGCACCTGCGCATTGTTGTTGTCGATGACATAGCGATACGAGCCGTCCGCGCCGATGATCAGCGTGCCGAACGCGCCCGCGATGCTCGTGCCGTTGCCGCTCGTCGTGCCCGCCGCGACCGTCGCGAGCGGCGCGTCGACCGCGCTTTCGGGCCGGTTCGTGATGCCCGTCACGCGATGCGTCTCGCCGTTCGCCGCGCTGTCGACGTCGGTGTCGTTGGTGAGCACGTTGCCGATCGCATTGCTGCCGGGCGTGCCGTTCGCGACGCCCCCCGCTTCGGTAGCCGTTCCGTTGTCGTCGACGCCGATCGGCGTGTCGTTCGCGCCGTGGATCGTCACGGTGAGCGTCGTGCTGGCGCTCGCGTTCGCGCTGTCGTCGATCACGTAGGTGAAGCGTTCGGTCAGCGTCTGGCCGGA
This sequence comes from Caballeronia pedi, assembly GCF_001544915.2. Taxonomy (GTDB): domain Bacteria; phylum Pseudomonadota; class Gammaproteobacteria; order Burkholderiales; family Burkholderiaceae; genus Caballeronia; species Caballeronia pedi. Next base: position 140,580 of record NZ_FCOE02000003.1, on the reverse strand, counting down.
GAGCCGCAGCGCCTGCACGGCGGCATTGGCATTGTCGACGACGTACTGATAGCCGCCGTTCGCGCCGAGGCTCAGCGTGCCATACAGCCCGGCGATGACGCCGCGCCCCACGTTCGGCAGGAAGATGCTCGCGCCGCTCTGGTTGGCCAACTGCACGACGCGCAACGCGTCGCCGTTGGTAGCGATATCGACGTCCGTATCGTTGTTGAGCACGTTGCCGGTTGGATCGACGCCCGGCTGCGCGTTGGCGTTGCCGCCGGCTTCGGTCGCGCTCGCCGCATCGGGGACGGCTACCGGCGTGTCGTTGACCGCCGTGATCGTGATCGGCAGCGTGCTGATGGCGATGCGCGCATCGGCCGCTTCGCCCGGGATGCCGTTGCCGTTGAAGTCGCCGAAGTTGCCGCGGTCGTTGGTGCTGACCGTGAGCGTATCCGGGCCGTTGAAGTTCGCGTTGCCGAGATATTGCAGGTTCGCGAGCGCGCTGTTCAGCGAAGCGAGCGTGCCCGTCAGCGTAAGCATCGCGGTGTGATCGCCCGATTCGGCGACGCCGGCGGGCAGGGCGCTCAGGAAAAGCGTGCCGTGCAGCACGTTGAGCGCGACCTGAAGCGTGCCGCTGCCCGCGTCCGCATCGCTCACGGTGATGCCCGCGAGACCGAGCGTCGTGTCTTCGAGACCGGTCGGCGATGCGGGCAGCGTGTTGACGGGCGCATCGTTCTGCTCGACGTAGCCGGCATTGGCGCTCGCCGTGCCGCCATCCGCGAGCGTGAAGCCGATGGTGCCGAGCGGCGTGGCCGCGTCGCTGTCGATGCGCACGGCGAGCGCGCCGACCGGCTGCGGATACGTGATCGTGCCCGTAGGCGCCTGGATGCGGTAGACGCCGAGCGGCAGCACGCCGAATGCGTAGTGTCCGTTCGCGTCGGTGGTGGCGGTGTAGGCGAGATTGTCGGCGGTGGTGGCGAGATTGCCATCGACGCCCGCCCAGGTCAGCGTGACGCTCTGACCGGCGAGCCCGGGGCCGTCGGGCGTGGCGGATGCCGTCGCGGACGCCGTGTCGTCCCACAGCGTGCCGCTCACCACGCCGAGTCCCGCCGCGCTCGTGCGAACGTAGGTGTTGGGGCTCGTGCCCGCGCCGGTGCGCTCGCCGTCCGCCGTGCCCGCGACGCCGATGCCCGAACCGCCCCAGTTCGTGAAGCTGTCGGGCAGGCTGGTCCAGGTGAGCGTCGCGTTGGTCGGTGCGATGGGCGCGCCGTTGGGCACATCGGCGGAGTAGAACACCTGCACCTGGCTGTTCACCGCGAGTTCGGCGAAGGTGAGGCGAAGGCCGTTGCTCGTGTCCACCGCCGCGCCGATGCCCGCGAGCTGCGCTGCGGTGTACGTCGTGCCGTTGATGACGAGATGGTCGAACGTATAGCCGGTCGCGCCCGTGAAGCTGTCGGTGAGTACGACGTCGTAGGCCGGTGACGTGCCGCTCTGCGTGAAGCGCACATCGACCTGAGCCGTGCCGCTGTTCGCGCCGACGCCCGGATCGAAGCCGTAGACCTGCTTCTGCACGCCGGTGAAATTCGGCTCGACGATATCCTCGCGCACCGAATCCGCGGTCGACAGCAGGTTGGTGCCAGAGCGGTCGACGGCGCTCATCGTGAGCGCCGCGCCCGCGACATTGGATGCCTGATTCGCCACGCGCGTGTTGAATTCGAGCGAGATGCCTTCGAGGTCGGCGTCGTTGTCCGGGTTGACGATATTGCCGAGCCGGAACGTGATCGTCTCGTTGCCGTTCGCGTCCGTGGCGACGCTGATGTTCGCCGCGTTGAGCACGCCCGTGGGCGCGGCGCCCGACAGGTCCGGCGTGATCGGCAGCGCCTCGGGGCTCGTTTCGTTGCCGGTTTCGTTGAGCGCGCCGCCGGTGATGAGACTGGTGAGGTCCGTCGTGATGCCATTGTTCGAGATGAAGACGATGCGCGCCGTGCCGTCGTTGATGAACCGCAGGCCGTTCTGCAGCGTGATCTGCAACGAGTAGTCGTTGGTGGCGCCCTCGGCGAGCAGCGAGACCACGCGGTATCGAATCACTTCACCCACGGTGACGCTTTCGTCCGCTGCGTCCGTGGGCGAGGGCGCAGGCGTGTCCGCGACACCGCCCACGCGCGAAATCGTCACCACCTGCGCGACCGGCACCGTCAGGGTCGCGCTCGTGCGGTAATCGTTGAGCGCGCCGCTGTTGAGCAGGCCGTCCGCGCCGGTGCGCTCGCCAGCGGGATCGGCGCTGGCCGAAGTGGTTCCGTCGAGGCTCGTCCACCGGGCCGTCGCGGTGTTGTCGAACGACGGCACGCTCGCCGCCGACGCGAGCACCGTTCCGGACACGCGGATCGTCACGCTGCCGCCTTTCGCGATATCGACGTTCGCGCCCGCCGCCGTGCGCAACTGGCCGCTCGCCAGTTCGAAATCCGGGCCGCCGTGATTGGTCGCGCCGTTCTGATACGTGACGCCGACGATCGCCAGATTGCCGAGCTGCACGGGCAGCGTATCGAGAAAGCTCACGTCGAACGCGTTGAAATCGGTTGCGGCCGCGCCGTTGCTGATCGTGATGTCGTACTCGACCGTGTCGCCCTGATCGACACCGAAGCGCGGCAGCGCGGGCGTCGTCTGCGTCACTTGCAGCGTCGGCTCGCGGATCACGACGGCCGGCGCAGCGCCGCTCTGCGCGACGGTGCGATCGAGCGCGGCCGCGCCGTTGGGCGTGTCGCCGTCCGGATCGCTGTAGACCAGCCGGCCGGGGTCGGCGAGCGTCACGCCCGCCTGATTGCCGGTCGTGTTGCTCGCCACCAGATGCACGCGGATCACGAAGGAATCGTTCGCGCCGTTGTTGTCGGCGGTGGCGGCGGAGGTCGCGAAAGTCCAGCGCGCGCCCGCGCCGTCCGCACCCAGTTGGCCCGACAAGGCCGCGAGGCTCGCCACGCTCACGCTGCCGTTGAAGTCCGCCGCGAGCGCGGCGCTGCCCGCGGCGGTCGTGATGATCTGATAGCCGAGCCCGCCGTTGAAGCTCGTGTCCAGACGCAGGCCGGCGGGAATCAGGTCGTCGACGCGCAGATTGCGCGTGCCGCCTTCGGGCAGCGTCACCACGATGTCGTAAGTCATGCTCTCGCCGATCACGAGGTCGCTGCCGGTCGTGTGGCTAGCGCTCGAATCGGCGTCGTCGAGGGTGCCCCCGCCGTACTGCACGCTGACGGTGGGGGCGGCGATCTGCTCGTTGGCCGTGTCGGTGAGATCGGTCGGCGTGAAGTCCGTGCCGCCCTCGACGCTCGCGTAATGCGTGAGCGCGGCGCTCGTCCGCAGCGTGCTGCCAGCGGCGATGCCATTGACGACCGTCGCATCGTAAGTGATGACGACGACGTTCGAGCCCGCCTGATCCGCCGCCGTGCCGGCGCGTCCGGCAGTCAGCGTCGCGACGCCGCCTGCGTCGAGAAAGGTGATCGTGTTGCCGCTCACGCTGTAGTCCACGCCGGCCGTCAGTCGCGTGCCGTCGCCGCGATAGATGGCGAGATCGGCCGCCGCGAGACTGCCGCCGACGAACTGAAGCCCGCTGGGCAGGGTGACGGTGGTCGCGGCGTCGAACGCGCCGCCGCCGCCCGTGTTCTTGATCGCGGTGGCGAGACGCACGGTATCGCCGCCGTCGATGCCGCTGACGTTGCCGTCGACGGCGGCAACGTTCGTGACCGACCCCGCGAAGGGCACGCCGGTACTGCCCGGCGCATTCCAGGTTCCGCTCGTGCCGGACACGGTGCCGTCGCTGCTCGACACGACGCCCTGCCGGATGTCGAGCACCGGTTCGGCCACGGAGGCGACTGCGGCGACATCGGACGATACGAGCGGCGTGTGCGCGATCGTCGTGACCTGATTCGACTGCGCGAGCACGTCGAACGAGCGCTGATCGGCGTAAGGCTGATCGCCCACGCGCATCGTGAAGAGAATCTGGATGGTGCTGCCGCCCGTGGCGTTCGTCGCGAAGCTGCCGAAGTCGAACACGAGCGAGTTGCCGCTGCCTTCGGTCACGCTGACGAGGCCGCCCGCGTTCGTATTGGCCGCGCCGAAGCTCCACTGGCCGACGCCGCTGCCCTGCGTCCAGTTGATGCCGGTCGCGCTCAGGAGCGGCAGCGGCAGATAGGCCGCGATCGAGAACCGCTCGTAGTCGCCGGTGACGAGGTCGTAGCGCAGGCTGAAGCTGACGACGTCGCCCGGATTCAGCTCGCCGCTTGCGGGCGGCGTCGTCCCGTTGACCGTGACGAGCGCGATGTCGACTTGATGCGTGGGCACCGTGCTCGTCGTCGACGAGTCATCGCTCAGCGAGCCGCCCGTCAGGTTGAGCCGGTCGAGCAGCAGCGTCGCGGCGACGGTCGCGTGATTGCCGAAAGAATCGCCCTCGTTGATGTCGCTCTGTGTGTAGTTGCTCGCGTAGCGCTGGCCGACCACCGCGAGATAGTCGATGCGAGCAGTCGTCGCGCCCTGCCTGATGCCATCGGAGATGATGTCGCCCGCCAGCGCGCCGGGCCGCAACGCGCCCGCCGCCGCGATCGACGCGCCGATGTCGAAGGCGAGCGTGGTCGTGCCGTTTGCGTTGACGGTGCGCGTCGAGACGAGCGCGATGGTGTGCGTGACGCCGTCCTGCGTGTAGGTGAACGTCGGTGTGCCGGTGAGCGTCTGGCCATCGCCGAGCTGGTCCGTCACGATGAACTGTCCCGCGCCGAGCTGCGTCTTGCCGAGCGCGAAGTAATCGGACAGCGCGACATCGAGGGCATAGGCGAGCGTATCGCCGGGCGTGACGCCCGCCGTGCCGGTGTCGGTTTGCTCGCTGACCTGCTTCTCCAGCGTCGCGGCCTTGGCGACGAAGGTCGTGCCGGTGCCATCGGCGGTGTCGGTGAAGGCGATGCTCGTATCCGGCGGCGTGAGATCGCGCGGATCGAGCGGGACCCACTGGCCGCTTCCCGATGCCGTGCCGAACGCGATGCTCACCGGCGCGCCCGTGGTCGGATTGATCACGCTGGCGCCGGACGCATTCGTCTGCGGCACGTAGAAGCTGACCACGGTATCGACCGAACCGCTGAGACTCGCGTATTCCACCGAGTACGAACGGATGAACACGGTGTCGCTGTTGATCGCCGCGTCGATGAGTGTTGCGTTGGTCAACACCGACCCGTCCTCCAGGGTGAGCGACGTGATCGTGCCGCCCGCGCCCGGCGTGATCGCGGTGATTTGAACGTTTGCGGGGACGTCCTGATTGATGACAACATCGGTGAGCGTCTGTCCGGTGGCGGCGGTCGCGGTGACGGTCTCCGTGCGCACGAAGTTGGGTCCGGTGGCCGTCTCGCCTTCGGGCGTGTTGACGGTCTGCGTCAGCGAGACGACGGTCGGATGCACGGTGAAGTCCCGCAGCGCGGCCTCGATGATCGTCGGGTCCGCCGTGGGATTGTCGAGCGAGTCGTTGCCGAACTGGAATCCGCCGCGCGCGCCGATCGTCAGGTCGGGGCTGCTGTTGGAGAACGCCGTGTCGGCAAGATTGCTCAACTGCGCGTTGACTTGCACCGTGATCGCGGGTTGCCCCTGCGCGACGCTCGCGAACGGCAGTTCGAGCACGACGAGCGCATCGCCGGGGCGCAGGCCGTACGTGGCGGCGTTGACCACGAGCGCGTTGCCGCTCGCGTCCTTCGCAAGCGGATGCACCGCGCGGCCGTTGGCATCGAACGTGATGGTGAAGGCCGTGACCGCCTGGCCGAGATAGCTCGCGGAGACGAACGTGACGCCATCGTTGCCGTCGCGGCCCGTGGAGGGCATCAGGAGATCGACATAAGGGCCGTATCCGACCTGCGTCGACGTGTTCGTGAAAGAGACACCGAAGGAGAACTGATTGCCGAGCAGGACGTCCTGCGTGGCGGTCCCGAGCGTGACCGTCGGACTTGCGTCGGCGAGCAGGTGGTCGTAGTGCGCGAGCGCGTAGGCGGAGAGCGCGATCGGTTTGTCGAGCGTGCCGCTCGTCACTTCGAGTGTCCAGTCGCCGCCGAGCGCGGCGCTGCCGGTTGCATCGTCGGATGCGCCGACGGTTGCGCCCGTCGTGCTTGCGAGGGTCTGCACGAGTGCCTTGCCCGCATCGCCCGCGCCGATGTCGCATCCGTACAGCTCGATGTCCGCGTCGCGGTTCAGATGGCTGCGCCATGTGCCGAGGGCATCGGCCAGCTGTGCGAGCGTCGTGCTCGTGAAGGTCTGATTGCCGAGGGTGAACTGGCCCGTCGCGCCGTGCGAGAAGATTTGCACCGAATCCGCGTGGCCCATGCCGGCCAGGGCAGCCGAGATCGCACCGACGGCGTCCTGTCCGGGTTGCACCACGAGAACCTGCGTTCCGGCCGGCGCTTGCGCGAGCAGTTCGCTGCCGTTTTCGACGCGGCTGTCGAACACCACCAGGTTACGGGGCGTGACGGGCGTTGCGGCAGGTGGCGCCGCAACGGGTGCGGGCGGCGCGGTCGTGCTCGGGCGCACCTCCGGCGCGGCGGCGGGCTCGCCTGTGGCCGCAGCGTGTGCGGGGTCCGCGTGATGCTGATGATCGGCCGCAGCGGCCGCGGCGCCGTCGAACAAAATGCGCTGTTCGAGCGCCAGGGCCTCGCTGCGCGGCCGCAAGTGCAGTGCAGTGCTCGGGAAATGCAACAGATCGGCCATTTTCGCCTCGCAATGCTGACGAAATTAAAACCGGCAACCCGGATCTTTATGCCTCGGTTGTCAGAGGCATGGCGAATATTTCGATATTCGAAACGAAACAGTTCCGTATTTCTGCTTCACGCGAAATGGATCTCGTTCTTTCGAATAAATTTGTATACGTAAATATATTAAGGTTGGCCCCGAACGCAACCACGCGGTTGAAGATTATTTCCCTTATCGCGATGCCGCACTGCGCGAGGCATTATTCGCGAGCCGTCGCGATCATCCAAGCGCCGATGGCGAGCATTGAGTATTTTCTCCTCGCGGCGGTACGAGTTTGTGTTATCGCTATATGGATCAGAAATCTACCGATCAGCGGCCGGGATCGCAGGCAATCAGGGTAGGCGCGGGGCGGGCCGCAGTTGGCGTTGTCGGGTATCGGCATGCTCTATACGTTCGACCAGAGCAACGCCGGCGCGCCTGGTCGACGCCGTGTCCAGTATTTCGAAATGGCCGGGGCGCGTGCAATCTACAAGGACGGATGGCTTGCCGCGACGCGATGGACGTGGGCGAAGATACCGGCACGGCAGTTTTTGCGGATTACACGGACCAGATGCCGTTTGCATTTACCGGAAAACTCGACAAGGTGACGATTGAACTCGCGCCGATTCCGGGCAACATGAAAGCCGACGCTGCACATGCCAGACAGGACGCGGAGCCGGCGATCAGACTGACGAACTAGGGTGCATGACAACTTCATTTACGGGCACTCGGCGTTGTTATCGTCGGCATGGGATCGTTGATGAACGTTCCGGCCGCATGGCGCATGTGCAGCAACACGTAGAAAAGGCGGCACCATCGAGTGCCGCCCGTTCATAAGAGCGCCGAGCGCCGTCAAAAAACTTACCGCACCTTGCCCGCCTTCCACGCCGACAGCAGTTGCTCATACTTCACTGTTTCGCCCTTCGGCTTTTCGTTGGCGAGCGCCTTCCACGGCGCGTGCTGGTCCGACAGCCACTTGGACGGATCGCTTTGCGCATTCAGCTCCGGCGCGCAAACCTTCATGCCGGCCCGCTGCAAACGGGACAACACCTGGTCCATTTCCTTCGCGAGGTTATCCATTGCAGCCTGCGGAGTCTTTTCGCCGGCGACGGCGGTGCCGACGTTCTTCCACCAGAGTTGCGCCATCTTTGGATAGTCGGGCACGTTGTTGCCGGTCGGCGTCCACGCGACGCGCGCCGGGCTGCGATAGAACTCGATCAAGCCGCCGTACTTGTCCGCGTTTTTCGTGAAGTAGTCGCTATGAATGTCGGAGTCGCGAATGAACGTGAGACCGACAATCGACTTCTTGAGCGACACGCTCTTCGACGTCACGAACTGCGCGTACAGCCACGCGGCGGCGCGCTGATTCGGCGGCGTCGACTTGAAGAACGTCCACGAGCCGACGTCCTGATAGCCGTTTTGCATGCCGTCCTTCCAGTAAGCGCCGTGCGGGGAGGGCGCCATGCGCCACTTCGGCGTGCCGTCCGCATTCGTGACGTTGCCCGGCTTGAGCATCGACGCCGTGAACGCGGTGTACCAGAACACCTGTTGCGCGATCCGGCCTTGCGCGGGCACAGGGCCCGCTTCGCTGAAGGTCATGCCCGACGCTTCTGGCGGCGCGTATTTCTTGAGCCAGTTGATGTATTTGGTCGTCGCGTAGACTGCTGCCGGGCTGTTGGTGCCACCGCCACGCGACACCGACGCGCCTACCGCATGACAGCCGTCAGGCGTCACGCGAATGCCCCATTCGTCGACGGGCATGCCGTTCGGAATGCCCTTGTCGGCTGCGCCCGCCATGGAAAGCCATGCGTCCGTGAAACGCCAGCCGAGCGACGGGTCTTTCTTGCCGTAATCCATATGACCGTAAACTTTCTCTCCATCGATGTTTTTCACGTCGTTCGTAAAGAACTCGGCGATGTCTTCATACGCGGACCAGTTGACCGGCACGCCGAGATCGTAGCCATATTTCGCCTTGAACTTGTCCTGCAAGTCCTTGCGGGCGAACCAGTCCGCGCGGAACCAGTAAAGGTTCGCGAACTGCTGGTCGGGAAGCTGATAAAGCTTTTTGTCCGGCGCGGTCGTAAAACTCGTGCCGATAAAGTCCTTGAGGTCAAGACCGGGGTTCGTATATTCCTTGCCTTCGCCCACCATGTAATCGGATAGCGGAACGATCACGCCATAGCGATAGTGCGTGCCGATCAGGTCCGAGTCCGAGATCCAGCCGTCGTAAATGCTTTGCCCGGATTGCATCGAGGTCTGCAATTTCTCGACGACGTCCCCTTCCTGAATGATGTCGTGCTTCACCTGAATGCCGGTGATTTCACTAAACGCGTTGGCAAGTGTTTTGGATTCGTAGGTATGCGTGTCGATCGTTTCCGACACGACATGAATTTCCTTGACGCCTTGCGATTTGAGTTTCGCCGCGGTGTCGATGAACCATTTCATCTCGTCCATCTGTTGCTGTTTCGAAAGCGTGCTTGGTTGAAACTCGCTATCCACCCATTTCTGCGCCTCAGGCGTGCCCGCGAGAGCCTGGTTCGCGAAGGCACCCGACACGATGCTTGCCACTGCCAGCGCGACGATCCGTCTCCTCTGATGCATGGTCTTCTCCTGTGTCTTCCGTGCCCCTTCGATTTTGTCGGCGCCCGCTGGGGGCATCAGCGGAACCGGCAGTTGTCAGTCTTCATCGCATGCGCCGGCTTTCTAGCCCTTCCACATGATCGCGAGCAACACCAGCACCGAGGCTGCGAAGCCCGGCCAGGTACTCGAGCCCTCGGCGCTGATTGCGAGCCACGCGAGATTCACATACGCGGCAGTCAGCAAGCCGATGAACAGGCGATCACCGCGAGTCGTCGCGATAGGCAGAAAGCCCTTGCGTTCATGAGTCGGCGAGCGCAGTTCCCATACCGTCATGCCGCCCAGCATGACGACGATGCAGCCGAAGAAGATCGCCACCTCGGGCGTCCAGTACATCCACGTGAACATCACACTCTCCCCATCGCGAAACCCTTCGCGATGTAGTTGCGCACGAAGTAGATCACCAGCGCGCCGGGAACGATGGTCAGCACGCCCGCCGCCGACAGCACGCCCCAGTCCATGCCGGCCGCCGACACGGTGCGCGTCATCACGGCTGCGATAGGTTTCGCGTTGACCGAAGTCAGCGTGCGCGCGAGCAGCAGTTCGACCCAGCTGAACATGAAGCAGAAAAAAGCCGTGACGCCGACGCCCGACTTGATGAGCGGCAGGAAGATTTTCACGAAGAAAGCGGGAAACGTGTAACCGTCTATGTAGGCGGTTTCGTCGATTTCGCGCGAGACGCCCGACATGAAGCCTTCGAGAATCCACACGGCAAGGGGCACGTTAAACAGCATGTGCGCAAGTGCGACGGCAATGTATGTGTCGGTCAGACCGACGCTCGAATAGAGCTGGAAAAACGGCAGCAAAAATACGGCGGGCGGCGTCATGCGGTTGGTGAGCAGCCAGAAGAACATGTGCTTGTCGCCGAGAAATCGATAGCGTGAGAACGCGTAAGCGGCAGGCAGTGCGACCAGCACCGACATCACCGTGTTCATCAGCACGTAGATGATCGAATTGATGTAGCCCCAGTACCACGAAGGATCGGTGAAGATCACCTTGTAGTTTTCGAACGTCACGTGCTGCGGCAGCGTGGCGAACGTCGACATGGTTTCCTCGTTTGTGCGCAGGGAGATCGAGAACATCCAGTAAAGCGGAATCAGCGCGAACAACATATAGACGACGAGCATTAACGTCCGCATCCAGCGGCGCTTATCCTGCATGGTCGTCTCCTTGGGCGGCGAGGCCACCTTTGCCCACGCGGCTCATCCAGTTATAGAGAATGAAGCACAGCAGCAGAATGATCAGGAAATAGATCAGCGAGAAAGCCGCGGCCGGGCCAAGATCGAACTGGCCGACTGCTTTTTGTGTCAGATACTGACTGAGGAAGGTTGTGGAATCGCCGGGACCGCCGCCTGTCAGCACGAACGGCTCGGTATAGATCATGAAGCTGTCCATGAAGCGCAGCAGCACGGCGATCATCAGCACGCCGCGCATCTTCGGCAATTCGATGTAGCGGAATACCGCAAAGCGGCTTGCGCCGTCTATTTCCGCGGCCTGATAGAAGGCGTCCGGAATCGCGCGCAAGCCCGCATAGCACAACAGCGCGACGAGCGGGGTCCAGTGCCAGATGTCCATCACCAGCACGGTGAGCCATGCGGCTGTGGGACTCGCCGTGTAGTTGTAGTCGAAGCCAAGACTATTGAGCCAGTAACCGAGCAGTCCGATATCCGGGCGCCCGAAGATCTGCCAGATCGTGCCCACCACGTTCCATGGAATCAGCAACGGCATGGCAAGCACGATGAGCGTGGCAGATGCGCGCCATCCCGAAGCCGGCATCGAAAGTGCGAGGCCCACGCCCAATGGAATTTCAAACAGCAGAACGCACGTGGAGAAAAGGACCTGTCTGCCGAGCGCTTCGCGCAAATCCGGATCGGTCATGATGTTGCGAAACCACTCCGTACCGACGAACACATGCTGCGTCGGGCCGATGATGTCCTGCACCGAATAGTTGACGACCGTCATCAGCGGCAGGATCGCGGAGAACGCAACGCAGATGAACACCGGAAGGACCAGCAACCACGCTTTCTGATTGACGGGCTTGTTCATCGCGCGGCCCCTTCAGCGATGCGTGTTTCGATTCTTTCGTCGTTGCAGAAGAACACGGTTTCAGGCGCAATGAGATGCAGCCAGGCAGGTCCGTCGACAACCCGCACATGCGGCTCGAGCCTCGCATTGAACACATTGCCGTCGCATTGCGCGGTGACCAGTTGATAGTTGCCGAGCTGCTGCGCGCGCAGCACCCGCGCGTTGACCGCGCCGGCTCCTCCTTCCTGCGAAAGGCGGACGAACTCCGGGCGAATCCCCAGTTTAAGCGCGCCGTTTGCCTGCTGATGCGCGCCACGTAGCGTCGCAAGCGTGCCGGGGTCGAGCGGCAAGCGCTGCGAGCCGATTTTTGCGCCGTCGGCGTCGAGCTCGACCGGACAGAGATTCATGCCCGGACTGCCGATGAAGTAGCCAACAAAAGCGTGATCCGGCCGCAGAAAAAGCGCATCGGCTCCGCCCTTCTGAACGACGCGGCCATTTGTCATGACCACGACTTCATCGGCGAAAGTCAGCGCTTCTACCTGATCGTGCGTCACATAGATAAGCGTGAGCTTGAGTTGCTGGTGGATCTTCTTCAACTGCCGGCGCAGCATCCACTTCATCGCGGGGTCGATCACAGTCAACGGTTCGTCGAAGAGAATCGCCGCGACGTCCTTGCGCACGAGGCCGCGCCCAAGCGAGATTTTCTGCTTGGCGTCGGCGGCCAGATTGCTCGCCTTAAGCGGCAGGTCGCGCGTCATATCGAGGATATCCGCGACTTCGTGCACGCGCTTCGTGACCTCGGCGGCTGACATCTTGCGATTGCGCAGCGGAAACGCGAGGTTATCGAACACGGTCATCGTGTCGTAGACCACGGGGAACTGGAACACCTGCGCGATGTTGCGCTGGCGTGCGCCGAGCGCCGTTACGTCGCGTCCGTCGAACAGCACCTTGCCCTCCGACGGCTTGACCAGCCCCGACACGATATTCAGCAGCGTGGTCTTGCCGCAACCCGACGGCCCGAGCAACGCATAAGCGCCGCCGGCATCCCAGACCATGCTCATGGGTTGAAGCGCGTAGTCGTCGAGCGTCGCGGGGTTCGGTCCGTACGCGTGCGCGAGATTCTGGAACTCAATGCACGCCATAAGCCGCCTCCGGGCTGGACACCAGTTGGGTGTCCGCGCCGAACACAAACAGTTCGTCAGGGTCGATGAAAACGTCGAGCTGCGTGCCGAGCTGGATCGGATGCACGCCCTGCAACTGCGCGACCAGGTCGACCGCGCCGGTCAGCGTGCGCAAGTGCAGATACGTTTCCGAGCCGCTCAATTCAGCGAGTTCGAGCCGGCACGGAACGGCGATCGCATGAGAGGCTTTCGCCTGAAGACGCAGGTGCCCCGGCCGGATGCCGATGCGGCATGCGCCGTTCGCAGCGGGGCCGTGCTGGACTGGAACCTCCACGCCGATCGGCAGACGCGCGCGGCCGTTGCCGCAGTCGCTCGTCAGCATGTTCATCGGCGGGTCGTTGAAAACGGCGGCGGCCGCGACGTTGACCGGTGCGTTATAGACATCGAGAGTGGGACCGAACTGCAGAACCCGGCCTTTATCGACGATTGCCGTATAGCCGCCCAGCAGTAACGCTTCGAGAGGTTCGGTGGTCGCGTAGACGACGGTCGTCTTGCCGTCAGCGAAAAGCGTAGCCAGTTCCATGCGCAATTCCTCGCGCAGTTTGTAATCGAGATTTACGAGCGGCTCGTCGAGCAGCACCAGCGACGTGCGCTTCACGAGTGCACGCGCGAGCGCGCAGCGCTGCTGCTGGCCGCCCGACAGTTCGCCTGGCCGCCGCTCCAGCAAATGGTCGATATGCAGTTTGGCTGCGACTTCCTGCACGCGTCGGCGGATTTCGGCAGGGTCGGTTTTTTGCAGGCGCAAAGGCGAGGCGATGTTCTCGGAAACCGTCATCGCCGGGTAGTTGATGAACTGCTGGTAGACCATCGCGAGATTGCGCTGGCGCACGCTGACGCCTGTCACGTCCTGGCCGTCGACGAGTACTCGGCCGTCGTTCGGCCTGTCCAGACCCGCCATCACGCGCATCAGCGTAGTTTTGCCGGCCTGAGTGGGTCCGAGAAGCACATTGATGGCGCCCGGGACGAGGCGCAAATCCACGCCGTACAGATACGGTTGCCCGCCAGAAACGACACTGACCTGCTCCAGTTCCAGGACCAAATAGCTCTCCTTTGCGGCGTGCGCGACGCCAGCCGCAGAAGCCGGCGCTTTAAGGTGGCGTCAATTGGATTGCACTTCGATTACATGCAGCAGCCAAAATGTCCCTTTTGTTGGTTTGCGTTTAAATCGGGGTAAACCTTACGACAGGAAGAAATAGAGAACATCCTCGGCGGGTTGGGGGAGATCGACATGCGATAGGGGTTGAGATGTAGCGTTGACTCGATCTTCGATACGCGACGGCGACGATCATGCAAAGCACGTTTGATCTGCCACCTGCGGCACACGCGGACTGGGAAAACGGCAGGACAGGGGCGAGGATGAACTTGGAGCCAGAGGACGAGCGTCTGGGGATCATCGATGTTCTGACCGTTTCCGCTGGGCAGATGGTCTCGGTAACCGCGTTCTTGGAAGCTGGCAACGAGGGGCTCACGTAAGTCGTTGCGGAAGCGAAGCGGCGCTCTGGTGCAGATGAGCATCACGTTACCTGACTAGATGGCCGAGTTCGTGCGCACAAAAGTCGCAACCGGTGACTACGCGTCTGAAGCGGCGGTCCGCGCACGTCCGGGAGCATTGCGCACGGACTGCTTGCAATTTGCCATCGTGGCGCGGTGGGGCTGGCTCCGTATTTTGGCTCTTTTGGTTATATTGACATAATATAAATTAGCGCATTTTGGGATCGTAACGGCTGCGTTGTAATGTCCGCTTTGTGCCCCCGTAAGCTGGCCGGTCGCGGGTTGCGCGGCGACGGAGGCTTCGATGGCGAACAACGGACTGATCACGATGAACATGCGGGAACTTGATCAATTCAAGGTCATTCAGGACATCGCAGACGGTCGGCTGAAGCCTGGGCGTGCGGCCGAACGGCTGGCGCTCACGACGCGGCAGATTCGGCGCCTGGTGGCGCGTTTTCGAGAGCACGGACCGACTGGCTTGATCTCACGACGGCGGGCCAGGCCCAGCAACAACCGGCTGGATGCAACAACGGCCAATCGGGCACTGGCGATCATTCGCGAGCGCTATGCCGATTTTCGTCCGACGCTGGCGTGCGAGAAGCTGCGCGAATGCCACGGCATCCGGCTGGCGAAGGAAACCGTGCGCCATCTGATGATCGACGCGAGTTTGTGGGTTCCGCGCCGGCAGCGTCCGCCCAAGGTTTATCAGCCGCGCGCGCGCCGTTCGTGCCGGGGCGAGTTGATCCAGATCGACGGCTGCGAGCATCGCTGGTTCGAGGCGCGCGCGTCGCAATGCACGCTGCTGGTGTACGTGGACGACGCCACCAGCCAGTTGATGATGCTGCACTTCACGGCGACCGAATCAACCTTCAGCTATTTCGAAGCCACGCATGCCTACGTCGAGCGCTACGGCAAGCCCGGCGCGTTCTACAGCGACAAGGCCACGGTATTTCGCAGCGCGACTGCGGGCAAGACGGGTCATAGCACCACGCAATTCGGTCGCGCGATGTTTGAGCTGAACATCGATACGTTCTGCGCCAATTCGAGCTCGGCCATGGGGCGTGTGGAGCGTGCACACCTGACCTTGCAGGACCGGTTGGTCAAGGAGTTGCGCCTGCGCGGCATCAGCACCGTCGAACAAGCCAACGCCTATGCGCCCAGCTTCATGGCCACTTACAACGCGCACTTTGCCAAGCCGCCACGCAGCGAATTTGACGCGCATCGGCCGCTTCCGAGGCCAGGGGCCAAAACGCATGAGCGCGTGCCTGGCACGAAGAAGCAGCGCGAGATTACGCAAGCCGATGTTGAACAAGTCATTGTACAAATGTCGTCGCACGCAACCGTGACATCGATATCCAAGCACGCAACCGATCGGGCCGCACAGGCCAGCGACGTCAACGCAGACGCCCTGCCCGATCACATGCGATCCTCGGACACTATACTCGCGCTCGCACGCGCGCATGGCGGCACGCTCGCGACCTTTGATCGCCGGCTCGTCGCCGACGCGGTGCCAGACGGGGCGCGCCACCTCGAATTGATCACCTAACGGCCGACGCGGCCCCCGAGGTGGCAAGCGCTTTTCTTCGTTTTCGATGTGACTGCAGAAAACCGATTTAGAGCACTCAAATTGATTAGGAATCCATCTGTATTTCGGAAAATTTCTGCGCGGCCATCCCGAGGTGAACGACCTCTGCGCGCTCGTGGACGCGTTCGCGTTCGGGTCCGGCGCAGGCGATCGCGCAGACCGGCAAGCGCGTGTCCGCGGACATCAAGGTCGTCACACGCTACGACGGCATGCGCGCGACGCTGCCGGCCGCCGCTAACCGCGGTCGATTTGCATCTCGATGACATGGCGCTGCGGGCGGTCGAGTTGTTGTTCGCACATCTCGGGAGCAAGGAAAGCGCGCGGTGGGTCGTGCCGGCCCTGCCGGAACTTGTGATGCGTGAATCGTCCGGCGTGCGGGCGCGAGGCTCGCCGAATAGCCGCACGCATCGCTGGGCGCGTCGTCACCGTCCGCATGCTGCTGCTTTGCACAAAAGTTGACTTTCTCACGCTAAGGACTAACCCCGATGCAAGAAAGTATCAGTTCGCGGTGTTATTTTAAGTGGTGAGATGACACCGAAAGGGCTACTTTTCAGTCATGGCAAGACGCGATGAAACGCGCTGCGCAAAAGCACAAAAAGCCGTGGAGACAACGTATGACAGCAAACCGGGAGACGACCGCGCACAACGACGATGCCCGTCGCGCCAAAGCGACCGAGCCCGATCTGGAACTGGTCGCCGTCCCGCGCGATGAGTCGTTCAAGGTATGGTCGCATGGCTATCCCTATCGCACCGTGCGCTGGCACTTTCATCCCGAGTACGAGATCCATCTCATCACCGCGACCACGGGCAAATACTTCGTCGGTGATCACATCGGCAATTTCGCGCCGGGCAATCTCGTGATGGTCGGATCGAACCTGCCGCACAACTGGGTCAGCAACGTTCCGGGCGGCGATCGCGTAGCCGAACGCTGCCTCGTGCTGCAATTCGATGCCGGATTCGTCTCACGCGCGACCGAGGCGTTTCCGGAGTTCAGGCGCATGGAGTCGCTGCTCGATTCATCGCGCTGGGGCCTGCTCTTCACACAGGAGACGGGCGCGGCCGCCGAACCGATCATGCGCGAGATGCTCGGCGCGCAGGGCATGCGGCGTATCGGGTTGCTGGCGGCGTTGCTCGAGTTGCTTGCCCAGAGCGAGGAACCGCGAAAGCTCGCGAGCGCCGCATATCGCGCCGACCCCGACCGTTACGGCGAGACCCGCATCAATCATGTGCTTTCGTTCATCGGGAAGAATCTCTCGCAGGAGTTGCGGGAGACCGAACTGGCGGAGCTCGCCGGACAAAGCGCAAGCGCCTTCTCGCGGTATTTCCGCCGCCATACGGGTGTGCCGTTCGTCCAGTACGTGAACCGGCTGCGTATCAACCTGGCCTGCCAGTTGCTGATGTCGGATGAGTTGAGCGTCACCGATATCTGCTATCAGGTCGGCTTCAATAACCTTTCGAATTTCAATCGCCAGTTCCTGTTGCTCAAGCAGATGTCGCCGACACGCTGGCGCACCTATCAACGGCTCAACGCCGCGAGCGCGGCTGATTCGATCGAACAGGTCGAGATGCCGGAAATCGCCGGCTAGTGTGCGGCGCAATGGCGGCGCCGGGCATCCGATAACAGACTTCTTGAAAAGGATACCTAACTTGTTCGAATGCGCATGCGGCAGGCCAACACGGTAGTACGACACTCAAATCCCAAGAACTCGGAGACATGCAATGAAAAAGCTCTCAACCCAACTGATCAGCGCGGGCGCGCTGAGTCTCGGCCTGTCGTGCAGCCTGCCGGCGCTGGCCGCGCCCAGCGGCACGGTCGCGTTCCTGATGCCCGATCAGGCGTCGACGCGCTATGAGCAGCACGACTTTCCCGGCTTCAAGGCCGAAATGGCGAAACTTTGTCCGGATTGCAAAGTGCTCTATCAGAACGCCAATGCGGCCGTCGCGACGCAGCAGCAGCAGTTCAATTCCGTGATTGCGCAAGGCGCGAAGGTGATCGTCCTCGATCCGGTGGATTCCACGGCCGCCGCGTCGCTCGTGCATATGGCGCAGAGTCAGGGGATCAAGGTCATCGCCTATGACCGGCCGGTGCCGTCGACGCCCGCGGACTATTACGTTTCCTTCGATAACGAAGGCATCGGCAAGGCAATCGCGACCTCGCTCGTCGATCATCTCAAGGCGACGGGCGTTGCGACCAGCAAGGGCGGCGTGCTCGAAGTCAACGGCTCGCCCACGGATGCGGCGGCGGGTCTCATCAAGAAGGGCATTCACACCGGTCTGCAAAGCGGCGGCTACAAGACCCTCGCGGAATACGACACGCCGGAATGGGCGCCGCCCAAGGCCCAGCAATGGGTCAGCGGGCAGATCACGCGCTTCAGCTCGCAGATCGTCGGCGTGGTGGCGGCCAACGACGGCACCGCCGGCGGCACCATCGCGGCCTTCAAGGCGGCAGGCGTCAATCCCGTGCCGCCCGTGACCGGCAACGACGCGACCATCGCCGGCCTGCAACTCATCATCTCGGGCGACCAGTACAACACCATCCTCAAGCCGAGCGAGATCGTCGCGGCGGCGGCGGCGAAGGCGGCGGTCGGCTTTCTCTCGGGACAGGCGCCGAAGGGCGAAACCTCGCTCTTCAACACGCCGACGCAGTTGTTCAAGCCCTCGGTCATCACCGCGCAGAACCTGAAGGCCGAAGTGGTGGACAAGGGCTTCGCGAACGCGAAGGAGCTTTGCACGGACCGTTATGCGGACGGCTGCAAGAAGCTCGGCATCACGCACTGACCGGGACTGATCGCGACGGACCCCGGCTGCCTGCGGGTTCCGCCGCACCGAAGAGGAACATCATGAATGCAAACCCCACTCCACACGCCGGGCGCGGCGAGCTGGTGCTGAGCCTGCGCGGCGTCTCGAAGCATTTCGGCGCGGTGTCGGCGCTCACGGACATCGAGCTAGATGTCCACGCCGGCGAAGTCGTCGCGCTGGTTGGCGACAACGGCGCGGGCAAATCGACGCTCGTCAAGATCCTCGCCGGCGTGCATCAGCCGAGCGCAGGCACGATCACCTTCGGCGGCAAGGAAGTCACGCTGTCGGATCCGGGCACGGCGCTCGACCTGGGTATCGCGACGGTTTTTCAGGACCTCGCCTTGTGCGAGAACCTGGATGTCGTCGCCAACATCTATCTCGGACGCGAGCTCGCTCCCATGCGTCTCGACGAAGTGTCGATGGAAGTGCGCGCCTGGACGCTGCTGAACGAACTGTCGGCGCGCATTCCGAGCGTGCGTGACGTCGTCGCCTCGCTCTCGGGCGGACAGCGCCAGACGGTCGCGATCGCGCGTTCGCTGCTGCTCGACCCGAAGCTCATCATGCTGGACGAACCGACGGCTGCGCTCGGCGTCGCGCAGACGGCCGAAGTGCTGAACCTGATCGAGCGCGTCCGCGATCGCGGCCACGCGGTCATCATGATCAGCCACAACATGGAGGACGTGCGCGCGGTCGCGGATCGCATCGTGGTGCTGCGGCTCGGCCGCAACAACGGCATCTTCTATCCCGATTCGTCGAACGCGGAGCTGGTGGCCGCGATCACCGGCGCGACCGAGAACGCCGTCTCGCGCCGCGCGGGACGCCGTCAGGCTCAACAGGACGCATGAAACAGGACATCGGGTAAAGGATCGATCATGAGCAAGCACACTCCGGGCAGCGCGCCGCCCGACACGCAAAGCGCGCCCCAGCCTTCCACCCTGCTCGACCGCAGCGACGTCCGCGTCAAGCACGCGAGCGGCGTCGGTGAAAGCGTCTCCGCGTTCTTCGACCGTGTGCGTTCCGGCGATCTCGGATCGCTGCCGGTCATCGCGGGTCTCATCATCATCTGGACCGTGTTCACGAGTCTGAATCCGGTCTTTCTGTCCGCCAACAATCTTGTGAACCTGTTGTTCGATTGTTCGACGGTCGGCGTCATTTCGCTCGGCATCGTCTGCGTGCTGCTGGTCGGCGAGATCGACCTGTCGGTTGGCTCGATGAGTGGCTTCGCCTCCGCGCTCGTCGGCACGCTGTGGGTCAATGAAGGCTGGCCGGTGCTGCTCGCGTGCGTTGCGGCAATCGTGGTGGGCGGCGCGATCGGCGCGCTGTACGCGTTGCTGCTCAACCGGCTCGGCATGCCGAGCTTCGTCTCGACGCTCGCGGGACTGCTCGCGATTCTCGGGATGCAACTCTATGTGCTGGGCGCGAGCGGCTCCATCAACCTGCCGTATTCCACGACGATGGTGGACTTCGGGCAATTGATGATCATCCCCGCGCTTGTCTCGCATGTGCTGGCGCTGCTGCCCGGCGTGGCGATCCTCGTGCTCGGTCTGCGCACACGCGCGCGCCGTCAGGCCGCGCGGCTCTCCGCGCCGTCGATGGGCGGCCTGCTGGCGCGGGCCGTCGCGATCACCGTGTTTCTGGAGATCGTCGTCGCCTATCTCAACACGGGGCGCGGCGTGCCGCTGATGTTCGGCGTCTTCCTCGGCCTCACCGTGCTCATGGACTACGCGCTGACACGCACGCGCTGGGGCCGCTCGATGAACGCGGTCGGCGGCAACCGCGAGGCCGCACGGCGCGCGGGCATCAAGGTCGCGAGCATTTATACGAGCGCGTTCGTGCTGTGCGCAAGTTTCGCCGCGCTCGGCGGCATTCTCACCGCTGCCCGCCTCGCATCCGCGAGCCAGCAGGCCGGCACAGGCGACGTCAACCTGAACGCCATCGCGGCGGCGGTGATCGGCGGGACGAGCCTGTTCGGCGGCCGCGGCAGCGCATATTCGGCGGTGCTCGGCATCATCGTGATCCAGTCGATCGCAAGCGGCCTCACGCTGCTCAATCTTTCATCTTCGTTGCGCTTCATGATCACCGGCGCGGTGCTGGCCATCGCGGTGATCGTCGATTCGCTCGCCCGGCAGTCGCGCGTGTCGCATGGCCGCGCATGAGCCGAGTCAAACAGGAGAATCGTCAATGTCAGTATCCATCGCGGGAAAAGTGGCCGCCATCACCGGCGCGGCGTCGGGCATCGGCCTGGAGTGCGCGCGCGTCCTGATCGAGGAAGGCGCGAAGGTCGTGCTGATCGATCGCGCGCAGGACCGGCTCGCGGCCTGCTGCGCGGAACTGGGCGCGAACGCGCTGCCCTTGTCCGTGGATTTGCTCAAGCCGTCCGAAGTCTCGGCGATGCTGCCGAAAATTCTCGATCTCGCCGGTGGCCTCGACATCTTTCACGCCAACGCGGGCGCGTATATCGGCGGCGAAATCGTGGACGGCAATCCGGACGAATGGGATCGCATGCTGAACCTGAACATCAACGCGGCGTTCCGCTCGGTGCACGCCGTACTGCCGCATATGGTTGCGCAGAAATCGGGCGATATCGTGTTCACCAGTTCGATCGCGGGCATCGTGCCGGTCGTGTGGGAGCCGATCTACACCGCATCCAAATTCGCCGTGCAGGCGTTCGTGCACACCATGCGGCGTCAGGTCGCGAAACATGGCGTGCGCGTGGGCGCCGTCGCGCCCGGCCCGGTCGTCACCGCCCTGCTCGACGACTGGCCGAAAGCCAAGATGGAGGAAGCGCTCGCCTCCGGCAGTCTGATGCAGCCGCGAGAGGTCGCCGAAGCGGTGCTCTTCATGCTGACGCGTCCGCGTAACGTGACCATTCGCGATCTCGTGATCCTGCCCAACAGCGTCGATCTGTGACCACCCATCGGGCGGGCGACGGCGCCTTTCCGTCATGACCCAACTCCAACCACGGACAGAGAGATGAACGCAAGCAACCCGAGCGCCGGCGCACGCCATGTCATTGGTGTCGACGTGGGCACCGGCAGCGCCCGCGCCGGAATTTTCGATGCCGCCGGCAATATGTCCGCCTCGGCGAAAAAGGACATTACGCTGTTCCATGAGAGCGGCGCCATCGTCGAGCAATCGAGCGGGGAAATCTGGAGCGCCGTCTGCCATGCCGTGAAGGAAGCGCTCGCGCAGGCGGCGATTGCGCCCGAGTCCGTCGCCGGCATCAGCTTCGACGCAACCTGTTCGCTCGTCGTGCTGGGCGATGGCGGCATACCGCTGCCCGTGGGACCGTCGGAGCAGGCCGAGCGTGATATCGTGGTCTGGATGGATCATCGCGCGCTCGAGCAGGCGGCGCGCATCAACGCGACCGGCCACGCGGTGCTGAAGTTCGTCGGCGGCAGAATCTCGCCGGAAATGGAGACGCCGAAGCTCTTGTGGCTTCTGGAAAACCGGCCGCGAACCTTTAACGCCGCGTGGCAATTCTTCGATCTCACCGACTTCCTGACATGGCGCGCGACCGGCGATCTGTCGAGGTCGGTCTGCACCGTGACCTGCAAGTGGACCTATCTCGCGCATGAGCGGCGCTGGGACGACAGCTATTTTCGGACCATCGGACTCGGCGCGCTGGCGGACGAGGACTTCGCGCGCATCGGTCAACAGGTGGTCGAACCGGGCACCCGACTCGGCAACGGCCTCACCGAACGTGCCGCCGCGGAACTCGGCCTGATCGCCGGAACGCCGGTCGGCGCGGGTGTGATCGATGCCCATGCAGGCGGTATCGGCACCGTGGGCGCGCAAGGGAATCCAGAGTCCTGCCTGGCCTATGTATTCGGCACCTCGTCATGCACGATGACGACGACCGCGGAGCCGGTCTTCGTGCCCGGCGTCTGGGGCCCCTACTTCTCGGCGATGGTGCCGCAGGCATGGCTCAACGAAGGCGGTCAGTCGGTCGCCGGCGCTGCGATCGAGCGCCTGCTCGCGATGCATCCCGCCGCCGCCGATGTCGGGAGGCGCGCGCAAGAACGCGCCGAATCGCTCCCGGGCATGCTGGCCGGGCTCGCGGCCCAGGCGTCCGGAAGCCTGTCCGACGCGGTCAAGCTCGCGGACGGCCTGCACATCGTCCCTGAGTTCCTCGGCAACCGTGCGCCTTTCGCCGATCCGCACGCGCGCGCGGTCATCGCCGGCCTCGGTATGGAAACCGGCCTCGACAGTCTGGTCGCGCTGTATGTCGCCGGCGTGTGCAGTATCGGTTACGGCCTGCGTCAGATCATCGAAGCGCAGGCTCAGGCCGGCGCGCCGATCGAGCGGGTGATGATCAGCGGCGGCGCGGGCCGGCTCGATCTGGTCCGGCAACTGCTCGCCGATGCGACCGGCAAGCCGGTGCTGGCCACCCAGGCCGAGGAGCCCGTGCTGCTCGGTGCTGCGATGCTCGGCGCCGTGGCGGGTGGCCTGTTCGACGACGTTCGCTCGGCGATGAGCGGCATGGCGCGCGTCAAGGAGACTTACACGCCGGCAACCGGCGACCTCGCGCAATTGCACGATACGCGATATCGCGCATTCATCCGCTTGCAGGGTTGCGCGCGGGAGATTCGCGAGGGTTAGTGCTGGCGTGGCGTGGTTGGTGGATCGAAGAGCCGCGGACACAACGATCGAGTCAAGTTCTCGTTTTTGCCGCGCACGAAATGCAGCCCGAGCCGTGCTGCGATGGAGAGCATCGCAAGACTGATCGTCACGACGAGCATCAGCAGGTCGCTTTCCGACTGACGCATCTGCGCGATCAGCATCCGAATCGGACCATGCGCTCGAGGCTGACATCGCATTAGTATCAATTCGCGCGCCTGCGCTGTCCCTGGCTCCTTTAGAACACAGCGTTCGTGCGAGTGGAAAGCGTTCCGCCGCTTAGTCCGCCGGCCCCGACAGCGGCCTGGTCGCCATCGCGCGCGTCAGGCCATGAGCCGGACGGCGCACGGCCACATCGAACGGATTAATTTGCGGTCCGAGCGCCTGCGCCTGGCGCTTCAGCAGTTCCACCACCATCGGCAGGCGGTCTTCGCCCAGGCGTGTCGACAGCGTGCCGACGCTCAACGCGCCGACTGCAAGCCCCGACCGATCGAGGATCGGCACCGCGACGCCCGCCATGCCATCGATCAGCCCGCTGTTGCGCCCCGCGTAGCCTTGCGCGCGCACGCGCTCGATCTCGGTGCGCAGGTAGACCTCGTCGAACACGCCATAGTTATGCAGCCGCGGCACGTTGAAGCGGATGATCTCCTCGCGCTCTTCCTCGGGTTGAAACGCGAGAATCGCGAGGCTGCCCTGCCCGACGCCCAGCGCCACGCGGCCGCCCACATCGCCGGTGAAGGAGCGGATCGGGAACGGGCCTTCGCACATGTCGAGACACACCGCATCGAAGCTGCTCTTCACGAGCAGGAAGATGGTGTCGCCGAGACTTGCGCATAGCCGCAGCAACGCGGGCCGGCACAGCGTGCGCATGCGGCTCGGGTTGCCCGCCTGCGCCGCCAGCGAAAAGAAATCCACGCTCAGCCGATAGCGCTTGCTCCCTTCGTCCTGTTCGACGACGCCTTCCGCGATCAGCGCATGCAGGATGCGATGCACGGTGGCCTGCGTCAGTCCCACCGCCTTCGCAAGCGCGGTGACACGGCTGCCTTCGGCCTGGTCCTCGCCGAGCGCTCGAATCACGGCGAACGCACGCTGGAGCATGCCGACTCCCGGCGCGTCCGGCGCCTGTGTTCCGTTTCCTTCGTAAGAAGCCTTCATCGTCGCCCCGTGTATTCCATTCAACGGAATGTCCGCGCCCTGCATCTCTCCGCTCCTATTCGACCCGATTCAGCCGCATTGCGCAATCTAAGGGATAACCCAAATCACGCTCATTGAAATAATTTCTATGTCGAAGCGCTATAAATTCCGTTGTTCGAAATCTATGAGCAGGTTTCACTCATTCAATGGAATTTCAAATTGACGCACCGAAATATGGCTAGCTAGAGTGGGTTCATCGGAATCAGTCGCACACAGGCGGCGCGCGACGCGCCGAAGGGGCAGGCCATGTCGTTCCTCACATTGACCGATCTGTCGAAGTCGTTCGGCGATCTGCACGCCGTCGCCGACGTCAATCTGTCGGTCGAGAAAGGCGAATTCGTCTCGCTGCTCGGCCCTTCGGGCTGCGGCAAGACCACGACCTTGCAGATGATCGCGGGCTTCATCGAAGCGACGCGCGGGCGCATCATGCTCGACGGCCGCGACATCACGCACATGCGCCCGAACCGGCGCGGTCTCGGCATCGTGTTTCAGAGCTATGCGCTCTTTCCGCACATGAGCGTCGAGCAGAACGTGAGCTTCGGGCTGGAGATGCGCGGCGTCGACAAGAGCGAGCGCCGCGAGCGCGTGCGCGACGCGCTGTCGCTCGTGCGGCTCGACAAGTTCGCGCATCGCTTTCCGCGCGAGTTGTCCGGCGGGCAGCGTCAGCGCGTGGCGCTCGCGCGCGCGATCGTCATCGCGCCGCCCGTGCTGCTGCTCGACGAGCCGATGTCCAACCTCGACGCGAAGTTGCGCGAGGACATGCAGTTCGAATTGCGCGGCATTCAACGCAAGATCGGCACGACGACGATCATGGTCACGCACGATCAGTCCGAAGCGCTGTCGATCAGCGATCGCGTCGTCGTGATGGAAGCGGGCCGCATCACGCAGGTCGATACGCCCTATCGCGCGTACGAGCGTCCCGAGACGAGCTTCGTGTCGCAGTTCATCGGCAAGGCCAACATGCTGCGCGGCACGATCGTCGCGCGCGACGGCGACGCCATTCGCATCGATCTCGGCCACGATCTCGCGGAGACCGGCTCGACCACGCAGCTTCCGGAACGCGAGCGCGCGATCGGCGTCGGCGATGCGGTCACCGTGTGCATCCGCCCGGAAAAACTGAGGCTCGGCGCGGCCGGCAGCGGACGTCTGCCGGGCCGCGTGACGAGCCGCTTCTTTCTCGGCAGCCAGTGGCTTTACCGGCTCGACAGTCGCGCAGGCGAAATGCTCGTGTGCTGCCAGAATCACGGCGACGAGCCGCTCGAAGAAGGCGCGCAAGTGGGCATCGACTGGAACACAGAGTCGATCCGCTTCATCCAGCAGGAGGCCGCCCGTGGATAGCACGCTGCGTTCTTCCGAACCCGCGTCGGCGGCGCAATCGAATAGCGCCCGGCGCGCGCCGTGGCATGCGTATCTGCCGCTCTGGATGATGAGCGCGCCCGCGCTGCTGCTTTTTGCGGTGCTCGTGATCGTGCCGCTCGCGATGACGCTCGCGCTCACGTTCTATCGATTCGATCCCGCGATCGGCCCCGTCGCCGCGTTCGATCTGCATAACTACGCCGAAGTGCTCGGCTCGTCGTACTTCCACACGATCTTCGCGCGCACGTTCGGCATCGCCGCGCTGGTGACCTTGCTGTGTGTCGTGATCGGCACGCCCGAGGCGTACATCCTGTCGCGCATGGGCGATCCCTGGCGCTCCATCTTCCTGCTGGTGATTCTCGCGCCGCTGCTGGTTTCGGTCGTCGTGCGCGCGTTCGGCTGGAGCATGCTGCTCAACGTGAACGGGCTCGTGAATCAGTTGCTCGGGGCGTTCGGCTTCGGTCCGTACAAGCTGCTCTATACGACGTTTGCGATCGTTATCGCGTTGGTGCACGTGATGCTGCCGTTCATGGTGATCCCGGTGTGGACCGCGCTGCAACGTATCGATCCGCAGACCGAAAACGCCGCGCTCTCACTGATGGCCTCCCCCGCCGTCACGCTCCGGCGCATCGTATTGCCGCAACTCGTGCCGGGGATTCTGTCGGGCAGTCTGATGGTGTTTGGACTGTCCGCGAGCGCCTTCGCGATTCCGGGCCTGCTCGGCGGACGCCGTCTGAAGGTCGCGGCCACTACCGTCTACGACCAGTTCCTCAGTTCGATGAACTGGCCGCTCGGCGCGACCATCGCGGTGCTTTTGCTCATCGCCAATCTGGTGGTGATGCTCACTTACTATCGCGTGCTCGAGCGGCGCTATACGCGCAGCATGGGCTGAACGAGGCGATCCATCATGCGCAAAAACGGTCCCGTCGCGCTGGCGTTCCACATGATCGTGATCCTTTTCGTGCTGGCGCCGCTCGTCATCGTCATGCTGGTCGCGTTCACGCCCGAAGAAACGCTGACGCTGCCCACGCACGGCCTCTCGCTGCGCTGGTTCCGCGCGATTCTCGATTATCCCGACTTCATCTCGGCGTTCTTCAACAGCGTGAAGCTCGCGTTCGCCTCGGCGACGCTGTCGCTCGTGGTCGCCTTGCCCGCCGGACTCGCGATCGGCCGCGCGCGCTTTCCGGGGCGCGGCTTCCTCAACGGGCTGCTGCTCTCGCCGCTCGTGATTCCAGGCCTCGTACTCGGCATCGCGATGCTGCGCTTCTTCGCGCTGATCGGCGCGACCGGCTCGTTCGCGTGGCTGATCCTCGCACACATGGTCATCATCACGCCGTTCGTGATGCGGCTCGTGCTCGCGTCGGTGAGCGGCATGGACCGCAGCATCGAGCACGCCGCGTCGTCGCTCGGCGCGAGTTCGTGGACCACTTTCCGCCGCGTCACGCTGCCGATGATCCTGCCCGGCATCACCGGCGGCTGGCTACTCGCGTTCATCAACAGCTTCGACGAGCTGACGATGTCGGTCTTCGTCACGTCGCCGCAAACGGTGACGCTGCCGGTGCGCATGTACATGTACGCGACCGAATCGATCGATCCGATGATGGCGTCGGTCTCGGCGCTCGTCATCTTCATCACCGCGGGCGCGATGCTGATTCTCGACCGCGTGTACGGGCTCAACCGCATTCTGATCGGCCAGCACTGAACCCACACTCATGAGCACCGCCACGATTCATCATGCGCCGCAGTTCGTTCGTCTCGATGAGACCGATCGCGCACGCATTCCCTTCGTTCTCGATGGCGTGCCGGCCGAAGCGCTCGCGGGCGATACGCTCCTGACCGCCATCCTCATGCAGCAGCGGCATGTGCGGCATAGCGAATTCAGCGGTAAGCCGCGCGCGGGCTTCTGCCTGATCGGCGCGTGCCAGGACTGCTGGGTGCGCGGCGAGGACGGCAAGCGTATGCGCGCATGTTCGACGCGCATCGAAGCGGGCATGCGTGTCGTCACGGAGGACGTGCGATGAGCGGCGCGCATCGTGTGGTGATCGTCGGTGCTGGACCGGCCGGCATTCGCGCGGCAGAGACGCTCGTCGCGGCGGGATTGCGGCCGGTCGTCATCGATGAAAACGCGCGCTGGGGCGGACAGATCTATCGGCAGCCGCCCGCCGACGCGGGCTTCAAACGCAGCGCAGCGACGCTCTACGGCTTCGAAGCGAAGAAGGCCCAAGCCGTGCACGGCGCCATGGCGAAGCTGCTGCCGAAGATCGACTATCGCCCTGACACGCTCGCGTGGGCGTGCGAGCAGAACCGCCTCGACACCCTTCACGCGGGACGCGAGGCGAGCGTGCCGTTCACGCATCTAATTATCGCGAGCGGTGCGACGGATCGCATCATGCCGCTGCCCGGCTGGACGCTCGCGGGCGTCTTCACGCTCGGCGGCGCGCAGGTCGCGTTGAAGGCGCAAGGCTGTGCGATCGGTTCGCGCGTCGTGTTCGCGGGCACCGGGCCGCTCCTGTATCTCGTCGCCTATCAATACGCGAAAGCGGGCGCGCGGGTCGCGGCCGTGCTCGATACCAGCCCGTTCTCGCGTCAGGCCGCCGCCGCGCCGCGCCTGCTGAACCAGCCTGCGACGTTCGCCAAGGGCCTGTATTACGTGGCATGGCTGCAGGCGCATGGCGTGCGTATCGAACGTGGCGTGACGCTCGATAACATCGACGGCGACGATGCCGTGCGCGGTGTCCGCTGGCGCACGCATCGCGGCGCGCCACGCACGCTCGACTGCGATGCCGTCGGCATGGGCTTCGGCCTTCGCCCCGAAACGCAGCTCGCGGATCTCGCCGGATGCCGCTTCCGCTTCGACGCGCTCAATCGCTGCTGGCTCCCCGAGCGCGACGCGGCGGGCCGCAGTTCGGAACGCAACGTGTATCTCGCCGGCGACGGCGCGGGCATCGCCGGTGCGGACGCCGCCGAGCTCGCGGGACGCCGCGCCGCGCTCGCGCTGATCGAAGACATCGGCATGATGGCGCACGAACGCGCTCAGCCCGATGCCGCGAAGCTCGAACGCGAACTCGAACGCATCGCCGTTTTCCGCGCGGGCATCGAGCATGCATTCGCGCCGCCCGCGAACGCCGCGCAGGACTGGCCCGACGACATGATCGTGTGCCGCTGCGAGGAACTCAGCGCCGGCACGATGCGCGCGTGCATCCGCAGCGGGCTCGCCACGGAAGTCAATCGGTTGAAGGCGCTCACGCGCATCGGCATGGGCCGCTGTCAGGGGCGCATGTGTGGCGAGTCCGCCATCGCCCTGCTCGCTGCCGAAACCGGCAAGCCGCTCGCCGAGGTCGGCCGTCTGCGCAGCCAGGCGCCCATCAAACCCATCCCGATCACACCGATGCTCTACGACGACGGCGTGCAGGTGCAGCCCGAGGAAGCCCACGATGAGTGACGCCCGTCATTACGATGTGGTGATCGCGGGCGGCGGGCTCGTCGGCTCGTCGACGGCGCTTGCGCTCGCCAAAGCGGGCATGCGCGTCGCGCTGATCGAACGGCGCTTTTGCGGCGCGCAGGCGAGCGGCGTGAACTATGGCGGCGTGCGCACGCAGGGACGCACGGAAGAACAGTTGCCGCTCGCCGTGCGCGCGCGGCGCGTGTTTGGCCGCCTGCCCGAGCTGATCGGCATCGACGGCGAGATGGTCATGTCGGGTCATCTGCGTCTCGCGCGCTACGAAGCCGATCTCGACGTGCTCGATCGATGGTCCGCGATGGCGCGCGAACACGGTGTTCAATCGCAGGTGATGAGCGGCGCCGCATTCAGCAAGCGCTATCCGTGGCTCGGAACTGCGGCGATCGGCGGCTCGCTCTGCCCGAGCGACGGCCACGCGAATCCGCGTCTCGTCTCGCCGGGTTTCGCGCATGCCGCCCGGCGCGCGGGCGCCGACGTGCGCGAACAGACCGAGCTCGCCGACATCACCTTCGACGGCACACGCTTCCAGATGCGCGCGGGCGACAAGCGCATCAGTTCCGACTGGCTCGTCAACAGCGCGGGCGCGTGGGCGAACCGCATCGCGGGCAGCTTCGGCGAAAGCGCGCCGATGAAGCCCATCTATCCGAACATGTGGGTGACCGAGCCGCTGCCGCTCTTTATCGGGCACAGTCTCGGCGTAGTGGGCGGCGGCATCTATGCGCGTCAGGTCGAGCGCGGTAACTGCGTGATCGGCGGCGGACGCGGACATGGCGATGGCGAGTATGCACAGCCATCGACGGAGACGACGCGCGCCGTGATGCGCGACGCCTGCGCGCTGCTGCCCGCATTGCGCGATGCGCTTCTGATTCGCACGTGGAGCGGCGTCGAGGGCGAAACGCCCGACAACAATCCGGTCATCGGACCAAGCCGAACCACGCCGCGCCTGCTTCATGCATTCGGATTTTCGGGCGGCGGCTTTCTGCTCGCGCCCGGCGTCGGCGAAGTGCTCGCCGAGCTCGTCACGCAGGGCGAAACCAGCACGCCGATCGAGGCCTTTTCGATCGGACGGTTCAGTTCGATGCCTCTTTCCGCCATCCCCCAGTCATAACAAGGAAAATTTCGATGAAGCTGCCCCGCACACTCGTTTCGCTCGCCACGCTCGTTGCACTCGGCGCGTCGTCCTACGCCTGGTCGCAGAGCAAGACCATCTACATCGGCATGAACGGCGGGCCGATGGAAAAGGCCTACACGAGCCAGGTCCTGCCCGACTTCGAAAAGGCCAACAACGTGAAGGTCGTCGTGGTGCCGGGCACCTCGTCCGACGTGTTAGCGAAGCTGCTCGCGAACCGCAACAGCCCGCAGATCCACGTCGCCTTCCTCGATGACGGCGTGATGGCGCGCGCCGTCAGCATGGGCGTGTGCCAGAAGCTCGACGATGCGCCGGTGCTCAAGGAGCTGTATCCGTTCGCGCGCCTGAAGGACGACATGGGCGCGGGCGTGCAGCTCGGCATGACCGGCATCGGCTACAACACGAAGCTCTTCAAGGAAAAGGGCTGGGCGCCGCCGACCTCGTGGCTCGATTTCGCCGATCCGAAGTACAAGGGCAAGGTGGTGTTCCAGTCGGCGTCGAGCAGCACCTTCGGCCTGCATGGTTTCCTCGCGCTCAACCGCTTGTGGGGCGGTAGCGAGAAGAATGTCGAGCCGGGCTTCAGCAAATGGGCAACGACGGTCGGTCCGAATGTCGTCGAATACATTCCGAACTCGGCGAAGCTCTCGGAAATGATCACGACGGGCGAAGCCGGCCTCTTCCCGCTCACGCCGACCGCCGTCGGCGACCTCAAGGACAAGGGCCTGCCGGTCGCTTATGTCGCGCCGAAAGAAGGCGCGGTGCTGCTGCTCGTCGATGTGTGCGTCGTGAAGAACAATCCCGATCCGGCGCTCGCGCAGAAGCTCGCGCAGTACCTGTTGTCCGCGCCCGCGCAGACGAAGGCGGCAGAGGCCGGCAAGCAGATTCCCACTAACACGCAGGCGAAGATGACGCCGGACATGGAGAAGAATCTTGGCGACCTGAACGCGCTCGTGAAGAAAGTGACCGTGGTGGACTGGGACTCGATCAACGCGAATCGCGC
Source organism: Caballeronia pedi (assembly GCF_001544915.2). Lineage (GTDB taxonomy): Bacteria > Pseudomonadota > Gammaproteobacteria > Burkholderiales > Burkholderiaceae > Caballeronia > Caballeronia pedi. Next base: position 109,383 of record NZ_FCOE02000003.1, on the reverse strand, counting down.
GCAGTGGGATCAGCGCTGGAATCAGCAGATCGAGAAGTAAGGCATCGTCTGCCAGATTCGCATTGACATCGGGCAGTGCGTGCTCGGCCATCTTGCTCGCCGATACGGCTATGGGGATGGCCTCGATCCTATGCAACTTCGGGGTTGGGTACCTCCTTACCTTACAAGGTTGTGCTTTGGGAACCCCACGCGTACAACATTCTCGGCATAACCGACTCGTCAGGGCGTTCTGAGAAAAATAATCACTAACCGCGACGTAATCGGGAGTTTTTTGCGTCATCGCCTCCCGCTTCGATATTGGCGATCGCGACGGTTTCGTAGGATTGAGACACCGGATTCAAGCGGTTTCTCTGCACCTCCTACTCGAGATCAATGCCATGCGCTTCCGCCCTGCTGCTTCATGCCTCCCGTCCTGCCTGCTATCGGCGACGTTGCTCGTGCCGTTCGTTCACGCTCACGCCGATGTCGCCGTCAGAATCGGCCAGGTCTCTCCACTGACGGGCGAGCTTGCTCACATCGGCAAGGACGATGAAAACGGCGTGCGCCTCGCCATCGAAGATCTGAACGCGAAGAAGGTACGCATTGGCGGTCAGACGATCACATTCGAACTCGATTCACAGGACGATGCCGCGGACCCAAAAACGGCCGTGACCGTAGCGCAGAAGCTCATCGATGATCGCGTGGCCGGTGTCGTCGGACACGCGAATTCGGGCACGTCCATCCCCGCATCGCGTATCTATGCCGATGCCGGCATCCCGATGATCACGGAGTCCGCCACCAATCCCAAGCTCACGGCGCAGGGTTTTCAGTCGGTGTTTCGAATGGTCGCCAACGATGTGCGTCAGGGCACGGTGATCGGCACTTACCTCGTACGCGATCTGCACGCGAGCAAAGTCGCCATCGTCGATGACCGCACTGCCTACGGCCAGGGGCTCGCGGACGAGGTCGAGAAGGCAGTGAAAGCAGCGGGCGGCACAGTCGTCGCGCGCGAATATGGCACCGACAAGACCACCAACTGGATGAGCGTGCTCACGACCATCAAGAGCGCCGCGCCCGCTGGCATCGTCTTCACGGGCGGTGACACGCAGGCGGCGGCCTTCGCGCAGCAGGCGCAGAGGCTCGGCATCAAGGCCAAACTCATCGCCGGAGACGAGGCCTGCACGCCGCAATACATCACGCTTGCGGGACAAGCCATGAATGCCGACAAATACTGCACGCTCGCCGGCGTGCCACGCGCGCAGATGCCGGGCGGCGAGGCATTCTTCAAGCGCTATCAGCAACGCTTCGGCGTGCCCGTGCAACTGTATGCGCCCTACGCCTACGATGCCGTGATGGCGATGGCCGCTGCCATGCAGGCCGCCGACTCCACTGACCCCCACGTCTATTTGCCGAAGCTGCGCGCTTTGTCGATGAGCGGCGTCACGGGCGCGATCCGTTTCGACGACAAAGGCGACATGCAGAACGGCGCGATCACCGTGCGTCAGTTCGGCAATGGCGCGTGGAACGATCTGAGCGTGGTGCGCTGACGACCGTTTTGGTTACTCGTCGATCGAAACAGGAACGCCGAGACCCACCTTCACGCGGCTCATGCTCACCAGCGTCTTGAAGCGCTTGACATTGTTGTTCGAGAAGAACAACTGCCGCGTGAGTTCCGTGTACTGATCCATGTTGTGCACCGTCAGTACGAGCACGAAATCCCATTCGCCCGCAACGTAGTAGCACTGTTGAACGAATGGACACTGAGCGAAGCTGCGTTTCATGGCATCGAGCAAATCGATCTGTTCGCTCTCGACTTCGACCATCGTGACGATGGTGAGTGCACAACCTACTTTCTCCGGCGAGACCACTGCGGCATAGCGTTCGATCACGCCTTCGTCGACGAGACGTCGCAGCCGTCGGTTGACCGCTGCTGTGGAGAGGTTCACGCGCGCGCCGAGCTCGTTCTGGGGAATCTGTGCATCTTGCTGCACTTCCACAAGCAGCTTGCGATCGAAGTTGTCGAGCGAAACGGTCATGGCGGCGCCTTCATAAGAAATGAGATTTTTTTGCGTCAGTCCGTCGATTTATCCAATCGAATTAACGGTCAACCTGAATATTATTTTGCCTGCACACCATACCGTCAACTCATCAAATAGCAGAGAGCGTATTTCCGATGCTGACTTCCAATGCCCGCGCGAGCCGGACGCCCTATTCATTGCACGAGATCCTCAACAAGGCCGCAGCCGACGAGAGCCGCGCATGGCTCGCTGCGTGGCCGCTGCTCAACTCGGGTCCCACGCCGTTATGGACGATGCCCGATGCGGCCGAGCGCCTTGGGCTGGCTTCGCTGCATGTGAAGGATGAATCGCTGCGTTCGCCGCTTGGCAGCTTCAAGGCGCTAGGTGCGCCCATCGCGCTCATGCGCCTCGTCAAGCGGCTGTGGCACGCGCACGATCTGGATCCGCGCGCGCTCGCGGAAGGCCGGCACGCCGCGCTGCTTGCGCATCTGACCGTGGCGAGCGCCACCGACGGCAATCATGGCAAGGCGCTGGCCGCCGCCGCGCGTTCGTTCGGATGCCAGTGCGTGATCGTGCTGCACGCGCATGTGAGCGAAGAGCGCGAGCGCGCGATCGCGAAAGAAGGTGCACGCATCGTGCGTGTCGAAGGCAACTATGATGCGTCGGTCGCCGAGGCTGCACGGCTTGCGCACGATAACGGCTGGCATGTCGTATCCGATACTTCATACGATGGCTACACGGAGATTCCGCGCGATGTCATGCAAGGCTATGGCGTCATCGCGGCCGAAGTCCTCGAGCAGACCGCGAGCACGCGCGAGACGCCTGTCTTCACGCATGTCGTTGTGCAAGGCGGCGTGGGCGGCCTGGCCGCGGGTGTGGCGAGTTACCTGTGGGAATGGCATGGAGCGCGGCGGCCCCGCTTCATCGTCGCCGAGCCGCAGCAGGCGGACTGTCTGTATCAAAGTGCAATCGCGGGTCACGCCTCCCGCGCCACCGGTTCGGTCGATTCGATCATGGCGGGTCTCGCGTGCGGCGAGGCGTCGCCGCTTGCGTGGCGCGTGCTGCAACCGTGCATCGATACCTTCATGACGATCAATGATGCCGATGCCGTACAGGCCATGCGCGCGCTCGCCGAAGGCGGGTTGCGCGACGTGCCTGTCGTCGCAGGCGAATCGGGCGCGGCAGGTTATGCGGCGCTCTCGGTGCTCATGCAGGATTCATCCGCCGCTACGAGCGCTGAATTGGACGAGCACTCGCGCGTACTCGTCATCAACACAGAAGGTGCGACCGCGCCTGCGCTATACCGGGAGCTAACGGGCCACGATCCCCGGGACGTGCTCGAACGTCAGCGCCGCGCCGCTTCACCGACTTAAGGAACACGCCATGGAAACCTCGCTTCAGGCCCAGTTGCAGCAATGGCGCCGGCATCTCCACCAGAATCCCGAGACGGGATTCGAAGAGCATCGCACGGCCGACTACACCGCAGGCATTCTGAGCGCGCTGGGTTATGAGGTGGTGCGCGGCATCGGCGGCACGGGCTTCGTCGCGAGTCTGCGCGCGGGCACGAGCGAACGGGCGATCGGCCTGCGCGCCGACATGGATGCGCTTGCGATTGCCGAGCACGCGCCCGGCCGCGCTCACGCTTCACGCGCGCCGGGCAGGATGCACGCATGCGGCCACGACGGTCATATGGCGATGTCGCTCGGCGCCGCACGACTGCTTGCCGAACGCCGTGACTTCGATGGCACCGTCCGCTTCATCTTCCAGCCGGCGGAAGAACACGGACGCGGTGCAAAGGCCATGATGGCCGATGGCTTGTTCGAACGCTTTCCCATCGATGCCATCTTTGGCGCGCACAACATGCCGGGCATGGCGGCTCGCACCTTTGCCACCCGCGCCGGCGGCATCATGGCGAGCGAGGACAACTTCGTCATTCGGATCGAGGCGCGCGGCACGCATGCTGCGCGTCCGCATATGGGCGTCGATCCGATCGTCATCGGTTCGCAGATCGTGATGGCTTTGCAAGGCATCGTTTCGCGTAATGTCGATCCGTCGGAGTCGGCCGTCGTCTCGTGCACCGAGTTCATCACTGACGGATTGCGCAATGTGATTCCTTCGAACGTCGTGATCAAGGGCGATACCCGCAGTTATTCGACCGATGTGCAACGTCTGCTCGAAACGCGCATGCGTGAACTGAGCGAAGGCTTCTGCCAAGCACACGGTGCTCGCTGTACTGTCGAATACACCCACGAATTCGCGCCGACGGTGAATTCGTGCGAATGGGTCGATATCGCTGCATGCGCGGCTGCGCAGGTGGCCGAAGCCGATGCCGTCGATCGCGATGTCACGCCGATGATGATCTCCGAGGATTTCGGAGCGTTCCTGCAAGCGATACCGGGCAATTTCATGTTCATCGGTAACGGCGCGAACGGCGAGACGGGCAGTACGCCGTTGCACAACGCAAGTTATGACTTCAACGATGAGATTCTTACGACGGGCGCACGTTATTTCGCGGAAGTAGCTCGGCTCGCGCTGAAAAGCGCGGTCGCTTGTAAAGCGTAAGTTTGAACATCGTCCGCGGAACGCGGACGATGTCGTGATCGATGCCGACCGAAGCGGCGGATCGACTATGAGCCCATCTCGGCACCGGGCATGTCCAGTGCAACGTCCGCGCCAGACGAAGCCGCCGGGATCCGCGCTTGACGGGCGCCCGCGAAGAAGATACCCGCGCCGGACAGTGTTGCGGGTAATGCCAGGATGAGATAGAGCGCTGCGTTGGACCCGCCCGCGGACAGCATCAACGCGCCACCGAACGATCCCGCGAACGCACCGATCCGCCCGACGCCGAGCGCCCATGCCACGCCCGTCGCCCGGCTCGATGTCGGATAGAACCCCGATGCGATGACATTGGCGCAAACCTGCGAGCCAACTTTCTGACACAGTTGTCGAAAACGCCGTATGACCCGAACCCAGACCAAGAGCGACGCCTTGCGCGAAAACATTCTTGAAGTGTCGACGCGCCTTTTCATCGATTCAGGCCCAATCGGCCTTATTCGATGCGATAAACCCATTCAAGCGGATCAGCGAGCCTGCCGCGTTGGATACCGGTCAACTGCGTGCGGATGCGCTGTGTCACGGGTCCTTCTCCCCCGTTGCCGATCTGAAATTCTCCGGCGGCATGGCGAACCTCACCGACCGCGGTGACGACCGCAGCGGTCCCACAAGCGAATACCTCCCGGACACGGCCGCTCGCGGCGTCTGCACGCCACGCGTCGAAAGCATAAGCCGTTTCGTTGACTACGAGGCCCTCACGCCTGGCAAGCTCGATGATCGAAGCCCTGGTGATACCCGGCAGAATCGTGCCGGACAGTGGCGGCGTCGTCAGAGAGCCATCATCCATGACGAAGAAGAGATTCATCCCTCCCATCTCTTCGATCCATTTGTGCTCGGCGGCATCGAGAAAAACGACCTGGTCGCAACCTTTGGCTGCAGCTTCGGTCTGCGCGATCAGGCTGGCAGCATAGTTGCCGCCGCATTTGGCCGAACCCGTTCCACCCGGCGCCGCGCGAGTGTATCGGTCGGACACCCAGACAGTAACCGACGACTTGCCTGCCTTGAAGTACGGACCTACGGGGCAGGCGATGACGCAGAACACGTATTCGTGTGACGCGCGCACACCGAGGAAGCTCTCGGAGGCAAACATGAACGGACGCAGATAGAGACTGCTGTCGCCACCAGGCACCCAGTCCCGGTCAACCTTGACGAGAGATTCCACCGCCTCGACGAAGAGCGCTTCCGGGAGATCGGCCATGGCAAGACGCGCGGCCGAGGCACGAAACCGCCTGGCATTCTCGAAGGGGCGGAACAGCGAGATCGAGTCGTCTTCGCCGCGGTACGCTTTCATGCCTTCAAAAATTTCCTGCGCATAGTGCAACACGGCGCAAGCGGGATCGATCTGAAACGGCCGGCGAGGTTCGACCTTGGCATCGTGCCAGCCAAGCGTGTTGGTCCAGCGCATCGTCGCCATGTGATCGGTGAACACCCGACCGAACACGGGATTTGAAATGCTCGCGACGATCTGTTCGTGCGGCGTCGGCGTTGCGCTTGGGGAAATGACAAACTGTGTAGGCATATCGGTATTCATACTTTCATGCGACCAATGGCGGAACGGGTCTCGTCAGACTCGCACGGCGACCCGCGAGGGATTGAAATGGAAGGCGTCGTCAGAGTTGCGAACGGGTTGTATCCGCCACCGTGTCTTGCCGCGACAAAGCGACGAGTGCGTCGTCGGACACGGTTGCTTCCTGATCGGCAAGTGCCTTGAATCGAACGAACGCTGCATTCACTTCTGCTTCGCTGTCGAACTCGATTCCCAGCTCCTGCAACCGCTGCCTGAATGCATTTCGACCAGACAGTTTGCCGAGCACGATCCTGTTCGCGCTCCAGCCCACGTCTTCCGCGCGCATGATTTCGTAGGTGTCGCGCGCTTTCAGCACGCCGTCCTGGTGGATGCCCGATGCATGCGCGAACGCATTGGCGCCGACGACCGCCTTGTTAGGCTGCACCGTGAAGCCTGTGATCTCCGAAACCAGCCGCGAGGCTTCGACAATCTGAGTCGTGTCCACGCGCACATCGAGGCCGAAGACATCCCGTCGCGTCCTGACTGCCATCACGACTTCCTCGAGCGCCGTATTGCCGGCTCGCTCGCCAAGTCCGTTGATCGCACACTCGATCTGTCGGGCGCCGCCCGACTTGACGGCCGCAAGCGAGTTGGCCACGGCCAGGCCGAGATCATCGTGACAGTGGACCGAAAAGACCGCCCGGTCTGAATTGGGAATGCGTTCACGAAGCTCGCGGATCAAGGCAGCGTAGCCATCCGGAACGGCATAGCCGACCGTATCGGGGACGTTGATGGTAGTCGCACCTTCGTCGATCACGCCTTCTATCACGCGACAGAGAAAGTCGAGGTCGGAGCGGCTCGCGTCTTCCGGCGAGAACTCGACGTCGTCGGTATGACCGCGCGCCAGACGCACTGCGCGCCGCGCCTGTTCATAGACCTGATCGGGCGACATGCGCAGCTTCTTTTCCATGTGCAGCGCGGATGTGGCGATGAAGGTATGAATGCGGAATCGGCTGGCCTGCTTCAGCGCCTCGGCGGCTCGCGAAATGTCACGCTCGTTCGCGCGCGCCAGAGAACAGACGATGCTGTCCTTGACCTCGCCGGCGATCGCCCGAATTGCCTCGAAGTCGCCTTCGGAGCTCGCGGCGAACCCTGCTTCGATCACGTCGACGCGCATGCGTTCGAGTTGTCGGGCGATGCGCAGTTTTTCGTCTTGGGTCATCGAGGCACCCGGCGACTGTTCTCCATCGCGCAAGGTGGTGTCGAAAATGATGAGTCGGTCTGACATGCCAGTCTCCTGTGGGGAACGGCAATTGCATTGATCAGGGAATGGGGGGTAACCCTTCCTGCCTGTCGTGACGCTGGATCACAGCGCCTGACCGCGCGATTATAGCTAACGATGCCGCGGGCAAATCTAGGGTCAACCCGCATCGACCGGTTCGCATCTCCCGACTCGAGTCCGCGATATGTGAGGCAACATCCGCACGACCCGTGGCAGCAACTCCATCACCGGAATGCGCATCGCATCGGCCAGTTCGTCGATGCCGATGAACCCGCCGCCGTCCTCGCCGACGATCGTCACGACGCTGCCGACTCCGGCCTCGGGAAACGCGCTCAGATCGATCACCGTGTGCTGCAACGAGCGCCGCCCCATGATCGTCGCCTCGCGTCCGCCTATCAGCACGCGTCCGAACGGCGGCACGTGATTCAGCCCATCCCCGAACCCGATCGGCACGACGCCGACGCGCATCGCGCGCTCAAGGCGAATGGGCGCCGCATAGCCGATACCGAGCGTCGATCCCGCCGGATGCTCCTGCACATGGATGATGCGTCCGCGAATGGCGCTGAGCATCGGGCGTAACGGCACGCGCGCCATCCATTCGGCATCGAGCGCGCCGTAGAGCAGCCGTCCCGGATCGACCGCGCTGTAACGCAGCGCCGGATGCGCGATCATCACGCGCGAACTCGCGAGCATCGTCTCCAGATCGCGGAAACCAGCAGAATGCGCATCGGCGAGCGCGGCATCGAAAACGCCCGCCTGGCGCGCGGTGATCGCCTCGTCGCCGGGCGAACTCAGGTGGGTGTAGACACCCTTCAGGCGAACGGTCGACTGCTGCGCGAGCACGGCGAACGCTTGCGCCCATTGCGACGCGAGAAAACCGAAACGGCCGAAGCCCGGATCGATCTCGATGAACGCATCGACCAGAACGCCCGCCGCGACGAACGCACGCAAGCTCTCCATGCTCTGGATCGTGACGATCAGGCCGAGCGACGCGACGCGCGCCGCGTCCTCCGGCAGCGTCGATGCGAACAGCAGGATGTCGCGCGTGACGCCCGCCGCGCGGATCGCCATACCCTCTTCCGGACTGCCGACGCACAAGCCATCGACACCGGCGGCGTCGGCGAGGCGCGCGACCTTCGCCGCGCCGAAGCCGAAGCCATCGCCCTTGCAGACGAACCAGATCTTCGCGTCGCCCGCAAGCTTGCGCGCCACCGCGAGATTCGCGGCGATCGCGCCTTCATCGATCTCCGCCCACGCGGGACGCAGCAGACGGTACTCGCGCAGGTCGTCGGTAGATGCGTTCATGTCCGCACCTCGCCGGTCCCAAAAGACAGCGCTGCCTGCAAGCCGTTCGATTCGGCGAAGACGCGGTCCTGCCGCGCGCGCAGTTCATCGGCCGACAATTGCGCGAGCGCGGCGCGTGCTGCTTCGGTCGCGACAGGATCGATCTCGCCTCGGTCGATGACCACGCCGTAAAGATCGCGCGCCATGCGCCCGGAGATCAGTCCATCGAGCACATCCTCCAGGACCGCCTGCGGCTCGCGCTCCCAAGGCGGACCGTAGCCCGCGCCGCCCGCCGCGATATGACAGACCCGGTCGTCGCGCCCGAGCGCGATGACCGAGCTCGGCATGCTCGGCAGCAGCATGGATTCGCCGTCGCGCGTGAGCAGATTGAACGACGGGGAGCCGTCCAGTCCGCCGTGCGAACCTGCCGGCCGATGCTCGCGCCGGTCCGAGCGCAAGCCCAGCGACGCGCTTTCCGCCCGCAGCGCATACGTGCGGCGCATCGCGAGTCCGCCGCGATGCTTGCCCGCGCCGCCCGAGTCCGGCACGAAACCATAATCCGTGATGACGACGGGCAAGCGCGCCTCGATCAGTTCGACCGGCTGATTCGACAGATTGCCGAGCGGATTGGCGATGCCTTCGCTGCCGTCGCACCGCGCGCTTGCGCCCCAGCTGCCAAGAATGCCGTCCGTGATCAGCCAGTTGCCCGCAGCTCCTCGTCCCGAGATCGACACCACCGATGGACCGCCTTCGCCCAACGCGGGCATCGCATCCGGCACGATCTGCGCAAACGCGCCTTGCAGCACGTCGAACATGCGATACGCCATGATGCCGCGCGCAGCGCACGCCGCGGGCTCCAGCGGATTGACGATCGAGCCCGGCTCCGCGAACACATGCACCGGGCGCGAGAAGCCCTCGCAATTCGGCACGTCTACGCCGATCGCGCAGCGCACCGCCGCGTATGCGACCGATTGCGTCGTCGCGAACGGTCCGTTGATCGCGCCGGGCACCTGTGCATCGGTGCCGCTCCAGTCGATCGTCACTTCGTCGCCGGCGATCGTCACCCTGACGCGAAAGCGGATCGGCTGCGGCCGGTCGCCCAGGCCGTCGATGAAGTCGTCATAACAGTATTCACCGTCGGGCATCGCGGCGATCGCCTGGCGCGTCAGCCGGTCGGCATAGTCGTGCAGCGCATCGACGAGCCGGGCGAAGCCATCGGCGCCGTATTTCTCGATCAGTTGCGCGAGCCCGCGCGCGCCCGCACGGCACGACGCGACCTGCGCGCGCAGATCGCCGCGCAGTTGATCGGGCATGCGCGAATTGATTTCGAGCAGCGCGATCAGCGTGTGATTCGGCTCGCCCGCATCGAAGAGCTTGAGCAGCGGAATGCGCAAGCCTTCCTGAAAGATCTCGGTCGCGCCGATCGCCATGCTGCCCGGCGCCATGCCGCCGATATCGGCGTGATGCACGATCGTCGCGACATAGCCTTCGATGCTTCCGCCGAAGAACACGGGCTGAATCAGATACACGTCGGGAAGATGCATGCCGCCCGAGGTGTACGGATCGTTCATCACATAGACATCGCCCGGCTGGCCGCTTGCGCCGAAGCGCGCGATCACGTTGCGCATCGCCGCGGGAAACGCGCCGAGGTGGATCGGCAGCGTGAGCCCTTGCGCGATCACGCGGCCTTGCCGGTCGAACACGGCGGTGGAGAAGTCCATCGAGTCGCGCACGATCGGCGAATAGGCCGAGCGCAGCACGACGAGCGCCATCTCGTCCGCCACCGAGCCGAGCGCATTCTTGACGATTTCTAGCGTGATGGCGTCGTCCGAAGACGGCGTGTGCGTGGCGGATGTCATGTGTTGTCTCCCAGCGTGATGACGATGTTTTCATGTGCGTCGACACGGGCGCGCGCGCCCGGCGGCACGACACAAGTCGAGTCGTACTCCTCGACGATCACCGGCCCGTCGAGCGGCCCGGCGCGCAGCGTCGCGCGCGAGATGACCGGTGTATCGACGAAACCGTGCGCGGGACCGAAGTACGCGCGCCGCATCACGCGCGTCCCCGCATCGGCGCGGGCGCCTCCCGCGCGCCGCGCGTCGTACACGCGTGACTGCTCCGACTTCAGGCTGCCGAGCACGCGCAGATTGACGAGCTCGACAACATCGTCCTGCGACGCATGACCGTATGTACGCTCGTGCTCCGCGTGAAACGCGCGCTTCACTTGAGCGATATCGACGGCCTCGCCCGATCGCCACGCGAGCGGCACGGCGAGTTCATACGCCTGCCCCGCGTAACGCAGATCGAGCGAGCAGCGCAACTCGATGTCATCGCGCGCAAGACCTTCTTCGATCATCTCAGCACGGGCGCGCGCGGCCAGATCTTCGAGCGCATCGCAGAGCGGCGCTGCGGCGTCGGCATCGACCCGGCGGAACATCGTCTGCATGAATTCATGCTGCGTCGTCGAGAACAGCAGGCCGAGCGCGCTGAATACGCCGGGACTCGGCGGAACGATGACCGTGCGCATGTCGAGCAGCGCGGCGATCGCGTGCACGATGATCGGCCCGTTGCCGCCGAACGCGAACAGCGCGAAGTCTCGCGGGTCGCGGCCGCGATACGTCGATACGGCCTTCACCGCGCGCGTCATCGTCGATGCGGCGATCGAGAACACGCCGTAGGCGGCTTCGTGCAATTCCGTGTTCGTCGGTTCGGCCACGTGCGCGCGCATCGCATCGCAGGCTTTCGCATGGTCGATGCGCAGCTCGCCGCCCGCGAGATAGCGCGGATTCAGATAGCCGAGCGCAAGAACCGCGTCGGTGAGCGTGGGCGTCGTGCCGCCGGCATCGTAGGCAACCGGACCGGGCACGGAACCGGCCGAGTCGGGCCCGACCTTCACGAGGCCGCCCGCGTCGATGCGCACCATGCTGCCGCCGCCCGCGCCGATCTCCGACACATCGATGAACGGCAGCTTCACCGCATGGCCGCCGCCCTTCACGAGCTTGCTGCTCAGGTTGATGCCCGCGCCGACTTCATATTCCGTCGTACGCGCTGGTTCGCCGCCCTCGATGATCGCGGCCTTCGCGGTCGTGCCGCCCATATCGACGGTGATGCAGTCCGCATATCCCGACGCCGAGGCCACCGATGCCCCCGCGATCACGCCCGCCGCCGGACCGGATTCGATGATCGCCGCCGGTTTCTGCATGACGGCCGCCGCGCTCATCACGCCGCCGTTCGAATGCATGATCTGCACCGGCCCGCGCATGCCGACATCGCGCAACCTGGCGATCAAGGAGTGCAGATAGCTCACCACGACGGGTCCGAGATACGCGTTCACCACGGTTGTGCTGGTGCGCTCGTATTCGCGGATCTCTGGAAGAATCTCGTGCGAGCACGTCAGATAGACGCGCTCGCCGAGCACACGGCGCAACAGTTCCCGAACGCGGATCTCGTGCTCCGGATTCGCATAGGCGTGCAGCAGGCTGATCGCGACCGATTCGATGTCCTGCGCCGCGATCCGTTCGGCCACCGCGATGACTTCGGCATCGTCGAGCGCCTTCGCGACGGAGCCGTCGGCATTCAGACGCTCGTCGACTTCATGGCGATGACGGCGTTTCGCCAGCGGCGCGGGCTTGCGATACGCGAGGTTGTAGAGCATCGGCACGCGCAGGCGACCGATCTCGACCACATCGCGGAAGCCGCGCGTCGTCACCAGCGCCGTGCGCGCGCCCTTGCCTTCCAGCACCGTGTTGGTGGCGATGGTCGTCGCGTGCACCAGTTCGGTCACCTGACGCGGCGTCGCGCCGAGCGACGCGAGCAGCGCCTCCAGTCCCGTGACGATCGCCACGCCGTAGTCCTGTGGCGTGGACGACACTTTCTTCGTGTGCACCACGCCCAGATCGTCGATGACGACGATATCGGTGAACGTCCCGCCGATATCCACGCCTGCCCGATAAAGTCTTTCTGACATGCTCACCGCCTCTTCATGTTCGACGCTGCCGGAGGCGCGTCAGTGAATCGATTCATAAAAAGCATCAAAATAAGCCGCTCAGAACTTGTGCACGAAGCCGATGCTCGCCACCGCCTGATTCTTCGACGATGACGGGTTCATTGTCTGGACCTGCGAAGCAAGCGTGCCGTCCGACGTCGCCGGCAGCGGACCGCCGACCGGGCGCGGAAACACCCCGCCGCCTGTCCGCAACCAGATCACTTCCAGATACACCGACGTGCGCTTAGAGAGGAACTGGTCGACGAGCAGGTTCACCTGATGCCAGTGCACCTGCGTAGGCCCATCGGGGCCGCCGGTGATGTTGTCGCTCGTGTAGGTATACGCCGCGCCGACCAGCAGAGTCGGCGTGACGGTGTAGCGCACGTTCGCTTCGTAGTTGTTGAAGCGATAGTTGATGCCGCTCGTGAGCGACGTGCCCACGTTGTTGTAGATCGCGTTGCTGTACATCAGGCTGAACTTCGCGGGCCCGAATATGTACGACGCGCCGATGCCCGCGATCTGCTCGCGCTTCGAGGTGATCGGCGCGTCGCAGCAGGTGATCGCGCCGCCCGTGTTGACCGTCGGCGTGGTGTTGACGCCGGGCCTGTCGTAGAGCGAATAAGCCGCCGCGATCGAGAACGGTCCCTGCGTATAGATGCTGCCCACCGACCACATGCGATTGTTCGAGAAGTCACCGGGCGCGTTGCTGAACGCGTACATCGCGATGCCGGTGAAGCCGTGAAAATTCGGCGAGGTGTACTTCACCGAGTTGTTCACGCGCAGGTAGTTGTCGGTGTTGTCGTTGTCGTAGGGATGCGAGAACATCACGCCGCCCCACGCGCCGTTGGACGTCATCGTCTGCAGCGTGCCGACGATGGCGTCGTACTGCCGCCCGAAGGTCAGCGTGCCGTACTGCGCGTTGGTCACGCCCATGTACGCCTGACGCCCGAACATGCGGTTGTTCTGGCCGAGCGCCCCGTTGACGGGATTGAAGCCGTTCTCCAGGGTGAAGATCGCCTGGGTTCCGCCGCCCAGATCTTCCGCACCTTTCAGGCCCCAGCGACTGCCGTACTCGCCGTTGCCCGTCAGTTGCACGGCGTGATGGCCGCCCTGATTCGACGACCACGTCAGCGCCTCGTTGATGACGCCATACAGCGTGACGGAACTTTGCGCGTGGGCCGCACAACTCGCGCCCGCGAGCGCGAGCATGCCGAGCGATCTGATCTTCACTGCTTCTCTCCAGACTGGCGTCGCCGATGGTCCGGTCGTGGCGACGATTGATGTTCGCGAATGAATCGATTCATATCGTGCGGATATTCATGCAGTCCACCGAATGTCCGGGGTCCGATTCAATCGCGTAGTGGGTTTGTTGCGCCGCTTACGCGGCCGCGCGCCGTCCTGCAAGTCCTCGGGGAATCGCAGCAAGCAGTTCCGCCGTGTAGCGTTCGCGCGGCGCATGCAGCACCTGGCTTGCGTGTCCGATTTCCACGAGCCGACCTGTCTGCATGACGGCGACGCGTTCGCACAGTTCACCGACGAGCGCGAGATCGTGGCTGATGACCACGAGCGTCACACCCGCCGTGCGATGCAGCTCGCGCAGCAAGCGGATGATCTCCGCCTGAATCGACACGTCGAGCGCGGAGGTCGGCTCGTCGGCGACGAGCAGCGTCGGCCGACGCGCCAGCGCCCGCGCGATGCCGACGCGCTGCCGCTGCCCGCCCGACAACTGATGCGGCAGACGCGCGAGCACCGCGCGCGGCAGGCGCACCATGTCGAGCAGATCGAGAATCGGCACACCGTCGCGGCCGATGGCTTCGGCGAGCGACGTGGCGACCGTCTTGCGCGGATTGAGCGAGTTCATCGTGCTCTGGAACACCATCTGCACCTGCTTGCGGAATGCGGCGAGATCGCCGCCCGCGAGCTGCACGATGGATCGGCCATTGAACTCGATATCGCCGCCAGTCGGTTCGATGAGGCGCACGATCATGCGCGCGACGGTCGACTTGCCGCTGCCGCTCTCGCCGACGATCGCGAGCGACTCCCCCGCCGCGACGTCGAACGAGAGCCCGGCTACGGCGTGAAAGTGCTCGCGCCTCAAGAGGCGCGCGAGCGCGGAGCGGCCCAGCGCATACGACTTGCCCACATCGGACAAACGAAGCAGCGGCACGGCGCGATCAGATTGCGGCATGATTGCGGCCCTCCCCGGTCATGGCCTCGCGCGGCAAACGCGGAATGCTGTCGATCAGCTGGCGCGTGTACGCATGCGCCGGCTGCATGAAAAGTTGCGCGACTTCGCCGTGCTCCACTACCTCGCCATGACGCAGCACGACGGCGCGCGAACACAGCTCCGCCATCAGATCGAGGTTGTGCGTGATGAAGACGAGGCCCATGTTCAGCTCGCGCACCAGCGAGCGCAGCAACGCGACGATCTGCGCCTGCACGGTGACGTCGAGCGCGGTGGTCGGTTCGTCGGCGATCAGGAGCGCGGGCTCGCAGACGATTGCCGCCGCAATCAGCGCGCGCTGCTTCATGCCGCCGCTCAGTTCGTGCGGATAGGCACGCGCCGCGCGACGCGGATCCCTGAAGCCGACCCGCGCAAGGATGTCTTCGATCTCACCCGCGAGCGCGCGGCCACGCACCGGCCGATGCGCGCGGATCACATCGGCGATCTGCGTGCCGATCGTGAATGCGGGATTGAGCGCGGTGCCCGGGTCCTGGAAGATCATCGACAGACGCTTGCCGCGCAATTCGCGCAGACGCGCTTCGCCGGCCCGCGCGAGGTCTTCGCCTTCGAAGACGATGCACCCGCCGGTCACGTGCCCGCCCGCACCGAGCAGGCCGAGCACGGCAAGCGACGCCACGCTCTTGCCCGAGCCCGACTCGCCAACGAGGCCAACCGCCTCGCCGGCGCTCACGGTCAGGTCGAGACCGTGCAGCACTTCGAGCGCATCGCGGCCGTGCCCGTAAGCGACCCGCAGCCCTTCCACCGATAGCAGCGCGCTGTTCATGCCGCACCTCCCTGCGTCGCGTCGGCCACGCGGCGTCGACGCCGCGGATCGAGGATCGTGCGCATGCCGTCGCCGACGAGATTGAACGCCAGCACGCTCGCGAACACCGCCGCGCCGGGAAAGATCGAGACCCACCAGAAGTCGGTGAAGATCAGCGCGCGCGAGTCGGAGAGCATCGCGCCCCAGCTTGGTGTCGGCGGCTGCACGCCCAGTCCGATGAAACTCAGGGACGCCTCGACGATGATCGTCACGCCGAGCAGCAGGGTCGCCTGCACGAGCACAGGCGAGATGATGTTCGGCAGCACGTCGGAAAGCACGATGCGCGTTGCGCTCGCGCCCTGAAGACGGCGCGCCGCGACGTATTCCGCCTGCACCTCGGCCCGCGCCAGACCATACGTGAGACGAGCGAGACCCGGCGCGTAGAGCACGCCGATCAGCAACACGAGCTTCGTCTCGTTGGAGAGCGCGATGCCCGCGACATGAATCGTGTCCGTTCCCGTGATGCCGACGAGTGCGATCGCCCAGATGAGCAGCGGAATCGATGCGAGCACTTCCATCGTTTTCATCAGCAGCTCGTCGGTCCATGTGCCCGCCTTGTAGCCCGCGATCAGGCCGATGGCCGTGCCGAGCACGACGCCGATCGCGACCGCCGCGAGCCCGATGGCAAGCGATGCCCGCGCGCCCCAGATCACGCGGCTCAGCATGTCGCGTCCGACCTGGTCCGTGCCGAGCCAGAACTCCGCGCCCGGCGCCTGCAAGCGATGGTCGATATAGAGCTTCAACGGATCTTTCAACGGCAGGAGCGGCGCACACAGCGCGACGCCGAGCAGCACGACGATCAACACGAGCCCGACCGCACCGGTCGGCTCGCGCATCAGGGCGCGCACGAAGCGGCCCGCGCCGCGCGCGGTGGCGGTCATCGCGGAAGGCCGTTCGGGCACGGCAGGCAAGGAGGAATCGGCCATCATTTGCGGTTCACCTTCGGGTCTAGCGCGCCTTGCACGAGGTCTGCGCAGCTGTTCGACACAATGAAAATCGTTGTGATCACGAGCACGATCGCCTGGACGGCGGGATAGTCGCGCTGAAAGATCGCGGTCAGGAGCGCGCGCGACACGCCCGGCAAGTTGAAGATCTGCTCGACGATGAGCGCCCAGCCGAACATGTAGCCGTAGCTCATCGCGGCCGTGCTCACGAGCGACGGCAACGCGTTCTTCAATGCATAGACGAGGATGCGTCCGCGCGGCAGTCCGAGCGCGCGCGCCGTGCGGATGTAGTCCTGCGAGAGCGCGTCGACCATGTTCGTGCGCACGAGACGGCTCAGCACCGCGATGTAATAGACCGACATCGTCAGCACCGGCAGTATCAGCGAGCCGAGGTGCGCGCCGATGCCGTCGGCCCACGGCACGCGTCCGCCGACCGGCAGCCAGCCCGTCTTGAGCGCGACATAGCGGATCAGCAGCAGCCCGAGCCAGAACGAAGGGATCGACAGACCGACGATCGCGGCGATCCGCAGGACATGATCGGCGGTGCCGTCTTCTTTCAATGCTGCGACCGTGCCGAGCAATATCGACATGACGAGCGTCAGCACGAACGACAGCGTGACCAGTTCGACGGTGCCCGGTAACGTATCGGCGATCTCCGGCCCGATGTCGTTGCCCGATACATACGAGCGCCCGAAATCGAGCGTCGCGGCGTGCGTGAGCCACGTTCCGTATTGCGCGACGACCGGCCTGTCGAGCCCGTGTTGACGGTTGAACGACGCGACCTGATCGGCGCTCGCGTCGCTGCCCAGCGTGAGGCGCGCGGGCGAAACGGGCGTCGCGCGGCACATCGCGAAGAGCAGCGCGCTCACGACGACGAGCAGCATAAGCGAGGACAGTAACCTGGCGAAGATTCTCATCGCATATCCCTCATGCCCGCCCGACGGACACGCCGCCGAGCGCGAGCGAGAAGCCCGTGTTCACCTCGAAGCCCTTCACTTCGCTGCGCCAGAGATTCTGAACTTCCAGTGCGCCGATCCAGACCGCGGGCGCATCGTGCGCGATCGTCTGCTGCATCTTCACGAGCAACGCCTTGAGCCCGGCGGGTTCGTCCGCGCCGTAACTCTTGTCGATCAGATCGACGAAGGCCGGATTGTCGTAGCCGGTCGCCTTCCATAGGCTCTCGGTCGGACGGAACAGCGCGTTCAGAAGGTAGGTCGCTTCCGGCGGCGCGATGAAACCCGTCAGCACCGCTTGATGATTCCCGACCATCGCCTGCGAAATCATCTGGCCGAAGTCGAGCGGCCGCAGATTGGCGCGCACGCCGATCGACGCGAGCTGTGACTGCATGAAGAGCGCGGTGGTCGAGGTATCGATCAGATACGCGGGCTGCACATACAGCAGATCGAATGATGCGTCCGTCGCGTATTTCGAGCGCGCAAGCGTGGCACGGGCCTTCGCCAGATCGAAATCGAGGCTCGCTGCGCTGGCCGCGTCGTACCACGGCGAATCCGGCGCGAACGGCATGCTGCTCGCCTTGACCGCGCCGTAGCACAGGTCGCGGCAGATTTTCACCCGGTCGAGCACGAGTGAGACGGCCTGACGAAACGCGGGATCATCGAACGGCGCCTTGCGCGTGTTGAGGCACAGCATCAGCGGACTCGTCGGCGACGGCCGGCTGTCACCCGCGATGCCCGTCGAGCGGCGAATCTGCCCGAAGAGCTGCGCGGGCGGCGCGCTGATGACCTGCGTCTGCATCGACATCAACGAAGCGAGCCGCGACGACTCCTCTGGAATGATGCGGAACATCACGCGCTCCCATTGCGGCTCGCCACGACGCCAGTAATTCGGGTTGCGGCGCAGCTCGACGAAATCGTTCGCCCGCGACTGCACGAAAATCCCCGGCCCCGTGCCGACGCCCACGGGCGCATGACGGAAGAAGTCGCCCGGATGCTGCTCGCGGCTGCCTGCCGGAAAGATGCCCATATACTTAGACATGTAGTCGAGCAAGGGCCGATACGGCCGCTTCAGGCGAATCACGACGGTGTTGGCGTCCGGCGCCGTCACCGAATCGATGACGGTCCAGAACGGGCGTCGAAAAGCCTTGTGCGCGGGATCGAGCACGTAATCGAAGCTGTATTTGACATCGGCGGACGAAAACGGCTGGCCGTTCTGGAAGGTCACGCCGCGTTCCAGATCGAACCGATACGTCAGACGGTCAGGCGAGATGGTCCACGCGCGCGCCAGTTGCGGCACGCGCTGGCCGTGGGCATCGATGCCGACGAGATTCTCGAAGATCAGCTGGTTGATCGCCATCACGTCGTGATTCGGCTGATTGATCGGATCGAGCGTCTGCGGATTGCTCGGGATCCCGACCGTCAGCACGCCGCCCTGCGCCGCCAGTGCCCGCTGGCCGAAAGCGAGCGGCAGCGACCAGCCCGCGAGCCCCGCCGCGCCCATTCGAAGCATCTGTCTACGGGTTCTGTCGAAACTCATTGATGTCCTCTGTGTCCCCGTTCTGGCCTTCGTGAATCGATTCACTAACAATACGAACCTGATACTTACACGTCAACCAATCAAAAATGAGGAACGCCGGAAATGCGATTGCAGCCGGCGAAATGCGATGAAAATCTGCCGCGCGCCCTTCGTTCGCCATCTAGATGAATCGATTCACGAAAGATCGCCGATCTGAGACACGCTGTCAAATCGGGTTGACCCTGATAGGCTCAGCCGGGCTGAACGGTCCGCGCCCGGCGGCGACCCGGCGTGGCGGCCGCGGCCGGCGGCGCGGCGCACGATTCGCGGATGATCATGCGCATCGGATGCCGCGACCGTCGAATGCCCGGCGGCGCGGTGCCGTCGAGCAGTTGCAGCATGAGATCCGCCGCTTCCCTGCCGATGTCGCGCGACTCCTGCGTCACGACGGTCAGCGCCGGCGCGCAGAGGCTCGCGTACTGATGATCGCCGACCGACACGACCGAGAAATCGCGCGGCACGTTCAGGCCGAGATCGCGTGCGGTCTGCAGCACCAGCGCGGCGTCGTTGAGCGGAGCGACCATCGCGGTCGGCCGCGACGGCCCCGCGAGCAACGCGTGACAGGCGGCTTCGTCGAAGGCGTCGGTCCGCCGGATGAGCGCGGAATCCACTGCGATGCCGGCGGCTTCGCACTCGACGGTGTACCCGCGCACCATCTCCCGCCCGACCCACGTGTGCTCGTGGCCCGCAACCAGCCCGATCCGCCTGTGTCCGAGCGACGCCAGATAACGCACGGCCTGACGGCAACCGTCGGCGTGATCGGTCAGCACCGAATGGAACTGGCCTTGCGCATCGCGCTCCCACAGCACGACCGGCATGTTCAGCGTATGGAGGATGTTGTAGTACGAGGGCGTCTCGTCATCGGAGATCACGCCGATCAGCCCGTCGAGGCGACGCTGGCGCAGGCTTTCGAGAAAGGCGCGCTCGCGCTCCAGGTCGTAGTGCGAATTGGCGATGAGAATCTCGTAGCCGCGCTCGCGCAAGCGGGTTTCGGCGGCGCTTACCATCTGCGCCGCCGTATGCTGTGCGATATCCGAGATCAGGCACGCGATCGCCTTCGAGCTCCCGCTGCGCATGCTGCGCGCCACCGCATTCGGCACGAAATTCAGCCGTGCGACCGCTCTCGTCACGGCCTCGCGAATTTCCGGGGCGACGTTGTCGCGCCCGTTGAGTACACGTGATACCGAGCCCACGGAAACCTTGGCGAGACGCGCGACGTCCTGGACGGTCGGCGACCCTTGTGGCGACTTGCGGCTGCGCGTGGACGGCGGTGCGGACTCTGGTGTTTTCAGCTTCGGCATAGGCACTGATCGGCATCGACGAAAGTTTCGAATCGCATTTGGTGAATCGATATATTGCGATTATAGGCCTTGCTCTCCGTTCTGGATGAAGCTAGAAGCCGAAAAATGGCGGACTGCGGTCGTGAGGAAATTTCACGGTTCGTCCAATAATTCCCTGCTTCAATTCCGGGTCACGCTATCGGACACCTCACGTGCTCTTCGCGCTGCATCACTGAGACAGGAACGATGCCACGTGTATCGGAGTACCGAAGGTTCCCGACCACTTCGCAGTTCATGCGAAGAATGACAGTGTCTCCCTCCATTGGTGTCTAGCGCAGTCGAGTGTGACCGTGGTCAGTCCAATCTCGTAGGTTTTGCCATCTGGCGTTTGCCTTGTCCCGCTATCCGTCGCCGGACGCATTGAATGCGTAAGAATTACGCTCACGTCAGCGCGGATAGAAGTATATTGAAAGCTTGCGGGAATCGGATCGGAGGGCGGTATGGCTTCCCGAAAGCAAAATTCGACGCGGTCGCATGGTGATGCGCCGGTCCCGGCGGGAGCGTGGGCCTGGGTCGGCGACCCGGCCAATCAGAAGACGCTGCGATTCCTCGGCGCCGCCATTGCTGGTGCAGTCGCGCTGCTCGTCACCGCGGGCGTCATCGGGCGTTCCGAGAAGGCGCCCGAGGCGCGTCACGAGAACGCATCCCAACCGGTCGCCCACAAAGCGACGTCTCCGACAATTCAAAATGCTGTCGCCGCGAGCGGCGGAGCCGCGACGAATGTCCTTGGTGACGGCAACCAGATCTCGATAGGCGCGGGCAAACCGTGAGATCGGTCCGGGTCCTTTCCGTTGTCGCGGGCCTGTCGGCATGGTTGCCGGGCTGCGTTGGAATCACGCTTGCCGCCGACGCCGAACCCGGTCCATCGCAGGAAGCGACAGCGGGTCCGGGCGGTGTGGCGCTAAACATCTACGGTGACCGGAATGTCGTGAGCGTCAGTCTCGCCGACCCGCAGGTGAAGGCGATCGTCGCTCGGCTGATGGCGACCAGCACGCGAATCCAGAAACGGCAAAAAGGACAAGACGACAGGCTGTCGGAAATCGGACGGCAGATGGAAGATGTCCGGCAGGCCGTCGCATCGATCGTGGCGGCGTCTCGGCAACCGAACGCCGACAAGTCCAGCCTGGAAACGGTGAGCCTGCTCTCGGCGGGCCAGATCGAACCGGCGCAAAAGCTCTTGAAGGCGCAGGAAGATGCAACTCTTCACGCCACCGACCAACATGGTTCGGATGATTCGACGCCGCGGCAGCGAGCGGCTGAACTCGCGATGGATCAGGCCGCACTGGCGTCGCTGAGCGACACGCAGGCCGCGATCGCCGCCTACCAGAGGGCGAGCCAGTACGAGCCCGACAATCCGTGGACGCTTATGAAACTCGGCGACCTTCAGATGTCGGCCGGTCGGACTTCGGACGCACTCGCGACTTTCGAGCAGGCGAAAGCAATTGCCGGACAGCGGCGGTCACCGAAGTTGGGTCCAGGTAAGTTCGAACACGAGGTGTCGGCGGCATCCCTTCGATCCGGCGATGCGATGGCCGCGCTTGGCGACAACGACGGCGCGCTCGCGCAGTATCGCGAGGGCTTGAAAGCATCCGAACTTTTCGACGACGCCAGTCCGGATTTCACCGGATTATTGTGGGCAAGGGCTGCGCTGCATCAACGGATTGGCGACGTGTTTGTCGTCAAGCGCGACTTCGCACGTGCGTTCGACGAATATCAGCGGTCAGTGCAAATTCGAAAACGAATCGTGGCAGCGAGGCCATCCGATTCGAGGCTTGCACTGGGTCTCGCCTCGACTTATCAGAAGATCGGCGACTTGCTCACCAAGCAAGCGGATTACGAGCGGGCGATTCGCGCGTATCAAGAGGCGGCCGCGGCGGTGCCGGCTTCGACCGAGACTGGTTCCGCATCGTTGAACAATACGCTCGCGAGAATTTACCAAAGAACCGGCAATGCGGAATTACATAATGGCGATCGAGTCAACGCACGTCGGAGTTTCCTTCAGGCTTTGACTTTTCAAAAATCACTGGTCGCCCAGGACCCGAAGAACGCGGAATGGCAACAGGAATTGGCGTTCACCCGCATGAGAATCGGTGACCTCGAAATGGGCGGTGGCAGTCATGAGCAAGCGCTCACCGAATATAGGGAGGCGCTTCGCATTTCTATCGAGCTTGCGGCGATCGATTCAAAGAACGTGGATTCCGAGCGCCGAGTCGCGGTTTGCGAGAGGAAAGTGGGCGTCGCCCTTTACGCGCGCGGAGATAGCGATGGCGCGCTGGCGTCGTTGCACCGATCAGTGAAATTGAGCGAGAAACTCGTCGGACAAGAGCCGACCAACCCGGACTGGCGAACCGATCTCGCACTCACTTATTGGCGGCTCGGAATGGTGGAACACGGTCAACCGCTCGAAGACCGCACGAAGTATCTGGAAAAGAGCGTCGAAATATTCAATGAGCTGAACGAGAAAGGCGAACTTGCGCAAGACGACCGGAAATACGCGGCCGGCGCTTCGAGCGATCTCAATCAACTACGGCGTCGCCAGTCGTCCGGTTCGGCGCGCTCGGGCGTCTGAGCTGCCTCGTAATCCTTTGGTGGATCGACCGGCGGTACGGGCGCGTAAAGGACCGTCCGTTGTATGGATCCCTAGCGCCACAATTGCGGCAGTGAGCTTCGCGACTCCTGAGTGAAACCCAACCGCCACTCCTCGCCCTCACACGTAACGCTCGTTCCCGTGATGAACTGATGAGCGATCAGCGCGTATCGGAGTAATGAATCGCATCGAGTTTTTGTCCGTGGGGTGATATCCCTTGCTTCGAGGACCCACGGTGCGAACACCGTGCGTATTTCACGCCAAACCGAACACTGATTCCACGGTAAACCGAGTACGGATTCCACAGCAAAGCGAGCGCCGATTCCAAGGCATACCGAGCAGGAATTCCACGACTGCCCGAGCGCGAATTCCACGCGTAACCGAGCAGTAAGGTGCAGGGACGGCGACGCGGATAACCATGGCACTCTCGACGATTTTGTCGGGCGGCCGAATGTCGAATAAAAGGCGGGAGGGCAACTCGGACGATGACCTACTGTTCCCCGGCAGCCTGCTCACGCAGGCGGCGCGCTTCGTCGCGCAGGAACTGCTGGTAATCGTCCAGATCACCGTCGAAGGGCTCTACGCCACCCTTGGTGACGAGCCAGAACTCGTCACACACTGCGCGCAGCAGGGACCGGTCGTGACTGACCAGCATCACTGTGCCTTCGAATTCGTTGAGTGCCATGCCTAGCGCTTCGCGTGTTGCCAGGTCGAGATGGTTCGTAGGCTCGTCGAGCAGCAGCAGGTTTGGACGCTGCCAGACGATCATGCACAACACGAGCCGCGCCTTTTCGCCGCCGCTCATGGTGCCGACCGCCTGATGGACCATGTCACCACTGAAGTTGAAGCTGCCGAGAAAAGTGCGAAGCGATTGCTCGGTGCCACTCTGGCCGGGCGCGCGCATGTGCGCCGGCGTGTCCCTGGCAAGGCGGATCATGTGTTCCATCGGCGTGTCCAGAGGACGCAAGACGTCGAGTTCCTGCTGTGCGAAGTAGCCGATGTTAAGGCCTTTGCCTTCGCTGATTTCGCCGGCAATCGGCGCCAGCTCGTGCGCCACCGTCTTCACCAGCGTTGACTTGCCCTGGCCGTTGGCACCGAGAATGCCAATGCGCTGCCCGGCGAGCACGGATCGGTTGATACCCCGCACGATGACCGTCGGCGGCGTGCCCGGCTGTGCGTCGGCCGGCGCTGGATAGCCGAAGGTCGCATCCAGCATCGATAAGAGCGGGTTCGGGACGTTGAGCGGTTCCTTGAACTCGAAGCTGAACTCTGCGTCGGCAAGCACGGGTGCGATCTTTTCCATGCGTTCGAGCGCCTTGACCCGGCTCTGCGCCTGCTTCGCCTTCGAGGCCTTCGCCTTGAAACGGTCAATGAATTTTTGCAGATGGGCGATTTTTTCCACCTGTTTGGCCATCGCCGCCTGCTGCAACACGAGTTGCTCGGCGCGCATGTCTTCGAACTTGCTGTAATTGCCGCCATAGCGCACGAGCTTGGCGTTGTCGACGTGCACCGTGACCTGCGTCACCGCATCAAGGAATTCGCGATCGTGGCTGATCACGACCAAGGTTCCCTGATAGCGCTTGAGCCACGCTTCCAGCCAGACCAGCGCGTCGAGGTCAAGGTGATTGGTCGGCTCGTCGAGCAGCAGTAAGTCGGACGGGCACATGAGCGCGCGCGCCAGTTGCAGTCGCATGCGCCAGCCGCCGGAGAAACTGTTGACCGGCTGGCTAAGCTGCGCATCACTGAAACCAAGGCCCAGGATCAGCGCCTGGGCGCGTGCCGGAGCATCGTGCGCCCCAGCGTCGTGTAGGTCCATGTAGGCGTGCGCCATGCGCATGCCATCGTCACTGGCTTCGGCGGCGGCTACTTCGGCCTGCGCGGCCAGCAGCACGGTGTCACCCTCGACAACGAAGTCGGTCGCGCTCTGCTCGGTCTCCGGCATCTCCTGTGCGACCTGGCCCATCTTCCACGCAGATGGAATCGAGAACTCGCCTCCGTCCTCGTGCAGCGTGCCGTTGAGAAGACCGAAGAAGGATGACTTGCCGGCCCCATTGCGGCCAACCAGGCCAATCTTTTCGCCGGGGGTGAAGGTGACGGACGCGCGGTCGAGCACGACATTGACGCCGCGGCGCAGCGTGACATTACGGACGGAAATCATAGGGAGCTACTTCGGAGAGGAAAGGCATGATAGCCCAACCGACGCACAGGCCTGTCGCTTTTCCAGCCGCAGAGCGCAGGGTCGCTGCGATTTGCGGCGCCCACCGGCCCACAAAGCGCGACGAGTACTGGCGCACCGGGCTTTCCGGCGGCGGAGCCGGCCAACATACGGTGATGACGGTTAGGACGCGTTCTCCTCGAGAACTCGCGCTCACTTCACATCTGACGTGCGCTTAACGGATCCGTCGGCTTGCGGAACCTCGAGCGGTTTTACTTCAACTGGCGCAGTGCCATCTTTCTTGAGACCGAGCTTATCCGCGGTCTGCGGCGACACATCGACGATGCGATCTTTCGCGTACGGACCGCGATCCTTGATCTCGACGACTTCGCTGCTGCCATTCTCCAGGTTCGTTACGCGAGCCTTGGTGCCGAGCGGAAGCGTCTTGCTCGCTGCCACGTTGGACTGCGGGTTCATCTGCGATCCATCGGCCATCTTCTTCTTGTAGAACTTGCGACTGTAGTACGAAGCTTTGCCCTTTCTGGCTCGACCTGAGTGGTCCAGATGCGAACCGCTTGCCGCTCGATGCTCGGCCTGGCTCGGAGCAATCTTTTCTTCCGCACGGAGCGCCATGCTCATGCAGCACGTCAGAAGCGGAATCAGAAGTAAGCACGGACCGATTCGACCAGCGTTCATTTTCTGCTCCTCGTCATCTTGCCGGATTCATACAAGCAGCGCCCTTTAGACGACCTCAGCCTTATCGATGTTGCAAAGCGCGAGTGCCTGGGGCAACTACCCCTCGCAGTTTTCGGGCCGTTTTAGTCTGGAAATTGCCTTGGCAACCAGCGAACTCCGGCTGGGATTGAAGCGTCGGGAAGTTTTTATTCATCTGCACAATAGTAGAGAAGGAACACAGAGACGCGCCTCGATCAGGTCACTGGACCTGATGTCCTGTTCGAATCACAAACCTGATTACACGGACTTCGTTCTCCGCGCTGGCGTCGCCGAGTCCGCGAACAAGTCGATCACCACGTTGCGCAGCCATCGATTGCCCTCGTCTTGATTGACTCGCGCATGCCAGAGCAAATGGATCGGAGCCTCGGGCAATGTCGAGGGCAATGCGCGCAGGCTCAGTGAGAACGGCGCTGCCAGTTGCAGGGCCAGTCGTTCGGGCACCGTGGCAATCAGATCGGTGCGTTGCAGAATGTAGCCGACGCTCATGAAGTGCGGCACCGTCAATCGAACACGGCGCTGCACGCCTCGCCGTTTCAGCCAATCGTCGACCTGACCGTGTCCAGTACCGGCGGAGACAACCACCAGATGCTCGGCTTTTCGCCATGCAGCGAGCGTGAGCGGCGCGTCTTCGAGCGCATGGCCGCGCCTGAACAGACAGACATACCGCTGATCGAACAGGCGCCGCTGATAGAAGCCGCCCTTGAGTTGTGGCAGCAGGCCGATCGCAAGATCGACCCGGCCCTCGGCCATCTCGTTGCCCAGATTGACGCTCGTGTCGCGAACGGTATTAAGCGCGATGCCTGGCGCCTCGCGCGACAGTCGCTCGACCAACGCGGGCAGAAACACGACCTCGCCTATATCCGTCATCCCGATCGTTACCTTGCGCGTGACACGCAGCGCATCGAAACCCGTCTCGGGATTGAGTGCGGCATGCAGCGTCGAGAGCGCATGAGAAACAGGCTCTGCCAGACGGATCGCGAATGGCGTAGGCACTACGCCGCCCGGCGCACGCACGAACAGCGGGTCATCGAGCAGACGACGCAGTTTGGCCAGCGCGTTGCTGACGCCGGGCTGACTCATGTTCATCTGCTCGGCCACCGTCGCCACGCGCCGCTCCTGCATTAACCGTTGGAAAAGCAGCAGCAGATTGAGATCAACTTCACTCAGTTCCATGATTTCGGTCCCTCGACATCATTGATTTCAGTGATGAAGTAGATTTCCCTCATTTTATTGTGGAATGGACGGCCAGTAACGAGAATTCGGACAAGGCGCACACATCCCATTTCTTTAGAGGACGCATGCCGCGCCGACCAGCGACACAATCTGAATATCGGAGACATCCCATGGAACAGCTGGATCTGAAGATCGCAATCGTCGGTGCTGGCATCGGCGGCCTGACCCTCGCGCTCGCATTGCGGGAATATGGTATCGACGCGCAGTTGTACGAGCAGACCGACGAGCTTCGCGAGGTCGGAGCGGCCGTCGCGCTGTCGGCGAATGCGACGCGGTTTTATGAGCGAATGGGACTGCGCGCAGCGTTCGATGCGGTATGCGCTGAAATACCCGCGCTGATCTATCGGGACGGGCGCAGCGGCGAAGTGATCGGACAGCATCGCGGCGAACCGAGCTATCGCCAGCAGTTCGGCGGTTCGTATTGGGGCGTGCATCGCGCGGATCTGCAGGCCGTGCTGTCCCGAGCCGTCGGCATCGAACGCATCAATCTCAGCCATCGACTGACCGATCTCGTGCAGCATCCGGATCGTGTGAGTCTGAGTTTCGCCAACGGTCGGCAGATCGACGCCGACCTGGTGATCGGCGCGGACGGTGCGCGCTCGATCACGCGCCGCTGGATGCTCGGTTACGACGACGCCCTGTATTCGGGCTGCTCGGGTTTTCGTGGCGTGGTGCCGGCCGGCCGCATGGATCTCCTGCCCGATCCCGAGGCCATTCAGTTCTGGGTCGGACCGCAGGGACATCTGCTTCACTATCCGATCGGCGACAAAGGCGACCAGAACTTTCTGCTTGTCGAGCGCCATCCGTCACCGTGGTCATCGCGCGAGTGGGTCACGTCGGCGAGCGAGGGTGAGCAGTTGCGCCTGTTCAAGGGCTGGCATCCCGCCGTGGTGCAGATGATCACAGCGGTGCCCATCAGCCAGCGCTGGGGTCTGTTCCATCGTCCCCCGCTCGGGCGCTGGAGCAAGGGCCGCGTAACGCTCATCGGCGATGCCGCGCATGCGCTCGTGCCACACCACGGCCAAGGCGCCAATCAGTCGATCGAAGACGCCGTCGTGCTGGCCGCGCAACTGGCCAAGGCGGGCCCGGGCCGCTGGCGTGAGGCGCAGGAGGCATACGAGCGGTTGCGCCGTGGCCGCACGCGCAAGGTGCAATACGCTTCAATATCGACGGCTGACGTGTTGCATCTGCCGGACGGAGCGGAGGCGACGGCGCGCAACGCCCGCCTTCGCGCGCGCGACAGCCTGCTGCATCATCTGGACTGGATTCACGATTTCGACGCTCTCGAACAAGAGCCGACCGAACGCCAGGGCGGCACCTGGCTTTGAACTGCGCTCCTCGCGCTGACGCCTGGACAGCTATTTCAACTCTTCGAGGGTCGTTGCATGCCTGCCGTGGTCGCCGTGACTGTGGCGCCGTGCAACCGTAGCCACTGCGGTGCGAGTTTCGGAGCCCGACCGAAACTCGCATTCCCCGACACGCACAAACTACACTTGTAGGGATCGACCGTGCTGATCACCGACGCGGCACTCGCCGGCTCTCACGCGTTGCGTCAAGCCGAGTTTATTCAGCCGTGACGGAGAAACTAGCATGCGCCCGGTAAACGTCGATGTGGTGGAACAAAAGCGCCTGAACGACTCGCGTGAAGCGCAAGTACCGTGGAAGCATTGGGGGCCCTACCTTAGCGAGAGGCAGTGGGGCACGGTGCGTGAAGACTACAGTGACAACGGCGACGCCTGGAACTACTTCACCCACGATCATTCGCGTTCGCGCACCTACAGGTGGGGCGAGGACGGCCTCGGCGGACTGTGTGACGACCAGCAGCGCCTCTGCTTTGCCCTCGCGCTATGGAACGAGCACGATGCGATATTGAAGGAGCGCCTGTTCGGCCTCACCAATAGCGAGGGCAATCATGGTGAGGACGTGAAGGAGTATTACTTCTACATCGACAGCACGCCCACGCACTCGTACATGAAGTACCTCTATAAATATCCGCAGAGGGAATATCCGTACCGGGATCTGGTCGAGACCAACCGCAAAAGATCGCGGGAGGAGATGGAATACGAACTGCTCGACACCGGCATCTTCGACGATGACCGTTATTTCGACGTGTTCGTGGAATACGCGAAGGCCGCTCCGGAAGACATTCTCGTGCGGATTTCCGTGCACAACCGCGGACCGGAGGCGGCACGGCTTCGGGTCCTGCCGACGCTCTGGTTCCGCAACACATGGTCGTGGGGCGAGGACAATCGCAAGCCGTCCCTGCACGACGCGGGTGCTGGCGCCATTCGGGCCACGCATCATGATCTGGGCGAATATTGGCTCCATTGCGATGGCGCGCCGGAGACGCTCTTCACCGAAAACGAAAGCAATACGCAGCGCCTGTGGGGTCAACCCAACGCGTCGCCGTTCGTCAAGGACGCATTCCACGCCTACGTCATCTCAGGACAGCGCGACGCCGTGAATCCGGCCAGGACGGGAACGAAGGCGGCGGCCCATTACACCTGCGACATACCCGCCGGCGGCAGCGCGATCGTTCGCTTGCGACTCGCGTCATCCAGACTCGACGACGCCTTCGGCGGCTTCGATCAGATCTTCGATAGCCGCCTCGCCGATGCGAACGAGTTCTACGAGCGCATCACGCCCAAATCGCTGACCGAAGATCAGCGTCGGGTGCATCGTCAGGCGTTGTCGGGCATGTTATGGGGCAAGCAATACTACTACTTCGATCTCGAACTCTGGCTGCGCGAACACGGGAGCCACCCATTGCTCGACTCCGCACGGCGCGATGTGCGCAACACGGAGTGGTTCCACATGCTGAACGCCGACGTAATCTCCATGCCGGACAAGTGGGAATATCCGTGGTATGCGGCCTGGGACCTGGCCTTCCATACGATTGCGCTGGCGCAGGTCGATTTCGATTTCGCGAAGGAGCAACTGCTGCTGATGCTGCGCAGCCTCTACGTACACCCGAGCGGCCAGATTCCAGCCTACGAGTGGAACTTCAGCGATGTGAATCCGCCGGTGCATGCCGCCGCCACGCTCTGGCTGTACAAGTACGAGAGAGAACTGGGACGGGCCGACCCGCGTTTCCTGGAGCGCTCGTTTCAGGGGCTGATGCTTAATTTCAACTGGTGGGTGAATCGCAAGGATCCGTCGGGCCGCAATGTGTTCGCTGGCGGCTTTCTCGGTCTCGACAACATCGGTGTTTTCGACCGCAGCGCCGAGCTCCCGACCGGCGGATCGCTCGAGCAGGCGGACGGGACTGCATGGATGGCGTTCTACTGCCAGGCCATGCTGGAGATGGCCGTGATTCTGACCGAATACGACCCGATCTACGAAGAGGTCGCCTTCAAGTTCGTTCAGCATTTCATGTGGATCGCCTACGCGATGGACCGACGCGGGGAACACGACGACGAGATGTGGGATGAGGAAGATGGCTTTTTCTATGATCTGCTGCGGCTCCCCGATGGTCGGACGACGCGCCTGAAGATAAGGTCGCTGGTGGGGCTGCTGCCGCTGTGCGCGTCGACGGTGTTCGAATCGCAGTCCGTCACGCGCTATCCGAAGCTGCTGGAGATGATCGCGCAGTTTCGCAAACGCTATCCCGAATTGATCGCGCAGGTTGCCCCGACCGATAGCGGTTTCATCGGCTACAGGGAGCGCAGGCTTCTATCGATCCTGAACAAGCGCAAGCTCGAACGGGTGCTCGGCTACCTGCTCGACGAGAAGGAGTTCCTGGGGCCCCACGGCATTCGTTCGCTCTCGCTGTATCACCTAGAGCACCCGTATGTCATTCACGTCGGCGGACAGGAATACAAGGTGCAGTACTTGCCGGCCGAATCGAACACCGGCATGTTCGGCGGCAACTCGAACTGGCGCGGACCGGTGTGGATGCCGGTCAACTTGCTGATCGTCCGCGCGCTGGCAAACCTGTATAGCTTCTTTGGCGATGATTTCAAGGTCGAATGCCCGACCGGTTCCGGGCAACACATGACGCTCTTCGAAGTGGCGAAGGAGATCGAGCGTCGCCTGACCGGCACGTTCCTGCGCGACGCCCAAGGCAAACGGCCGGTGTACGGAGGAACGGAAAAATTCCAGAACGATCCGCACTGGCGCGACCTGATCCTGTTTTACGAGTACTTCCACGGCGACAACGGTGCTGGCCTCGGGGCCAGTCATCAGACCGGCTGGACGGGCCTGGTCGCTGCGCTGCTCGATTTGTTCGGGCGCGTCGACGCCAGAACCATGCTGGAAACGGATCGCGGGCGCGTGGTGTCCCACCTCGTCAGGGAGCAGGTGAGCGGAGAAGACTCTGGCAAGGTATGAGGAGCGCAGCATGTCCAGCGTACGCTACCCGGCGCTGTACCAGATCAACACTCGCGTCTGGCTGACTGAGTTGTCGCGCGCGTCGGGCGGGCGCGCGACACTCGACGATATTCCGGATGCCGAACTGGATCGCCTCGCCGCACTCGGCTTCGACTGGGTCTGGTTGCTGAGCGTCTGGCAGACCGGACCGGCGGCCCAGGCAATTTCTCGCGCTCATGCCGGCTGGCGCCGCGAATTCGCCGATACGCTGCCGGATCTCACGGACGACGACGTCGCCGGCTCCGGGTTTGCTATCCGGAGCTACACGGTTCATCGCGATCTGGGCGGCGCCGAGGCGCTCGCCCGCCTGAGGCAGCGGTTGCAGCAACGCGGATTGAAGCTGATGCTCGACTTCGTGCCGAATCACATGGCGCCGGATCATGACTGGATCGACACGCATCCGGACTACTTCGTGCACGGCGACGAGTCGGACCTGGCTCGCTCACCGTCGAACTATTGCCGCGTGCAGACAAGGAACGGGCCGCTAATACTCGTCTACGGCCGGGACCCCTATTTCGACGGATGGCCCGACACGCTGCAGCTCGACTACGGCAATCCAGAGTTGCAGCAGACGATGATCGGCGAACTGAAAAGAATCGCCGATCAATGTGACGGCCTACGCTGCGACATGGCCATGCTGGTCTTGCCCGACGTGTTCGAACGAACCTGGGGCATCCGCGCCGAACCGTTCTGGCCGAAAGCGATCGAGGCCGTGCGACGTGAGCATCCGCAGTTCCGGTTCATGGCAGAAGTGTATTGGGATCTCGAATGGACGATGCTCCAACAGGGCTTCGATTACGCCTACGACAAGCAGATGTACGACCGCTTGCGCGACGTGAACGCACGGCCGGTGCGCGAGCACCTGCATGCCGGACTCGATTACCAGGAGAAGCTGGCGCGCTTCCTGGAAAACCACGACGAGCCCCGAGCCGCGGCGACCTTCGAAACCGGCGAACATGAAGCCGGCGCCATCATCACATTTCTTTCGCCTGGCTTGCGCTTCTTTCACCAGGGTCAGTTCGAGGGCTGCAGGAAACGGATCTCGCCGCATCTGGTGCGGGCGCCACAGGAGCCCGTCGACGCAGGCTTGCAAGGGTTCTATGAGACCTTGATGACGGTGCTGCGGCAGCCGATCTTCCGAGACGGTACGTGGAGCCTCGTCGAAATCGTGCCAGCGTGGGAGGGCAACTGGACCTCGGATTGTTTTGTCGCGTGGGCCTGGCAGCGCGACGACGGCGAACGGCGGCTCGTGGTAGTCAACTACGCAGGAAACCAGAGTCAATGTTATGTGCTAATCCCGTTTGCCGACGTGACCGGCAGCACGGTGCGGCTGACGGACATGATGGGGCCAGCGAGTTTTGATCGCGACGGTAATGATGTCGTCTCGCGCGGCCTCTACCTGGATCTTCCGCCTTGGGGCTATCACGTCTTTGAGGTGACAGCATCATGAGGTGACAGAGCTTACGAGTATGAAGCGCCCTACGCTTACATGCGGAAACGCACAGCACCGATCGCAATGATCGTCACACGCGCGCTGTTGCGGACGTTTCGTCGAACGACTCAAGAAAACGCAGATTGATAGATCTTCGGTGTCACGCCGGTTTGCTGCTTGAAGACGCGCGTGAAGTGTGACTGGTCCGCAAAGCCGGTGCGAGCGCCGACTTCTGCAATAGGCCTGCCGTCGCGCAGCATCGGCATCGCTGCACGCAGGCGTTCCTGCTGCTGAAAGGCATGAGGACTCAGTCCCGCCTCGCGCACGAAAGCGCGTAACAGCACGAACGGCGTAACGCCAAACTCCGACGCAAGCGTCGACAACGTCACCCTCGCATGAAGGTCTTCGCGCAATCGACGCCTTATTGCACGTACCAGAGCAGGCTCGCTTCGCACTGAGGGCAGGTCACCGGAGCGCCCAGGCTGACGCGCGTACAAGCCAACGATAGCGCAGGCCAAGGCCTCGCTGCGCTTGAAAGGATCGTCGTTTTTCTCGGAACACCAGTTCACGCCGTAGAGGTGCCGCGACAACGCATTGTCGACGACAAACGGGCTTTCCAGTTCGAATCGCTCGCGCCGCGCAATGCCAAGCCGGTCACAGTAGGCGGCCAGTTCCGCAGGCTGCACATGTTCGACGCGCATCTTCCATCGGCCGTCACCGGCAGCGGCGCCTGAATGCACCACGTCGGCATCGATGACGATGACGTCACCGCGCCGGCATATGCGCCGCTGTCCCCGAACCTCGACCGCCAATTCCCCGCCGGTAATGACCGCGAGGCAATGCGTATCGTGCGCGTGCGGCGGATACCGGTGGCCGGCGAACTGGCCCTTCAGCATGACGGCGTCCATGACGTCGGGCGCGCGCCAGACCTTGACCGAACGAATCGCCGATGCAGCTTTCATGATGAAACCGTCCGTGGAAGTGCTCTGAACACGTCATCATAATCCTCGAGCAGTGGCATCGCGATGCGCGGTCGCGTCTCGTGACTATCGATGAAGTCGCACCAGCGCGCCAATGTGTCGGCCCGCTCAGCGTCCGAGCAATAGGGAACGTGCCAGGCGAAGAACGGTTCGACCACTTCATAGCCCACATATCCCAACGTGCCTTGCAGCAGATGACGCAGCATGCCGCTCGCCAGTTCACCATGAACACCTTGCGCGCCGAACATGTGTTCCCGACCACCCAGTGTCACGCCGATCACGGCGCGCTTGCCGACCATGCCACCTCGGCCGTAGATGCGCTTGCCGCCATACATCGCGCCCGACAGGAAGCAGCGGTCGATCCAGCCCTTGATCAGCGCGGGCACCGAGAACCAGTAAAGCGGAAACACCAGCATGAGCGTGTCGCTGGCCAGCAACGCCTCGACTTCTCGCCGCACGTCGGGTGCAAGCGCATCGTGCGCGAGCGCGTGCCGTTGCTCCAGTGCATAGACCAGATAGTCGTCGTTGGCGCGCTCGGTGAACTCGCTGGCGCGAACCACGGGATCGAAGTCGAGCGCATACAGGTCAGAGAAGCTCACATCGTGGCCGCGTAACTTTAGTACGCGTTCGGCTTCGCGGGCCATTGCCGAACAGAACGAGCGCGGCTCGGGGTGAGCGTGAACAAGGTGCACTTTAGCCATGAGGAATCGATCTCCAGATGCACGCCGGAATGAAGGCATTGAGATGGACGAACTCCCGCTCGATCGCCTCTCGCGCCGGTAACGTAGCGCCTTCAAGAATCAAACGCCGCGTGGTCTGCAAAGCACCCGGCGGTTTAGCGGCGAGGCGCAGGGCGTATTCGTTTGCAACGGCGCGCAAGTCCGCGTCCGGTACCACGCGGGACACAAACCCGTGCTGCAAGGCTTCCGATGCCGTTACCGCGCGGCCGCTCATCAGCCAGTCGCGTGCCGCGAGATCGCCTACCCTGCGAGCCAGCAACGCGGTCGCTCCCGCTTCGGGCACGATACCGAGATCGGAAAACGGAAACCGGAAAGTCGCGCTTTCGCCCGCAACCACCCAGTCGGCGTGTAACAGCATCGTTGCGCCGAATCCAACGGCCGCGCCGTTGACCGCGGCTATCAGGGGCTTGGTCTGCTCGGCGAACGCCACGATGCATCGCCGGATCGCACCGTCTTCGGCTTGCGGCCATAGCGTGCCGAACGCGGCGATATCGTGTCCCGCGCAGAAGCTCTCGCCGGTTCCCTGCAGCAGCACGCAGTGCACGCGTTCGTCGCCTTGTGCGAGGCGCAGCGAGTTCGCCAGCGCGTCGAACATCAGACCGTCGAGCGCGTTTCGCTTGTCGGGACGGGTCAAACTGACGGACCAGATCTGACCGATGCGCTCCGATGTAATCCGCGCTTCCATCACGCAAACAGCGAAAAACCGCCGACCAGTTTGCTGACACGGTTCCTGGGGCCGACCAGTCCGACCGCCAGATATTGAAGCGATTCGCCGGCGTGCGCCTCGACGGCTTCGAGGAACATAGCGTAATCCGTGGTGACCTGTCCTTGCACGGGAAAGTCCACAACGTCACACTGGGCGAGCGATTTCTGGCGAAGCTCTCTCAGTTGAAGGGCGGATGCTTTCAGTACCGGGATGCCGATGGGAATGAGTCCCGGATGCGCCGTGCCGTCCCGCTCGACCAAAGGTGCACCGACGAGACGGTTGTGGCGCTGGCCCAACGTGAACGCAACGACCGCCGCAGCGTTCGACGCCTTGCCCGGCGGCAGCGCTTCATCGACGACGATCACACAACGTTCCAGCTTTGGCGGCACTTTCTGCGCGTCCGCCTCGATTGCTTTGGTATGCAACAGCACTGTCTCTCTCCTGGAAAATCGACCTTGGAGAGCATGCTAGGCATTCCATTGCCAAAAGTATTGGACGATTTTGCAGCATGCCGAGCCTATCGCGCTGAGGTCGGCGCGGCCCGGCGCTGCGCGCACGCATCCGGATCAGCCTCTGCCGACGAACGGCATCTTTGTCGCCATGATCGTATGGAACAACACGTTGGCATCGGGCGGCAGACTCGCAAGATACGCGACCGAGCGCCCGACGATCGCCGCGTCGATCAGCGGCTCGGCTGCGAGTTCGCCGTTCGCCTGTGGCACGCCGTGCGCCATCGCCGATGCCAGCGCGCTGTGCGCATTGCCGACATCGATCTGACCGACGGCAATGTCATGCGCGCGACCATCGAGCGACGCGCAGCGCGTGAGGCCCGTGACGGCATGCTTGGTCGCCGTGTAGGCCGTCGAATTGGGCCGCGGCGCCCAGGCCGACAGCGAGCCATTGTTGATGATGCGGCCGCCGCGCGGCGTCTGCGCCGACATGATCCGGAACGCGCGCTGCAGGCAAAAGAACATGCCGTTGAGGTTCACGTCGACGACCCCGCGCCATTGCTCCGCTGTCCACGTATCGAAAGGCCCGGGCGGATTGCCGACGCCCGCATTGTTGAACAGCAGGTCGAGCCGGCCGAAATGCGCGACGACCGCATCGAACGACGAAGCCACCGCCGTCGCATCCGACACGTCGCACGATAGCGCGAGCGCGCGGCCTGCGAACTCGGGGTCATGCGCGATCTCGGAAAGCGGCTCGCGCCGCCTGCCGAGCAGCGCGATGGACCAGCCGTCGCGCAGCAACTCGATTGCAGCCGCCCTGCCGATGCCCGAGCCCGCGCCCGTCACGATGCCCACGCGCGGCCCCTGCGCGCCGTCCAGTCGATTCATGCGCGCTCCGTCAATGGTTGTCGCGCGCTTCGCCGCGCGCCTCGACGATGTTCAGAAACAGGGTCGCCGGTTCGAGACACGCGCCGCTGCCCTGCTGCCCCACCATGCTTCGATAGATGGCTTCCCACGGCGTCTGGTTCGTGAGTTCCGGGCGCCTCCACGCGGCACGTCGCGCGGCGAGTTCATCGGCGGATACGAGCAGATCGACACGCCGCGCGCCGAGATCGATACGCAGGCGATCGCCGGTCCTGAGCAGCGCGAGCCCGCCGCCCACCGCACTTTCCGGCGACACGTTCAGAATCGACGGGCTGCCCGACGTCCCGCTCTGACGGCCATCGCCCATGGTCGGAAGCGTGTCGATGCCGCGCCGGATCAGCGCGGCGGGCGGCTGCATGTTGACCACTTCCGCGCCGCCCGGATAACCGACCGGGCCGCAATTGCGCATGACCAGGATCGAGTGTTCGTCGATGTCGAGCGCAGGATTATCGATGCGCGCGTGATAGTCTTCCGGGCCTTCGAAGACGATTGCATTCACTTCGAATGCATCAGGATCGGCGGCGTTCGAGAGAAAGCGCTCGCGAAAGCGCGCATCGATCACGCTGACTTTCATCACGGCGTTATCGAACAGATTGCCGCTCAGCACGACGTGACCGCCCGCTACCTTCAGCGGTGTATCGAAGGCGCGAATGACCTCGCGGTCGGGCTCGGCGGCGCCGGCGAGATTCTCCGCGAGCGTGCGTCCCGTCACGGTCATCGCATTGCGATGAAGCCGGCCCGCGTGCAGCAGTTCGCACATCACGCCAGGCACGCCCCCGGCGCGATGGAACGCCTCGCCGAGAAAGCGCCCGGCCGGCTGACAATCGACCAGCAACGGAATCTGCGCGCCTACGCGCTGCCAGTCGTCGAGCGTATGGGGCACGCCGATGTGACGCGCAATCGCGATCATATGGATCGGGCAATTCGACGACGCGCCGATCGCCGCCGCCACCGCGACCGCATTCTCGAACGCCTCGTGCGTCATGATGTCCGACGGCCGCAGGTTCTCGGCGATCATCGGCACGATGCGCCTGCCCGTCTCGTAGGCGAACCAGCCGCGCTCGCGGTACGGCGCGGGCACCGACGCGCAACCGGGCAGCGACATGCCGAGCGCCTCGGCGAGCGCGTTCATCGAAAGCGCGGTGCCCATCGAATTGCAATGCCCGGCGGATGGCGCGGACGAAGCCACTTTCTCCATGAACGTGTCGTAGTCGATCTGGCCGGTCGCGAGTTCCTTGCGCGCCTCCCACACGACCGTGCCCGAGCCCGCCAGCTTGCCGCGATGCCAGCCGTCGAGCATCGGTCCGCCCGACAGCACGATCGACGGAATGTTGACCGTCGCCGCCGCCATCAGGCAGGCGGGCGTGGTCTTGTCGCAACCGGTCGTGAGCACGACGCCATCGAGCGGATAACCGTGCAGCACTTCGACAAGACCGAGATACGCGAGATTGCGGTCGAGCGCGGCAGTCGGACGCTTGCCCGTTTCCTGGATCGGATGCACGGGGAACTCGAGCGGAATGCCGCCCGCGTCGCGAATGCCGTCGCGTACGCGCTTCGCCAGTTCGAGATGGTGCCGGTTGCACGGTGCGAGATCCGAGCCGGTCTGCGCAATGCCCACGATCGGCTTGCCCGACTGCAACTCTTCGCGCGTGATGCCGAAGTTCATGTAGCGCTCGAGATAGAGCGCGGTCATGCCGGGATTCGACGGGTCGTCGAACCAGCGGCGGCTGCGCAAACGCTTCGGTTCGGCCGGTGACTGAGCGGAATTCAACGATGTCTCCATGAATGATCTAGCGTGCGCGCAACAGCGCTTCATGACGATCGACGAACGACGCCACCGCTTGCGCGAAGCGTTCGAGATCGCCTTCGTCGTGCGGGAGCGTCAGCACGATGAAGCCGCGCCGCGCCACATAACAGCCGCGCTCCAGCATGTGGAAGAAGAACAGGTCCTTGAGCGGAGACTCGCCTTCGATGAAGTCCTCCACCGAATGGATCGGACGCACGCCGGCATGCAGGTTCATCAACGATCCGATACCCGTGAATTGCATCGCCACGCCGCGCTCGCGACACAGTCCGTTCAGTCGCGCACGCAGTCGCTCGCCCTTTTCGCTGAGCGCGGCGGCAGCGCCCGGCGTATAGAGCCGCGACAGACCTGCATGACCCGCCGACATCGACAGCACGTTGTTGTTGAACGTGCCCGCGTGCGGCGTCGCGCCGGGCCTGCGCGGATCGAATTGCGCCATCACGTCCGCCCGGCCGCCGAACGCGCCGAACGACATGCCGCCGCCGATGTACTTGCCGAACGTCGTGAGGTCGGGCCTGATGCCGAGCAGCGCCTGCCGTCCGCCGCCCGACAGCCGCGAGGTCACGACTTCATCGAAGATCAGCAGCGCGCCGTGACGCTGAGTGAGATCGCGCAGGCCTTCGAGAAAAGCCGGTTCGCCGACGATGCATCCGCCCGCGACCTGCATCGGTTCGACGATGACGGCGGCAATTTCGTCGCCATGCGCGGCGAAGATCCGTTGCACGCCGGGCAGATCGTTGTAAGACGCGACGATGAACTCGTGCGGCACGTTCACGGGACTGTTGCCGCTGCCGAAGGTCAGCACGCCGCCGTGATATCCGCCGGTGAACGCGACGACTTTCCTGCGCCCCGTAAAGATGAGCGATGCCGCGATGGCCATCAGGTTCGACTCGGTTCCCGAATTGGTGAAGCGCAAGGACTC
Organism: Caballeronia pedi; assembly: GCF_001544915.2. Classification (GTDB taxonomy): domain Bacteria; phylum Pseudomonadota; class Gammaproteobacteria; order Burkholderiales; family Burkholderiaceae; genus Caballeronia; species Caballeronia pedi. The sequence continues at coordinate 69,817 of NZ_FCOE02000003.1, read as the reverse complement.
GACCGACTCGAAGCGTTCGCGCAACAGGCGCGCGAGCGGCACTTCCAGCGTGTTGTGACCCGTCAGGTTCAGGCCGTTGTCGAGCGCCTCGACGATCGCCGCGCGTATCACGGGATGGCTGTGGCCGTACATCGCCGTCGTGTATTCGGCGAGGAAATCCGTGTAGGCGTGGCCGTCCAGATCCCACAGGCGCTTGCCTTCGCCGCGTGCGATCGTCAGCGGGAACGGCTTATAGAACAGCACCGAGCGCGTGTTGCCGCCGGGCATGACAGCGAGCGCATCGAGATGGGCGGCGGCGCTCTTCGGGTTCGCTTCCGCGAAGACGCCGGCGGCGCGCTCCGCGGCTCGGCCGAGCCCTTCCACGTCGAGTTGTGGCGATATTGCGTTTTCAGTGGACATACGCTTCCTGGATGGTTCGAGGTTCGTTCATAATCGGTATCCCTCCCGCGTTCAATCGACCGGCACGATCGATCCGCCCGCCGACCAGTACACCGTCATCGGCGCCTTGATCCATTCGCCGCGCTGATCGAAGCGCACCTGGCCGAACAGCGTATTGAAGGTGGTCTGATGCAGCGTCTTGTCGAGCGCTTCCGGCGAGAGCGATTGCGCCGACGAGATCGCGTCGCCGACCATCATCGTCGCCGCATAGAACGACGGTCCCTTCTGATCCGGATTCACGCCGTAAGCGGCCTTGAAGCGCGTCTCGAATCGCTTTCCTTCGGGCAATGCGCCGAGCGGCGTGCCGCCCTGCGGACAGTACATTTTCCTGTCGAGCGCGCCGTCCGCGAGACGCGGAAATTCGCCGACGCACAGACCGTCGCCGCCCATCAATACGCCGCTGACCGCGAGATCGCGCATCTGCCGGGCGAGATAGGCGGCCTGCCCGTAGTAGCCGCCGTAGAAGATGCCGTCCGGTTTCGCCGGCTTGATCTTCGAGAGCACAGCCTTGAAGTCCACTGTGTGATCGGTCGAGTACTCGCGCGTCACGATGTCGATGCCGAGCTTCTTCGCCGTGGCGACGAACACATCCGCGACGCCCGAGCCATAAGCGGTGCGATCGTCGATCACGGCGACGCGCTTCAGATGCAGCGTATTGGCCGCGTAATCCGCCATCCTCGCGCCGAGCACGTTGTCGTCGGTGGTGAGGCGAAACACGTACGGATAGCCCGGAACGGTCAACGCCGGGTTCGACGCCGCGGGCGTGATCATGATCACCTTGGCGTCGTTGTAGATCTTCGATGCGGGAATCGTCACGCCCGAATTCCAGTGACCGATGACCGCGATCACCCCGCTGTCCACGAGCTTCTGCGCGGCGGTCACGCCGGCTTTCGGGTCCGACTCGTCGTCCACCGAAATGAGCTCGAACCTGAGCGGCTGGCCGCCGAGCGTCATATGTTTCGCGTTCAGGTCATCGATCGCCAGCCTGGCGCCGCGTTCGTTGTCCTTGCCGCTTGCGGCTTGCGAGCCTGTCAACGGTCCTGCCACTCCGATCTTCACGAGCGTGTCCGCATGAACGGCCGGCGCCGCGCACGCCACGCTCAGGCATAGAACGAAAGTCTTGATTGCTGGTATTTGCATGATCGTGCTCCTGTCACCGGTCGATGAGACGTTCCAGCACGCCGCGCACCGGTTCGAGCGTGGCGAATTCGTGATCCGGACGCGCCTGCCAGTCGCCCAGACGCTCGTTGCCGCGATTGATCCACGCGACCCGGATGCCGAGCGGTTTCGCGCCGTCGATGTCCGCCCAGGTGCCGATCGAGCAATGGAAGATCTCGTCGGCACTCAGGCCGAGCGTCGCGAGCCCGGTCTTGAAGATCGTCTCGGAAGGCTTGTAGGCCTGCGCCATCTCAGCCGTCGTCACATGCTGGAAGTAGCGCACGAGCCTGCTGCGGTGCCATAGGTCCGTATCCATGTTCGTGATGGGCATCAGCGCGAAATGTTCACGGGCCCAGTCGAGGAAAGCGACGGCGTCGTCGAAAGGCGGCGAGGACTCCACCAGATGCGTGAGCAGCAGCTCGGTCAGCGCCGCCATGTCCCGGCCGTCGGTGCATCCTTGCGCAAGCGCTTCCAGACAGCCCGTGAGCGCATGCTGCGCGACCACGCGATAACGCATATACGCGTGGCTTCGGTAGGTCTGAACCGCGCGCATGTCCCAGTCGAGATAGACGTCGGCGGCGGACTTCGCCGGATCGAGAGAGAGCTGCTGGAGCACCGCTTCGATGCCGCATATGCCTCCCGTCGTCACGTCTACGAGCGTGCCGAAGTAGTCGAAGGTAAGTGCCTTTGGTTTCATGGATCGATCCTTTTTGTAGTATGACTAATCAAAATGAGTGTCGCGCCGCTCGTGTGAGCGTCGCCCTCTCCGGACAGAAAACGGGTACGCCCGCGATGTCCGTGCCGTCGATTTGCATTTACTGTACGCCGTACAATTAAATCGTGCAAGCGAGCGAATTGCCGGGTTTTCCCGCACCTGTCGCATGTCGCCACCGATTGCAGTAGAGTGACGCTCGGTCGAACTCAAACTCGGGAAGTCACGTTGAGGAAAAAGGAAGAGGCAGCACCGGAAAAGAAGCGACGGGGCCGCTCCGCGCGCGACCAGGGGCTCTCGCGGGAACGCGTCGTGGAGGCGGCGCTCGCGCTGATCGACGCAAAGGGTTACGCCAACTTCAGCCTGCGCGATGTGGCGCGGGAGCTCGGCGTCTATCCGACCGCCATCTACTGGTACGTCACGAGCCGCGACGAACTGCTGGTCGAGGTCATCACGCGCGCGCTAGGCGATCTCATTCCCGGGCCGCTTCCCGCCGGCCGCTGGCGCGACTGGCTGAAAGAACTGTTTCATCGCTACCGTCGGGCGGTCGCGCGGCATCCGAACGTCGCGCCGCTGCTCGGTTCGCAGATCATCTCGAACGCGAGTATGAATCCGGTGATGGTCGAGGCGGTGCTTCGAACGCTGTTGTCTGCGGGCTTCAAATCGGCGGAACTGATTCACGTCTACAACACCGTGATAACCGCGATGGTCGGATTCGTCACGCTCGAATTCGCCGGCCACGGCGCCGACGAGCGCGACGAATGGGAGGACAGGCTGCGCGTACGCTTCGAGGAACTCGATCGTGATGAGTTTCCGCTGCTGACCGCGAACATGACGCGCATGTCGAATCAGGCGTTCATCGTGCGATGGAAGGGAGGAACGAATCGCGCGCTCGAACAGAGCTTCGATCGATATATCGATGTCGTACTGGATGGATTGCAGAGACAACTGGCGGGCGACGCCGATGCGCGGAAGCAATGAACCCGGCCGGCCGCGCAATCGGCGCCCGAATCATTCAGTCTTCTTCGTTCAGACGACCCATCGTTTCAGGCACGATGAACGCACCGATGAGGAACAGCACGCTGATCACGACGAGCGCGACCGCGAGCACGACCGGCAAATCGACGGGCGACTTCGCGACCACGGAAACCACCGTCGGCATGATGCCGCCCACTGCAAAGCCCAGATTCCACGACAATCCCGTTCCCGATGCGCGTATCGACGTAGGAAAGCGTTCGTTCAGGAATATGAGGATCGGCGCATAGCCTGCACTGCCGAGCGCGCTTAAAACGATCGCATAGAAGCCGATGAGCCACACGCCGTCCGCATGCGGCATCGCGAGATAGAGCAGCGGAAAGCAGATCAGACGCGCAACGCCGAGCCAGATGAAGCTGCGCTTGCGTCCGATCAACGTGCTCAGATGACCCGCCGCCGTCGATGCGATCACCACGGCGACGCTCGACCACATCAGAATCCATCCCGCGCTCGTCGCCGACGTATGCGTGACGACCTTCAGGAACGTCGGCAAGTATCCCGACGTCAGGTAATAGCCGCTGCCTCCGCCGACGGTCAGCAACAGGTTCACGAAAAGGATCGAGCGATACTTCTTCGAGAACAAGACGCGCAACGGCGAAGCGGCCGGCCCTTCCTGCGCGGCGCCTTTCGCGCGCGAGGCCGCTTTCTTTCGTGCCGCGAGCTCGGCCCATAGCGGCGATTCCTCGAGCCTGTTGAAGACGAACACGCCGAGCACGGAACTCACGATGCCCGCGAAGAACATGCAGCGCCAGCCCCACACTTCGAACGCCGCGCCTGGAAAGATCGCGGTCGTCGCCAGATAGACGAGCGATGCGAGCAGCGCGCCAAGTCCCGCGCCACCGCCGCCGACGAACCCGGACACCGCACCGCGCCACTTCAGACTGACCGTCTCCGTCCCGATCGTATGCGTCGATGCAACCACGCCTCCGACGAACACGCCCTGCACGAGACGCAGCAGGAGGAACAGCGCGGGCGCGACGATGCCTACCTGTGCGACGGTCGGCAACATGCCGAATGCGGCCGTCGAAACGCCTACGCCGACGACGGACACCACCATTGCGCGCTTGCGTCCGTGTTGATCGGCAAAGGAACCGAAGATCGCGGAGCCGAGCGGCCTCATCAACAGCGTGACGGCGAACGATGCATAAACGGCCGCGAGCGAAAGCATCGGATTGGACGACGGAAAGAACAGATGCCCCACCACCGGTGCCACGAACAACACGACGAACAGGTCGAACAGGTCGAGTGCCCATCCGAGGCACGATGCCATGACGGCGACCGCCACCTGACTTCCCTTCACATCTTGCGCGACTTCATCGCGCCGGTATACTTCGTCCATTTCCGATCTCCATGTCCAAATTTTAATTCGGATACCTATTTATATGCTTTGTACGTCTCGTCTGCCGGGACAACTCGCGACAGGCGTCTCCTATCGCTCCAGTTCGTATTCGCCGCTGGAAAGCTTGCGTCGCAGTATCTTTCCAACGGGCGATTTCGGTATCTGATCGACAAACACGTACTCACGCGGACGCTTGAAGTTGACGAGGTCCGAGGTGCGGCAAAACTCGTCGAGCGCGCGCTCGTCGACGTAATGTGACCGCTTGACGAACGCGACTACTTTCTGGCCCCAGCGCTCGTCCTTCACGCCCGCGACGGCGACTTCGTCGACGGCGGGATGCAGCGACAATACCGACTCGATATCGACCGGCGATATGTTCTCGCCGCCGCTGATGATCATGTCGTCGACGCGGCCGGTGACGTAGAGATCGCCGTCCGCATCGAGATAGCCGGTGTCGCCGGTGAAGTACCAGCCGTCGCGTAACGACTTCGTGTTCGCATCGGGACGGTTCCAATAGCCTTCGAAGGCTTCATCGCCAAGCAGTTCGACGATGATCTGCCCTTCCTCGCCGCGCGATGCAAGCTGTCCGGGCGATGCAGCGTCGAGCTTCACGACGCGCAGGCGCGTGTTGAGGCCCGCGCGTCCCGCGCTTCCGGGCTTCTTCGTCGCATCCTGATCGATGCTGAACGTGTACACCTCGGACGAGCCGTAATGATTCACGAAGAGCTCGGGCTCGAACGCGACCGAGCAGCGCTTGAGCAGGCCGTCGTTCATCGGCGCGCCCGCGAATCCCAGCTTCGTGACGGAACGCGTGCGTGCGCTCGAAAAGCCGGGCGCGGCGAGCAGGTCGTGATATAGCGTCGGCACGAGATAGAGGCAGGTCAACGCATGCGCTTCGATCGAGTCGAGCGCGAGTTGCGCATTCCATCGCCGCACGCAGACGAAGAGTCCGTCGACGAGCGCCATCGCGAGCAGCGAGCGCACGCCCATCGTGTGATAGAGGGGCATCACGCCGAGCGTGCGTTCGCCGTGCCGATAGAGATTCTGCGCGACATGCGCGAGCGCGGCGGCTCGCTCATGCCGATGCCTGCGCGGTACGCCCTTGCCCATGCCGGTCGTGCCGGAGGTGTAGAGCATCACCGAGTAGTCGTCGGCCGACGCTTCCGTGGCAAGCTGTGCAGGCGCGCACGCTCGAAGCACATCGAACGCATGCGTCGCGCCCGCGACTTCGTCGAGCCCGATGCGCGCGATATCTTGCGCCGCCGCACTCTGCGCAACGGCTTGCGCGGAAACGCCTTCATAGACGATCGCGCGCGCGCCCGCATCTGTCACGCTGTAGTTGAGCTCCTCGGGCTTGATGCGCCAGTTCAACGGCACGATGACGATGCCCGTGAACTGACACGCCCAATGCAGCGTCGCCATCTCCCAGCGATTCTGCAGCGCGACCAGCAGACGATCGCCGCGCGTCAGGCCGAGCGCCTCGAGACCTGCCCCGACTCTGGCGATTTCGTCGAACCATTGCGCATAGGTGAACGCGATATCGCCGTCGACGAGTGCGAGCGCATGCGGGCTGCGCTCCACCGATTGCATGAACGTGCGGCCGAGATCAAACATGGCTCGCCTCCTCTTCACGCGAATGCGCCTGACGCTGCTTCGCCACGTCGAGCACCGCCGCGACGATCGGCGTATAGCCCGTACATCGGCACAGGTGGCCGGACAACATCTCGCGCACCGCGTGTTCATCGGGATTCGGCACGCGCTGCAGGAAGTCCGTGCACGACATCAGGATGCCCGCCGTGCAAAAGCCGCACTGCAACGCATGATGGCGCGCGAACGCTTCCTGAAGATCGCCGAGCGTCTGCGCCGACACGGACAGTCCCTCCACAGTGTCGATGCGTCGTCCATCCGCCTGCAGCGCGAGCATGAGGCACGAACGCGCCGCGACGCCATCGACGAGCACCGTGCACGCGCCGCACACGCCATGCTCGCACCCGACATGCGTGCCGGTCGCGCCAAGCTCGTGACGCAGGAAATCGGACAGCAGTTCGCGTGTTTCGCATGCGCCGCGACGCGTGACGCCGTTGAGTTCCAGCGTCACGGCGCATGATGTGTCTTCTGCAAGCGCGAAGCGCAATGCATCGCCGGAACCTGCGTGTTGGGTCTTTCTCACTTCGCCTCCTGTATGACTTGCCATCCGAGCTGGCGCACGAGATGACGTCGATATGACGCGCTGACATTCGCGTCGTCGCGCGCGCCGAGCTTCCAACTGAAATCGTTCAATGCGCCGCGCAGATCGTCGCCTTCGAGGCGCGGCAGGCACTCGAGCACGGGCCTGTCGGAGACGCCGCCCACGCCGATGCGGATCGAATCGTCCGTGACGAGCGCCGCGCACGAGACCAGCGCGAAATCGCCATGACGCGCCGAGAATTCCGTGAAGGCGAAGCGTTGTCCAGGCTTCTTCAGCGGAAAGCGCACGGACTCGACGAGTTCGTCCGGCTCGCGCGCGGTCATCAGCATGCCTTGAAAGAAATCGGCCGCGCTCAAGGTGCGCTTGCGCTTCGCGGAACGCAGCGTGACGTCGCCGCCGAGCGTGAGCAGCGCGAGCGGGAGTTCCGCGCTCGGATCCGCATGCGCGATGGAGCCGCATACGGTGCCGCGATTCCTGATCTGAAAGTGCGAAATGAGGGGGAACGTCATGCGCAGGAGCGGCACTTCATCGTCGAGTGTCTTGCGCCATTCGACGCTGCCTTGCGTCGCCGCCGCGCCCACGACGAGATGGCCCGACTCCACACGCACCGTGTTCAGTTCCGCGGTGCGCGAAATGTCGATGAGCCAGCGCGGCTGCGCCAGCCGCATGTTGAGCACGGCCATGAGCGACTGGCCGCCCGCGAGCACGCGCGCGTCGGCGCCGGCCTGCGCAAGCGCGTCGAGCGCGTGGCGCGTGTCCTGCGCGCGCAGATAGGAAAGCGGCGCGGGCTTCATGGCGACCTCCGCAATTTCGCGAGCATGCGTCCGAGCCACGATGCATTCGTGCGCACGGCCTTGCCCGATGCCTGTCTGCCGAGCGATTCGAAGAGTTGCCGCAGTACCACCTGCGCCGCACCTTCGAGCATGCGTGCACCGACCGCCGCGACCTTGCCCGACACCTGCGCTTCGTAGTCGTACGCGAGCAGCGTGCCCTTTGCGGTCGGCTCCAGCCTGACGAGGCCTTCGCCTTGCGCGCTGCCGAGCGGCGATATCCCCGCGCCCGCGAGACGCAGACTACGCGGTGCATCGATGTCGGAGAGACCGATCTTCGCCTCGAAGCGCGCCTTGATCATGCCGACGCCAACCGTCACATCGGCGCGATACTGATTCGGTCCGATGGTCTCCAGCGCATGACAGCCCGGCACGACCTTCGCAAGCGCCTCGGGGTTCATCAAGACCGCGAAGATGGCCTCGGGCGTCGCTTCGAGTTCGACTGTGCCCTGCGCGGTGAGCGCCTTGCCGCCGCCGCTCACCGGCTTCTTCGCCGGCGCGGCTTCGCGATACTCGGGCCGCGACGGCGGCGGATCGTCGATGCCGATCATCGCCATGACCTTCGCCGGCGTGAGCGGCAAGCGAATGTCCGCCACGCCGAGCGCATCGGCCACGGCATTCGCGATGCAGGCCGGCGTGCTCATGTTGTTGCCTTCGCCGAGTCCCTTCGCGCCGAGCGGCGTAAAAGGCGAAGGTGTTTCCAGATGCACGATGATTGGATCGGGCACCTCGCATGTCGTCGGCATCAGATAGTCGGCGAGCGTGCCCGATTGAAAACTGCCGTCCGCGCCGTAACGAAACTCTTCCATCAGCGCCGCGCCCAAGCCCTGCGCGAACGCGCCGCGAATCTGGCCATCCGCGAGCGCGGGATTGAGCAGCGTGCCCGCATCGTGCGCCGTCACATAGCGGTCGATGCGCACGCGTCCCGTCGCGCGATCGATCTCGACGCCGCACATGTCGAACGCGAAGCCGTAGCACGCGGACGTGTTGATGCGATCCTCGTCATCGGGCGGGGTCATGTTGGGCGGATTCCAGAACACGGTCTCGCGCAGCCCCGGTTCCTCGCCTTCGGGCAGGAGCGCGGGCGACCAATGCGGCGCGTTGCTCGCGGCGCGCGCGAACGGCAACGCTTTCTCGGGCGCCTGCCGCATGTACACGCGCCCGCCTTCGAAACACACGTCCTGCTCCGTGCAAGCGAACTGCTTCGCGAGGATGCGCGCGAGCTTGTCTTTCACGCGCGTCGCGGCGAGATGAACCGTGCCCGCGACCGCACCGGCGAACCGGCTCGAATAGTTGCCGGCCGCGACGGACCACGCGTCCTTCTGCGTGTCGAATTCGACGTTCACGACGATATCCGCCGGATCGAGACCGAGCACATCCGCGACGACCTGCGCGCACACGGTCATATGCCCTTGCCCCGCCGGCGTCGATGCAATGGTGACGATCACGCCGCCCATCAGATCGACGCTCACGGTCGCGCTCGCGATCGCACCGCTCTTCGGACCGGCCTTGCGACGCGCTTCGGCGGGCATGACCGTCGTGATGTAACCCATGTTCGATACGGACGGCTCGACGATCGCCGCGAAACCGATGCCATACAGGCGCCCTTCGCTGCGCGCGATCTCGCGGCGCGCCTTCAGTTCGTCATGGCCGCCCTGCGCCAACGCACGCCGCAGCGCTTCCTGATAGTTGCCCGAATCGAGCAACGCGCCCGCTGCCGCGCGATACGGAAACGCATCGGCCCTGACGAAGTTGCGGCGATAGACATCGAGCACATCGAGCTTCAGTTCGTCCGCGATGCGCTGAATCAGGCGCTCCAGCGAGAAATACACCTGCGGTCCGCCGAAGCCGCGCACGAGTCCGGTCGGCGTCTTCGTCGTCAGCGCGACGCGATTGCGCACGAGCAAATTCGCAATGTCGTATGCGCCCGTCAGACATCCATGCATGCGATAGAACGTGGCGGGCTCTGGCGCGCGCAGATAGCCGCCGCAGTCCTCGATCTGATCGTAGGACAGCGCCGTGATGCGCCCGTCGCGTTCGACGGCGGCTTCGAGCGTCGCGAGGCGCGCGGTCGCTGAGGTCGCCGCGCTCAGATGTTCGAGGCGGTCTTCGACCCACTTCACGGGCGCGCCGCATTTTCTCGACGCGAGGCACATGAGCACGACATACGGAAACACCGCCTGCTTCACGCCGAAGCTTCCTCCCGAATCGCGCGGCGCCTTGTGACGCAGACGATTGGCGGGTACTTTCAGCGCCATCGACATGACCGCGTGCAACGAGAACGGCCCCATGAAATTCGAGGTCACGTCATAGCCTTCGTTGCCCGGCAGGCATTCCGCGATCACGACGCCGCATTCGATCGGCGCGCACGTGTTGCGCGGATAGTGCGTGGTGATCGACACGCGATACGGCGCGTTGTCGAACGCCGCTTCCGGCTCGCCATAACGAAAGCTGCGGTCGCTGACCACGTTGCTGCCGATCTTCTCGTGAAGCACCGGCGCATCGTCGGCGACAGCCGCTTCGATCGATACCACCGGCGGCCGTGGCTCATAGTCCACCTTGACGAGATCGAGCCCGTCCTCGGCAATGGCGCGCGTCTCGCCGATCACCACCGCCACCGGCTCGCCGCTATAGCGCGCGCGATCCATCGCGAGCGCCCAGTGCTCCATCGGCGACTTCACGCCGACGACGAACGGCTGCGACCATGCGCGCACATCGTCTCGCGTGAGCACGGCGCGAATGCCCTTGTGCGCGAGCGCGGCGCTCACGTCGATGCTCCTGATCTCCGCGTGCGCATACGGCGAGCGCAGCACGGCAGCGTGCAGCGTGCCTGTCTTGATGGCGATATCGTCGCCGTAGCGGCCGCGGCCCGTGAGAATCGCGGCGTCTTCCAGGCGTTGCATCGGGCGGCCCACAAACGGGCGACCGGACGCTCGCGCTTCGTTGCGACCGGAAGCGATCGCGGGCGTCTGGCGTTCCTTTAGGGCGGTGTCGGTATCGGTGTCGCTCACACGTGTCTCCTGCATGGCTGTGCGCGATGTTCAGTAACAGCGGGTCTCGCGCTTGCGGCGAGACACATCGCATCGTCGATTCAATGTACTGCCCGACTGCGCAAAATCGCTTACCAAGCGGTCGGGCGAATTACCTTACAGTCCGATGCTTTTCGCCAGGCAAGCCTTGGTGACGGACGCGACAGTCCAGCGCACGCGTGAGATCGCGTGCGCGAAGATGTGTCCACGCTCAGATCTGTACTTGCCTGGAATCCGCTTCGTACAACTGCACCACACGGCGATACTCGCTCGGCGTGATACCCAGGTTCTGCTTGAAGAAGCGCGTGAAATGCGCGGGCGCCGAAAACCCCAGATCGTATGAGATATCCGTCAGCGAATGCGCGCCCGCGGATAAGTCGTTGATCGCCGTTTCCATGCGCAGCACGTTCAGATACACATTGGGCGTCACGCCCGTGCAGCGATGAAACAGCGCGAAGAAATGCGCGCGCGACAGCCCGCAATGTTCTGCCAGACGATTCATGTCCGGTTCCGCGCCCGTGTTCTCGCGCAGGTACGCGATGGCCTTGCGGATGCGCGGATCGTTCGGACGCCTGCCCGCCAACTCCATCTGCCGCGACGACTCGTGCCAGCTTCGGCTCGGATCGATCACCGAAAGCATCAGCTCGAAGAGGAGCCCCTCCAGACGCTCGGCGGCAACGCTATCCGCCCACCACATCTCCATCGCGAGCTCTTCGGCGCGCTTCTTCGCATGGTTCGACATGCGCACGCACGACTGCGGAAAGAAGCGCGGATGACCGCCGCTCACGAGCGGATGCTGAATGGCGGTCAGCCAGTCCGGCTCGATATACATCGCGAGAATCACCGTGCGCTGCTCGGCATGTTCGATATGACGATACGCGTGCGGCTCCCACGGATTGATCAGCACCGCGGTGTCGCCGGTCAGCGGCTGGAGTTCATCGTGAACGGCGAAGAACGTGTCCGGTCCTGCCGCCTTGATCAGAAGATGGCAGTGATGATGCGCGTGCTGAATGAGCGGCGCATCCATGTCGAGCAGCGCCACTCGTCCAAAACGTCCCTGATAGATCTTGATCGCACTAGACACTCGTTTTGCCTCACTCCATGCCGCTGCCGCTTTGCGCGGCTTATTCTCGGTCGAGTTTAAACCCGCTCCGGCTCAGGAACCCTTGAACGCGGCCCTGCGTTTCTGATGGAACGCTTCCACGCCCTCGCGGAAGTCGTCGGAGCTGCGCAAGCGACTGTAGTTGAGCCCTTCCAGTTCGATGGCGACAGACAGCGGCGCATCTTCCGTGTCGTTCAGAAGCTTCTTCGCTGTGCGCTGTGCGAGCGGCGAGAACGCGAGCAGTTCGCGCACGAGCGAATCCGTGGCGCTTTCCAGTTCGGCATCGGCGACGAATTCCGTCGCGATGCCCCATTCGTAAGCCTGCGATCCCGTGATGCGGCGCGAGCGCATCACGATGTCCTTCGTGCGCCCGATGCCCACCATCTTCTGCAGGCGCGCGGAGCCCCCTGAGCCGGGAATCTGTCCGAGCTTTTGTTCGGGTAGAGCGTAAAGCGTCGTTTCTGTTGCGATGCGGAAATCGCAGGCAAGCGACAACTCGAAGCCGACGCCGAAGCAATAGCCGCGATTCGCCGCGATGACCGGTTTGCTGCAACGCGCCGGCGACGCAACATTCCAGGCGAGCTTCGCCACATGCTCGGGCGATGCCTCGATGAAGCCCTTGATATCGCCGCCGCTGGAAAAATGCTCGCCTTTGGCGCGCACGACGATCACCCGTACGGCGTCGTTGGCGTCGAGCGCTTCGAACGTCAGACGCAATTGCTCGCGCTGATGCATCGACACGATATTGAACGGCGGCCGGTCCAGAACGATGTCGGCGCGCGAATCCGCGGAATTGAATTCGACGTGAAAGCCGTCGAGTTCAGCGAGCAGCGAATGAGCTGGGTGAGCGAGCTGGGTCATGAATTGTCCTTCGATGAGCGATGCCTGAACGAGATCCGTTGCTTAAGCCACGGCTCAAGTATCCGCGCCTCGCTGACATCCTGCTTACCCCTGATTCCGGCGAGTTACCCATGAGTCTGATTTTGCGCCACGAAAGCGTCCCCTTGTCCGCCTTCGACAGACGCTTGCTTCGCCGTAGCCGAAGACCAACCTCCAGAGAGCTTTGCTCAAATCGCAGGGCAGTCTGCATGCACTTCTGCAGGTCACCCTGATCAGTGCACTCGGAACCGTCCAGCGCGCATAGATAGAGCGTCCGAGACCGATTTGCGACACATACAGAGATGGCTTGACCACGACGGAGCGCCATGTTGATTGCGATTTCGCCGATCGACCTCGCCGACGCTGCATCCAGACGAGGAAAACAGATCGTTTTCCTCTGACGCCTCAGAATTAGCATCCTTTCCGAAAACGTCAGATCGCTCTCGCGTTGACCTCTGAAAGATGGAGCATGGATGTCACCCGATGATCGTTAAGCGCTCAGTTTTCGATGCCGGCGACCAGGTCCATGAACTGTTTCATCCGCTTCACAGCGAGTTCTGGGCGGATCAACACACCGGCGGCATCGGCTTTAAGAAAAACATCTGCATAATGAAGCGCCGATCGCGCCGATTGCATTCCCCCGGCCATCGAGAAATGGTTCTGATGCCCGTTAAGCCATGCAAGGAACACGACGCCGGCCTTGTAATACTGAGTTGGTGCAACGAACAATTCGCGAGACAGCGTGACAGTCGGTGCCATCAGCGCGTGATAGGTGTCGAGGTCGTTTCGAGCCAGCGATGCCAACGCCTTCGACGCCACTGGCGCGATCGGGTCAAAGATTCCCAGCAATGCGTGCGACTCACCCGTGCTGTCACCGGCAATGAGCTCGCCGTAGTTGTAGTCGTCGCCGGTGAACATGACGACGCCTTCCGGCAACTTCGAACGCAACTGGCGTTCATACTCCGCATTGAGCAGAGAGATCTTGATCCCTTCAATCCTGTCCTTTTGATGAGCGATGATTTCGAGTACCGTGGCCATCGCGGTGTCGACATCGGCGCTGCCCCAGTAACCGGCGAGCGCCGAGTCAAATGCGTCGCCGAGCCAATGCAGCACGACCTTTTCGCGCGAAGCGGAAATGATCTTCTCGTAGACGTACTTGTAATCGTCGGCAGAACGTGCAGCCGCACACAGCGCGCGGCTCGCCATCATGATTGGGCGGCCGCCTGCGGATTCGACAACCTCGAACTGCTCGTTGTAAGCGGCAACGATGTCATCAAGCGAATGCGCCTTCTTGCCGTCCAGATGATCGGTACCCGCGCCGCATGCGAGATCCGCGCCAGGAATCGACTTCGCGTGGGAAATACTGCGTCGGATCAATTCCGCCGCGACAGGCCAGCCGATGCTCATACCGCGCTGCGCGGTGTCCATCGCCTCGGCGACCTTGAATCCGAGACTATAAAGATAGGTACGGAATGCCAGGGTCGCTTCCCAATCGACAGCGGGTGTATCACCCGACGGCTCGTACGCAGCACGCGGATCAACTACGACGTGCGCGGCAGCATAGGCGATCCTGTTGAACGTCGGAGCATTCGAACCCGGAAGTTGATCTTCGAGGTTTTGAAGCGAGTATGCCCGGACCGTACCGTCCCGCTGTGGCAAGTTGATGTTCATGCTGTACCTCTCAGTGTCTGGAAGGAATGGCGAAGTCTGACAGGTTCGCGACCGGCGCAACCGTGGGTGCGGAATGACTCCCGGACGCGGATTGAATGATCATGTCTGCGGCCTTCTCGGCGACCATGATGGTCGGCGCATTGGTGTTGCAGGAGGGCACAAAGGGCATCACAGACGCATCGACGACTCGCAGGCCATCAACACCGATCAGCCGCAGGTCGGGCGTCACCACCGCGTCCGGATCATTGACCTGTCCCATCCGACATGTACCAACCGGGTGATGGTCGGTCTTTGCATTCGCACACGCGTATTCGAAAAGTTCCTGATCGCTATTGACCCGTGATCCCGGAAGGACTTCGGTCTGCACGAAGCGCTTCATGGCGGGTGCGTTGAGAATGTCGCGAGCCAAACGCAATCCCTTGATGGCCATGTCCCGGTCATGCGGGTCTGACCAGTAGTTCGGGTCAAGCAGAGGCGCGTCTGCGGGATTGCTGCTTGCGAGACGCACCGTGCCGCGCGACCGTGGCCGCAGATAAGCCGTGTTCAGCGTAACCCCTGCGTTCTGTAGCTTGGCCATACCCGCCTCGATACCCGAACCAAGTCCAAGATGGAACTGGATATCAGGCGAACGGTCACGGTCGGGCGAGTCACGGTCTGCATACCAGAAGCCGCCCGTTTCAAAGAGGCTCGACGCAACCGGGCCCTTTTTCAACACGAGGTATTGCAACGCAGCCCACGCGGCGTGATGCAGCTTGTTGTATTTGTCGTAGGTGTGATCGCCTGTGCATTCAGAAATGACAAACAGGTCCAGGTGATCCTGGAGATTGTCGCCGACGCCGCGCAGATCATGGACTGGCTTGATCCCGACAGACTGGACGTGCGCTACGGGGCCGATGCCCGATTGAAGCAACAGCTTCGGTGAGCCGATCGCGCCAGAAGAGACGATCACCTCTCGTGCGGCTCTGATGATTTGCGTGTCGCGATTGTCGCCGACCACCACCTCGACACCTATCGCGCGATTGCCCTCTACGATCACGCGTAACGTGCGTGTGGCCATTTGCACGGTGAGGTTAGATCGTCCGAGCACCGGCTTGATGAAACTCGTCGCTGCTGACGAACGACGTGCGTCGAGTTGTGTTAGCTGATAGTAGCCAAGTCCCTCTTGGGAAGCTCCATTGAAGTCAGGGTTAAACGGAATACCTAACTCCTGCCCCGCCTGGAAAAACGCTTCGCAGATAGGCAGCGGGCTGATGGGATTGGAGACACCCAGCGGGCCACCGTAGGCATGAAACTCGTTCGCGAAGCGCTGATTGTTTTCGGAACGCTTGAAATACGGCAATACCTCGCGATAGGACCAGCCGGTCGCCCCGGCTTTGCTGACCCAGTCGTCATAGTCAGCAGGCACGCCACGCGTATACAGTTGTGCGTTGATTGACGAGCCACCGCCAATCACCTTCGCTTGCGTAAAACGAAGGACGCGGTTGTTCAGGTGCTTCTGAGGCACGGTGTGCCAGCCCCACGACCCGATTCCCTTCGTCATCTTCGCGAAGCCCGCTGGCATCGCAAAGAAGGGGTGCCGATCGGAACCACCCGCTTCAAGAAGAAGCACTTTCACCGCGGGGTCTGCGCTTAAGCGATTCGCGAGCACGCATCCAGCCGAGCCGCCGCCCACGATCACGTAGTCATATGTCGTCGTATTCATGTCGGTCACGCTCAAAATGCAGGGATGGAAAGGCCACCGTCAACATGCAACACGCTGCCTGTGCAGAACGGGAGCGATCCGTCGGCGAGTGTCGCGACCGCGCGAGCCACTTCCTCACTTTCGCCCCAACGGGCGGCAGGAACCAGCCCTTCCTCGAATCGGGCCTCGTACTTCTGTGCAACGCCCGCGGTCATCGGCGTCCGGATGATTCCGGGCCGGACCTCGAATACGCCGATGTCCGATTTCGCCAAGCGCAGCGCGAAGAGTTGCGTGAGCATCGGCAAAGCGGATTTCGACAGGCAGTACTCCCCTCGCTCGGGCGAGGCCATCTGTGCCGAGACTGAAGAGACAGTCACGATCGAGCGCGCGAAGTTCGATGTCGTTGTGCTCATGTGCCGCGCGACAGCTTGCGTCATGAAGAACGTGCCACGAAGGTTGATGCCGAGCACGGTGTCGAACGCTTCGGGTCGAACGTCGAGCAGGTCGCCGCGACTTGGCGAACCCACGCCAGCGTTATTCACGAGGCACTCCACACTGCCCTTGAAGCCGATGGCAGCGTCCACAATTGCCGCGTGCGATTGGACATCGCTCAGGTCGCTGCGAACGAAAAGCGCAGCTTGTCCCTCGTTGCGGATGAGATCGCACGTCGCCTGCGCGTCTTCGTCATCGGTCACGTCGGTCAGCACGACGGCGAAGCCGCGACGCGCCAGTTCGACACAGATCGATCGGCCAATTCCTCTGCGCCCGCCCGTCACCAGCGCGGTCGGGCTTGGTCCATTCGACTTGCTCATAAGTCCACCGTCCCAGTCATCGATCAATGAATGCGTGCTTCCGTGTCTTTATCGAACAGGACCAGCTTCGACAAATCGACACGCAGTTCACAACGTTCACCCGACTCGTGCGGCATGTCCGGACCGAGCCGTGCGGACACTTCCATGCCGCCGAAATCGAGGACAGCGAGCGTGTCCGGTCCAGTGGGCTCAAGCACGTTGATTCTGACGGGAACGGTTCGAATTGCAGACGCCGCGCGTTCGTTCTCTACCCCAATCGCCTCCGGTCGCAACCCTGCGATGACTTCCTTGCCGACATAGCGATCCACAGCTTGAGATTGCGGCGGAAGTTCGAGATCCAGCGCGTCATTGCCCTGCCCGATCTTCAGATGCAGCGAGCCGTCTCTGCCCTCGATGCGCGCAGGAATGAGGTTCATCGACGGCGACCCCATGAACGTCGCCACGAACGTGTTTGCAGGCGTGTTATATACCTCGGCCGGCGTGCCGAGCTGCTGAAGAATGCCGCCTTTCATGACTGCAATGCGGGTTGCAAGCGTCATCGCTTCGATCTGATCGTGTGTCACGTAGACGATCGTTGCGCCCAACCGCTGGTGCAGCTTCTTGATTTCCGTTCGCATGTCCACGCGCAGCTTCGCGTCGAGGTTGGACAGCGGCTCGTCGAACAAGAAGATCTTGGGATGGCGCACGAGCGCGCGGCCCATCGCGACGCGCTGGCGCTGACCGCCCGAAAGCTGACCCGGACGGCGATCGAGCAGATGCTCGATCTGGAGAAGACGCGCTGCGTCCTGAACGGCCTTTTCGCGATCGGTTTTCGAGACTTTGCGCATCTCAAGCCCGAAGCTGATGTTTTGTCCCACGGTCATGTTCGGGTACAGCGCGTAGCTTTGAAACACCATCGCAATGTCGCGCTCGCTCGGATGCAGGTCGTTGACCTTGTCATCGCCTATTCGGATTTCCCCGCCAGAGAGCGTATCGAGACCAGCGATAAGAGACAGCAACGTCGATTTGCCGCAACCCGATGGACCGACGAGCACGAGGAAGTCGCCATCGTCCACGTCGATATTGATTTCGCGAAGAATCTCCGTAGAGCCGTAGGCTTTACGCACGTTGTTGACATGAAGAGAAGACATGATGATTACCCCTTGACCGAACCAGCCATCAAACCGCGGACGAAATAACGACCTCCAACGACGTAGACGAGCAGCGTGGGAAGCGCCGCGATCATCGCGGTGGCCATCTGCACGTTGTATTCCTTGACGCCAGTCGAAGTGTTGACGATGTTGTTGAGCGCCACCGTGATTGGCGCCGATGCACCGGTCGTGAATGACGCGCCGAACAGGAAGTCATTCCAGATGTTCGTGAACTGCCAGATCACGGTCACGGTAATGATGGGCACCGAGTTCGGCAGAAGGATTCGAAAGAAGATCCGGAAGAAGCGCGCACCGTCGATCATCGCGGCCTTCACGAGCTCATCGGGAAACGCGATGTAGTAGTTGCGGAAGTACAGCGTCGTGAAGCAGAGACCGTAGACGACATGCACGAAGACAAGTCCGGTAATCGATTGAGCGAGGCCGATCTTGCCGAGAAACGTCGCCATCGGGATCAGCACGATCTGAAACGGGATGAAGCAACCGAACAGGACGAGCGCAAACAGGACGTTGTCGCCCTTGAAGCGCCACTTCGTCAACACGTAGCCATTCAGCGCACCGATCAGCGTCGAAAGGAAAACCGCTGAGAAGACCATCCGGAACGAATTCCAGAAGAAGCCCTTTACACCGGAGCAGTCGAGGCCGACACAAGCAGAACCCCAGGCTTTCTCCCATGCAGCGAGCGTCCATTCATGCGGAAGTGCGAGGATGTTGCCTGCATAGACCTCTGGAAGCGGCTTGAACGAGGTCAGCAACATCACGACGAGCGGTACGAGATACACGATTGCGACGATCACGAGCATCGAATAGATGACGATGCGCGACACGTTGTTATGCTTTCCCACCACCATCTGTGGCGAGTCCCAGGTCTTGGCAGCCATGCTTGTCTCCTTCAGGCTCCGTGGATAGATATGAATTGCTTCAGTGGCCGCCGCCGGAACGGCGTGGGCGCATTTCCGAGTAGAGGTACGGCACCATGATCGCGGCGACGGTACAGAGCATCATCACGGCGCTCGCGGCTCCCATGCCCAGCTCGTTGCGAGTGAACGTGAACGAGTACATGAACGTCGATGGGAGTTCGGTCGAGTAACCGGGTCCCGCACCCGTCAAGGCAATCACCAGCTCGTAGCTCTTCACCGCCAGGTGAACCAGAATCACGAGTGCGGAGATGAAGACCGGGCGCAGTTGCGGGATGATGATCCGTCGATAGATCGAAGGCATCCGTGCGCCGTCGATCGACGCGGCCTTGATCTGCTCCTGGTCGATGCCGCGCAAGCCGGCAAGAAACATGGCCATCACAAACCCGGATGCCTGCCATACTGCCGCGATAACGACGGTGTAGATCGCCATGTCGTCGCTGATGATCCAGTCGAACTGGAAGCTCGTCCAACCCCAGTCGTGAAAGAGCTTGGTGAGGCCAAGTCCGGGATTGAGAATCCACTTCCACGCGGTGCCGGTGACGATGAATGACAGCGCCATCGGGTAGAGAAAGATTGCACGCAAGTAACCTTCCGCACGGATCCGCTGGTCCAGAAGGATCGCGAGCGCGAGGCCGATGGCGAGACACAGGACCACGTACAGCGACGCGTAGATGCCGAGATTCTCCACAGCGACATGCCAGCGAGGATGCTCCCATACCCGCGCATATTGAAAGAACCCTGCCCATTTGAAGGTCGCGAATCCGCGGGACCGTGTGAACGAGAGAACCGATGTCCATACGATGAAGCCGTAGACGAACACCAGCGTGATAATGAGCGTCGGGCTGAGCACCAGCTTTGGGAGCAAAGCTTCGAAGGCGTTTCGCGCAGAGCGCTTTTTTCCAGCCTCCTCTGCTCGAGCAGGGGACTTTGCCGAATCGACAGACGTGGCGCGAGAGTGTAAGAGCATGATTTCACCTGCACATCGAGAACATCGAACACGAGAGAGGAGCGGACGCTTTCCGCCCCACCTGACCGGCTAGATCGTCACTTCGAATTCTGCACAGCCGTGACGAGCGACTTCACGGCGTCGCCCGACGACTGATTCGAATTGAAGAAGTGCGTGACTACGTCGTAGACCGCTGTTTTCGATGCTTCGGGCATCGCCTGACCGTGGGCGAAGCTGCCGACCATCGTGCCGTTCTTGAGCGCCGTTCGCATGTCGGCCATCGACTTCTGGCCGCATTCATCGAAGCCATCGGCGGGTACATCAAGACGTGCCGGTACCGAGCCTTTGATCTGGTTGAACTGGGCCTGAACCTTCGGGTCCATGACGGCCTCGGCGAAGGCGTACTGTCCAGCCTGCCGCTCATTGCCAGCCTTGAAGGTGGCGAACTGATCCGTCACGAAGATGAAATTGCCCTGTGTACCGGGATATCGCATGCAAAGGAAATCCACGCCCGGCTTCTTGCCTGCGCTGGCAAACTCCCCTTTCGCCCAGTCGCCCATGATCTGCATGGCGGCCTTTCCATTGATGACCATCGAGGTGGCAAGGTTCCAGTCGCGACCGGGGAAATTCGGGTCGACCATGCCGCGCAACGCGCGCAACTGGTCGAACGCTTTCTCCATCGTCTTGGAGCCGAGCGCCTTGGGGTCGAGCTTGATCAGTGCTTCGTTGTAAAACTTGGGACCACCTGCCGACATCACTGCGCTGTCGAAAATGGTTGCTTCCTGCCACGCCTGTCCGCCGTGAGCCAGAGGGATATAGCCCGCCTTGCGAATCTTGTCTGCGTCCGCAACGAGTTCTTCGAAGGTTTGTGGCGGCGTGAGCTTCAGCTCATCGAAGATCTTCTTGTTAGCCCAGATCCAGTTGTCGCTATGCACGTCGATCGGCACGCCATACCAGTGACCATCTGCCTTGGAGAAGCGCTGCAGCGGGGCGGGCACCTGCTTGTCCCAGTCGCCCTTTTTGGCGATGCTGTCCAGGTTCGTGAGCAGATCCTGCTCCGCGTAATCCAGCACGCTGAAACCCAGCATCTGCACCGCGTCCGGCGGATTGTTCGATGCTATGCGCGCGCGCAACACCGTACGCGCGGCTTCGCCACCACCACCCGCGATCGGGCTATCTTTCCAGGAATAGCCTCTCTGCTTCAGGTTGTCTTTCAGAACACCCAGCGCTTTGGCCTCGCCGCCGGAGGTCCACCAGTGCATCACTTCCACTTGCTTGTCGGCGGCGATTGCCGAGAGTGCGTGGCACGCGAACAATCCAGCCGCGACGGCGGCAATACGCTTCTTGAACATCTTCGTCTCCTTGTTGATCGCCCCGCGACGGGAGCGTTCGTATATGAATGTCACTTGGTGGACTGGGGCAGCCACCAGTTCTTGCGTGCGCCGATGTGCAGCTGGATGGTTTTGGTTTCGGTGTAGTCCTCGACCGCTTGCTTGCCGAGTTCGCGCCCGACGCCGCTCGACTTGAATCCGCCGAAGGGCAGTTCCGGATAACCGTCGAGGAACGTGTTGACCCATACGGTCCCGGCATCGACGCCGCGTGCGACCGTGAGACACGTGTTGATGTCATTGCTCCAGACGGCAGCCGACAGCCCATACGCCGAGTCGTTGGCGATCTCGATCGCTCCTTCGACGTCCTTGAACGTCACGATCGAGAGAACGGGACCGAAGATCTCGTCGCGTGCAATGCTCATCTCGGGCGTGACGTCGCTGATGATGGTTGGCTCGAGGTAAAGGCCCTTGGCGTCGTAGCGCTTGCCGCCCAGACGCACACGTGCACCAGCGGCTATGCCCTTGTCGATGTTCGCGAGAATTTCGCCAAGCTGGTTCTCACTGACGATGGCGCCGATTTTGGTATCGGGGTGCAGAGGATCGCCGACCGGAACCTGCTGCGCGCGCTCGACGACCGCCTGGGCGAACTTCTCCGCTATCGACTCGTGCACCAGAACACGGCTACCACTGTTGCAGCATTCACCCGCGTTGAAATAGACGCCGAACACAACGGCATCGACCATCGCGTCCCAATCGCAGTCGGGGAATACGATCTGCGGATTCTTTCCGCCGAGTTCGAGCGCCACCTTCTTCAACTGCTTCGACGCGATGCCGCCGAGCAGTCCGCCGACGCGCGTCGAACCGGTGAAAGACAGCATGCCGATGGCCGGGTGTTCTGCGAGCGGCTGGCCGACCGTCGGCCCCTTGCCGGTGACGACGTTCACGACGCCCTTCGGAACGCCGGCTTGCTCGATAATTTCCGCGAGAATGACGGTCGTGCTCGAAGTCAGTTCGCTCGGCTTGATGACGCAGGTGCAGCCTGCGGCAAGGGCAAACGGAAGCTTCTGCGAAAGAATCCAGATGGGGAAATTCCACGGGGTGATCAACCCGACCACGCCGATGGGCTGACGCAGGACGATCCCCAGCATGTCCTCGCCGAGCGAATCGTAAGCGTCGCCGCTTGTCGTGCGGGCGAGGCTCGCGGCGTACTGCCAGAGATCGACGCAACCCGAGACTTCGCCACGCGCTTGCGTGAGCGGCTTGCCGGTCTCAAGCGATTCGAGCAACGACATCTCTTCGACCCGTGCTTTGATGCCCTCGGCGACGACGAGCAACGCGCGAGCACGCTCGACGCCCTTCATCCTGGGCCATGGGCCTTTCTTGAAAGCGACGTCAGCGGCATGAATCGCGGCTTCGACGTCTTCGCCCGTGGCTTCGGGAAAGGAACTGACGACTTGTCCGTGGGCCGGGCTGCTGCGTTCGAAACGCGCGCCGCTCGCGGCGTCTTTCCATTGGCCATCGATGAACATCTTTCCGGCGAACGCTTTGTGTTGCAGCGGCTTCGCATTCTCGAGCAGCGCCGTTGCGGCGGGGATAGCGACCTGACTCATTTCATTGACCCTCGTATTGCGCCTTGCGGCGTTCGCGGAAACTAGCCATACCCTCGCGGGCGTCTTGCGTGGTGGCAGAAAGTGCGCCGGCCATCGCCTCAAGCGTGGAGCCGGCATTGAAGCCTGCGGCCGCGTTGATCAGTTGCTTCGTGAGTTGCGCGGAGACGGGCGCGAGCGTCGCGATCTGCTCGGCGACGGCGATGGCCGCGTCGAGCGACTTGGCCGCTTCCGATACTTCGTCGACGAGGCCGATTGCATAGGCGCGCTGGGCGTCGATGCGCCGTGCGGTAAGTGCCATCGACTTCACGTGACCGGGTCCGATGAGAGACACGAGTCGCTGCGTTCCAGACCAGCCAGGACATGTCGCGATGCTCGCTTCAGGCAGCGCAAAGGTCGCAGCCGGGTCGGTCACTCGCACGTCGGCGACTGCGGCAAGTTCGAGGCCGCCCCCGAACGCGTGGCCATTGATAGCCGCGACCACCGGCAGGCGCAGCGCAGCCCAACGGTCAAAGATGCGATGTCCGCGCGTGACCCAGACTCGCCACATATCAAGCGGCGCGAGGGCGGACCATTCGTTGATATCTGCACCGACGCAGAAAGCCCGTTCGCCGGCCCCGGTCAGCACGACGGCGCGCAGACTGCCATCCGCTTCAAGCTGTGCGGCGGCGGCTTCGAGTTGCTCAAGCATCAGCGGCGTGAGCGAGTTGAGCTTTTCAGGCCGATCGAGCGTGACGATCGCAACCGGACCGCGCTTGTCGATGCGGACGAAGGCGTGGTCAGCCATGACGCGCCTCCTTGAGATTGAGTCCGAACGGAGCGTCCGTGAAGATCGCGGGGTCCATCGTCTTGAGCGACGGCGAGACCTTCAACTCGACGTCGGACTGATCCAGCACGTCTTTCTGCAGGTCAATACCCGGTGCGATCTCGATGACTTCAAGCGCGTCTTTTCCGAGCTTGATCACGCATCGTTCGGTGATGTACAGGACCTCCTGATCGCGGGCTTGCCCCATGCGACCACTGAAGGTCACATGATCGACATCGGCAACGAGCTTCTTCTTGCCTTCCTTTACGATCGAAAGCTTTCCATTGCCGATCTCAAACTTCGCGCCAGCCGTGAAATAGCCGCTGAAGACGAGGCGCTTCGCATGCGTCGTGATGTCGATGAAGCCGCCGCACCCGGCCGTCAAATACGGCTTGCTCGGAAGCTTGGATACGTTCACGTTGCCGAAGCGATCGATCTGCATAAACGACAGCAGAGACACATCGAAACCACCGCCCTGGAAATAGACGAACTGCGACGGCGACGGCATGATGGCGTCGGCGTTGCCCGAGCAGCCAAACGCGAATCCCAGCAATGGCACACCGCCCACCGCGCCTTGCTCGATCGCCCATGTCACATCGTTCGGATACCCTTCTTCGAGCAAGATGCGCGGCACATTCGCGGAGATTCCGAAGCCCAGATTGACCGCGTCGTTCTGCGCCAGCTCCATCGCGGCGCGCCGGGCGATGATCTTGTCCGGATGCCATTGCGCAAACTCGAACGCGCTCTCGGGCAGCTTGATTTCGCCGCTGATCTCGGGGTCGTATTCGATCTGCGTGGTCTGCTTTTGCGCCGGATCGACCACAACGTAGTCGACCAGATTGCAGGGAATGTGCACCGATTGCGTGTGCAGCGATCCCGCTTTCACGACACGCTTGACCTGCGCGATCACGATGCCGCCGTTGTTGCGCACCGCGAGCGCCTGATCGCGTCCGCCCAGCAGCGCGCCTTCGTGTTCGAAGGACAGGTTGCCGCGCTCGTCCGCAGTCGTGGCGCGAACGATGGCAACGCGCGGGACGAAGTTGCGATAGTGCAGCCACTCGTCGCCGGCGAAAGTTACCTTCTCCACGATGGGGTGTTCGGCAGCACTGGCGTTCATTGCGCCGCCCTGGCGCGACGGATCGACGAAGGTGTCCAGTCCGACCTTGGTCAATACGCCGGGACGCCTGGCCGCCGCCTCGCGGTGCATATCGAACAACACGCCGCTCGGCAGGTTGTACGCACGAATCTCGTTATTGACGATCAGATGCCAGATATCCGGCATCGGCAGGCTCGACGGGCCGCTGGGGAACGAGCCGGCTATAACCGTTTTGATGAGCCCTTTCTTTGCAAGGTGATCGATGCCCTTGATCCCATACATATCGCCGGCGGCGATAGGATGGAGCATCGTCAGATTGCGCGGATGCGCTTGCGTGTCGAAGCGCGCGCCGATCGCGGCGAGCATCGCGTCCGGACAGCCCAGGCCACTCGACGAACTAACGGTGACTACATCGTTATCGTTGATGAGGCTGGCGGCTTGTGCGAGGGTGATGACCTTGCTGGAACTCACGGTGAGTCTCCTGGTAAAGCGGTTTTGACTGGTTTATTTGGCGAAGCGACGCGACACATGGACGTGTCCACCCGCTTCTGCGGCGTGTGCGACCGCGAGGGCCGTGATCAGCGAGCGATAACCATCTACTCCAGTGGCGGCGGGGCTTTGGCCTTCGGAGATGGCACGGTGAAATTGAGCGACGCCAGTGTGGTAGAGGTTTGCGTGTTCCACCTCGATTGATCGCACGCCGTTCGCGTCGCAGAGTTCGATCTCGCCAATTGCGCGCTGGGTCATCACGTCCTTCGCCATCAGCGAGCCGTCTGAACCATGCACTTCGAATCCAGTCGCCGCGAACGGAACAGTGAACGCGTCGTGCAGCTGCGCGAGAACACCATTGTCGAAACGCACGATCGCCATGACGCCGTCGGTAAGACCCGCATTGCTCATCGTGCCGGTGGTCGTCATTGCGCTGACTTCCATCGGCTCGGCGTTCAGAACGAAACGCAGCGTGTCGATGTCGTGAACGGTGATATCGAGGACGACGCCGCCGCCAGCGTCTTGCTTCTCGATGCGCCACCCGCGTAGATGGGGCGGGAGCGAAACCGCATGAAAGACCCGTGCAAAGAGCGGCGTTCCGATTGCGCCGTCGATGATGAGTTCGCGAAGCTTGCGGTGCGTGGAAGCATTCCGGAGATGGTGGTTCGTTCCGAGAACGACGGCGTGTTTGTCGCACGCCTCGATCATCTGGGCGGCGTCTTCTTCGGAGAGAGCCAGCGGCTTTTCGCAGAGAACATGCTTTCCGGCCCGCGCTGCTGCCAGAACTTGCGGAAGGTGTTTCTCGTTGGTGCTGCTGATGTACACCGCCTGAACCGCCGGATCAGCAAGTACAGCGTCGAAGTCGGTCGAGTGCCTGGAGATGTCGTGTTCGCAGCAAATTCTCGTGCGCGCGCTGCATTGCCGCTCACCACGGTTTCAATCGCGGCGTTAGCCTGAGCGCGGATGGCGTCGACCATCCACTCGTCTGCGATCGTGCTCGCGCCAACAAGCGCCCATCCGATACGTGCCGCCATATTCGTCTCCAATGCTTCGAATGTCGGGTTGGTAGAACGTTCCACTAACGAAGAGTGAGAAAACGCGTTTCCCGCGCCTTCACCTCTTGTGATTTCTAGTAGATCGTTCCACCAAATTACCGAAAAAATCGGCGTCTAGCGCCGTTCGTCTTGGTGGATCGTTCCACTTAATGTAGTTCGCAGGTCTCAGCGCGTCAACTAGAGATGAACCCTAGGACGGGCAGCCAGCTAATTCATCTGATCATTAAAGATTTCAGTGGAACGATCTAGCGTCGGTGATAATCTTGCGGTAGCACGCCGTCCGTTCCCGAGCCCGTCCCCATGAAGAGCAATCCAACCATCCTCGACATTGCTAGAACCGCAGGCGTGTCGAAATCGACCGTGTCGCTGGTGTTGCAGGAGAACCCGCGCATTCCGGCAGACACCGCAGAAAAGGTGCGACAAGCCGCGCGCCAACTTGGGTACGTGTACAACCGGGGCGCGGCAGCCTTGCGCGGTCGGCGCAGCGCCACGATCGGCATGGTCATCAATGACCTAACGAACCCGTTTTTCGTTGAATTGTTGGTGGCAATCGAGCGTGTGCTCGCAGAGGCGGGTTACACCACGCTGATGGCGCACACGGCGGAAAGCGTTACGACGCAAACTCGCGTGCTGCGCTCGATGCGGGAACAGAATGTTGCTGGATTAATCATGTCGCCCGCACTCGGAACGGATGAATCGCTGCCGACAGAGATTCGATCGTGGGGTACCCCGCTCGTGCTGGTAATGCGTCCGATGGGTGACGACGTCGATACCGTGGGCGTCGACAATGCCTTCGGCTTCGCGCTCGCCACTGCACACCTTATTGCACAGGGGCATACACGCATCGCATTCGCCGGCAATCGCAAAGGCTACGCCGTAGCGAATCAACGTCGTGAGGGCTATCTGTCAACCATGAAGAAGCATGAGCTTCTCGTTGCCGACGAGTGGGTTGTCGACGTTGAACTCACGCCACAGGGTGGGCAGAAAGCGGTGCGGGCGATCTTTGAAATGGCAATTCGTCCCACGGCAGTGCTCTGCTACAACGACCAGGTGGCGATCGGCGTTCTCCATGAACTTGATCGGATGGGCAAACGCGCCGGTAAGGATCTGGCGGTGGTGGGCTGCGACAACATCGTGGCGGCCGAACACACAAATCCGCCGCTGACCACGCTTGCCGCAGGCTCCGACAAGCTCGGCATGCTCGCAAGCGAGACTCTGCTTTCCCGACTAGTCGATGGCGCCGCGACGGATGCGCCCGCAAAACAAATCTTCGCAGTGCCAGAACTGATTGTCCGCGAGTCGAGCGGGCACGCGCTCGTGAGAGAAGACATCTCGCGAGCTGTTCAAGCAGAGCGCCCAAGTCGCAAACGGGTCGCTCGAGTCTAATAAGGTAGCTGAAGCCAGGGCTTCCGGGAACGCTCCTCTAGAAGGACCGCGTTCGAGCTGCTTCGACTCAGTGGATTCCTGGCTGAGGCGATGCGCTGATGCGACATCCCCATAACGAGGCTAAGCATATGTTGCGACCACATTTATATTAGGGGTCACTTCAGAGCAAAATGCATCAGAAGGCGCCAGAGGCGGCGTACCGCGCGACGCGCTCCATCATCGCATCGCAATCTCGAAGTTGTTCGATCGTCACATACTCGTCGGGTTTGTGCCCTTGATCCATGCTGCCCGGTCCGCAAACGACCGTTGGAATGCCGACGTGATTGAACAGTCCGCCTTCCGTCCCGAACGCGACGGTGCCGAACTCGTCCGAGCCGCAAAGCGCCGTCAGAATGCGCGCCGCCTCGCTGTCAGGCGGCGTCGCGAGTCCCGGATAGGCGGATAGCGGTTCAAGACGAATATCCACATCATGTTTCACCGCGCGCATCTTCGGCAGCAAGGCGGCTTGCGCATACGACTGCAAATCGTCGGCGACTTCGTTCGCGTCGAAGCCCGGCAGCGCGCGCACTTCGAAATCGAACTCGCATTCCGCCGGCACGATGTTGAGCGCGCGGCCGCCTTTGATGACGCCCGTCTGCACCGTCGAATACGGCGGATCGAAACGTTCGTCGTGATGCTCGGGTTGCGCGAGCCGCTCGCCGATTTCTTCCAGACGATTGATGAGCCGCGCCGCATATTGAATCGCGTTCACGCCGTACGGTGCATACGCGGAATGACAAGGCGCGCCTTTCACCTGACAGCGCATCGCGAGTTTGCCCTTATGGCCGAGCACGGGCTTCAATTCGGTCGGCTCGCCGATGAGGCATAACAAAGGCTTGTGCGTACGCTTCTCCAGTTCCGCGAGCATCGGCCGCACGCCGAGGCATCCGATTTCTTCGTCGAAGGAGAACGCGAGATGCACCGGTATCTTCAACTCACGCTCGACGAACAACGGCACCGCTGCCAATACCGATGCGAGATAGCCCTTCATATCGGCCGCGCCGCGTCCGTAGAGCCGTCCTTCCTTCTCAGTCAGCTTGAACGGATCGACGGTCCACGCCTGGCCGTCGACCGGCACGACATCCGTATGACCCGACAACACGATGCCGCCGCGATCGTGCGGTCCAATGGTCGCGAACAGATTCGCCTTCGTGCGCTCCGCGTTATAAAACAACTCGCATTCGATATCGAATTGCACGAGGTAATCGCGAATGAACTCGATCAGCTTCAGGTTCGACTCGCGGCTGACCGTCGCGAAGCCGATCAGGCGTTCGAGCAGATCGCGGCTCGTCATCTCATTCATCGCCCGGCACTCCGTAGCTCGGCGCGGCGGTCGGGTTCAACGCGCGCGTCACGTAGTCCTGCATTTGCGGTTTATACGCCTGCCACAATCCATCGAGCTTGCCGATAGGATCATCATCCGCCCAGTCGACACGCAGATCGACGAGCGGCCAGCTTTGCTCGCCCGCGATCTTCAGCGCCGCCGAATGCACCGGTCCCGCTTCGCCGCCCGCCGCAATCGCCGCGTGCATCGCCGCGAGCAAGCGATCCGCGAGATGACCCGATGCGTTCTCGAACGCCGGAATCATCACTTCGATCACGTGGGTGCCCGCGAGCATGTTGCCCGCCGCGACGCATTGCTTGCCCGCGACCGCGTGATAAGTTCCGAGCGCCTGGTTGCCGCTAAAGAACGCAGTGCGTCCCTGCGCATCGACCACCGTCACTTGCCGATACTCGTTCCATTCACTCTCGCCCAGCGCGCGATCGAGCGCTCCGGCAGGATCGAGTCTCGCGCGTTCCATATGATCGAGGATCATCGAACCAAGCGCGGGCAGCGTCACGTTCTGCGTCGCGACCACACCGACGCCCGCGCGCACCCACGGACAACGCGCGCCCACCGCGATGCTGGATGAACTGATTGCGATGCCGAGTTGCCCGGTCACTTCACATCGTCCGACGATAGAAAAAGTCATGTGCGCTCCTTCTTGGGCTCAAGTCTGAGGCGGCGTCCATCCATCGGGGATGACGGCGATCACGTCGATTTCCATCAGCCATTCCGGCTGACCGAGCGCGACAACGGTGAGTCCCGTCGAAATGGGGAACACGCCCTTCAGCCATTTACCGACTTCGCGATACACCGGCTCGCGAAAGCGCACATCGGTGAGATAGGTCGTCGTCTTCACGACGTGCGACAGATCGCTGCCCGCTTCTTCGAGCAACTGCTTCACGTTCTTCATGGCCTGTTCGGCCTGCGCGCGCGGATCGCCGAGACCGACGAGATTGCCGTCGAAGTCCGTGCCGATCTGACCGCGCACATAAACCGTATTGCCCGCGCGCACGGCCTGGCAAAGATCGTTATCGAGCGTTTGATTCGGATACGTATCCTTCGTGTTGAACATGCGGATACGGGTATGCGTGGGTTTGCTCATCGAATGCACCTTGATGCTGGATTCTGAATGGATTGGTAATCAGTTGACGCCCATCTCGCTTAAGGTGTGAACACGCGATGCACCGGGCGCGCTCTCGACGCTTTCCACGCGCTTCTCGTCCACCGGACGATGCGGCACGTCGTAATAAGCGTGGTACTTGCGCTGCGTGGCGATGTGATCGGCAACATGTTTCGCGTCGTGCCACACGCCCCAGATGAACGCGGAACCACGGCGCGACAGCCACGGCAAGCCGAGGAAATAGATGCCCGGTTCTTTGGCGACGCCGCGCTGATGTTTCGGCTTGCCCTTTTCATCGAATGCATCGACTTGCAGCCAGGTGAAATCGACCGCATAACCCGTCGCCCAGATGATCGACGTCACCCCTTCCTTAGCCAGATGGAGTTCGAGCAACGGATGCTTCATGCATTCCGGATCTTCGGGGATATTGCGCGCCTCGGGCTCTTCGGGAAGATCGAGGCCATTGCGTTGCGCATAGCCATCGGCGGCATCGAGCAGCGACAGATAGTTCTCGTCGCCGCGACGAATGTTGTCGGCGAGATCGGCTTCGAAAGTGACGCGCGTATCGTCGAACGATTTCGTCAGACCAGTCAGCGTGATGCCCTGATGCGCGAGTCGCCGGAAATCGACCGTATGGCCGCCGCGCGCGCCGCTTACCGCGATCGTCACATGCTCGCGTCCGGGCTTCATCACTTCCGCGTCCCATTCGCCGAGCACGCCGAGCCACCAGCAGAAATCGCGTCCGCGATAACCACGCGGCGGACGATCGTGCGCGCCCACCGAGAGATACACGCGCCGGCCCGAGCGATGCAATTCATCGGCGATCTGCACGCCCGACGATCCCGCACCGACAACGAGCACGCCGCCTTCGGGCAATTGCTGCGGATTGCGATAGTCGGCGGAATGAATCTGCGTGAGCGCGGCGGTTTTCGGCGCGATCGGCGGAATCACAGGGCGCTGAAACGGCCCGGTCGCGACCACCACGCGATTCGCTTCGAAGGTTCCATCAGACGTATCGACGGTAAAACCCGGTCGTCCGACATTGCGCACGACTCGCTTCACTTCGACGCCGGTTCGAATCGGCGCTTCGAACTTCTTCGCATAGGCGACGAAGTAATCGGCGACCTGTTCCTTCCCCGCAAAACTATCGGGATCGACATCCGCGAATTCGAGATTCGGGAAACGATCGTGCCATGCAGGTCCGTTGGCCACGAGCGAGTCCCACCGGCCCGTGCGCCAGCGTTCTGCGATGCGATCGCGTTCGAGCACGATATGCGGAACGCCAATCCTGCTCAGATGTTCGCTCATGGCGATGCCAGCCTGCCCGGCGCCCACAACGAGCGTGTCAGTTGCCTTTATTTCGACTGTCATGGGTGAGTCCTTCGAAGAAGCGGAGTTCGGTTTGCGATCCCTTCGGCCCTTTGCGGCTTCGGTGCACCATGCGTGTGCTTTCGGATAGCAATCTACGCTCGCTTGCAGAATCCGAAAAATATATTAAAAAAATGCAAAGCATCGGTTCTACCTATGCAGTCATTTTTGATCACTTCACAATGCGATCCATCTGACGCCGTCAACCGGGAGCCAAGCCCATGGAAAATCAGCCGCTGCGTTACTCACTGCGTCAGTTGCGATACTTCGTGGTGACGGCGGAAGTGCTGTCTTTCACGGCCGCGGCGAGACGCCTGCATATTTCGCAGCCGTCCATCTCGACTGCATTGGCCGATCTCGAGATCTCGTTCGGCGTGCAGTTGTTCATCCGGCATCACGCCAGCGGTCTGTCGCTGACTCAGGCGGGGCGCGATCTTCTCGGGCAGGCGCGCAATCTCCTGAAGTTCGCGGAAGAACTGCAAATGGCCGCCACCGAAATGGACGGCGGCATGACGGGATCGATCACGCTCGGCTGCCTTGTCTCGCTCGCGCCGCCGTTGATGCCCGGATTGATCAGCCGATTCACGAGCGAGCACGGCGGAATAAGCTTTCGCACCATCGAGGCGCATCAGGATGAACTGCTTAAAGGCTTGCACGACGGTTCGCTCGATATCGCGCTCACCTATAGCCTCGATCTGACCGAAGACATCGCCTTCATGCCGTTGCTTTCCTTGCCACCGTACGCGATTCTTCCCGCGACACACCGGCTGGCGCGCGCACGAAAGGTATCGCTGCAAGATCTGATAGACGAACCGTACGTGATGCTGGACCTGCCGCATAGCCGCGATTACTTCGCGGCGCTGTTCGATGCCGTGGGAAGCCGCCCTGTCCCTGCGTTTCGTTCTTCGCAACCGGAAGTGGTGCGCGGCATGGTGGCGAACGGGCTGGGCTACAGCATTCTGAACTTCCCGCTGAGTTCGACGCGCACCGTGGACGGCGGCGAATTCGTGATTAAGCACTTTAGGGATAACGTCAACGCGACGACGCTTGGCATCGCCCAATCGAAAACGATGAAGCCGCGTCAACTGGTGTCGCGATTCTCTTCCTTCAGCGAAAGCTATATACGGCGCCTCAAGCTCGACACGTAACAAGCGCCTGCAATAGAGCGACTTCGCGCGCCTTGCATAGCCATAACCTTGCTTTAGCATCCGAAAACAATATTTTGACTTGTAATTTGGCTTGGTAGATTAACTCCAATCGATGCGATGCATGCGCCGATCCTCCGCCAGCGCAACCGCACTCTGCTTCAGGAGCCGTCTCATGGAAAACCCCACCAGGCAAGCAGCAATAAGCGCTTTGCTCGACGAACTCGCAACCAACTGCGAGCGACCATTCGGCGATGCGCGCGCGATGCCTCCTGGCGTGTACACATCAGCCGAATTCCTGTCTCTTGAAGAGCGGGAAATCTTCTCGAAAGAATGGCAATGCGTGGGCCGCGCGAGCGCGCTCGGCAAACCCGGCGACTATCTGACCGCGAGCATCGCGAATCAGCCGATCGTCGTGCTGCGCGACGAACAAATGGGCCTGCGCGCGATGTCGAATGTCTGTCTGCATCGCATGTCGGTGCTGCTCGAAGGGCGCGGCAACATACGTCGGATCATCTGTCCGTATCACGCGTGGAATTACGGACTCGACGGCGGGCTGAAGGGCGCGCCGCTCATGGAACAGCAGTCCGGATTCTGCAAGGAAAGCTATAAGCTGCCGGCCGTTCGCTGCGAGGAATGGCAAGGCTGGATTTACGTCACGCTCGATCAGAACGCGCAGCCGGTTCATACGCAGCTCGCGCAACTGAGCGAACTGATCGATGCATACGGCATGACCGATTACATCGAAACCTTCCATGAAGAACACGTCTGGGACACCAACTGGAAGATCCTCGCCGAGAACTTCATGGAAAGTTATCACCTGCCGATGCTGCATCGCGCAACGGTCGGTCCGCATTCGCGACTCGAAGAAATGGAATGCCCGCCGGGTTATCCGGCATTCAACTATCACTGGATCACCAAGGAAGCATCGCTTCCCATTGGCAATGCGCATCCGGACAACAACCGGCTGACCGGCCACTGGCGCAAAACCACGGCCTTGCTCGCGGTCTATCCGACGCATCTCATCACGCTCACGCCGGGCTACTTCTGGTATCTCGTGTTGCAGCCGCGCGGCGTGGGCAAGGTACATATCCGCTTCGGCGGCGGCCTCGCGCCTGAATTCATCACCGATCCGGAAGCCAACGCGCACATGGCGACGCTCAAGAGCCTGCTCGACGAAGTGAACGCGGAAGACAAACGCGGCGTGGAAGCGGTGTTTCGCGGCGTGAATGCGCCGCTCGCGAAGCCCGGTCATCTGAGCCATCTCGAACGCCCGAACTATGACTTCGCCCGATATCTCGCGTCGAAGCTCGCCGCGCGCTAATCGAAGCACTTCCGTCAGGACGCTATCACGATGTCAAACCCATCCTTCATTTCGTTCTCGGGCGTGAGCAAGTCGTACGACGGCGCGAACTACGTCGTCGATGACTTGAACCTTGATGTGCGAAAGGGCGAATTCCTGTCGCTGCTCGGTCCGTCGGGTTCGGGCAAGACGACGACGCTCATGATGCTTGCCGGCTTCGAATCGCCCACGCAAGGCGAGATTCGTCTCGATGGAAGACGCCTCGACGACAAGCCGCCGCATCAGCGCGACATCGGCATGGTGTTTCAGAACTACGCGCTGTTTCCGCATCTGACGATTGCGGAGAACGTCGCGTTTCCGTTGTCCGTGCGACGCGTGGGCCGCGCCGAACAGAAAGGGCGCGTAAAGCGCGCGCTGGAGATGATCGAACTGCCGCATCTGGCGAATCGGCGTCCCGCGCAACTTTCGGGCGGACAGCAGCAGCGCGTCGCGCTCGCGCGCGCACTCGTGTTCGAGCCGAGCGTGGTGCTCATGGACGAGCCGCTCGGCGCGCTCGACAAGCGCCTGCGCGAAACCATGCAGTACGAGATCATGCGGCTGCATCGCGAACTGTCGCTCACCATCGTCTATGTGACGCACGATCAGGCGGAAGCGCTGACCATGTCGGACCGCGTCGCGGTCTTCTCCGATGGCAAGATTCAGCAGGCCGCGTCGCCCACGGAGTTGTATGAGAACGCCAGTAACGCGTTCGTCGCGAACTTCGTGGGCGAGAACAACGGCCTGCGCGGACGCGTCGTCACGGTGAAGGACGGCTGGGCGACGCTCGCGCTCTCCGATGGCAGCATCATTCGCGGACGCTGCGAACAAGGCCTGAGCGAAGGCGCCGAAGCGATGCTCGCGCTGCGCCCGGAACGCGCGCATATCCACAGCGCCGAGGGCACGCAAGCGGATGCGCACAGCAACGTCGTGCGCGCGCGCGTGCAGGAGCTCGTGTATTGCGGCGATCATCATCGCGTACACCTGACGCTCGGATCGCGCGATGCGCTCGTTGCGAAGTTGCCCAACACGCAACGTCACGCGTTGCCTTCCGCCGGCGACACCATCGAGGTGGCCTGGCGTCACGACGACTGCAAGATTCTCGCTGCGAGCGTGCCTCGCAGCGCGCCCACGGTTCCGCCCCCCGCATCGCCCTCACCTTCCATCATGTCGACCGCACCCGCAGGAGCCAACTGATATGCGCACTAACATCAAAGCACAATGCGCCGCCCTCGCCTTAGCCGCCTTCGCCACCGTCTCGGCGCAGGCTGCTGAAACGCTCAATGTCGTCACGTTCGGCGGCGCATATGAAGCGGCGGCGAAGAAGGCGTATTTCGATCCGTTCACGCAGGCGACCGGCGTGAACTTCTCGCTCGAATCCTACGACGGCGGTCTCGCGAAGCTCTCCGCGATGGAACAGGCGAAGAACACGACATGGGATCTCATCGATCTCGAAAGCAACGACGCGATCACCGCGTGCGACGAAGGGCTGCTCAAGAAGTTCGACAAGAAGACGCTCGGCAATACGAGCGATTTCATTCCTGGCTCCATCAGCGATTGCGCGGTCGCGAGCATGGTGTGGTCCACGGTCTACGCCTATGACGCGAGCAAGCTGAAGACCGCGCCTAGCACCATCAACGATTTCTTCGACTTGCAGAAATTCCCCGGCAAGCGCGGTTTGCGCAAGTCGCCGAAGGGTTCGATGGAATGGGCGCTGATTGCCGACGGCGTCGATCCGAAAGACGTTTACAAGGTTCTCGGCACGCCCGCCGGCGTGGACCGCGCCTTCAAGAAGCTCGACACGATCAAGAAGAACATCGTGTGGTGGGAGTCGGGCGCGCAGGCGCCGCAGTTGCTCGCCGACGGCGCCGTCGTGATGACGCAGGCGTACAACGGCCGCATCGACGATGCCTCGAAGAAGGACAAGAAGCCCTTCAAGATCGTCTGGGATGCGCAGGTCTACGACTACGAATGGTGGGGCATTCCGGCGGGCGCGAAGCACGCGGATACGGCGGCGAAGTTCATCGTTTCCGCATCGCAACCGAAGGCGTATGCCGATCTTTCGAAGTACATCGCCTACGCGCCGCCGCGCAAGGACGCGATCCCGCTCGTCGACAAGCAGCGGCTCGCCGACCTGCCGACCGCGCCGGATAACTTCAAGCGCGCGATCCAGATAAACCCGACGTTCTGGGCCGATAACGCCGACGAGATCAACAAGCGCTTCCAGGTCTGGTTGACGCAGTAACAGTCTCGCAGTAACACCACCATCGAGAGAGAGCCCGCTGTGACCGTGACTACTCATACGCCCGTAACGGCCCATGCCTCGGCCACGGGCTCTCCGACGAGAGCCGGCGGCCGCGCGTCCTACCAAAAGGCGCAACGCCGCGCATCGATTCGAGCGCTATTGCTGGCGCTTCCGTTGATCGTGTTTCTACTATCGACGTTCATCGCGCCCATCGCGCTGCTGCTCGCGCGCAGCGTGGAGAATCGCGAATTGCCGGACAGCATGCCCGCGCTTTCCCGTGCGCTCGACGCATGGGACGGCCGCGGCGTGCCGGACGAGCACACGTTCGCGCTGCTCGCGGCCGGACTCAAGGAGGCGCAGCAAAGCGGACAGATCGGCACCGTCGCGAGGCGCATGAACTTCGCGCAATCCGAATTCCGCAGCCTGCTGATGAAGACGGCGCGCGGCGTGCGCAACGATGCACCCGTCGCGTGGAAACCGGCACTGATCGAAATGGACGATCGCTGGAATTCGCCGGAGACGTGGCGTCTGTTGAAGCGCGCCGCGACATCGCCGACGCCCGACTATCTGCTGAATGCCGTGGACGCGAAAGTGACGCCGCAAGGCTCGATTGCCTCGCTTCCCGCGAACGCGACGGTGTATCGCGAAGCATTCGTGCGCACGATATCGATCAGCTTCACCGTCACATTGCTGTGTCTGCTGCTCGGTTATCCCGTTGCGTGGCTGCTCGCGAATCTGCCCGAGAAAAGCAGCAACCGGCTGATGCTTTTCGTCATCGTGCCGTTCTGGACTTCGCTGCTCGTGCGCACGACGGCGTGGTACGTGCTTCTGCAACCGGGCGGCGTCGTCAACAGCCTGTTGATGAGTCTGGGCGTCGTGACGCATCCCGTGCCGCTCGTCTTCAATCGCACGGGCGTGTTGATCGGCATGACGCACGTGCTGCTGCCTTACATGATCCTCGCCATCTTCTCGGTGATGAAGGGCGTGCCGCCCGTGTATCTGCGCGCAGCGAAATCGCTTGGCGCGCATCCGTTCACAGCCTTCGTGCGCGTCTATATTCCGCAGACCTTGCCGGGCGTGGGCGCGGGATGCTTCCTCGTGTTCGTGCTCGCGCTCGGCTACTACATCACGCCTGCCCTGCTCGGCGGCGCGGGAGACGAGATGATCAGCCAGCTCATCGCGATCCAGACGAATACGCAGCTCAACTGGGGACTCGCGGGCGCGCTCTCGGCTTATCTCGTGATCTTCACGGCGATCTTCTATTTCATCTTCAATCGCATTGTCGGCATCGATCGGCTGCGCTTCGGTTGAAGCACGCGAGACCAAAGGGACGATCATGTTAGACAAACGCAATACGGTGCTGACGGAACGCGTTGCTTCCCGCTGGGTGCGCGTGCATTGCGCGCTCGTGCTGTTCTTTCTGGTGGCGCCGATTCTCGCGATCATTCCGCTTTCGTTCAACTCGGGATCTTACTTTTCGTATCCGCTACAAGGGTTTTCGCTGCGCTGGTATGAACAGGCGCTGACGAGTCCGGACTGGCAACGCGCGCTGCTGAACAGCGTGGCCATCGGCGCGGCGTCCACGTTGATCGCAACGTGTCTCGGGACGCTCGCGGCGCTCGGCTTGTCGCGAACGCAGTTTCCGCTGCGCTCGATCGTCATGCCGATCATCATTTCCCCGATGATCGTGCCGATCGTCGTCGTGGCTGCGGGCTTCTATCTCGTGTTCGCGCCGCTCGGCCTCGTCAACTCTTATCCTGGCGTCATTCTTGCGCATGCCGCGCTCGGCACGCCGTTTGTCGTCATCACGGTGACGGCTTCGTTGCTGTCCTTCGATCAGAGTCTATTGCGCGCGGCGTCCGGACTGGGCGCGCCGCCGTGGGTCGCGTTCAGGCGCGTGACGCTTCCGCTCATCATGCCCGCGGTCGCAACGGGAAGCGTGTTCGCGTTCGCGACATCGTTCGACGAAGTCATCGTGATTCTGTTCATCGGCGGGCCGGATCAGAAGACGGTGCCGCGACAGATGTGGAGCGGCATCAGGGATTCCATCGATCCGTCGATTCTGGCGGTTGCGACCATGCTGATCGTGTTCGCGGTGCTGCTGTTCGCGAGCATCAACTGGCTGCGTGCCCGTGCGGCGGCCGCGAATCAGGCGCTGGTCTGATTCGGCATTCGGCATTCGGCATTCGGTCAGGCGGACATCGAATTGAACCGTGTCTCCGCGTATTCCATGAAGAGGCGCGCGGGCACGGTCAACTGATTGCGCTTGAGCCATGCAGCCACGACGCCCGAGCAGCCAACCGGCTCCGCGATCTCGACCGCGACGACTTCGTGTCCGTCATACGTGGTCGGCGCGTGCGGGCGGGTGACCAGAAGCGAGTAGCCGAATCCCTCGCCCACCATGCCGCGAACCAGTTCGAGCGATGGCGAGCTGAACCCCACTCTCGGGGTCAATCCGTAGGGTTCGAACAGGCCGAGAAAATAGTCCTTGCTCGGCGAGACATCGAGCAGAATGAGCGGCTCGTCGCACAGATCGAAGAGACTTGCCTTGTCCGCTCCGGCAAGCCGGTGCGTCGCCGGCAACAAGACATACGGCGCTTGGCCCCGCGTCAGCAAGTGCGTGGAGAATGTATCGTCGAGCCCGAGTTCGTACACGAGGACGAGATCGAATCGGCCTTTATCGAGCCCTTGCAAAAGCTCTTCCTGATCGCCGTCGCGCACTCGGATTTCGATGCCGGGATACACAGCGTTGAAGCCGCGAATCAGGCTCGGCAGATAGAGCGGCGCGAAGGTCTCGAAGCATCCGATATCGACGCGCCCCGATGCTATGTCGCCTTCCGCGAGCGCATTCTGCTCGAACTCATGGACGGACTCGAGCAGCGCCTTGGCGCGCTCGTAAAACCGCGCGCCTGCCGGCGTCAGCGAAATGCCTTGCGCGTGATGACGAATGATGAGTTGCGTGCCGAAGCTTTCCTCCAGCCCCTTGATCGCGACGGATAGCGAGGGCTGCGCGATAAACAGCTTCCGCGACGCCTCGGCGACGCTCCCGTTGTCCACCGTTGCGACGAAGTACTTCAGTTGGCGCAGCGTGAAGGAAGATGACATAGGGTTATCGCCGACTTTGGTTCGCACCATCTTATCGGATACGGAGCGCCTCATCGAAAGCATGCCTCTTCGCCATTTTCAAAGATTTCCTGCATAGGAGAAAACTGGCGAGCGCATTGGAAAACAATGTTTTCCTCGATGCTTTGACGAGGCTATTTTGTAAACATCGGCCTCGGACAACGGGTTTTCCGATCAGAACCGCTTTTGAGTGAGTCATCACGATGAATGTGCCAGCGTCTCTATTTGCCGATGCAATCTCGCCGAACGACCGCCCGCTTCTCGACACGCTATCGACCCTGGCGCGATCGGAGAAGCGTGCGACGCACGGCATGCCCGGCGCGTTCTATAGCTCGGTTCACTTCGCCGAGCTCGAACGTCGGCGCGTCTTTCGACGCACGTGGGTTTGCGTCGGCCATGTCGGCGAGATTCCCGGCAACGGCGACTACTTCACGACTGAATTGACCGGAGAACCGCTGCTGATTCAGCGTGATGCCCAAGGCGAAGTTCATGTGCTGGCCAACGTATGCCGGCATCGCGGCAATCTCGTCGCACGCGGCCGTGGCAATGCGCGCGTGCACGCGTGCGCGTATCACGCATGGAGTTATGAACTCGATGGCAAGCTCAAACGCGCGCCCTTGATGCAGGAGTGCAAGGATCTCGACACATCACGATGCGCGCTGCCGAAAATCCACTCGACGATCTGGCAGAACTTCATCTTCGTGAACATCGATGGCAACGCGGCGCCGCTCGGCGAAGCGCTTCGCCCGCTCGAAGCGCACATACGCAACTATCACAACGAAGAACGGGAGCTTTATCACTTCCAGGAAGAGGTGTGGCATACGAACTGGAAATGCCTGGCGGAAAACTTCATGGAGGGTTATCACCTTAACGCCACGCATCCGCGCACCTTGCGGCCCGTCACGCCCACCGAGCTATGCGAATACGTGCCGGGCAACGGACACTTCTCGGCCTATCGCGCGCACTACACACCCGATTCGCCGCAACGCACGCCGTTTCACGAAGACCTGACCCAAAGCGAGCGTCGATCGAGTTTTCTCTTCAGCGTCTTTCCGAATCTCGTCGTTACTTACATGCCGCATCAGACGATATATCTTTGCCTGAGACCCGCCGCAACCGATCAGGTCGCGATCAGATGGGGCCTGGCCGGACACGAGCGCGCACCGGACAAGGAAAGCATCGAACGATACGTCGCGTTCGCGAACGCCTTCAACGCCGAAGACCGCACGAAGCTGGAAACGCTGCAGAAAGGCGTCAGCTCGACTTTCTATTCACCCGGCCCCCTCTCAGCGGAGAATCTGGAGGGTACGCTTCGGGACTTCTATAGCTTCATGGCTCATCGTATCTGCGACTGATTTCGAACATGCGTCCCGCCACCTTTACCGTCATCGTCGACAGGATTCATGTCGAAGCGATGGACACCGTCAGCATCGAATTGCGCGCGTCTGATTCCGCTCCCTTGCCTGCATTCGATGCCGGATCGCATATCAGCCTGCATCTGCCCAATGGCATCGTGCGAAGTTATTCGCTCGTCAATGCGACGGGCAATCGCGATCGATATATTCTCGGCGTGCTTCGCGCGCGCGACAGTCAGGGCGGTTCGGCTTTCGTCCACGAGAAGTTGCGCTCCGGGGATTCGATCCTGATTTCCGAGCCGCGCAATAACTTTCCGCTCGATGAATCCGGCGAGCGATTCGTTCTGATTGCGGGCGGTATCGGCATAACCGCGATCTACAGCATGGCGCAACGGCTCGTTGCGCTCGGTAAATCGGTGGAGATGCTTTATTGCTGCCGTTCGCGCGAGCACGCGG
The DNA here is from genome assembly GCF_001544915.2 of Caballeronia pedi. Taxonomy (GTDB): domain Bacteria; phylum Pseudomonadota; class Gammaproteobacteria; order Burkholderiales; family Burkholderiaceae; genus Caballeronia; species Caballeronia pedi. Next base: position 28,643 of record NZ_FCOE02000003.1, on the reverse strand, counting down.
CGTGGCTGGAACCGATTCAGGCGCTCGGGCTTTCACTGAAGCTGCATTTCGATGTACAGGCCGGCGGCCCGCCTGATCTTCGAGGCTTTCTCGACGAACGCGATCGCGCCACGCGATTCTATTGCTGCGGCCCCACGCCGATGCTGAGCGCATTCGAAAGCGCATGCGCCGAAAACGGCTACACGCACGCGCATATCGAACGATTCTCGGCGGATCCGAGTGGTTTAAAGGACGCGCAAGGCGCAGGTTATGAGGTGCAACTCGGACGAAGCGGAAAAGTCGTGCGCGTCGAAGCCGGCGCGCGACTGCTCGATGTGCTTCGCGCCGAGGGCATCGACGTGCCGTCGAGTTGCGAACAAGGCATTTGCGGCAGCTGCGAGACGTCGGTGATCGAAGGCGATATCGATCATCGCGACAGTGTTCTGAGCGAGTCGGAGCGCGCGGAAGGCAAAACGATGATGATCTGCGTGTCGGGCTGCAAACGCGGCCGCCTCGTTCTCGATTGCTGAAGAGGCGGCCGCTGAAGCACGGTCAGACGACGAACGGAAACTCTTCCTCCGGCAGCGGATCGCCGGGGTTGAGCCGCTCCGCGAGATGTCGATACGGAGGCGATGTCTCGCCGCCTCGATCGACATACACCGCGTTGTCGCCGAGCCAGCGGAACGACACCACGCGCCGCGACACCGAACCTGAACGATTGCCCGGCGCGCCGTGCACCGTGAGATAGTTGAACGCGACTGCATCGCCGGGCCTCAGGTCCCAGCCAAGGATGTTGTAGTCGTCGCGATGCGCGTCGATATCCGGCATCTCTTCGAGTCCGTCCGACGAACGGTCGTACGCAACGCCCGTGAACTTGCGCGGACGAAAAAGCTTTCCCCAGCGATGCGAGCCGCCCACGAATTCGAGCGTAGTCTCACGCGGCACCGGATCGAGCGGCACCCACATGCTCACGGACTGCTCCGCGCTCACGCAATAGTACGGTTCGTCGTGATGCCAGGGCGTGATCTTGTCCGCGCCCGCTTCCTTCACTAAAACGTGCTCGTGAAAGATGCGCGCACGCCGTGACGCCATCAATTCCCGGGCAATGGCGCCAGCCGGACTTTCCTCGACGAAGCGGCGAAACGGCTCGATGCGCTGCCAGTTGCAATAGTCGCCGAAGAATCGCCCCGACGACGTGCCCTTCGTGTAGTCGCGAAAATCGGGGCCGGGGTGCTGTTCATTGAAGTCGACGCCATCGCGCAGCAGGTCGATCCAGTCCGTGAATACGCCGCGTAAGACGGTGACTCCATCGCGTGCAAACGCTTCTCGCTCGGCGCTCAGCATACTTCCTCCTGTCGTTTCGTTGAGCTGGAACGAGAATGACACGAGGTACAGCTTCAGGAAACTAAGAAAAATCTATAACTGAACTAGCGAATTCCTAACGCCGATCGGCACGAAGCCGATACCCCGCACGCGGGGTCGCTTGCTTACAGAAAGCTCAAGCAGAGCGTGGCGGGGACATCGTCTACAGCTGAGTCTTTCGAGGCGCGTCTCGTCGGCAGTTGCCGACGAGACGGCTCACTTCCCCAAACCCGATCATCCGGTTGCCGTGGACCGCTGGTTGGTTCGAGTTTTGACATAGTGTTCACTTCCCGCAGCCGTTGGCGCAATTGCAATTTCGATCGATATAACAACCAGTCGCTTGAATCACAGGAATAACTTGAGCGCGCAATCGCGCGCTCACGCCTCATCCGGTCGTAATGGAGTGCGTCATGGAATCGCTCACTTTCTCTCTCAAGTCACGCCGAGTACTGGCGGCCCGCGGTTCGAATTTCGCTAAAAAATTCTGAAGACGCCGCTACTAGGATACTGTCATTATCCTAATAGCCGCATTATTGGTCTAAACTGGCGCGCATAAAAACGCGTCCGCGCGCGCGGGCCGACGAACGCTTTTACCGCCGGGTTGCTGCGGCGCCTTTCCGGCCACACCGTATGCAGATGGCGCTGCGTCGCTCCAGAAGATTCCGCCCCTCCGGCGTCAGCATCAGCGAACGCGTAGTCCGGCTGAACAGCCTGAGTCCGAAGTGCTGCTCCAGCCGCTGGATGCTCTACTGCATGGAGCGCGCGGCGATTCCCTTCGCTTCGTTGCTGCTCGAATCGATCGACAGCGCAGTGTTGGCATTTTGCCAAGCACACATGGCACGCTCCTGCACGACGCAACTGCGCGCCGCCTGCAAGGCCGCATTGCGGGCCCTCTCCCGCGACAGCAAATCCTGCTTGAGCCGGAGGGCCTCGGGATTGTCCGGCTGCAACGAAAGCGCCCAAGAAATGCCGGACCGCGCCAGTTGCAGGTTGTTTTTTTGGAGACCGTCGTGCGCTCTCGCGAGGGCAAGCGGCATCAATTTCTGATTTTTGTCAGCGGATGCCTTGTCACTCGGCGGCGGCGCTTCCGGGCTTGGGGCGAACGTCGGAACCTGCGGCATGGTCGGGGCCTGCGCGGGCTGATTCAAGTCGTTCGACGTCACCGTGCCTCGCGCGGCGATCGATCTCGTCGGCTCTTCCTGCGCGTCATGGTTCTGAATCCAGTACAAGAGCCCCGATCCGCCGATGAGCACGAAGGCCGCCGCAAGCATCAGCACTGCCCCCTTTTTCATGCCCCGACGACCGATATCGCGGCGCGGAGGCGGACGGACCTCGTCGTCGGGATAAACGGCGTCGTTCGATGCGAACGAGGATGCATTTTGCCGCGGCCACGGCGGCGGATTAGGCGGAAAATCAACACGCCCGTTCGGTGTGCCGTGCCCTGCCGCTCCGGGCTTCCTCGCGGCGGGTGCACGATCGCCGGACACAAACCGAGCAGGCGCACCGCAATGAGGACAGGACGAAATCGGCCACGGCACCTTGCCCCCGCAGCGTGCGCATGTTCCCGTGACAATCGGGGCGCGAACGCCTTGTTCGTCCATCTAAACTCTCCTCCTCGTGAAGTGCGAACGAAACGCCAGCCCTGAGAAGTGCTTGATGCGACGGGCACGGGTGGCCGCTCGTTCGATATGGAAGGGCTCTCTTCCTTGCAGTGACGAGGCCAGACTAGGGCTGTTAGTCTAACATCTGGCCGCTTGGGCGCGGCGTCACGCCATCGACATGGAACGTTAGCGATAACGCGACTGCGCGCCTCAATGTCGGTATCCCTATTATTTACCGAGGGGCCGAGGGGCGACCGGCTAGGGCGAAAAAACGTACTCTGTGCGTGCATGCTGGTTTTCGCACTGTTCGCTCGGGACAATCACTGCGACGGGAATCAAAAGCCTGATGATCTGGCGATTCGTGTCAGGTCTAGGTCTGGGCGGATTGACTCCGTTGACCGTAGCCTATGTTGCTGAATTTTGCCCGGGGCGCTACAAAGTGTCGGCGGCCATGATCACGACGTCCGCTTACGCGATCGGCGCTGCGGGTGGGGGACTTTTAGCCTCGTTCATGATTCCCATGTTCGGCTGGCACTCCGTGTTCATACTCGGCGGCGTCGCTCCGGTTCTCATCCTCGTCGCGATTGCCGTCATGTTGCCTCAGTCCATCGTCGATCTCGCCCGTCGAGGCCGCTCGGATCTGGTTGCCAAGGCGATGACTCGGATCGCACCGACGATCTCAGTCGATCCGGCCGCTCCAATCAGTCTGGCTGAGAAAGCATCTCACCTCAGGTTGCTCCTCATTAGCCGTTCGCGGCGGTGCGCCTACGACAGTTCCTCGTGCCGAAAAAGGAAGCGGGCCAATCTGCAACGACCATTGCGCTAGAATTGTCTCGTGTAGCTATGCTTGGGGTAAATGTCATGGCAGCGTCGCCAGCCAGCGGTCAGTTCTTCGACGCCTGGGCGAATAAGGCGACGCAACGTTTTTCGTCGGCGAACCAGTGCGGTAGATCAGAAATGGATGTATGCGATGGCTAATCAGATGATTTTCAGCGGCGCACCGTCGCAGGCCTGCAACCTTCCGGCGCTCCTGCAGGGGGGCGGTGTCGCAGCGATGATCGGCGCTTTACATTACTGCGCGTCGAACTATTTCCCGCTTCAGTGGAATTTGTTGCTTGCACAAGTCGGCGCGGTATTGATCGGTGTCGGTTTGCCGTTCCTTAAGACCGCGTTCACCCGAATCGTCATCGATACTACGCGAATTACCTGGACGCAGGGCATTCTGCGTCGTCGTGTGTCGACTCTCGAGCTTTCGCGGATTCAACGCATCACTGCAATCCACCCATGGTGGCAACGCCTATTCGGAACTGGCTCAATCATCCTGACTACCGACGATCTAGCTCATCCCGTGAAGCGTTTGCCGGCCATCAGATGCGTGGATCAACTCTGCAGAGCGCTCGACGAGGCGGTTGCAATGCATCACGATGCAGCCTATTCCGGCATAAAAGAATGATGTGAACACGATTGCTCAATGCCAGGTACACGGTATTAGAAGGAGCGATAGTAGTTCGCAAGTGCCAGATTTTTTCTGAGGGGCGCAGGCTCAGTTCCTTGGCAGCAGACTAACAGCACCGCTACCGCAACCCTGTTCGGCCCGACCCGCTCCTTATTGCCGTAGGAAGTCCAGCAGCATCTGATTGAATCGCTCTGCATGCTCCCACTGCGCCCAGTGCCCGCAGCGCCCGAACACATGCAAATCGGCATTCGGCAAACCCCACACGAGGCGCAACCCGACATCCATCGGCACGAAACGGTCATCTCGCCCCCAGATCACGAGTGCGGGCGCCTTGATCTCGTTCAACCGGTGACCATAGTCCGGAAACTGCTTTGGATTGGCCGCCAGACTCTTCACGAAGTTCTCGAGATGATCGCGCCGCGCGAGCATGTTATCGAGCCGCGCCTGCATCAACTCGTCCGTCATCGTGCTCGCGTCGTAGACGAAGACGTTGAGCATCTTCTTCAGGTTCTCAAGCGTCGGTTCGCGATAGAGACCCTGCAGCAGCTTGATGCCTTCGGTCGGCATCGGCACGAACTGGCTCGGGCCGCCCGTGCCGCCGCCCATCAGCACCAGCTTGCCGACGCGCTCCGGATACGACAGCGCGAACGCCACCGCGCTATGCCCGCCCATCGAGTTGCCGACGAGATGCGCGCGCTCGATGCCGAGCGTATCCAGCACGCCCTTCAGCACGCGCGCGTTGAGGTCGGAGCGCGAGCCCGTGCAGACGATCGAATCGCTCTTGCCCCAGCCGGGGAAGTCGACGAGGATCACGCGGTAACCCGCGTTCGCGAACGCGTCCACGTTGCGATAGAAATTGGCCCAGCCGCTCGCGCCCGGCCCGGAGCCGTGCAGCATCACGAGCGTTTCCTTGCCCGCGCCGGTGTCGTTGTAATGCACGCGCAGTTCGGTGCCGCCTTCCATCACGTTCACGAACTTGCTGGTCGCGCTGTCGGTATGAGTCACGGTGTCAGTCATGTCGATATCCCTCGTCAGATCGATTCGGTTTTAAGCGTGCGCGAGCCGTCGGCGGACTCGCGCGGAAATTTCGCGACCACCGCGAGCGCGCCGAGCGCCGCGATCACGATGAGCGGGATGCTAGAGATCACGAGCATCGACGCGCTCTGGCCGAGCGCCAGCAACTGCCCGGCGATCAGCGGGCCGACCATCGAGCCCACGCGGCCCACGGCCACCGCCGCGCCGACGCCCGTGCCGCGCACCCGCGTCGGATACGCGCCGCCTGCGAGCGCATACAGCACGGACTGCGCGCCAACGAGAAAAAGCCCCGCCAGCAGACCGCCGCACGCCATCGAGACGCTGCCCGTTGCGCTCGCGAGCGCAAGCAACGCGGCGCCAATGCCCGCATACATGCCGGCCACCACCGGCCGCTTGCCGATGCGATCCATCAGCCCCGCGATCACGATCGCGCCGATGCCGCCGCCGATGTTGAACATCATCTGCACGATGCTCGCCTGCACGGGCGTGAGCCCGCGCGAGAGCACCATCGACGGCAGCCAGTTCATCAGGAAGTACAGCACGATCAGAGTGCCCAGATAGCTGATCCACAGCGCGACGGTGGTGCCCGCGCGGCCATCGCTGAAGAGCGCGCGCACGATGCCGTCCGTCGCGTCGCGTGTGGTGCGCTGGCTTGCCGCGATGAAGTGCGTCGACTCCTTCAGGAAGAGCGCGAGCAGCGGCAAGGTCAAGAGCGGCCCGATGCCGCCGACATAAAAGATATGCCGCCAGCTTTCATCACCCGGGCTGACGATGCCGATCACCGCCGCGAGCGCTGCACCGAAAGGCATGCCGCAGTACATTGCACCGACCGCCGTGCCGCGCTGCCCGCTCGGCGCCGCTTCCGCGCACAGCGCGATCAGGTTCGGCATCGCCGCGCCGAGACCGAGGCCCGTGAGGAAGCGCACGGCGAGCAGGCTCTGCAGATCCCACACCTGAGTCGTTGCGATCGAAAAAATCCCGAACAGCGCGACCGACATCATCAGCACGCGCTTGCGGCCGATGCTGTCCGCGAGCCTGCCGCCGATCGCCGCACCCGGCAACAGACCGAGCGCGCCGATGCCGAATGCCCAGCCAAGTTGCGCGACCGCGAGATGAAACTCGCGCGCCATGCGCGGCGCGGCGACGCCGGTGGATTGCAGATCGAGCCCTTCGAGCAGCGCGACCGCGAGGCACAGGCCGATGGTGAGCGCGCCGCCGGCGCGCGTGGATGAAGCCGTTGACGATTTCATTGATGTCTCCAGGTTGAACGATGCGGCGCTCTTGATGACGCTTCGCGTATCGGATGGTTCAGGCGTGCGCTTGGCGCTTCTGCAGATCGAGCGCGACGTCGACGATCATGTCTTCCTGACCGCCCACCATGCGCCGCTTGCCCAGTTCGACGAGAATGTCGACCGCCTTCAGGCCGTACTTCTTCGCCGCGACTTCCGAATGCCGCAGGAAGCTCGAATACACGCCCGCGTAGCCGAGCGCGAGCGTCTCGCGGTCCACGCGCACCGGCCGGTCCTGCAACGGGCGCACGATATCGTCCGCGGCATCGAGCAGGCGATACAGATCGGTGCCGTGTCGCCAGCCCATGCGCCCCGCCGCCGCGATGAACACTTCGAGCGGTGCATTGCCCGCGCCCGCACCCATGCCCGCCAGGCTCGCGTCGATACGGTCGCAGCCCTCTTCCACCGCGACGATCGAATTGGCGACCCCCAAGCTCAGGTTGTGATGCGCGTGCATGCCCGTCTGCGTCGCGGGATCGAGCACCGCCTTGAGCGCCTTGAAGCGCGCGCGGATGTCGTTCATGTTCATCGCGCCGCCCGAATCGACCACGTACGCGCAGGTCGCGCCGTAGCTTTCCATCTTCTTCGCTTCGACGGCGAGGTTCTCGGGCGTCGTCATGTGGCTCATCATCAGAAAGCCGACGGTATCCATGCCGAGGCTGCGCGCATACTCGATGTGCTGCTTCGAGATGTCCGCTTCAGTGCAATGCGTCGCGATGCGCACGACGCGCGCACCCGCGTCGTATGCCGCCTTCAGGTCGTGGATCGTGCCGATGCCGGGCAACAGCAGCGTCGCGATCTTCGCGTGCTTCACCACATCGGCGACCGCTTCGATCCATTCGAGATCGCTGTGCGCACCGAACCCGTAGTTGAAGCTCGAGCCCTGCAGGCCGTCACCATGCGCGACCTCGATGCTGTCGACCTTCGCCTCGTCCAGCGCGCGGGCGATGTCCTGCACGTTCTGAATCGAATACTGATGACGGATCGCGTGCATGCCGTCGCGCAGCGTCACATCGGAGATATAGAGTTTCTTGTCCATGATCGAATGCTCCTTGCTTCAGGCGTTCACGAGCGACGCGGCCATGCGCTCGGCCGTCGCCAGCGCGGCGGAAGTCATGATGTCGAGATTGCCCGCGTAGGCCGGCAGATAGTGCGCAGCGCCTTCCACTTCGATGAAGATCGAGGTCTTGAGTCCGCTGAAACGGCCGAGGCCGGGAATGTGCAACGGCGCATCGGCGGGAATGTCGTCGAACTGCACGGATTGCTTCAGCCGATAGCCGGGCACGTAGCCCTGCACCGCCGCCACCATCTGTTCGACCGACGCTTCGATCCGCGCGCGGTCCGCCGCTTCGGAGAGCACATAGACCGTGTCGCGCATCATGAGCGGCGGCTCGGCGGGATTCAGCACGATGATCGCCTTGCCTCTCACCGCGCCGCCGACCGCTTCGATCGCCTTCGACGTGGTCTCCGTGAACTCGTCGATGTTGGCGCGCGTGCCCGGTCCCGCCGACTTGCTGCTGATCGACGCGACGATCTCCGCGTAATGCACCTTCGCGACACGCGATACCGCTGCGATCATCGGGATCGTCGCCTGTCCGCCGCACGTCACCATGTTCACGTTCGGCGCATCGAGATGCGCGTCGAGGTTCACCACCGGCACGCAGTACGGCCCGATCGCCGCGGGAGTCAGATCGATCACGCGGATGCCGGGCTTGAGCGCACGCAGGGACGCGTCGTTCTTCACATGCGCGCCGGCGGAGGTCGCATCGAACACGAAGTCGATCTCGTCGAACACGGGCAGGCGCGTGAGGCCTTCCACGCCTTCATGCGTCGTCGCCACGCCGAGCTTCGCGGCGCGCGCGAGGCCGTCCGATGCCGGGTCGATGCCGACCATCGCCGCGACTTCGAGATGCCGGCTGCGGCGCATGATCTTGATCATCAGGTCCGTGCCAATATTGCCGGACCCGATGATCGCGGCTTTGCATTTGGGGTTGTCTGTTGCCATGTGGATGTCTCCGTCTGTCATTCGCTGAAAGTTGCGCGCACGCTGCCGAGCCCTTCGATATCCGCCGTAAAGGTGCCGGCCGCTTTCACCGCGACCATCGGGCCGAGCGCGCCCGTCAGCACGATGTCGCCCGCGCGCAGCGGCGTGCCGAGCTGAACCATGCGGTCCGCGAGCCACGCGGCCGCGTTGAGCGGATTGCCGAGGCATGCCGCGCCATTGCCGCGCGACAGAACTTCGCCGTCCTGCGTGAGCGTCATCGCGCAGGCGGTGAGGTCGATGTCGCGCAGCAGAACCGGGCGGCTGCCGAGCACGAACAGCGCGCTCGACGCGTTGTCCGCGACCGTGTCGAAGAAGCGAATGTCCCAATCGCGGATGCGGCTGTCGACGACCTCGATCGCGGCCACCGCATACGCGGTCGCGCCGATCAGATCCGCGAAGGTGTGTTTTTCCGCGGTCAGATCGCGTTCGAGCACGAGCGCGATTTCCGCTTCGACCTTCGGCTGGATCAGCGAGGCGAGCCGCATCGGCTGGCTGTCGCCGTACGCCATCGACGTGAACAGCGCGCCGAAGTCCGGCTGATCGACGCCGAGCTGCTTCTGTACCGCGGGCGACGTCAGTCCGATCTTCCTGCCGACGATGCGCTCGCCGTTCGCCGCGCGCACGTCGTTGTTGATCTGCTGGATCGCGTAGGCGAGCGTCGCGTCGCCTTCGGGACACGTCTCTCGCAAGGGCGCGATCGTCTGGCGCGAGGACTGCGCTTGACGCAGGCGCGCGGCCATCGACTGGATGCTGTCGTCATTCGACATGGTTCTATCTCCGGGAAAGGGTTCGTTCGTGCGCGTGCATCGCGCCGAAGCCCGCGATCCATTCGGGAATCGCGCGGTAGTAATCGATCGATGCCGCATAAGGGCCGCTCGCCGCGAGCGCACCGAACGCCGCGACCCATGTGCGGATCTCGTGCGCGGACTTGCCCGCATCGCGCGTGATCGCCTCGTTCGTGAGGCCATCGGCGGCGGCGAGCTCGCCGCGTTCGAGCAGTTCGAGAAACGCGCGGTCCCACGCCGGGTTGAGCGGATGCAGGCGGCTGTCGCCCGCCGCAAACGCTTTTGCCGCCGCGACGGTGCGTGACTGTCGCGCATCGCGCGATTCCGGCGACGGGTTGCGTCCCGCGATCAGCCGTTCGGCGACGACATCGTCCGCACTCGCGATTTCCGGCACCGGCGGCTCATGCGAAATGCCGCCCGAGCCGATGAGCAGCACGCGCCGGTTCATGCGCGCGACGGCCCGGCCGATCGCCTCGCCGAGCAATCTCGCGCGGCGGCACGACGCCATCGGCGGCGCGACCGAGTTCATGAAGACGGGCACCACCGGATAGCGGCCGATGCCGCCCGTGAGCACGTCGAGCGCCTGTGCGCAGCCGTGATCGACCTGCATGCGATACGACACGGCGACATCGATATCGCTCGCGAGCGCGGCATCGGCGAGCGCGAGCGCCACATCCCGCTCGACCGGCAACGGACCCGCCGCGCTGTTGAAATCGCCGATGGCCGTCGCGCTCACGCCGATGCAGAACTGCGGCATCACGTCGTAGAAGAAGCCGTTGTAGTGGTCCGGCGCGAACACGATCACCAGCTCCGGATCGAACGCCTCGACGCGCTCACGCGCCGCGCGCTGAATGCACTCCACTTCCGCGACGACTTCCGGCGCGGGATCGAAATAGCCGTGCAACGGCGTGTGCGACATGCATTCGAGATGGATTGGCATGTCAGGCTCCCACCATGTCGGCGGCGTGCGCGTACGTCGCGTCGTTCGTCGTGGCCGCGTCGGATGTCATGGCAAGCGCCAGCTTGTGCCCTAGTTGCACAACGCAATCCGATACGCATTGCGGCGAGCACATGCCGGCGACGAAGCGGTCCGGGCGCAGCAGCACGACCGATTCCGGCACGCGCGCGAACCATTCGCGCAGGCGTGAGCCGACATCGCCGATGGCGATCACGTCTTCGGGCACGTCGTCGTGGAACGCGAGCTGCGGATCGGGCTTCGCGATCACGAAGCATCCGCCGAGCGCGCGCCAGATGCGGCGCGCTTCGGGCGTCAGGCCGAAGGTCGGGTCCGTGCCCCAGCCGACGATCGCGAAGCGGTTGCCGATCGCGTCGTCGAGCCGGACGATGCCGCCATCCGCGACACGCACGCGCGGCTGGATGAACATGCGGCCCACGGGGGTGCCCGCCTGTGCATCGCGGCCATGAACCACGCGCCCGATCAGCGATTCGCGCTTCTCGCTCATCAGGCCGACGAGGCGTCCGAACGCGCCGTGCCCGCGCTTTGCGATCATTCGTGCGAGCAGGCCGTCGCGCCGCTCGCGCCGCGTCGACAGCACGACGCCCTCTTCGTAGCGCGGCATCGGCTTGAAGCGCATCTCGACGAAATAGCGCTTCATCGATGGCAGCACGTCGAAGCTGCGCACGAACGCGTCGCGCACTTTCGATCCGAAGTAGCTCGTCGGCGCGAAGATGTCGCCGGCGACTTCGGAGAGGTGGATCATCGAGCGCGCGTGGGCGCGCCGTTCCATCGTGTAGGTATCGAGCAGCGCATCCTGCGCCGTGCCTTTCACGACCATCGCGAGCTTCCAGCCGAGATTGCTCGCGTCGCGAATGCCGCTGTTATAGCCCTGCCCCTGCCACACCGGCATGATGTGCGCGGCATCGCCCGCGAGCAGGACGCGCTTCACGCGGAACGTGCTCGCGAGCCGCGCGTTGTGCGTATAGACGCGCTGCCGGATGTAGTCGACCTTGTCCGGATCGGCGACCACGCCGCGCACCAGCGCCGCCATGTTCTCCGGCTGCGAGAGCTCTTCCTCCGTCTCGCCGGGCATCACCATGAATTCGAAGCGCCGGATGCCGTGCGGCAGCGCCGCCGACACGTAAGGACGCTGCGCATCGCAATGCAGATAGACATGCGGCGAGCCGATCGGGTCGTTGCGCACGTCGATCACGATCCATTGATTCGGCTTCGTGCGGCCTTCGAACGGCACGTCGAGCGTGCGGCGCACGAAGCTGTTGCCGCCGTCCGCGCCGACCATGTACGCGGCGCGGATCGTCGTCTTCGCACCGTGCGCGTCGCTCGCCTCGATCGTCACGCCGCGCTCGTCCTGTGCGACGCCGTCGACGCCGTGACCGAGCAGCGTGTGCACATGCGGAAAGCGCGCTAGACCGCGATACAGGATCTGATCGGCGAGCGGCTGAATGAACGCATTGCGGCGCGGCCAGCCGAACTCGTCGGTGCGCGGCTCGATCGACGCGAAGCACTTGCCCTTGAGCGTGAAACGCATCCAGTGATTCGGCGTGGTGTGCGGCAGAAGTTCGTCGACGAGGCCGACCGATTGGAAGACGCGCAACGCTTCGTCGTCGAGGCCGATGGCGCGCGGATAGTCGATGATCTGCGCGAGCTTCTCGATTACGACGACGCGCACGCCCTGCAGGCCGAGGATATTCGCGATCATCAGCCCGACCGGGCCCGCGCCGATGATGGCGACATCGGCATCGATCGAACGATGTGTCGTTTCGTGAGGATGAGCGCGGCCGTTGCCGGCCGCCGTTTCTAAGGCGGGGCGCATGCTTGTCTCCTGAATGGGCTTGTCCGATGTGCTGAACGAACGGTGCCTGCCTCTTGCATGGCGCCTGCTCGTTCAAATTGTGAGTGCAGTCTATGGGCGGCAGGAAACGCCCTCAACAAATTCTCTGAAATGTGCATAGAATGCACACTATTGAATTCAAAGGGATTTTATGGCGTGACGACCTACACGAACGTACGCGGACTGGCGCGCGGCCTTCAGGTGCTGCGGGCGTTGAACGCGATGGAAGGCGGACGCGCGACGAGCCAGCAGATTGCCGATCTGACCGGCCTGCATCGCACGACGGTGCGCCGTCTGCTCGAAACGCTGATGGAGGAAGGGTTCGTTCGCCGCAGCACGTCGGACGACAGCTTTCGCCTGACGCTCGCCGTGCGCTCGCTGAGCGAGGGCTTCACCGATACCGAGCGCATCGCGACCGTCGCGCCGCCGATCATGGGGCAGCTTTTGCAGCGCGTCGCGTGGCCTTCCGATCTCACCACGCCCGACGGCGACGCGATGATCATCCGCGAGACGACGCATCGCTTCAGCCAGTTGTCGTTTCATCGCGCAATGGTCGGGCGGCGTCTGCCGATCCTGCTGACGGCGGCGGGCCGCGCCTACTTCGCGATGTGCCCTGACGAGGAGCGCGAAGACATTCTCGAATTACTACGCTCCGGCGCGGGCGGCGAAGAGCAGCAGGCACTCGCGAAGAACGATGCGCTCGTGCGCAAGCTGATCCGGCGCGTGCGCGAGGATGGTTTCGGATCGAATCACGGAGACTGGACCGCGCAGGCGAAGATCGGTGCGGTCGCGGTCGCGATCAGCGCGGACGAGCGCGTGCTCGCGAGCCTCAATGTCGTCTTCCTGTCGCGTGCGGTGAGCCTCGCTGATGCTATTCGCCGCTATGTACCCGAGTTGCAAAAAGCGGCGATAGAAATTGCCGCAGCATTGAAGCAAGAACCAGCAACTCATCCCCATCCATCGGTGTAAGCGAATCCACAGCAGCCATCGATGTGTTTTCGTCAAGACCCGTTCGGTGGCTCCGGGGATAGAGGTCACCCCGACGACGGGAATAAGTGGATACCTAATGGTTGCAACTGCCGACTGGAATCCGACGTAGTCGGCCGTGTACGCCACCCCTTGTCTGACGTTCGATCCTCGACCGTCTGAATGTCTTGAACCGGAATCGAACGGTCACGCGATTGACCGTGCGCCGACCGCAGCGGACCGCTGAGATTGGCCGACAGCCGAAGATTGCGCGCCAAGCGTCGTCGAAGCAAAGCAACCGGCATCCTGTAGATTCTGGATGCACGTGCTAGAGCACATACCAGCCGCTAAGCGGTCGACAATGGAGCTATTGCAGCAACAACGCGACGAGTTCAATTGGTCGAAGCTACCAATTTGGCTTCTACCGCACGGCAGCGTGAGCAACGTCAGTCGAATCGTACGCCTTGCGTACCGAACTCACCGACAGGCACCTGAAAACTGAATGTCGCGCCCGTCCCCGCATTATTCTCGGTGGACAGCGAACCGCCATGCGCAACGACGATCGACTGGCTGACCGAAGCCCGATCCCCATTCCGTCCGGTTTGGTCGAGAAAAACGAGCTGAACATCTGGTCCGCGACGCTGCCATCGAATCCCGCGCCCTATCCTCGACGGACAATCGCACCGCATCCGATACGAGCCTCGTGGAAATGCATATTCTTCGCGGGCCGTTGGCCATCGGCCTGATCGCAACGCTTTCCCTGGAACGCCACGAAGTCCATTGCCGCGCGCTTGATCCCGCGCGTTAAGACGACTAGCCGTTCAGCACTCCTTCGGCCTCCGCTAATAGCGTGGCCCGAATGAAAACAACGGGGATCTTGAGACAATACTCCTCGTTGTCAGTCGAGTTTGGCCCGACTTTTGCCGCCCGCTTCCAACTCATCCGAGACCAAAAGAATACCGGCCCATAGGACTCTCGGGCCCCTCTGCCGTTGCGCGCTACTACCGACGTACGACGCTCTGCATAAGCAATCAACATGAATGTATTGTGAGCGACTCGCGCAAACTGGCTGTCACAATCAAAGCAAGCACCCATGATGCGCTAGGTACGCCGCTAGCTGAACGAATGCATAGCGCTGCGCCCGAGAACCCAAACCAAATTTTCCTTTGTATGCGCGCACTGCATTACTGATCATTCGTGCAATAGATCGGTCCACGCGTCGCGTGCGTTCGTTGCGCGTCATCGTTCGAGCCGCTTATCGGCTATGGATCGAATCGGTCAAAAGAAGATGAAGCAAATCGTGCCTGTCTCGAACTCCAAACATTCGCGGTGGGTTTCGACTGATTTGCGAAGACCTCCGCACATAAACTCGAAAATGGCTGTTAGCATAAACATGCCCCCCTCCGGTTCGGCGTGGTGACGGTGCGCCAGCGGACCGGCGCGCCAACTTCAATCGATACGCCAGGCTCAGGCGGCTGGCTTATGCGTGCGGGCGTCCGACACATCGCTCTTGGCCGACACGAGGACCGCCTCGGCGATCGCCTCTCGATTGCTCGTTTCGATGAAGCTGCGCCGCATCGGGCTCAACACCATCTTTGACGCCAGCGCAGTGATCACGCTCACGGCCGCGCATACGATGAAGACCGTCGACCAGCTTCCGGTGGATTCCTTGATCAGGCTGCCGAGAGGCACCAGCAGCGCCGCCACGCCCTTGGTGGTGTACAGCGCTCCGGCATTCGCCGTCACGTGCTTGCTGCCGAACGTATCACCGACCAGCGCTGAAGATATCGCGTAGATCTCGCCCCAGAACAGGAAGATCAGCGGCGCGAAGATCAGAAAGCCCAGCGGCGTCTGGCCGAACTGGATCAGACCGATCAGGGCCGCGCCCTCACCGAGGAACACGATGAACATTGTGTTCTCGCGCCCGAAGCGATCCGAGATGAAGCCACATAGCGGCCGCGTGAGCCCATTGACGAGATTGTCGATCGACAAGGTGAGCGTGAGCAGGGGTATCACCGTGCCGAGGAGTGCGATCGGCGCCTTCGCGATGCCGAAATCCCGCGCAATCGGCCCGACCTGCGCCGTCGCGATCAGGCCGCCCGCGCAAATCGCCGTGAAGATGAGATACATGACCCAGAATACCGGCGTGCGCAGCATCTGCGCCGTCGTGAAGTTGTGCCGCGTCTCGATCAGTTTGCGGGGCGTCGTAGTCGGTCGCGCTCCGGGGGCTGGGCGCACCATGAAGAGCGAGAGGAACAGGATCGAACCGCCCAGCACGATCGCGAATGTCGAGAACGCGTTGTGATAGCCGTTCGCCTTGATCGCGTTGGCGATCGGAATCACCGTGAGCGCGGCGCCTACGCCAAATCCCGCCGCGGTCAGCCCCGACGCGAAGCCGCGCTTCTCCGGGAACCACTTGAGCGCATTGCCGACGCAAGTGCCATACACACAGCCCGCGCCGAGACCGGACACGACTGCCGCCGCATAGAGCATCGGCAGCGAATGAGCCCAGGCGTTCATCGTCCATGCGATAAAAATCAGCACGGCGCCGCCCGCCACTACGGGACGCGGGCCGAAGCGGTCTACCAGCATGCCTTCGACCGGCACGAGCCACGTCTCGACAATGATGAAGATCGAGAACGCGAGCTGAATGCTGGATTCGGGCCAGCCCATCGTCTCGTGCATCGGACGCACAAAGAGCGTCCAGCTGTATTGCAGATTGGCCACCAGACCCATGCATAGGATGCCGAGCAAAAGCTGCAACCAACGGGTTCGCGGATGAGCCATCGCAGGCTTGTCATGCTTCGCTTGTTTCATGTGTGTCTCCTGTCACAGTGATGGGCGAAGGGGCGAAGGGCAAGTCAGTACGCGACCGATTCGATCCAGCGCGCCGCGCCGCTGATGCTGCGGAAATCCGCGAACGAACGCGCCGGAATCTCGGGATGGCTCTGTTGAAGCATGCGCGACAGCGCAGCGCCGGGACCCAGTTCGAAGAATGCCGTCGCGCCGCGCTCGATTGCCGACTCCGTGCACAGATCCCAGCGGATCGTCTGGCGCAGCTGCGCGGCGAGGGATTGAATCGCGCGCGGCCAGCCGTGGATCGCGGACCCGTCGATGCCGGCGAGAACGGGAACATCGGGATCGCGTGCGCCGGACGCGCCGAGCACGGTTTCGAATGCGGACGCGGCGTCGCTCAGGGCGGCGGTATGCGAGACGATCGATACCGGAAGACGTCGCACGGTATGCGCGCCTTGCTGCGCCGCGCGCTCCGCGATCTCTTCGAGCACGCCGTGCGCTCCGCCGACGACGAAGTGATCGTCAGCGTTCGCGATGGCGATGGCCGCATCGCGTCCGTCGCACAACACCCGCACGTGCGCCTCGTTCAGGCCGCGCAGCGCAAGCATGCCACCGGTCGCGCGGGCGCACGCATCCATCAGCGCGGCGCGTCGTTGCGCGAGACGCAGCGTGTCGATGAAGCCAAGCGCGCCCGCGCAGCCATACGCGGCAAGCTCACCAATGCTGTAGCCAGCGAACGCGAGCGGCGTGTCGATACGCGACGAAAGCGCATGCCAGGCGCCGAGCGCCGCCGCGCACACGAGCGGCTGGGCGATGGCGTTGTCGAACAGGCGCTCGCCTGGCACGGTGGTTTCGAGCCGCAGCAGGTCGAGATCGACCAACTCGCTCGCTGCCTCGATGACCTCGCGGGCGAGCGGATCGGCGGTGAGCGTTGCAAACATCGCGGCATGTTGCGCGCCTTGGCCGGGACACAGGATGACGAGACCCATGACGTCAAAGCGCTTGCAATGCGTGGACGAAGAGCGTGGCGGAAAGCATGTCCGCCGCGCCGCCGGGACTGAGATTGCGCCGTACGAACGCCGCGTCGAGCGCGCGGACGCGCTGCCGCCAGTCCGGCGCGAGCGCGCCGCCCGCCGCGAGAAACGCGCGGCTTTCGCGTTGCACGAACTCGACCCCCGCGTGGCCGCCGCGATGAAACAGGTTGGTGTCGTCGAGCACGGCCATGACGGAGAAGAGGGTTTGCACGGCGGCACGCTCGCGCGTCAGGCCGCGTGCGAGTGCGTCTTCGAGCGTCGGCACGGCAGTTTCGCGCAGCACACGAAAGCCGAGCGCGGCGATCTCGCGCGCGCCTGCAATGCCGTATGCCCTGCTCGCACGCAAGCCGTGACTCGGGCGTGCGTCCATCCGGCTATCAATGATCGCGGCACCGTAGCGCTGGCTCACGGTCATGCACATCTCGTACGCATCGAGGCGACTCTTCCTCGCGTGCAGATGGCCGGCGGCAGCGGCAAGCAAACCGAGCGTGAAGATCGCGCCGCGATGTGTGTTGACGCCGCGTGTTGCACGCATCATCGCGTCTTCCGCCTCAATGCCTAGCCGCCGCAACCCGTCGAATGACGCGCCCTGCTCGCCCGCCCGCGCGATGCGCGGGAAGTAATGCCGCAAGGCGAACAGGCTGCGCACGAACAGCGCCGCGTTCATATCCCGATGACTGCCGTTGCTGGAACGCGTGACGAGGCCCGGCTTCGGATCGAGCATCACTTCGGCGTGCAGCGCGCCGATGGCCGCACGCGCCACGGCGCACGCGTAATCGTCCGTGGAATATCCGGGCGTCGGCCGTGCGAGATCGGACGTCAGACTCATGCGAGCTGCTCCGTTATACGCGCGGCGATGTCCGCGGCCAGCATGCGGCCGCCCCGCGCGCGCCCGGTCTCGCTGCGCGTGTCTTCGTTCGATGCTGTCATGAGCGCTTGCTCCAGCGCCATGCTCAGATCGCCCTCCCATACGCCTTCGACGATGCCGAGTTTGTAAAAGCTCGGTACGCCCGGCGCAAACACCGCGGAACTCGCGCACAACGCCTCCAGGCGGTCGAGCGGAATTTGCGTGATGCGGCTCATCGCGGGCAGGTTCATCACATGGATATGCGCATCCGGTAGTGCATACGTGCGATCCGCGATCATGCCAGCCGCGAGAAAGCCGCCCGACACCGCCTGATCGTAGACGAGGCTCAACACACGATGCCCGCGCGTGCGCGCGACCTCCAGACACTTCGCCAGATGTGCAAGACAGCCGTTGTTGCCGAGCAGCTCGTCACGCCGCGAAAGTCGCTGGCCGGCGTTGTCGACGAGCAGCAGGATCGGCGTGCCCGGCTGCTCCCGCACGACGCGCAGCACATGCGATGCGAGCGCAAGCGCCGTATCGACGCCGATCGCTGCATGATCCACGGTGCCGATCAACGCCACTTCGCCGCGCGCATGCGTACCCGTGCCGGCGATCACGCCCGCCTCGACAATCGTGAGATGGCCCGCCGGAAAAAGACCGTCGAGCAGATCAGAGAGCGTCATCTGCGTGTTCCTCGCGTGTGCAAGCCGCTGCTTGAAGAAATGCCTCAGTGTCGAGCGCAGTGATGCGCGCCGCGTTGTCGATGCCCATCGCGGTCCAGATATCGAGCGCGTCCTCGCAGGCGCCGAAGCGCGCGAGACGCTGTTCGATCCGCGCGTGCTCGGCCAGCACCGCATCGAGATCGAGCGGCACCGGACGGTTCAGATACGTCGCGGCGGCTTCGCGGAAGGCACCGAGATCGTCGTCGACGTAACGATCGATCTCGCCCAGCAGATAACGGTGCTTGCCGCCCATCGTCCGCCACACGAGCGCGCGATCCTTCGCGTCGAATTCTTCGACACCCCGCGCCGTCTCGATCACTTCAGGTCCCGACACGGACAGCCGCGCCGCTTCGCTCATCACGATGGCGTCGCAGCATCGCGCGACGATACCCATGCCGCCATAGCAGCCGTTGCCGCCGCCGATCAGCACGATCACCGGCACGCCCGCATGACGCGCATCGAACACGGCACGCTGAATCTCGGAGATCGCGACGAGCCCGGCGTTCGCTTCGTGCAGCCGCACGCCGCCGGTTTCCAGCATCAGCAGCACGGCGGCGGGCCGCTCCTTCACCGCGCGCCTGAGCAGGCCGGTGAGCTTCGCGCCGTGGATCTCGCCGACTGCGCCGCCCATGAAACGCCCTTCCTGCGCCGCGACGAACACACGCTCGCCGGCCAGACTTCCGGCGCCGATCACCACGCCGTCGTCGAACGCGACGGGCGTGTCGAGCGCCGCGAGATGCGGGCTCGTCAGACGCTCGCGCGGATCGAGCCATTCGGTGAAACTGCCCGCATCGCATAAACCGCGGGCGCGTTCGCGCGCGCTCGCCTCCTGATAGCTGCGCTGACTCGGTGTCATTTCTCTGGGCTGCATGCCATCATGAATATTCATCTGGATTCCTCATCGAGTGACTGCGCAGCCTGCGCAAGACGAAGACTCACGATCGCCGGCGTCGCGCCGCTGTCGTTGACGGTCACGCGTGTGTCGGCGAGCGGCCGGTTCGTGACGAAGCGCTGCATCACCGCGCGCCAGGTCGTCTCGAAGCCGTGAATCGACGTGTTGATAGCGACCTCGCAACGGCCGTCGAGCGCCTTCCGCTCGATGAGTATTTCGAGGTCGCCCGAAGCCACCACGCCAGCGATCGCGTATATGCCGCGATCACTCGACGCGAGTCCGTCGAACGAAAAACCGAGTTGCTCCATTGCCCGATGCTCCTGTATGTTTTTGACTCTCGCGATGAACAACGCATGTGCCGCTGTTACCAGTTGCGAAATCGTTTCGGCGGATCGTAAAGCCCACCCGACCACCGCACCAGGTCCTTGATCGAGCGCGCGGCGAGCAGATCGCGTGTCGCGTGCAGCGGATTGATGCCCATGTCCTCCGGGCGGCGGATCGCGCCGCGCGCGCGTAGTGTTTCGACCATGCGTTCATCACGCGCGAGACCCGCCGCCGTGAAACCGCTCACACCGCGAATCGCCTGCTCACGCTCGGCTTCGTCACGGCACAGCAGCAGGTTCGCGATACCTTCCTCAGTCACGATGTGCGTGACGTCGTCGCCATAGACCATGACCGGCGGCAGGGCGAGATCGAACTTGTGCATCAGGTCCCACGCGTCGAGCCGTTCGACGAATGTCGGCTGCATCTTTTCGCCGAAGGTTTCCACCATCTGTACGACGAGCTTGCGCCCGCGAGGCATGGCGTGCGCCGAGGAAGACGACGCCTCGCGTCCCGCCTTGAGCCAGGCATCGCTCGTATGGCGGCGCGCGCGCGAATCGCAGCCGAAGTTGGGCGCCCCGCCGAAGCCGGTCATGCGGCTTTTCGTGGCGGTCGAACTGTTGCCTTGCATGTCGACCTGCAACGTGGAACCGATGAACAGGTCCGAGTAATGTCCGGCGAGCTGGCAGAACACGCGATTCGAGCGCAGGCTGCCATCCGGCCCGGTAAAGAAGATATCGGGGCGCGCCGCGACATACGCTTCCATGCCAAGCTCCGAGCCCGCGGAATGGATCGACTGCACGAAGCCCGATTCGATCGCCGGAATCAGCGTCGGACACGGATTCACCGACATATGCGTGCAGATTTTTCCGCGCAGGCCGAGGTTTTCCGCATAGGTCGGCAACAGCAATTCGATGGCCGCGGTATCGAAGCCGATGCCGTGATTCAGGCGCGTCACGCCGTACTCGGCGTAGATGCCCTTGATGACCATCATCGCCATCAGAATCTGAATCTCGGTGATCGCGGCGGGATCGCGCGTGAAGATCGGCTCGATGTAATGCGGCTTCGGCGCGCGCACGACGAAGTTCACCCAGTCCGCGGGCACATCGACGCGGGGCACGCGCTCGACCAGTTCGTTCACCTGTGCAATCACGATGCCGTTCTTGAATGCGGTCGCCTCGACGACAGCCGGCGTGTCTTCGGTGTTCGGCCCGGTGTAGAGATTGCCGTCGCGGTCCGCGCTCTGCGCGGCGATGAAGCACACGCGTGGCGTGAGATCGCAGAAATAGCGGCCGTACAGTTCGAGATACGTGTGAATCGCGCCGACCTTCACCTTGTCCGCATCGATGAGCTGTGCCATACGCACGCCTTGCGGCCCCGAGTACGAAAAGTCGAGCTTGCGCGCGATGCCTTTCTCGAAGATATCCAGATGCTGCGGCAGCGCGATGTTCGACTGCACGATATGCAGATCGTGCACGGCCTGCGGATTCACTTTCGCGAGCGCCGCCGACAAAAAATCCGCGTGCTTTTGATTATTCCCTTCGATGCACACGCGATCACCCGGCTCCAGCACCGCTTCGAGCAGCGAGGTCATCTTCTGCGCATCGACGAGCTTGCCCTGCGTCACGTGCGTCGCTCGCGCAAGCCGCGTGGCCTTGCTCTGTGCGAGTGCATCCCATTGAACCTGTGCATCACGCTTCATGAAGTCTCCATGGTGGCATTCACTGCTATGGCCAAGTTGCCCGCAACTGCTCTGCAACTTATATGTTACTGATATTTATCACAGCTCAAGCGTAGTTTAGCGACGCGCTGCGGGCAAAGCATGTTTACCCTATGAAAGCAGCGTTATCAGCGAAACGAGGGAATGGCGGGGTGCGCTTCTTCGATGGCGCGACGCGCAAAGCGTTCGGCGCTGTCGAGCAGGCGATCGCTCGCGCGCGCGGCGGCGTCGGCGTCGCCGCTGGCCATCGCGAGCGCGAGGGCCGCGTGCAGGCTGGCGGATTCGGCGAGGATCTCGGCATCGCGCGAACGCTGGAACCAGAAGCGGCGTGACGGGCCTTGCATCAGGCGCATCGCATCGATGACGAAGTCGTTCGCGCAACTGGCGAGACACAACTCGTTGAAGGATTTGTCGGCATGCACGAAAGCGAGCGTGTCCGCATTGCGCGCGGCCACCTCGAAGCGCGAGGCAAGTTCGCGCAGCGTCTCTTTCTGCACCGCAGTACTCTCGCGTGCGACCAGACGCGCGAGCAGGCGCTCCACTTCGCGCCGCGTTTCGAGCAGGCGCAGTTGCGCATGTGCATCGATGGGGCGCACGACGATGCCACGCTTGGGCAGCACCACGAGCAGGTTTTCACGCACGAGACGGCGCACGGCTTCGCGCGTCGGCATTCGGCTCATCCCGATCAGCTCGCTCAACTGCGCCTCGGTGACGGATGCGCCCGGCGCGATCTGTTGCGTGACGATGGCTTCCTCGAGCAACCGATAGGCGCGCAAGGTCAGCGACGCAGTCGAGCCGCCGCCGCGATGGGCATCGGGAAGCGTCCGGACGGGGCGCGGCGGCGTCATCGCGGAAAGATCAAATCTCGACCAGCGTCGCGCGCGTGAACTCCTCGATGTTGTCGAGAAGCGCATCGAGCGTCCGGCCCGCGCGATCCACGTCGCCTTCGGCGATGGCTTTCGCCACCGCGCCGTGCAGCCGCGCCATTTCCGGCAGATCGGCCGCCTGCTTGTAATGAACGTACCAGAAGCGGCGCGCGAGACCGTGCATGAGACGCATGGACGCCTCCGCGAATTCGTTGCGGGCCGCGATCAGGCATAGCTCGTTGAACTCGCGATCGAGCCGCACGAAGGTCACATCGTCGTTGGTTTTGGACGCCTCGGCGAATTCGGCCGCGAGCTGCGCGAACACTTCCCGCTCCTGGGGCGTGGCGCTGCGCGCGGCGCTGCGGCAGATCAGGCGCTCCACTTCGCGGCGCGTCTTCAAAAGCTTCAACTGCTTCTTTACATCGATCTCGGGCACGAGCAGACCGCGCTGCGGGAGGATCAGAATCAGATGCTCGCGCGCGAGACGCTGAATGGCCTCGCGGATCGGCGTGCGGCCGATGCCGGTCATCTCGCTCAGCGACAGCTCGGACACGGTCGCGCCCGGCGCGATCTGCAAGGTGACGATCGCCTCCTCGATCTGCGCGTAGGCCTGTTCGGTGAGACTCTCCCGCTGCACCGGCTGCTTCACGCCGCCGCGCGACGCGCGAGCGGGTGTAGACGATTTCGCGCGCGTGGTCTTCGGTTGCGCAGCAGTCTTGCGGGCAGCAATGCGTTCGGCCATGGATAAACCTGCGGAGTCGTTCATCGGATATACCCATTGTATAGCAGTTGCATCTGTCGACACGGCGAGAAACGCGTCACACGGAGACCTCTTCCAGCGCCCTGCCGCGCGTCTCGACGCCGAGCGTCAGCACCGCGAGCGCCGCGACGAGAAAGGACGCCGCGCCGAGCGTGAACACGCCGCCCTGTCCCATCGCTGGCAGCACGATTCCGGCGATCGACGGCCCGAGCAGCGAACCCAGCCGCCCGATCGCGGATGCGAATCCGGAGCCGGTCGCCCGGGCGCGCGTCGGGTACAACTCGGGAGTGTAGGCGTAGAGCACGGACCACATGCCGAAGAAGAAGAACTGCATGCAGGCGCCGGTGGCGATCAGGTGCGCGACCGGCGCGTGCGAACCCGCCGCCTGTCCGTAGAGATATGCGAAAGCCGCGCTGCCGATCAGCGTCAGCACGCAGGAAGGCTTGCGTCCCCAGGCCTCGATCAGCCACGCGAACGTCATGAAGCCCGGAATTCCCGCGAGCGAAATGAGCACGGTGTAGAACACCGATTTGGTGACTTCGTAGCCCGCGCTTTGCAGGAGCGCGCCGAGCCACGTCGTCAGACCGTAGTAGCCGAGCAGCGCGAAGAACCACAGCGTCCAGATCATGAACGTGCGACGCGCATAGCCGCCCGTCCACAATTGCGCGATGCTCGCCTTGCCCGCCGCGCGATGCGAAGGCGGCGCCACGTTCGTCACCGGCGCGACGGCGGGCAGTTCCGCGCCACCGAGCGCGGCTTTCACGTGCGCTTCGATACGCGCGACGACCGCGTCCGCATCGACGATACGGCCCGCGCTTTCCAGCCAGCGCGGCGATTCCGGCACCGCGCGCCGCACCACGAACACGAACACGGCCGGCACCGAGAGCGCGATGAAAATGCCGCGCCAGCCGATCACCGGCAACAGAAAATACGTGGCGATACCCGCGACGATGAAGCCGATCGGAAAGAAGCCTTCGAGCATCGCGACATAGCGACCGCGATTTTTCGCCGGCACGATCTCGGAGACGATCGATTGCCCGATGGGAAACTCCATGCCCATGCCGAAGCCGAGCAACACGCGAAACACCATCAGCCACGTCACGTCCTGCGCAAAGCCGCACAGCAGACTGCCGATGCCCCAGAAGATCATGCTCACCTGAAACACCGGCTTGCGACCGTAGCGGTCGGCGAGCACGCCCGCGATCGCCGCGCCCGCCAGCATGCCGAGAAAACTCGAACTGCCGAGCAGGCCCGCTTGCGCCGCGCTCAGATGAAACTCCGTTTTGATCGATCCGAGCACGAACGTCATGATGCCGAGATCGATCGAATCGAACAGCCACGCTGTGGCGATCACGGCGAAAATGGAGCGTTGATAGCGCGTGAGCGGCAGGCGCTCGAGGCGCGCGGCGACGCCGTGCCGTATCGCGACGGCATCGGGTGAAAGCATTTCCATGTGTCTCTCTCCATGTTTCGCGAGGCGGCTCTTTGGCGGACCTTTTTTTCGCGGGGTGATTGGCGGTCTTGCGGTTGTGCGGCGTTCCTCGAAGCGATGAATGGGGCAGGAATCAGATTGCCGTCATGACGCTGCGCTCTTCTTCCGTCAGGTCGGGGCCGTCGAGCGTGACGCGCGACTGATCGCGGCGGAACTTCGCGATCACCGGGCGCAGTTCTTCCTTCACGTGTTCTTCGCTATAGCCGTTGAACAGCGTGCCAAGGAAGCCGCGCCGCAGGTCGCTGCTGCCGAGAACCCAGTCGGCGATGGGAAAGGTGAGGTTCATGTTGTACTTCATCATGATCCCCATGTTGTGATGCGCGGTGTGGTGACGGCGAATCGTGTTGATGAACGGCATGTTGCGCACGAACCAGTTGTCATGCACGTGGCAGCAGTAATGAAAGGTCTCGTAAAGCAGATACTGCGCGACCATCGTCAGAAAAACGATATAGCCCGCGTTCGGATTCAGGACAGCCGATGCGATCGCGCCGAGCACGGTGCCGAATACGCCGAGCGTGATCAGCACGCGCCACGGAAAGAACACGATGCGAAATTCGCGCGTCGTATCGATGGTCGGCTCGGCATCGGTGAAGTACTGATGATGCTCGCGCGTGTGGCGTTCGTAGATGGCGCGCAGCGCGAATACGTCGATGCGCCGGTGCATCACGAAGCGGTGCATCGCCCATTCCACGAAGTTGCCGCCGAGGAACACGGGAATCACGAGCAGCCATTCCCATGTCGCGGCGTGCAAGTGAGTCGCGCAATACCAGATCGCCGCGATGCCCGCGCAATACAGCACCGCGATGTGCAGCAGGCCGTTGTACAGCGGGTTGATGTTCGATTTGTAGTTTTCGCGAAATTGTCGCTGCCGTTCGGTCATCATGATGCGTCTCCTGAATATCCAGATCACACAACTAACATATTAGTTGCACGTCAATGCAAGTCAAGCGCGGTGTCGCGTTCGACGGAGGGGGTTTTCCCGAGGTCGCCGAAAAACGCGCGGCGCACGATGTCGGCGTAGACCGCGGCGACGTCGGTAACGGGAAAGGCCTGGGCGAGGCGCTTGACGGCGAGCGCGTCGCGAGTGAGCGCATCGAGCGCGGCTTCCTGGATGCCGAGCGCGCGCAGATCCACAGGAATGCCGACACTCGCGATCAGCTCGCGCAGGCGCAGGCACAACCGGTCGATGGCGAGACCGGCGTCGCCTGCGGTGTCGATGCCGAAATCGGCCGCGATATCGAGCAGTTCGGCGCGGCGCGTTTGCCGCAAGCCGCCTACGGCGTAAGGCAGCATCACGGCGTTGGTCGTGCCGTGCGAGCGATGCGTCGCGCCCGCCACCGCATAGGCAATGCCGTGCACCGCGTTCAGTCCCGCGCTTCCGTACGAAAGCGCCGCGTAAAAGCTCGCCTGACACATCGCGGCGCGCGCGGTTTCGTCGGAACCGTCGTCGTAACAGCGCTTTAGATAGCGCGCGCACAGGCGAATGGATTCGCGCGCGAACAGCATCGTCAGCGACGAGCGGCCGCTATAGCCTGGATCGGGATGATTCGCGCGGTCGAACGCGGCGGAGTCGATCGTGAGATACGACTCGATTGCATGCGTGAGCGCGTCGATGCCCGCGTCGGCGGTCACGGGCGGCGGGCAGGTCATCGTCAGTTCGTAGTCGATCAGCGCGATCTGCGGACGCAAGGCGTTGTCCATCACGGCGACCTTGGTCGCGTTCTCCGGATCGACCAGGATTGCGCCCGGCGTCGCCTCGGAGCCAGTGCCGGCGGTCGTAGGCATGGCGATGAGCGGAAGCGCGGCGAGCGGCCCGCGCGCGCCGACGAAATGCTTGACGGGCGTGCCGTCGCGCAAGGTGACGGCGAGCGCCTTCGCCAGATCGATGTTGCTGCCGCCGCCCAGCGCAATGACGTGATCGGGTGCGTGGCCTTTGAGCGCATCGCGCACCGCGCGCGTCGCTTCATCGCAAAGCGTGGTGGTCGGATCGGGCGCGCCGCCGTCGAATACGTGGGTGGCGACGCCAAGCGCGCGGGCCGCATCGACATATTCACGCACCCAGGACGTGTGGGTCGTGAAGAAGGTATCGGTGACGAGCACGCCGCGCGTATAGCCGAGATGCGCGATGAGCGCAGGCAAACGGGCGCGCGCGCCCTTCTCCATGATGAGGCGCGCGGGTGCGCAAAAGTGGATGAGGTCTTCGGTTCGCAACGGTCGACTCCTTGAAGAAATCAGTCAGAGAGGAAGCGCCGCACGGCGGTGGCGACTTCGGCAGTGTGAGTGGTGGGAATGCCGTGGCCCGCGCCCGCGATGATGTCGAGCCGTGCGCGCGGCAAGCCTTCGCGCAGCCAGTGCGCGTGTTCGAGGGGGCATTCGTCGTCGGCGGCGCCGTGCACGATGAGCGCGGGGATATCGACGCTGGCCAGCACGCCGCGCTGATCCGTGTCGCGGATGCCCTGCCATGTCCAGGCCACGGCGTCGCGGTCGGCGGCATCGGCGAGATTCAAACGCGCCTCGCGAGCGGCGATTTCGTCGGCGAGCGCCGCGCCTTCACGTGCGCGGAACCATTGCAAGGCGCACAACGCGGGCGAGCCGGACATCAGAATCAGTTTCTTCGGACGATGCGAGAGCTGCGGCAACGCCGCTAGAGACACTGTCACGCCCATGCTCCAGCCCGCGAGGCAGTAAGGCTCGCCTCGCGTGGCTGCGTCGATGACGTGCGCGAGGTCGGCGGCGAAGGCTCTGAGTCCGTAATCCGCCGCCTGCGATCCGCGCGCCGCCGCGCCCCGGCCACGCAGATTCGGCAGCACGAAGGTGGCTTGGCCGCGCATGGTTTCGGCGAGCGGCCGCCAGACGGCGCGGGTGCCCTGAATGCCATGAACCGCGACGATCCGGGTCGGGCCGTCCCCCTGCGTGAGGATATCCATTGCGCGCCTCCGTATGCAACTGATATGTTAGTTACATGGTAAGCGCATCGAATGAACAGAGTCAAGCGAGTGTGATGACTTTGCTATCTAGGTAGGGAAGATGCTGAGCACTCTGCCGGCCGGGCGGTCACGCCCTCTCGGAGTGTGCATTTTTGGACGAAAGTGACAGGCAGTTTCGGCGACCCTTGCATTTAGCCTAGACGCCTGGACCGTGTTCTGGGTAGAGCGATGCCAAACGATATTGCCGCAAGAAAATGGCGGCCCGCGCCCGCTGGGGAGACAGGCCGGACGAAGGCGCGCCGCGCTGGCCATCGACGACGCCGAGCGCGCGCTCGAGTTGCGACATGGCTGCCTCTCTCCAGACCTTGATGTCTTTCGATTCCACAGCGCATGAGATAGCCCGGAAGGACTTCCTTCTCGAGAAGTGCTATGTTGTCTGTCGTTAGCATGCCGAACCAATCGTGCGAGATGAGAACCTGGGACGCCGCTGCTGCGTCTTGTTCAATCTGAGCCCAAATGTCGGTCGGCTTCTCCGTTCGGGCGGCCCGCCGCCTCCCATCAAAAGGACGCACGCACCCGTAGCGCTTCTTCGTTGTCCATGCCCGTGTGCTCCGGTCGAATCGTCATACGTGGTCGCAACTGTTCAGTCGCGAAAGCGCGTAATCCGAGCCTGCATGGCGTGTAATTTGGGTCCTGTGCGTATGTGCTTATTCGTTCTGATGTACCTCAGCGCGGTCGCGAGTAGCGGCTGCGGGATCTTTCGCACGTTCGCAACCGGCATTGGACGCAAATTGTCCAAAGAAACGGATGATCTCGTCGGTCGCGTTGGGACCGCGTGCGTCCGTATGAGAGCCTTGCGGCCGTCCTCCTGACCATGCATGACCCAATCCATGCACGCTCCAATGCTCGACGACCGGCACGTCATCGCGATTGTTGAAA